>CAWAIH010000012.1:0-288688 GCA_963781915.1 uncultured Nitrospiraceae bacterium | reverse complement strand
ATGAGCCGGTTGCGCGGAAGTGCTCGACCGGCCCTCCATCGTCAATTCCAATTGGCGATTTCAGAAATTACGGAGCGATGCGCGATGCGAGTCTGGCCGGGACGACCCTATCCGCTGGGCGCCACCTGGGATGGCCGCGGCGTGAACTTCGCCCTCTATTCCGAAAATGCCACGCGGGTCGAGCTGTGCCTGTTCGATTCGGCCGAGGCGACAACAGGAATCGGCGCGAGATCGACTTGCCCGAACAGACCGACCTGGTCTGGCACGGCTACTTGCCCGACCTGCGGCCGGGCCAGCTCTACGGCTATCGCGTCCACGGTCCGTACGAGCCGGACGAAGGGGCATCGCTTCAATCCGACAAGGTGCTGCTCGATCCGTACGCGAAAGCGATCGTGCGGCACGACCGCGCTGGGACGATGCGATGTTCGGCTACAAGGTCGGCGACCCGCAGGCGGATTTGTCGTTCGACGAGCGCGACAACGCCGCCACGGCGCCGCTGGCGGCCGTCATCGATCCGGCCTTCACCTGGGGCGACGATCGGCCGCCGCGGACGCCGTGGCACAAGACGCTCATCTACGAACTGCACGTCAAGGGCTTCACGCAGCTGCATCCCGAAGTGCCCGAGCAGCTGCGCGGCACCTACGCGGCGCTCGGGTCCGAGGCGGCGATCCGGCATCTCCGAAGCGTCTGGGGGTCACGGCCGTCGAACTGCTGCCGGTGCATCACCATCGTCGACGATCGGCATCTGGTCGAACGCGGGCTGTCGAACTACTGGGGCTACAACACGCTCGCCTTCTTCGCCCCGGACATGCGATATCCAGTCGCGCGACCGCTACGGCGACGCGGTGCGCGAGTTCAAGACGATGGTCCGCAATCTGCACGCGGCCGGCATCGAAGTCATTCTCGACGTGGTCTACAACCACACGGCCGAAGGAAACCAGCTGGGCCCGACGCTCTCGTTCCGCGGCATCGACAACGCCGCCTACTACCGGCTCTCGCCCGAGAACACCGGCTACTACATGGACTTCACCGGCTGCGGCAACACGCTCAACATGCGCAATCCGCGCGTGCTGCAGCTGATCATGGACAGCCTGCGCTACTGGGTGCATCGAGATGCACGTCGACGGCTTCCGCTTCGATCTGGCCAGCACGCTGGCCCGCGAGCTGCACGAAGTCGACAAGCTCGGGGCGTTCTTCGACATCATCCATCAGGACCCGGTCCTCTCGCAGGTCAAGCTGATCGCCGAGCCGTGGGACCTCGGCGAAGGCGGCTATCAGGTCGGCAACTTTCCCGGTCGGCTGGTCGGAATGGAACGGCAAGTATCGCGACTGCGTCCGCCGCTTCTGGAAGGGCGACGGCGGCGATCGTCTCGGAATTCGCCACGCGCTTCTGCGGCAGCAGCGACCTGTACGAGTGGAGCAGCCGGCGGCCGCACGCCAGCATCAATTTCATCACCTGCCACGACGGCTTCACGCTGCAAGACCTGGTCTCCTACGACGACAAGCACAACGAAGCCAACGGCGAAGACAACCGCGACGGCGCCAACGACAACATCAGTTGGAACTGCGGCGCCGAAGGGCCGACCGACGATCCGGCAGATCCTCGAGCTTGCGCGAACGCAAGAAACGCAACTTCCTGGCGACGCTGCTGCTCTCGCAGGGCGTGCCCATGCTGCTGGCCGGCGACGAAATGGGCCACACGCAGCGGGGCAACAACAACGCCTATTGCCAGGACAACGAGCTCACCTGGCTCAACTGGAACCTCTCGGAGGAACAGAAGCGGCTGCTGGAGTTCACCGAACGCGCTGATCGCGTTCTGGCACCGGCAGCCCGTGCTGCAGCGCCGCCGCTTCTTTCACGGCCGTGAAATTCGCGGCGAGACGATCAAGGACATCATGTGGTTCGACCCGTCGGGCAAAGAAATGTCGCCCGAGGCCTGGAACACCGGTTACGCGCGCTGCCTGGGGCTGCTTCTGCGGGGCGACAACATCGACATCGACGAATACGGGGCGACGATTTCGGGCGACACGCTGCTGATCCTGTTCAACGCCGACCACGCCCTCGACATCGCCTTCACGCTGCCCAAGCTCGACAAGAACGCAGTACTGGGAGCTGGTCTTCGACACGTTATGTCCCCGAATGGGGAGCCCGCAAGTCGTGGCGGCGCAGCAGAATCTACCCCTTCGGGCCTGCTCGCTGGCCGTCTTCCGGTCGAACCCGGTTGCCAACAACGGAGGCCCGGTCGCAGTGCAGGACCGGCCGAACGACGAATGCGGGCGCGAGCGAGATCGCCAATAAGGCCAATAAGTAAGTGCCGGAGCCGCCGCTTCTCTTTCCATCACCGTCAGAACCGCCGATCCTGGGCCCGGAAGCGCCACCTCCGATCCACAGCCGGGCCAATCCGTACTCATGGCGGCAATGCCTTGCAACCGCGGCTTCAGCACATCTCCCTTCTCCCCTCGCGGGAGAAGGGCGCGGACGAGGGGGCTGGCGCGCGGCTGCCCATAATTCCTGTTCCTTCCAGCCGTCTCAAAGGCCTGTTACAAAATGGTTGGCACTTTTAAACAGAGTATTTGTAGTATATATACTACAAATACTCTCACGAAGCCAAGCAAGCGGAGGCACCCGGCTTCTCCCGAATTTCGCCTCGCCGTCGCCAGGCCGAAACAAATGGCCCGGCCGGATGTCGGGTTAACTATCTGATGTAGTATATATACTACATAGAATACATAAAATCCGCCAAACCGGTCCCAACGTCCATGAAATGAGCAGGAACGACCTGTTCGACAAGATCATGGTTGAATTATTGGCTAAGGTGTAGTATATATACTACACATTAGCGGGAGAATCCCCTTGGCCAGCCGAATCCAGATTGCAAAGACCGACATTTTCCAGCTCCTGGAGGAGCAGCCATCGAAAGTGCTCAAATATTCGGACCTCTCGAAAATTCTCACTCGGGAACGGGCGTTTTGGCGCCTCGCAATCGACCTCGACCAACCATTTTATCAAATTCCTGATGACGTCAGGAATACTTCGCAAGATCGTCTTCCCCTTTCAAAAGCCATACAACAAGGAGACGCGTTACGTTTGGGGAGACGCCCCGTTTTCGGAGATCGTGCTGACACTGAAGCCGAATTGTCACTTCTCCCACTATTCGGCCGTCCGAATTCACGGGCTTACGGCAAACAATTCCCCAAGACCACTTACATCAACTTCGAACAGGTGCTTCCCGAGCAACGCCACCGGCGAACTGTCACAAAAAAACATCGACATCGCTTTTAAGCGAAAAGTGCGAACCACAAGCTACATCGCAGAAACTGATGAATTCCGTGTCTGCATTCTCAACGGCAAGAACACGGGTTACATCGGGGTCGTTGACGACTTCACTCCCCAAGAGGCTCACGAACGCTCTCATCCGACGGCTGCAACAGGGGCCACCCGCGTTACGAATCTTGAGCGAACGCTCATCGACATTGCTGTTCGACCGGTCTATTCGGGCGGGGTGCACGAGGTGCTGAAGGCCTACCGGATGGCTCAATCGGCCTTGTCCGTCAATCGTCTGGCAGCGATGCTGCAAAAGCTGCACTACATCTACCCGTACCATCAAGCGATCGGGTTCTACCTCAGTGCGGGGTACAAGTCATCGCTATTGGACCTTCTTCGTCGCTTCCCAA
Source organism: uncultured Nitrospiraceae bacterium (assembly GCA_963781915.1). Lineage (GTDB taxonomy): Bacteria > Nitrospirota > Nitrospiria > Nitrospirales > Nitrospiraceae > Palsa-1315. The sequence continues at coordinate 285,014 of CAWAIH010000012.1, read as the reverse complement.
TGGAGTTCGACTTTTACCTCACGCATCAGATGAAGGAAGCGGAGTACGTAAAGTCGTGGCGACTGTACGTCCCCAAGGATTTCTGAAGGTTTCACCCGGCTTTCGCGGCGTCGAGCTTTGAGACTAGATCCAGCACAAAATCGAAGTAAAAGTCAAAGGACTTGAGCTCGATGCCGGGCTTTACGGGTGTTTTTGTTGAGTAGGACGATTTCGCATGCCGGGGATGAGGGGGCCGTAGGGTGGGTTTCCCAACCTGCCCGAAACGTCGTGCTGGGACGGACGAAAAGTTTGAACAGGAGGCGGAGGCGGAACAGAGAAAGCCCCACGGATGACGCGGATTTTACGGACACGGGACGGACGGAAGAAAAAGGGAACACTGATCGGCGCGATCGACACTAATCCCAGGGGGGAGCCGATTGTGGGTGGCACGCGGCAATAACAAAACCCTGGGCTTGACCGCATTAGTGCATTATAGTAATAATACACTTATGCAAGCCAGCGCGTCTTACTTCCAGGTGAACCCCTCCTCCGGCGTGCCGATCTATCGGCAGTTGATGGACCAGGTCCGCGCGCTCGTCGCCAGCGGGCGGTTGGCGGAAGGGGACTTGCTCCCGTCCGTGCGGCAGGTCGCCCAGGACCTGCAAGTCAACCAGATGACCGTGTCCAAGGCGTATTCGCTGCTGGAGCGCGATGGGGTCGTCGAGCGCGTGCGCGGGCACGGGATGCGCGTCAACCATAAATCGCCTAGAGGAACGATCAAGGAGCGGCAGAATGAGCTGCGGCCGCTGTTGGAGCAGGTGGCCACCCAGGCGTATCAGTTGGCCCTGACACGGGAACAAGTGCTGGCGGCCCTCGACCCTCTATTAAAGGAACGCGGCAATGAGTGAAACGATGCTCGACCTGCGCGGAGTTTCGAAAAGCTTCGGTCACAAGCCTGTGCTTAAAGAAGTCGATCTGAGTTTGTCGGCAGGCTCGGTCTTGGGCCTCGTGGGCAAGAACGGCGCCGGCAAGACGACGTTGCTCAAATGCGCTTTGGGCCTGCAACACCCTCAGCGCGGCGACGTCCGCATCCTGGGCGAGCCGGCTTGGGAGCTCAGCGCCGCGGGCAAGGAACGGCTCGGCTACGTGCCGCAGAAAATCGACCTCTATCCCTGGATGAAGATCCGACAGATCACCGCCTACACGGGCGCTTTCTATCCCAGGTGGAACAAGGCCCTTGTCGAACGGCTGCTGCGCGAATGGGAGCTGAACCCGGAAGACCGCGTCGGGCCATTGTCGGTTGGCCAGACGCAAAAGCTAGCCATCATCCTGGCCCTCGGTCATGAGCCGGATCTGCTGGTCCTCGACGAGCCTGCCGCCAGCTTGGATCCCGTGGCGCGGCGGCAGTTCCTGGAAACGCTGCTCGACATGGTCGGCGCGCGCACGGTGCTTTTCTCAACGCACATCACCTCGGACCTGGAGCGCGTCGCCGACCGCGTCGCGGTCCTCAAGGACGGCAAGATCGTCTACAGCGGAGAACTGGATGCGCTCAAGGACAGCGTGAAGCGGCTACATGTTCAGGCAGCCGCGCCCTTGCCGAACGGTTCGTTCCGCGTGCCAGGCATGTTGCACGCGAAGGTGACCGGCAACGAGGCGGTGGTGAGCGTGCAGGACTTCACGGCGGATTTGCCCGAACGAATCGCCCAACAGTGGTCGGCGTCCGTGGCGGTGCAGGATCTCAATCTCGAGGACATTTTCCTGGAGCTGCATCATGGGTGATTACCTGCGGATCGCAAGAGCCTACCTGCGCGGAACAGCAGCGGCGGTGTGGTGCTTCATGTTCCTCTGCCTCTTGGCTGTTTCAGCAGTCAGACGTTGAAGAGCTCGCGCGCAACCAAGGTGGCATCCTTGGCGGCGTCCTTTCGAGAAAATCATACATGGCAATGTTTGCGTACTTCAATGCTTGTCTATTAGGCGTCCTTCTCAGAGACAACATCGCCCACCCGTGGGCGTCCGTGCTGCCGCATTATCGCAAGAAGCATCTCCTGGTCACTACGCTCATCGCATTGTTTTTCCTTGGGATCCCGATGTTCTCGATGGAGTTTGTGGGAACAAGCGACATCGCGCCGACGAGCGTTGCCGTGATCTTCCTGACTTGCCTGGCGGCGGGATTGTGGACGCTGCACCATCCGGTCCTGGGCGTCTTGGCTTTCCCTTTTTTGGTCTTTGCAATGGCGCCCTCTTCATCCTCCCCCGAGCTCGCCGCTTTCCTCGCGGGAACAAACCCAGCTACCTCTGCGGCTTTGGTATTCATTAGTCTGCTAGCGCTCTGGGCCTTAGCCTGGCGGTTGCTTGCGTTGAATGAAGATATGTTTGAGTATGCTATCGCTCGCGTGTGGGGCGATTTTCTCCGCGGGCGGGGTCAAATATTCCGGGGGCAGGCGAAGACTATCGCTGACTATCTCGCTGCTTTGCCGGCTGATAAGCGAGCCACCCTTCAGAACTTCGACCCGCTGAAAAACCCGTTTACCAACCTGAAACAAGTCGACAACCTCTCCGGGTACAGCGAGCGAAGCCTATGGCAACGTTTACAGTTATGGCGGCTTGGGACCGCTCCGACGCGTGCCTCCGCGTCCGTGGGGTGGCTCATTTTGATCTCGCTCATCATTATCCCGCCAATCGTGTTTATCCCGCCATTGGTGGGGCGGAACTTCCAGCCAGGGACACTGTGGTGATATTCTCAGTGCAGGTCATGACGAATCCCTTCAACATTTGGCTCTTCTGGTTCATGCGCCGTCATCGTCTGGGTTATGAATCCTTGCGGCCGCGAACGCGACAGGAATTCGTTCGAGAGCTCGGCCTGGCGCTCTTGTGGGACATCATCCAATGCTGGCTCGGGGGCGTTCTGTTTATGGGAATAGCCGCGGCCATCTGGGCGCCGGAACTGCTGCAAGTCAAAAACATACTCCTGTTCATTTTAGGCACAGGGGTGGGCCAACTTTGTGCGTACGCCATGTACGCCATGATGGGAATCTGGCTCTTGAAACGAGGAATGGTGGCAAGCGTCTCGTGCGCATTCTGCCCGTTCCTGGCGATTGCGATCTGGATGCTCTGGACGATGAACAGCCGCATCGGCGTCGAACTGAATATCGCGATCGCGTCGGTCCTGGCCGCGGCGAGCGTGGCAACAATCGCGCTGGCTTACCGCCGCTGGTGCCGGGCGGATTTGGATTAAGAATGTTGTTTGCGGACCAACCGGTCCACAGAGGCGCGAACCTCAATGGCGCCGGGCGGGGTCGGGCTCATCGCCGCGGTGCCCCTGTCCCAGCCCAGGAGAGATCCTCATGCAAGACGATATCGTGGCCCTGTTCGCGTACGATCGCTGGGCCAACCGCAAGGTCCTCGACGCCTGCCGCAAGCTGACCGCCGAACAGTACGTCGCGGAGCCTGTTCCTGGCTGGTCGTCGGTGCGCTCGACCATCTACCACATCGCCCTGGCGACCGAGTTCAACCTGCGCACGCTGGCCGGCGATCCGGATGACCGCATCCCGACCGAAGCCGATCTGGCCACGGTGGACGACGTGGCCCAGTTGCTGGAACGTGCCTACCGCCGCTTCGAGGAACTGCGTCCCACGCTCACGCCGGAGCGGCTCAACACCGTGCTGACGCTGCGCGCGATCGGCCGCACTTTCACCCTGCCGCGGTGGGCGATACTGCGCCACATTGTCAATCACTCCAGCTACCACCGCGGTCAGATCGCCTCCAAGCTCAAACGGTTCGGGATCGAACAACCGATCACGGACTTCTTCTGGTGGGTGATCGAGCAGATTCCCCAGGAGGCATAAACCGCCGCGCGGCGACGCACAGCACAATAGCCCACGAATGCACCATTCCGTGCACCAAACTCGGCGGAGACGGTGGAAAACCTGCTACCGTTACGAATCCGTGAGTCGTTCCAAAGCCAGAAATTCACGCAAGATCTGAATTTCCAACAGGCTAGTGACCTTTCTTCCCTAGGAGGGTTGCTGCGTTTTCATGATGTGGCTGGGTTTGCCGCTGCCGGACCGGACGATTGCGGGGCCGGCGACCACCGAATCATCCGGTCCGTTCGCAATGACGCCATGAAAAACCCGACACCGGCATTATGTCCGTTCCGCCGCGCCCGCGCACAGAACGGTTGATGAACCTTCCGCTTCTCCTGCGCGCCTATGTCTTTCTGGGGTTGATCGAAGCCGGGATCGCCATGGGTTCATTTTTTTTATTGCTCCTGTCCGAGGGATGGACCTGGGGCATGCCGCTCGACTGGTCCGACCCGCTCTACAAACAGGCGACCGCCGCCACCTTCGCCGCCATCGTCATCGCCCAGGTGGCAAACGTATTCGCCTGCCGCTCAGACCGACTGTCCCTCTTTCAACTCGGCTGGTTCAGCAATCGCATGCTCCTCTGGGGAATCGCGACGGAACTCGGCGTTCTGGCCTTCATCATCTATACCCCCTGGGGCAACGCGATCTTTGGGACCAGCCCCTTGCCCGCCTGGATCTTCGGACCACTCGCGTTGGGCGCCCTGGTGCTGTTATGCGCAGAGGAAAGTCGCAAGTTCATCGTAAACCGATTCACAAACAGTCGCGCGGGCGGAGCGACGCAACGAGCAGGCACATCATGACCAGTACCCCACCATCCGATTTCGTGAAGTCCCTGTCACCGAGATCATTCCCCACGAATCTTTCTCAGCTTGCTCGCTTTCCCCTCCCACGACTGGGACCGGAGTTGACCCAGCAGGGGTGGCCTGGGTGAATCCAGAATTGCGCGGATGAGGCGAAACCATGAGACCATCGGCTGTCCGACTCGCAACAAAACATTGAACAAAAGTTTCAGAAAACTAAGACAAGTAGTGTTCGATCTCCATGGCACCATGGAACACACCAAGGATATCGATGTTACGATCAGGTTTGATCAGGTAGGCAATGCGGTAGTGCCCGAAGAGAAGAATACGAACGTGCCGGTCAGAATGCGCGTCGTACCGATAGCCCATTTCGGGAAACTGCTTGAGAACATCCGTGTGCTCGTAGATCTCGAGAACCGTTCCGAGCTGCCGCTGGCGGATTATCTCTCGCGATATAGGCGTAAATCCGTCCTAGCCACCGCTCGGCCTCAGTCGTCCACCTCAGCGCTGCCACGAACGAATCCGGCTGAGCATATCCTCATGGCTGATTGTGCGTCCCGCATCGGAATCAGCCACTCCGCGTTCCACCATCTGGACGAACGCCAGCTCCCGGAGCAATTCATTATAGGAACTGTCATCCGGCTGATTCCGAAGAACTTCTAACATCTGTTCTTTGGCTGAAGCCATGTTAGAGGAGCAGTCGGAAGACGGCAAACCAGTGGGTGGGGCCGACAGAGGTCAACGCATTATGGCGCGACCGAACCGCGTACCGTTCGTCAGCCTGCCCCACCTCCTGACTCGGCCCTGCTCAGCCCTATTCCTTTGCCTGAACCCCTGGATGATAGGTGCCGTATACATACACGGGGATGGACAGGTGACCGAGATGTTTTTCTATCAGCGGCTTCACGTCCTTCCAGTCGAGCCCGCCCACGCCAGTGGCCAAGCGTGAAAGCGCAACGCTCTTGAACTTCTCAGCTTCGATCACCTTGCCCAGCGCTTTGAGGCAGTGATTCACATTCTCGATCGTGGCCCGGCCCGGGTGACTGGCTCCGTGACTGGTAGCAGCCTCCTGAGTAAACAGATTCACGATCCGAACAGCTCCGACTCCGGACCACGTCCATAACTCGCCGGTCTTGGGGGAAAACGTCTGCGAATAATGCCGGAAGTCCTTATACATCGCCGGCCACCGTTCTCTGAGTGCCAAGGCTAGTCCATTTGCAAAGTTGTCGTTGGGGGCAACCCCGTGTGCCAGGGCTTCCGCCTTCGTCAATAAAATATCTCCCGCCACTTCCTTCAACATATAACGTCCTCCTCTATCGAGTTAGTAATGGTCGTAACCTTTATCACAGAGGGCAGGTTGAGTTTCCCCTACACTTGTAACTTGAAACCGCCCACTCTTTTTTCTTTTCCGGTTGATTGAAGGGTCAGCCCGCATTATTCATGAGCATTTCTGCTGCAATCGCCGATCCTTACGTCAAGCGAGACGGGCGAGACTAGCGGGAAAAGCGCGACTCGAAGTTCGGGGTTCGAAGTTCCTGAAACCTCGAACTTCGAATCTTGATCCATCGTCCATCTCACGCGTCACGAGTGTCTCGCTCATCTCGCTTGTCGCGCAGCACTCCGCCATTTCGCGACGAACCGTCATGAATAATGCGGGCTAGGAGCGAAACGGCTTAACATCACCTGACTTGCGCAACATCTTGTTCACCTCGTCAAGGTGCAACTCCTCGCCAACAATCATCTCTCGTGCATATTCTTCCAACAGGACGGACTTTCCTTCGGAAAGTTTCAGGAGTTCGTAATAGGAGGCGACAGCGGCCTTCTCGTGCTCCAAGCTTTCCTGCAGGATATCTCCCACATCATGCTTCTCGGTTTCCAAGAGTGTCCCGATTTTCAACGAGGGGTGGCCGCCGAGTAAGGTGACCAGTTCCCCTGCTTTATACGCATGGGCAAGGCTCTCATCAGCATTACTCTTCAGCCAAGACACAATAGGAATGCGGTTATAGCCATAGATCATGAGGGAGTAATGCGTATAGCGTACAACTCCAGCCAACTCATGCTCCATAATTTTATTGAGAATCCCAACCGCGCGTTTCGCGTCTTGTTCGTTCATCAGATGCCTCCTGTTAGTAACACTGTCCCGGCTGAAGAAGCTGCGAATGGCACGTCTGCTGTGTCCGGCCTTTGCAGCATGGCACAACACCGTCAGCGATTCGTTGGGAACCAAGTCTACTTGAAAGCCCAATGCGTATCCACCTCGTTCTATTCTTGGAGTAGCCCTTGTCTTTTTATTGTCCCTACCTTATAGATTGAGCAGGGTCACGAGCGGAACAATTGTCAGCTTCCGTCACTGCCTCTCTCGTAGTTGCACAGGAGTACCTTCTATGAAAATGCTGCTGATCGTCTTTCGTCAGTCGATGGTAGAACACATCCATGCACTGCTGAAAGAATATGACGTCAACGCGTTTACTGAACTGCACAATGTAGCCGGCAGGGGGGAGACCGGACCCAACGTTCAGTTCTTCCTGTCACCGGGCTCCAACTGCATGATCCTCACAGCGGTATCGGAACAGCTTGCCTACCGCCTCATCGATGGGTTCACGCGCTTGAAAGCTCAAGAAGGGATGCGTCAAGGTGACAATTCTTTTCCTCTTCACGTATTTATCCTCCCCTGCGAGCAAGTGGTCTAGCCCGCATGACTAGTAAGCGCTTCTGCTACAATCGTCGATATTTCGCGAGAAGCCCGAGGCTAGAGGCCGAACGCATCGCTTCACTTGGCGAGGGTCCGCACATAGGCCAGCACGTCTCTGCTCTCTTTTTCCGACAGGCGGATATTCCAAGGCGGCATGTTCGGTTTGCCGTCATGGATAGTCTTAAGCAGGACGGCATCGGATTTCTTTTTGGTCGAGGGTAATGTGAGGTTAGCCGGATCCGGTCCATGAAGAAACCTATACCCATCCCCTCCGCCCTCAGGCCCATGACAACCTGTGCAGTACCTGACAAACAGGGTCTTGCCACGCGCCACATCGCCATTCTGAGCCTTGGGCCCAGCATCAGCTTGCGTCATAGTTGCAAGCAGAGCACTTCCTGTAAATAAAGCTATTAATACGATAAACCTCAAGTTTACATTCATGTTTAATCCTCCTGGTTATGTCATACAGCCTGAACTCAACAAAGCCGCTCTTTACGGCGCGCGTCCCATAGAAAGGTGAAGGCTAAGGTCGAGGTTAAGGGTCAAGAATTTGTCTGATCGGACTGGAATTCATCGCTCAACCTAAGACTCAACCTTGACCGCCTTCTATCGATGAGGCCGCGCGTTGCACGAGCACAGGAGATCAACAGACCACCCTCCTCTTTCCCTCCAAGCTCGCTCGTTTCTCTCTTCGGAGGGTGGCCTGGTCGATCCTCGAATGCGCGCGTCGAACAACTACTTATTATGATGCTCCTTCCAAGCTTGCTTATTCTCCCTCTCCTCCAAGTATGCGGCGGGTGGAAGGGATGGGCACGTCGGTGGCGACATAGCGGAAAACGGTGCCGAGCAGCAGTGACAGCAAGCGTGTGACGACATTGCGTCGTCTCGGCGCAGTTTCATAGGAACACGCGACGAATGTCCCGCTGGCCAACGGCTCAACGAACTCATCGCATTATGTCGCCACCGACGCTGCCCGCCCTTCGTCAGCCGCCCCCTCCCCATCCTATTTACACCCACTCCGGCGCATACTCCCTCCCCGCTTCTTTTTCTGCGAACCACCGATACAGGGCCGGCAAGACCAGCAACGTGAGTGCCGTTGAGGTGAAGAGGCCGCCGATGACGACGGTCGCAAGCGGCCGCTGCACTTCGGCTCCGATCCCCTGCGCGAGTACCAACGGCAGCAAACCCACCAACGTCGTCATCATGGTCATGACGACCGGGCGAAGCCTGAGGACGCAACCGTTGATGATAGCCTGGTCCATCTGCGTGCCTTCACTGCGCAGCTGATTGATATAGGAAACTAGCACGATCCCGTTCCCGACCGCCAAGCCAAAGAGTTCGATAAAGCCGATGGAGGCCGGCACGCTCAGGTATTGTCCACTCAGCCACAGAGATACGACACCACCGATCAAGGCGAAGGGGAGATTGATAATGACCAACGTTGCGTAACGAAGCGAGTGAAACGCCCAGAAGAGCAGAAAAAACACGAGCCCTAACGTGATCGGCACCACGATCAACAGCCGCGCGTTCGCCCGCTCCATGTTCTCAAACGCCCCACCCCACGTCACCTGGTACCCTTCAGGCAGGCTCACCTGTGAGGCCAGCTTCTTCCGCCCTTCATCCACGACGCCGCCGATGTCGCGCCCGACGACGTTGAAGGCGACGTAAATGCGCCGTTTCACACCTTCGCGGCTGATGCGGGATGGGCCTTCGCGCATCTCGATCGTGGCGAGTTCGCTCATCGGGATCAGCGCGCCGGACGCCGACTTCACCCTGATCTCCCCGATGGCGCCGATGCTGTTGCGTTGCGATTCCGGAAACCGAAGCGTCAATTCAAACCGCCGCTCGCCTTCGTAGACATGGGTCGCCACTTTGCCGCCGATCGCGGTGGTCACAATTTCCTGCACATCAGCCACGTTGATGCCGAAGCGGGCAATCTTCTGCCGATCGATGTCGATAGTGAGATAGGGCTGACCGGCGAGCTGTTCGACTTTGATATCTTTCACGCCGTCGATCTGCTGCAGTAGCGCAGCAATCTCCTTTGCCTTGTCGTGAAGCACATCGAGATCTTCTCCGAACAGTTTGATGGCGCATTCCGCCCTGATGCCGGACATCAGCTCGTCTACCCGTTCTTGAATCGGCTGGCTCATGAGGACGGAAATCCCGGGGATCTCCGCCAGCCTTTTCCTGATGGCGTCGGTCAATCCAGACTGAGTGCTCGCCGTCTTCCATGTGCTCCGATCGCTCAGGGACACGACCGGATCGCTCTCATTCGGCTCTTCCGGCCCCAAGGCAATGTCAGGACGCCCGATCTTGCTCACCGCCATGCGCACTTCGGGAAATTCCAGCATCACTTTATGGGTTTGCTTCTCCATCTCGATCGATTCCGGCAACGACACACTTGGAAGCCGGACAACCTGCGGCGTGAGAGCCCCTTCTTCTAGAAGAGGAATAAACTCCCTCCCGACGTACGGAACGAGTGCGAGACTGCAGAGCACGAGCGCCGTTGAGGAGCTGAGCACCAGGCTGCGATGCTGGAGCGTCCAGGTAAGCATCGGCAGATATCGCAGCTTCATCCATCGCGTGAGGCGCGTTTCTTCCGGATGGTCTCCGCGCAAGATCAGCGACGCGAGCACCGGCGACAGGGTCAGCGTGACCACGACCGAGGCCAGGAGCGCGATCACCAACGTGTAGGCCAGCGGCGCGAACATCTTCCCTTCCATGCCCTGGAGCGTCATGAGCGGCAGGAAGACGACACTGATAATGAGAATGCCGAAGAGGATCGGCCGGCCCACTTCTTTCGTGGCCTGAAGGATCACCTCCGACGTGCTCTTCCTCGTTGCGCCATGGTTCTGCGCCAGGTGCCGATAGACATTTTCCACCACAACCAGCGACCCATCCGCGATTTCACCGACGGCGATGGCCAGCCCGCCGAGAGTCATCAAGTTGGCCGAGAGCCCCATCCGTTGCATCACGATGAACGTGATCAGGGGGGTGACGATGAGCGAGGCCGTCACGACAACGGCGCTACGCACGTGGCCCAGGAAGAAGAAGAAGACAAAGACCACCAGCACGACCCCTTCGATCAAGGCATCCCGCACCGTATTGATCGCCGCCGTCACCAATTCAATGCGATCGTAGAAGGCCACGAGTTTCGTGCCAGCGGGAAGAATGTGGTTCTGCTGGAGGTCTTCCACCTTGGTCTTGAGCTCTTCGACCACCTGACGCGCATTGCCACCGCGTATCATGAGGACGGTGCCGGCCACGACCTCCCGCTCGCCGTTGAGCAACACCGCCCCATGGCGAACAGCGTGGCCGATGCGGACTTCTGCGACATCACGAACGAAGACCGGCGTACCGCCGGACTCTTTCACGATGATGGACTCAATATCGCTCAGGGTCTTGATCAGACCAAGCCCACGGACAATCGCGCGCTCCGCATGCCGCTCCAGCACATTACCGCCGGCGTTGGCATTGTTCTTTGCCACCGCCTCGTAGATATCGTGGAGCGTCAGGTCGAACTTTCGGAGCTTGGCCGGATCGACCAGGACTTGATACTGCTTGACGAACCCGCCCGTGCGATTCACATCGACCACTCCCGGCACGCTCTTCAGCAGCGGACGCAGGACCCAGTCCTGGAGCGTGCGCTGATCAGTCAACTCAGTCTCGATGATCGCGGGGTCGGTTGCCGCCGCATTCAGCCCTTCGACATAATATTGATAGACCTCACCCAGCCCGGTGCTGACGGGAGCCATCACTGGCTCGATCCCCGCTGGCAAACGCTCCTTTGCCGCTATGATCCGTTCGAGAACCAACTGGCGGGCAAAATAGGTATCGACGTCATCGTTGAACACGACCGTGACCTGAGAGAGGGCAAATTTGGAGAGAGATCGGATCTCCGCTAACCCAGGCAGGCCGGTCATCTGGAGTTCGAGCGGATAGGTGATGAATCGTTCGACTTCGACCGGCGAAAGACCAGGCGCGTCGGTCAAAATCTGCACCTGGATGTTCGTCACGTCCGGGTAGGCATCGATCGGAATAGCTTGAAAGGCGAAGACACCGGTGACGGACAAGAGGCAGGCCAAGCCGAGAACCAATATCCGTTGCCGCAGCGAGAATTCCAGAAGAGAGGCAATCATGGCGTCGGCTCGATCTTGTGCCGTTCCATCTCAGACTTGAGCATGAACGATCCCTTGGTCACGACCTGCTCACCGACGCTCACCCCTTCTAACACCGTCACCACCTCCCCTTGCTCGCTTCCCACCTTGACCGTTCGCACTTCGAAGTCGTTCGTCCCTCGTTGAACAAACACTATCGTACCGGTCGGCCCGTTTTGGACTGCCTCGAGCGGCACAGTCAACGCATCCGGAGTCGGCGTCGCATAGACGAGGACGGTGGCAAACATTTCCGGTTTCAGCAGACGACTAGGGTTCTGCACTGTTACCCGAAGACGCATCGTACGGGTAGCTGGATCGAGCACATCCCCGAGGTAGGTGATCGTTCCCGGAACGATGGCATGGGGATAGGCGGATACAATCACATCGACCTTCTGGTCCTTCCGGATGAACTGCACGTCCTTCTCCGGCACATTGCCAACGACCCACACATCCGAAAGATCCGCGACCGTGAAGAGCTTCTGCTGCGCCTCGACCACCTCGCCCCTCGTGATATTGCGCATGATGACCCGGCCGTCGAACGGCGCACGTAGAGACACATCGGCCTTGATCGTATCCGCCCGATCCAGCCGCTCGACTTCCTGCCGTGGGACGCCGAGCAGTTCCAGACGGTTCCTCGCCTCGCGCGCTTCGGCTTGTGCCGTTTTCATCGTGGCCTCACGACGCTGCAACTCAGCCAGACTCACAACCTTTTGTTCATACAGATCCCTGGCGCGCTCGTGCGCCAGTTTCGCTTCGTGCAACTTTGCTGCAGATTTTAGATAAGTCCCCTCTGCCACACCGAGATCCGTACTGTGCAGCATTGCCAGCAAGGCGTCTTTCTTCACGTCTTGGCCGACATCCACGTGGACCTTCACCACCCGGCCCTTGATGAGCGTAGTCACCTCAGCCAGTTCATTTTCGTTGGCTTGAACTGTGGCGGTATATTGCCTGGGTACCAGCGTCGCCCCACGGACAACCGGCGCGACCTCGATCACCGTCCGCGCGAGTTCTTCAGCTGTGAGATGGACCATTCCCGGCCTCTCAGCCACAACGGCCTTCTTGGCCTCAGACGCTTGGTCGGGAGTTCTCTCGCAGGCAATCAGTCCAGCGAGCGCGAAGGCGAAGAGGAGAGCTGTAGCGTGATGTGCGGGAAGCGGGAAGCGGGAAGCATTCGAATCATGAAACGAGGGACGCTTCACGAACGACGCTTCACGCTTCCCAGATGTAGAGAATGCGGCGAGCAAGAATCTGACGAACAGTTTCAGCACCCTGCTAAAAATCCTTGGCCTCATGGTCATACATCTCCATTTAAGGAATCAGCATGAGGTATGCCACGAAAAAATCGTGATTTTACGGGGAAAATGGTTGTACTAGATGCCTTTTGCCACGGTAGCGGCGGAAGACCGTGGTGAAATGCGACAGCGGAGACGACAGAGGCAACGAACCGACTGGAGCAGATTACCAAGCGGAGGGAATGACCCTTCGTGCTAATTGGCAGTACTCATGAATGATCCCGACCAGCTCACAATGGCACCACTGGTTTCCCAACTCTAATGTCTTCTGTGTGCAGCGGATCCTGCCACATCAGCTCGCGGATGCTTGACATCGCATTGTGAGTGTTACTTGCCAAGACTCCGTATGTAGGCGAGCACGTTTTGTATATCCTGCTCGTTGAGTCGGCTTTTCCACGCAGGCATTGTGCCGTGACCTTCACGAATCACTGTCAGCAGATCCGTATCCGATTTGCCCCTCACTTGTGGACCAGTCAAATCTGCCGGTGGCGGCCTGAGTGCTTCGCCAATGACTCCGTCTCCCTTTCCACCCTCTCCATGACACACCACACAATTGGTCGCATAGAGTATTTTCCCTTTTGTGGAATCTCCGCTCGCGGCCGATGTCACTTGAACTCCCACTCCTCCCGTAAAGAAGCAGAATGCGGAAAACAGAACGAGAAGTTTCAAGCCATTCACCTGGTCACCTCTTTCTTTGTTTAAACCGTGGTCGAAATCGTGATCATCAGTTATTTTAACGGGCCGTGGTGACGCAAGCCGTGGTCCATTCGCTTCCGTTGCGTCAGAATGATTGACACCGGTGCGCTTCCTTTGAATGCCCCGGATTTGTCCAGCGGCCAATTAGAGGCGCTCCAACAGCTGGCTTCTTTTATTGCGATACTCTTCCTCTGTGATCAAGCCCTGATCACGGAGTCGTTTCAAGACTTTCAACCGTTCTTCCATTGAGGGCTGATTGGTTTGCGCTTGAGGAAGACGTGATGCGCTGGAGCCATCTGGTAGTGCGGCCTTGGAGAGGGGCTCAGCCAGTAGAAGCGGTTGATAGGCGATCGAGATCTCATTGACTGACGCACTCAGCACCCCGACTTCCTTATGTTGGATCACGGTCTGATGGTCACCGGGGGCCAACTCATACAAATTGACCTGGCTCGAGAGCGGATTCTCCCAAACCAGCTCACGGATGTTCGGCGCAGTCACGGCATATCGATAGTTGGCCAGGAGAAGATGGAGGTGCGACCCTTCCATAAACCACCCGCCGGTGGTGATCTCGGATATGTCCGGCGCGCCAGGCCGACTCAGTCCGAAAACTACCCACTCTGTGGGTTGTGCATGGGCGAAGGCCTGGCTTAAGGTCCGGCTGAGGTAGTCGATTTCCTCGTGCGTCCACGCATCACTGATAAGTCCCTTGGGCAATGAAAACAAGACGACCGGCTCACCCTGTCTTTGGACACGAAGACTGCCAAGGATGATCTTCCACTCCTCGGAACTGAGCGTGATCGGATGAGAAAAGTTTGGTACTCTGTCTCGGCGTAATCCCGGGGACGGCCCTTGCAGCCGGACGAACCGATCCTCTCCCTCACACTCGCCGCAGACCATGCGACAATTTTCACAAACCGGATGAGGCGGGTGTGCCGGCCCAGCACAACCGTGAAACAGGCCGGCGATCAGGCCTCCGGTGAGCATCGCCATGACCACGTAAGAGCTTGTCGCACGTCGAATCCAAGCATAGCCGTGGGACATTGTGATCTGTAGATCTTCCTGGAGCTTCCGTTCGTGGGTTGTCACGTGATTCTTTCAGACTCCGGATTCTGCGAGGATGCCTTGCTGATCTTGCTCTGTCAACCGGTAAGTGGATAGGGGGACAGTGGCGAAAGATGTACCACCCACGCCGGTGAATCGGGCTGCGCCGTCTAGTCACGAAGCGGCTCATCGAGATCTCCAACCGTCAGACGATCTGGAGGCCATCGATAGGCGCCCCGTACGGCAGACGCAATCTTTGCGTAGCCAGGGGGTTCTTTTCTGACAAACTGACCGAGGAGATCCAGCGTCGGTTGTCCATCGATGAGATAGACCACTCCTTTTTCATAACCCGTGGTCGTTGACGGGGCTGGAATGCCGACGGTGGCCAGCGCATGGTTTACCCGGGCCTTCCTTAAAATAGACAGGTAGGTGCGCACTTGCTCGGGAGTCCATCCTCCGAGATTGGTCACTGCAACTGAGGAGTCTCCGATGACCATCACGTCGATCATTGGCATGGGGGTATGCGTCGCCGGGCCGAACGAGGGTTGTGGTGCTGGCTCAGGCCTTCCCCAATCCATGAATACTCGGATCATGGCGACGACAATGAGGACGACAACGCCTCCGAGTAGTACCTGTCGACCGGACAGGCGGTGAGAAGGAACGGACTGCTCTGGTGTGGATAGCATGGGACCCTTTCCTGGCACAGGTAAGCGCGCGAACTGGGCAGAGCCCGGCGAGTGACCTCGCCGGGCTCTGCCCTCGAACCACACGGACACAGGAGGGAAGCCCTGTGTCTCTAGAATCTAGTACGCGAAGTCCAAGCCGACCAACATGGTCTGGCCGAGCAGATCGCCTCCTCCGACGCCCACCCCCTTGGTCCTGTAGTTGTTGTACTCGGCATGCCAAGCCAGATCGGTCCGCGTGGATTGGTGAAGGAAGTACCGAACCAGAAAAGTATGGGAGTCGACATTGTTATAGTTGTGGTCAAAGGTGGCATCTCCCTGCCGATTGTTGCGGATGATGTCGTACCGATAGGCGAAGAACCAATCCGGCACGTTCAGGAACGGAAGGAGCGTCGGATAGTAATCCAGCTCGACAAAGCCGCCGTTCCATGAAGCGTTTTGTGGGCTGGCAATGCCGGTGGGGCCAACGTTGGCAACGCTTTGGGAAGCGAAAAGGTTTTTGCTATCGTTGCCATGCACGAAGGCACCAAAGAGATTCCATTCTCCATTAAACGTGGTACTGACGTCCACGCCAATTCGGCTAAAGGGCTGGCCGCTTCCGCCCACAGCTTGGCACGTGGGGCAAGTCGCGTTCACCGTGGTTGGAGCGTCCCCATAGACCCCGAAGAGGCCGATTCGATGGCCCGTCACGATGCCGTATCCCCCGAAGGATTGCGTGACATGTCCGTAGAAATTGACCCCGCGTCCACCCGTACACGACTGGCCGGACGGACAGCCGCTCAACGGACCAGAAAACGTATTGGTCGACATTGCCGCCAAGCTGTAGCGGAAAAATCCTTTGGTGGGTGCTGTCTTCACAATACCCGCGAGTTCCGCTCCCGGTTGGTTATCCCCGAGCGCAAACGAGTTAGGATTGAGATAGGAGCTGGTGGATGTCCCGCTGATCGTGGCGGTATATGGTGTCCCCGGCATATAGTGGTACATCACAAATGGGGTGTTGAGCGTCGGACTACGTTTCTCGCTGAAGGGCAAATCTAATTCGAATTTGCCTATGCGAAAATTCGCAAGATAGTCGCCTGGCTTACTCGTGATACCCACATATTGCTCCAACCTCATGAGCCGAACGAAGGCGCTTTCCAAATCGCTGTCACTCGCACCGGTCCCAAACCCTGCGCTGCCAAGGCCTGGCGTATATACGACGCCGAACGCCATGTCACGATTCAATGTGCCGAAACTCAAAATATCGAGGCCGGTGAAGCCGAATCCGCCCGTACTGATACCACTGCCATCGGTGCGGACACTGGCCGCCTGATAGCCGACGGTGGTCCGGAACGACACGGGCCAGAAGCCCATGGTGATACCTTCGTACACGGGCAGGTCCGCATCGGACCCCATTTGATAGCCTCGATCCCGGAAGAGGTTGCCGAAGTCGTTTAACTTCGGGAATCCCGGGACGTGGCAGACGTTGCACTTAAAGTCGTATTTCCTGGCGAAGGCCGGAATGGCGTCCGCCTCTGGCGCACGAGACGTGAACTCTTGCAATACGAGAACAATAAGTACCAACACGAGAAAAGGAATTCCTGCGACGAGTATCTCCCTATAGCGCATGATCAACCCTCCACGGTCGGATTTAAAGTGCGATACGGTGGCAACGTAAACTCACACAAGTGGGAAGGAACCACATCCTTCGGGCGAGCCAGCTCATCTCACCCTTCTTTTTGTCCTGTTTGCCGTTGATGCCTGTTGTCCATCACGGGTTGCGCACGCAGCCCTGCCAACGCCTGCTCGCATTGGGTTGGACTTCCCCGTCCATGAAATCCCCGTAGGACCGGCCCTCATACAGCAGGGTCTAGCGGACGGGAAATTCAAAATGTTCCTCCAGCGTGCCTTTCGATTTGACGTCCACTGTCATTTGAATAATATGCGGCTCGTCGTAGACCGGTCTGGAAGAGGCCATTTTCTCGATCTTGTACCCCTCATGCCAGGCCACGAGGGTGTAGGTGCCAGGCGGCACGCCGGAAATCTCAAACTTGCCCTCGGCATCGGTAAGCGCAAAGTACGGATGGTCGAGTCCGGCGGCATAGCCGGACATGTGGACATGGACGTCGCACTGATACGCTAACCCGACCCCTTGAGCCCGCAGGAGGGTTTTATCGACCTCCTTGTTCGGAGTGGGCATCGCCACATTAAAGACACTGCCGTGCTTGTCAGTGAAGAAGTGCGGATTGTGGAGGATCGGGTCGAAATTGATGATTGCGACCTGCTCGGTCCGGACAAACGGGAGGATATGTTCTTTGAATTGGCAGACCTGCGTGTCGGCTTCCTTGCCACTCTCGTCCTTTCCCATATGGAGCCAATACTTTTCCGCAGACGCTTTCCCCTTTTCGACCTGCTCCAAATAGACCAGGACATTCTGTAGCCCCTTGGTCTTCGGATCTACCTTCAGCACCGGAGACGGCGACGTTTCACCGCACGTGTCCAGATCCGCCTTTACCGCAAGCGGGGGAATCGTGGGAATCTTGCCTTTCCAGGTCGCGACTCCCTTGATCGTCCCTCCGTTCGAGACGTCGATGACCTCATATCCCTCTCCTAGAACGGAACTCACGAGTCCAAGTAGGCAGACACAGCCTGTAGCGATCACGAGGCACCAACTACCCCCTCGTTTGCTGGAACCATACCGTGGCTCAATGTTCATAGTCACCTCCTGTATGTCTCAAGCCTGCGGGCGATGCACGCAGAGAATTACTGAGAAGAACGCTAATAAATGGCGCACCAACAGTATTGATGGTTTCTGCTCTGTAGAGGGGAATGACTGCAAGAAGGTTTCTCTAATTGTGTTGTCTTTCATCCCTGCACTCTCCGGAATAAAACAAGACAAACACTATGTATTTTTTTCTAAACCCCGCCTGTTCTTATGTCAATGGCAAAAGATGGAAGTTCCCAAAATGCAACCCCCGCACTTGAATTTACCGACAGAGCAAATTCGATGCCTGGCGGGGTCGCACATGGAATCAACTAGTCTCGGAGAGAAGATCAACTTGGAAGAATTTTATGAGACAAGGGCAACCACACAATGCCGCTGACACAAACGAAGTGCTCCAACAATAATTCCCGGCCCTTATTTTCTCGAGGGAGGCGTGATTGTTTCATTTCACTACTCAAATCGCAAAGCCCTTTGCGTCGCACAGTATGTGATCGGTCACGCCGCCGCCGAAGGTCTGTTTAATCAGGGACTTCCCCTGTCGCCCTACGACGATAGTTTTATAATGTCCGCTGCGCGCCTCTTCGAAAATATTTCTGGCGATATCGTCTTCATGGCCATACTTCACCGCCACGTGGCTCAGATCGAACCCGGATTGTTCCAAGCGTCTCGCACTCCTTCCTCAGACTATGGCACTCGGATTCCCGTTCCTTCTGAATCCAGGCTTCCTACTCATTGTGCAACTGCACGCTCAATTGCTCCTCAGCGGTGGGATTCTCCGATCCGCCATGCGCCAGCAACCCACGCGGCATGGGCTTGAGGACATGAAAGAGAGTAACGTCGACATCCGGAGTTCGGCGTAGGAGAGATCCGACTACTCAACAACGCGATGGGAGTTCTCGGACTCGTCGACGGCTAAAAGAATTTGCAGGGCGAGATAAATAATGCAGCGTATTCATTATCTCCCTTGAATTCCCCGATTACAAGGGGCTGCCAGGGAAAGGCCCATCCCAATTGCCAGAGGCTAGCCGGGGTTATTCATGAATGCCATCACGAGTCGATCAAGACCGAAGCCCTTCGGGCTTCTCGCAAGTGAGGCTGACGTAGGCGTACTTGCAGTCCGTCGAGGAGGCCGAACGAGAAAAGCCAAGGCAGGAAAGAGGATCGGGCGACGTAGCAGGCATTCATGAAAAGTCCTGGCTAAGAGCCGATCCGACATTGCCTTCGTCGCGAGGCGAAAACGGTCCGACCAGATGAGAGGCTTCAAGCCGCAGGCTTGTCGTAGTAGCAGATCGCCGATTGCAGCAGAAGCGTTTATAAATCATGCGAGCCCGGGAGGAGCAGTACACTGATGCAGGTGGTTACGGCGGGATGATGGACTACTCGGAGTGGCTGATCGCTTTGAGACTTGCTTCCAGCGCGTCGCTCATCGGCGAGGGACCGCAGAGAAAGATCACGGTGTCGGGCTCGGACGGCGGCAGGTGCCCACGCAGGATGTCCTCGGTGATGCGGCCCGTGCCCTGTGACCTGCCTTTAGGCGGCTGCTCCAGGACACGATAACAATGGAAACTCGCATGCTCGCGCACATCTTCGTCCCACTCGTCCCGGAAAATGATGTCGGCCTCGGCCTTGTTGGCAAAGACCAGAAACAACTCGACAGGGAGGCCCTCGGCGAGAAACCAGCGAAGCCGGCTGATAGAGGTCAGGCTCCTATGGGTCAATACAGGCGTCTCCACCTGTCTCGTTGCATATAGGGGCAGCGGATACAGGGACATTGCCCCAAAATGCCACGAGCACAAATCCGAGGCATCTCGATCCTCTCCCGTACTGGGCACTAATTCCCCTGTTCTTCACACGTTTGCGTGATCGTCTGCAAAAGCATTTATGGCACTTCCCTTGCTCCCATATTCTTTATACGAACTATGCACATTTTCTTCTCCATTCAGTAAGGGAGGTTGCCATGCAGGTGCTGAAACGACTCCAGAGTTATCTCGACGCGAACAAGATTCCCTATGAAGTGGTCAACCACCCAAAGGCCTACACCGCCCACGACGTGGCCCATACGCTTGATGTGCCGGGAAAACTTGTCGCCAAAGTCGTCGTGGTGAAGGCCGATCAATACTTCGTAATGACGGTGCTCCCTTCAACCTGGCGGGTAGATTTGAAACGATTGCGGGAGGTACTGGAGGCCCGTGACATCCGCTTAGCGACAGAAGCCGAGTGCGCGAATCTGTTCCCCGATTGCCAAGTGGGAACAATGCCACCGTTCGGTAATCTCTACGGCGTGGAGGTGTATGTGGATCAGCTCCTGGCGGAAGATGAGTCCATCGTGTTTGAAGCCGGAACTTATGTCGGCGCGATCAAGCTGCGGTACAAGGACTTCGCCGATCTCGTTCGCCCGAAGATCGCCGGATTTCATCACGAGCCGTCGAAGATTGAGGGCTAGGGAGAGGGATGACCTGGTGAGTCGCCTGTGCTCGCGCAACGCGCGGTCTCAGAAGACCCTCGTTGGACGCGCGCAGTGGGGGACTCATTCAGGCCATCCTGGAAAAAATTAACGAGCAAGCTTGGAAGAACTATTTTAATTGCTCGCTGCGGCCTTGCTGGACGGCCCTTTTGAACAGCCTGTGACTATTCTGTGATTGGCACTTTACGTAGAAACAGACTCTCCCAGCAACCTGTTAGAAAAGAGGATGGTGAGGAGCGCTTCCCGTCGGCACATGATCGACCGCTCCTCCCACATTGCCGAGGAACCGCCAGGCCCCTGCCTCTTTGACGAGGTAATGCACCTCGCGCGACCAACTATCAATGGTGACGGGTTTTCCTGTCTGTTTCTCCGTCCCCTGAAGCCCTCCGGTGCAAGTGACATAGGCTTTTCTGGCTCCGTCGGCCTGGACCAGTTTCAGCTCGGTAAAGACATGGGATGAACTGATGTCCCGGTAATGGAGGAAGACTTCCTCCCATACTCGGCGCACATCCGACCTTCTTAAGCCGTGGTAGTTATAGGCCGTAGAGTAGAACGTCATAAGCGCATCCAAATCGGCCTTCTTGACCGCCGTTTCGGCCTCATTGAACGCAGCCACTAGCTCCTTAGTGACCAGCTGATCAGCATCCGCTCCCACCCCCGGGGCAAATGCCACGGCTGCGGCGACGGGAGTCGGCGGTCGGCATTGGGGCAGGATCAGGATACCAGCGAGAATCAGGGTGATCTTGAGCAGACCTCGTTGCTTCATAATTCTAGTGTGACGCAATGCTGATGCCAGCGCTGCAAAGGGGGAAAGCCCCCGATCGTTCAAGCCATCAACTCTCGTCATCGAACTTTCACTCGAACCAAGGTCAACAGGATGACGCCAAACTCCCCACTTGACGCTTCATCCCTGCTGCAGAATGCTACGTTTCGTCTCACGCAATAGCTCAAGATCGGCAAGTCATCACAGGTACATCTCATGCACTCCCACCTATTGCGTTCGAAGGATAACGGGAAAGCCTGCAAGCAGCCGATCGAACGATCTATCATAACTCGCGCTCATGCGCACAACAAAGGAGGAATCCCATGTCCGTCGCGAAGGTTATCGAGATCAGTGCCGAATCACCGAAGAGTTTCGAAGATGCCATTCAGAGTGGGATCACCCGGGCAGCCAAGACCATCCACGGTATCAAATCAGCTTGGGTGAAGGAGCAACATGTGGTGGTCGACAACAGCAAAGTCAGCTTGTATCGCGTGGACCTCAAAGTCACGTTCGTGCTGGATTGACGTGCCATGAGGATAGCCGAGCGGGACGGGCAAGACAGGGGAGGGTTCGAGGTTCGAAGTTCGAGGTAGCGAGCCCTCGCAGCCTACTGGGTTCCACTCAC
The DNA here is from genome assembly GCA_963781915.1 of uncultured Nitrospiraceae bacterium. Classification (GTDB taxonomy): domain Bacteria; phylum Nitrospirota; class Nitrospiria; order Nitrospirales; family Nitrospiraceae; genus Palsa-1315. The sequence continues at coordinate 263,255 of CAWAIH010000012.1, read as the reverse complement.
AGCCAGCGAGCGAACCGAATTCGTCGAACTCTTCAAGAGCTTTCTCTTAGACCGCTATGCTGAAATAATCGAAGGGTATTCAGGCCAACAAATACTCTATCTCTCTGAACGGACTGAGGGGAACTATGCGGAGGTACGAACCAAGCTGCGGTCGAGCAAAGTCGAAATTCCGATGGATTACCGGCTCCACATGAAAGACGGAACGTGGCATGCCTACGACCTTATCGTAGACGGGGTCAGCCTGGTGAAGAATTACCGCAGCCAGTTCGAGAAGATCATCCGCTCATCGTCCTACCAGGAATTAGTCCGGCGTCTGCGCGAGCGCACAGTCGGCGAGGAAAAGAAAAAGCAGGCCTTGCTCACGAATACTGCGGGCTAATTCATCCGTGACTGGTCTGAACCGGTAAATGCCTGTTCACCTTCATGCCGCCCTTCCCGGCGTTGACGGTGAGCCAGAATCACCTGATCGACCCGATCGCCACAGGTCACGCAATGCCACTCCGCCGTCCCAGTGTCATAAGAGAACTCCGATACCATCAACCCGCCGCATCGATGGCAACAATCGAGCACTGATTTCTTGCCTTGATTAATTGTTATCGTCGCTGTTCCTTTCATACATTACCTCCTTCGTTGACTACGAGCCCAACCTCGCCTTCGATACGATAGGTGGCCCTCAGGCTAGCTGTTTGATAGTAATGATTCGGACTAAGTCAACCGGTATCACGAGCAGGGCGGCATTGCGAAAAATCAGGCCTGACAGAAACCCCATCTGTAATTGCCTTCATTATCGCTCCGCGAAATATGGACAGACAGGCACGCACACCCCATATTCTGTAACTTTACTTGTAACCACACGTAGGTTTACAATGAGTACCTCTTCTCTCTCATTCAGCTTCCCTGGAGGTGCATCGTGGCACTCACAACCTCAGATATCCAACCAGAGTTTCCGCTAGCAGATCGGCCAGGCGCCTGTACCCACAGTCGCATAATCTCCGATAGTGTCACGGAAAAGGAGCACAATGCCGGCAAGGTGCGCTGTGTTGAATGTGCCGCTATCGTGCCGGATCCCTACCTCAAACGGGAAAGCAAGGAGACATAGTGCCGGTTTTGTTCTCTTCCTCAGGCTCCTCTAGCTGCCCTTGAAATTCCCCCGTCTGCATCATCGCGCCTACTCGCACAGTCCTTCGGTTCTTCGCTGAGGTATTTGGCAACAGCCCCTTGCTTGCAATTGGCCCAAAACTCCTCAACCTGCCGGTTGGCGCAGCCCTCCCTTGCCTGCTCTAAGCCTGTAAGTACTTGTACTGGAGAACATCTCCCTCTACATCCAGCTACCACCAGCTTGTGGCATCGACAATGCAATACCCTGCTCTTAGCAACTCATTTCATTCTTTGGTCGGTAGCGCATGACACAACAATTGACCGTAGAAGATCTAATAATTGACATCGTGCGCAGAGCACGTATCTGCGACCTGGAGGAGGTGGCGCGTCAATGCACCGATCTGACTTGGAACCAAGTGTTTCTCGCTGTCGACCGTTTAAGCAGAATCGGCAAGATCAAGCTCACGCCCAGTGGCCGGGGCACTTATACATTAACCTTCTTGCCCCTGCAGGAAGGTCGGCCCGATCGACGTTCACTCCCATCTTAATCACAAGGAGGTAGTCATATGTCTGCATTAACTCGTTGGGAACCGGTAAGGACGCGATGGAATCCGTTCCAAGGATTTGGAGGATATGGAGCATCGCCTTTCGACCTATTTGGGACACCCCGCCGTTCGGACCGAGGCGGGGAAGGAAGCCATGACCGTCGCCGAATGGTCGCCACTCGTCGACATTACAGAAGATGACAAGGAATATCTCATCAAGGCGGATCTACCGGAAGTGAAGAAAGAAGACGTCAAACTGACGGTCCAGGACGATGTCATGAGCATTTCCGGCGAGCGGAAGTATGAGAAAGAGGAAAAAGGGAAGAAGTACCACCGGGTCGAGCGGGCCTACGGAAGTTTTATGCGAAGCTTCACCTTGCCGGAGGATGCCGACGGCAGCAAGGTCAGTGCGGAGTATAAAGAGGGAGTCTTAAAAGTGCACCTGCCCAAGTCTGAGAAGGCAAAGCCGAAATCAATCGAAGTGAAGGTCTCCTGAGAGCGACCGAATAGGTTGCGGGAAAATATGTCGGCACGTGTAGCACCGAGAGGAAAACACTCTCGCAGGATGCTCAAACAGGCTGTCCAGCAAGGCCGCAGCGAGTGAAGGCCCGGAGGCGTACCCTCTGGGGTACGTTGAGGGTCTGAACGATGCGAGAACGCGGCTGGCGACTGTTACAGCATCCAGCTAAAGGAGGTGTGCGATGTTCCGAAACCCTCACTATCTTGAACTGCCGTGGGACATTCATGGACAGCGCACGACCACAGGGCCTCATCGTCATCTGTGGTGGCTGATCGCGTTGCTGGTCCTGCTGGCCATGTTTCTGATCGGCGTGGGAGTCACACACGGAATCTTGTAGAAGGCTAAGGTTGAGGTCAAGGTTGAGTGACGAGCTACCGTGTTCACTTAACCTCGACCTTAACCTAAGCCTTAACCTTCCTAGAACGAAGGAAGCAGAGGTGTCATGTTCCGCAATCGGGAAGAAGCTGGCCGGATATTGGCCGATGAGCTGAGTCGATACCACAACGATCCAACGGCGTTGATTCTCGCTCTGCCTCGCGGCGGCGTGGCGGTGGGTTATCAGCTGAGCCTCGCCCTCCATATCCCTCGATGTGTTTATTACGAGAGAAATCGGTGCGCCCGGCAATACTCATGCGATTGGAGCGGTGACCGAGACGGGATCGCACTATCTGAATCAAGAGGCGATCAGTTTGTTCGACATATCCAGGCATGAGCTGGACCGCTTGATCCACGTTCAAGTACAAGAGATCGCCAGGCGCAAGGATCTCTATCGGCAAGGACGGCCGCTCACGCGACTCACAGGCCGCACCCTGCTCTTGGTTGACGACGGCATTGCCACAGGCTCGACGTTTATGGCTTCAGCACTTGCCATTCGCAGCCTGCAGCCTCGCCATCTGGTCGGGGTCATTCCAGTCGGACCCCCGTCGACGATCCGAGAGGTTCGAGCGCATGTGGACGAGTTGGTGGTTCTCATGACACCGGACCCATTCTACTCCGTAGGAAATTTCTTTACCGACTTCACGCAAGTCGAGGATCGCGACGTGATTCAGTATCTCAATCTGGCCGACGAGGCGATGCTCGAACGCACGCCCTCATCGAATGCCTCATAGGATGGTTTGTCACAAGAAAGGTGTGCCGCACCATGTCCACACATTCCAAAATCCCATCCGGGTTGGGCGCTCGCAGAGACAAAACGTATCAAGAGGACGAACACGACACCTATAAACTGCAGGGAAAGCTCAAGGAGCCCACAGCCTGTCCACGATGTGGGGCAGTCTTCCACAAAGGACGGTGGACCTGGGAAGCGAAACCGGCAGGTGCGCACGAGACTGTCTGTCCGGCTTGTCACCGGATCCACGATAAATACCCCAAGGGCCTCGTCACGATCAAAGGGCCATTCAAAGATACCCAGGAGGAACAGCTGATCGGCATCGTCAAAAATACGGAAGAGAAGGAAAAAAAGGAACACCCGCTCTCCCGAATCATGGCCATTGAATCACGCCCTGAGGGCTTGGTCATTTCGACGACCGATACCCATCTGCCCAGGCGAATCGGCGAAGGACTGAAACAGGCCTACCATGGGGAGTTACAGTTACATTACGATCAGGATGAACAATTCATACGGGTCATATGGACGAACTGAATCCTGATCTCAGCCTTTGAGGAAAAGAATAATGTGGTCCTTCCCCACTCGATGGATACTTGTCGCAATAGCAGCAGTCAGTCTGGTGACAGGAGCGACGGGAGAGGCGGCGACGTCTATTCCGCAGAGCGCAGTCGTGGAGGTGGATCAGCCTACCGTCAATCAGGTCTTAGATGTGTTTCACAAGGCTGAAGCAGCCATCGCGGTGGGAAATCTTGACGGCGTCATGGCACTCTATGGAACCCAGTACAACTATCATGGGTTGAAACAGGCGGATATTCGTAAGATCTGGTCCAACCTATTCGAGGAATACCGTGATATCAGCGAGGTGCATTTCTTTTCAAAGATCGCCAAGATGGGATCGGGATCCAACGCCATCATCGAAGTAACCTGCACGGGGAGCTTGTCCGGCATCTCGAAGACCAGCGGCCTCCGGATCCCGATTGACAGCTGGTACGAAGAAGTACATTTTCTGACGCTTGAGGGCGGCCTCTGGCGCATTCGCGGGAATGCCGGGGAAACGCGACGGGTCTTGCCGTTCGGCACGGCACCGCACCCGCTATTTTGAATGGGAGGCACCATGAGAATCGTAGTCGGCGTGGATTGGTCGGATGAAGCCTTTGCCGCAGTGGAGCAGATTGGGTCGCTCACCGGCCGGACGACGTCGTGCTCGTACATGGGGTGGACCTTGGCATGTTCCAGTCCCCCCTCGTGGCCGGAGCAACCAATCTGCAAGGGTACGACGATTTCCGGCAGGCCATGATCGATGCCGGTCTCAAGGCCATTGAGCGCTGCCGCATCCTGTTGCCGGCAGCGATTCCCTCCATCCGATCGATGTGCGAAGTCCAGCACCCGGCTGCCTTCATCCTCGACAGCGCGGCCGCGGTCAAGGCCGACCTCATCGCTGTCGGCACACACGATCACAGCCGGTTGACGGAAATGTTTGCCGGCAGCATTTCACACCGCATCTTGCTCCATTCCACGGTGCCGACCTTGATCGTGAAAGGAAAGGCTCGACCCGTCATCCGCATCCTCCTGGCGGTGGAAAACCGCGAGGATGCGGTTCGTCTACACAACTGGCTGACGTTGCACCCCTTCAAGAACCCCGTCGCGGTCACCATCCTCTCGGTCATCCCCTCGCTCTCTATAGTCGAACCACATCTAATGGTGCAATTCAAACCTTGGTCTGAAGAAAATAAACGGCATGCTGAACAGGTAGTTAACGACACGGCACAGGCGCTGGCCAGCCCACGCTTCACAGTGTCTACTGATATCCGCCAAGGTGATCCCGTGACTATTGTGTGCGAAGAGGGTAAGAATCATGACCTCATCGTGGTCGGCTCTCATGGGCGGAAGGGGTTCGAACGATTCCTGCTCGGCGGCGTGTCGCACGGGATCGTGCATCGGGCCGGCTGCTCCGTGCTCGTTATCCGATAACACAGCAGACTGTAATTTAGTGGATTTGGTTTATCTCGTTTGTTCGGTTAACCAAGACCCATCAGATAAACCAAAGCACCAATCTGATCTCACGCTTCACGATTGTTCTCTGACTGTAAACTCAAAATGGCAGGCCACGCAGGCCTTCAGCACGTTATTGAACTGCGGCAAGATCTGCTTCAGGTCATTCGTGGGGATGATGCGCGCCAATTCTTCCGCCGCCGCATGATGCGCCATGGCCCTGCTTCTCCCTATATATAATGGTGGCGGCAAAACCAGCGACATTAGAATATTTCTAAATTAAAACAATCAGTTAGTACGCCATGATCGATTATCAGTCCTTTCACATGTCCCCGGTATGAACAAGCAACGATTTCTCGGTCTCACCAGCCCCTCCCTGACGACGGCAACGTCAGCTGCAACATTTTTCGATATTTTCCTTCATGGTCTTTCGCCCGGCCTTGACCGCCGCCTCGGCATCAGCCGTTTTCTCTGCGATGAACCGCTTACCACGATCGATGGCCTCATCAAGGGCAGCTCGCGCCTCCTTCGCCTGCTCCAAAACTTCTTCCTCTGTCCTCCTGGCATACCCCTTCAACGCCCGACGCGTATCTTCACCGGACTTCGGGGCGAGAAGAAGACCTGCCACTACCCCAGCCATGGCCCCCCCTAAGAATGCGAGTACAACAGCCGGTCCGGAACATTGTGTCTCTCGGTTGTCCATAGTAATTCCTCCTTGGATAGATAGACTGTGTTGTCCTCTATTGAAAAGCGAAGGCCGTGCCAGAAAAGCAGAGCCAGGGGATCACTGATTGCTCTGATTTGATGAGGCCTTAAGGAAACGCACGAAGAGGAACGATAGACTCCTGGGGCATTCCAGGTCTTAAGAGAAAAGAACGCTGTCGCAAAAAGCAACAACCCGCAACGCGGCTGAGGTAGGTAACTGTAGAGCCAGTGAAACAGAAGATAAATCGTTATGGATTTGAGTAGGATTTAGGGGCAGCCCATCCTTCACCCTGTCCCATCATGCCGGCCCATGCTCACCGGTGAAGCTGCGGAGGTACTGGATGAGTGCCCAGATCTCTCCGTCCGTCAGTTGATCTCCATATCCAACTATCCCGGTACCGGGCGATCCGTGTTTAATCAACCAGAAGACTTCGCCTTCCGTACGATGGCTCCAGAATTCGTGGTCCTGGAAATTGCGCGGTGAAAGATTCAACTGTGCGGCCAAAGGCCCATTACCGTCCCCATCTTTCCCATGACACCTGAAGCAGGCACCCGTGCCGTTGTAGATCGCCTTACCCTGCGCGGCATTCTCAGGGGAATTCGGCAAGGGGCTCATGAGCGCGCGCGCCTCGGCCAGCTTGTCGGCCGGCACCAACAACTGCATCCTGTGCCGTTCGGCAGCCCAGGAGGGGATGGTAAGAAAAACCACAACGACCAGCAACGGCAACATACGCAGCTTCATCGCCTTCCTCCATTGAAAGGACGGCGTCAGTTTCTCTCTGGTAACAACAGACATCGTTTGGGCAGACATATCACTGCTTTACTGCCGCGAAGAACCGCACGTATCGTAGCACCTGCCAGGCTTCTTCTTCCGTCAGCACGAGCGGAACAAAAGAGGCCATCGCCGTACCCTTGCTGCCGTTCTTTAAAATCCAGAACAGTTCTCCATCGGTTCGAGCGGCTTGCCACTTCTTGTCGGTGAAATTTCTCGGTAAGGGGCCTTTCAGAGTCCTCGGGTCGATATCCGCCCCCAGCCCTTTCCCATCCGGCCCATGACAGACCTTGCAAAAGGCTTTTCCTTCATACAGGGCTTTGCCCTTCGCAATCGATTCCTCGCCGTCAGGGAGCGGATTTGTCACAGCCCGGGCTGCTTCGATCTGATCGCGGGGCACCCGCGGGCGCATGACCGCCTTGTCAGCCGCCCATGTCAGGCCCTCGGTAATCAGCAGCGTTCCAACCACCAGTGAAGTAATTGATGCAATCCCGACTCGACTGGTCATAACGAAAGTCCTTCTTCGAATAAGATAGAGGCAGAGCGAGGAGAACCTGTTGCCAGACTCCCCTCGCCAGAAAATCATGTTCATTTGGTCTGCTTGGTCTATCAGGTCTGTCTGGTTCAACCAAACAAACGAGATAGACCAGATAAACAAGAGAGACCAGACAGACCAGGCTTATCTTTTTCCCACAGCCTGCTGAGCTTACTTTGTTCGATGCTTGTGTGCGACGGACTGTGGGTGGCCGACCACTCCGTTGGGCGCTTTGGCTCCATCCGGCCAGAGGTGGAAAATAATCCCGTCTGTCTGAGCCGCAGCTGCGGCGACTTCCTTGGCTTGCGCGTCCGGCATATCGAGAACCTGGACGCGGCCCGAGGCAACCTCAACCTCGTGGTCATGGTAGTACTTGTTCCAGGTTTTCAGCGGTACATGAGCCCGCGAGACGCTCTTGGAGACGAAATACTCGACGTCCGTGAGCCGCGCATTGGGATCGGTCGATTCAAATAGCAGACATTGCAGGACTTCCGGAGAAATTGACTTGCAATAATGGTGATAGGGGCCGTGCACGGTGCCGTCTTCAAACTTGTGCGGGGCCATGACGTGAATATTAAAGCCATCGGCCGGGCCCGGCTTCTTCTCCGCCGCCGGAGCAGGGGTGTGCTCCTGAGCCAACGCAGCTCCCATAGAGAACACGGCGAAACTCAATACCGACGCGATACTTAATGCTCGAATCATGAGAACCTCCTTGGGGGTTTAGTACAGGGGGTCTCGACCTAGTTCATCTAGGCTGAGAAAGACTGTACCTATTCGACTGACTGTGGGAGACACGGAACTTCAAAAGGATTCAACTTATTTGATAACTAACCAAGTAGATAGGCTGACGGCCGAAGGGGTACAGACTGAAGGGATACAGGCTGAAGGCTGAAGTGTTCGGAACTCGGAACTCCGACCTTCAGCCTGAATCCCTTCAGCCTAGTGCTCTCAGCCTGAACCCCTGAGTAGTTACCATAAAATTCAGCATCACGGTTATCGGCCGCGGACGTCGCCCTCACAACCGTCCGTCTACTGTCCGCCCATGCCTTCCATCCCACCTCTCCGTCCGCCCTGTCCCATGCCGCCCATGCCGCCTCCCGGCCCCATCATTGGTCCCATACCTTCTCCACGTCCCATCATGCCGGGCCCATGTTCACCACCGAAGTTTCGGATGTACTGGATGAGAGCCCAGATCTCTTCGTCCGTCAGTTGCCCGCCAAATCCGACCATGCTGGTATTCGCTGACCCATTTTTGATCACCCAAAATATTTCGCCTTCCGTGCGATGGCGCCAGAATCCATGGTGCTGGAAATTGCGAGGCGAGGGATTCAGTTGGGCCGCCAGCGGCCCATTGCCGTCTCCGTCTTTTCCATGACAGTTGAAGCAGGCGCCCTTGCCATTGTAGAGCGCTTTGCCCTGCGCAACGGTCTCAGGGGATTTCGGCAAGGGGCTCGTGAGTGCGCGCGCTGCGGCCAGCTTGTCGGCCGGCACCAACGACTGCATCATATGCCGTTCGGCAGCTCCGGCAGGAACGGCCAAGGAAACCACGACGACCAGCAACAGAAACATTCTCAGCTTCATCGCCTTCCTCCTTGTAACAGGGTGCCGAAAAAGTTCACCCGTCTGTCTTGTTCATTTGGTCTATCTGGTTTTGGTTGAACGAAACTAACCAGATCAACCAGATGGACATCGATCGGATGAATCGGACGCATAGAGTCCCTTGCTGGAGCCTGTTACAAATCCAGCACTACCATCTTGCGGTGGAATCGCGTAATCACGTTGGGATCCGGCGCCAGTCGCATCGGGGCTTCGTCCTTGCCATTATAGGGCAACAAATTCAGTACGTACCGGAGGCTTTCCAATCGCGCCGCCTGCTTGTCGTTGGCCTTGACGATAATCCAGGGGCTGAAGGTCGTGTGCGTCTTGCTGAACATTTCCTCTTTGTACCGGGTATAGGAGTCCCACAGCTCTTGCGCCTTATCATCGACCGGGCTTAACTTCCATTGTTTGAGCGGATTCTGCCTGCGCGCTTCGAATCGCTTCGCCTGCTCCTCCTTGGAGATGGAGAACCAAAACTTGATGATCGTCACACCATCTTCGTAGAGCATATGCTCAAACTCCGGAACCTGCTGCAAAAACCGCTGGTGTTCCTTCTTGCTGCAGAATCCCATCACCGGTTCGACCACCGCCCGGTTGTACCAACTGCGGTCGAAGAATACGATCTCGCCCTTATTCGGCAGCTGGCGGATATAACGCTGAAAGTACCACTGCCCCCGTTCCTCATCCGAGGGTTTGGGCAGCGCGACCACCCGCATGGCGCGAGGGTTCAGATGCTCGGTGAAGCGACGAATCGTACCACCCTTCCCTGCCGCATCGCGCCCTTCAACCAGGATCGCAATTCGTTCACCCTTGTTCTGCACCCACCGTTGAAGCCTGACCAATTCAACTTGTAATTGCCGCAGCTCTTGCTCGTACAACAGTGTCCTGCGCACCTCCTCGATGTCGACGGCTTTGTTCTCGAGCAACTGGATAAAACCTTTTCTCGTATTGACCCTTCGGAGATCATCCTCGGTCAAGCCGTGGCCCGATTCGCCGATGCGTCCAAGCCCCTGGCCGACCAACCCGCTGAGCGGAGCTCGATAACCGTCTCCTTCCCGCGGTACCATCGTCGGAATGGTCTCCAGCTCATTGCGCTCATCGATGTCCACCTCATCCCGCCGGCCAGCTCGACCCTTTGGCTTTCCAGTCGATTCACTTTCGGTTCCCATACAAAGCTTCCTTTCTTCGCCGCGCGATCAGAATGCCACGTTGCGGTCACGCTCGGCGACGGCCTTGATGTAGTCCGGCATGCCCTTGATCGTCGCGCCAGAAACAAGATCCCCCGCGCCGATCTGCCGCGCAACCGCGCAGGCTCCGCAGACCCAGATGGGAATATTCGCCGCTTGCACGGCTGCCAGTAAATCTTTGAGTGGCGTCAGGTTCACCCCCGTCACATGATCGGCGGTTCCTTTCCGCGCAAGCGTGACCGCTTCGTTCCAGAGCCAGAGCACGACTTCGTGTCCCTGCTCTTTCGCAACCTTCGCAGCCATGAACGGCAACGTTGCCATGGTTGGATCATCAGTGCCTCTGCTTCCAGAAATAATAAATGTCGCCATGTTTTCCTACTCCTTGACGTTCACGTTTATTTCACCAATACTTTACCGCTTGCCCCATTATCCCAATATCCCTTTACCCCTACCCCCTCGCCATTTACCCCGAACCCCTTACCCCCTGTATCCCTATTTGGCTAATGATCGGACGTAGTGAATCAGCTGCCACACCTGCTCATCCGGCAACCCGGCAAACGACATCATCCCTGTTCCCGGCGAGCCGTTCTTGATGACCCAGAACAGATGACCATCGGGAATGTCTTTCATCATCGCCCCGCATGTAAAGTTTCGCGGCGGCGGCGACAAAGCTGCTCCCATGATTCCCTTCCCGTCGCCTTTTTCTCCATGGCACATCGCACAGGCAACAGGCTGCGCCGTCTTGAGGAACAACTCCTTTCCCGCTTGTACCGTGCCGGCAGACGCAGGAAGCGGATTCGTTTTGACCAAGAAGTCGTCCGACACCTTTACCGCCTGGCGCGGCTGCACACAAGTTACCCCCTCTCCCCCCCTTTGGGCAGCCGCCATATCAGGGACACCTTTGAAGGTCACCTTCAGATACGCGATCACATCGGCCACGCCCTGCTGACCAATCGTCAAATTCCAATAGGGCATATTCGGCGATTTGCCTATCGCAACCCCGCCATGATTGATGACGTTGTAGAGATACTCACTCGGAAGCTTCTCAAATGGAATATTGGCATGGATCGCCGGCTTGGGTTCCAGGCCGGAAGCCGCCGGTCCGTCCCCTTTGCCCGTCGCTCCGTGACACTGCGAACAATATTCTTTATAAATCACCTTCCCGCGATCCACGCTGGCCATCCCGAATTCAGGACTTGTCCAGGGCTCATAATATTTGAAGTCCTTCACTCCCTGCACCATGAGGAACCCGATCACTGCGCGGAGCTGCGGTTCCGTCGCATCGGCCAAAAACTCGCCGCTATGTGGCGTGAAATCTTGTGGATTTTGCCCGAAGCGAAAGAGCCAATCCTGGTCGTACCTCTGTCCGGCCGCCACGAGCGATGCGCTCTGAGGACCACCAATAAACTTACCGTTCTCTTCGATCACGTGACAACCGAGACATGCGTGCGCCTTGTAAGCCATCCCGCCGAATGAGGCCTCGAACTTCGTCACCTTCGAGAGATCGAACGCGCCGACCTTCACGCGAGGATCCTTGTTGTGCTCAGCAAAGTAGTCGGCGATGGCATTGGCCTCCGGCTCAGTCACCATCGGATGCTTGGATGGAACCTCAGTCATATCCCATCGATAGCCCTTCGCATACAACGGCGCTTCTTTGCCCATCAGCCACCGGATCAACCAGGACCGCTGATACTTGCTCCCAGCCCAGATGAGATCGGGCGCCTTCAGGTTGAAGCGCGAATCCGGCTGACCTTCCAGCCGGTGACATTGCACACAGGTCTGCTGAATGATTTCTTTCGCTCGCGGCTGATCGCTCGCGAACAACAGATGAGGGGACGACATCAGCCCCACGAACGCGAGTAGCGCACCTCCGATAACAACCCCTCTTCTCAAATTCATATCGCGTCCCCTTTCATCTTGAGTGCCCTCGTCTGATCCCTTACCTCGTCACTAACCACGCATGAATATCGGCAATGTCCTGAGGACTCAGCACTGAACCCCACGCAGGCATCGCCCCTCGTCCATGCAGGACCGTCTCCGTAAACAGATCCTCATGTTTAAGAATTGGAATCTTCACCAGCTTCGGGCCCATACCGCCTATCGCCATTGCTCCATGACAAGCCTGGCAATTGTGTTCAAAAATACCGGCTCCTCTGGCCGCGACCCCCGTGAGCGGACCTTCAGCCACCGGTTCCTGCGTAAGCGGCTCCGCCTTCCTCAATTCACTGTCGAGCGGCGGCAGTCGATCCGGTGCACCAGGGTGATACCGCGCTGACAGATACCGCACGAGCAGGTCTGTCTCGTCCTTGGAAATCTCCGCACCCCAACGTTCCATTTTCCCGACCGTGGCCTCCCATCGCGCGCGAGGCAACCGCTGCTGCGCGATGAGATCAGCGCTGTGACAGACGGCACAGCGCGCGATAATCAGCCTCTCTGCACGTGGCGCCAGCGCGGCGCTAACCCTTGCCATATCTTCCTCTTGCGCTGCCGTCACAACGGCCAGGCCCGCAAGCCCGATCACCAATGAGAACATCATGCTTCCGCTAACCTTCGTCATAGAGCCACCGTCACCGAGACGCGATCCCACCCATTCCACAAAAACCCGCTTGGGTTCCAAGGAGTCGTTGCCGGTTGCGTCGCTCCCCGTACATCGGTCGCGCGGCAGAGAATGGTGAATGTGCCGGCGGTCTTGGCCTTCCAGACGAACTGCCATTGTCGCCACGCGTAGGGATGATCTTCCCCCACCAGCCGCGCTGTCTCCCACGTTTTCCCTTCGTCGAACGACACTTCGACCTTCGCAACCTTGAATTCTCCGCCCCACGCCACGCCTTGAATAATAACGAGACCGGACTTCACGATCTTGCCCTCTTGCGGCACCGCGACGAGTGACTTCACCACCATGGCTTCCACCGGGATCGACTGTCCGCTCGCTGCTGTGCCCTGTTCCACAGGTGTCATCGGCACACGATAGGCCGTCTGCATATAAAATCCCTGCGCCTCCTCGGCCTGCACTGTGATATCCGTCAGCCACTTGGTGCACGAATCCGCCATCCAGCCAGGCGTAATCACTCGTAATGGCGCTCCATGCAACAAAGGGAGCGGACGCCCGTTCATCTCATAGGCGAGAATCGTGTCCGGATGAAGGGCTTTCTCCAGTGGAATACTTCTGATGAAGAGCGGTACAGAGGCCACGACTGGTCGATCGGCTCCTTGGAACTGCACATGATGCGCCCCGGCTTGAACCCCGGCCTTGGCTAACACGTCCCTCAGCCGCACCCCCGTCCATTGCGCATTCCCGACCGCCCCACGCTCCCATTGAACGCCAGGGACCTTGGGCCGATGAAATGCGCGACCATTGCCGCTGCATTGCACGACAGCCGTGACGACGATTTCTTCGCACTGTCTCAGCTCTTTGAGCGTGAAGGCCAGCGATCGGTCTACCATACCACCCACACTCAGGCTCCAGTTCGGATCGGAGAGCAGTTCTGCCGGAGGCGGGCCAAAGTGGCTGCGGACAAAGAAGCGGGAATTCGGCGTGAGGTAGGAAGCGAACTCTTGCACCGGGGTTTCAGCATCCAACGGTCGTGCCACGCGCACAGTAAGTTGGTCGGTCTCATTCTTCAAGACATCGCGCTCCTCAGCCTGCACGCGTGGGATCACGTGGCCCAGCGCGAGTGTAACGCCCAGTCCATGAACAACCCTTTTCAGCAAGGTCCGCCGCGACAGAAGCCGGGATGCCGGTTCTTCTTTCACGATTGCTTCTCCCCGCGGTGATGGGGGTTGAGTTCGATCGCCACGCCGGCAGGCACCGCGAGGGATTGATGTACGGTGCAGCCATGCGCCACCTTGAGGAGTCGCTCGCTGTGTTCGACCGTGATGCGGTGCGGCAAGTGAATCGCCAGTGTGACCTGGCCCACCCGATGCGGCTGTTCCGCCATGGTCCATTCCGCCTCGACGCTCAACCCTTTGGTCGAGATCTGATGGCGGTCGCAGTAGCGGCCCACGAAATAACCGACACAACTAGCCAGTGAACCGACGAAGAGTTCGACAGGACTCATGCCGGCATCCTGCCCTCCATCCTCGACCGGCTGATCGGTCACGACCCGGTGCTTACCGCTCGTGATGTCATGCCGAGTTCCACCTTGATATGAGACTATGAGTTTCATGGCGCCCTCTTCTATGTCGTTCGTGAATGGTGAGCGCGACAGGCGCAACAAGCAGTTCGAAGTTCTGGAAACCTCGAACTCTCGCCTATCCCGTTCTTTCCGTCGGTCTCTAACTCAGAACCCAGAACTCAGAACTTCTTTGCCCACCTCACCCGTCCCGCTTTTCTCGCAAGTCTCGCTTGTCTCGCGCGAATAACGAGATACGTCTCACGCCTAGTATGGCGAATCGGAAGGCTTGCCGCCCTTCGGCCAATCATTCGCTTTGCCGGGGAAGTCCGGCCGCGGTTGGGCATTGATGTACGCGGCTACATCAAAAGCGTCATCGTCCGACAGGCTCCAACCCCAGCTACGAGGCATGTTCGATTTGATAAAGGCAGCGGCCACGCTCACCCGTGCCATGCCCGCGCCAATGGTGTAGGACTGGGGTCCCCAGACCGGCGGCGCCGCCATCGTTCCCAGACCATCGGAGCCGTGACAGAAGACACATTTGCTCGCAAACACCTTCTTCCCGTTGTCTGAGTCGATTGGGCGCTGTGACCGAATACGCTGGAAACCCCGCCAGGATATTGTCGCACCGCTCGGCACTCCGCGTGAAAGCCAGGTGATGTAGTCCACGACGGCCTCCAGCTTGGAGCTGTCCGGCGGGAGCGCCCGCCCATTCAGGCTCCGCTCAAAGCACTCGTTGACACGATCAGCAAGCGTATTCACTTTTGCATTGCGGGCGCGATACTCTGGATAAACGGCGGCTAGGCCGACGAACGAGGCAGCATTCGGATTGAGGCCCCCGTCAAGATGACAGTTGGTACAGTTGAGGCTATTGCCGACATAGGGTTTGGCATATTGCTGTGTATCGACGACGATCTTATAGCCAAGCCTGATCTGTTCACCCAGTTGACTGCCGGGAATGGTTTCTGGGGAGGGTGGAGAAAATTCTATCGCTACATTGCCTGTCGGCTCAGTCACTCGAGTCTCCCCGGTCGTAACCTGAGCTCTCTCGCCTGAGCAACTCACGAGCAACACCGCCGCTAGAATAGTCGGCATCAGCCACATCATACTCCTCCCTTGTGCCAAGACTGTGCCACTAACAGGGATAGCCGGCTTGTCGCTTTAATCCCTCAAATCAAACAATTAGCCATCAGACTCCGGTCGCCCTGGAGCTAAAAGCCACAGCGCCGATCTCGCGATTGTTGCGAGATGCCACAGAAGACTGACGAGGGACGGGACGGAAAGTGCTGAGTGCTGAGTGAGAGGCGAACCGGGAAGAGCCAGGCGGCAACTGAGGAATGGAAGGCCGAAGGGTTCTGAACAGGATCCGGTTCAGAACCAGGCCCGCACGCCCACCACAAATCGAATCTGACTCGGGTTGCCCCCCTCTTGGCGCACGAGAGTGGCGGTCTCGCCAAAACTCCTGTCGAGGGAGATACCGATGTAGGGCGCAAACTCGCGCCGGAATTCATAACGCAGCCGCCCCCCGAATTCGAGGTTGTTGAGTCCGGAACCGGTCGTAAACTCCTCGACTCGTTGGACGGCGGCGTTGGTCTCGAAGCGGGTCTGGAGGATCAGGCGTTGCGTCAGCAATAGGTCTTTCGTGAATGCCAGCCTTGCGGACACCGCACCGTTCTGATCGATGAACAGAGAAGACTCGAAATCGTAGTTGTACGGCACAAGTCCTTCGATCCCGATCACGCCGAGACCACGGGTCACGTTGCGTCCGCGGAATGTTTGAGTCTCGACGCGGGGACCGATCTGAAAATCGAAATACTTCTGGATGAACCGGCCATACAGGAGTTGAAAGTCCACGTCGTAGTCTGCTTTGAAGGCGGTGTCCTTCTGCCCTTCGCTTTTGAACCAGACTCGGTTGTAATCCCCGCCGTACCAGCCCTCGATATCCCACCGGTAATCGTCATGCCCTTGAGTCCCACCTGTTCTCGGGCGGTATTCGAGGACGTCGATGAGAGTGAATAGACGGCGCTCCTGATCGTTGACGGGAGCAGGCCAGTCGCCTGGCGGGGAAAACTTAGACCGCGTCCCTTCCAGCTTGTCGGAAGGATCGGCGGGTACAGAGGTCTTGGGTGCGGTCGGGCCGGCTGACGCCTGTCCCTTTTGGGCCGTATCGGTCATCGTTGACTTCTTTGGAGTCAAGGGGAAGTCGATCGAAGGTTGTGCAGCGACGATCGCCAGGGCGATGCCGTCGCTGAGCAAGAAGAGCAAAACGGCTGCACAGAGGTTTACGGAGGATCTGACAGGAACGCCTACTCCGTTCATGGCTCCAACACCTCGACAAGCCGGAACATCCCCGCCTCCATGTGGAGGAGCAGATGACAGTGAAACGCCCAGAGCCCTGGCGCGTCCGCTGTGACGGCGACAGACAGGCGTTCTGCCGGCTTGACCACGACCACATGTTTCCGGGGAAGATAGGCGCCGGCGCCATTTTCCAAATGCATCCACATCCCGTGCAGATGGATCGGGTGTTCCATCATCGTATCGTTCACAAAGGTCAATCGCACCCGCTCGCCATAGCGAAAGCGGATCGGATCAGGGGCTTCTGAATATTTCTTGCCGTCGAAGGACCATATGTACCGGTTCATGCTGCCGGTAAGATGCAATTCGATTTCCCGCTCCGACCCCCGCTGGTCTGGATAGGGCACAAGACTTTTCAAATCTGTGTAGAGCAACACCCGCCGTCCACTGTCCTCCAGTCCTCTCCCTGGTTCCCCCAACCGGCTCCGCGAATACTCGGCAACCATTTGATTGCCGGGGCCATGATCGTCGGGACCATGCTTCACCGGCTCGGCTCCGGGAATCATCGAGCGGCCTTGATCGCCCGCATCCTTGGCCTGCATATCTTGCACAGGCGATGTTCCCGAACCGTGCTGCATGTGCTCTGTGTGAGACCTATCGTCAGAAGGCTTCATCTTCTGGGTGTCGCCGGATGCTTGCATGTCAGGCATTGTCATGACGCCATGAGAGTCCTTCATGCCTCCCATCTCCATGCCCTCCATACTCATGCCCATGTCCTCCATCGTGCGGAGCGGCCTGGGCCGACGTTGAGGAATTGCCGCAGCCATACCCAGGCGAGGCGCGAGCGTGCCACGCGCATAACCGCTGCGATCCATCGTCTCGGCAAAGATGGTGTAGGCGCGGTCCTCGGCAGGCTCGACGATCACATCGTACGTCTCCCCCACTCCCATGCGAAACTCATCCACCACGATAGGCTGGACATTCTGCCCATCGGCCTGCACCACCGTCATGGTGAGCCCCGGAATGCGCACGTCGTAGAAGGTCATGCTGGCCGCGTTGATAAATCGCAGCCGCACCCGCTCGCCTCGACGAAACAGCCCCGTCCAGTTGCCGGCTGGCGATAATCCGTTCATCAGATAGGTGAAGCTGTAGCCTGTCACATCTGCAAAGTCGGTCGGGTCCATCCGCATTTGGTCCCACATCAAGTAGTTCTTGATCGCCGGCCAAATGCCCATGCGTCTCACATCGGTCAAGAACTCGCCCGCCGCACGTTTCTGGAAGTTATAGTAGCCTCCTTGCTTTTTCAGATTTGAGAATAGGGTTTCGGCCGATTCAAAACTCCAATCCGAGAGCATCACCACATACTCACGCTCATAGCGAAACGGTTCCGGTTCGATGGGATCGATGATCATCGGCGCGTACATGCCCGCTAACTCCTGCCCGCCGGAGTGACTATGAAACCAATAGGTACCGCTTTGCCTGACCGGAAAGCGGTAGGTAAAGGTCGCGCCAGGCTTGATCCCCGCGAAGCTCACGCCGGGCACGCCGTCCACAGCGGGTGGCAGGAGCAACCCGTGCCAATGAATCGACGAACTTTCTTCCAGGCGATTCGTGACACGCAATGTCGCCAGCTGACCTTCTTTCAAGCGAATGATGGGACCCGGTATCGTTTCATTGATCGTCATAGCCATCCCGGTTCGCCCGTCGAGGAGGAACAACTGCTCGTTGATCGTCAAATCAATGACATCTCCGCTTAGCGCGGTCTGGGAACCGGAGTTGGCGGTGGTGTTCGTCAGGGCATAAGCGGGCACGAGTCGTTCCACCGCTGCCAGCAGCCCCAGCGCCGCCGCGCGCTTCAGCAGCAGACGCCTCGAAATACAATCGGCGTTCATCGTGCACCACCCTTCGCTTTTCAGGGTTTGATGTACCCCTGCCCACGATTGGTACTTAGGCAGACCAGCCCAAGCAAACCCGTCGCAGCTGTTTTCTTGGAAAGCGTTCTAGCAGTCTGCGGAAAAACTCGGTTCATACACAAAACTCTGCTGAAATCTCGCTGAATGCCTCTGATGCCGCAATAGCTCAGGATGCTCAAAAAGGCCGTCCAGCAAGGCCGCAGCGAGCGAAGAGGCGAGGCGTACGCTTCGGTACGTTGAGCCTCTGAGCGATGCGAGAACGCCGCTGGCGGACTTTTTCAGCATCCTGCTAGTAGACGAAACGGCTATGTGGGTCAGCGCAAGCGAGGAGGATGGAATTCACGGACAACCAGTTTGAGCGCAGGTGTGGCAGGAATGATGAGGCTCGAAAAGCCGAGCAAGGTGAAGAGAACAACGATCGTGCTCGTAGCCACAGCTCCTATGCAGGTGGAGCAGGACGTCGCAGCATCTTGGTGTAGATGGTCTGAGGCTAGATGATGGCTCCCCATGAGCGGGACCATGCATATCACTGTCAGACACAGCAGCACGAGAAGAATAATTTTACACATGACGATTTTATGATACATCTGCACAGATACTTCGTCAAATCGCACCTCAATTCATCCCAGCTGATTCTCCGAAGAGCAGGCTTCGCTGTACAACTCGACTCGGTTCCGCCCTCTGCGCTTGGCGTAATACATGGCCTGATCCGCGCGAGTCACGAGTGTCTCGACTTGATCGATTTCCGGAGATAACATCACGACCCCGATGCTGACCGTTACCACGGTGGAATGATGTTCCCACGTAAACTGTTCCTGTGCGATTTTCAGCCTAATACGCTCGGCAATCTGCAGGGCGCCGGATTGATCGCACTCCACCAAACCGATCACAAACTCCTCACCTCCGTAGCGGCCCATGATATCGGACGGACGGATGATTCCCCTGGCCGACTGCACGACATGGAGCAACACGTGATCGCCGAACAGATGCCCATGCCGGTCATTGATCTCTTTGAAGTGATCCACATCGAGAAACAACAGCGCGAATTGGTGCTGATAACGGCGGCTCCTGTGAAACTCCATGGCCAGCGCCTCCATCAACGCGCGCCGGTTATCCACCGGCGTGAGAGAGTCCCGCCGGGAAAAGTCTTCAAGCTGCCGATGGGCGTCCTTCAACCGATGCAGGCTGTCTTCCAAACGCTGCATCGTCGCATGGTAATAGGTCTCCACGACAAAGACCTCATCGAGCGTGATGATCTTATTCAACGTAAGAACCAATGAGGACAGCCTGCTCGCGTCTCCCGAATATCGAGCCGCAAGGCGTTGGAGAATTAATTCATAGAGTTTGTGGTACGCACCCAAATACCACTTCTGCTTGAGCCCGACTCGTTCGTGCGTCAATCCGATTCGAAGCCGCCCCTCCGTATATTCTACACAGTCGGCGGATAGTCCAAGGCTGAGTAAGTACTGGCGCTGCGTCCCCTTGAGTCGCTCCACGAGCGACTGGTCTGACAGGATCCCGCGCAATTCTTCGAATTGCAGCAGGTGGTCGTAGAATTCTCTGATGATCTCGTCCACATGTGACACGATCACGTCGCGGATCTCGACGAGATTCTGACTGTCTTGTTCACCAAAGGAAAGAAACGCCAGCCTGGTCTGCAGCTCCTCCCCTGTCATCTGCAGTTGATCGCACAGACTGCTCGCCGCCTGCTCGCCCTGTTGTTCAGCCATGACGCTTCATTTCGTTTCGTCTGTCTAGTCTTTCTGGTCTGTCTGGTCTATTTGGTTTGTCTCGTTTGTTTGGTTGAACGAAACGAACCAGATGAACCAAATCAACCAGATAAACAAACCAAACCGGACTTGTCCCAGACGTGCAGGCCATCGAAGCGCTGCTGTACCGAAATGGTTTTCTGCAGCCTGCTAGGTTACTGCTTGGGATCTGATGACGGATTCAAGGCGCTTCAAGCTCTCCGGCTTACCCAACACAATCAGTTTGTCGCCCTTGGCCAGGAGGACCTTGGAACCAGGGTTGAACTCAAGATGGCCCAACGTGCGCTTGACCGCAATCAGGACCAGTCCTGGATCTTCGGAAAATCCACAATCACAGGGAGTCCGTCCGTCGAAGCGTGAGCCCTGTTCGACGGTCAGCTCTTCCATCTGAAGATCCAGGTGTTCACTCTGCGTCGCCAATTCGAGAAAGTCCATCACAGCAGGACGAATCACGGCTTGCGCCATTTGCATCCCGCCGATGTGATAGGGCGACGATACGCGGTTTGCGCCAGCCCGCATGAGCTTCTGTTCCGAGCCTTCGTCGCCAGCTCGCGCTACAATATAGAGGTCTTTATTCAGCCCCCTGGCAGTCAGCACGATGAAGAGGTTCTCCGTGTCCGTATTCACGACCGATACCACCCCTTTGGCCCGTTCAATCCCCGCCCGGATCAGGACATCATCCTGCGTGGCATCGCCTTCCACGGCCATCAAGCCTTCCCGTTGCAACGAGGCGATCACGTCGGGATTCTTATCGATCACGACAAACGGGAGCGGTTTCGCGCGGAACTCCTTGCAGATCCGCTTACCCATGCGTCCGTACCCACACACGATGAAGTGATTTATCACAGCCTTCATCTTTCCCTCAGTCCGATATCTCCCCAAAAGAGCTCTCAGTTCCCCTTCTACCAGCAGCCGCGCGAGGTTTCCCAACAAATAGAATAGGGTTCCCACGCCGCTGATAATCAGGCCTACCGTGAAGGCCCGGCCGGCCGTCGACAGCGGATGAATTTCCTGAAACCCGACGGTCGCGACGGTTGTGACCGTCATGTAGAACGCATCGAAGGCGGACCAGCCTTCGATCACGATGTAGCCGAACGTCCCCAAGACGATCACGACCCCCACGGCCATGACCGCCAGCATCAGATGCCGCGTAGTACCAGTTGAAGAAGACGCTCCCGTCATTTGGCACGAGCTTTCACTCTTTCACAATCACGCCGCATGAGCCGTGAAAGGTTCATTTCCTTCGTCGCGCTTCTCGCGTTTCACGTCTTACGTTTTACGTTTCACGATTCACGTTTAACGTTCTTCGTAGAATCGATACATGTCATGGCACGCCGTACATCGGGCCGTCATGCTGGAGAGACGCTGGAGAATCTGTTGGGGAGTCTCTTTGTGAACAACCGCATCCGCCAACGCGTCCATATCGTGATGGATCGACATCCCCATCTGCTTGAACGGCAGCGGCAGCTTCGCCATGAGCGCCGGGTTTACGTCCTCGGCCATGTGCATTCCTGCAGAGCGGGCTGCCTGCTCCATCTGCGCTCGATTTGCCTCCTGATCCTGACCGGCCAAACCTGTGACCACAGCATGGACCGCCTTCAGAAGCATCCGCATCTCGCCGAGGACCAAGTCGCGTTCTGCCGGTGCTAAGACAATCACCGTCCGTCCATCTGTGCTCTTCGTCGTCCACCCCTGCACGAAAAACCAGCCGGCAACCCCAATCGTCATGATCCACAGCCCCAACGCGATCCGACAGAGCGTCGATCTCATCGAAGCCCGCTGCCCATGCCGCCGGCTCCTTCGGGAGCCAGGGTTCGAACATAGGCGAGCACATCCCAAATCTCGTCGTCCGTGAGTGCTTCCCTCCAGGCTCCCATTGCCGTATTCTGCTTACCGTCATGCACGCTCTTAAATAACCTCGCGTCCAGCTTCCCTTGAACTGCCATGGAGGTGAGGTCAGCGACCGGAGGAGTAAATTTCATCTGGCCATCCCCCTTCCCCTCGACCCCATGACAACGGATGCAGATCGTCGAATAGATGACTCTGCCGCTCAGCACATCACGCTCCGGCTGAGACACATTCAATTCTTTCAAACTTGCGCCTCCGGCTAACGCCAACAGCGCAACTCCGACCAATACAGCCTTCATCGCAACGCCTCCTTAGCCCGTATGACTCAAGCGAGACGGGCGAGACTGGCGGGAAAAGCGCGTCATGAATTTCGAAGTTCCGAACACTTCAGCCTTCAGCCGACCTCACTCATCTCGCTTTTCTCGTGAGTCTCGCTCCTCGCGCCCCCACCTCAGTCACCTTGCGAGTGAGATGCCAGGCAGGCGTGGGAATATGCGGGACTAAACCATCGCACAAACAATATGTTAGGAGAAGTAACCCGGAGCCAGCACAGACGGCTTGCAGCAAGTGGCGAGAAAGACCCCGCAGAGAATCTACTCACTGTCGCAAGACGCCACAAACCCTCGCACGTGAAGCGCGAGCCATTCGAGACGGCTCCAGGTAGAAAGATTCACCCTCACTGCCGCTTCTCATTTCCGACCCGAAACGCCCGCACATAGTCCATGACATCCCAAATATCCTGATCGGAAAGTTCATGTTTCCATGCTCCCATTGCCGTGTTCGCTTTGCCCCCATGAATGCTGCGAAATAACGTGCTTGTGAATCGACTCTGGACGGCATCCGAACTCAGATCTGCCGGCGGTGGAACGAGCGAAATCCCGGGCGACCCTTTCCCATCGGTTCCATGGCATCGCATGCAGTTGTTTATATAGATTTCCCGCCCTTTGACCGGATCACCAACTCCTACCCAGGGAGAGCGATCCTTAAGTCCCATGCTGCCGGAACAACCAACCGCGATGATCCCGATCAATAGACTGAGCACAATTCCGGCGAGCCCCATACTCCGCCCTTTCTTTTTCTGGGTCTTCTCCAAAGTGAGTGGGTACAATTCGTCATTCCCGCGAAAGCGGGAATCCAGTATCCCCCCTTGAACCATTCGGGAATACACGGCTCAAAGAATTCCCTCCCACAAATCTCTCCAGTCCGGATTCTGCTTCTCGATCAGTTCCAGCTTCCAGTCCCTGTTCCATTTCTTCATCTGTTTTTCTCTGCGAATGGCTGACTCCATATCCTCATGCCACTCGTCATACACCAGGCCATGCACCCTGTATCTCTTCGTGAAACCCTCAACCGAATCGTGTGTGTGTTCCCAGGTACGCTTGATGAGGTCGCTCGTCACTCCGATGTACAGTGTGCCATTTCGCTTGCTGGCAAGGATAGAGACCGCTGGCTGTTTAGACATCCGCAATCACTGGATTCCCGCTTTCGCGGGAATGACAAATGAGCATCACCCAGAAACCCTTGCCCGGCGCGGACTCTAAACACGTTTTAGCCATTTCTTACCCACTCGATTGGGAGAAGACCCCTTTTTCTAGGAGTCTCCCAGGGACATTGCGAGTGCTGTGCCATCACAAGCACTCCATCGGCTGTCGAAATACTGATACCTACCAGTGGGTTAGCCTGTGAAGGATGTCAGCGCCTGACGACTCGAACCGTGAATGACGAAAAATACCACGAGGAGAATCTGGTCACTGTCGCAAGACGCCACAGATTTTGAGGCAGGCTAAGGTCAAGGTTGAGGAAGACGTAACTTTATTTATCTGAGCCTCAACCTTCCTATAATGCTGGCCAACGTTTTTAGCATCCTGCTACCGAATGGTCGGTTCCAAACTGACTCTCGCCTTCATGCTGTTGGAAATCAGACAGTTCGCCTCGGCTTTCTCGATCAACTCCTTGGCTTTCCCTGCATCGGCGTTCGCCGGGAGCGTGATGGTCGGCTTCAACGTGATGGCTGTGAACTGAAACTTCCCATCGACCAATTCCAGCTTCCCTTCGGCCGCACTCTCGTACGAGGTAAAAACCAGCCCTGCTCGTTCCGCCACCGCCAGGAACGTCGTCATGAGACAGATATTGGCGGACGCGACGAATAGATCCTCAGGCGACCAGATCCCTTCGTGTCCCTTGAACTCCGGCGGCGTGGCAACTTGAATATCCGGTTTACCGGCGCAGGAGATGACCCCCTTGCGCTGTTCCGTCCATTTGACCGATGTGTGATAAATGTACGACTTAGGCCTTGTCTCCATGATTGATTTCTCCCTCTCCAATTAATCCTCTAACCCTTCACTCTCCCTCACCCTTCACCAGCAGGATGCTGGAACAGTCGGTCAGCACTGGGGAGCGTGACGCGCGAGACAAGCGAGAAAGGCGCGACGAGCAGGCCCCAATTCCGAATGCCTCGCCTTAGCCTGCTAGTCCCTCAGGCTGCGAAGATAGGCGACCACATCCTCGATATCCTGGTCGGACAGGACGTTCTCCCACTTTCCCATCGCAGTGTTGGCCAGTCCCTTATGCACCGTGCGAATCAGCTGGAGAGCGAATTGCGTAGACACCTTCGCCGACGTGAGATCCGCAACCGGCGGATTGAACGTCGTATAGCCATCGCCCTTTCCGGTCGGCCCATGGCAAACGGCACGGTCTTGCCGGAAAACCACATGGCCCGAGTTGGGAGCGTGAGCCACGCTTGGGACGTCGGCCACTTTGTGAGGTTGAGCTCTTTCCTCGCCGGCACACGAAAATCATTGGAATTGATTTTCGTCTTCATGATTTGCCCCTGCTCAATCCCTCGCGCTCCGAGGCGCCTTCCCTTTTGAAAGCGCCTCGAAGCCGGAGATGACGTCGAACAGTTCCTCGTCGATGCCACTCTGGCGCAAACGATGGAATGTCCCGTTGAGGTGCTCCAGTAATTCATCGATATTTTTGTCAGCGCGTTGCATTGCCGCGAGGCGGCTCGCGTTCTCGCTCGCGAGGGATTCGGCGCAGGCCCGGAAGAGCGAGACGAAAAGATATTCGCGGATGAGCGCCCGCAAGGTCGCGGTGCCGCCACCCATGACCTCAGGCAAGTTTCCCGTTGGCCAGGGACGTTCGGCCAGCTTGTGCCGCCAGGTTTCGTCCAGCGGTAACAGTCGCTGACTGACGGGCGTATACACCGCCCCGGACGTGGGGCGGTTGTAGAAGAGATAGAGCTCGGTGACTTCACCCCGGCTGTGGCGAGTCTCGCTTTCCACGAGAATCTGCCCGACGAGCCGGGTGATGGCCTTGACGGAGTTCGGCACGGTGAAGAGTCCGACCAACGGCAGCCCCGCGTCAGACAAGTGCCCGTGCACGCGCTCCCCGACTGCCCAAATCTGATGTTTGCCGGGAAGAGCGGCTAGGGCCTTCGCCGCAAAATCAGCCACTGCGTCATTGAACTGCCCCACCAGCCCCTGATCGGAACCAAATACAATCGCACCGACGGAGACCTCACCGGTGCGTCCGTTACCGTCTGCCAACAGCGCTGTCGGCCCGCTTTCCCGGAAGCAAATGCTCAACCCCAGCTCCACAGTCAGATAGTAGTCGGCCAACGCGCGCACTGATTGCTCGTATTGGCCGATACTCGAAGCGGCCAGGGCTTTCATTGTGCGAACGACGGATTGGAGATCGCCGGCACTGCTGATCTTCCGCCGTAGGCTCGTCGTGGTATCGCTCACGACTTCTCCTTGGCTTCCGCCTTTGGCTTCGGTTTGGCGTGCACCTCAGGCATGGGGTCGCCTTTGGGTTCAGGTTTTGATCCCGGCTTTGGCTGGTAACGGACGAGCGAGTGGCGGGCGATTTCGATGATCGTTGTACGATCCTCATCGCTCAACTTGTTGGCGGTTGCGAATCGCGCGCATACCTCCGCCGGGATGTTCGCCGCCGCCTCGCGCAGAACGCGTTCGGCGGCCGTCATCTGATCAAGCGGCACGCGGTCGAAGAGTTCCGCAGTCAACGCAAGCAGCACAGCGATTTGTGCGGCCACGGATACCGGCGCGAATTCAGGCTGCTTGAGGCAGGCGCGAATTCGCCGCCCGTGTTCGATGATCTTGCGTGTATTTTCATCCAGCCGGGCGCCGAACCTGGCAAAGGTCTCGAGCTCCTCGAACTGCGCGTAGGCGAGCTTGAGATCGCCCGCTACCGCACGGTAAGCCGCGCGTTGCGCCTTGCCGCCGACGCGCGAGACGGATTTGCCGACATCGACCGCCGGCAGCACGCCTAATTCGAACAACGACGGCGAGAGGTAAATCTGCCCGTCCGTGATGGAAATGAGGTTGGTCGGAATGTAGGCGGAAATGTCCTGCGCTTCGGTTTCGATAATAGGCAGCGCCGTCAGCGATCCACCACCGAGTTCCTGGTGCAAGTGCGTTGCGCGTTCCAACAGCCGCGCGTGAAGGTAGAAGATGTCGCCGGGAAACGCCTCGCGACCGGGCGGGCGACGCAGCAGCAGCGACAGCTCGCGATAGGCGCGCGCATGATGCGTGAGGTCGTCGTATACAACCAGCACGTCGCGGCCTTGCGCCATAAAATACTCTGCGATGCTAGTCGCGGCGTACGGAGCGATGTAGGCAAGGCCGGGTGGATCGTTGCCTTCGGCTACAACCACAATGGTGTAATCCATCGCGCCCTTTTCGCGCAGGGCAGCGACCACTTTGGCCACGCCGGACGCGCGCTGGCCAATGGCGCAATACACGCAGAGGACATTTTGGTCGCGTTGATTGAGAATCGTATCGAGCGCGATCGTGGTCTTGCCTGTCTGTCGGTCGCCGACGATCAGTTCGCGCTGGCCGCGCCCAATGGGGATGAGCGCATCGATGACCTTGATACCGGTTTGCAACGGTACAGTAACGGGGGCGCGGTCCATGATGTGCGGTGCCGTGCGTTCGATAGGTATGCGCCCGCTGGTAACCACCGGGCCATTGCCGTCCAGAGGCCGGCCCAATGGATTAATAATGCGTCCGATCAAGGCGTTTCCCACCGGCACGTCCATCACGTGCCCCCTGCGTTCGACTTCATCGCCCGCATGCAACTGCCAGTAGTCGCCCAGCAGAACCACGCCGATTTCGTCTTCATCGACGTTGAATGCGATGCCATACACATCCCCGGCAAACTTCAGCACCTCCTCAAAACCCACGCCGGGGAGGCCTGAGACTTTTGCGATGCCCGTGGCGATGCTGGTGATCGTGCCCACCTCCCGTGGCGCAAGTTGTGGCGTAAACGCTTCCCTCGCGTCGCGTATTCCCGCGAATGCACTGTCGAACACCTGCTGCAGGCTTTTAGGATCCGTGTTCATTGGCTCTTTGTTTCAGGCGTAGGTTCTTTAGGTAGAGACGCGGCTTTGGCTTTAGGTTTGTCCTTCCCTTTCAGCAGTTCGTCGACGCCCTTTTCTAGGAACGTAAGGTAATCCGCGATGCTCCAAGCCACCTTTTGTCCATTCGTGGTGAGTTCGATTCCGCTAATCAAGTCCGGCGCGGTCTCGAATCGGACGTGGATTTCAGCCGAGCAGGTTTCGTTGAGCGCCTGTTGTATCACCGCGCGCTGCTCCGCAGGCAGGTCAAACGCGCTGCGTACGAGCACGGGGTTAGGCGCTGTTTTGAGGTCCGCTTCGAGGCCTGCTCTCGCCTTGCCGTCCATCTCCCGCAAGCGGCGAGTGAACACCTCGCCCATACGTTCTTCCAGACTCGTCGTGGCAAGGTCCGTCAGTGCCTTTCGCGCGATGGCAAACACTTCTTGCTGGGTCCGGCGACTGATGGCCTGATTGAGGTTATGGGCGTCGTTTCTCAGCGTTTCCTGTCGCGTGGCACTCAACGCATCAGCCGCCTGCCGCGCTTCGTCGAGAAGCCGATGACGTTCGGCTTTCGCCTCGTCCGTCGCCTTGCTCAAGAGTGCGGCGCGTTGCTGGTCGAGCTCTTCGTTCTTGTGCTGGAACTCGTCACGCTCCTTGATGGCTTCGGCCTTTTTCGCGTCCGCGTCCGCGAGTTCCGTGGCGATCCGCTTCTCCCGCGCGTCGATGGCATTGAGAATGGGTCGGTACAGGAAGCGCTTCAACAACCACACCAGAATGAGGAAGTTGACCACTTGCGCAATGACGGTAAACCAGTCGATCAGCATGACTCACTTTCCCGCAGCGATGGCAATGACGTGGTTCCAAAACGGGTTGGCAAAGATGAGAATCATCGCGACTACGAAACAATAAATCGCAATGGACTCGATCATTGCGAGCCCCACAAACAAGGTGCGTGTGATCGTCGTTGCGGCATCGGGCTGCTGCGCCAGCGAAGACAGTGCCGTGGCGACGGCACGCCCTTCGCCGAGCGCAGGTCCGATACTCCCCAGGGCGATCGTGAGGCCGGCGGTGACGATTGAGGCAATTGCGATGAGTGTCATGCTATCCATAGTAGATCCTTTCGTGGTTGGCGTAGTGGTTTCAGTCCTCGGGCTCGAGCCCTGCCTCCGGCTTGCGCACGCGCGTGGCGGCCGCGATATACACCGTGGCCAAGATGCTGAAAATATACGCTTGCACCATGCCGGTAAGCAGTCCAAGCGCGCTCATAGCGATCGGAAAGATGAAGGGCGTAATGGTCAGCAAAATGGCGAGAATCATCGTCCCGCTCATCATATTGCCGAACAGACGGACGGCCAGGGCCAAGGTGCGCGAGAGTTCGCTGATAATGTTGAACGGCAACATGATAAACGTCGGTTTCAAGTAGACTCTGAGATATCCGCTCAGCCCGCGGTCCTCGATGCCGAATAGCGGCACAGCCACAAATACACAAATCGCCAGCGCTACGGTGGTCGAGAGCGAACCGGTCGGTGGCTGATAGCCGGGAATGATGGTGAAGACGCTCGCGATTGCGACAAACAGGAACAAGGTACCCAGAAATCCGAGATATTTCTCAGGCTGATGCAGGCCGACCTCTGCGATTTGCTCTTTGATGGCACTGACGACGATTTCCAGGAGATTCTGCCAGCGGGAACGTCGGAGACCCGTGGAAAGGTTGTGCGTCACGAGTATTGATCCGGCCACCAACACGAACATCAGTCCCCACGTGAAGGCGATCGTAGCGTTGAGTTTGAGAAACCCCTGTTGCCAGAAAATGATGTCGTCGGGGCTAAGGTGCATGACTCCCCTCCATTGCCTGGGGAGGGCGGTTTCCTCCCGACGGCTGCATCAGCCACGTCCCGACGAGGCGGGCCATGACAAATCCAAGGAGACACAACAGCAGCTGCGCCCAATGACCGTTCGAGACAAAATAAAATCCAGCCAAAGCCATGCCCATGCGTAGCAGCAGGCTGCCGAGAAACCAAAGCCCCACCCGTTTGGACGAAAGACCCTGCCGTACCGTCCACCAAAGGCCGCCGAGAAAAATCGCTCCGAGCACAACGCCCGTGACCAAGGCGGACGCCAGACTCAATGGTTCATTCATGGCTATTCTCCTCTTGCTCGCGTATGTCCCTCTGTTCCTTGGCCACCCAATGCCACGCAGTAACGCAACCGAGGCCCAAGCCGATGGCCAGCAGCATAAGTGTCCAGGAATGGCTCCACGGATGGTGCTTGTCTAGCCAATACCCGAGTGCCGCGCCGAGCAGCGTCGGCACCGCCACCGACCAGCCCACCATGCCCATCATGCCCAAGCCGGACCAGACGGTCTGCGTGACATGACGTTGCGCCTTGAGCTTGCGCGCCGCCTTCGCGGCTACCTGGTGGCTGAATTCCGTCGCGCCCACCTCAGATTTTTCTTCCGGCTCTTCACTCATGATAAAACGCTGCGAAACGACGAATAAACCCGCTCTCCAACTTCGCCAACACCGAACGCACACTCTTTTCCTGCTCGTCCAGATTCAGAAATTCCCGCTCTACTGCCTCGTGCAGTTTATCGAGGTCCATTCCCCCAATCGCGTTGCGCACAGAGACCAGCACGTCGGCGCCGATTTTGACCAGGACGCCTTCATCAACGGCCATGCATACTTCACCTTCTGCTTCGGTCTCGAAAACCAGTATCCCAGGCGCAAGTGCCACCACGCAGTCGAGCCGGTGGGGCAAGAGTCCAAACGAGCCTTCGCGAGTCCCTGCGACGATGCGCAATACGTCGGTCTTCTCGGCGAAGATTTTAAAGGGTAGCAGAATCTTAAGATTCATGCGTGCTGGTTGCATGTTCCCCTTCCGCGTCAGGTTTCGCCACGAGCTTCGGGTCGGCCTTGGCTTCGTCAATTGCCCCGATCATGTACAGCGCACTCTCCGGAATGTCTTTGAACTCGTCACGCAAAATACGCTCACAGCCGTCCAGCGCATCCGTGAGGCTGACGAGCTTTCCTTTGATACCGCTAAACTGCTCGGTAGCGAAAAACGGCTGGGTAAGAAAACGCTCCAGACGTCGGGCTCGAGCGACCACATTGCGGTCCTCCGGGGACAGTTGTTCCAAGCCCAGCATCGCGATGATGTCCTTGAGTTCTGCATATTGCGCGAGCGTCCGCCGGATGTCCTGCGCGAGGGCATAATGCCGTTCGCCGATGATGCCGGGCGTGGCCATTTTGGAACTGGACTGCAACGGGTCGATGGCCGGGTAAAGCCCTTCACTCGCCCGTTTGCGCGACAGCACGATGGACGCAGAAAGATGCGAAAAGGTATGCACCGCTGCCGGATCGGTGAAATCGTCCGCCGGCACATACACCGCCTGGATCGAGGTAATCGCGCCGGTATCGGTATTGGCGATGCGATCTTCCAATTGCGACAACTCGGTGCCCATGGTCGGCTGATAACCCAAGCGCGACGGCATCTGCCCCATCATGCCGGATACCTCCATGCCAGCCTGGATGAAACGATAAATATTATCGATGAGCAGCAGCACATCGCGATGCTCGTCGTCGCGAAAATACTCGGCCATCGTCAGCGCAGCATGGCCGACGCGGAATCGGCTGCCCGGCGGCTCGTTCATTTGGCCGAACACCATCACCATATTCCGCAGTACGCCCGCCGCCTTCATGTCGCGGTAGAGCTCCTCCCCTTCGCGGCAGCGTTCGCCGATTCCGCAAAAAATACTCACCCCTTCGTGTTGCCCCACCATGTTGTGAATCATCTCGGTGAGCAACACCGTCTTGCCCACGCCCGCCCCGCCGAATAAGCCTGCTTTCCCGCCGCGCTCTAGTGGCATGAGCACATCAATGACCTTAATACCCGTCTCGAAGAGCTCGGATTTGGTAGAACGTCGCGCCAAGGATGGTGGAGCGCGATGGACTGTGCGCCATTGGACATTTGTCGGCGCCGGTTGGCGGTCGATGGCATTTCCGAACACGTCGAACATGCGCGAAAGAACTTCCTTGCCAACCGGCGCCCGCAAGGGCCCGCCGGTGTCTTCCACCACCATGCCACGCGCGAGACCTTCGGTAGGGGTCAGCGCAATCCCGCGCACGCGATGTGCGTCGAGTTGAGCTAACACCTCAATGGCAATTTCCCCCTCCTTTGCGTGCAGCAATGAGTAGATGGGCGGCAATTGTGCATCGAACCGTACATCTACGACACTGCCGCGCACCGAGACCACCACGCCGAGGTTTAAATGACTGGTTTTGTACTTCATGTTTGTTCTCGCTGAAACACCCTCAGTTTACTTTCGACACACGCCTTTTCCACCATCACCTTTTCTTTCTACGTCCCGTCCAGGCTCCACTTCCAGTTCCGGATTTCCGGCAGGTCTTGACCGTGTTTGTCGATGTACAGTTTGTGCACGATCAGCTTGTCCTTGAGTTGCTGCTTCAGGTAGAGCCCCTTGCCACCGGTTTGTGGCAGACGGTCGATGGTGGACATCACGCCCTCGCGCCTACTGCGCTCTGCACCTGACCCACGCCTATGACGAGACAGGCGGGCCTCACCAATCCGACGAAAACCATGGCAGCCTCCTAGTCCCTCACATTGCGAAGATAGGCGACGACATCCTCAATGTCCTGATCGGATAGGACATTCTCCCACTTTCCCATCGCAGTGTTGGCCCGTCCCTTATGCACCGTGCGAATAAGCTGGGGCGCAAGTTGCGTGTACACCTTCGCCGACGTGAGATCCGTAACCGGCGGATTGAACGTCCTATAGCCATCGCCCTTTCCGATTGGCCCATGACAGACAGCACAGTGTTGTTGAAACGTCACCTGGCCTGGCTTGGGAGCCTCAGCCACTTGTGGAACCGGATGACAGCCCTCCCATAAGCCGGCACCAAGACATAGGGTCATGAGAACCATGCGCGTCTTCATCGTGATCCTCCCTTGTGTAATCACAGACCAGTTGACCATCGAAGGGTAGTAGCAGCGCCGGACCTCGTCAATAGATGACATGCCGGTAAAAAACTTTCTTCGCCACTTCAGCCGCAACGACATAGCCGACGACGATGCAGAATAAGGCCGCCAGGAACAGCGGCGGCAACGGCACGAACCCCAGCGGCCCGCGCAGCGGCGTATAAGGCAATAGCAGCGTCAGTCCTACGACTGCCAGCGTCGCAACCAGTAGCCCACGGCTCGGTCGGCTGCGAGCGAACGGCCGGCGAGTCCGAACGACCAGGACGATGACCGAGGCGGAGATCACCGACTCCACAAACCACCCGGTTCTGAATTCCTCGACACCGGCGTCAAGGAACAAGAGCAACACACCAAACGTAATATAATCAAATATAGAACTCACTAAACCGAATGTGAGCATGAACTTCCTAATGAAGGCGATGTTCCACCGCCTGGGCTGATCGATCAGTTCCTCGTCCACGCGATCACCGGCGATGGTCATTTCCGGAATGTCGGTCAGGAGATTGGTCAATAATATTTGCTTGGGCAGTAGAGGCAGAAAGGACAGAAAGAGTGACGCCCCCGCCATACTGAACATGTTGCCGAAGTTCGCGCTGGTCGCCATAAAGACATACTTCAGCGTGTTGGCGAACGTCCTCCGCCCTTC
Organism: uncultured Nitrospiraceae bacterium; assembly: GCA_963781915.1. Lineage (GTDB taxonomy): Bacteria > Nitrospirota > Nitrospiria > Nitrospirales > Nitrospiraceae > Palsa-1315. The sequence continues at coordinate 230,261 of CAWAIH010000012.1, read as the reverse complement.
CTGCACTCCTTCGACAAGGATGCCCAGATCCTTTTCCAACAATACGATATCCGCCGCTTCTTTCGCCACGTCTACCGCGCTCTCGACGGACACACCGACGTCCGCCGCGTGCAATGCCGAAGCATCGTTGATGCCGTCGCCCCCATAGCCTACGACGTGGCCTGCCTTTTTCAAGGCCAGGATGATCCGTTCCTTCTGATTCGGTTCGACCTCGGCAAACACATGGACGTCATTCACGCGCGACACCAGCGCTTCGTCGCTCATCTGCCGTAAATCCTCGCCGGTCAACAGATTTCCGTTCGACAAGCCTATCGCCTGTCCAACATGAGCCGCGACGAGACGATTGTCGCCAGTCACGATCTTCAACGTGACGCCCAGGCTCTTGAGGCGGCCAATCGTCTCCACGACATCGGCCTTGATGGGGTCTTCGAACAGCAGGAATCCCAAGAACGTCATGTCCAACTCATCGTCCTTGGTCATGCCCTCTCGCGCGCCCATCTCGCGAGAGGCGAGCCCGAGCACCCGCCATCCCTGGCCAGCCCACTGCGCCATCTGCGATTGGATCGCATCTCGCACGGCAACCAGCTCAACCAACGTGCCATCCGCAGTCTCGGCGGTTGAACAGACGGTCAGCACATTCGACAGGGCCCCCTTGGTCACCAAGAGATGGCCGGTCGGCGTCGCGACTAACACAGACAATCGTTTGCGGACGAAGTCGTAGGGCTCTTCATCCAATTTCCGATAGGGGGAGAGATCGAACGAGCGAGCGGTGCGGATGGCTTCGTCGATCGGGTTATGAAACCCTGTTTCGAAACTCGCGTTGAGCGCGCCGTGCAAGAGCACCCGTTCGCTCGGATTCCCCGTGATATCGCACGCGGCCTTCAGCCGGACAAGCCCTTCGGTCAATGTCCCTGTCTTGTCCGAACAGAAGACGGTCATGCTCCCGAAGTTTTCGATCGAGGCCAATCGCTTCACAATCACTTTCTGCCGGGCCATGCGCTTGGCCCCATGGGCCAAGTTGATGCTGATGATGGCCGGCAGCAGCTGCGGGGTGAGGCCGACCGCGAGGGCGAGAGAGAACAAGAAGGCTTCGAGTACGGGCCTGGTCAGATACACGTTGACCGCGAAAATGGCGACGACCAGCACGACAGTCACTTCCAAGAGCAGATACCCGAATTGCCTGATGCCTCGTTCGAACTCCGTCTCGGGCGGCCTGAGGTGCAACCGGCCCGAGACCTTCCCGAATTCCGTATCTGACCCGATGTGCACCACAACCGCCGTACTGTTTCCGCTGACGACATGGGTCCCGAGAAAGAGACTATTCGTCCGTCGAGCGAGTGGAATGTCGGCCGGCAGGACACCGAAGCTTTTCTCGACCGGATAGGTCTCGCCCGTGAGCGTCGCCTCGTCCACGAATAGGTCTTTCGATTCAAGCAGCAGACAATCGCCGGGAACTGTATCCCCCGCTCTGAGTAGGACGACATCGCCCGGCACGACCTCCTCAACCGGCACAGAAGCCGGGCTTCCATCCCGCCACACATCTGCTTTGACTTGCACGATTGCAAGCAGGCTGGCCACCGCTTGATTCGCGCTCCGTTCCTGCCAGAACCCGAGCAGGCCGCTGGCGAGCACGATCATGAGAATGATCGCCGTGTCGGTCGGATCCGCCAGAAAGAAGGCCAGCCCCGCGGCCGCCAGGAGGATGAGGATGATCGGGCTGGTGAATTGCCGAAACAGCAGCTCGTAGGTGGACAGCAGGCTCTTCGGTTTCAAGAGAAGATGGGCGTCGCGCAGATGACGCCGTCGCGCCTCATCGCCGGAGAGTCCTTTGGAGCCTGAGTCGAGTTGCTCAAAAACCTCAGCCGATGGGCTGCTCCAATAACTCCACGTATGAGACATCGTAAGAGAAATCCTCTCGGGACAGCCTGCCCGTATTATTCATGAAGCGTCTGCTGCAAGCGCGGATACCCGGCTGTGACGGACAACCTCGCCGCAAATCCGATTTCTTCTACGAACCCTTCACAGCGACTGCTCAAGGTGACGCGGGCGGCAGTCTTCGGAGATTCGTCGAACTCGACGACCTTGAACTTCAAGGACGGACTTCCACTATTGATCGCCAATACATTCATCATCGTCTCAACAGCTTGATCGATTCCATGATTAAGAATGGCAACAGACCCATGCCTCCCATCAACGCCCAATCTTCAATCGGCAACGGCGCAACCTTGAAGATCGTCGCGACGGCTGGGACGGTGAGCACCGCCACCTGTACAACAAGCGAGAGGAGGAAGGCCCACACCAGCGCGCGATTCGTCCCGACGCCCAACTGAAAGAGCGACAGCCGTTCGCTTCGGCAGTTGAAGACATGCACCAGTTGCGCCACCACCATCACCGTGAAGATCACCGTCCTGGCCTGATCGAGTTCTTGATGCAGGCCATAGAGGCTATAGCTGAACGCTCCTAACGCAATCAACCCCAGCATCAACCCCTCTCCGCCGATTGCCAGTAATCGTCCGCCGTCCAACAGCCGAGCCTCCGGCCGGCGAGGTGGACGCTTCATCAGATCGGGCGCCTTGGGATCGACCGCCAGCGCCAAGGCCGGGATACCGTCAGTGACGAGATTCATCCAGAGAATCTGAATCGGGAGGAGCGGTAGAGGCAGGCCCAGCAACGCAGCAAACAGCATGACCAGCACTTCACTCAGGTTGCACGACAGGAGGAAATGGACGGTCTTCCGAATGTTGTCGAAGACCCCACGGCCTTCTTCAACCGCAGCCGCGATCGAGGCAAAGTTGTCGTCCGTGACCACCATGTCGGCGGCTTCCTTGGTCACATCGGTGCCGCTGATCCCCATCGCGATGCCGATATCCGCTGCCTTGATCGCAGGCGCGTCGTTCACGCCGTCTCCCGTCATCGCCACGATCGCGCCTTGGCGTTTCCAGGCCTGGATGATACGCAGTTTGTGTTCCGCCGAGACGCGGGCGTAAACCGCGATGTGCTCCACACGCTGGGCCAGTTGTTCCTCGGTGAGATTGTCGATCTCTTGGCCTGTCAGTGCCGAGCCGTCACCGTCATGCAAACCTATGTCCCTAGCAATGGCAAGCGCCGTCTCTTTGTGATCCCCGGTAATCATCACGGTGTTGATACCGGCTTCACGGCATAGACGAACGGCCTCCACGGCTTCTGGCCGCAACGGATCCCTCATGGCACACAGGCCAAGAAACACCAGATCCTTCTCTACCGCATCGGTCGATAGATTCATACCCTGGATGTCGAGGCGCCGATGCGCCACCGCAAGCACGCGAAGAGTCTGTTGTGCCAGGGACGCGTTGGTGTCGCCGATGATCTGCTGTTGTTGATCGCTCATGGGCTCGATGAGACCTTCGAGGGTCAGACGATGCGTGCAGAGGGGAAGCAGGACATCCGGAGCCCCTTTCACGTAGGCCATGTTCCCGTCCGCCGTGCGGCGGATGACGGTCATCATTTTCCGTTCAGCATCGAAGGGAATTTCTGCTTCGAACGGCGAGGTGTCCTCCAATCCTTCCTTCGTCAATGCGACCTTCGCCGCCGCGACGAGCAAGGCCCCTTCCGTCGGATCGCCGATCACCTGCCACGTTCCATTCTCCTCCCGTAACGTCGCACCGTTGCACAGCACGGCGGCCGTCAGTAGTTGGTGAAGGGTGACGGGGTAAAGGGTAAGGGGTCAGGAGTGAGGACTCAGGAGAAGTCACCTCACCCCTCACCCCTAACTCCTCACTGATTTGTCCGACCGGCTCATAGCCTTCGCCCGTGACTTCGAACCACCGGCCTCCGGTAAACAATTTCGTGACTGTCATCTCGTTCTTCGTCAGCGTGCCGGTTTTGTCTGTGCAGATGACTGTTGCCGATCCGAGCGTTTCAACAGCGGGCAGTTTGCGTATCAGCGCATGCCGCTGCACCATGCGGGTGACCCCCAGCGCCAATGTAATCGTCACCACGGTGGGGAGGCCTTCCGGCACGGCCGCCACAGCCAGACTCACCGAAGTCATGAACATCGCCACCAACGGCTCGCCGCGCAGATAGCCCAAGGCGAACACGACGGCGACGACAGCCAGCGCCAGCCACAAGAGGGTATAGCCGAATTGTTCGAGCCGGCGTTGCAGCGGAGTTTCTGCCCGTTCGGCCTCCGACTCCTTCTGAATCATCGAGGCGATCCGGCCCAGCTCCGTTCGGAGCGCCGTCGCGACGACCAGTGCGCGGGCCTTGCCTGAGACCGCGATGGTGCCCATGAATGCCATGTTGGCCCGGTCGGCCAAGGACACGTCGGGCCTGTCGAGGGTGGTTGCCGCTTTCTGAACCGGCGTGGATTCGCCGGTCAGCGAAGCTTCTTGAGACTGGAAATTCGCCGCGTAGATCAACCGAACATCGGCAGGGACACGGTCGCCCGCTTCGAGCAGGACAAGGTCGCCGGGCACCAATTCGCGTGCGGGGATTGACCGAAGAACGCCGTCACGGATTACTCGCGCCGTCGCCATCGACATCTTTCGGAGCGCGGCCAAGGACCGCTCGGCCCGGAACTCTTGCACGAACCCGAGCAGACCGTTGAGAAGCACAATGGTCAAGATCGCCGCTGCATCGAGCCAGTCTTCCAAGAGCCCGGATATGATCGCCGCCCCGATTAATACCCAGACAATGACGCTCGTGAACTGGGAGAGAAAGAGTTTCAGCAGGGAAGGGGGCTGAGCTTCCGGCAGTTCGTTGGGACCCTGCGCTGTAAAGCGGTCTCGAACATTCTCGTCAGATAGGCCTCTCTCAGGATGGGTGTTCAGTCTTGTGGCGCAAAGCTCAGACGAAATCGCATACCAGGGCACGACCGGTGCCTGTGTATCGTGCTCGGTGATGGACGGTGTGATCTTCATTGAAAGAGCGAACCAGAACCCGGGCGGCAGCAGACAATGATCAAGAAGCTCTCAGGCTCGATCATCAGATACTGCCACCCTGGTGGCACACGCTATCACACTCAACCCTCTTCTACTGGTTCTGCCGGCCGCCAGGTTCGCTTAGGGCTTGTGCTGCTGTTTGTGTTCCTGCTTCTGCTCACGCTTCATGTCTTTCTCAGGCTTCTCTTCCTCCACCTCGATCACGGCTCCCGACTCCGCATCGATGTGAACCTCCATCACCTTGTTCTCCGCCGTGACGACTTGGACTTCCCACACAAGCTTATCGTGTTTCTTCTCCAGCTCAGCCTCGACGACCTTGCCCGGCACTTTCTCCAAAGCCGTTTTGATCGCCTGGTCAATCGTCACCTTGGCCTTTGCGGCCATTTCAACCGTCTCTTTCACTTCATCTTTCTTCCCCTTACCTTTCTGATCGCTCCATGCAGGACCGTTCAGCACCAACACAACGCCGATCGCCAAGGCCATCATTCCTAATAGCTGCTTCATACGAGAACCTCCTTGTAAATATGGTTGTGTGCGCCGCTCGCTCGTGATGACCACGAACTCGCGTGCGTCGCATCCTTCGATTGTGCAAAACATAGGCCTCTTGAAATCTTCCGCTGAACTCCTTACGCGGAACTATTCTGGCCCGTTACGCGACAGGACGGCGGCTCCGGTGGGGAAATTCGCGTCAACTGTTTACAGGTTCTTCAATGCGATTTGAGCGACTCAATGCCCCGCAAGCCCTTGGCTCTGCGGCACGCTCGCTTGGCCCAAACGATAGGCATCGTGGAGGTACTGGGCGACCATGCGCTGCGTATTGAAAAACGCTCCGTTCAATGCAATTGCGTGCCGCATGATCTCGGTAAAACGTTCATGCTCCTTGTAAAAACAGGGCAAGACCTGCTCTTCCAGTTTTCTGTAGAGTTCTACTGCGTGACAGCCATCCATCCCGGGCTGAGGCTCCAGGCAGGCCTCCACCCGATCGCCGATCGACCAGCCAGTTACACATTCGAGGTGACCTTCGATCCACCAGCCATCGAGCACACTCAGGCTGGGGACGCCGTTCATCGCCGCCTTCATCCCACTTGTCCCCGATGCCTCCATCGGCGGCAGCGGCGTATTGAGCCACACATCGACACCGGCACAGAGCATCTTGGCCACCTCCATGTCGTAATTGGTCAGATAGGACACCGCGATCGCTCCTTGCAGCGCATCGCGCATCGCATGAATATGTGCGATCACTTCCTTGCCATCGAAGTCGTGCGGATGCGCCTTGCCGGCAAAGACGATCTGGATTGGGCCAGCCTCACGAGTAATCTTTTTGAGCCGGTCGAGATCTTGAAAGATCAGACCGGCACGTTTGTAGACGGCAAACCGGCGGGCAAATCCTATCGTCAACACATCGCGATCGAATCCCGCGTTCGATTCCCGGTTCACATGCTCGACCAACGTGCGCTTGGCCGCCACATGAGCCACCCAGATGTCCGAGGTGGGAATGCCCACAGCATAGCGCAGCGAAAGTTGATCGCGCCGCCAATCAGGCAAATGGGCATCGAAAAGCTTCTGGAACGACGGAACGGTCCACGTCACCGCGTGAACTCCGTTGGTAATGGAATGGATCGGGTAGCCGGGGAACATGCTGTGCGAGACCTCCCCATGCTTCATCGCAACCCCGTTGACATACCGGGAGCCCCGCAGAGCCAGTTGCGTAAGATTGAGCGTCTCCTCAACACCGCAGGTCTTCAGTATGGCCCACCAGCGATCGCCTAGCACCTGGCATGCGAGTTTCTCTGGAAATTTATCGTGGCCGGCCGGCACGGGGGTATGGGTCGTAAATACGCACTGTTCGCGAATGGTTTCGATGAGCTCGCTTGAAATCGAATCCGACTGGTTCTGCGATGCCAGCTTCTCCTCACCAAGCGCAAGGACGAGCAAGGCGGCGTGCCCCTCATTCATATGGAACCGACGGATGTCTTCACATCCGAGGGCCCGTAATAGTCGAAATCCTCCAACCCCCAGCACCATTTCCTGACACAAGCGATACCGATCGTCGCCCCCATAGAGCACATCCGTAAGTGTCCGGTCCCATGGCTGATTCTCGCTCACGTCTGTATCGAGCAGATAGACCGGAACGACATGCCCTGATTCGCCTATCACGCGATAGCGCCAGGCCCTGACATGAACTGTGCGTCCTTCGATATCGACCGTAGTCCGCTCATCGATCAGTTCGGCGAAATCATCGACGGGCCATGCGACAGGCTCCTCGCTTTGACGCCCCTGCGAGTCCACCCGCTGGAAAAAGTACCCTCGTCTATGCAGCAAAGACACAGCCACCATCGGCACGTCGAGATCCGCAGCCGAACGGATCGTATCGCCTGCCAGCACACCGAGCCCTCCCGCATAGGTCGGCATCCCTGACTCAAGGCCGATCTCCATAGAAAAATACGCGACGAGCGGTGGTTGCACCATCGATGGCCCTCTCAATGACTTCACTTCCGGAGCATAGCCGCGCGGGACTGGCGGGACGAGCAAGACGCGAGAGTTCGAGTTCTGGAATTCGGGGTTTCCGGAACGTCGAGCCCCGACGTCACACGTTAGCTCTTGCCTGACACGATATTACCGCCCGTCTCGCTTTTCCCGCTCGTCGCGCGTCGCTCGTATCTCACGCGCTCAACGTCGCATGAATCCAGCCGCCCACATAGTGCGTGATCGCAACCACGCTGACGCCAATGACTACATGCTCCGCAATGACTTTCCAGGCCGGGATCTGCTGGGCCCGCGCCAAGAGATAACTTAGCACCGTGAGCAGAGAGAGACCCCATCCCACGCTCACCGTCATGGCCTCCTCTAACGGCAACAGCAGTACCGGCACGACAAAGGTCAGCGCGATCAGGAACTTGGCGAGAAAGGTGGCGATGGTCGCTTCCCAGATATCCGACACATTCCCATTATTCTTGGACTCCTCCGCAATGTGCATGCCTAAGGCATCCGACATAGCATCTGCAATCGCAATTGTCAGGATGCCGCCGATCACGACGCTTCGTGAGTGGGTCCCTGAATGGAGTCCTACCATCAACCCCAATGTCGTAATCACGCCGGACGTGAGACCAAAACTGAGACCGCTTTTGAATGCTGCCTTCATCAACCTTCATTGCCGATGCCCGACTTAATCGAGGCGGGCGAGACTGGCGCGAAAAGCGCGACGAGTGAAGTGGCTGAGACTGAAGTCCGAAGTGTTCGGATCTCCGACCTCTGGCCTTCAGCCTGCTCGGATCGCGCTCGCCGCGCGGCTAGTACTTGTCCATGATGGCTTTCAGATCACCGCCGCTGATCACCTCTTGATCGAGCAACCGCTTCGCTCCTTCGAGGAGCGCGGCCTTGCGTTCCGCCAGCAGCCGTTTCACGCGTTCGAATTGCTCGTCGACGATGCGGCGCACTTCGCAGTCGATCTCGCGGGCGGTCTCCTCCGAGTAGTCGCCTTTCTCCTGAGGCGCTTGGATCTGCAGCATGAGGGGCTGGCGTTCACGATCGAGCGTGATGGCCCCCAGCTTCTCGCTCATTCCGTAGGATTTCACCATACTCTTAGCAATGTCGGTGGCCTTGACCAGATCGTTCTGCGCCCCTGTGGAGGCCTCACCAAAGATGAGTTCTTCTGCAATCCGCCCTCCGAGTAAGACAGCGATCTTGTTCTCGAGCTCCGTCTTGGTCATCAAGAAACGATCCTCCGTCGGGAGCTGAAGGGTATAGCCCAACGCGGCGATCCCGCGCGGAATGATCGAGATTTTTTGTATCGGGTCTGCGCCGGGAAACGACAACGCCACCAATGCGTGACCCACTTCATGGTGCGCGACCCGCTCTTTCTCCATCTTGTTGAGGACCCGGTTTTTCTTTTCCAATCCGGCGACGACCCGCTCCACCGCTTCCTGCAATTCCGCGAGGCCCACCTGCTCCTTATCCCGGCGCACGGCCAAAAGCGTCGCTTCATTGATGATATTGGCGAGATCGGCCCCGGAAAATCCTGGGGTCATTCCGGCGATCACCTCGAGGTCCGCATCAGAACCCAGCGTCACCTGCTTGGCATGAACGCGCAAGATAGCCAGGCGGCCGATCTTATCCGGTCGGTCGACCAAGACTTGCCTGTCGAATCGACCTGCCCGCAAGAGTGCGGGATCCAGGATTTCAGGCCGATTGGTCGCCGCCATGAGAATAACCCCGATGCGGGGATCGAAGCCATCCATTTCGACCAGCAGCTGGTTCAAAGTCTGCTCGCGCTCCTCATGCGATACCGGTCCCATCCCTCGTGCTTTCCCAAGCGCATCCAGTTCGTCGATGAAGATGATACAGGGGGCTTTACCCTTCGCCTGTTCGAACAAATCTCGCACGCGGGCGGCCCCCACCCCGACAAACATCTCCACGAACTCAGACCCGCTGATGCTGAAAAAGGTCACCCCAGCCTCTCCCGCCACGGCGCGGGCCAGAAGCGTCTTGCCGGTTCCAGGTGGACCGACGAGCAAGATCCCTTTCGGAATCTTTCCTCCGAGCCGCGTGAATTTTTCCGGTGTCTTCAGAAACTCGATCACCTCGCGCAGTTCTTCCTTCGCCTCGTCCACACCGGCCACATCGGCGAAGGTGACCTTCGTGACCTTCTCGGCATAGATCTTCGCCTTCGACTGCCCCACCGTCATGAACCCGCTTTGCCCCTGCCCGAAGCGCCGAATGATAAAAAACCAAATGCCGGCGAAGATCGCCGCTGGGACAATCCAGGAAAGGAGATCGCGCAAGAAGGTGCTTTCAATCACGCCACTAAACGTAACGTTGCGTGCGTTGAGTTCCTTGACCAGCTCGGGGTCTTCAACCCGAATGGTCGTAAACAGCTTCTGCTCTTTGCCCCCTTCGTCCGACTTCAGCTTCCCGGTCACTCTCTGTTGAGTGACCGTGACTTCAGCCACTTTGCCTGCCGCCAGGAGTGTCCTGAACTCGCTGTAGGGAAGCTCTTCGAGCTTCTGCGTGGCTACGATGAAATCGTGTACGAGCACGATCGCAATAATCGCAAGAACGACATACCAGATCGAAAAGGAGATTTTTTTATTCACTGGCATAGCCGGCACCTATGCAAGTTAGGCAGGGACAGGGACGACCGAATGGCACTACAAGCCTCACAACATGAAAGTGGCACACCATATCCACAACAAAGCTCGGCAAGCCCAGTACCATTCGTCCCTCAGTTGAACAGAAAGATCTTTACGTGCGTTATTCAGTAGTTAAGCCGTTCAAACGAGAAAATGTGATGACTTGCGGGGAGTCTTGCTGCTGCGATGATAACGAGTACTATGGCGGAAGGCAACAGCGCAGAAATTTAGGAGCGCGCAAGCATCACCGCTGCGACAAGCACTAATAGAGCAAACAACAACGAGACGCGAGGCACCCAGGAGGAGGTGCGCACTATCGTCCGCTCCCATGACGACCTGTCGCCTTCCGGGAGAGCACTGATCCTCCTCACCTGTGGCCCGAGTAGAAGATCGTGCACAACTGTGAGGAGAAGGAGTGCTCCGACCAATCCTAGCTTCATCCACAAAACATGTGGCCATTCGGCAGGATCGAGAAGAGAAAGACCTCTCTGTTGAAGAAGCACCGGGCCGGTGCTCAATAGGACGGCGATCGCGCCCCAGACCACAAAACGAAATCGTCGCGCAGCAGAACGAAATAGCGCCATGAACTCAGGCGCGGTTTTACGGCTTCTGACCAAGGGAGCCAGGACCAGGGAAAGAAAGATCGTCCCGCCGATCCAGCTGACCGCTGCAAGCATATGGAGCCAGACCAACAAGACCATCATTGCCGCAACCGAACCATTGAGCCACCGCTATTCATGACGCGGATAAGCCCGTGAGAACGGGCTGGTGCTCAGGTTTGTTTGGTTTGTCTTGTTTATGTGGTTGAACGAAACTAACCATATAAACCAAATATCCAGATGAGCCAGACAGACACTTCACGCGCAAGCGCGCTCATGAGTCGTGCGAGTTAAGATTGAACCCGGGGCTCTTTCACGAGAGTGTGTCCCACAAATCCGGAAAGTGTCAGACTGGCGGACGCGATCGCCAAGTAGTGTTTGAAAATCCTTACCGCAAAATCCACATCCTTCACTTTACTGCTCTTTTTCAGGAGATCACGAATCTGTGGCTCAGCTTTACAAAAGTTCGCGAACCATGCATCGAGCGTTTTGGGATAGGACAAGGACGGCATCTTTTTCGGTTCGACAAAATTGAAATACTTCCTGAAGCATCTCATGTTAGAAGAAAAGTTCGGACAAGCTCCGTACGGGAAAATGTATTTCAGAAACCATCGATCCGCCTTATAGAACCATGACTCCGAATAGATCGAATGCATCAGCGCCTGCCCGCCCGGATTCAAAGCCCTGGCAGTTTTCCGATACAGGTCATCGAAGTCGGTAATATGTTCCAACATGCCGATGGAAACAATGTAGTCGTATGTCCCTTCCATGTTATGGACATTTCTTAATTCCACCGTGACGAGATCTTGCAAGTTCCTGCGTCTAATTTCTTTTGTAATGTAATGATGCTGCGCGGCGGACAAGGTAAGACCTTTGGAGCGAACTCCGAATCGCTCCGCCATAAAAAACAAGACCCCTCCCCATCCGCACCCCAAATCGAGCAGAGCTTTCCCCCGACTGTGTTCATCGATACCCATTCGCTTGGCATAAAATTCCAGCTTGTTCGTTTCAGCTTCCTGAAGAGTCTTGGTTTCCGGATCCCATTTCCCGCACGAATACATGCGATGATCCCGATCGAGCCAATAGTGGAAGAATCTATTCGAGTCGTCCTCGCTGTCGAACCAGTCGCTGAGGGAATAATGATTGTCCATGGTCGCATGCTCTCGGGGCTTCGAAAAATATCCGCCTGCTCTGGCCCGGACGGCTGCAATCATATCGAAGATCGAAAGTTGCCGGAGAATGCGCGGAGAAGTTGCGTAGACACAGATACCCAAGAACTCTTTATAATCTTCATCGATAACCTCGATGAGCCCCTCAGAATACCCTTCGCCCAATCCCATATTTCCTTCCAGGAACATTCTTTGGAAGAGGCGGGCAGTATTATGAAAAGACACGTCCACAACTCTTGAACCACTGCCGATCACTGGCTGAGGAACGCCGTCGAACGAAAACCGGAAACTCATATCCGGACGCTCCTCCCCAACATAGGCGCTGGTTACCTTTAAGAAAATCTTCTGTTCCTGCGTCAATCCTCTCATGAATGTATTACCTCATACTCAACCAGCATCAACAGCGCAGCCCCCGGCTCAGGCATGGATGCTCTGCTGCCTGGGCTATAGCAGTTTCCCGGCAATGTCCCCGAACTCATCTGGCATTGAGGTACGTGGCCCTATCCTGGCGCGATTGCCCGAGTTGCATCTGATCAGCCCTTCGGCCAGTCCAAGCTTGGATAACACGTAGATGAGCCACTTCGACGGATCGAAGTTGTACCACCGGGGCCCGTTCCGATAGTCCCGTGGAAAGGTGTGATGGTAATTATGATAGCCCTCGCCCAGCGTGATGAGCGATACCCACCAGCTGTCCCGACTGGAATTGGAGCGGCTATAGGGCTGACTTCCCCACAGATGACAGACGGAATTGATGCAGAACGTGGAGTTCAGCACCAGAAAGATCCTCCCGACACCAGCCAGCATGAAGCAGCCGACACCGCCAATCCAACCGTTGAAGGCATACCCTACAAGAAACGGCAGCGCCAGCCCTGACAGGAGGAGAGGGACATACCAGCGGTGCTGCCACATCACCACAGTATCCTCGCGCAGCCCTGGCGCGTATCGTTCGATCCGGTGCGAGCGTTTCGTGAAAAACCAGCCACAATGGCTATGCCAAAATCCTCTCATTGCGTTGTACGGATCCTCCTCCTGGTCCACGCGCGCATGGTGCCGAGCATGGTTGGCGCCCCATTTCAGCGCCGAGTTCTCCATCGCCCAGCTGCCCGCGACCAGGAATGCCACCTTGATCCAGTCGGGGGGCCGGAAGCTGCGATGGGCAATCATCCGGTGATACCCCACGGTAATGCCTAGTCCACTGATAAGATAGAGCAGGCCGGCCAAGGTCCAGTCCAGCTTCGTATAGCCATGCAGGTAGCCAAAGAGCGGTACTCCGATCAGAGCCGTCAATGTGACCAGAGCAAACAGCCCGATAGTCGGCATATCCAACATTCTTGGGTCATCCTCTGCGCCCGCATTCAGGTGACGGCCCATAGTCGAAACCTCCTGGTTAAGGCCGTATCGGGCAGATACCACTGGCGGGCTAAGCATGTGCGAAGCGGCCGTGACATTAACGAAGCGTCATGATGGCTGGGTTTTCTCGACTTCAAGACGGGAACACTTACCGGTTATGAGAACTTGTCCGGAAACTGCTTCGCCAACGCCGTCATGAGAGTATCTGCAATGACATAGACGTGTTGTCGCATCATCGCCCAGGTTTCCTCTAGCTCTGCATATTTCTTATTCTTGTACTGGTTGATTTGGAGAACGTGGTGGGCTCCATGCGCCGCGATCAGACCCCGAACGGTATCTTTCTCCAGGTAGTGAGGATTGACTCCGTTGAAGAATACGGCGATGTCGTCGGCGTTGGACGCCAAGCTGGCAAGCGCAGCATCTTGCCGGCGCGTATCCCCCGCGATGGTGGCCTCGGAGTATTCTTTAACTGATGCGTAATGAGCGGCCAGCAGGGTATAGAGCTTCTCAGACCTCGTTTCGCCGTAGAAGGGCGTAAAGGTGTTCGCTATCTGTTTTGCGTTGGTCAGAACTTGCTTGTCAGCGGCATCCCGCGCCAACGAATCGTTCGCCACATTGACCAATACGACGTGCTGAATCATAAAGATGTGCCCGAGCCAGAGCTCGCGAAAGGTCTGCTGCACCTCCGCCACACGGGCCGGCTTCGCATCCCCGACTGCTGGCGATTCTTGATTGCAGCCCACCAAGCCAACGAGTGCAAGCACCAACACTGCCATAGACTGATGCATCTTGCTCATATAGCGCTCCATTCCGACGCCCCGCTCTGCATTGTCCCAAACCTCCACCCCAATATTAAACAAAAGCAACAGCCGTGCCCGGACTTGTCTCGACGGTCTTATCAGATATTTCCTTGGTAAATACGGTAGTTAGCCCGCGGGAAAGAATAATATGTGCGGTCGAAACTCTGGCGCATTCTTCTACAGGCTTAGACCGACCAGGGGCTCGCTGGACTCGATACGAGTAAACACAATGAGTTGCGCTGTCTAATTACGTGGACAGAGCCTCGAATGAAATGGGGCAGTGCGAGTAGAGTGCGCAGGTGCCCGCATGATTTGGTTTCTTTGGTTTGTTTTGTTTATTTGGTTAGTTTCGTTCAACCAGACAAACCAAACACCGATGAACCAGACAGACCAGATCAGCCGCCGAGCGTATCGAGCGTTTCCTTGACGCTCTTGCGAATGCAGGTGAAAATCGGCGTATCGCGCAGCGTATAGCGGGAGCCCTCGGTTTCGCGGAGCGCCATGACGAGATCCAGGAAGTCTTCCGGCTTATCGCTCTCAAACGCCACCACCCACTCCTGGTCGTCTAGCCCAAACGAGTAGGTCGTGTTCAGCTTCACCGACGGGAAGCGATGGCCGACTTCGATGTGCTCGTCCAGCATGCCCTGCCGCGCCGCTTTCGTGAGCAGGAACCAGTCGCGCGTTTTCAGGAACGGATAGACAAAAATATACTTGGCTTTGCCCGGCACAACGGTGAGACGCTTGCTCTCTTGATTTTCATGCGTGTGATGATCCACATAGACCGAGCGCTTGGTCATCGCGAGATAGGAGTAGGGCGTGGTCAGGTATTGGCCCAGGCCCGAGGCTAAGATCTTCGTGGTCATGTCCTGGAAGAGTTCCAGTTCGTAGCTGATGCGCCACAGCATGATGTCGCAATCGCCCCGGATACCGACCGAGGAGTAGGCCACCACGAGGACTTTCCCAGTGTAGTCCTCGACCGCGCGCAGAAATTCCTGCTTGCCTTTGGTGCGCTCACTCTCGGGCAGGCGCCGCCAGGCCGGGTCGACTTTATAGAAGGCGAAGTTCACATATTGGCGCCGCGGGGCTTGAGGGGCTGGGGTTGGTTCAGGGCTGGACATGGAAACTCCTCCGTAAATCGTGCGTGAAGCAAGACATGAAGTGCTGAGTGCTGAGATCGAAGTTCCGGGAATCACGAGCTGTCGTCAATCTTGCCCGTTCCGCTCGTTCCATCCGCCTCTCACCCAGGACCAAAAACTTAGAACTCAAAACTCACAACTTACAACTCACCACTGGCTTCCGCCTACCCGTCCCGCTAGCCCCCTGCCCTCGTTCGCTCACTCCATCGGCCAGAACTCATGACTGTGCTTAGCCCGAGCACACCGATGATGATCAAGAAGAAGATGAAAGACACCACGAGAAATAACGTGGCGCGCAGTTCAGTGATCATGATGACCCACCCCCTTTGCTCTTAACCCGCATCATTCACGATAACTTCTAATGCAACCGCCGATACACCGCTATACCGATGGGGCTTGTCCCGCTACACCATCCTGTTTCAGAATCCGATTGCTACATAGGCCCCCACCGTGCCAAAATTGTTTGTCGTGTTCGTTTGGTTTGAGGCCAAATGGAATCGCCCGTCCATACCCAGCCACAACTCTTTCCAAATCCGATATTCCGCCCCGGCGCCGAACTGAACCCCGATGTCCAAGTAATTGGTCTGACTTGACGTCGGGCTGATTACGTGAAAATCCAATCCGACCGGGATAATCCATGGCTGGAAATTGGTCCCCTGCATGAACTTCACCTTGGGGGCGATGTCCACTGTCAGCATGGTGATTTGATTCTTCGACTTACCGCCGGTGCTCGCCCCCGTGACGCCGCCCGGCCCCGGGGGGGGATTGCGGTATCCGTGTTGTTGACGGTATTCGAGTTAAACCGCTTGAACTCGACACCGATCTCACCCAGGAGCGCAATGTTTTTCGTCATGCCCCACAAGTCTCTTGTCAGCATGATATCCTCCCCGGCGCCGACGTAGTAACCGGTGCTGCCGCCGTTACTACTCCCAGCAAAACTGTGCCCATCAGTGAATAGCTCGCCACTTCGATCGCTGGTTGCTGCGGCGTAACCCCCTCGGAAGAACACCCTGTTGCCCAAATCTTCAGCCGAGGCCGGCAACACACCACAGACAACGAGCCCCGCTGCGATCGCAACTGCGGCAGACCACACTCCAATGGTCCTGCTTCTCGTCCAACCCTGTGTCATATCCCCCTCCTTGTCTTGTGCCAAGAGAGCCAGGCTGGCTCTCTTGCTGGCTTGCCGCCATGCACTCACTCTATCGAAAAGGAAAGCGGACCCACACTGGGATTGGTCAGTCCGATCTATGATTCATGTCAGTACTTTGGGATAGGCCATTGGACCTATAAGAAGTGCTGAGTGCTGAGTTAGAGGCGGATAAGAAAACCGAGACGGGGGAGAGTTCGAAGTCTGAAGTTCTCGAAACTCAGCACTTCCCGTCGCGCTTCACGCTTCACGAACGACGGTTCACGAATTTGGTTCAGTGCCGGGCGATTCTGGCGAGACGGTCAGGATTCAGCAGCGTGATGGCCCTTCCATCGATAGTGAGCAGCCCCTCGTCCCGAAACACACTGAGCAGGCGAATGGCGGTTTCTACTGTGATCCCAGCCATCTCAGCAACTTCTTCCCGTTTGAGAGTGAGCCCAACCTGGACTCGATCGGCGCTTTTTTTGCCGAATCGGTCATCGAGTTCCAAGAGCAGACCGGCCAACCGCTCGCGAGCAGTCTGGAACGTGAACTGATCGAGCTGGTCCAAATTGACTCTAAGCTCATTACTGAGGAGCTGGATCAGCTTGATCGCCAGTTGAGGGCTCCGTTGGATGACCGCGAAATATCGTTCCTTGTCGATGACGCAGACTCGAGAGGGCTCCAACGTCTCGCACGTCACCTCATGAAGCGCCCGCGCGCCGAATGCCTGTTTTTCGATCAGCTCACCAGGACCCAAGATCCGAACGATCTGCCGCTGACCTCGCGCTGAAGAACGAGTCAGCTTGACCTTGCCCACACACAACAAGTAGAGGCCCAAACACAAATGGCCTTCGTAGAAGACGGTCTGCTGAGTCTCGTAACTGAGGGAGTGTTTGATGCTCTGAAATTCGGCGAGGTCGTCTCCTTCGAGGTCGCACACCACCGACTTCCCGCGAAACGCACAGGTGTCGCAATTCTCGATGAGGCAGGGCTTCCGTTTCATGACTTACTCATCATTGTGGCGGCACGGCGCCGTACCATTTGAACTCAACATTCACCATTAAACATTCAACATTCGGCCCCCGTCCCTCACGGCATCCTGAGGTTCGGGCACCACTCCACTTCAGCTTGTATCGCGATCGCCTTCATTTGAGAGCGAACGGGTAGCGCGCCGACATCCCGAACGACTTGCAGGCAGCGCATACAGATGAACTGGCAATGGGAGACGCAGGCGCGATCGGGGCAGCTGTCCACATCGCCAATCCTCGCAACCTGCCGCGCACAATGGGCCCGAGGGTCGAGTTCAATCAAGCTCTCGCGGTAACACTTCAGCACACTCAAAAACTTCGTCAGACTTTCGACAGGCCGGTCATCGATCGACACCTGGACGTCCGGAATCTCGGCTGCCGCCTCAATCAGTCACTCCACGAGGTCGAACGACAGGGACAGATCCGGAAAGAGAGCCACGTACGCAATCGTCGGGCTCTCCGCCTCAATCCGAAACGTCGGAGCTAAACGGGCTTGGGTAAACTCGAACCGCCAACGACCGTCCTTGGCATTGACATGAGACGTCACGTCATCAGCTATGATGACGAATGCGAATGATGCCACCCATCCTAAGCACCACTGACACTGTTCCCTGTGCCCCCTCTTGGTGGTTCTACCGCACGGCTGAGCCCCTCTTCAAAAGGGTTTTCCCCTCTCATACGCAAAATGGAACGGGGGAATCCTGACGTGACTCTGTCGGATTCCCCCGCACCGTTTCCCCGTATCTAATCCAGCCTAGTTGGATTTCATGGATACCGGTATGGACTGAGCCGGGATCTGCTCCTCGGCTTGCTGTCTGGCCGGCGCCTGCACGCCCAGCGGCAAGATCGCCAGGCTGCCGCGATCGAGTACCGTCAGCGTCCCCCAGTGACCGGCGTCGAGATACCCCGGCCGCTGGTTCAGCCACAGATAGTTGCCAGGGATCCCGTTCGGACCTCCGGCCCCCCCATGCAGCCAGGCATTGATCACCTCGGTGCCGCCGAACTCCATCGTGCTCACGAGGTCTGCCCCGCTCATATAGGGTTCATGCTTCCACTCATGGCCCGACACGCTGAACAGTTGCACCTGTTCGCTAAACGCGCCAAGGACGTGAATCACGACCGGATCGCCCACATGCGCCGCGATGCTCGGGGTCACAGGCTGGTCGCCAGCCTTGACACAGACGAGTACCTCGCTGCACGCACAGCCCTTCTCGATTCGATAATCGGTCGGTTCGGACCGGTAGTTCACCGCTGTCACGCCTGCCACCTTTTGGATAGGGTTTCTCCTTGCGGAGAAGAGGGTCATTCGGAGGCCGGTCCTAATCACCCAGACCTTCACCAGCAATCACTCTTCAGCGCAATCCCTGTGCCGTAATGGCCCATAGTTCTCAGAAATACAGAAATGCCTTGATGCGCGAGACAATTGTGAGTCACGCACGTCAACAGCGGCCTATCGATAGTGGGGCAGAAATCCAGACGGTTAGACAGCTCCAGGAGAAGTATCTGGTTAGCACCCGTAATTTCAACGCGTTAGATTGTCTAAAACTTTAGACGGCAGAAACGGTGAGTTGGGGCGAAGAAGGGCAAACGAAGAGCTATTGGATGTGATAACTACGCAGCTTGTTGTAGAGACTGGCCCGGCTGACCTTGAGCAGCTTTGCCGCTCGTAATCGGTTTCCACCAGTCTTCTTGAGGGCATCGACGATGCGGGCTCGCTCGGCTTGAGCGACCGCACCACGTGTCGCCGATCGCAAGTCCTCATCCAGGGCCTCGGAGCCTGGCGCCACAAGATCGTTGCACGCGAGTGTCGGACCGGTGGTCGTGACCACAGCCCGTTCAATGTAGTGCTGCAACTCCCTGACGTTGCCTGGCCATACAGCCTGGCTCAACGCCTGCATCGCCTCTTCCGATACATGCCGAATCGGCTGATGATGCCGTCGGCACGACATGGCGGCAAAATGATCTGCCAGCAGAGGAATATCCTCTTTCCGCTCCCGGAGCGGCGGCAGGTACAGAGGCAAGACTGCTAACCGATAGTAGAGATCCTGGCGAAACTTCTTGGCCTTGACCAGCTCGGACAGATCCTTGTTCGTCGCCGAGATGACCCGCGCATCAATCTTGATTGGTTGGTTCCCTCCGACCGGCTTAATCTCGCCCTCTTGGAGGACACGAAGCAACTTGGCTTGAAATATCGGTGTCGTGTCGGCAATCTCGTCCAGGAAGATTGTCCCCCCATCCGCTTCCTCGAAGAGTCCTCGTTTGGTGGCATGAGCGCCGGTGAAAGCCCCCTTCACATGGCCGAACAACTCACTCTCCAGCAGCGTTTCCGGCAGCGAACCGCAATCGACCACGACGAAGGGTTTATCCCGCCGATAGCTGGTCTGGTGAATCGTCTTGGCCACCAGTTCCTTACCGGTCCCGCTCTCTCCCTGAATCAGTACGGTCGCAGAACTGTCTGCCACAAGCCGGATCATGTCGAGGACTTCCCGCATCGGTGCGCTCGAACCGATCAGTTCTCCCAACTTCGATTCATGTTTCGCCCCCGCGCGCTCACCGCTCGTCTGCCTCGAAGGCTTCAGCGGCGTCTTGAACAACACCAACACCGTCTCGACTTCGCCACTACTCGAGACGAGTGGAAATGCCTGATGCATCCCACAGGCCGTGCCATCCCCTCCGGAGGAACAGGCCACAGACTGGACCTCCGGCGATTCATAAAGCTTGGTCGCTGGACAAGTGCCACAGGGATCGCTCCGGTGCGCAAAGGCTTCATAGCACTTCGCCTGATGGCTGGACCGCCGTGGTGCGCCCTCAGACCATGCGGATTCATTTGCATAGATGACATTGAAGTCTCGATCCAGGACCGCCACTCGATCGGATGACCCTTCGGCTAACTGCTTGATAGCCTCCAGTCGAGCAGCAAGGATGGAATCTGTGAAGGGGTGGGCTACAGAAAACTCTTTTTGAGATCCGGCCATCTCATACCTCCCGCAGCTAAGAAATCAAAACCGACAAGGTCTCAGTCGATTTCACCATCCCGTGACGGGCTTAAGAGACGTCGCACGGCTTCTTTTAGCTCGTGAAGCCGAACCGGCTTATCGAAATAGGCTTCGACGCCCAGGGCCAAGGCATCGGTTTTTGTTTGGTGATCTCCAAATGAGGTGATCAACACCAACGGCACGCCTGGAGCGAATGTCCGGAGTCTGGCGATATAATCCAAGCCACCTGCAGGCATCCGGAGGTCTGTGAGGATCAATGAAGGGAGCGCCTCCAACACCGACCGCAGGGCCTCATCCCCATCGGCCGCTTCCCGGATGGACACCCCCAGATCAAAGAGTTCATCGCAGAGAAGGCTCCGCATCTCCCGATCGTCTTCAGCGATAAGCACTACAGCTGGCTTCCTATCCTGTGTCATCCTTAACCCTTTCTGCGCTTGACTCCCTTCACATTCTGATAGAGCACAATGCACAACCCATGCGAGCCGGGTCTCTCACGCGCGGGAAATGATAGGTCACAGAACTGAGCCAACTTGCTTAATATTTCAATGGAATGAGCAGGGCTGAGGAAGAGAATGCACGAAGGCCTGGCGAGAATTGCAACAGAAGCCACTTCACTCCTGTTGCAGATTGCGACAGGGGAAAATTAGCCTGGCGAACGAACTTCTCAGAGAGAGGCAATTGCGGTTGGTTAGGGAGTAGTCACTCTCTCGGCTCAGTCAAGGGGAAGCCGGATCCAAAACGTGGTGCCCTTGCCGACGACACTCTCCACAGCGATGGTCCCGCCATGTTCTTCAATGATGCCTTTCACGACCGTGAGGCCTAGACCGGTTCCCTTCCCAAAATCTTTTGTCGTGAAAAATGGCTCGAAGACCTTCGAGCGAGTCTCTTCCGGCATCCCATGGCCGGTATCGGACACGCCCAGACGCACATGGCCCTTCTCCCGATCGAGGCTCAGCCTGAGGGTCCCGCCATCCGGCATAGCATGGAGACTATTGACCACCAGATTAATCAATACCTGAATGAACTGGTCCCGGTCGGCTTGGACAGAAGGAATATCGGCTTCAATCGCCTTTTCCACCGTGATGCGACTGTGGGTGATCCGCTCCTGGAACATCTCCAGGGTATCGTCCACGATCACACCCAGATCGACGGCCCGCCTCTCCGGTGTTTTCCGCCTGGCAAAGGCAAGGAGTTGGTTCATCACCTTGGTGATCCGCTCGATCTGCGTGACGATCGTGGCAAGGCCCTTCTTCATCCCTTCATCAGTTGTGCGGCGAAGTAGATATTCCGCGCGCCCGAGGATCACGTTCATCGGCGTACCGATCTCGTGCGCCATACCGGAGGCAAGTGTGCCGAGTTCAGCAATCCGCTCGGTCTTGCGGAGTTGTTCCTGCATGTGTTTAAAATCGGTGATGTCGATGCCGGATGCCACGACATAATCGACCTTGCCGCTGGAGTCCGCGATGACCGTATTCGACCAGGAAATTCGTCTCAGGGCCCCGTCCTTTCCCATCCAGTAATTTTCATAGTCGTTGCGCGGCACGCCGCTCTGAAGCTGTTCGAACAACGCTTTCACACCGGTGACCTCATCGGGAATGATGAACAGGTCCCACACATGTCGGCCCATCACCTCTTCAGAGGAGTAGCCGGTCGTCACTTCACAAGCTCGATTGAATCGCAGAATGCGTCCCTCCCGATCCAGTACGACGACAAGCGCCCCGGCGGTCTCCAGCACGGCGTCGATGAAGTCCCGTTCTTTCTGGAGCGTCTGTTCTGCCTGTTTTCGCCCACTGATATCTACGACCGATGCCAAGATTCTCATCCCATTCGGCGTCCGGATCGGATTGAGGCCGATCTCCAGTGGAAACTCCTGTCCGTCTTTTCTCACGCCATAGAGGTCCCGTCCTTTTCCCATGGCGCGAAGCTCTGAATGGGCGAAAAATTCGCCTCGGTCGCCGACGTGCTGCGACCGCATACGTTGCGGCACAAGCATTTCAACAGACTGCCCGATCAATACCGCCCGTTCATAGCCGAACAGCTGCTCAATCTGCCGATTCACCGTGAGAATGGTGCCGTTCTCATCCACCATCAGCATCCCGTTCGGAGACGATTCAACCAAAAGGTGAAATAGCTCATTCGCCTGCTTGCGCTCGGTGAGATTGCGTACAATCGCCGCAAGACCGGTCGGCCTCCCGTCATCCCCCTTCACCGCAAACAGGGTGATGGACACGGGAACCTGGGAGCCATTCTTCCGGAGATAGTCGATTTCATATTCGACCGGCTCGCCGGTCTGGAGAACTTGAGCCACAACGAGATCCCGTTGCTCTTTGTGCTGTTCGGGGATCAAGTCCCGCGCATTCATCCGGAGCAGCTCTTCTTTTGAGAAACCGGTCAGTTCGGAAAACGCTCGATTGACGAGGAGGATGGCCGCATCGACTGCGGCATAGCCGATCGCATCCGCTGAGGCTTCAAAAATATCTTCAAATTGCTTCTGCACTGATGAGTCCTTCCTGTACAGGCCCGTAATGGACCGGCCTCAGCACGACGCCCCACAGGACAGGCCGGCCCAGCCTGTAATTGATCATGTCCAAAGGAATCGGGATACCAGCGGTGGTCACTCCTCTGGATGGGGCTTGCCTTCGATTTCGGCGAGTTTACGATACAGCGTTTTACGGTCGATGCCAAGCGCATGGGCAGCCTGATACTTGTTGCCGCCGGTCTTCTCAAGAATCTTGAGGATATATTCTTTCTCCACTTCGTCCAGCCGCAGGGTCCGTTCAGCTGCGTCGTCGAGCACACGTCGATCGCCACGGGCTCCCTGAATCGTCGCCGGGAGATCGTCCGGAACAATCTGCTCGCTTCGGCTGAGCGTCACGGCCCGCTCGATCACATTTTCCAATTCACGCACATTACCCGGCCAGGCATAATCCACCAACATCGCCATTGCAGATTCGCTGACGCCCTGTATCTGTTTTCCGCGAGTGGCCGCGCACTTCTTCATGAACGTATCCACGAGGAGCAGAATATCTTCGCGGCGTTCACGCAGGGGGGGAAGGCGGAGTTCGATCACGTTAAGCCGGTAATACAAATCCTCCCGGAATCGCTTCGCCTTGACCTCTTCCGTCAACTGCAGGTTCGTTGCCGCAATGATGCGCACATCGACGGAAGTCGGTCTGTTGGCCCCTACGCGGCGAATCTCTTTCTCCTGAATCGCGCGCAAAATCTTGGCCTGCAGCATCAACGGCAGTTCGCTGATCTCGTCGAGGAACAATGTGCCCTTCTGCGCCTCTTCGAAGAGGCCCCGCTTGTCCGCCTTCGCATCGGTGAAGGCGCCTCGCATGTGACCGAACAGTTCGCTTTCGAGCAGCTGTTCCGGAATAGCGGCGCAGTTGACCGGGATAAAGGGCGCATCCCGGCGATCGCTATTATAATGGATCGCCTTGGCTACCAACTCCTTGCCGGTTCCGCTCTCGCCGGTGATCAAGAGATTCGTCGGACTATCGGCCACGCGCCTGATCAGGTCGAATATCTCCTGCATCGGTTTACTCTTCCCGATGATTTGATGAAAACTGTACTCCTTGTGGACCTCGCGCCTGAGCCTGTTCACCTCGCGTCGTAATGATGCTTCGCGGATCACACGCTCGACGACACGAACCAACTCATCGTTTTTCACCGGCTTGGTCAAGTAGTCGCTGGCGCCCCGCTTCATGGCCTCGACCGCTGTGTCCACCGTTCCGAAGGCGGTCATGAGAATGACCCCGATGTCAGGATAGAGACGCCTGACCTCCGCCAACAACTCCGTCCCCAGCATCCCTTTCATCCGCAAATCCGTCACCACCACGGCATGGTCTTGCTCGGCCAACAGATTCAAAGCCTCTTGCCCACTCCCTGCCGTCGAGACCTGATGCCCGCGATCCTTGAGCACATCGTGGACAAGCTCCCGCATTTCTGCATCGTCATCGACGACAAGAATCGCGCCCCATTCTTCGGTCATGCTGCACTCCTTCTCTGAACTGGTTGATTTAGTTTGTTTGGTTTGTCTCGTTGGTTTGGTTGAATCAGATTAACCAAATGAACCAAATCAACCAGATAAACAGTAAACCAAACAAACCAGAATGAGAGGCTAGCGCTTTGACCTAGAATGGGTCAAGACTCCTCTGGCGCAAATAGCCACAGATCGCCTTCCCATTTGAGGCGGAACGCCCCTCTATTCGCCTATTATTGATGGTTCATCTGACTAATGGGCATGGTTGTGCAAAGGTGGGACCATGTGCCTACCGCATCGCGCAAATCACATTTAACATTTCCACTAAAGTAGACGTGCGGCGGGTACTGGGACAACCGAATGACATTTCCCGTCACGCGGGTAGCTATTCACCGTTACCTGGCTTGCCTCCTTCACCCACTCCAATCAATGAGGACGTAAACGCGGCCAATTTCATTGTGGGTTTGTTTGCTGGTGGGGCCCCTTCCAACATCAACGCATTCACAGTGGCCATGTCGAGCAGGGCATAGTCCGCCACATTTCGTCCTCGCAATCTGAGGACCGGTCAGGACTGGGAGCGAGGCAGGAATGGAAACCTATAGACTGAGGAGCTGCCGAAAGCCTTGCGGCGATCCTACTCTGAGGAGTCTCGTACCTTCCTGTTGTCACTGTCTTCGATATGTTTGAACACAATGAACCCCACTGGGATTATTCCCGTTGCTGCACCGAGCATCGCGAGCCACACACCCCAAGGCTTGTTGGGCACGACCTCTTCTGCGAAAAAGTAGGCGGTGACGAGAGACGCGCAGATGAACAGGTATTTTGCGAACCAAAGCGGCGCCCCGATCAGGCCACATAGCTTGTGCGCGCCGAAGACGATTCCGATTGCCAGGAACAGCGCGAGAATGCCGCCCATGAAGTGCCTCATGCTCAATAGATCTTCAACTGTGTCTCGGGAAGCTAGCCGCGTAGCATCTCGGAAAATCCCCTACACCGTCAAGGGTACATTCCCCTCACTGCGGGTATTGACCCGCACGAAGCACGTCAGCCTTCGCTGACGGCCTGTGGTTCGCGATGATGCGCTATCTATCGGGCTCAATCCGGATGACCGCAATGGGTTGAGACGGAGCGAGGTTGAAAGAGCGACGGGGCAGTGACCCAAAATTGTTCGGCGATGATAGCGGAAGTGGCAGTTTGAGTAAATCGTCCACACATCTTATGTATGGCGAAGGCTAGGCTGACTGTGGGGAGGTGTCAAGGCTACCGTGGAAGAAGTGATACCTTCATTGCCTTGCTAGGAATGTCTGTGCGTCCGAGTCGCTCGTTGAACGAGGGTTGAATAGGGCACGGTAGATGCTGGACGTGAGTCCAGGCTTGTTCCCACCAGAAGTCGGCCCAGAAGGAGTGTGATACCGGTAAAGACACTGCTATTGATCCAGCCAGTAAATGACTGTGCTCCGAGTAAGACATTGGTCGAGCTGAGAAGCCAGATGCCCACTCCGATCGCCAGAAGATACGACAGCCGTGTCGTGTCAGCCGCCCTGAGCGCAAGAGCCACTCCTACCGAGCCCGTGAGCAGTGCAAGCAGAGGATAGGCCACATAATGGGTTTGTGGCGTGATCCCGGCGAAGGCCAACAACAGCCCCGACACAAAGGTAATGCCATAGGCAATGGCCACCGCACGTACAACTGGCCGCCATGAGATGGGCTGATTCCTGTCCATCATACGGCTCAGGATACGCGTATCACTGAGGGAGCCGCTATCCTACAGAGTGGGGGGATGGAAGACTTTGTCAGATGGCTGGTCGGTCATCGCACGGCGCGCACCGAACCGTTTGCGTGCAGAAAGGCTTTGAACGATTCCTGGCTGGCAGCCTGTCTCATGCGATCGTGCATCGGGCTATTCGCTCCCTGCTCGTCATCCAATAACGAAGAAAACTGTTATTTGGTTTATTTGGTTTGTCTTGTTTATTTGGTTGAGCGAAACTAACCAGATGAACCAAACCAACCAGATAACAAAACAAACCAGTTTTATCCGTCAGTGCTGTCCGCAACAGAGCTTGTAGCGCTCTTCCGGGATGTTCCTCATATTCTGAAAGACAGTTTCCCGCTCCCCTGGACTGGTAACCCGATCGATGCCTGGATAGAGCACCCTCTCTTCTTTCATATTGTGGGAACCGAGTAGATTCAACAAAGCCTGTTCTTCTTGATCGCTCTCAGGATTCTGTTCTGCCACCTTCCGGTGAATCGATTCGAGCTGCTGTTCAATTTGGCGATGCTCAGCCCGCATCACAGAAGTCGCCCCACCTTCGGATATGCCGGTTTCCTTTTCCCACAGAGGAAACAGCAGATCCTCCTCCCAGTCAATATGGCGCTGCAAGCCGATCTTGAATGCGTTGAAGGCTTCCTTGGCCTTGGGATAGTCAGTCTGCTTCAACTGTTGAAAAGTCTTGAACAATTCGTCCAATCGGTCATGGTCCTGCTCATAGAATACAGTGATCGTCTTTTGTTCGCTCATGATCTCTCCATATGAAAAAGGAATAGGTCTGTCGCCTACCTGTACTGTTTCGTTCGAGATTGCTGAGAGACTTGCATTTCTGAGCGTGATCCCTGCACGAAAACGACCACGTCATGCCGCTCAATGATGGTGATGTTGAAGGTCATGATCATGGCCTTCAGGCAATTTCTTTCCCGTCTTGATAGTCTTTGGCTTCAGCGGGGTAAATCGGGCACCATACGCATCCTGTTCCGGCAATTTGACGAATACCACAATCACCGTCTCCGGTGTGATGTGAAATTCACCGTTCCCCGTAAACTTATTCTGTTGTGATGGCCCCAGCTTGACCGTTATTTTGCCTTCGGCCTTCCCCTGTTGGATAGTGGCCTTCCCCTCCCCCCCATCGGTATGAATCTCTTGCCATGCATGATCGGTCACATGCAGTACCAGCGCTCCGTCCTTGGCAACAAGCTCCAGATGATAGGGACCTGCCGCGCGAACTTGCCCCCCATGTGGCGGCAACATCGCATCTAGAGATTCATCGGTATGCGCCCAAACAGGCGGCAATATCATCAGGGAAGCAGCAAGCACAGCCGCAATAATCGATGCCTTCATTTTTCTCCTCACCATGCGAGTTGGAATGGCCGGGAAACTTTCTTGGTCATATTAACCCAAATTAGTCATACATATCGCCACGCTCTCGCTCGAAAGCCAGTCGAGGGGCGAGAGCATAAACCGTCATGAATCATGAGGGCTTGAGTCTCTTCAATTAAAAGGCGAAGACCGTGCCAGGAGGGTACAACCGGGAAATCTCTCATTAGTGTGATTTCGCGAGGACTTATGGACAGGCAGGAAGAAGGAGACTATACCTCTGGGGCATTCCAGGTCTTAGGCGAAACGCGGGCTGTCGCATAAGGCAACAGCCCGTCAGACGGATGAGGCGGATATATTACTTCCCTTCTTTCACAAAAGACCGCACGTATCGCAGAACCTACCAGGCTTCTTCTTCCGTCAGCACAAGTGAAACAAAGGACGCCATCGCCGTACCCTTGCTGCCGTTCTTCAAAATCCAGACATGCCACAAAGCCGATTTGTGATTGTTGCAGAAGGTCACAGATCACTCGCGAGGGATAAGGAGAGAAAACCATGCCAAGACAGCCACAAAAGACCGTCGAGATGCGAGAGGGTCGCGATCCGAAGTTCGAAGACTATCGGGGTCTCAAACTTCGGACCGCACCTTCCTCACCTATCGAACCAAACGAACGTTCACTCTTTCACAATCACGCCGCACGCGATGCGAGGCCCACCCGGCGCATCCTTGGTCACCGGGTCCGGCAGATACTTGTCGTCGAACTCATGGATGATGAACGCGCTTCCGTCTTTATCGAACAGGGTGTTGAGACCCTCAGACAGAGTCACCCGGCTCGTGATTGTATAGAGCGACCCGTTCCGGTCGTCGTTCACAGAAAGGTTCTGGAGGTCGCCGAGATGGTAGGGATGGTTCCCTAACCCAGAGGTCACGTTCGCCTCCGGATTGATTGCCGCATCCACATTCCCATCATAGTGCCCCTTGGCCGCTGCGAATGGTTCGCAGTTACCGACTTCGTGAATATGAATCGCGTGGCGTCCCGGCTTCAACTTGCTTTCCGCCGTGCCTTCGAGCTTCAGCTTGATCCTCACGCGTCCTTCATACTCCTCATAGAGACTCGCTTCTCCCGTAATGCCGGGGCCGGCGATGATCGCCTTCGCATGCAAGGTCTTCTCGATCTTGCCCTTATAATAGCAGCCAGAAAGCGGTACAAGTGCCGACAACACAATCGCAGTTCCTACAAGCATCCGATTCATGCATCCTCCTTGGTTATCCGATTCTCCGAGTAGCCGGCGCGCGAGGATCCCCCCGCGTCCGTAGCTCATCTGTCGAGCGGCATCCTAGCAGACTACTAAATATTTCTGCCACGGGAAAAGCAGCACCGGTGAAGCAGGCTAAAGACTGAGTCCGAAGTGTTCGAAACTTCAAACTCTGATCTTCAGCCTTCGGATCGCGCTTATCGCGCACATTCCAACAGTTCGTATGGGGAACCCGGAGCCTTGTGCTGATAATGGTCTCGCATTCATACTAGGCACGTTAATATTCATGGTTTTCGATCATCATGAAGAACAGCCGCCACATTGCTGGAAGCATAGGACGAGTCCTCAAATATCTTCATGCCTTAGGCTATGTCCTCATCGCGGCAGTCATGGGCACATCGTTTCTTCCCACAGCAGCAGCTGCTGCTGCGACGTTTGACGTATAGAGCCCTCTTGAGAGGATTGCCGCGCTCGCCAGCAGCTCTCTCATGCTGACAGTGGCCGAGGGCCCCTTTATCATGGGCACTACCCGTGCAAACCACGAACCCTTCAGCCTCGATCTCCAGTATGACGACACCGAACAGCCCCAGCGGCGCGTCTGGCTCAATCGGTATGAAATCGATCGGGATGAAGTGAGCCTGGGTGAGTATTTGCTCTGGCTGCTGCAGCAACAACGCCACCCCCCCCCGAGGAAATTCTGAAACTGATCGATCATGTCACGACTATCCATGCCATGCAGCCCGAGACATTGACACGTTGGCCGGCGCTCTACGTCACTTGGTCTGAGGCCTCGGATTTTTGTCATGCACGCGATAAGCGACTGCCGACTGAAGCCGAGTGGGAAAAAGCCGCGCGGGGGGACAGAGGTAATCTCTTTCCTTGGGGGCAGAGACCTCCTACGCCGGCACTGGCGATGTTCGGGCAGTATCACGCCCACGAGATCCCTATCGTGGCTTCAGTCGATAGTGGCAAGGAAGGCCGCAGCCCCTATGGCCTGCATCATATGGCGGGAAATGCAGCCGAGTGGGTCGAAGACTGGTTGGGGATCGACTACTATGCGACCATGCCGGACCGCAACCCCCAGGGACCAGCCAACGGCCGCTACAAGGTAGTGCGTGGAGGATCGTGGAAGAGTACGCCGGCTTTGTTGCGAACGGCCACCAGAAGCGGGGCATCGCCGAATCAACGCGCCGCAACCATCGGGTATCGCTGCGCGCGATCTTCGCAATAGCAACTACCCAGGTAGATAGGCTGAAGGGATACAGGCTGAAGGCTGAAGTGTTCGGAACTCGGAACTCCGACCTTCAGCCTGAATCCCTTCAGCCTAGTGCTTTCAGCCTAAACCCCTGAGTCGTTACGAAATTACATGAGGACTCGAATGATCCAGATTTGCCTGCTGATCGCGATTGCAATGAGCCTTAACCTGACGTCCCAGGCCGCTCTTGCTGCTCCGCCGGGGAATGAAGAACGGGCATGGAACCTCTATACGAACGCCCGCTTCGGCTTCTCCGTCCGTTATCCTGAAAACTGGCGTCTTGGAAATCCGTTATCGGATGGGGTTGGTGTGACTCTCCACCCTCCTATCGACAACAGCCTTGTCGCGTTATCCGGCCACATGAATGTCTTGGAGGGGAAGAGCCAGGATGGGCGGCAGACTCTCGATGAATTTGCCACAGCCCATCGCCGCATTATCACAGAACTCTATGGCAAGAAAACGATCACGGTGAAGTGGCGACAGGATCAGGAGATGTCGCTGGCCGGATACCCTGCGAAACAATTGACATTCACGTATTCGGATGACAAACAGGGCGACATGATCGAACGCCACATCTTTTCACTCGGCCGCAACGAGGGTCGCGGAATACGCATTAAAGTACCTCTCGCGGCAGAAGACCGAGTGATGCCGGCGATCACCAGAATGCTGCAGACCTATCAGCCCGGGCGAGATCAGAACGCGGTCAGCCCTCTGATACCGAAACCTGATTCTCCCTAGACTGCGCGTGAAGCATTTGTCTGGTCTATTTAGCTGATTTGGTTTGTTTTGTTAATTTGGTTCATCGGTTAGTCTGGTTCAACCAAAGAAACGAAACAAACCAAACAAACCTCAGCAACCAGCCCGTTCTATCGGGCTACTGTTGCGTTTCCACTGGCGGGTTTGCCCTATCCAATCGTTGGGGGAGTTCGAATAAGAACGAAGACTGCTTGGTGAAGATCACATGGCGAAACTCCTCCGACCAGCTCCCTTCTTTACTCACCGTCTTCACCGGAAACCGCTGAACCTTGGTTACCCATTGATAGTATTGCCGAGTTTCGCCGTTCTCAGCGACGGTGACGTCGAACAGCTCCGTGGGATAGCCGTTCAGCATCTGATCACCGACGAGTTCGCGCGAGAGCTCCCCTTCCATCGTTTCGTTCACCGCCGACCGATGCTCGTCGGCAATCGGCGTCTCGAGATACTGCCGCCGCCTGGACAAAATAAGCCAGGAACTCTGGCGGTCCATCCTCACAATGATGATGCTGGCGCCTCCTTGCGGCTGTGCAAACTCGAATCGCCAGCGATCGCCCTGGGCATTGACATGAGACGTGACAACCTTCTTCCCGTTCTTGACGATCCGTTCAGCGGAAAAATCGAGCGCCGTCGCATCATGAGCCGTGACGACACACGCGAATAATGCCAGCCAACCTAAGAACGACTGAGACTTTTCCCTGTGCCCCCTCTTTCCCATAGACTGTTTCTACCGCACGGCAAAGCCCCCCTTCAAGAGGTTCTCCACTCCTATCCGTAAAAAGAAGGGGGGAATCCGGACGTGACTCTGTCGGATTCCCCTGCAGCGTTTATCCATATAGAACCCACGGCAACCGTCATAGTTCAAGAACACTTATGCAATAATCACCGACCTGCTGTTACGGCTAGCCTTGGTCACCGAGCATAATCAGGATGATTTTTCAGCATCACAATACATATATATTTACATTATATATATACTATAAATATATGTTATTACTTGTTTTAAAATTATTAAATGACTTTGCTATCTCAGATGAGTAGGATGGTACGGACTATCTGAGTCAAGAAGAATACCCACATCTATTCACGATGCATTGCCCAATAGACCCCCACTTTAGCTCAGCTCCACCTACCTCTACGGTATTTTCAAAAGTTCCTCCCTATCGCAATATCCACATCAGTCACATACTCCAACTCACTCGTGGGCATCATTTCTTGAAGGAGAGACCGATGCACAATCAAATGGGGAAGATTGGGAATATTCGACGAATACTAGAGGGGAAAGCCTGCCCCTTTTGCCATGGACGCCAGTATCAGCTTGTGCTTCGCGGCGACATGGCCCTGCAAGCCGGCGGACTCTTTGCCCGCTGCTCTCAGTGCCAGCGTCCTCGCGGACTCGATGAAGACATCGGCCAAATCCTCTGGATGTAATAGTCGACCATTACTCGATGGGAAAGGAACTTACAATGAGTGCCCTCTCTTCAGTGTTTCAATATTTTAAACATCTACGGATGCGGAGAGCGCGCAGGAAACAGAAAATCACCGCGTTACTCATGTTGGCACACAGCGGCGTCGTCAGAGCGGGCCATGTTGAACTCCACTACCTGACACCCATTGCCCGCAATCCCAGCTCCCGGTCACAACCGGCTGCAATAGGGCTTACGCTGATCCACACGATCCCTTATCGGTCATCGGAACAGGTCATGACACAGACACCACAATGGGCACGCAGCCTCACATCCTCAATCGACCAACTTTTGGAGCACCGACCGAAACTGACTGGAACAGGCAGTTAGCACCCGTTCGTCTTTCCTGTTTTTTCCGGGAGTTTTTCTTCACCCACCTCGCGAATCGCTTGTACCTCTCACATGGCCTGGGGTAAGATCACCGCTCGCTTGCTGGTTTTCCCACGGTCATCGACCTGCGTCGCAGATCATCGGGAACCCTGCATAGAGCTGAGATCAGTGGAGAGGTGGCCGAGTGGCCGAAGGCAGCAGTTTGCTAAACTGCCGTAGGGGGAAACTTCTACCGAGGGTTCAAATCCCTCCCTCTCCGCCACAGCCTTACTGGTTCATTGGTTGCTTTGGTTTGTTTGGTTTATTTGGTTAGTTTCGTTCAACCAAAAACCAGACAAACTAAACAAACCAAATAAACCAGTCAGACCAGGAAGCTTGATTTTTTCAGGACGATCCTGTAACAGTGCCTCGCTCTTCTTGCCGTGAACCGTGCCGAGGTAGCTCAGTTGGTAGAGCACAGCCCTGAAAAGGCTGGTGTCGACAGTTCAATTCTGTCCCTCGGCACCACTTCCTCACTGTCCATTGTAGATTGATGACCGACGGCCTGGAACGTTCGCGCGAGCGAATGGGCTCAGGTCATTTCGCTTTAGGAAGTCGCGAGAAGTAGAACGTGGCGATGGCCACGGTCGCCGCAACATTGAGGGATTCTACGTCACGGCTAAGAGGGATGGTGAATCGAGTGCTGGCCTGCGCACGGATCGGTGCTGACAAACCGCGGCTTTCATTGCCGACTGCAATAACAAGTTTTCTCGGCGCCTGGTGAATCTCATCGATTGAAACTGTCCCGGCTCCGGTCACTTCTGCTGCAAAAATCTGGCAGCGTTCTCGAATCAACCTTGACAGATCTCTACTGACAAAGATCGGTAGCGCGAGCAACATGCCGCTCGTCGCGCGAACCACCTTGGGGTGATACACATCGGCGGAGTCCGGTGTGAGCCACAGGGCGCTCGCATTGAGAGCGGCCGCTGTTCGAATAATGGCCCCGACATTGGAGGGATCTTGCAGCTTCTCTCCGAAAATCCCTAAGACCGTCGGCTGTCTAAGCACTTCGCCTTCATCCCAAGTCGGCTGCCTCATTACAGCAAGAATACCTTGCGGCGCGTCCAGATCGGATAACTTTGAGAACTGGGGGTCGGAACAGGTGTACTGCTTCGTCGAGGAGGCTAATCGAACCAGTCGGTCGCCCTGCCCCTCTTTTTGCAGATAACCATGGGCGGCGACAATCATGAGAATCTGTTCGGGATACCGAGTGAGAAGATCTCGAACCGCATGGCCGCCTTCGACCACAAAGGCGCCGTCCTGCGCTCGCACGCGTCTGTCACGGAAGAGTTCACGAATATGCGCCCCTTGCGAGCGCGTCAGGAGGGGGAGTGAGACAGCCACGCTAGTGGATCATCGTGAATAGAACAGGATCAGCGACGTTTCCGACCGGATGCGGCTTCAGCAGCACGAATCCGTTGTGCCCGCGCCTTCGCTCGTTTGAGTGCCGTCAGCTTCCCTCTGGTCCGATCTTGCTCATGCTGAAGCTTGTCGAACTGAGACTTGAGATGGAGCTTTTCCCGTTTGTGAAGTGTGGCACATTCTTCATGAGAGAGCTGGATCCAATCTCCACAAGTCCGAGC
Organism: uncultured Nitrospiraceae bacterium; assembly: GCA_963781915.1. Classification (GTDB taxonomy): domain Bacteria; phylum Nitrospirota; class Nitrospiria; order Nitrospirales; family Nitrospiraceae; genus Palsa-1315. The sequence continues at coordinate 196,250 of CAWAIH010000012.1, read as the reverse complement.
CCGCTTAATCCGCTGTTCCAACGACTCTCGCAACTGTTTGGAACGCATGCTTAAAAGCGATTTCAAGGCGTCCTTGCGCCGCTGAACCTCTTCTTCTTCTGCGATAATGCCACGAATATCTGTCCCTAACATAATGCGCCTCCTCACTGAATCACGAATAAACTAGGCACTGCAGTATACTCGATTTCATTGCTCATCTTCCAGTGAGGATAATTTCTCATAAGCCATTGTATATTAATGTGTATTACATAATGGCATGTCGAGGCGCGGTTGCGAAGACGGTTCCAATTCAGTATTATCGCACCATGGCGCTCGGACAACAGATTCAGGCTTGGCGTATCTCCCGATGCCAGTCGGTCGAGAATCTGGCAGCCGAGTCGGGGCTTCTGCCGCATGTATTGGATCAAATTGAATCGGAAGAGCTCGATCCCTCTGCCTCGCTGCTCGAAGCGCTCGCTGCCACGCTGAAGATACCGCCTGCCTGGCTCTTTAGCCATCCAACCTCGTTTCGTACCTTGTTTGACGATCCAGAAGACGAGACAAGTCCCACCCAGAAAAGCCCGGATCCTGTCACAGAACGAATTCTCGCCGGATCACGAATGGATCGTTCACTCTACGTTCTGCTGACCGCTATCATCCAAAGCGGCGAACCAAAGTTGCTCCGTGCAGCGGAAGTAAATTTACGTAGCCTCGTCAAACAGGCCAAGCAAGCGACGATCCCCTGGCAGAATCGCCCATCGGGTCACTTCGAACCACCGAACGATTAGCAGAACGCTGAAAAAACCTGCCAGCGTAAGAAGAACGTTAATTGGTTTGTTTGGTCTGTCTCGTTTGTTTGGTTAAACCAGACAGGCCAGATGAACCAGATAAACAAAACAAACCAGTTTGAGCGCCCTGCAGACGAGCGACGATCTGACCCTGCCGACCTCAGGCTCACAATATCTGCAAAATGAAACATTTCAGGTACCGCGTTTCCGGCATAGTGGCGAGGATGGGATGATCGCTAGCCTGTCCACGCTGTTCAAGCAGGCGAACTTGCCGCTTTGCATCCCGTGCAGCAAGGCGGATACCGGTCCATAATTCCTGTTCAGTCACGTGATGAGAGCAGGAACTCGTGATGAGAAATCCTTCCGGCTTAATCAGCCTCATCCCGAGTAGATTCACATCTTTGTACCCAGCCAGGGCGCGGGGTACGGCCTGTTTGCTGCGAGCAAAGGCCGGGGGATCGAGCAAAACCAAATCGTACCGGCGCCCGGCCCGTTCAAGTTTTCGCATCTCCTCAAACGCATCCGCCGTTCGATAAACACAACGATCCTCCACCTTGTTTAACACCGCATGGTTGCGCGCGAGCGCCAGAGCCTCCTCGCTGACATCCAGTCCTTCGACCGATTTTGCGCCTGCGAGCGCCGCGTGAATCCCAAAGGCTCCCGTATGAGCAAACACCTCCAGCACCTCCGCACCTGCCGCAAATCGCACTGTCACCAGACGATTTTCTCGTTGATCGCAAAACCAACCGGTTTTCTGCCCTCGTTCGATATCGACGAGAAATCGCGCCGGCCCTTCCTGGACATCAACCATTGTCGCGCCACCACCCCGGAGAAACCCCTTCTCCACCGACAGCCCCTCCAATATACGGCTCTTGGCATCGTTGCGCAGATACACTCGCGTGGCTCCTGATTCCTGACAAAGGAGATCGGCCAGCAGATCCTTCCGGCGATCCACCCCCGAAGACAATGTCTGCATGACCAGTACATCGTCATAGCGATCCACAATCAAGCCCGGCAATCGATCGGCTTCTCCATAGATGAGACGATAGGCAGTGGTGTCCGTAACGATCTGCCGACGCAGCCTGATTGCCTGCGCGAGTCGCCCTCTCCAAAACTGCTCCGTGATGGGTTCGTCGTCGAAGGTCAGTATCCGTACGCGGATCTTGGAAGCAGGGTTGTAGAGGCCTCTGGCGTAGAATCGTCCATTCGGCGCCATGACATCGACCACATCGCCCGAAGCCGGCTCACCGCTGACTTCCTCGACATACCCGGCATAGATCCAGAGATGCCCCAATTCCTCAACCCCACGTGCGCGCGAGAGACGAACACGTCCACGGGAACTATCGTCATGAATGGTCATGCCGTACTTATCCAATGGCGCGACCCGAAGGTCAAGTCCTTCCGCATACGTATAGTTACTTGACGGCAGACTCATGCTATGGTTTGCTGCCCTTATGCATGAAGGACAACCTGTTTCCCACTCCATGAACCAGAAAGCACAACGATGACACGAATGCCGACCATCGGTTCCGTCGTGATCGATCGGCTCTACCAGCTCGGGGTCCGTCATATCTTTGGCATCCCCGGTGACTATGTCCTCAGCCTCTACCAATTGATCGAGGCCTCACCGATTCAACATGTCGGAACCACACGCGAGGATTGTGCAGGGTTTGCGGCTGACGCCTATGCGCGTATCAACGGCATCGGGGCGGTCTGTGTCACCTACTGCGTCGGCGGACTCAATACCGTGAACGCCATCGCCTGCGCCTATGCTGAACGATCGCCGGTGGTGTTGCTCACCGGATCGCCAGGACTCTCGGAGCGTGTTCGCACGCCTTACATGCACCACATGGTGCGCGATTTTTCCACGCAACGCGAAGTATTCGAGAAGATTACGGTGGCCGCCATCTCCCTGGACGATCCTTCAACCGCCGAGCAGGAAATGGATCGGGCCTTTGCGGCGCTGTTGCGCTATCGCCGCCCGATCTACATCGAAATTCCTCGAGACCTTGTGCATACTCCGCTGGCACAGCCATTACGACCCTTGTGCCTCGACGACGAGCCCAGCGATACCGCTGCACTGGACGAAGCCGTCGCTGAAGTCCGCGCCATGCTGGCTTCTGCCAAGCGCCCTGCAATTCTCGCCGGAGCGGAGATCGCGCGATTCGGGGTGCAAGAGGATTTGACCCGCCTGGTCGAACAGCTCAACGTCCCCATCGCTTCGACCCTGATGGGCAAATCCGTCATCCGTGAAGACCACCCGCTCTACGTCGGCATCTACGGCGGCCTTATTGCGCGAGACGAAGTTCAACAGTTCATCAATCAATCCGATTGTCTCCTGATCCTGGGATCGATATTATCCGACGTCGAAGATCTCAATGCCGACTCGCCCCTGATGACGGGAGGACGCACAATCCATGCGACCGCCGATCGGGTGGCGATCAAGCACCATCGCTACGATGCGATCCGGTTTCAAGACTTCGTGCGGGCGCTGGTGACCAACCCTCTCCCTTCATTTCCTACCCGCCCGCTTCCGGCCCCGCTCGCCACTGCACAAGGCACCATTGCGCCGGATGACCCTGTAACCTTGAATGGACTCTTCCGCCACCTCGATAGCCTGCTGAATGAACATACGCTCGTCATCGCCGACGTCGGGGAATCGCTCTTTGCAGCAGCCGACCTCCATGTCCACCAGCGATTCGAATTCCTCTCTCCCGCCTATTACACCTCGATGGGATTTGCTGTCCCGGCAGCCGTGGGAGCCTCATTTGCCGATCCTACGCTTCGGCCAATCGTGCTGGTCGGCGACGGCGCGTTTCAAATGACAGGAACGGAACTCTCGACCGCCGTGCGATACGGTCAATCGCCGATCGTCATCGTGCTGAACAACCGAGGTTACTCCACTGAACGGGAGATTCTCGAAGGCCCCTTCAACGACGTCCACGAGTGGCGCTATGAGCGAATCTGCGACATGATCGGAGGCGGAGTCGGTACGCGGATTGCCACCCAAGGGGAGTTCGAACAAGGACTGACCGCTGCCTTGGCTGACTCCAGCCGCCTACATGTCATGAATGTGCTGCTCAATCCAGCCGATCGCTCAGCCGGCATGGTCCGACTGGCCCATCGCCTCGCCAAACGACTCTCCACCGATCGCCCGTAGGAAATACCTGGCAGGTAGATAGGCTGAAATCGGTAGGCTGAAGGGATTCAGGCTGAAGGCTGAAGGGATTGGAACTTCGAACTCCGACCTTCGGCCTGAACCCCTTCAGCCTGAATCCCTGATAGTAGCCACATCAACCCTCTTAAAAGTGTAGGGTTTTTCCACCATCCACTTCACCTCGTACCAGATTTTCTATTCGATCATTCAATGATTGAATGATCCTCTAGTGGCACGTCACCTGCACAGATATGTTCATTACTGATGCGACGCAGCAAGTACATGCGGCACGGAACCTTGATATCCGTTCCTGATCCCGCTGCATATTACGGCAAATGCCTCGCCCATCGGAGGACCGATGTCAGACTTTTACCAAAACGGTGTCGTCACGGTGCTCCACCGACTCGGACAGCCGAACGTCGACCAACTGGAGCAAGAACTGGCGCGCTATGGCCGCGTCAATCCCATCGCCCTGGTCCTCCCATCACTCTATGCAGAATTGGGACGCCCGGCATTGAAGGCCATCGTAGAGAGCCTCAAGCACGTGTCGTACCTCAACGAAATCGTCATTTCATTGGATCGCGCCTCGGCCTTAGAGTTTCGCCTGGCGAAACAATTCTTTTCTGTACTCCCTCAACGGGTGCGCCTCATCTGGAATGACGGCGCGCGTATCCAATCCATCCTCAAACTCTTGGTCGAACACAACCTCGATATCGGCCTGCAGGGCAAGGGACGAGGCTGTTGGACCGCCTTCGGCTATGTCCTGGCCAGAAACCACAGCCAGGTCATCGCGCTCCATGACTGCGACATCACAAGCTACGATCGGGAATATCTCGCACGCCTCTGCTACCCCATCGCAAACCCTAATCTCGGTTATGAATTCTGCAAAGGCTATTACAGCCGTGTCACTGATCGCCTGCATGGGCGAGTGACACGCCTATTCATCACCCCTATGATCCGGAGCCTCCAACAGCTCGTGGGACCTCACGCGCTCCTGACGTTTCTCGACAGCTTTCGCTACCCGCTGGCCGGCGAGTTCGCGATGGTGCGGGACCTGGCCTGGACCAACAGAATTCCCGGTGACTGGGGTCTTGAAATCGGGGTGCTCGCGGAGGTCTATCGGAACTGCGCCTTGCGCCGCATTTGCCAAGCCGATATTGCCGATGCCTATGACCACAAACATCAGGCGCTCTCGGATCACAATCCCGATGCCGGCCTCCTCAAAATGTGCGTCGATATCACCAAATCGCTCTTTAGAAATCTGGCGAGCGAAGGCGTCATCTTATCCGACGGGGTGCTCAAGACCTTGCGGGCGACGTATTTGCAAGCCGCTCAAGAAGCGATCAGCCGCTATGAAAACGACGCGGCCATCAACAGCCTCACTTTCGACCGGCACCAAGAACGGACAGCCGTCGAAGTTTTCTTGAAAGGCATGAAGCTGGCCACCGACGGGTTTCTCGACGACCCGCTGGGCGTCCCCATGATTTCCAACTGGAGCCGTGTGACCCATGCCGTGCCGGATATTTTCGACCGCCTGATCGACGCCGTTGAAGCGGACCACATCTGGGATCCCACGTCAGAATCGGTCGCCATTCCGTCATGAGCACCAGTCTCACACCACTGACTGCCGCAACTGAAGCACGGCTTCAGGAAGTCGACTCGACGGAGATTCTCGTCGGGATTCCAAGCTACAACAACGCGGACACGGTCGGGCATGTCGTGCGGGCCGTGAGCGTGGGCCTTGCCAAACACTTCCCAGGCCGTCGGGCCGTCCTGGTCAACTCTGACGGTGGCTCTTCAGACGGGACGCCGGCCATCGTCGCCCGCACCGCCGTCGATTTCCAATATCTGTTCATCGGCGACCAGCAAAGCATCCTGCATCGGATCGTCACGCCCTACCATGGCATTCCCGGCAAAGGCAGCGCCTTCCGGACGATCTTCGAGATTGCGCGACGACTCAAGGCCAGGGCCTGTGCCGTCGTCGACGCGGACCTCCGCAGCATTTCACCGGAATGGATCGAACTGTTACTTCGCCCGATCATGGAAGAGGGATACGACTACGTCGCACCCTACTATCTGCGCCACAAATACGACGGCACCATCACCAACAGTCTCGCCTACCCGCTCACCAGGGCGCTGTACGGACAACGGATCCGTCAACCCATCGGCGGAGAGTTCGGTTTTTCCGGCACCCTCGCAGCCCACTATCTCGACCAGCATGTCTGGGAATCGGAGGTGGCGCGATTCGGCATCGACATCTGGATGACGACGGAAGCCATTGCCAGCGGCGCACGGGTGTGCCAAAGCTTTCTCGGCGCAAAAATCCATAACCCCAAGGATCCTGCTGCTGACCTATCAGGCCATGTTGATGCAAGTGATGGGAGCGCTCTTTGCCCTCATGGAACAACATGAAGACCTCTGGTTCAAACAGGAAAGATCGCGACCGGTTCCACTCTTTGGATTTCCCTACGAGGTTGGCGTCGAACCGGTTCATGTCAACATGGAACGGATGGTGTCGCACTTTCGACAGGGCCTCACCGATCTTGAACCCATCTGGCGGCAGATTCTGACAGACGACACGTTCACGCAGTTGCGTGACACCCAGGGGACATCCGGCGCCGACTGTCGTATCCCCGATGAGTTATGGGTCCGGATCGTCTACGATGCGGCCACCGCGTACCGCAAACGAATCATGCCACGCGACCACCTCCTCAAAGCCCTGACCCCTCTGTATTTAGGTCGGACTGCCTCGTTCGTCCATGCCACCCAAGGCCTCACATCCACGGAGGCGGAACAGAAGATCGAAGCCTTGTGCCACACGTTCGAACGCATGAAACCCTATCTGGTTGAACGTTGGCAACCGCCGGCGCTGCAACCAGCAACGCCGGCTCTGTTGCATCACGCAACCATCGACGCAGGAGGCGATCATGGATAACTTCATTAACCAAGCACTTCTAAGACCGTTGGAATTGCTCGGACACCAGATGCTGAACGTGCTTCCCAATGTGCTCGCCATGGGGATTATCCTGCTCGGCGGACTCTTCACCGCCTGGGCATCCGGTTCCTTCGTTGAACGACTGTTACGCGTCATCGGATTCGACCGCCTCTGTGATCGGCTGGGGATGAATGCGGCACTCCTTCGGGGCGGAGTCAAGACGGACCCCTCTCGCCTCGTCGGTCGCAGCATCTACTGGACCGTACTTGTGCTGGCCTCGATTGCGGCGCTAGGAGCCTCTGAACCTGACTCCGATCAACCAGTTCGCCCAGTCACTGCTGGCCTATGTGCCCCATCTCGTGACGGCAGCGGTCATTCTCCTGGCCGGATACTTTCTCTCGAACTTTGTATCCCGGGCCGTTCTCATTGCCGCCGTCAACGCCGGACTGCCTCCCGCCCGACTCATTGCCACCTGTTCCCGCTGGGGAATCCAAGCCCTAGCGGGCGCCATGGCGTTGGAACAACTCGGCATTGCCCAGCACATCGTGGTCGTGGGATTCGGCATTACCTGGGGAGGAATCGTGCTGGCCGGAGCCATTGCATTCGGACTCGGCGCGACCGATCTGGCCAAAGGGTTTTTGGAGCGACGGCTGGTGGGCCGATCCAAATCCAGCGCGGTCGATGATCTCCATCACTTGTAACGACGCAAGGCCATGTCCAACATGATCGTCTTCACAGACTTGGATGGCTCGCTCCTTGATGGGACGACCTATTCCTACGAAGCGGCCACACCAGCGCTCACGGCGCTCCGCGAGCAAGGGATTCCCCTCGTACTGGTGTCGAGTAAAACGCGCGCGGAAATGGAACCGCTTCGCCAGCGCCTCGACCATCATGACCCGTTCATTGTCGAAAACGGCGGCGCGGTGTTTATCCCTCATGGCCTCTTCGACTTTCCCTTCGAACGTATGCGAACCAGATCTCCCTACCAGGTGATCGAATTAGGCCTTCCCTACCACATGCTGCGTGAGGTCCTGAAACAAATCGAAGATGCGGTGGAAACGCCGTTGCAAGGCTTTGGAGATCTGTCGGTCGAAGCCATCATGCAGGTGACCGGACTCCCACACGCCGACGCGGTCCTCGCCAAGCAACGGGAATACGACGAGCCCTATCTGCTGCAAGGCCCTCAGCGGCTTATCGAAGAGGTCTGCCGGCAAATCGTCACCCGTGGTCTTCGATGGACCAAGGGAGGACGGCTATTTCATCTGATGGGAGATAACAATAAGGGGGAGGCCGCGTCCGTGCTCCTGCGTTGCTACCATCGCCAACAACGCATGAGCGGGCAAGCGGAACGGATCGAAACGGTGGGAATCGGAGACAGCATCAACGACGCTCCCCTGCTTGCCATGGTGGATTACCCCATTCTCGTGCAGAAGCCGGACGGATCGTACGACCCTGATCTCCACCTCTCTGGAATGATCCGTGCGCCAGGAATTGGCCCGGTGGGATGGAATGAAGCGGTCCTGAACCTCTTGGCGCAGGTATCCTAAAGACAGACTGACCCTGAAAGCAGAAAAGAGCCCCGCCCTTCCGGGCGGGACTTTCTAGCAGGATGCGGCAAACGTCAGCCCGCACGAAGAAGGTTGAGACTCAGGCTCAGGTTGGAATAAAGAGAATCTGATCTTCACTCTACTTTGACCTCAGCCTGCATCAGATGATTATTATCGACTCGATCATCAAAACAACCAATGCTGCCAACACCTGTCTCTTCCGCACGCTCAGCACATCCTCGAACTAGTCATCTTCCGGATTCACCGTATGAAGGCCCGCCGAAAGACAGGCTGTCAGCAATTGCACATCGGCACTGACGACGGTCAGCCGCAAGGGCTTAAGCTCCAACGCCAGCGCCAAATGCAGGACTTGTGGCGTCCGGAGCGCAGGATACTCCAACGCCAGTTCTTTCGTCGCTAAGTACGTCTGCATCGTCGGGGCAATGAACTGGTAGAGCCCCTCCTGCGATTCGCGCTCGAACTTATGAATCACCGAGTAACAATCGTCCCGGGTGATCTCTCCAGCGTCGGCTCGATTGGCGAAGGCCGTATAAAAATCGATGACAGACCATGTCGGCAGAATCGCCACTTTACTCCGCTTTACCATGAGCCGGTTGATGATACGCGTACCGCGCTCCATGCTATACCGTTTCACCAGTGCTGTTGAGTCGAAATAATAGTATGGCATGCGATTACACTCTTCCCTTCAGGATGATGGCGGCCAACGGGCCTGACATTTTCGAGAGCCGATCCTGGAGTTCATCCAGCGCCAGCTCGTCATACCCCTCCTTACGAAACTTGTCGGCCAAGTTGCCTTGATTGAACGACGCCGTGTCGTTCTTGAGCCGGTCACCCAGCCGGCGTTTTGCCAAACGACTGGGAACCCGTTGTTTCGTGACCGTCAACCCGCGACCTCGGCTGCGTGGTGCGCGTGCAGATGTTCGTCCTTCTTCCGACTTCGATTTACCCATACCCTCCCTTTCTCTCTGAATTAGTGGGGTGCCGACGCCGGCGTCGATGCCAGTCCGTCCCGCGGACATCCCGCAGGCTGGCTCATCTGCGCCGGCAGTTCCGACTCTCCGTACACATGCGCCGCAATGGCCTTCGCCACATCGGCAGAAAACTCTTGCTGCATGACACGCACAACTTTGGCTGTCGCCTCACGATCCGACAGGTGGCCTTCCTTTCCACCCTTCGACAGGGCGCCGACCACCCGTTGGCTGGTCAAATCGACGACCTCGAAATCGCTGCACCATCGCACGAACTTGAACTGCGGATCGCGCACATCGATCGGCCATACCCGTACCACGCCCCGCACGAGCAGCTCCGGGGCTGGGCCGCCGGAATCACTGTTCACTGAACGGTCCCCTCTCCATGGCCGACTCGTAACTTGCAGCCCTTCTTTCAACAAGCCCTCCGTCAAGGCGCGTTGCGCCGGCTCAGTCTGATCGCCGGTTACCACAACTGCCAGCACCAGATTTGTCGCAAGAAACTGTTCGAGTTCCTGTGTGAGTTCGCTCACGCGGTAGGCCGCAGCGGTACCCTGTCCGCTGGGTCGAATCACCCGAAGATCGGCATTGTAGGTCTCCCGTAGCACAAGACTTCTGACAGCCCGTCTCAGGGCTCTGGCTCGTGCCAGCTTATCGGAAGGCCGCTGAGCCTCCTCCACATCGTTTCCGATCGATCGGTCCAGCTCGGTAATCCGTTCCATGAACGATGTCTCTGCTTGAGGCCGATGCATTCCCGCCAAGGCATAGTGGAGCCCTTTGTGCATATCGGCCCATCGATCGACAATCCGGACATTCTCCAACACCTTGTCGGTCGACACACGGGTCAGATTTTCGAGCGTCAAACGCCGTTCAGCACTACTGTGTCCTCGCTGCTCGATCACCAGATACGACTCCCAGTCTTTCGCCTGTGCACTGACCTCAGCTTTGAAAATTCTGGCCACCGCTGCATAGGCACGATCCTCCGCTGCCGCGCGACTCTCCGCCTGTCCCACGCCGACGAGATATTGACCTGACGGATAGGCATCGCTCACCCCATCGATCCAGTCCGGTTTCGATTGTCCTCCAAACCATGCGCAGCCGGAGAGCACAACCAACGCCATCAGCATCACCCCGATCCGGCGCACGAACCTCGATTCGTCTATCATGGCATCACCCGTTGAAGCAGCAGAACAGTTTCACCAGGCCCGAGGAACAGCGTCCGCATGGCTTCAGCGGTCAAGGGATCATGAGACCCGCCGCCAGACTGGCTCTGCACCTGGTAACTCCCTGGTGGAACCCAGACCCGAGCAAGATGGATTTCATCGGGCAACGTCTGCCAGCTCCGTTTGTCGGCTTCTTCCGATGCCACCACGAGTCCTTTCGTCAGCAGCCCAACGAGAAGACCGACCAACGGCCCCACATCTTTCCCCGCTAACTGCTGAGCCCCTCTCGTCGTTGCCTCGGCCGCCATGAACTTCGTGGTGGCACGAGCGAGAGCCTTGGCGGTAATTCCAGCCATGCGTTCCGAGAGCGCCTTCTCAGCTAAGGCCGTCACGTTATGCACCAATTCAGTGTTCACCGTCACCCTTGTGCCGTTTTCCGGGATGAGATTCACCCTATCGACAGGCACCTGCGTCTTCTGTGGAGCGAGTCGCGGCAATGCCACACGAATGACGCGCCCGTTAAGCCCGTACAAGACCGTGTCCATCCCCCGATTGGATTGCCGATTCGCCTGCGACAACCCGCGATTGAGGAGCACCAGCTGGAGTGCATCAAGACTGATCGGCAGGTCAAGAAATTGATCCTCCTTGCGTGGTGCACGGCCATTATAGCTGATCACGACAACTTGAGCGAGTTGTTGTAACGCCTGACTGGTCTCCCACCTGGTATCGGAAAATACAGATCGGTACTCGGCCAACTCTTGAGTGAAGTGCAGTGCCTCGGCCGTTCGTAATAAATCTTCCCGCAGCTGGGACGGAACGGCCGTGTGTGACCATGCGCGGGTGGCATCAAAGGTCTCATAGGCCTTCCGATAGGCGATGAACGCATTATTCACATCGCCGGTGCTCTCATAGAGGATGCCGCTCAGATAACGCGCAAAACCGTCATCCCGATAGGCCCCCTTCTCCTGGGTTCGATCCGACAGGATATTGAGCCGGTGGTCGATACGCCGGGCCTCCACCAGTGCATCCTGCCACTGACCCAGTGCCGCATAATTGAGCGCCTTCAGCACATTGACCAACACCTGTTCGTAAGGATCGCCCTCATAGGCCAGCGCCGTATCGTTCGTCATGAACGCGAGCGCTTCCGTTCGAATCTTTCGCGTGTAGAGACGATCCAGTTCCTCCTCAGCCTGCTCCAATACAGCGTTGCTCTGCTGATAATCGCCGGCGAGTTGAAGGAGCATCCCTCGATCCATCCCATAGAGCACCAGGCTTTTTTCGCCGTACTCCTGTTCAGCCCGCTGGACGATGGCGTCGGCGCCCTTGGGATCGTTGGCACGCAGACTTGTGTCGATGAGGAGATATCTGTTGACCGATGGGCCACATCCGGCAAACAGCACGAACGCCAGCGCCGCAAAAAGAGCCTGGATGGAAATAAAAATGCCCCACCGTGCCGGAAGACAGGCGGTGGGGCATGAGGCAAGAGGGCTCAACGGAGGTCGCAGAGCTAAAAGATTGAACGTTTCTTTTCGACGACTTTCTTAATCTTCTTCTGACCGTACCAGACCTTGGCGTTGCTTTCCAAGTCCACCATCTGCAGGTCCACCTGGTAGAACACCGCCTTCGTTCCATCGGCCTCATCAAGGATGGTTGCAATGGTGCCCTTCATCATGTAATCGGCGCCGATCTCTTTCCCAGGCGCTTTCTGCGAATCCTCTCGCGCATACATCGCTTGTTCTTTACGTTCGGTGCGGAGTTCCTCGCGATCTCCCTTTCCTGCCACAAACGTGACTTTCTGGGAATTTGTCAGCTCCCGTTCAAGATCGGCCACAAACGTGTTGACGTTGATATGTTCGTGGCTGCTGTTCTGAATGGTTCCAACGACGACGACCGGCTGGCGTCTCTTCGAACTGGAGAAATTATTCAGCCACGGGTATTCCAGCGCCTCTTTGACCATAGACTCCGCAACAATCCTGGAGTCGGTATCATTCCAACGCCCGCTTAGATCCGTGACGACCCCTGAGTCGACCCTCGTTATTCTCGTCTCCTGGGCACAGCCGGCCAACGACAACAACACCAGCGCCACGAGCACACTTCGCCCTCTATCCATGACGATCACGCGATACCTCCTCGCAGATGCAGCAATTGGCGGTCGCTCTAGCGGGAGCCCCTAGTGCGGCGCCCGTTTGTCTTCTTCTTTTTCCAGCCGCTCAAAGAGTTTATCCGCATTCTTTCTGACAAAATCACGAACCTCCGCGTTGAGTTCCTTCGCCTTCGCGAGATTATCCTTCATCTCCTCGAGATTCAGCTTGGTCAATACATAATACGTGCCGGTTTTATCATCTTTGTAGCGCTCGATGGGGCGCACACCGCTAAGAGTCGAGGTCGTCACCGTCTTAATAGCCCGCTCAACATTCTGCTCTTCCGTATTCTTGGTAAAATCCCCGGCCGTCGTGGAGGCCGCATAATCGCGCATTAAGTACCCGGTATAGGTATCAAAAGTCTTGGCAATTTCCGCTCTGGCGCGATTTTCAGCGGTGTCCCAGGCCAGTGGCTCATTCTTCACACCGACCACGGACCCGACGCCATAAAAGGCTTTACTATCTTTATCGTTGAACGCCCCTGATCCTTGCTTCACCCACTTCGGAGGACCGCCACAGGCAACGAGTCCGATCATCAGGGCAATAGCCACTCCTCCCCCGACCAACCTCGACCTGAATCCCAGTATTCCATTCATATACATGCCTCCTTAGTGATGATCAGGACAGTGAAACGGCGATATACCAGCTAACAGATGCCAACGACGAAGGATCGAGAATTCGCACGAATTCATGCTAACATGCACCCCCAATCCAGTCAACGAAACCGACGGCCGATGGTGGACCGTCTCACTGTCCCCCGATAAGGAGAATACCCGTGGCAGACGTTCAGATCGATGACGGGATCATTAGAATTCTGAGCCTGGAAGTTCAAGATCCTAAAGCAGCCGCAGTGCTCGCCGAATATCCTCAAGCCCGCTGGGCAGAAATTACGCGGAAAGCATTGAAAATTGGGCTGGGGTATCTGAAGGGCGGCGAACGAGCCTAGCGGCAGACTACTGAACAAGCCCGCCAATAGAAGAAGAACGTTATTTGGTTTGTCTCGTTTGTTTGGTTAAACCAGATAGACCAGATGAACCAGATAAACAAAACAAACCAGTTTAAGCATCCTGCTACGGCTTCGCGGGTGTCGACTGTGCCACAGCAGCCCTGGCACGGGCATGGTTTCCGCCGAGTTCGAGATAACGAGTGAAGGCCTCAACCGACTTCGGCTGATCTTTCATCCGGTCTGCGTAGAGGATGCCCAGTGAGAAATAGACGTCCCTATAGTTGGGATTGGCCACCAACGCCTCCCGCATAGCACGTTCAGCTTCGACATACTGCCCGCGCTTTTCGTAGATCATTCCAAGCGTATACTGCGCATCAGGATTCTTCGGAACATGCTGCACAGCCAGCATTGCTGCCGACAACGCATCCTCAAGATTCGGAAGTATTTCTAATCGCACATAGCTCTTGAGTACATAGGCGTCGCCGAACGCGGGGTCGTATTTCAGCGCTCTATCCAGCCGTTCCAACGCCTCCTCCGGCGACTTACCTGTTTGGAGAAGCGCGACGGCCTGTTCATACTGCATCTTCGCAGCTTGTTGTCGTTCCGCCGGAGATTGAGGCTCTGCACCCACAATAAAGGCGGCCTTACGGCCTTCAATCAATACCGTATCCCCTTCCCCTTCAAGTTGCACAAAAAGAGGGTGCTGGACACCTTTCGATCGTTCTGAAACCTGTTGCTTTACATAGTCTCCAACTTCCGAGGCCATGAGCCATCCGTTTTTATTCCGATCAGCCGCGCCACTCAGCCCCTTCACCAATACTTGCACGAAAAAACTCTTCCCGTTCTCCTGACTCAACGACTCGCCCTTATCGCCCGCCGTCAACACTTGCACAGCTCGCCGCTCCATTTCGTCTTCCGGAGCCAATCGCCCTTCGAGAGACAGTGGCTGAGCCGTACTCACCTCCCACCCGCGAACCGCAGCATTCAAAAAGAAGAGTGTGTGTTTCGACGCGCTACGCCGACTGAACTCTTTCAGCTGTTCAAACGTCATCGATTTGGACACGTTCCCCACCTGCGCGTCCCAGGGAACAAGATAGCCGAGCTCCATACCATCAAGATCCTGCATGACACCCGCATGTCCTGCGAAGTAGAGCACCAGGCGATCATATCGACCAACCTTGCGAGGCAAGAAATCCGAAAGCATCTGCTGTAGACGGCGGGCGCTCGCATCCTTGTCGTAAAGCTCAACGACTTCGTCGAAACCCAATTGGCGGAATGCCTGGGCCACTGCTTTGGCATCCTCAATCACGCCTGGAATTTTCGGGGCCAGAAGATAGTTCTCCACCCCGATAACAATGGCCCACGACTTGTAGTACAGCCCATCCGGCTTCCCCAATTGGGCAGATGCCGACGATAGACCGAACGTCGCTACCAGCAAATAGACGAGAACCGTGAGAAGGAAGGAGCGCAACTGTCGGTGGGCAAACGGCAACATCAATTGGACCGGCCTCAGCGGGTGACGCGTAATGAACTCACCCTACTCTCGGCCCTGCGCGACTGTCAAGAAACGGCAGACCGAGTCTCGGAGCATCTAAACGGCTCCAGCGTGACACTGCATACTCACTTTCCCGTACCAATGTATGGTTGAGTTCCTCCCCGCCCCTCCAGCATAATGCGCATGATTTGCTTCGCATCTTGGCCTGAAGGAGTCATCGCACCATGGCAGAGAACATCGATATCCTCCTCAAGGAAAGCCGCGTATATCAGCCGACCGCTCAGACCAAAGCCGCTGCCTATATTCAGGACTACGAGAGCGCCTACAAGAAATCGATTGCCGACCCTGAAGGCTTCTGGAGCGGCGTCGCCAAGGAACTGGAGTGGTTCTCCCCCTGGACCAAGGTTCTCGAATGGAATTATCCCTGGGCCAAGTGGTTCGTCGGCGCCACCTGCAACATCACCTATAACTGTCTGGACCGTCACGTTAAAACCTGGCGCAGGAATAAAGTGGCCGTCATCTGGGTCGGCGAGAACGACCAGGAACGGGTCATCACTTATGGCGAGCTCTACCGGCAGGTCAATCGTTGCGCGAATGCGCTCAAGACAATCGGGATCGAGAAAGGCGACCGGGTCACAATCTACCTTCCGAAAGTTCCCGAACAGATCGTTGTCATGCTCGCCTGCGCACGCATCGGCGCCATTCATAGTGTGGTCTATTCAGGATTCAGCGCCCCGGCCCTTGCGAACCGCATTCAGGATGCCGAGTCCAAACTGGTCATTACGGCCGACGTCGGGTTCGACCGAGGAAAGGTCCTCAATCTCAAGTCGGTGGTCGACCAAGCCGTAGCCAATTCTCCCACCGTTACACATGTCGTGGTCCTTCGAAGACAAACTCCGGGAGTAACCTTATCCGCACCCAAGGAAATCGATTGGCACGACTGGCTGAAGGATGAAAAAGCGGTCTGCGATGCCGAGCCTCTGGATGCAGAACATCCGTTGTACATCCTCTATACATCGGGCACCACTGGGAAGCCGAAAGGCGTGGTCCATGTCCACGGCGGCTACATGGTCGGAACCTACATCACTACGAAATATGTCTTCGATCTCAAAGATGACGATGTCTACTTCTGTGTCGCCGACCCGGGCTGGGTCACAGGCCACAGTTATATTGTGTATGGTCCCCTCCTCAACGGTGCCACGATCCTCACCGCTGAAGGCAAGCCGGACTATCCAAACCCGGGCCGCTGGTGGGACTTGATCGAACGCTACGGCGTCTCGATTTTCTATACGACCCCCACCGCTATTCGCCTGCTCATGCGCTACGGAGAAGACTGGCCCAAGAAATACGATCTCTCCACCCTCCGCATTCTGGGCAGCGTTGGCGAACCGATCAATCCGGAGGCCTGGGAATGGTTTCATCGCGCAGCCGGTGGGGACAAACCAATCATGGACACCTGGTGGCAGACCGAAACAGGGTCCATCCTGATTACCCCTCTGCCGTCCGTTCCCTTGAAGCCGGGCTCCGCCACCAGGCCCTTCCTCGGCATCGAAGCCGATGTCGTCGACAGCCAAGGCAACAGCCTCCCCGCCAACGCCGGCGGTCTTGCCGTGATTAGAAAGCCCTGGCCCTCGATGATGCGAACCATCTATAAAGACCCGGAACGCTACAAGACCTATTGGAACACGATCCCGAACTGCTACACCGCCGGCGATATCTGCCACAAAGATGAAGACGGCTACATGTGGTTTATGGGCCGCGCCGATGACGTGATCAAAGTGGCCGGCAACCGGCTCGGCACAGCCGAAGTGGAAAGCGCGCTGGTCAGCCACCATGCCGTGGCAGAAGCGGCGGTGATCGGCAAACCCCACAAGCTCGTCGGCGAGTCCATCAAAGCCTTTGTCATCTTGAAACAGGGGGAAGTGGGTAGCCCGGCTCTGATCCAGTCGATCAAGGATCAAGTGATGAAGGAGCTGGGGAAAATCGCCGTGCCGTCAGAAATCGACATTGTGCCCTCGCTCCCCAAAACCCGGTCCGGCAAAATTATGCGGCGGGTACTCAAAGCGAAAGAACTCGGGCAAGACCTTGGCGATATCTCGACGATCGAAGATTGATTCAACCGGCTTCAAGACCGGTGATCGATAAGACGTCTGTGTACTCAACAAAAATTGGAGGCGGGTCATGTATTCAGCAACAGGTTCCAGACTCACGGTCGCAATCGGCGTGTTGGCACTCAGCCTGGTAGCGATCAGCCAAGCCAGCACCTGGGCAGCCGAACCAGTCGCGAAAGAAAAGGTAGCGAAAAAGTCGACCCAGATGCGGACAAGCGCGCCTGCCCCAAAAACGACCGCTCCAAAGCTCGCCACGGAAGAGACTGCGGGAAAGTCTACCGGCTGTTTCGGTGAAGCACCGAAACTCGACAAAGTCACGCCGGACGAAGGAAAAGCCGGAGACAAAGTCACCATCACTGGAAGCAGCTTCGGTACAACGGCCTGTTTACGGGGTGTCTCCTTCGGTCCTGGCCAACCAGCTCAGTTCCACCAGACCGACGACAGCATCACCGCGACCGTGCCAAGCGGCGGGAAAAAAGGCCTGGTCCTCCTGAGCGTCACCACCGCCTCTGGGGAAAACTCGAAACCGTTCCTCGTAAAATAGAAAGAGGCGGGCAGCCTGGTCGTCCTCCTGCTCGCGGAACGCGCACCATAAGAATGTGCTCGTTCGACGCGCGCATTCGAGGATCAACCAGGCTACCCTGTGAAAAGAGAGGTGTAGAGAGCTGTGACATGCTCGCCCCGCCCTTAAGGGAGTAGCCGAAGAAACACGTGGAGGAAACATCTGAGGGAAATCGTCGGACATGGGACGTAAACCAGGCGAACCGATCTATCTGAAGCGTCACATGCTGGGCCTTGCTCTGGCCGTGGCCTCATCCATTTTACTGCCTCTCCTGTACCACCGCTACGTCGACCCGCTAAGCTTTACCACCATATTTATCGTAAGTCTGATCATCGCTCTGATAGGAAGCATCGCGCTCTATTTCACCTACCGATCTTCGGCTCAGAGCGAACCGTGAAAGGTGAAACGTAACACGTGAAATATGGAGAGGAGGGATAGACTTTCTCTGAAACCTCTCACGCCTTATGTTTCACTTTTCACATTCTTCGTGTTCGGCTTCTGATGTGTCCAGTTGAGAGGATTTGTCGCCTCAGCAAGGTAGGCCTGCCCGAATCCCAAAACCAAGTGTGCATTCTGTAGCCGCAGCTCCCAGAGGGCGAAATCTGCAAAGCCGAACATCATGGCCGATTGGGGGAAGCGCGCCAGATAGCGTTCCTTCACTTTCGCATAGTTTGGGGCATCAGCATTCAACAGCACCGCCTCACCCTGAAGATTCATCCGCCGTAGGGCCAATGGATTCTTCCCCGGCCTGTCCGGCTCCGAGACAAACAGCCCCACGCGAGAGTCGTGCAACAGATGTTCTGTGTGCAACGCCAAGCGGCTCACATGAATGTAGGCGCGCGCCCAGTGCTCGCCAAACACATAGGGCACATGCGACCCAAATGGCCTTCCATCTCTGAGCGTGAGCAGAACCCCCGTGCGGACCTCATCGGTCAGTTTGGCCCAAGCGGCTTGAACCTCCTGGCTCGACAAAGCTTCAGACATTGCCATCGTGAGGCCCCCCTTCTGAAAAAGTCATGGTAGCAGTCCGAGCCTATCACCCTCTGACGAGTAGAAACCAGAATCTCACCCGTGTATCCTGTACAGAATGAATCGCTGCAATCCACTGGCTCTCAGTTCTGGAGACCTCTGATGAAACCTCCCGTTACTTTAACGAAATTCTTGGAGGGACTGCTCGTGCTCTCACTGCTCGTGAACGTTGGCTGTGCAGCCCCTTCGAAGCATCAGTCAACAACCGTGGGGCTGCATTGCAACATCTCATGGGATAAAACGAACGATCCAAAAGTCGCCGGGTATCAGATCACGGTGATCGACCAAAACAAACAGGCAAGGAAAACAGTACGCTATATCCCCGCAAATACAGTAACAATATCCTGCAAGGACGCGGGCGCCGACCATGAAGGACTGTGGGACGTGACCGTGCAATCCTGTTACGACAAATCAACCTGTGGCCCCCCGACTGAAGCCGCACGCATGCACATTACCGCAAAATAAGGAACCGGCCTGAACCCTGTCTGTCTGGTCTATCTAGTCCATCTGGTCTGTCTGGTTTATTTGGTTGGTTTGGTTTCTTTGGCTCGATGAACGAAATAATCAAGAGACCTCACTTCGTCTCGCTATTTCCACCATCTCACTCGTCACCCTCGTTTCACCTTTCACGTTTAACGTCTCGCGTCCCAGAAACTAAGATGATTTCTCCAGAGGAAACCGGTATTCTCTACAGCTCGCGCGTGCTCCACAGCCGCACCCGTCTCAACCAGGGCTTATGTGGCACACCAGGAAAACAATCCAGCAGGATGCTCAAAAAGGCCGTCAGCAAGGCCGCAGCGAGTGAAGACCGGAGGCGTACCCTCTGGGGTACGTTGAGGATCTGAACGATGCGAGAACGATGCTGGCGGGCTTTTTCAGCATCCTGCTAAAGGAAGGGAATCCATGAGTTCGACCGCAAGCATCTCCCAATCGCATCAATTTAGGAAACTCCTCCTGTCGGAACAGTTGGAATTCATCTGTGAAGCCCACAATGGTCTCAGCGCCAAAATCGTCCAAGAAGCCGGCTTTCGAGGCATTTGGGCCAGCGGCCTCTCTATTTCAGCGCAATTCGGCGTGAGAGACAACAACGAAGCCAGTTGGACCCAAGTTCTGGAAAACCTGGAATTCATGTCCGATGCGACCACGATTCCGATTCTTCTCGATGGCGATACGGGCTACGGCAACTTCAATAATATGCAGCGTCTGGTCAGGAAACTGGAGCAGCGACGCATCGCCGCAGTCTGTATCGAGGACAAGCTCTTCCCCAAGACAAATAGTTTTATCAAGGGAAACGCCCAACCCATGGCGGACATGCAGGAGTTCTGCGGCAAGATCAAAGCAGGCAAAGACGCACAGACCGATCAGAACTTTTCGATTATCGCCCGCGTGGAAGCCTTCATCTGCGGCTGGGGTCTGGCGGAAGCCTTAAGACGTGCCGAGGCCTATCGTCAGGCAGGAGCAGACGGCATCCTCATCCACAGCGCCTTGTCGGTGCCGGATGAAATCCTTTCGTTCAAACAGGAATGGGGCAATCGCTGCCCCGTCGTCATCGTACCGACCAAGTATTATGCGACACCCACTGATGTCTTTCGCCAACAGGGCTTTTCCATTGTCATCTGGGCCAATCACATGCTCCGGACTGCTGTGGCTGCCATGCAGAAGACCTCAAGGACTCTCAAGGAGGATGAGCACCTGCTCTCCATTGAAGACAAAGTTGCACCAGTCTCGGAAATCTTCCGCCTGCAAAACGCCGCAGAGCTGCAAGAAGCCGAAGACCGCTATCTTCCCAAAGGCGCCGAAGACACCTGTGCGATCGTGCTGGCCGCCTCCCGCGGTAAGGAACTGGGAGAACTTACCGAACAACAACCCAAAACGATGGTCAAGATCCAGGGGACGCCGATCCTCTCCCATATTGTCGATGCCTACAATGCCGTCGGTATCAAGGATATCGTGGTGGTCCGTGGCTATAAAAAAGAAGCCGTCAATCTGCCCAACCTGACCTATGTCGATAATGACGATTTTGCAGACACAGGCGAACTGGATTCCCTTTTAAAAGCCCTCCGATCCCGGAAGGGGCCGGCACAGAGCACGGTCATCTCCTACGGCGACGTGCTGTTCAATAAATACATTCCACAATCTCTCTGCCAGGAGACGGATGACTGCGTGATTTTCGTCGACAGCAACTGGCAGGAGCAGAGCAGCTATGCCCGCCTCGGCGGGTTTACCGAGTGCACCATTCCCAATTCACGAAGGGCCTTTAACGCCAAGATCCACCTCAAGCAATTGGGCGATAAACTCCCCACTGAATCCATCCACGGAGTCTGGATGGGCTTCCTCAAAGTCTCGCCCAGCTCCGCCACACTCATCACCGGCATCATTGTAGAACTGCTGGCCAAGCCAGCCAACCGCAAAGCCGGCATCCCCCAGCTGCTCCAAGAACTATTGAAACGGCAATATCCCATCCGCGTGCTCTATACGGCAGGCCACTGGCTCGACATCAACAGCATCGAAGATGTGGTCCAGGCGGGAAACTTTTAAACACGGTTCCTCTGGTCTATCTGGTTGGTCTGGTTTGTTTGGTTTTAGATAACAAGACATCCCCGGAGACCAGATAGACTCGCCCCTCGGTCAGGCGTGACTATTGTTTCAGCCACTCGACCGGGTCGAAATTGACGTTCAAGTCTTACCATCAAACATCTCATGGCAGATAACGGAAATCTACCCTGATCCAAGCGATTGGACTCCCTGTTGAGCGAAGCGTATGATGACTCATCGTATGATCCTGTAATCACGCTCCATCATACGGACAGGGAGAACCGGGCCATGGCTTCGGTATTTTCCTCCCATGCGGCTTCTTTCCACTACTCCAGCGATCCTCACGACCAGCTGACTCAGTCGTCTCGTGCAAGTCACGGTTTCAACTCCCCTTTCTATCATCCCAACTCCAGATTGACGGTCGAACCGACCCGCCTGCTCACAGACATGATTGTGCAGTCTTGTGTCCGCAATTCATCTCACCCCTTCATGGAACCGCGACGCATAACGCCGACGTGCCCATGGGGAAACCAAGGAGGTTTCTATGACATCTTCCAACAAGTTGAGACGGGGAGCTCTCATACTGCTGTTTGGGTTAGGCGTCACCGGCTTCACTGGACCGAGCAGCGCAGCGACGGAAGCTACGTCATTTAATCTTCCGGTAGAAACAGTGGCGGACTATCTCTATGCCCTGATTGAAGCGGACCGTGAGGTGTATACGAAACACGTCGTTGAACGGCTGCAGAACAAAGGGGTGGTCGTGGCCTCGGAAAACTGGGAGGAGAAAAATACCCTGCCTCTCCCGGCTCAATTCCTGATGGAGTCCGGCCGCGTCGTGGCCAAAAAGGGGCTTGGTGTGCAGTATCGATTGATCAGCCTCTGGCCGATCAACAAGCGGAATGGCGCCTCAAGCGAGTTTGAAAAGATTGGCCTGGGGACGATCCTTACTCATCCAACCAAGCCCTATACTGCTTTTGTGAAGGAAGGCGGAACCCGTTACTTCCAGGCCGTTTATCCTGACCTTGCTGTGGCCCAGGCTTGCATCGGCTGCCACAATTCCCATCCGGACAGCCCCAAACGGGACTTCAAGATCAATGACGTGATGGGAGGAATTGTGATCAGTATTCCAGTGAAGTAGTCACGGGATCGAGACGCGCTCCGACGGCTGAAGGCTACAGACTAGACTGACGGTAGAGAAGGATAGCTAAAGACAGATATGTTCTAACTCCGACCTTCAGCCTTCCCAGCTTCAGCCTAATCCGTAGCCTACTAACTTTTCGCGCACCGGAACCCGGGGAAGTAGAGGCTCCTGAACGACGGGGGATCCCAGTACCGATCCGAGGATCGCAGGTTTCGCGCACTGGTGTTCCAAGACCCGCCACGGATCACTTTGAACCCGCCAGTTGGCAGTCCTTCCGGGTTCTGCTGTGGGCTATTCTTATAGTAATCACTGTCATACCAGTCGCTGACCCATTCCCAGACGTTACCGGCCATATCATAAACACCATAGGGACTCTTGCCGGCTTCCAACGTTCCCACCGGCAGCAATGCATCATAGTTGTGCGCTCCCGTTTTCCCATAGTTTGCATGGAGCGGCGTCGGGGGATCGTTACCCCACGGATAGAGGCGGCCATCCGTGCCTCGTGCCGCCTTTTCCCATTCCGCTTCCGTCGGCAGCCGCTTGCCGGCCCATTTGCAGTAGGCAGCCGCGTCCGCCCAATCTATATTGGCAACCGGGAGCTTGTGATATCTCGATTGGTTCATCGTATTCCAGTCCAACGGGGCGCGGGCTTCTCCTGACCGCAGAAATTCCTCATACTGCCCCACCGTGACTTCATATACATCTATAGTAAAGGCATTCAGCTGAACCTTGTGCACTGGTCGTTCGTCTGAATCACCATCCTGGCTCCCCATCGTAAACTCTCCAGCCGGTATTGACACCATCGCCCCTGCTGGTGGACGAGGCGCTGTAGGCTTCTCCTGGCTCTGAGTCTGAATCTGAATCTGCTTCTGCTTCTGCGCCGGAGCTGGTTCCTTTGCGCCTTTTTCAATTGGTGCCGCACCCATTGCCGGATAGGCGGCGAGCACGATCAACGCACCGAATACAATCATCCTCCGCATGAACTGCCTCCACAATTTGCCGAAGCGAACCATACAGCCTATACACACGCTGCCTGATGGGCGGGAACTATAAAGCCTCACACCTCAAAAAGACAACCGTGCAGAGCCACGAATTTTCCCGCATTACTTATGAATGTTTCTGCTGTAGTCACCGATGTCTGCCCCGGCGAGACAGGCGGGAAAAGCGAGACTCAGGCTTCGGGCCTCCAACCCTCCTCCATCTGGCCCGTCCTGCTTCGCACAAGTCACGCTTATCGCGCCGCATAATTATGTAGGCTAAAGAGCCGGTGACTATTGGTTCTTCGCACAGCGGAACCCGTTGAGACCCTGGTCCGTGGGCGAAATGAGGCTCCGATTCGGAGACCGCATCGCACGAGGATTGCTGTTCCAGGCCCCGCCACGGACCGCCCTTGTCCCACCCGTCGACGGACCTGTCGGATTCTTCGACGGGCTGACCTTATAGTAGTTATAGTCGTACAAATCACTGACCCATTCCCAGACATTCCCGGCCATGTCATAGATGCCATAGGGACTCTTGCCCGCTTCGAACGAGCCCACCGGCGCCAATACCGCGTGATTGTTCCAGTCCGATTTCCCAAAGTTCGCATGAAGCGGCGTCGGAGCTTCGTTACCCCACGGATAGATGCGGCCATCTGTCCCTCGCGCCGCCTTTTCCCACTCCGCCTCTGTCGGCAACCGCTTGCCGACCCATTTGCAGTATACGGATGCGTCCGTCGAATCTACATTGGCAATTGGACGTTTCTGATTCGCCGTTTGGTTCATCGTCTTCCAATCCGAGGGCTGATCGATCCCTTTCGCCTGCAGAAACGCCGCATACTGCCCCACCGTCACCTCATACACATCCATGGAAAATGAGTCCAGATAGACCTTGTGTTCCGGCTGTTCGTCTGAATCTCCCGCCGCACTTCCCATCATAAACTCTCCCGCCGGCACCACCACCATTGCCCCCTCTGGCGGTGGGGCTTGAGGCGCAACCACCGTAGGCTTTTCCTGACTCTGGCTCTGCTTCTGCCCCGCAGCCAATTCCTTTGCACCTTTTTCAACTGGCGCTGCCGCCATCGCCGGGTATGCAGCGAGTCCAAGCAACGCAACCAATACAATCATCATCCTCATGAACCGCCTCCGCATTCTGTTGAAGAAATCGCGACAGTCTCACCCATTGCCTAATGGGCGGAAACTATAAAGCTTCGCACCTTAGGAAGGCAACCGCTTTGAAGATCGTTAGGCGTGAAATGTATCTTGCAGGACGAACTACGATTGACTGGTGCTCCATTGAGTCAATGAAGCGCCTCATGGAGATTGTGCTACGACGAAATATTTTTCTTCCGGCTGCCAGCCCCTTCAACGAGTGGCCAAAATAGATTCAATATTATTCTCCAGATCGTTCACCACCACCCAGTCGGTGGCGCCGGCCTTGCGGACGACTGCCTCCCATTGGGCCAATCGGTCGAGATATCGCCGAGGATCGGCGTTGTCCGTGCCCAGCTTGGTGACGTTCAACGCCACGATGCGGATACCGTCAAGCCTGATGGGGAAATCGCGAATCGTTCCTTTGCCCAATTCTTGCTGCATATCAGAGAACACGACGATGGTCTTGATGCCGGCTTTCGTTTCATTCAGGTATTCCGCACCCTGAATCAGGCCACCGGTGATATCGGTATAGGCGCTGCCCTTGACATGCTTGGCAAACACCTCGATGTTGTTTTTGAACCTGCGTTTTTGCGAAGTGGCCTGCGAAGGGCGTTTGTCGAACGTGACCTTGGCGATAATGTCTTTTTCAGTAAAGCTGCGAGTCTCTACCTTGGCCACCGCCAGTGAATCTCCAGGGTTCAGCGTCGCCAAGAGGTAATTGACAATCTTGGATGCCTTATTCATCTCCAGGGCATAGGTGCCGGACGTATCCACCAACATATATACGCCATGGCTGTGTATGCGGCTGTCGCCACAAGCGCTGACCAGTACCATGCCAAACGATACGATCAAGAGGGTCAGATATTTATTCATGCCGCTCTCCTGAGTTTGGGAAGTTCCTTATCTTCTGTATTACCCGCTCCCATCGAACCTGCACGCATCCCTATCACCCAGCGTTCTATCATCAGCGGAATGACAATCAGTACGTCATAGGCTAATTCGAGCACTTTGGGTAGCCGCTTTAACAGCAGACCGGTGAACCTGAGTAAAAAACCGAGACCGCGCAGGGCCTGCACGAGAAACACACCGAGAACGGTGCGCATCGAATACACCGCGCTTTCCAACGGAATTGCCACGAACGCCAATGCGAATGGAAGCACGAAACCCATGATCATTTGCCCGATCATCGGAATGCTGGTCAGCAGACCATCAGACGCAGGTGGAGCAGCAGAGGCAAGATCACGCATCAGTGAAACCTTGTCGGAAACCAGTATATCCCGCATCAGCGCGAGGGAGGACTCAATCGCGGCCAGGATGATCAGAAAAATCAGCGACGCGTACATCAGCCGCTGACGCATACGATCATCCATGCTGGCAATCCTGGGAAACAACTGCGTGATGCGCAGTGATTCGAGCAGGAACAGACCCATCGATGCTTCCATCAAAATAATGACTAATGCTGCGACATCCGACGTCTTCAGGCTATTCGTGATGTAATCGCTGGCGCCGACCATTTCCGACATGGGCAGCGCGATCAGCTTGTAGTTGATAAACGCACCGCCCAACGCGATCATCATGACCAGCGAGGAGATCGCCAACTGCACGAAACCAGAGACCGTCAGAGCATGTTCGGTCTTGTTGTCCTTGGCCTTTATATCTTGTAACTTTCCCATATAGCCGTCGATCTGCTTTGCGTCGGTCTGGAGCGTGAGCATCTTCTTGTCCATTTCTCCGGCCATTTTTCCCACAGAGCGCCATGACGGCTGCATCGCTTGCAGTATCTTGTGCCGCTCCTCGTAGGAGCGACGGAACTCCGCGACAGTCTGGTCATGTATCTTCTGGATGGACTTATTGATGTCCTCCAGCAGCTTGCGGGGAATATCGCCTCCCGTTTTAATCTTTGCCACCGATTGAAGCGCGCTTACCCACTCCGGAGGGGGGGAGGGATTTCTCCACATTTACGGTAGTCCTCTTCGATACGTGTCGTTTCTTCCATCATTCTTCGCTGCAGGGCAGGAAACTCCTGCATATCCCTCCGAACCATATTCCCCACTCGCTCGAATTCCCGCTCGATCACGGTCACTTGACTCTCCTGCCCATGCGCCAACAGCACCGACTGATTTCGCAGCTTCAGATTGTCTGCACAGAGAAACAGCCAGCGGGCAATGAATCGCGTGGACTGGGACAGCAGCGCACATACCGAATGGATGACCCCATGCATGGGCTTGCGCGCTGCATACAAAAACAGCATTGCCAGTACGGTCAACGCCAAAACGGATAAGGCCACGCTATTGGGCCAAAACAACCATGAATTCCAGGTCGTCATTACCGGTTCCTCCCTTTGCTGATACCAATGCTTTTCTCGTCACGATCTTGGCCATTTGCGCCGTGCTCGGCCTAAAAGGTTCCTCACTGTATGCTCGCGAATACACCTGGGGTTTTCCCTGATCCGCAGCCTCGCATCAAACCGCATCGCCTTCGCCTTCGCACTCAGCCAATAGGAGACAGGTGCCTAGCCGGTTTTTTGCCCATACTGGAAACGTGACGCACGAATGGTTGCGACGTACAGCATTCCAGACCTACAGAGCATTATTCATGCCGTTTTGCCGAGAAATAGCAGAGCGATGTGCGACAAACGCGAAGAGCGGCTGGTCTCTATCGTTTATCTGGTTTGTCTCGTTTGTTTGGTTGAACCAGATAGACCAGATAGACCAAATGAACCTTCCCCAGTCGCGCCCGTCGCGCATGAGTCATGCGAGGACGATTGCGGCCCAAAGCTTCACGATGATCCAAAAGATTGCTGCAATGGCGAGCAACAGAAGCAGGACAGTCCCGGCGATGATGCAGGCGACATAGATCCTAGCCTGTTGCGTTTCTCGGTACGGTTGAGTCGCAGCCCTCCTCAGTAATTCTGCATTTCTCGCGTGACTCCGAAACCAGATGGAGAAGAGATCGCCGAGGATGGGAATCGCACCGATGGTTCCATTGATGAGGAGATTCAGGCTCATCCGTGCGATGACGATCTGCGGCACTTGAAGGCGCGCGGCCAATATCAGAATGACGGTCCCGATGAGATTGGCCAGTATGTCACCGATTCCGGGAATCAATCCGAGCAACGGATCGAGTCCTACATACAAGGGTGTGCCAGGGATTTTAACGGTTGTATCCAGAATCTTGGCGAGTAATTCCGCCGTTGCCACCATGGCTTCTCGTTGAGGATCGGAAGATGGAGACTCTGGAGGGAAACGAGGAGATGGGTCAGCCACGATGTGAGCGTACCATGAGTGGGACTGCATGGACTATCATGTGAGAATTCTCCCCTTGACGACATGACGAAGATAGGTCATATCACCATGGCCGTTCCAGCCTGGCGCAACATCCTACGATGGAGGCCTCTATGTGCCCACGATTGATTCGTTCCCGTCATGCCCTTGTGAGGAAGTTGATCCTCCTCTCATTCCTGCTGCTCCCCTGGCCTGTTTTGGCAGAGGAAGGGGCGGTGCTTCCCCTTTCCAAGGTCGTGCTCTATTCCAGCGGCGTGGGATATTTCCAACATGACGGCATGGTAAACAACCGCGTGCAACTCGACCTTCGCCTACATGCAAACCAGATCAACGACATGCTCAAGAGTTTGGTCGTGCAGGACTTCGGCGGCGGTAGAATCTCAACCGTCACCTACGGTTCACGCGATCCTGTAACGAAGACGCTCGGAAGCTTCGGCATCAATCTAAACGGTAATCCGACCCTGGGACAGATTCTGACTCAGGTCCGTGGGGAACCGGTCGAAGTCACCGCGCCCAATCCCATCGTCGGCACATTGCTGGGCGTGGAGAAGAAAATGGAGTCCATTGGCGAGGGCTCGCAGCACCGCGTCATTGAGCAGGAATATGTCACGCTCCTGACAGAAGAGGGGTTCCGTTCGCTCTCGCTGGCGAACGTGCAGCGCATCAAATTGACCAATCCCACCTTGAATGCTGAACTGCACCAGGCGCTGGCCATACTCGCGACGAATCACGATGCCCAGAAAAAGACCGTCTCGATTACCTTCGACGGCACCGGAAACCGTCAAGTCCGTATCGCATACCTAACGGAAACCCCGGTCTGGAAAACCAGCTATCGACTCGTCTTGGACGAGGACAAGGCGCCCTATCTGCAAGGCTGGGCCATTGTGGAGAATCAGACACCGCAGGACTGGCGCAACGTGAAACTCTCTCTTGTCTCAGGACGGCCTATTTCCTTCACGATGGATCTGTATCAACCGCTCTACAACCCACGTCCCGTCGTTCAACCTGAGCTCTACGCCAACCTCAAACCTCAGACGTACGGCGATGCCATGGATGAACTCAAGCCGATGGCTCCTGCCCCACAAGCCCGCAGCGACATGAAAAAAGAGCGTTTGCTCGGCAAGATGGCCCAAGGTGCTACCAGTAATCGGGCCAATGCTCCGGCAGCAGCATCCGTCGACGCGGAAATGGAGATGGGCAGCCTGGAAGAAGGTGTTGCCCCCATGGCGATGGCTGAAGACAAGGGCGAGCTATTCGAATATCGTATCGATCAACCCGTCACCCTCGCCAAACACACCAGCGCGCTGCTGCCCATTATCGGCCAGACGCTCCAGGGCCAAAAAGTATCGCTCTACAACCAGCGCGTCAATGCAAAACATCCACTAAATGGGTATCGCCTAAAGAACACTTCCGCTCTACATCTAATGCAAGGCCCTATCACACTGTTTGACAGCGGAACCTATGCAGGCGACGCGCGCATCGAAGATCTTCCTCCGGGACAAGACCGGCTGATCAGCTATGCCCTCGATCTCAAGACCGAAGTGGAATCCAAACTCGAAGGCGGCACACAAGAGCTTGCGATGGTCTCGCTGAAGAAGGGCACGATGCTCATCTCACGCCGTTTGGTCGAAGACCGGACCTATCTCGTGAAGAACCGCGACGCCAAAGCCAAGACCATATTGATCGAACAACCCTATCGTGCAGACTGGAAACTAGCCGAACCGAAGGACCCGACAGAACGGACACGTGACCTGTACCGCTTCAGCGTCGCAGTCGATCCGGGGAAAAGCGCGACAGTCCGCGTCAAAGAAACACTGCCTATTCAGGAATCGATCCTCTTGATGGAAGGCGGCATCGACCAAATTGCCTATTACCAGCAAGCGAAGGAAGTCAGCCAAAAAGTAAAAGAGGCGCTGCAACGTGTGGTGCAATTGCGCAGCAAGCTGGACGACGCGCGCGCCCAACGGACTCGCCTCGACCAACGCACTGCCGAGATCACCTCGGAGCATGCTCGCATCCGCGAGAATATGCAGCGGCTCCAGCAAAACTCCGATCTCTATAATCGCTATGTCAAGAAGCTGGATCAGCAGGAGACTGAGCTGGAAAAACTGCGCAAGGAGATCGAGAGCCTCAAGAATACAGAAGAGGAACATCGGCGAGAATTGCAGAACTACGTGATGAATCTGGACGTGGCATCCTGATAAAGCAGGTTAAGGTCAAGGCTGAGGTTGAGATAAATTACGCTCGGTCGTTCTCGAACTTAACCTCAGCCTCGGCCTTGATTGAAGAACTGTCGTATCTGTTCCTCCGGGGCACAGCCAACGAGGAGATAATGATCCGGCGAGACAATGAGGGGAACCCCAGCCTGGCCTGTGACGTGCCAGGCCGCTTCCCATTCTTGAGCTACCCGTCGATCCTCGCCATCGATCGTACCGACACTCTCCGGTGAGCCTCCTACCTGCTCGACCAATTGCCTGAGTACCTCCGAATCGGAGATATCCCTGCCTTCACACCAAAAAGCCCGATAGGTCTCTCGTACAAACGCCATCATATGCGATGGATCGTGCCGTAGGAGCGCCACCGCTTGATCGATCGCAGGCTTCGTATTGGGCTTACCAGGAGGGAGCACAATCGGCAGCCCTGGCGCCAATCGCTGGACAACCGCCACTTCGTGACGCAGTTCAGCGCCCAACGAACCCTGCCAGGGTTTCATTGGGCGGGGCAGATGCGATGCATGCTGCACGCCCCGCCATTCACAACGCGCAATCAAGTCCATCTCGTGCAACCGCTCGTGCATCGCATAACAGAATGGACAGTTGAAGTCGCTATAAAGAAAGTTCCGCATTTCATTCACGTTATCTATTCTCCTCTGGACCCCGTCGACCCTTAACTTCTACCCATCGATATGGTACCGACGCGCTCGAACAAAATCCACCGTCAAGACGTAATTCCAGTCAAGCTTCCCGCAATGAGTCATGCTTCGGGTAAGAACAGACCTTCAACGGAAGTCTGGCTATGCGAGGAGACACTCCAGTTTTGCACGGAGGGTTGGGAGGGTCATTGGCTTCGTAACGACATCATCCATTCCGGCTTGACGACACTTCTGTTCGTCCTCCGATGACGCGTGCCCGGTGAGGGCAATGATGGGCAGATGTCTGGTCGTGGTTTGTTCCTGTCGTCTGATCTCTTGCGTGGCTTCATACCCATCCATTTCCGGCATTTCGCAATCCATCAACACGGCATCGTAGGTGGCGTGGGCAATGGAATTCACAGCCTCCCGCCCGTTCCGTGCCACCTCCACTTGGCATCCGAGTTTCTGCAGAAATTTGCACGCCACAACCTGATTGATCTCATTGTCGTCTACGACAAGAATCCGGAGCGGTGTGGTGCGGTCCGCCATCGATGCAATGGCCGGCTTCACAGCCTGAGCAGAAGTCGTACGCTGAATCGCGGGCAACAGGCTTGTGAAATACGTAAAGGAACTGCCCTTTCCCGGCGTACTCTCCACCATCATGGCTCCACCCATAAGCTCAACCAGTTGGCAACAGATCATCAAGCCCAGCCCGGTTCCCCCGTATCGCCTGGCCGTCGATTCTTCTGCCTGAGCATAAGCTCCGAATAATCTCGTTTGCTGATCCGCAGTGATGCCGATACCTGTGTCCTTCACCGTCCACTGGAGAACCACGGCGTCGGAATTGTCCTGATTAGACGGCATTGTCTTTACGGATATGTGAATCCCGCCCCGCTCGGTAAACTTGACGGCATTACCAACCAGATTAAACAGAATTTGCCGCAGGCGAACTGGATCACCGCGTAACACAGCGGGGATGTCCGGCGCCACTTGAACCTGAACGAGCAACCCTTTCTTCTTCGCCGCTTCCGACGTCAGCGTGATGACGTCCGCAATGAGAGAACGGAGTTCAACATCGGCGACTTCCAATGACATCTTTCCTGCCTCGATCTTCGAGAAGTCAAGAATATCGTTCACGAGCACTAAGAGCGACTCAGCCGACCGGTGCATGGTTTCCAGTAACTGCCGTTGTGGATCGGCGAGAGCGGTATCCTGAAGCAGTTGCGTGCATCCCAGCACGCCGTTCATCGGGGTGCGCAATTCGTGACTCATCGTGGCCAGGAAGATTGCTTTCGCACGGGCCGACTCTTCTGCTGCTTCTTTCGCACGACGCAATTCCACGTCTGCGGTAATATCAGTTCCATAGGCTCTGACCTGCTTCAACTCCCCTAACGGAAAGAAGGACCAGGCCAGCACACAATCTTCAACGCGATGTTCCAATCGAATGGTGGGTTGCTGCGACTCAAGACAGTGCTTTAGCACGTCCGACAAATTCGGCGGGAATACGGCTTCCACCCGTCCCTGGATGGAGGTACCGCGATTGAGGAGTTCCACCATGGAGGTATTGGCATAGAGCATGATGCCGGCTTCATCAAACTCGACAATTTGATTCGGCGCATCCTCCGAAAGCCTGGCTACCCGTTGAACATCCCGCGCCGCTTCCCGTTCCGCAGTCAGGTCACGACAGACAACAAGAGCCCCAACAGGCTCCAGGCCTTGATACCTGGGCCAGAACGTCGCAGCGATCTCAATCCTGTTACCATCGGTTCGGACCCACTGATGGGACGATACCATTGTGACTTCACCGGTTCGTACGGTGTGTTCCAAGGGACAATCGTGAGGGCTTCCCCCCTTCGGGGAAAGGCAGCCCACCAACTCGTGAAACACTAAGCCGATGACATCCTGGTGGCGGCCAACGAGCTGCTGCGCCACGGGGTTGAGAGACAGGATCCGTCCTTCTCGATCAGTCACAAACATTGCTTCTCCGGATGATTCGAGAATAAGAAACGTATCCTCACGAGTCGGCAACCAGGACACGCTCCCTTTTGGGGCAGGATCAGGGGTGGAACTGAGGGACAGGCTCATGCGGCCACCTGTCTGAGAACCGCTTCGACATCGAGACCTTCTCGAACCGCATTCCGAACATCACGAATCGTCCGTCCTCCCTCTGGTTCATGCACTAAATCCAAGGGAACCGGTGGAACACATGTCGTGCCGGACTGGTCTCTGCAGATATACAGAAGGGGCAGGTGGGCTTTCCCCGGCGCGATGGCGCCGACAACAGCCAGCTCCCCGGAACTCAAGGCCACCACACTGTACAACGGATACACGCCGATCGCTCGAATCAAGTACGACACAACCCGCGAGAGCGCTTCATCGCCTCGATACCGTTGGTAGAGCTGCGTCAGCGCCTGATTGGAAGACATCGGAGTGAGACCTGTCTGACCGGTGACAAGCTCATCATACTGGTCGATAATTCCAATCAATCGAATCGCTTCCTGATGTGCCGCTGACGTCTCCCCTATCTGTTCAGTCTGCATGGTCAGATGATGATGACCCCTCACAATGGCGAGAACAGCCTGGTCGCACGATCCGCTCTTTTCGAGGATTGTGCCTCCTTGAATTGTATGGCTCTCGTACAGAGCCTGTTGCACCGGCGACATCGTGCTCCGTCGCTTCACAATATTCTGGGGTAAGCGCGTGAGTCCGATGTCATGCAGCAACCCCCCGATCCCCAGCTGCTGCAACCGTTCACGAGAATATTTCAGGGCCTGCCCAAGCATCACGGAAAGCGTACACACTGTCAGACTATGCTCGTGAAGGGTTGGATCTGGCTGTCGCAATCCTAGCACTGCATAACAGGCAGCCTGCGCATCAAGAATGTCGCCAACAACCTCGTCAGCGAACTGGCAAGCAGCATCATACTGTACAAGCCCGGTTTTGCGCGTCTGCTCAAACAGGTCATTCAGACGGTTTACAAATTCGGCACGCCGCTGCTTTGCCTTTGAAAGATTCTCCGCTAGCATGACCGCAGAGGGTGCCAAAGATGGTGCTCCGGAAGGAGCAGCGGGGTGGAATGGCCTGGGGCTTTCGACAAGAATAGTCTCGACCAACTCTGGGCGAGGAGTATCATGGTCAACAACATCCAGCCCCTGCTCTGTGTCGATTGTCACCTCGGTGATTCCAGCAAGCCGAAGGGCCTCGATTTCCGATTGATCCTTGACCTTGAACTTATGGCGAAAAAACGGCGTCTGCATCCACGATCGGTTTACGCCGATCAGGTACATGCCAACCACAAGACGCGTAAGGGGAATAGTCCGTTCGGCCACGAATCAGATCCTCAAGAGCAGTAAGGACGTTCAGCCCTACTCTATCGGTATGTATTCGTAATTCTTCAGCCCAGGGTCTGGAATATCTATTCTTCGATCGTGTTCATTGTGGCCGATTCTCACACCGCCTCCTCCCAAACCATGAAGCCAATCGGAAATCAAGTTCCTCATTCACCCGACCGATATGTAAGCCGACAGGGCGCAACAGGCTATCTCACCAAGCCGTTGGAGGTGACGCCTGACACAGAACCTCAAGGAGGTGCCCGATGATCGGCGCAATTTATTCAGCTCTCTCAGGGCTCACGGCATTTTCGACACAGATCGACGTCACCGCTCATAACGTAGCCAACGTCAATACTGACGGATTCAAGAAGTCTTATACGGAATTTGTCTCAGTGGAAACCGGTGGCGTGCTCCCTGTCGTTCGAAAAGATGACTCCGCCGGTCCTATGGTCCTGCGCGATAGCGGCTATGGTCCAATCCAGGTGGAATTGTCGAACGTCGATCTCGGTGAAGAAACCGTCAACCAGATTCTCGCGCAGCGGGGATTTGAAGCGAATATCAGCACCCTGAAAACAGCCGACGATATGTTGGGTACCATTCTGGATATCAAAAAATAACCAGCCCCTCCCTGCGACATGAAAACCACCCCGCAGAATGAATGTCGCGTAGCATTCCACTCAGGCAGTATGGTATGTCGAGCCCATGGCTGGCCCCGTTCTGCTGCTCATCCCTCCACTCACTCAACTGAACACTCCCTACCCCTCCACCGCCTACCTCACGGGGTTTCTTCGTGGCCGCGGGATTGAGGCATTTCAAGCAGATCTCGGCATCGAGATGGTGCTCAGGCTCTTTTGTCGATCCGGGCTCCAGAACCTGTTTGATCTGGTGCGAGCAAGCAAATATGAATTGCCCGGTGAAGCCAGACAGATGTTGGCGGTCGAGCCGGCCTATCTGAACGCCATCGACCCGGTCATTGAGTTTCTGCAAGGACACAACCCCTCCTTAGCCTTGCTCATTGCCCGCCCAGGGTTTCTTCCTCAAGGCCCTCGGTTTGCCGGTCAGAGAGAACGCGCTGCGTCATTTCGTACCTTACCGGAACAGGATCGCGCGAAACGGTTCGCCACTTTGTATCTCGAAGACCTGGCCGATTTGACCCAGGCAACCGTCTCTCCTCATTTCGCCCTGAGCCGCTATGCCGAACATATCGCCCGGGCAGCCTCATCGTTCGAAACCATCATCGATGCGATAGCCGTCCCTCCGACACTGACGGATCGTTTCATGCTCGAATCCTTATGGGAACATCTTGAGCGCCTCAATCCCTCGCTCGTCTGCCTGACTGTTCCCTTTCCCGGAAACCTCTATGGCGCGTTTCGTATGGCCTCCTCGATCAAGAACCAACGGCCGGACATTGCGATTGCCCTTGGCGGCGGATATGCCAACACGGAGCTTCGACGTCTGTCGGACCCCCGCGTATTCGACTATGTCGATTACGTCACTCTCGACGACGGGGAACGGCCTCTGCTTTCGCTGATCGAACATCTGGCAGGCGCTAGACCGCGCACAGGGCTCTGCCGGGCGTTCTATCGCGACAAGAATCGAGTGGTCTTTACGAATGATACGTCCGATCGGGACTTCAGCATGGATGAGGTCGGTTGTCCGACCTATAGCGGCCTCACCTTGAATCGCTATCTCACGATCTTAGACAGCACGAACCCGATGCATCGCCTCTGGTCGGAAGGCCATTGGAACAAACTCACAGTCGCCCACGGCTGTTACTGGAAGCAATGTACGTTTTGTGATGTCGGACTCAACTACATCAGCCGTTATGAAATGACGCCGACCGATCGTCTCATCCGGCAGATCGAACAACTGATCGCCGAGACAGGCTGCCGAGGGTTCCACTTTGTCGATGAGGCTGCGCCTCCCGTTGCCTTGAAATCGCTCGCCTTGGCACTATTAGAACGAGGCATCACCATTTCATGGTGGGGCAATATCCGCTTTGAAGAAGCCTTCTCACCGGACCTCTGCCACCTCTTGGCGGCCTCCGGTTGCATCGCCGTGACGGCAGGACTCGAAGCGGCTTCGGACCGCCTGCTGGAGAAGATCAAGAAAGGGATTACCGTCGATCAGACTGCGCACGTGGCGGCGGCCTTCAAAGACGCAGGCATTCTCATTCACGCCTATCTCATGTACGGTTGTCCCTCTGAGACAGTGCAAGAAACGGTGGATTCGCTGGAACGAGTGCGGCAATTGTTCACGGCAGACCTGATTCAATCTGCCTTCTGGCATCGCTTCACCGCCACAGCCCATAGCCCGATCGGGCTCCAGCCGGCTGCCCATGGATTGCGCATCCTGGGTCCTAAATTCCAGGGTTTCGCGGAGAATGACTTTCTACATGAGGATCAACGTGGCAAGACGCCGGAGTGGCTAGGCGAAGGCTTACGGCGGTCGATACTGAATTATCTCGAAGGGAGCGGGCTCTCACTCGACGTCCGCCAGTGGTTCGACCATGCCGTGCCAAAGCCACGTGTCTCCTCGACATGGGTACGCCAACTTCTCAAGAAAAGAATTATTGAGGATAACCCACAGGCGGAACGGCGGTTTGTATGGCTCGGCGGGCAACCAGTCTGCGAACCTGTTGGAAGAAGAACGCGACTCATTCTACCGGGGCGTACCAGCGATCAGGCCGTCACCGTCTCTCATCAACAGGCTCAGTGGCTTGACGATCTCATCCGACAATCCACACCTCACAACAACCCATCTCTCCCCTACCCTCTACTCCGGGAAACGCAAACCACATTCCCAGGTACCAAAAGGGAGTTTGAATTCTTCCTCGGCACGGCCTCCTGGAAAAAAGTTCGCTCAGCCGGCCTGTTGCTCGTATAACAGCCTGCAAAAAAACCATTTCGGCACACTGAGCTTCAACGATAAATTGTCAACACTGCCCACGCCCTTCGAACTTGACTCTTATAATGCATGATGAGACGTTATCGCCCATAAGAAGGGGAACGTACCTATGCTCCTGATCCAGACCGCTGCGCTCTTCGTTCTCACTGCCCTCGCCGAAATCGTCGGTTGCTTTCTACCATACCTCTGGCTTCGCAAGGACGGATCAATCTGGCTCTTGGTTCCGGCGGCGCTCAGCCTCATCGCCTTTGTCTGGCTCCTCACTCTCCACCCCGCCGCCAGCGGACGGGTCTATGCTGCCTATGGTGGTGTATACGTGGCTGCGGCTCTCGTCTGGCTGAAGGTCGTGGACGGCGAGAAACTTTCCGTCTTCGACTGGACTGGAGCTGGAATTGCCATGCTCGGTATGGCGGTTATCGTCTTTGGCTGGACCGCGAAGGAGTAAAACGAATGACTCAATACCCGCCCCGATCAAGACATGTATCCTCCTCCGTCCATCGTTTTGCCCCTATTAGCACGGGCGCTTCATAATCTCACCTGAACTCGGCCCGATCGTTCCTCCACAAAATCTTCAGCGTGGCATGATCGACTCTCCTTCGACCTCATAGAAGCGATTGGAGACGGTCCAACACTGCATCCAGATACGCCTCTAACAGGGACTGCCACAAAAGCGCGTGATCGATCGCCCCATGAGTATGCTGTGTGTGTCCACTGCATAACTCGACACGTCAGACAGGCTCTGGTGGTGGGACTCGTGGTTACGCTTCTGTCGGTGCTCCGCTGATTGTCTGCTCCGCCTCTTGGAACTTTACGGAACGTTTCCTGCCGATTCTGCCATAGACTGCGGGGACGACCAGCAGTGTTAACAGCGTCGAGGTGAACAATCCCCCGATGACGACGGTGGCGAGGGGCCGCTGGACTTCAGCTCCCATCGTCGTGGCTATTGCCATGGGGAGAAAACCGAGGCTGGCGACAAGTGCCGTCATCAGCACGGGTCTGAGTCGGTCCATGGCTCCCTGCATGACTGCCTGATCGGTTGGAAGCCCTTCTGCTTCGAGTAAACGGATGTGACTGACCAGCACGACACCATTGAGTACCGCAATCCCGAACAGCGCAATGAATCCGATGACCGCTGAAATGCTGAGGGGTAAACCGCGTAGCCACAGGGCCAGGATGCCACCAGATAACGCCAAGAGGGACATTGAGAAAAATCAGCAACGCGGGACGCATGGCCCCGAAGATCACAGACAGGACACCCAGAATCAAAAGGAGGGTAATCGGCACGACCACGGCTAACCGGCTGGTGGCTTCTTGAAGATGCTGAAACTGTCCACCCCATGTCAATTCGTATCCTATTGGAAGCGAAACTTCGCGTGCGACCGTACGCTGAGCTTCTGCCACAAAGCTGCCGAGATCCCTTCCCCCGAATGTTGGATTCCACGACGATACGTCGCTGCACATGCTCCCGGCTGACCTGCGCCGGTCCCGTATCCACTTGGATCGCTGCGACGCGGGAGAGGGGAACGAGCTCACCATGCGCGGTGGGAATGAGCAGACTGCCCAGCGCGGCGGGATCAGCTAATGCGCTGTCAGCTAAGCGGACGACGAGGTCAAAACGTCGGGGGCCTTGCACCACAGTGCCGACGACACGTCCCACACGTGTGGTTTGAACAAGGGTGAGCACGTCGTCTGCCGTGAGCCCATACCGAGCGATCTGTTCCCGATCCACAATCACTCGCAGCAGTGGAAGGCCCGCGACCTGCTCAACTTTGACGTCTGCTGCTCCCTGCACGGTTTCCAACTCCCGCGCCACGGCCTCGGCTTGCTTTTTGAGC
Source organism: uncultured Nitrospiraceae bacterium (assembly GCA_963781915.1). Lineage (GTDB taxonomy): Bacteria > Nitrospirota > Nitrospiria > Nitrospirales > Nitrospiraceae > Palsa-1315. The sequence continues at coordinate 157,391 of CAWAIH010000012.1, read as the reverse complement.
ACATCCAGATCAGGCCCAAAGATTTTGACGGCGAGATCGGAGCGCGTTCCTGCGATCAACTCGTTGAAGCGCATCTCGATCGGTTGGGTAAATCCGAGGCCCACGCCCGGAACCGCTTCGAGAATGGCGGGCTTCATCTTGGCGATTAAGTCTTCGCGAGTGCCGGCCGTCGTCCATTCCTGCTGCGGCTTGAGGATGACGAACACATCGGACATCTCCACGCCCATCACGTCGGTCGCCACCTCGGGACTCCCGGTTCTGGTCACCACCTGCACGACTTCAGGAAACCTGCGAAGCACCCGTTCGACGTCCAAGGCATTCCGGACCGACTCGCTTAGCGACACGCTCGGTAATCGCCATACTTGAATCGCCATGTCCCCCTCGTCGAGTCGAGGTACAAACTCGATGCCGAGCCACCCGGTGATTCCGAGACTCACGACGAACAGCCCAACAGCCGGCGTCACCACCCACGACGGACGCGCGATCGCCCATCTAAGACAGGGCTCGTAGGCACGGCGCAGCATGCCGATCACCGGCGTGTGCTCATGTCCAGCTTTAGCCCGCACAAACCACAAGGCGAGCAGGGGGGTGACCGTCACTGCGAGGAGAAGTGATCCGGCCAAAGCCAGGATGACGGTCAGTGCCATCGGACGGAACATCTTTCCCTCGATCCCGGTCAGCGCCAGGATCGGCACGTACACGAGAATGATGATGCTCACGGCCAGGGTCATCGGGCGAAGTACCTCGCGACCGGCCGCCTGGATCTCACTCAGCCGTTCCTCCTGGCTCATGACGCCTTTCTTCGCCAATCGTCGAAGGATGTTATCAACCATCACGACCGAGCCATCCACGAGTAACCCAAAATCGATGGCACCGAGACTCATGAGGTTTCCGGAAAGTCCAGCCTGCATCATCCCGCTGAACGCGATGAGCATCGACAACGGAATGGCGGACGCCACGATCAAGCCGGCGCGGAGATCGCCGAGGAAGAGGAACAGCACTGCCATGACGAGGAGTCCACCCTCAAGCAGATTGTTACGGACAGTACGCATCACCTTTGAGACAAAGATGGTCCGGTCGTAGTAGGGTTCGATTGTCACACCAGGGGGGAGGGTTGCTTCAATCTCTCTCACTCGAGTTTTGACACGTTCAACGACCTGTTGCGCGTTCTCGCCCGCTAACATCTGAACCATGCCGATGACGGTTTCGCCCTCTCCCATCGCCGTCGCCGCGCCGATGCGGAGTGCCGACGCCTCCTTCACCTCCGCGAGGTCTGAGATGAATATCGGTACTCCCCCGGGACCGCGCGCCACCACAATCCTCACGAGGTCGGCCACCTGGGTCGCCAAGGCCTCACCACGAATGAGCAATTGCTCGCGTTGATGCTCAATGTAGCCGCCGCCGGCAATGGCATTGTTCCGTTCGAGCGCCTCAAACACTTGCCGGAGCGACAGTTTGTAGGACAGAAGCTTCGCGGGATCTACCACCACTTGGAACTGCTGAGGCTCTCCTCCCCAAATATTGACTTCGACCACGCCCGGCACCGCCCGCAGGCGCATCCCGATTTCCCATTCGAGGAGTGTCCGAAGCGCCATGGCGCTATAGCCCTTTCCTTTCACGGTGAATTGATAGACTTCACCCAATCCGGTCGTCAGTGGTCCCACGATCGGACGGCCATACTCGACTGGGATACGTTCCATGGCGCGGGCAAGCCGTTCGGTGACCAACTGTCTTGCGCGGTAGATGTCCGTCTGATCTTCGAAAATTGCGGTGACCGCCGAGAGCCCATAGCGCGACACAGAGCGAAGCTCTCGCAGAGCAGGTAACCCGTTCAGCGACGCTTCGATCGGAAACGTAATGAACTGTTCCACTTCAACCGGACCGAGCGCTGGTGAGCGAGTCAGGATTTGAACCTGGACCGGCGTCAGATCCGGCATCGCGTCAATCGTGAGGCGGGTGAGCGACCACATGCCGAGGGCAATCACGAGTATCACCGCCACCAGAGTGAAGAAGCGGTAACGCAGCGAGAGGGTGAACAGCCTGTCCATCTTACCCTCCCTCTCCCGACCCGATGTGTTCTTTGAGTAGTACGTTCTTCAGGTCAAAGACGCCATCGACTACCACCGGCTCGCCTTCTGAGAGTCCTTTCCTCACTTCAATCCAGCCTCCACCTTCGCGGCCGACTTCGATTGGGACGAATGTATACCCAGTCTCCCGCTGAACGAAGACGCCACGCACGTTGTCCACCACCGTCAGAGCTGATACGGGAATCGCCAAGGTCGGTGGGCTCGCGATGGCCAGCTGAACATCCACATACTCTCGTGGCTTCAAGCGGTACTGCTGGTTCGCGACCTCGAACCGAACTCGAATCGTGCGCGTGGTCTCGTCTGCCACCGGCGCAAGATAGGTGAGTGGAGCCGTCACCGGCTCACCGCCCTTCGGCAGGATTGTTCCCACATCTCCCTCCTTGAACTTTCTGGCCTGTTCGATCGGTAGATTCGCGAAAACCCAGACCCTGCTCGTGTCGACGATCTCGAACAGTTCATTTCCAGGAGCGACTCCCTGTCCCCGCACAACATTTTGTGCGACTACCGTCCCGGCGATTGGCGATGTGAGGGTATAGTTATGCCCCTCCTGGTGGCTTCCACGCTCCAGTTGATGTAGTTCATCTGCCAGCATGCCCATGTTCAGCAGTTTCTCTCGAACGTGCTGGAATCTCGCCTTCGTTTCCAGGTGTCGGCCCTTGTCTTCAATGAGCTTCCGCTCGGACACGATGTCCTCGGCTCGCAATTTCTCCGTTCGCCGGAAGCTGTTCTCGGCGACATCGGCCTGCGCCTTGCTCACGAGGTATTCTTCAATCAACTGATCGAACTGCAAGCTGCTGATGGCTGCAAGCGGCTGACGTGGCTTAACCCGATCGCCAAGCTGAACATGAATCTTGTCTACTTGCCCTTCAATCCTGGACGTAATCTTGGCAACCTGCTTCAGATCGAGCGCGACTTCGCCTGGGGCCGTCACCACTTCTGGAACCATGTGTGTGGCGACCGTGTTGATCCGTACTCGATCCCGCACGGCCGCCGGAGCCTGAATGATGCTGAGGCGGGGAGCGCCTGACTTTGAAAGGGTTTTCGGCCCCGATGCTGGTGATTCGCGGCTACGATCCCCGCAGGCCGTGACGAACAGAAACAGCGCGAGTATGTATGAAACGCTCCGAGTGGTCCCTCTGGCTCTCATTGATCAGGCTCCTATCTCTTCGCAGGCGATACGCTCGGACCATCCATGATAAGCCGGACGGCTCAAAGTGGATGTCATCGCGATTTCCAGAGGTCAGAAACGGGAAGGACAGTGTCCTTTACCGACATCTGACAGCGATATACTGTGTTACTTGATTATCAACACGAAAAATTGATCAGAGGGATTGAAAGGGAGGAGCACGCAGAGGGAGGGCAGTGGAGAGAAATACAATGTTGAGTGGAGTGTCGGGTTGCAATGCAGCCACGACAATGGCTTGGTCAGTCGTGGTACTGCCGTCGGATGGGAATTCAGCAATTATAATCCCCGGCTTCGGCAGTGGACGATCGATCGGAACGGTGAACAGCGAGAACTCTATCTCAGGGTGATTGAGCGCATGACCGAGATGCGCGCTGGCTTGAAGGTGCTGATGCGCTGCTTCAGGACAGGTCGAATCATGGACAGTTTCTGTGAACTCGCACTCGAGGTCTGGGGAGAAAACCGTATGGATCGTGCCACCGTGTACATGACTCGTATCCCCATGATGATGATCGGCTTCGGGATGGACATGGAAGAACGGGACCACGAGCATCCAGATGGATACCCATGCGAGGACCAGCACCCGAGAACACGATGGCTTGTCGTATATCTGTCTCATTGAGCATTGACCCTATCACAGTTCCCCTGTCCCATCAATCGACCGACCCATTTCAGCTCACCGGAAAGGAATCGCTTCGGAAGGATTTCATTATCGACCTCACAGTGTTGGAAACATGTTCCAGCAGGCTGCAAAATGACTATGCTGGCCCGCGAGAGCTTCGATGGTCCGCACGTTTGGGACAAGCCCGGTCTGTCTGGTCCGTCCGGCTAGCCTCATGCAACCAAATAAACCAGACAGACCGAATAGACTATATGAACAAGGAGGCTGGCGGACTTTTTCAGCATCCTGCTAGCCGCGAGGGGCATACATGATGACCGCCATCCCCACAAGGCACAGTACGGCTCCTATGGCATCAAATCGATCCGGTCTCATGCCATCCATCGCCCATCCCAGAGAAGGGACAGCACAATGAACATGCCGCCATATGCGGCGTACACCCGACCAAAGTGGGCCGTCTGAAATGTCGGAATGATGCCCTAGAGGATGAGAATGGCCGCTCCGGCAATCCCGTACCCAAGCGGCCGTCCCTCGCGGAACCAGAGCCACACAAGATAGCCGCCTCCGATCTCACACAGTCCGGCGAGCACATAGAGTCCTATCGATAATATAGGCATAATTATGCAGCCGCCCCCCACTCGCCCTCTCGTCAAAAAACTCTCTCAAAGACCAGTGCCTCGCCATCGCGGACACGCGAACGGGACACTTTGACCAGCCGCCAACTTGCGACTCAACTCCTCACGTTCCATGAGGCTCAATCGTTGATATTGGGCCATGTGCAACTCCTTGGTGCCTGGTTCGACCAGGATACCGGTGTTGCACTAGAACCTTGAGCCCGGACGGACACCTTATTCCTCTCCCTGACAACTACTCAAGAAGCGAGCAGTGAAAGACGATCAACTGATCGAACGACGGATCGTTTGGCTTGGTGGGCCGCCATCGAACGAACGGCGAGGACAGCATGTATCTATGACCTTACCAGGGCAAACCTCCCATACTAGGCTTGTGCTCGCTCGCCAGGAAGCCGATTGGGTGAACGCTATCCTTCGGCAATCCAACCCACATAAAGGCAGGACGGGTTCCTATCCCTTGTTCCGCGAAGCCCAATCCACCTTTCAGAAAAATAGCAAGGCATTCACAACCTTCATGGACAGTTCTTCCTGGAGAAAACTACGTTCCGCTGGTCTCCTGCTTATATAGAGATAGGCGTACAAACCTACATACGAATGTCTATCTCTAGGTACACATCAAGAAACCTACTCGGAGTTATATCGTAAGCCCTTCTGGCTCCCAGCCAATTGTTGATGCCGCCACATCCGTAAGTGGCATGTCTATTGCGCTCATCAAATCATTCCCGAGCTATACGTAGAGTTATTGGGTTGTTTTTCAAGGATGGAGACACTTATCATCTTTGACCCCTGGTTCAAGGGGTGCCTTTCAAGATGGAGGCACTATTGCGGGACCTACTTCGGTCAATAACCGTGATGATTCTGGTCTGTTCCTGCGGACAACAGTCTGGGGATGGGAATGTCCCTCCACCGAATGCGTCAAGCGATCTTGTTGCTCCCACAGTCCCCGACAGTTTGAGCGCGACTCCCGTTTTGCCCAACCAGATCAATCTGTCCTGGCAACCTTCAACCGATAACGTGGGTGTGACGGGATACACGATCCAGCGATGCACTGGCGCTAGCTGTACCCTCGCTGTCATCGGTACTGTGGCATCAGGGACCACATTTCAAAATACGGGCCTGGCAGCCGGCACCACCTATACCTATGCGGTCAGCGCCATGGATGCCGCAGGCAATGCCAGCGCCATCTCGACTACAGCTACGGCGACGACACCGGCTGCGACAGACACCGCTGCGCCCACAGTGCCGGCTGGGCTCAGTGCGACAGCTGTGTCGGCCAACCAGATCAATCTGTCCTGGCAAGCTTCAACGGATAATGTCGGCGTGATGGAGTATTCGGTTTATCGTTGTACAGGAAATGGGTGCATACCGAGCGGCCCGTTCGGTACTGTGGCATCAGGGACCACATTTCAAAATACGGGCCTGGCAGCCGGCACCACCTATACCTATGCGGTCAGCGCCATGGATGCCGCAGGCAATGCCAGCGCCGTCTCGACTACAGCTACGGCGACGACACCGGCTGCGACAGACACCGCTGCGCCCACAGTGCCGGCTGGGCTCAGTGCGACAGCTGTGTCGGCCAACCAGATCAATCTGTCCTGGCAACCTTCAACCGATAACGTGGGTGTGACGGGATACACGATCCAGCGATGCACTGGCGCTAGCTGTACCCTCGCTGTCATCGGTACTGTGGCATCAGGGACCACATTTCAAAATACGGGCCTGGCAGCCGGCACCACCTACACCTATGCGGTCAGCGCCATGGATGCCGCAGGCAACGACAGCGCCGTCTCAGTTCCGGCAACTGCGACGACTCAAGCGGCGCCGACAGATACCTCCACGCCCACAGTGCCGGCTGGACTCAGCGCGACAGCTGCGTCGAGCAGCCAGATCAATCTCTCTTGGCAAGCTTCAACGGATAATGTCGGCGTGATGGGATATTCGATTTACCGATGCAACGGGACTGGATGTAGCCAGACGGCCAAGGTGGGAACCGTCACGTCAGGAACTGCGTTCAGCGACATCGGCCTGACGGCGAACACCGCTTACACATACGCCGTGACCGCGTTCGATACCGCCGCCAATGAAAGCGCAAAATCCTCTTCCGCAACCTCCACCACCCTCGCCGTCGTGGGATCGACCACCTTCACGTTCGTCGGTGCGGGCGACATCGCCTCGAGCGTGACGAATGCGGAGGAAACAGCGAAACTCCTCGACGCTGTGGTAGCAGCAGATCCCAACACGATCGTCTTTACCCTTGGCGACAATGCCTATCCCGATGGAACCACGAACAATTTCTCGGCCTTTTATGACCCGACATGGGGACGGCATAAACCGAAGACTCGTCCCGCACCGGGCAATCATGACTACCACGTCGCCGGCGCGGCTGACTATCTCAACTACTTCTGCGCAACGAATGGCGCCTGTGTCTTTCCTGGTGGAACCAAGCAACTCTATTACAGCTACGATCTCGGCGATTGGCACATCGTCTCTTTAAACAGTGAGGCCGAAACGTCGGCCGGCTCTCTACAACTCCAGTGGTTGCAGACGGACCTCTCGGCTCACCCGACTTCCTGCGTGTTGGCCTACTGGCACAAACCGCTGTTCAGCTCAGGGTCGACACATGGCAACGATTCGGCCGTCAAGCCATTCTGGGATGCACTCTATGTCGCCAAGGCAGACCTTGTTCTTAACGGACACGAACATAACTATGAACGGTTTGCCAAGCAGAACCCTGCTGGAGCCGCAGATCCGAATGGTATTCAGGAATTCGTCATCGGCACAGGAGGCGTCGGTAATTACCCCTTTGGGACAACTCAACCAAACAGCGAGGTTCGGTATACCGCCACTACCGGTGGATTTGGCGTGGTAAAATTTTCGCTGCGCAACGGCGGCTACGACTGGACCTTTCTCCCGGTTGCTGGGACTACATTCAGTGATTCTGGATCAGGAACATGCAACAAATAGGCACATGGACATCGCACGGCAACGAGTAGCCCCCATAGAGCTCTTCCTCCTGCGCGTACCCTCCAGGAATCGGGCGGTGCATTGCCTCTGCTGAACTAGGTCCAATCAGCTGTTCGAATTGTTCAGCGCAGCTTGCGAGAACGTGAAGGCTCTCCTTGGTAAGTGAGAGCACTTCGGCCTCTCATGCCACTGGGGGCTAGCCGCGAGGGGCATACATGATGACCGCCATCCCCACACAGGGCACAGTACGGCTCCTATGGCGTCGAACCGATCCGGTCTCATGCCATCCATCGCCCATCCCCAGAGAAGCGGCAGCACAATGAACATGCCGCCATACGCGGCATAGACTCGACCAAAGTGGGCCGTCTGAAATGTCGGAATGATGCCATAGAGGATGAGAATGGCCGCTCCGGCAATCCTGTACCCAAGTGGCCGCCCCTCGCGGAACCAGAGCCACACAAGATAGCCGCCTCCGATCTCACACAGACCGGCAAACACATAGAGTCCGATCGATAACAATTTAGACATAACTGCATCCTTATGGTTTGAGGGAGATGTGCCTCGGAAGGATTTCCTGCCCCCCCTGAAATCCACTGAATGAATTCGAACGATATACCCGCAGGAGACGCTCTCCAGAAACATAAAAGGCGGGAATGGCATATGCCACTCCCGCCCTTGTGATTGATCGAACCCCAGACTACTTATTCGGCTGTGGGGTGTAACGGAGATAAGGCTTTACGCTCCTGAAACCCTTGGGGAAAAGTGTCTTTGCTTCGGCATCGTTCACGGCCGGGGTAATGATGCAATCCTCCCCATCCTTCCAGTTAGCCGGCGTCGCCACCTTGAACTTCGAGGTCAACTGAAGGGAATCTATGACGCGCAATAATTCATCGAAGTTGCGGCCACATGAAGCAGGATAGGTCAACGTTAACTTCACCTTTTTATCCGGACCTATAATGAACACTGATCGGACGGTCATGTTGTCCATCGCGTTCGGATGGATCATGTCATAGAGGGTCGCGACCTTCTTATCAGGATCGGCAATGATCGGATAATTCATGGTCGTCTTTTGCGTCTCATTGATGTCGTTAATCCACCCCTTGTGCGAATCCAACGGGTCGACGCTGACGGCGATGACTTTCACGCCCCGCTTCTTGAAATCCGGCGTAATCTTGGCGACAGTCCCCAACTCAGTCGTACAGACAGGGGTATAGTCTTTGGGATGCGAGAAGAGAATCCCCCACCCCCCGCCCAACCACTCGTGAAAGTTGACGGTTCCTTCAGTAGTCTCTGCCGTAAAGTTCGGCGCCTCATCTCCCAGTCGTATTGCCATGGTACCCTCCCTTATTAAGAATCAGCAACTCAACATCGCTCGCTTCGGTACGATACTGTTCTTCCTAGACGAAGTGCAAGGGGGAACTGGGCTACTGCCGGTTTGGTTGACACTAGCCTGCGCTAATTCAGTCTGTCTTTCGAACTCTGCCGGACTGAGAAAGCTCAACGTCGAGTGCCGCTGCCGAGGATTGTAGAAGCACTTGATATGATCGAACACATCGGCCCGGGCCTGCGCTCGGGTGCGGGACATCTTCGCGGCCGTGCGTTCGGTCTTCAGCGAGGAGAAGAAGCTCTCCATCACCGCCAAACCGGCAGCAGCCCAAGTGTGTGTAACAGTGTTTTGGCATGGCAACAACCTTAGCCCATTCGGGCCTGCAGTGTTGCACTTGGAGTTAGAGCCTACGCTTCATTCCAGTTAAAGCTCGCATTGGAATTATGTTGTGCTAACATCGACAAATGCTGTTTGTCATTCTCGGAGTGAGTCTCCGATTGTCACTCATCAGAGGTATCTGCGATTCCGTCTGGTCAGAGCAACTGATGCCTGACTCCTTGAGAGCATCGGAGAGTGACATTCGGTGAAGCATCAACTATTACCGTGGCAAAGCAATTGCCGGCCAGGATACAGCATCCTGGCCCTCGTAATTATTTTCTTCGCTCTGCCGTATTTTACTGACGTTGCCTACTATGCGGACCAAACCCCAACCCATAATGCACAAGAGGATTCAAAGGTTGAAGGAAAGACCGAAGCGGGCTATAAGAAAATTTCAATAGCTGTCGCTGACGTTCAAACTGATTCTCTGGTTGGACACGATCTTCCCTCACAGAATGTCTATAAGAGGATCCCCTGCCCAACTAGCAGAACCCCCTCTTCTCAGCATCTTTTTCTTACCTTGCGCATCTCCAGACCTCCTCCCGTCGCTTAGCCGCTTCAGTTCTTCAATCTCGCAGTGGAATAGAGATAAGCCTGAGTCAGTGGAGTGATTCGCCGATTTGGTCCTCGGTACTGCCCGGCTTTTCCCTTAAGCTAGCGGGTACAAGTTGCCACATAATCAAGCTACTGGGATTGACCACTCGAGGTTATGCCGAAGTCCGTCGAATTGTGAATGAGTGGCTCCTTCCGTGGAATTCCCCACGGGTACACACACGAAAGGATCCACCGAACAGTTCGTTTCTGATCGAAGCTGGATGGTGGGAAGCCTAGAACAGGGAAACACATGAATAGCGAGACGGATCTTTTTGCAAAATGTCATGCTTTTGAAGATGCTAAACGTGTTCAAGCCGCGGGTGTCTATCCATTTTTTAGACCGATTGAGGCGACTATTGGATCTGCGGTTGTCAGCCATGGCCGGCGTCGAGTGATGATCGGATCAAATAATTATTTGGGTTTGACGCATCACCCCCGGGTTCTTGCCGCAGCCAAAGCCGCGATTGATCATTTTGGGACGGGCTGCACGGGGTCCCGTTTTCTCAACGGTAATCTCGTCCTTCATGAACAGCTTGAGCAAGAGCTCGCTCGTTTTCTTGGCAGGGAGGCGTGCCTGGTTTTTGCGACGGGCTTTGTTGCGAATCTGGGATGTATCTCCTGCCTCGTCGGCCGCAAGGATGTCATTTATTGCGATCGTGAAAACCACGCCTCCATCATAGAAAGCACTCAGTTGGCGATTGGCGATACAATCAAGTTTCGCCACAATGATATGGCGGATTTGGAACGTCTTCTGGTCACCACTCGCCGAAAATATCACGGCGCGTTGATTGTCGCCGATGGCGTATTCTCCATGTCCGGCGATATCTTCAAGTTCCCGGAAGCGGTTGCGTTGGCCAAAAAGTACCAATGCCGTCTGTACATTGATGACGCGCATGCTTTGGGCGTCATGGGTCCCAAAGGCCAGGGCACTGAGTCTCATTTCAACATGCTGGGCGCAGCAGACCTGGTTATGGGAACCTTTTCCAAGTCGTTTGCCTCGATCGGGGGTTATGTCGCGGGTTCCGCTGACGTGATCCATTATATCAAGCATAAGGCTCGCTCGTTCATCTTCAGCGCTGCAATGCCTCCTGCCGCGGCGGCCACGGCATTGGAATGTCTCAAGATCGTGCAGGAAGATACGTCACGGCTTGAACGCCTCTGGCGTAATGCCCGTACGATGAATCAGGGTTTATGCCGGATGGGTTATAACACGTTGAATAGCCGTACTCCGATCATCCCTCTTGTTATTGGTGATGATGATACGGCGTTTCAATTTGCCCAGAAGCTTTATGAAGAGGGCATTTTTGCCACCCCGGTGGTGCGTCCCGCGGTTCGAGAGGGCTGTGCGTTAATTCGTACAAGTTATATGGCTACCCACACCGATGAGGATCTGGAGTACGCTCTCAATATCCTTGAAACATTGGGTAAGGAATTCGGAATCATTGGTAAGCGAGGTCGCCAGCAGAAACTTGCAGTTCTCGTGACGCCGAATTTTGGAACTCCACGTGGTCGCCCGCTTCAGGTAAAAAGACCTCATGGTCGCTTAAAAGCGAGTTGAGTCCCTGTCCGACGGGAATACCTTTTGGGGGTTGCTTGGGGAGTTTATACGGGCGCCCTATAGGGTTCCGCCTTTGCGGATCGCTGTCCGCGATCTTCTGGATGTGAGGCACCCCCTTTTTTCAAACACGCGTTTATGCACCCGGTCCTGGCTTATCGTGACGGACAGTGCGTGGATCAGATCGGCGGCGTGCTTGACGAAAACTATAATAGAGTTCACGAAGAAAAACCGCTTTCTTTGGTTTCTTCGAGTCAATCAACGACCAGGAAACGGCGAAGTGGTATCGCAAGGAGGCGGAGCAGGGACTCGCACCGGCACAGTTCAAACTGAATGCGAGGCATGCCAAGGGGCAGGGCGTTCCGCAGGACTTCATTCACACTCACCTGTGGTACCCTGCCGCTGCCGCAGCGTTGATTGATGATGATGGGAAGAAAAAATGAAGTTTCGAGACGGTGGGGCGTCACAAATGACAGCAGCGAAGATCGAACAAGTGCAGGAGATGGCGCGACGCTGTTAGGAAACAAAGTTCAAGGAGTGCGCTTAGTGTGGGGAGTAACTTCATTCCAAAACAACAGCCGTATTCTGACTGTCCAGCGCTCACCTTTGGAATCGCTGCTGTGACTACGCCAGCTTGCATTCTAATAACCGGTGCCAGCGGCGCCATTGGTGGGGCACTGGCACGGGAGTATGCTGCCCCTGGCGTGACACTGATTCTGCAAGGGCGCAACCGGGCTGAGCTTGAAACATTGGCCAGAGAATGTGCGGCCTGCGGTGCGCAGCCCAGCATTGTTTGCCTGGACATGCGCGACTTGAACGGACTGCGCCGGTGGGCTGGCCAGATGGTTCAGGAAACGCTGCCTGATCTGGTAATTGCTAATGCGGGTATGAACTTAGACATCGGTCCCAATGGTGAGGGCGAGCGGTGGGAGGACATCGAGGCTTTGTTGGAAGTCAATGTGCGGGCGGTCATGGCCTTGGTCGAGGTGGTGTTGCCTGCCCTGCGGGCGCGGAGGAGCGGCCAGATTGCGCTCATGAGTTCGCTGGCGGCGTATTTCGGGCTGCCGGTCACTCCGAGTTACTGCGCCAGCAAGGCGGCGGTGAAAGCCTATGGCGAGGCGTTGCGCGGTTGGCTGGCGCCCGAGGGCATCAGGGTGAATGTGATCATGCCGGGTTACGTCGATTCGCCCATGTGCCGCGCGATGCCAGGGCCAAAGCCGTTTTTGTGGACACCGGATCGGGCGGCACGAGTGATTCGCCGCGGCCTGGAAAAGAATCGCGCACGCATCGCGTTTCCATTTCCGTTGCATGTGGGCACCTGGCTTCTGACGGTCCTGCCGGCCGAGGTGTCGACACGCATCCTGCGCCGGATCGGGTATCGTGGCTAAACACGTTGCTGCCACCCTGATTCGGGCCGCCGCGGTGAGTCTGCTCTTTCGAGGAGCTTAAATAATCAACATGGACATGTGGGCAACGATCATGCGCATGCGTCAACAGAGCCAGATACACGGACAGAGTCCCACCTCCATCGCGCAATACCCACCAGTCCTCTTCTCCTTACGAAATAAGGGGTGCTGAGCCACCATGGGGCTAGGATTAGCCCCTCAAATCGAAGGGAAGAGCCCTGCTTGCACACCTTGTCCGATTGTGGGTAGCTAAATGCGCGTCAAATCAGCAGGTGAGAGGAGCCGCAGACATGGTCATAAACCAGATGATTGAAGAACAGCCGTGGAGTACCCCGTATGCCTCCGTTGCAATCTGATGGAGGCTTATCCGTCTATCCGACTACGGCGCTTCTCGCTTCTGCTCTTCCTTTTCAAGTCGCTCAAAGACGAGATCGGCGTTCGTGCGTACAAAATCTCTCACCATGCTATTCAGCTCTTTCGACTGCGTGAGCATATCTGTTACATCCTCGTCAGGCCATACGGAACGCCGAAGAAGCCGTCTGCTCTAGTTAAGAACCCTCTCAGAACGGGGCCAACGTCAATGGTGGAACCGGGAGTAAAACCTGGAGTAGGACGGATGGGCAGACGTACAACACTTTGAAACCATGGTGCGCCCGGTTGGAATCGAACCAACGACCCTCAGCTTAGAAGGCTGATGCTCTATCCGACTGAGCTACGGGCGCCTTCAGAAGAAGTGACTAGTTCTAAGTTATGAGTTGTGAGTTGCAGATCAGGAGTAATGAAAAAATCCACGGAATCGATCGCCATCAATTCTTATAACTCAGACTCAAGACTCAGAACTCCGCTGCGGTTTGGTCGGGGCGAGAGGATTTGGCCTTCGGCCCGGCCAGCTCGCTGTCGGTCGCCAGAAATACGGCGACCTTTTCCTTCTAGCGGTCGGCGCTCGCCGGCTTCAAATCCTCTCGACTCTCAATCGGTATTGTTACACTTTGGTCGGGGCGAGAGGATTTGAACCTCCGACATCCTGCTCCCAAAGCAGGCGCGCTACCGGGCTGCGCTACGCCCCGACGTTGGAATTACAACCACTTACACCTTGCCCTGATACTGCTGAGGAGGCAAGTGTTAATACAGTGTTAGCCGTATACTTCTGAAGCTTTGCGGCGGCTCCGTAGAGGTCTTCCGGCTGAATCGTGTTGTACCGTCTGTGCATCTGTTCGCTCTTGTGGCCGACAAACTTCATAGCGGTCATCGTATCAACCCCCGCCCTTCTCAGGTTCGTGCTGGCCGTGTGGCGAAGATCATGGAGCCTGAGCCTCGTAATCCCTGCCCGTCTACAAGCCGCAGCAAAGGCCGTCCGAGGGTTCTTCCACGGCTTCCCTTTATACAGGAACACTCGCGGAGTGTCTAGGCGACGCTCTTTCCATAGCTCGGAGAAGGCTGCATGGACATCAGGGGTCATGGGAACCACCCGTGTTTCCCCTTTCTTGGTCTTCCGAAGCGTGAACTCCTTCCGTCTCATGTCTACGTCCGGCCATTCCAGCTTGAGCAACTCCCCTCTTCTTGGACCCACAGCATATGCAATAGCCAACAACCGCAGGAGATGGGGGGCTGCCATGGCTTTTAGCTTGACCCATTCCTCGGCACTGGCAATCCGGTCTCGTTCGTTCTTGGGATCTGGCTTCTCCACATGGCTAGCCGGATTATTCTGAATCAATTTAAACCGAGGAGATCGAGCGACATTGAACATATGCGTTAAGGCCGTGTGGTCATGGTTAATCGTCTGCATAGAAACAGAGAACGAACTATCGGTACGCTTCCAGCCACAGGCTGGACACCCCTTGTCGCCAAGGGGCCAGGGCCAGGTTGAAGGCGTTACGGTGCCAACCCTAAAGATAATGGAAATCGCGAAGAGGTAGGGGGCCGTGTAAACCTGTCGGACTCGATAGCTCTGCTAAAGTTCAGCCACAATCGTACGGGTGAGATTTCAAGATCGGTTCGTTGGCCGTGGTGTAACAAATGGGGGAAGGTCAACCACATCCACTATGTAGCTTTTGCCATCGCTGCCTACCGCTGTGAAGGTGCTGGTGCGTTCTTTCATAATCGTCGAGAAGAAAGGTGGATAGATCGGCGCTATACGCCGGGGCAATTTAGCTAATCTTATGGCGTGTGTCTGTAGGAGCAGTCTTACAAGGGGGAACTATTTTCCTACTGGTCGCCGATGGCGCAAGGGTCACAGGGGAGTGGTCTACCTGGAAGGGTCAATCTTCTTATCTGACTCACTAGCGGGGAACCGAACCTTACTGCAAGGTGGGCACCTGAGTGTAAAGAGATCTCCTGGGGTGGTCATAGGAGCTGGAATCTTGACTACCTTCGTGCCTTGGCAGCGTATCGATTCCAGCCGACAAGAACTATCGTTAACAGTGTGGACACAACGAATCCCAACAACATCCCAGCAATCAGCCGATCAGTCAAAGGGAATGAGTTGGTACCGGTTACCACGACACTAATGAGAGTCAGAAAGTACGCAGCTACAACCCATTTGCGAACGGAGATGGATTGCTTTTGTGGTCCCATGTTCTTACCGTGTCGTATTGCTCCGGTGGGACAAACTGTGCATACAGAAAAATTAAATGTCAACGGGACCAGAGAGAGGTCAGATACCGGACTAACCCTCGTAAGTCACAGGTATGAGAACCGGAGACATTTTCGAAAGGAATGCCTAGACAGTTCGATTTGCCGAGACTTGTACAGATCTAGCACTGATTGTCCATAGCTTAGATGGGTTGTCTATCCTTCGCACATACGATGTTCCATAGAATGGCAGCGGCACTTTTGGGTACAACCGGACTCCACTTGTTGCTTTCGTCACCCCCTGCGAACATCACCTTGCCATTTCCCATGCTGTCTGAGAGATACTTATACGCAAGCTGACGGGAGCGATGTTCTGCGCAGTCGAACTGCTGTTGCCATGTGGCCGACAAATACGATTTACCTTTAATGGCTTGGACAAACTTGAAGTCGTACAACACCAACACCTTCACAAGGTTACCTTGACGGAGAACAGTGGCAGGATCAACGTAGATCATAAAGCCTCCAGCTCCCTCGGCGTGGCTAACCGGACGCCACTCTGCATGGGCTGGAACACTGTTCAAGAAGAGGACGGCTAGCAACGACCAAAGAATAGTTAAGAACATAAGAGGGATTGTAGGAGGCTTGCAAACGATGACGCAAGGGCCATAGATGGGGGCTTTATCCTACGGGGGGGGAAATCAGTAAAACATTCTAGGAGGGGCCAAACTGGTGGGATGAGCGGCAGAGAGAGACAAAGAGAACTGAGTGACTGAGTGTGAGAATCGCCAGGAATGACAAGGGGATTGCCCATGTCATCAATGACTTGAGCAACCCCCGTCTCTGTGATCCCAAAGCAGGCGCGCTACCGGGCTGCGCTACGCCCCGACACCTTGAATGTTACATGGTCAATGATAAATGAAGAATGCGCGTATAGTTCTCGTTCATTCCGCAATTCAGCATTCATCATTAGACATTCACCGCTGACGCACAGAGAATTTCCCGCATCTTAAAAAATGCCTTTGCGCGATGGCTGATGGTATTTTTTTGATCCGCCGACAGCTGCGCCAAGGTCTTTCCTAATTCTGGAATGAGGAACACAGGATCATACCCGAATCCTAACGTCCCACTCGCCTCTTCCGCAATCACTCCATCCAACGTTCCCTGTGCCACTCGTCTTTCACCAGACGGAAGTGCGATCGCTGCGACAGTCAGAAAGCGAGCGGTTCGTTGCTCGCGAGACACACCCATCAACTCCCGCAGCAACTTTCGACAGTTGTCTTCATATGTCGCGTCTTCGCCGGCATAACGGGCTGCATAGATGCCGGGCCGCCCACCGAGCGCATCCACTTCCAGTCCTGTATCGTCGGCGACAGCCGGCAAGCCAGTGAATTCGGCGATGGCGCTGGCTTTCTTGATCGCGTTCGCCTCGCAGGTGTCCCCGTCTTCGACCACGTCCGGAGCATCCGGAAATTCATCGAGCGTACGAATCGTGATGCCTAGATCACCTAAGAGAGCCGCGAGCTCCTCTCCCTTATGCCGATTACGTGTGGCGAGAACCAGTTCACGAATCATCGTCCTGCCCTTACTCTAATTCCCCGATCAGATCCTTTTGCAGCGCGGTGAGGGTCTGAATCCCGCTCCATCCCATCGCCATGAATTCATCCATTTCCTGCTTGGTAAAGGGTGTCCGCTCCGCTGTCCCCTGAACTTCGACATAGCGCCCTTGTCCCGTCATGACCACATTCATATCGACATCGGCCATTGAGTCTTCTGTATAGGCCAGATCGACGAGGATTTCCCCGCCCACTTTTCCTACACTAATGGCAGCAAGGTAATCCATCAAAGGACGCTTCTTGATCAGGCCTCGTTTCTTCAGGACAGTGAACGCGTCGGCTAGTGCGATAAATGCTCCTGTAATAGACGCCGTTCTGGTTCCTCCGTCGGCCTGGATAACGTCGCAGTCGAGCCAGATCGATCGCTCTCCCATCTGGCCCATATCTGTCACCGCACGGAGGGCTCTCCCGACAAGCCGTTGAATCTCCAACGTCCTGCCACCCTGTTTTCCTTTGACCGCTTCACGTGGGGATCGCTCGTGGGTTGAACGTGGCAGCATCGAATACTCTGCCGTCACCCATCCCTGCCCCTTCCCCTTCAAAAACGGAGGCACCTTCTCTTCAATTGAAGCCGTACAAATCACTTTGGTATCGCCCATTTCAATCAGAACAGACCCTTCGGCATGTTTAATAAAATTCCGTGTTACTTTCACTGGACGAATCTGATCTTTTCGCCTTCCATCGGCGCGCACGAGTTCCGCTGCATTACTCATTGGTTACTCCCATTGATTGATGCCGCGCATTATAGTGAAGGCCTTGCGAAAGCGCAATGAAACCGGCCTGGTGACTCAATCAGCGAACGGAGCATGCAGAGAATGACTCATGTTTTGATCATTTCTTCCGATCAATTTGTACAAAAATACGCGGTGCTGACGGCTAAATCTGTACAGATATACGCGCACTCCAGACACATGACCCACATGAAGCTTGATCAACGACGTGACTGCCACCCATCAAAATACTGTGACAGCGCAGCATCCTGCTGCTCCTCGTCAATGAAAAAATTATCTGGCGATAAACCCCACAACCTGCAGATTTTTAAAATATATTGGCACAAAAGGTGCACATGATCGTACAGTTCTCTTGAGACCTCTAAATATCGCAACACAAACGGACATCCACTGAGCTAGACCGTTTCCTTCTTCAAATACAACAGACCCACAAATTATGACGTTGCTCCTTGACCGATCTGCCTATCACGCGCTCCTTGAACTCAAGCGCGTCCTGATCATCGATGACGAAGAACCGATCCGTCGGTTGCTTGGTTACATGCTTCAATCCCATGGATATGAGACGGTCCTCGTGGCCGATGCGCGTGAGGCGCGGGCAAAGCTAGAGGAAGAACCCTTTGCATTGATGTTGTGCGATGTGAATATGCCAGGTGAGTCGGGCATGGATCTAGCCCGCAATACCCTGAGCCAGTATCCTAACACCGCCGTCATCATGGTGACCGGTCTTGACAGCTCGGTGCTGGCAAATGCAGCGCTGGATATGGGCGCCTTTGGGTACATCGTCAAGCCGTTCGAGTCCAATGAAGTCATGATCGATGTCGCCAATGCGCTCCGCCGCCGCCGACTTGAACTTGAAAATCGCCTGCACCGGGAAACCCTGGAAGATGTCGTCAGAACCAGGACGATGGCTCTCCAACAAGCGCTCGATTGGCTCGAGCTCAGCGAAAAGGAATTGCGTCTCTCACGAGAGGAGACGATTCAACGGCTCGCCATCGCCGCCGAATACCGGGACAGTGCCACGGCACAACATATTCAGCGCATGAGCCATTACTGTGAGTTACTTGCCAAGAAATATGGACTGTCCTCCGAACGATGCGACTTGATCCGCACCGCCAGTCCCATGCACGACATCGGAAAGATCGGCACACCGGATCATGTGCTCCTCAAGCCCGGCAAGTTCACTCCGGAAGAATTCACCGTCATTTCTCAACATGCGGAAATCGGATACCGCATCCTCAGCGGATCGGATGCGGAAATCCTCAAGGTCGCAGCTTCGATCGCCTGGACCCACCATGAACGTTGGGATGGCAATGGATATCCCCGCAAGCTGAAAGGCGAGGCTATTCCCGTGGAAGGGCGGATCGCCGCAATCGCCGACGCCTTCGACGCCCTCACCACACAACGGGTCTACAAGCCAGCCTTCTCCCTCGATCACGCCGTCGATCTTATGACCAAACATCGGGGGGAGCATTTCGACCCAGAGCTCCTCGATATCTTCTTCGCCTCACTGAATGACATCAAACACATCCATGACCAATACGCCGACCAGTTACCGCGCACAATGATTCCTGATTCTTCGGGGCCTGCAGCCGCCTAGCATCCTTTTCGTCATTTCGTTGACCACTTTGCCGCCCGCCGATATACTTCCTGCATCTCGTCAGGTACAGCCCCACGCACAGACTCTCAGGCCCTGTACCCACAATATTCATATTTCATGCGAGCGAAAGGATTGCCGATTATGGCAAAGAAGGTAACGGCGGCACGAAAACAGAGGGTGACACGCAATTGGATCGCCTACCTGTGCGAATCCTTGGTCACATCAGGAGTCATGCCGACCTGGGAGGCTGCGACCTATCTGACCGAGAACCTGTTTGGAGAAAAACCGAATCCCCGCCTCTTAAGTGCAACCAACGCCTACGAAGTAACAGCCCAATTTCTTCAGCGGCTGTACCATCCCCTCGTGGAGGCCGCCTCACGTGATATCACTTTGCCGGAAGGCGCCATGCTACACGTATTTACGGATATCAGCCTCACCGGAAAATCTGCGGTACTCGTGGTGTATGTGTCCGGCAATAATCACCCTCACCAGTTGCTGATGCTGGATGCCGCCAAAGCCTGGGAGCTGGTCTTTACCGATTCAGAGGACGTAAATCGCTGGGCTGAAGAACGATATCGGTGGGTAAAGTCGGCGTTGACTGCGGCAATAAGGATACCAGCCCAAGACACCCTATTAGCAGAAGCTTCCTAGCCCGTAGCGCATGCAGCGCAATCTGAAGTTCGAAGTTCAGGGTTCGAAGTTCAAAAAACCTCGAACTTCGGACCTCGAACCCTTGCCTATTTCGCCATTCTTACCCGTCTCGCGCCCCTAATTTCCAGTGTGTTCATAGTTCAGGTTCGGTTTCATGGAAACGCTAAACGTAGCCACTGTAGATGATTTCAGCGTTCAAACCTTCCAAAGTATGAGGGTGCCGGATTGGACTGTCGCAAGCAGAATAAGTTATGCACTCGTTGCGACACGGTATCCACTACACCTCCATGCCTGGGTTGTCCGCAAGATGTCGCCGAGATGTTGACCGGACACACAGCTACATCGGCACACGATAAGGTGTATGCTTACAGGTAACTCACTCCGTTGACTCGATTACGGGATGGCTTGGAGAAGATGCAGTTTCCTGCGGTACCTGAAGGCGTTGACTTTCCCCGCTGTTGATAGATTTCGACCCCAACGGAGGATGACTGTATGAGCAAAGAAACAGAAGACGCTTTCATCAAAGAGAATCAACAAGTCATTAGAGACTATCTGATCGGAAAATTCAAAGGGTTTGAAGTCACCGATACGCCTAATCCTCCACTCTCACACATGTTTACCGTCACGAGATCCTCGGAAGAACGATACAGAGTCAAAGTGACGTGGCCCCAGATTTCCGACAGCAGTAACACCCCGGCAAATATGAAACGGCTCTTGATCGCCCACGATGTCGCGGGGAGAATGAGGGGTAGAAGTCAGGGGGAGTATTTCGCGTGGGGGAAGTATTAGGCGAGGCACCATCTTCACAGGGCCAGCATTCCGTTGAGGTTGCTGCTACCCACTCCTGGAAAACTGGTGTTGTTGGACGACTGGCGGCTACTGAGGCTCGTAGTTCAGGTTCGGCCCCAACCATCGTTCCAGCTCTGAAAGGGGTATCCCTTTTCTCGCCTGATAATCGAGCACTTGGTCTTTCCCAATCTTCCCCACAGCAAAATATTTGGCCTCCGGATGGGCGAAATAGAACCCGCTGACAGCAGCAGCCGGCCACATTGCGAAGCTTTCCGTCAGGGTAATGCCTGTCTGCTGCTCTGCGGACAAGAGATCGAAGAGCAACCGTTTCTCAGTGTGGTCAGGGCAGGCCGGATACCCAGGTGCGGGACGGATGCCGCGATACTTTTCACGGATCAGATCCTCACTCGACAGCTTCTCTCCTTTGCCATACCCCCACGCTTCACGCGCCTGTTTATGGAGATATTCGGCAAAGGCTTCGGCTAAACGGTCGGCCAAGGCTTTCGCCATGATGGAATTGTAGTCATCGTGATCGCGTTCGAACTCCTTGCACAAAAGATCCACCCCGATTCCGGTCGTCACGGCAAAGGCTCCGATGTAATCCGCACGGCCTGACTCTTTCGGCGCGACAAAGTCCGCTAGCGCAAAACTAGACTGCCCTTGCGGCTTCTCCGATTGCTGACGCAAGGTGTGGAATGTCGTTAGAACTGCCGTGCGATGATCATCGGTATAGATCTCGATATCGTCGCCCAGACTGTTGGCAGGAAAGAACCCGTACACCCCATTAGCTATGAATAGCCGCTGCTCCACAATCTTGCTGAGCAAGGCCTGCGCATCGTCATACAGCTCCTTGGCCTTCGGGCCCACGACAGGATCATTGAAAATGGTCGGGTAGCGTCCGCGCAGTTCCCATGTATGAAAAAATGGCGACCAATCGATATAGTCGATCAGCTGATCCAACGGCTGTTGCGGCAGCACTTTGATCCCCGTGAAAACCGGTATAGGAATATCGATCTCAGCCCAATTCGATTGAAACCGATTGGCTCGCGCCCGCTCCAAGGTCCAGAGGGTTTTCGCTCCCTTGTCCTGATGGGTCTGCCGGATCTGATCGTAATCGGCCCGCACCTTCGTGGCAAAGTCAGTCTGCAAGTCGGCATTCACCAGACTGCCGACGACACCTACCGCTCTGGAGGCGTCCAACACATGGACCACGGAGTGGTTATAGCCCGGAGCGATCTTCACGGCTGTATGGGCTTTACTCGTGGTGGCGCCGCCGATCAGTAAGGGCAGGTCGAAGCCTTCGCGGGTCAGCTCACGCGCCACATGTGCCATTTCATCTAGCGACGGGGTAATCAGCCCACTTAACCCGATGATCGCGACCCCATGTTCGCGTGCCGCTGCCAAAATCTTTTCACAGGGCACCATCACCCCAAGATCGATCACTTCGTAGTTATTGCATCCCAGCACCACCCCGACGATGTTTTTCCCGATGTCATGCACGTCACCCTTGACCGTGGCAAGCAGGATCTTGCCATTCGAGCTCGACGCGCCTGATTTTTTCTTCTCCTCCTCCATAAACGGCATGAGGTAGGCCACGGCTTTCTTCATAACCCTGGCGCTCTTGACCACTTGAGGTAAAAACATCTTGCCGGACCCGAACAGGTCCCCCACGATGTTCATCCCTGCCATCAGCGGTCCCTCGATCACATGCAGCGGCTTGGGATACTTCTGTCGCGCCTCCTCGATGTCCTGCTCGATGTAATCGGTCATGCCTTTCACCAGCGCGTGGGAAAGCCGCTCTTCGACTGTGCCCGAACGCCACTCATCGTCTTTCACCACCGCCTTGCCCTGTTGTTTGACCGTCTCGGCAAACGTCACCAATCGTTCGGTCGCATCCGGTCGGCGATTCAACAGCACATCTTCGACCAGTTCCAGGAGATCCTTGGGAATCTCCTCATACACCGCCAACTGTCCGGCGTTCACAATGCCCATGTCCAAACCGGCCTTGATGGCGTGATAGAGAAATGCCGCATGCATCGCCTCGCGCACGCGATTGTTGCCGCGAAACGAGAAGGAAATATTGCTGACGCCGCCGCTGACCTTTGCCAGCGGAAGATGTTGTTTGATCCAGCGCGTGGCGTCGAGGAAGTTCACCGCGTAATTATTGTGTTCCTCGATACCGGTCGCCACCGTGAGGATGTTCGGATCGAAAATAATGTCCTGGGCGGGAAAACCGATGCGCTCCGTGAGGAGGCGATAGGCCCGCTCACAGACCTCGATCTTGCGCTCATACGTGTCGGCCTGGCCGCGCTCATCGAAAGCCATCACGACCACGGCAGCCCCATAGCGATGAACTAACTTAGCCTGCTGGAGAAACTTGGCTTCGCCCTCTTTGAGGCTGATGCTATTGACGACAGGCTTGCCCTGGATATTTTTCAGCCCAGTTTCGAGGATATCCCACTTCGAACTATCCACCATGATGGGAACGCGAGTGATATCCGGTTCCGATGCGACCAATCGTAGGAACTTCTCCATGGCAGCCTGGGAATCGAGCATGCCTTCGTCCATATTGATATCGATGATCTGGGCGCCCCCCTCTACTTGCTGTCGCGCCACCGAAAGCGCGGCTTCATAATCGCCTGCCAGAATCAGTTTGGAGAAAGCCGGTGATCCCGTCACATTGGTCCGTTCACCGATGTTCACAAAATTCGATTCCGGACGAATCGTGACCGCTTCCAACCCGCTGAGTCTGGTATGGGGCTCGACGGACTGTGTAACGCGCGGGGGCAGGCCCCTCACGGCCTCGGCAATCAACTTGATATGTCCGGGTGTCGTTCCACAACAGCCCCCGACGATATTCAGCCAGCCATTCTGCGCCCATTCTCTCAATTGGGGTGCCAGGCTATCGGGTGTCTCAGGAAACCCCGTCGGCAACAATGGATTAGGCAGCCCGGCATTCGGATGGCTACTCACATAGATCGGAGCCAGGCGCGAGAGTTCTTCAATCAACGGACGCATTTCCTTGGGGCCTAACGCACAGTTGATGCCGACGCTGAGCAAGGGCACATGGGAGATGGAATTCCAGAAGGCCTCGATCGTTTGACCCGTCACCCCACGATTGCTGCCGGCTTGAATAAACGTCACCGAGGCCATGAGAGGGAGCCTGATGTGACGATCATCGAGGAACTTATCGATGGCAAAGAACGCCGCTTTGGCATTGAGCGTATCGAAGATGGTCTCGACCAATAACACGTCCACTCCACCGTCGACCAAACCACGGACCTGCTCGTAGTAGGCTGTCACCAGTTCGTCATAGGTGGTGCCACGCGCCGCCGAATTATTGACATCGGTTGAAATAGACGACGTCTTCGTCGTCGGTCCAATTGCTCCGGCCACAAAGCACGACCGGCCAGGTTCTGCCCCCATGACCTGCTCCGCAGCACGCTTGGCGCATTCCGCTCCGGCTCTCGCAATCTCGTAGGCCAACGACTCCATGCCATAGTCGGCCAGTGAAATGGCTTGCGCATTGAATGTATTCGTTTCCACAATGTCGGCGCCGACCTCGAAGTACTGGCGATGGATCTCCTCAATGATAGTGGGCTGCGTCAGGTTCAACAGATCATTGTGCCCTTTCTGATCTTTCTTCCAATCTTTGAACCGCTCGCCACGAAACGCGGCCTCATCCAGTTTTCGCTGCTGGATCATGGTCCCCATGGCCCCATCGAGGACCAGAATGCGTTCATGCAGTAACGCCTCTAACGATGCAGCCATACGATCTGTCTCCGCAATGGAATCCGCTGTGACGGTGAGGAAAGTCCGGCCATCATAACCGACCGGTTCTTAAACCGGCAAGCAACCCAGACCCTCGCGCCTTGACAGAGGGAAAAGCCGCCGATACGATGCCGACCACCAGCTGGAGAGAACCTGTGCTCCTGCATCCTTCCATCCGTACCATCCTCGTATCTCTGCTGCTATTATCGTTTACGGACATCTGGTTCCAGCCTTCCGCAGCCCTTGCGGGCCCTTATTTTGAGGATGGCTATCTCGGGCTGACACAAACAGAGTTACATCAAAAGCTCGGGATGCCGCAGGCCGTGCGCGACCGAAAGTCCGCGCTGCGCGTCTTTACCTACTATGCCATCACCGATTGGGAGAAGTATTTCCGGAAGCTCGTCTCGCCTGAAAATGGCGAAGATGTGTATACCTTTACACGTGATGGCATCGATGTCCGATACTCGTTCAGTTATACCGCCGATCCCAACGATGAAGCCGAGGATCAAACATTATTCGTCCGGCTCGTCGATATTGAGTTCTCCCCCTCCGTCCCCCTCGCCCAGATCCCCACACTCGTCCAGGAATTTCGCCCCTCAGAGGATCCTGCCGCTCCCTCATTCCGATCGAATGTTTGGGTACTGTTGTTTAAGGGCGCCGCGTCACCAGCGGCTCGTTTTATTGTGAAAGAGGCAACCAGGGACAAGTTGGAGTGGACCCTGGCCTATCAGCTATTTTCGTTGCAAGGCCTGCCGGACCCACTCACAACCAAGGCGCTGGTCGATCGCGTGGAAATCAGTACGCAAAGTGTCGATCTGGTGAAGCAACGGCAGCGACACACCCATGACCCTATCCTGAATCCCTACTCGCGAGAATTCTCTCAGCACCAGATCGCTCCTCAGTCACCCACTGCCAAAAAGATACCGGTCCCCAAGTATGCGGACTAGCCGACATTCTTCATTTGTTTGAGGATCGCTGAGACGGGTTACGGAATCTGCTGGATACGGTCTTGGTGTTTTTTCTCAATCTGAGAAGCTTTGTTCTTCATCACATCCATGGGGCCATCATTCGACACATACATCAACACTGGCGTGCCAAGACCGAGCATGACTAAACACCCCAAAGCCAGAAGGCGAATAAATGGGCCTTTACTCACGTTCATGGCAATGAGCAGGATTATCGCCGCAACACCAGCGTAGGTGAGAATCTCAGACTGTGAAGGGGGAAGCCCGGAAATGCCGGGGACAGCTCCGGAAACCATATCTCGAAGCTGCCTTCCAACGTTCGACACACGTTCATGAATGGAGCCGGCAGTTGAGGTACTCTGAGGAGCCGTCGTTGTCTGTTCAGTCGTTTTGACCTTTGCACGGTACCGTTCAGGAATCGTATTGAAATTATCTGTCATCACGGGTGTGCCTTGCTCATCGATATAGGAATATATGGTCGTTGCCGACGCGTCAGTTGAAGATAGCGGCATGACGAGCCCCCCCCAGACAGCCAGGAGCCATACCGCGAGAATCCAGCGCCTCTGATTACTCCCCTGTTTTGATCCAGAATTCATCATAGTCTCTCCTGAACACCTCAAGCTTTGCACTCATCCAGTATAACTCACTTTCTGTATCGCGCTGATAAATATAGAGAAACCAGCGCCTCGGCTTGACTCTCTACAATTCACGTTGCTACGATGCGTCGCATCATGCTTCAGACCACCACGGCTATCCATGAATCCATGAATACCTCTCCAACCGATCTCGAAGAACCCATCCCCTTTATCCGCCGACGCCCGGTTCGGCTTATCATCTATGCCGGGCTTGGGCTGTTTGTTCTCCTCATGGTAATCTGGCCGCTCATCGCGCAACTGAATGACCCGGACTTTCAAAAGCATATCGCGGAACATCGCGTCATGGTCGGGATGTCGAAGGAGCAGGTACTAGAAGCTTGGGGAGGGCCGCAAACCATCAACACGACGTTCACCAAAGAAGGCATCCGCCGCGAGGAATGGATATTTGAAGATTGGGAAAGCGCGGCGTCGGTGAAACACCGCTATCTGTACTTTGAAGAGGGCATTCTCAACGGCGGATGGTTCCAAGGCTCAGGGGAACGGCTTCCCACTCAGTCCCCGTCTAATCCGCACAGCCCAAAACCCCGAATGTAGCAGGAAGCTGAAAAAGCCTGCCAGCAGCGTTCTCGCATCGTTCAGACCCTCAACGTACCCCAGAGGGTACGCCTCGGCCCTTCACTCGCTGCGGCCTTGCTGGACAGCCTTTTTGAGCATCCTGCGAGACCGTTCCCTTGTTGTGCCATGCGTGCGAACAATCAAAGTTATTACGTGTCAATCTACTTTCACCGCCTGCTGGCGTGCGCTCGCGGCTACAACGAAACATCGCGCACCGCCAACCGCAATCGGCTTAGCAACAGTTCCGCACGGAGCTGGTCGCACTCGTCGACCATGACGCGCGAGTTGAGAATGGGAAGTCCGGGATACAAACTACTGACATGTTCGTTTTGAACGATGTAGGCGATACCGCTACCCTCCAGCAAACTTGTAATCATTGCCAGCTCGCCCATACTCTGCGGCTCAGTGAGATGGATCATCGGCATGCGACATACTCCACATCCAAAATGGCCAAAGACAGTTGCCAGCCTCGCCTCGTTGCTTTTTCTCTTCATCCATTTTACACTCACCCGCTCGCTAGGGAGTTTCTGTAATTTGTACGCGCCGCTCTTTACCTGGACCACCCGAAACGGTCAATACCCGTTTCCATTCCCGGATCTGATAGACCGCCCAGGCAGGAGATTGCCCTTTAAAATAGGCATCCGGGTCTTCCCCTGTGGCATTGAGAAAGATCGGCTCAGTGAAGCCCTCTTCCAACACATAGTCGAGGAGACAGTCGGTCACGAAGCCGGTCCCTCGAAGCGAGATTTCAGCCAACATCGAGAGAATGTCTTCCGGATTTTGAACCGTGACCTGATTCATCAACGCACCTCCACGTAATCGAATTGTATCGAGCCACTCACCAGGAAGGCAACAGACATGACACGATCCTTGACGAAAAGTCGATTCCAAGAAGAGCTCTTGCGTATCATGGATCGTAAGCATCACTGGGCCTGGCCGGCATTCGCCGACGGAACAGTCACCATCGATCAGCTCAAGCGCCACTTCCAACAGGAATACAGCGTCTACGTGCGTGACTTTCCTGTATTCCTTGCTCACATTTACGGACAGAATCCCCCGGCTCCGGTTCGCCGGATGCTCGCCGATAATATTTACGAAGAAGACACTGGTGGGCTCTCGTTGGGAAAGTCTCACCCCGAATTGTTCCTGACCATGATGGCAGGCCTTGGGTTGCCGGCGAGCGATTTTGACAGGGTACGCCTCTTACCGGCCAGTCGGCGCTACCGCGCCTGGCTGGACCGTGTTTCGAACAACCGGGACTGGGTCATTGGAGCAGCGGCCCTGACTATTTTTGTGGAAGGCAGCGTGAAAGATCGCGCGGAAATTTCCGCTCCCTCCAAGCCCAAGACCGCCGAAGACATCGAAGCGATCGTCCTCCGCCACCCACTCGTCAAACACCACGGCCTGCCCCCCGATTCCATGGATCTGATTCGGGCTCACCAAATGGTCGAGGCCGGCCACCGCCATGATGCTTACGCCATGGTGGTGGGCTACGCCACAACATACAGCCAACAACAAGCGGTACTGAGCTGCCTCAAGAAATGCCTGACGCTCTGGCAAGCCTATCGTGATACCGTCGCCAAAGCCTGTGGTTTGAAAAAGCCCTAATTGGATCTTGTTATTTTATCTCTCATGCTTGTTGCTTCTTCTGACCATCATCCATCCACCATTAGCCATTAGCTCCCGTCCTTCCGACGGGATGGTGCTGGTTCCTGCCGGAGAATTCCTGATGGGAAATCCGGCCGACAGCGATGGCCTTCCCGACGAACAACCTCAACGCCTCGTCTACACCGCACCATTCTGGATTGACCGCTATGAGGTCACGAACGATGTCTATGCACGATTCGTCAGGGCAACCAAGCACCGTGCGCCGGCACACTCGACCCCTGCATCCACATTGTGGGAAAACGATGCGCCGATCTCCGGTATCGGCACCCATCCCGTGGTCAATGTCAGTTGGGACGATGCCGTGGCCTACTGTACTTGGGTTGGTAAACGCCTGCCGACCGAGGCGGAATGGGAAAAGGCCGCGCGCGGCACCGATGGACGTCGCTACCCCTGGGGAAATGAATGGGACTTCAAAAAATCCAACAGCGCCAGCTATTGGGCAGGACGAACCATCGACTTTCAGAGCGGAACGGACTGGGATGCCTTCTGGATCAAGGGCGACGGCGCACAGATTTCAAAAGAAAAAGGGCTCAAAGGCAACGTGCTCACCCTGCCTGTCGGCAGTTTTCCCGCGAGCGTCAGCCCGTACGGATTGCACGACATGGCAGGCAACGTCGCGGAATGGGTGCAGGACTGGTATAACCCAAACTACTACAGAGAGGCCCCCCTCTCAGATCCCCAGGGACCTTCTCGCGGGGCGATTAAAGCGATGCGGGGCGGATCCTGGCTCAAACCGGCTATCAGTCTTCGCACGAGTGATCGAGACTGGGGCACGATGGACAGCCGCCCCAGCGGCACCGGTTTTCGCTGCGCTAAAGATGGGTTTTAATCCGGCTTCGACCTGGCGTATCAGCCAGTATGTTTTGCACTTCTGCCATAGGCATATACAGCTGCCATTAGGACTACGCCCAACGGAAAGAATAGATATCCATGGACGACACTTACGATTTCAAAGTCTTCGCCGACCAGCTTGCCGACATCGCGCAATGGGCCTCCCGCAAAGGCTGGGCTCCGGCAACCAGCACGAATTACAGCGTGCGATTGCCTGACCATGCGGCGCCGGCCTTTTGCGCCATCACCAGTTCAGGAGTAGATAAAGAACGCTTCGACCCAGC
Organism: uncultured Nitrospiraceae bacterium; assembly: GCA_963781915.1. Lineage (GTDB taxonomy): Bacteria > Nitrospirota > Nitrospiria > Nitrospirales > Nitrospiraceae > Palsa-1315. The sequence continues at coordinate 127,964 of CAWAIH010000012.1, read as the reverse complement.
TCAGGTTCTTGCCGTTGACCGAATCGGCCTGCCAGTAAACGGCTCTACATTGAAACCTTCTGCAGAAACACTCCTGCATGTCATGCTCTACCATGCGATGGGGACCGGCGCCGTGTTGCATACTCATTCGCTGGCCGCAGCATTGCTGTCCCGGTCTGCCGGAGAATGCGATGGCCTGAAGTTCTCTGGATGGGAATTGCTCAAAGGCTTCGACGGGGTTGAAACTCACGATTGTGAGGTTGTCCTGCCGGTGTTTCCAAACTCGCAAGACATACCGGCATTGGCCGCCCACATCGAGACCCGTCTCCCGCGTACGCAACCCTGCTATGGGTTTCTCTTGGCCGGACACGGACTCTACGTATGGGGAAAAGATATCGCGACAGCAAAACGTCACTTGGAAGTGTTCGAGTTTCTCTTGCAATGTGAGCGGGAGGTACGAAGCCATGGCTACCCTGCGAATGCCTGACAAAAATATGCTGCTCGCCGACGAGCAGGCGATCCGCCTGTTTCTCGACCAGCGCGGAATCTTCTACCAACGATGGCCAACAGACACCGGCCTTCCGAGCGACGCGACCGACACACAAGTGCTGGCAGCCAACAATCACTGGCTCGAGCCCTTCATGGAGAAACAGGGGTATCAAACTTCGGATATCGTACGAGTCACACCCCAGACTCCGAATCTCCCCGCCATCCGGGAAAAATTTCTACGGGAGCACACCCATTCAGAAGACGAGATCCGCTACTTCGTCCATGGGCAAGGAGTCTTCTGGTTCCATACGGAAGGCGTAGAGGATGAGGTATTCGCCTTGTTCTGCGAGCAGGGGGATCTGATTTCTGTTCCCGCCGACACGAAACATTGGTTCGATCTCGGCACCCACCCCAACGTCTGCGCGATCAGAGTGTTCACCAACCAGGCTGGCTGGGTGCCCCAATACACCGAATCCGGCATTGAACAACGCTATCGATAACGTCGGACTATGATTCGCTGCGTGCTCATGGATATCGAAGGGACCATTATCTCCGTGGCATTCGTCCGCGAGGTGCTCTTTCCCTATGCAAAACATCGATTAGCCGCCTTCCTGCGAGAGCAACAGGATGTGCCGGCCCTTCGCCAATGGACAAAAGCCTGTCAGGATACCGTGGTGCAGGAGCTTGGACGACGGCCCTCTTATGAAGAACTTCCCGGTATCCTCTGTCGGTGGATCGAAGAGGACCGCAAACACCCGGGGTTGAAGGCCATTCAAGGCATGATCTGGCATGAAGGCTACCGAGCAGGCGCCTTTACTCCCGGCCTGTATGAAGATGTGGCTCCTGTGCTCAACCGTTGGCGGAGCAGCGGTCTCCGGCTAGCCCTGTATTCTTCGGGATCGGAACAGGCACAACGACTACTCGTCGAACATACAACCGACGGCGATCTCACAGGCCTGTTTTCCAACTTCTTCGATACGAGCATAGGAGCAAAAACCGAGTCGGCCTCCTACCGACGCATTGGCCAGATACTCACCCTCTCCTCTAAAGACATTCTCTTTCTGTCGGACATCGAGGCGGAATTAGATGCAGCCGCAGAGGCAGGCTTCAATACGACGCAGATTGTGCGGGCTGGCACCAATGCAGGCGCTGCCCATCCGGTCTGTTCGAACTTCGGCGATATGGCGTACTTCGATCGTTCAGATCCTCTACCTTTCTCTTCTGAGCGAACATAGAGATCCTTCGTCGACGCTCCCACGACGCGGCTCAGCGATTTCGCGACGAACCGCCATGAATACTGCGGGCGAGATAATCGATCCGTTCGATTCGCACAACCGGCATGATGATACCGAGCCCCTCCTGCTCATGCGAAAAATCATAGACGATGGATTCTTCTGGAATAAGCCTGCCGGTCATCGCGACCTCGACTTCAATTTTCTCACCGTTATCGAGCTTGCGTCGAAACGATTCACGCTGGCTGGGATGGGGAATCACTATCAGATTGCCCGGCATATCCTCGGCTTTGAATCGGACCATACCCCATCTGGTGGCTGTGAAGATTGGTCCTATGGCAAGACTAAACCCGCCCGCCGTTGGCTCATAGCGAGACAGTTCTCCAGACCAAAGAAAGACCACCGTCCACTGAAGTGCTTTCTTCCCCGCACGCTTCGCATCCCGCTCTCGATTAAGGCTGAATAACCGCTCATCGAGGCCGGGATCATGATGTCCATGGCCATAGACTGTGCCCCAGTCCGGAGGAGTTCCGTCCAGTGCGTCAAGCAGCTGCTCAATCGAGTGAGGATCGGTCATGATATGACAGTCTCGAGGCAGGACCGTAGAAAGATCCTTGCGCGCGATCGTCAGGAGCGGCCTCGTACCGAGCACGTCTTCAGCCCATCCGACTCCAACCGGCCCTACGCTTAGAAACAAAGCGGCGATGACCCAGAGAGCCCTCATAGCAGACTGCGGAAAAACTTGGTTCATACGTAAAAACCTTTGGAATATCATAGAATGACGACGACGGCATCAATGGCTCAGGATGCTCAAAAAGGCTGTCCAGCAAGGCCGCAGCGAGCGAAGAGGCGAGGCGTACGCTTCGGTACGTTGAGTCTCTGAGCGATGCGAGAACGCCGCTGGCGGACTTTTTCAGCATCCTGATGGGGTGAGATCACTCCGTTGCGTTGGCGACGGCCCGTTCAAAGCTATCGCGAAGAGCGGTGACCGTCTGCTGCTCACCGGTCAACACTCCACATTCGATCAGTATGGCCAGACGAGGAGATGGATCGATGCGGCGCAAGGCCTGCCTGGTGAATCCACCGGACTCAATAGTTTTTCTATAGGTATCTAACCAGGAATCGGTCACGGCACGCAGCCCGGCATCAGTAGACTTCATCCGGCCAAGCATTACTTGATTGAGCAATTTTGTGAGCGGGTCGGACTGAGAGATGGCCGCAATAGCACGCTGCAGCACCTGGTCGCCGGACTCCATCATCAATTCGTGGAACAGGAACCGGGGCCGCGCGGGTCACCGCAACTTCCGCAGGCGCCTCCACCATTACCGGGCAACACCCATCCATCTGTGCCGCCGACTCCGAACGAAGAGATTTGCTTCTCCAACTTCGTGGTCTTGCACTTTGGACAGGCCGCTGCTGTTGAGCCATAGACCAACAGCTCGAATCGATGATTGCATTCTCCACAGACATATTCGAAGATAGGCATGGATCGTTCTCCTTGTTCAGCAGACATTATAAGAGCAGGCCAATCACTTCGCAATCGGACAGGCTTCAAGGAGTTGTATGTACCAAGAAGAAAAAACTTTCACCCTTCGATTCAGCCTGGAGGCTTCATTTCCCGACGACTATGAGGGTGAGGAAGACAACCAGGCCTGGGTGCGAGAGTGGGAAGCGCGGATCAAGCCGGATCTGCTCAAGGTACTGTTCGAATCGTTGCGTCAACACAAGTCCTGGCAGACACACGTACGCAATCGTGGGAAATCCCCGTCAGATGAAATTGAAATCGTCCTCGCCAGGGATTTTTCCAAACCACAAGGATTCAGCCTGCCGTGACGATACCTCCCCCCCTCGGTCTGTACCTCCACATCCCCTTCTGCCGGCAGCGATGCGACTTCTGTGCCTTCTATCTTGAGATTTACCGTGAAAATCACGCGACAACATTTGTCCGATCCCTGATGCAGGAGATTGGATTGTCGGGGCAGCAATACGTAACCACAAGCCGACCCATCCAATCTGTCTATTTCGGTGGCGGCACACCGACGGCGCTCGCCGCAACTCAGCTCACCGCAATCCTGTCCGAGATTCGCAGACATTTCACCCTCGTCTCAGACTGTGAAATTACCGTTGAGGCGCACCCCTCCACGATCTCTGAACAGAATCTCGTACAACTGTATCGAGCCGGCGTCACCCGCATGAGTTTCGGCGCAGAATCGATGGAAGATCGCGACCTGGCCAGAATCGGACGGCCCGGCGACGTGAGTGAAACCGTCGCGGCAGTGGCTCGGGCCAGAGCCGTCGGGTTCACCAACATCAACCTCGATGTAATGTATGGGCTCCCCGGCCAGAATCTAGTGGACTGGAAACGAACCTTGGCCCACTGCCTGACCTTGGAGCCGACTCACCTGTCCGCCTATGCTCTCACGGTCGAAGAAGATACGAGGCTCGCGTTCAACATCCAACGCCAATTGAGTCCGGCTCCGGATGAAGGTCTTCAGATTGAAATGGATGAGGCAACCCAACAGATGCTCGGCGATGCCGGCTATGGGCGGTATGAAGTATCGAACTATGCCAAACCTGGCTATGCTTGTCGGCACAATCTGCTCTATTGGACCGACGGCGAATACCTTGGGTTCGGCCCAAGCGCACAATCCTATCTGGACGGAACAAGATTCGGCAACGTCGCCGACCTTGCGGCCTATGACAGATCGCTCATGGTAAAACGCCTTCCTATTGAAGATTGCACAAGGCTTTCGGAAGAGGAACAACTCCGCGACGCCGTGATTTTCGGGTTACGTCTCATTCGAGGCATTCCCTCACAGAATCTTCATCGGCATGCGGCGAACTATGGGCGTGAAACCATTGCCGAAGAATTACTCGCACAACAGTTGATCGAAGTAGACGGCGAGCGCAGCCGACTATCGGCACGAGGGCTCCTTCAGGCCGACACCATCGCCGGGCAATTGTACTAGCAACAGACTGGTTTGTTTGGTTCATTTGGTTGATTTGGTTTGTTTTGTTGAATCCGACGAACCAAAGAAACCAGATAAACCAAACAAACCTCTCAGACTAACGATCCCGAGGCTCCGTTGACTTTATCCTTCGGTCGGGTGGACACTGAACACCTATCACTTCGGAGCTGCCATGCCTGTCAATATGGACCCGGCCAAGAAACGAAGAAGGCAGCCGTCGCCGCCAGAGGTAGACTCATCCCCGTCCGAGCAGAAACCGCCTGTGCCGGCACGAGCGGTTCAGTTCGGCGAAGAGACGGAAGAGGATCGCATGAAGGAATCGGCGGAGGCAGAACAGAAAAATCTGTGGGAGGCGACAGAAGTCATCGACATGGACAAGTTCTGAACTGCAGGACGCTCAAAAATGCCGTCCAGCAAGGCCGCAGCCGATGAAAGCACCGGAGGTGTAGCCTCTGGGCTCACATTGAGGATGCTTTCGAGGTGAGAACGAAGCTGGCGGACTTTTTCAGCGCCCTGCTAGGCTGGCAGGAAGAAAAAGGCGATCGCCAGCATCAGGTAGACCCCGATCAACATCACACCTTCCATCCAGTTCGACTCTCCGTCCATCGCCACAAATCCCACGATCAGGACCGAGACCGTCACCGCAGCCACTTCGAACGGTGTGAAGATCAGATCCATCGGCGTTCCGAAGAGATAACTGGCGAAGACGAGCAATGGGGCAACGAGCAAGGCGATCTGCAGGCTGGATCCAACCGCAATACCATAGGCGAGGTCCATCTTGTTTTTTAACGCCACCATGACCGCCGTGGAATGTTCAGCCGCATTACCGATCAGAGCGACCAGAATGACGCCGACAAAGACTTGTGTGAGTCCAAGTTGATGCGAAGCCGGCTCAAGCGCCCCTACCAACATCTCGCTCATCAAGGCCACAAGACAGGTCACCACCGTGAGTACTGTAATCGATGTCCGACGGGTCCAGGGTTGCTCTCCGAGGTCCGACGCATTATGGGCCTCTCCGGCAAACAGATGACGATGCGTCCTCAACGTAAACAACAGGCTTGCGACATATATGGCGAATAAGACAAATGAGATAGTGAGGCTCAGCTTTTGCTCAACCTCGACGCCACGATCGGCAGCGGTGACATGGAAGAGCGCGGGGATGATGAGACCCACAGCAGCCAGGAGCAAGAGACTGGCGCCCATTCCTGCAGCGGTCTGGTTAAACCTCTGTCGTTCGAACTTTAATCCACCGGCAAACATGGAGACACCGAGGACGAGAAGGATATTGCCCAGGATCGAGCCGGTGAGAGAGGCTTTGACGACATCGTGAAGGCCCTCGCGCAGAGCCACCAATGCGATAATCAATTCCGCGGCATTACCGAGCGAGGCATTGAGCAGCGCGCCGATACCGGCTCCGACATGGGTCGTCAAATGCTCGGTGGCCCGTCCCAGCAGTCCCGCCAGCGGAATAATGGCCAGTCCAGCCGACACAAAGACCAGCAGTGGATCAGCTCGAAGGACTTCGAGCGCGACCGTCACTGGGACAAAGATGAGCAGGAAATCAAGCCACGACGTGAAGAGATATCGCACGCGCAAACCCTAACATGACCATGAAACTTTGTCGATGAATCGACCCCGAGCACCGCACGCCCTGTTCTACCCCTTTCACCTCTGCCACCAGGACACCTTGGCGCACCTCCTGGCTCGCTTTGCGACAGTCCACTTTCGCGACTTCATGGCCCTGCAATTGACCCCCATGTCCGGGATGACGGCATTCCAAGACCGCATGGGTATGAGCTTCCCGGACCTCGTCGACTCCGGACGCCTCGTGCAGGGCTATGATGTGAGTGGGCCGCTTTCACCGACTTTGGCAGCCGCCATCGATCGCGACCTGCGCGACCCCCTTTGGCGTGCGCGCTTTCACCACGCGCTTCGCCGGAACCGCCGCTTTCAACGTGGGCTGTTCGAGCCATCCCACAGTCTTCGTATCGGCGACAATCTCGTACCAGGCCCCGCCGTACTCCTACGCCTCATGGACGATTCGTTTAGGCAGCAGGACTATGCTCTCGATCAGGTGAGAGCCCTCTCGAAGAGGCGTCTCACCCTTGAAGAGGGGTACCACTATGAATATGGGCTCGCCCTCGTGAAAACATCCGCCTCACTCGTCTATACACAGACCCTCGCCCTGACCAACCAGCTCCAACCAGTCACAGACTCCCCCGCTCATTTCGCGCTCTATGCGCAATCGTGTGTCCGGGAAAGTTGGCCGAAAACCAATCTCCTGCTTATTCGGGTAGGCTATTAAAAATTACATCCAAGTCTGCTAGTATTCGTCTCCATGGCCGGTACAAAGACCCCCTTCGCCACCCCAGTCCCGACAGAGACCACCAGCGTCGACACAAGTGCTGGGGTCGATGCGCGTGTGATCGTATTCAACTGCGAGTGTCATACCTATGAGCAGGTCATTGCACTTTTTTGCCAATATATTCCTGGCATGAACCCCACAAAGGCCTTTGAGCTTGCGTGGAAAATCGACCATGATGGGGAAGCCATCGTATTCGCAGGTACGCTGGCAGAAGCGGAAGAGATCGCCGCAAAACTTGGTGGAGGAGGGCTACGAGTGGCCGTGCAATAAAGCTCCCGGAAGCAGCCGTTTCGGCTGCGAAGGCCGGCTACTTCTTGCGCTTCTTTGCAGCGGATTGTACCGGCCGAGATTTTGGCTTAGGCTTTGGCGCAGGCTTTCCTTTCAAAACGGCAGGACGCGATTTGGCTTTCGCAGGTATACCTTTTTTCGCAGGTGTACCTTTTATTGGAGCCAGCTTCGCATGTTTGAGCTTCGGTGAAGCGGGCTTCACCGGCGCTGTCTTCTTGCCGTGCCCTCCCGACCCACCCTTCACTGGCTTCCCTTCCGCAAGTTGAGCCTGAAGTTTGTGTGTCGCAGATGTTTTATTCAGCTTCTGAACCATATCGCCACTATGGATGCGCACTTGATAGAGCTCTAAGAGCTTGGCAATGGCCTTCTGATCGCCTTTCTTTGCGGCATTCAGCAACCGGCGGCGATGGTTCATCTCTTCTTCTTCAGTATGGGAAGCAGCCCGTCGTTCCATGTCTGTCCTTTCGTTCTACGTGGACATAGAGTCCACGCGTGGCGCAGTATACCCGAATTATTTCATGGTTTCTATCACCTTCGCAGGATAGCGCGCGAGACTGGCGTGATGAACCAGGTTTGTCTGGTTCATCTGGTTTCTCTGGTTTATCTAGTCGAACCAAACAAACCAACCAAAAACCAGAACAACCAGCCGCCTCGCGTATCGGCTAGCGCTTGTGGCGCGTTTTGTCCCAAGCGTATAATGCACCACCAACTCGACAACTCAATTCACGAAGGAGCCTACCCCATGGAACATCAGAAGCCGAATCAGCCGACCGTCGCCGACGATCCGAAGGCCCGCGAGATACTTCGCCAAGCGTTCGAAAAGACCTCGCGCTGGCAGAAGGACTTTAAGGGATTCACCGCCGATTTGACGGTGAATGTGAACGGCAAAGAAACCAGCGGGCCAGTCATGGTGAAAGGCCCTCGTGAAGTATCGGTTCAACTGGGTGATGCCGAGGTGCAGAAATGGGCGCAGGAACAGCTCGGGATGATCGCGGTACATCGTGGCCCAAGAACCTTCGAGGAATCTGACGGCAAGTATTCATTGACCATGGAAGAAGATGGACACCCCTTCGGCACGAAACTGATCATCCATGGGTCGAACTCGTTTTATCGCGTCAAAGATAATCGCATCACCCAGATCAATCGCACGATGGCGCACCCAGGCATGACCCCCTTCGCCTTTACGATCAACGTCGAAGAAAGCTCCGTTACCCAGGACCAGAAGAATCTGACGACGAAGTATTGCGTGTACTACTATTCACCGACCGACGGGAAGCTGAACAACGTCGAAAGCTTCACCGACAGCCATGTGCGCATCGGATCATCGGATTTACCGGCCACCCGCCGCATCATTACCTACGAAAACAACGGAGTGGTCGTGAAGAACCTGACGTTCACCAATCACAAGCTGATCTAAGATTCTCTCTCCCAACCCTCTCCCCACCATGGGGAGAGGCGACGGTGAGGGGGATTTCAACTGGAATCTGATGGACCTTCGAAGCTCATTCCCTCGCAGCATGCGCGTGAAGATGGAGGGTTATGTCCATCTCGCGCGCATGATTGACAAATGCCGCGCCGTGCTGGCCAAGACCGAGGGCGAGTACATCTACCCCTGCCCCATGGACGACCGGCTCATGAAATTCTCCGGGATTACGGACAAGGAATTCACCGCAACCGTGAAGGCTAACCCCACTGACAAAGGCGTGGCCCAATGGTTCAAGAAGGCCTCAAAACCGCATCCTCAGGTAGAGCTACACGAGTGGAATGAGATGATGTTGACGCGTGGACCAAGCACGCCGGATAAACAGAAGTATTTCAACAAACTCCGCGACGCCGTCGATCCCTCCCGAACCGACCTCACCGCCTGGTCTGACCTCCAAGATTTAGAAGAAGGGCGAACCGTTCCGAGACGAGAGCCATTGGCTTAACGGCGTTAAGCACTCGTCACCCATCTTCTACAGAGCTCCGTAAGACACCTGCTCACAGCCAAATGTATGCACCGTTTGAGGTCGCAATTTGCGACCTCAAACATTCTCTTCAGAACCTTCAAATCCCCGTTCATGACTTGGAGAACCGAGGTCACGGTCAAACAAGGGATGGGATGGAGCCTGATGATCTTCTGTGCTCGCGCAACGCGCGGTCGCGGACTCCCCTCGCACGGGCTAATGGCACGTCTCGGCGTGCCAGTGGGTGGGCGGGTGAGAAGGTTGCGCGCAGTGGAAGATCAACAGCCCCCATCCCTGAAGAAGGAACAAGCAAGCTTGGAGTGAGCATGTATACCGTCCAATGCGCGCAATCGAGGGCAACCTTGGCCGCTCCCCTCTAATTAATATGGGGAACAGAAGGATAGAGAAACTGGCCTGGCGATTCCCTTTGCTTCTCTCAGTCCTACAGATGGAAACTCAAGAGAAGCAGATTTGAGCGATTGCCGAGTCAGGCAAGGTCTCAACGTTCTTTGTCCAGAAAACCTGCAATAATTTGGGCCCTCAAACCCTCGAAATTCCAGCCTGCAAAAATTAGCCGCTCTGTGTCCTTAAATCAGAAGACTGAAGGACAGGTCTAGCCGCAGGAGCAGCGGTTTAGAAAACCGTTTTGGCCGGGTCAGTGTAACCCCCTGAAAATACACGAAACACCGCTCTAGTCCTGAGGAACCTGACGCCTCGGTTGTTACCCGTACTTACCCGCTTTTACCCCGAATTACCCTCTTATTCCACTCCTAGGGCCTTACGCTTTTTCGCGCTGCCTTGACTGCGAAACTACCTGGGTGCAACATACCGCACCATGGACGAACGGACAACGGAGACACAAACCTGCCTGCAATGGATCGCGGAAGACGACGCGCTTTATCTTTCATGCAGGCAAGCTGCGGAAGCTCTCTACTCCGACGACAAGGCTTGGTCGGCGAGTCAGATTAGAGAGCTTTATGCTGATCGCGTAAAAGGCCGAGTCATGGATCGCGCCTACTTTCGGTATCGCTTTCGCTCGACGGAGTTTCAGCAAACCATAGTTCACACAATCAGCAGGGCCGATTGGCTTGAGATTGCAGACAGGGTTTTGACTGAGGCTGACCGGGTGAAGATAAACCCTCTGACTGGCCTCTGGACACCCCCTCGCTAACAAGCGTCCGGCAAAGGAAGAAATCCCGCCGCTCTGAGAAAACGACATCACCTCGCACGAAGTGAAGGCATGAGAAAAACCTGCATCTTTTGTAGTGGCCGTGTTAACTCCAAGGAGGACATATGGCCAAAGTGGGTGCTACGGCTTCTCAAAAAGAGTGCAGGCGAGAGAGTGTCCATGAAGGCACAGCGCTATAAAGAGCTACCCAAAGAATGGATGACTACGGATTCTGCCCTGAAGGTTGGGAACGTGTGTCAAGAGTGCAACAACGGATGGATGAGTCGCCTGGAAGACGAAGTCAAACCGATTATTAGCCCTATGATTCTCGGAACCACAGTGATGTTGACCGCATCTCAGCATACACGGATCACAGCATGGCTCACGAAATGCGCATTGATGTTCGACAGCATGGACAAGGGGGACGTGTTCTATGACGTATTGGATCGGCAACACTTTAGGAAAAACATATCACCGTTTTCGGATACCGCTGCTTGGCTTGGACACTACGCTGGGGGTATGGGCCGCGCATTTGCCGATCATCGAACACTTCGAACACAACTTGGTAGAGGAGGGTCCGTGAAAACCCACGTCCTCACGATGTGCATGGGCCAATTGGTACTCCAAATCACCAGCATCAAGAGACTTGATGGTCAGCTAACACCATATACTCAGTTACAAACGATTGGCCCCCTCTTAACTGACGCGCTTGTCCAGATTTGGCCGTGGAATCTGAAAGGTGCCCAATGGCCTCCTTCGCTCAGTTTCAATGATAGAGAACGTCATCTTAAATTCTTAGCTTACCGTTTCGGGGGGGACAGAGTGTGACGCTCCATTGCTAGTTATGGCTAGCGAAGGGAGGCCGCAATGAGACAGCTACTAGTTTGGGCAGTGCTGGGCAGTGTGTTGACGGCTACATCGGCTGGGGATCAGCCAACAGTCCTCCCCGCCCCCTCTCGCGCTTCGCTCTCCAACCCTCCCAGCACCGTCTCTCCCAGCGCATAGTCACCAGCCATCCTTGACCAGCATGTGATCGACGTGGTGCAAGCATCTCGGCCAGGGTGCGCCCGCCACGCGCCGAGAAATGTTGGATTGCAAGACTCGACCTTGGCTCTTGTCACATGCGGCTAACGTCACTGTCAGCGGCGCCTATGGTTTCTTCTTCCATTTAATTGGCATGCGCCGGGTTCGACTCGTTGGAACGAGGAGAAAACGGGGACATTCTGAATTTTCAGAGGGAAGCTACTGAGACCGAAGCTTGACCTTGTCCTTCATGTTCGTACAGAAAGCCAGACCGTCTTTCAATGGACGGAGCGAACAAGCACGGCGCATCTACTCTCTCCCTTGAGGGCGGGCTAGATGGTCTCCCACCGCGCGAACTTTCTCACCCGCCCTCCCACTGGCACGCCGAGACGTGCCATTTGCCCGTGCGAGGGTCTTCCGAGACCGCGCGTTGCACGAGCACAGGAGACCGTCTAGTCTGCCCTCTCCTGTTCCCTCAAGTCTTGAATCCGATGCGGCGGGATCTTGGCGTGGGCTCTGCCATCAATTCACGAATGGCCTCGAACACGACTTGAAACTGGCCATCGTACTTCTTCCCCAGATCTGTGAGGCGTCGGGTAAGGACTTTGCTCGAGCTGATCATCTCACGCAGACGAACAAAGGTACGCATAATGGCGATGTTCACCTCCATGGCGCGCTTGCTTCGCAACACACTAGATAACATTGCAACGCCCCTACTCGGTAAAGGCATAGGGCTCATGCCTTCTGCCACCCCACTTCGAACTTGATATCGCAATTTGCGATTTCAAGTTTTCAAACTCCGGTTTTGTTAGCTGGAACGTGAAATCACTGGGAAAGCGATCCTCATTTCTTTTGACGGCTTCGTTCAACCTTCCCACAGTGACGCCGTAGAGCTGAGCCAAATCGCTATCCAGCATCACGTTATGGCCACGGATCAGGAGGATTGTCTGTTCAATTCGTCCACGAGGTACCAGAGCGCTCATCGTTCCTCTCCGCTATGCCACCACACCCCGAAAAAATAAATACCCTGTTCACTCTAGAAAATCAACGAACGGAAGACCAAAATGGAACCATTACGCTAGAGGGCGATCATGATTCCGGCATGCGAGATGCGCCTTATGCTTGATGCGCGATGTTCTGTCCGAGATAATCATTTTCTCCACGCCATCAGCGCTCAAGAGCACGGTGAGAATGGCCGATAGGCATAGAGGACACACAACTATGGAGCGAACATGCTAACAGCAATCGGCGATGTGATGCGGCGCGTGTATGAGCGCGGGTGGATTACGACGAGAGACGGGAATATCAGCATGCGGAAACGCGAGGGGAAGTATCTCTACATTACCCCCTCCGGCTGGCGGAAGACGATTGTCCATCCGGAGCATGTCGTGCGGATCGAGATTGTGAAGGAGCCGCTGACGGGTGACCTGATTCCGAAGATCCGTGAGGGCCAGCACCCGTCCGGAGAGCTCTGGATGCACTGGAACCTGCAGCGTGATGGGAGAAAAACCAGAACGGTCGTGCATGTCCACTCCACACATATCGTGGCTGCCATGTATGCCGGCGTCGACTTGCAGGCCATCAGCGCAGAATTCCCCGAGATCTCGCGCTATACCAGAGTGGGACCGACGGTGCCCACGTTGCCGGCCCTGTCACGCGAACTCGCGGATGCGACGGCTGAATGTTTCGGCCTTGGCAAAGACGGGACGCTGGCCTTCGATATCGTGGGACAGGCCAACCATGGCGTCTGTGCCGTCGCCACAGATCCATGGGCCGCCTACGAACATATCGAGCGCCTCGACCACATTTGCGAGATTGTCCTCAAAAGCGGCGTGACGAGACCTCCCCGCTCATAACGGTTCGTCGAAAAATCGCGTAGTCGCCTCGCGGGACGAGGCGGGTTGGTCTATTTCGTCTATCTGGTTTGTTTGGTTGATCGGACTGGAAATTCATTCAGAAAAACCAGAAAGACCGGCCAACCAGACAGACGAGCCCGAGCGCGTTCGGCCAACACGAAGGGCACCTGGCCGCTCCCTTCCCATCCTTTAACGTTTCACGTTTAACTTTTTACGCCGAATTCGGCGCCACGAACACCAACACTTTGAGCCGCTGGTCTGTGTGATTCTTCACGCCATGCTCTGCACCGGCGGGCGCCATGGTCCCCTGCCCCTGACCCAGCACCTGCTTCTCTGAACCGACCTGAAAGGTGCCCTGCCCCTCCAGCACGAGGTAGACCTTATCCTGCTCGCCATGGATATGCCCTTTCTGCTCCTGCCCCGGTTCGAAACAGTAGATGTCGCAGAAAAATCGTGATGTCTGAAACAGATTGTTCTTCTTCATCTTCTCACTGCTGAACTGCTGATGGTCAGAAATGTTCATGACATTCATTCGGCAACTCCTTTATCAGGATGCTGAAAAAGTCCGCCAGCGGCGTTCTCACGTCGCTCAGAGGCTCAACGTACCGAAGCGTACGCCTCGCCTCTTCGCTCGCTGCGGCCTTGCTGGACAGCCTTTTTGAGCATCCTGATGTTATTGAGGCGTTCGCTCCATCTGAAATAGCACATGGGTATTTTCTGTGTACACCAAGTTTTTCCGCAGCCCGCTAGGAGGGTTGTCGCTGCGTTCGACGGAGCTCTAGAGAGGCCATAATAGAATCGACCGAGATCACATGATGCGAGAGCCCCAAACTCTTGGCTGGAAGCCCCATTGCCAGACCGAGGAGCTGCGGCACATGCAAGATCGGCAAGTGGAGCTCGCGGTTCACCGCTCGGCCCGCTCGATCCTGATAGATATCCAGACTCATGTGGCAGAGAGGACAGGGCGTCACCATAAAGTCTGCTCCCTGCTCTTTGGCCTCGCTCATGTGCATCCCTGCCATGGCCACGGCGATGGCTTCCTTTTCAAGGATGATGGGAAACCCACAGCACTTGGTTCTTCCCTCATAGGCCACCGGTTCGCCTCCGACAGCTGTAATGAGTCGTTCGAGGGATTGGGGATTTTCAGGATCGTCGAACCCCAGATCCCACGATGGGCGTAGGATGTAGCACCCGTAAAAGGGGGCGATGCGAAAGTCGCTCATCGGCACGGAGGTCAGCGCGCCCAGGCGAGCCAGTCCGATGTCCCGCACGACGATCCACAACAGATGTTTGACCTGAACCTGTCCGTGGTAGGCCAGCCCTTCCGGCGCCAGGAGGGCGTTGATGCGATCAAGGAGCCCTTCCTCTGTCTTCAATCGTCGATTAGCTGCGCTCATCACACCCTGGCAGGTGCCGCAGATCGTCATCACATCCAGTCCGAGCGCCTCCGCCTGCGCAAACGTCCTGGCGTTGAGCGCCAGCGCCATATCGGGATGCGCTTCCGTCACGACCCCGGCGCCGCAACAGGCGGCGGCTGAGAGTTCGACGACCTCGATTCCCAATCGTCCGATGATCGCCCTTGTCGATTGATAGAGTTCCGGCGTCGCCCCTTGGGCTGCACAACCGGGATAGAGCGCATATTTCATCGATCGACCGTCACGGGAGATGCGACAGGGTGCGGTTCAGAGAATCCCGAAGATCATCCACCGCAGCCGATGTTTTCGACTTCACCTGTTCCCAGGAATAGGCGGTGGCGGAATGAATGTCCTCCGTTTTTTTATGTGCCAAGTCTTTTTTCTTTTCTAATTCCGAGATCGCCTTCTGAATGTCCGTTCTTGCTTCCGCCGATGCATGCGAGACTTGTCCACGGAGCTGTGTGATGAGTGCTTGCATCTCATCCAGCTCTGCCTGAACCTTTCGCTGAAATGCATCTTTCTGCTGAATCGTATAGTCCTTGGTCGCCGTCACCGCCTCCTGCGTTTCACGGATAACCTTGTCGCCAGTCGTAGGCTTATCCGACGCCCCAGCCACAACAACAACAACGGGCATGGCGAGTAACCCAATTCCCACGATCACACCCAACCTTCCAACACGATTCTTCATCGACATCGACTCCATCCTGTCTGGTTCATCTGGTCTGTCTCGTCTGTCTGGTCTATCTGGTCTGTCTGGTTCATCTGGTTAGTTTCGTTCAACCAAACACACGAGGCAGACCGAACAGACCAGATAGACCAGACAAACCAGGTTTGTCCTCAGCCTGCCAGGTTCGAAGTATAACTTTCGCCTGTTGGAAAGTCACCGTACATGGATCGTGAAACGTCACCCGCGAGGCTGGTTGATCTGGTTTATTTGGCTTTTTGATTCATTTGGTAAGTTTCGTTCAACCAAACAAACGAGACAAACCAAATAACGATCTTCTTAGGCTGGCGGACTTTATCAACAACCTGTGATGTTAGCTGGCTTTGCGGAGAGGAACCGACTGGAGTAGCTGAGCAAATGCATTTTCCGGCATCGGCTGACCGAAGAGATACCCCTGAGCCTGATCGCAACCCTGTTCGAGCAGTAGCGTTCGTTGCGCCTCCTGCTCGACCCCTTCAGCAAGCACCAGGAGATTGAGGCTATGGGCCATGGCGATGATCGCCCGCACAATCGGGGCTGGCTGGGCCTGCGTCAGGATTTCCCGGATAAACGATTGATCGATCTTCACCATGTCGATCGGCAACCGCTGCAGATAGCTAAGCGATGAATAGCCGGTCCCAAAATCGTCGATGCAAAGCTGTACCCCCATCGACTTCAGAGCCGTCAGCATGACGATCGACGCCTCCACGTTGCGCATCGCAATCGACTCCGTCAGTTCCAATTCCAGACAAGCCGGGGTCAACCCCGTTTGACTCAAGGCCTGCTCCACGGCGTACAGCAATGTATTGCCGTGGAACAATGAGTTGGAGACATTGATGGAAATGCTCACCGGCATCTTGCCGCGATGCTGCCATGCTTGATTGTGACGACAGGCCGTTCGCAGCACCCACTCATCGATTGCCCTGATCAATCCTGTATCCACGGCAGCCGGCAAAAATGCCGCGGGTTGCATGAGTCCTCTCTGAGGATGCTGCCAACGCACCAACGCCTCCGCTCCAATGATTCCACCTGTCCTCAGATCGACCTTCGGCTGGTAATACACCACGAACTCTTCCCGTTCGACGGCGTGGCGAAGCTCTCCCTCCAATGCCAATCGCTCACTCGCAGCAGCATTCAGAGTGCTGGAATAGAACTGAAAGTTATTCCGCCCTTCTTCCTTGGCGTGATACATCGCACAGTCGGCATTTTTGAGTAATGAATCGACGGAATCGCCGTCAGATGGAAAGATGGCAATCCCTATACTGACGGTCACGAAGATTTCCCGCCCTTCAATCGAAAAGGGCTTCACCAACGCTTCGACAATGCGGCGCGCGACCTTCCCGGCGTCTTGGGCATCGAACAGATTTGTGAGGAGCACGGTAAACTCATCGCCACCCAATCTCGCGAGCGAATGGTTCTCTTCCTTGTCTATCGAGCGGCTGACAGAGTCGCTGTGCCGCACGGATTCGGCCAGACGGTCTGCCACGCTTTTCAGTAGTAGATCACCGATATTATGACCCAAGGTATCGTTTATGACCTTAAAACGATCCAAGTCCAGAAAAAGCATCGCCAACGTGGTGCGATAGCGGCGGGCATGCAAGAGGGCCTGCTCGACACGATCTTTGAATAAGACACGGTTCGGTAACCCCGTCAAACTGTCGAAATAGGCCAAGCGATGAATCTCTCGTTCAGATTGTTTTCGATCGGTGATGTCTTGCGCCGTCCCGACAATCGAAAGCGCCTTCATCTGGTCGTCGAACACCGCTTCTGCCTGGAGATTGACCGTAAAATCCGCTCCGTTCGGCAAGATAAGGCGATGGTCGATATCGCACGGGACTCGCTTCGTCAAAATGCCCTTCAGCGCCTGCTCTACACGGCTTCGATCTTCTGCATGCACCAGCTGGATATAGGCGTCGAAGGTTCCGGCAAAGTCCTGCGAACGAATGCCCATCAGACGGCAAAATTCAGCCGACGCAGTAAACAGATTCGTGTCCGGACGCCATTCCCAGGTGCCGATTTTGGCGATCCGCTGCGCTAGCCCAAGCCGAACTTCACTCTTGATCAGAGCATCCATGGTGAAGCTGCCGCGTAGCATATACCGCACGCGATGACTCAAGATCATCAGATTGAAAGGTTTGGAGATAAAATCCGTTGCGCCCAGTTCGTAGGCCTTGGCAATGGATTCGGTATCGTCGAGCCCTGTCATGACCAAGATCGGTACCCGGTTTCCGCCCATCAGCCCGCGCAAGCTCGAACAGGCGGTGAACCCATCCATCCCCGGCATGATAATGTCCATCAGCACGATATCGGGCCGGTGTTCGGCGAATCGTTCAAGGGCTTGCAGGCCGTTTTCTGCCTCGCACACGTCGTGGCCAGATTGCTCGAGCATCTCGCGGACGAGCGTTCGCATTTGCGGTTCATCGTCCACCACCAACACGAGCGGGCATGTCCGTTCCTGGAATGTTTTCATGATCGCTAAGCCGTTTTTTTACCTAATTCATTCAGCACGGCCTGCCTCACTGCTTCATAAACCGAGTCTAACTCCGCCATCCGCTCATGGCTCCCTGCCACGTCACCCTGACGTCCCAGCAGCTCGAAATCTTTCAGAACTCTCGATAGCTCCATGGCCCCGATCATCGCACTCGACGATTTCAAGGCATGCGCCGCATAAAAGAGCGCCTTGGCATCCTGATGAACCACCGCCTGGTGAATGGCGCTCACATACGTGGCCGAGCTTTCCAGAAAACTCGTGAGGATTTTTGCGACCGGGTCCAGTCGCCCAGGGCGCCTGAGTGCGCGTAACTGGTCGAGCACCTGATCGGCCAGCGGCGCATCCCGTAGAGCAGGAACCTGCGTCTGCCCTGTCCCCTGTTCCGTCAAATCCGATGGTGACTGAATCGGTTCAGCCGGTACGGCCTTGGATCGATCGGAAGTAAGTGCTGGCTCATCACTAGAACGCTGTACCCATTTCTGAATCATGTTCCCAAGTTCGCCCTGCGTAAACGGCTTCGTCATATAATCATCCATGCCGGCAGCTAAACATTCTTCGCGATCGCCATCGATGGCATGCGCCGTCAGCGCCACGATTGTCACGTGCAGGCCTGTGCGCTGTTCACCATTGCGAATCGCCTTGGTCGCAGAGAGACCGTCCATCTCCGGCATCTGGCAGTCCATCAAGATCAGGTCGAATCGAGCATCCTCCATCTTCGCCACCGCATCACGGCCATGTTCGACCGCGACAACCTGGCAGCCCAATTGCTCCAACATACAGACGGCGACTTCCCGATTGACCGGATTGTCCTCTGCCAGCAAAACTCGTGTGCCCGCTACTTTCGTCACAGGGATTTCCGAAACACCGTTAGGCCGGACACCGTCCCGCCACAAGGGGAATCTATTCTTACCTTCTCGCGTATTCCCGGATACTTTCTCCAAGCGTGCGGTACACCAAAATGTCGCCCCCTGCCCAGGCTCACTCCTGACACCGACCGTTCCCTCCATCAGCTGAACCAACTGTTTGACGATCGACAACCCTAAACCCGTTCCGCCATATTTTCTGGCCGTCGATCCATCGGCCTGAGAAAACGCTTCAAAGATCTTGTCTTGCACGGCAGGGGCGATCCCGATTCCCGTATCTTGAACCTCGAAACGTATGAGGGCGTCAGAGGCCAAGTCTTCCGCCATCGTGACCGTAAGTATGATGTTCCCATGCTTGGTAAATTTCACGGCATTATTCACCAGATTCATAAGAATCTGCTGTAAGCGAACAGGATCTCCCTGGAGAACAGATGGGACAGACTCAACCAGCGAACAAGTCAGGTTGATGCCCTTGCCTTGCGCCTGCTCCACAAAGAGGTCTGTCACCTCCCTGACCGTTTTAACCAGATCAAATCGAATGTGCTCCAACTCAATCTTCCCAGCCTCTACCTTTGAAAAATCCAAAACATCATTGATGAGCTTCAATAACGTGGCCCCAGATCGGTACACGACATCGACAAAGTGCTGCTGTTTGTCTGACAGTTCCGTCTGCAACAAGAGTTCGGCCATTCCAAGAATACCGTTCATAGGTGTTCGAATTTCATGGCTCATGTGGGCCAAGAAATCGCTCTTGGCCCGACTCGCCAATTCGGCATGATCCTTTGCTTCTCGGAGAGCCTCGAGCGCTTCCGTTCGCATGGACACCTCGCGCTCAAGCTGCATCCGATAGTTGGATTGCGCAACTTCAGCATGCTTCCGCTCAGTAATGTCCCGGATAAAACTACTGAACATACACACGTTATTGAGCCAAATCGGCGACATCGACCATTCCACAGGGAACTCGCCCCCATCCTTCCGGACAGTGGTTAGTTCAAGCCGCTGGGCCAAGAACTGGGTCTCGCGCGCTTCCAGGAAGCGCGCGAGTTCACGCCGATACCCATCACGATCCTCTGCGGGAATGATGAGGGAATCGAGCGGTCGCCCGATGGCCTCCTGCTCGGACCATCCAAATATTCTCTCAGCCTGAGCGTTCCATCCGGCAATCATCCCGGCAGCGTCTGTCCTCACGACCGCGTCAAGCGCCGTGTCGATCGTCTTCTGCAGTTGCGCCTCGCTCTTCTCAATGTTCTGACTAAGACGGCGAATCGTCTTGCTCACGATGAAAATCGTCGCCGCGGCAAGCAATGCCATCGTCAAGGCCTGTTGCACAAGCAACTGCCAGGCCTCAGCCTGCAACCTCCTCTGTGAGACCTCGATTCGAATCCAGCCGGCGAATGCCGGCAATAGCTCTTGCTTCCCCGCAACGATACTGTCGGTTCCCGTCCGATACAGAGGATCACTATACAGTGGCTCGAAAATGACGAGGATGTCGTCGCTTAACCCGATATCCGAACCGGAAAAGACGGCTTCCTTTTTCCCCTGTTCGGCACTCCTGCTTGCCTGGTCGTCGAGGATCGTACCGATCAACGTTGTGATATCCGATGCCACGATCATGAGATCGGGATCGAGCAGCATGATACGCCGGATATCGTGCTGGTTCTTCACTTGGATAAAAGCGCTCTGCAGCATGTAGAGGTTATCGAACAGAGCCGACGCACCGAGGGCTGCATACCCGCGAGCCAATACGCGCCCCTGCTCCTCGGCCTGCATACGCACCTGCTTTTGCTGGCTGTGGATGAAGAGGCCTCCGTACCCAGCCACCACAATGAGAAGAATGGCGCTGATGGCTAGCGTCATCCGCCTGGCAGGTGACGGCACAGTTCTGCGCAATTGTAAGTGATCGTCGTGACGCATCGAACGGTCTGACCTTATTTATATTCCAGATCTACAACGACCGTGCCCCGTGTCGGAACCTGCACTTCCATTTGCAAGACGCCCAGGGCCTCATGCCACACCGTGATCCTGTGCAATCCGGGAGAGACGCCGGTAATCGAGAACTGACCGGTCTCTGTCGTCTGGTCGAAGTACGGATCGTCAAACACCATCCGGTACGCCTGCATAAACTTATGCACGTTACATTTCACCAGGTGTAAACCGGCTTTCTTCAGCCGTTTCTTGATCGCGTTCCCTCCCGCCACCATCGCCACATTGAGCGCGGTATTATTGTCGACGATAATATTGGTATTGTGCATCACCGGGTCGTCGTTGAAAAGTTGCACCTCGGCCCCCATCTGCCCTACAGCGACATGGGGATAGAACCGGCATTCTTTGTTTCGGACAATGACCGGAGTCGCCGCAATTATTCTGGCCGACACCTCACCGGCAACCAGCTCCACATGCACCACGGCATTCTGAAGTCCCTGGGTCGCTCTGTCGACCGAGAGAGTGACCATCGACACGGTCGTCCCACATACGTCCGTATCCCGATTGACTTGCATCTGGGTCGGAGCGGGCACCGACCCTCGATATAGGACACGCCCGACTATCACCGGCCCTGTCGATTCAGAAAATGCCGACCTCGCCGGTGGTGCTTCGCTGCCTGGCTGCGAGACCGTTAGACCAGGAAACTCTGCTTGTGGCTCGGCTACAGAGGGAACCACTTCTCGTGGGCGGCGAAATTTGGCAGGCGGCCCGGGCGCAAGGCCGTGTAATTGCTGAGAGACGGGCGCCTTGCCGCCCGTTCCATCCGGTTCGGCTCCGAGCAGCGAGGCGGCGAAAAGCGGCGACCAACAGACCAGTCCGATCATTACGACAGGAACAGCCACCGATAGCAGGCGAACAACAGCCTGCATAGACATCGCGGGACGACCAACCATGCCCCTCCTGTCCATCACGGTCTTTCCTGTGATAACGAAAGAATGTAGTACACGAGATCCCAGACGTCTTTGTCATTGCCGCCGATGGTGTCGGCATACGACGG
This sequence comes from uncultured Nitrospiraceae bacterium, assembly GCA_963781915.1. Taxonomy (GTDB): domain Bacteria; phylum Nitrospirota; class Nitrospiria; order Nitrospirales; family Nitrospiraceae; genus Palsa-1315. Next base: position 106,197 of record CAWAIH010000012.1, on the reverse strand, counting down.
CATGGGCGTGCCGTCCAATCCCGTCATGATGCTCCGATAGAGAGCCTGAGCAGAAGACCCGTTCTTGAGAGACGCCCGCTCGGTCAAGTCGCCTGGAGAAACCGTCAACCCATATGTATCCTTCAAGTTGCCGTCGAGCGCTTCCTTCCCGTCTCCGTAGCCGTTATCCCCGTGACAGTTCTGGCATCCATACTTGATATAGGTCTTGCGCCCGTTTTCAATTCCAGCATCCGAGGGAGGGCCCGGAGGATTGGGAAAGACCAGGGCTATGGGCTTTGCGTCTTTGAACGCCGGATTGAGTGCTTTGATGTATGCGATTACCTGCCACCGTTCTTCTTCACTCAACCCACCGTACGGCGGCATATTGCCTGGAATACCCTGCGTCACCGTGCGGAACAGGTCTTGATCCATCGGCAGTTCACCGGATGGCGTGCTGCGGAACTTGTAGCTCCCTCCGATAAAATTGCGCGGGCGTGGCGATTCATAACGGCCGATGAACCAGCCGGCCGGTCCATCGCCCTTCCCCTCTGCGCCATGACAGAAGAGACATGCTCGGTCATAGATCTGTTTCCCCTTGGCCCTGGTCGCCTGATTATCTTCAGGCTTCACGGCGTTCGCGAATGAAGCGATACTGAGCATCGCGAGACCAACGCCGATTGCGAGAAGTGTTCGGATTTGCATAGCCCGTCCCTCTCAGAAAATCACATCGATTCCGGAAAAGAAGGCGTTGCGAAGATTCTGCGCCGCGGTATCTCCACCTTCCGATTGCCTGAGGTTGAAATCGCCTCTGGCAAATATTGCCGCATTGGCACGAAAAAAATGTTTCGCTTGTATGTTGATAAACGAGGCCGATGCTCGCTGATCCAGCATCCCGCCTGCATCCAAGTTGTCATACCGCAAAGAGACCAGCGTCTTGCTCGTCACATAGGTATCGGCGCCGATCGTCAGACCGGTTGCAGTGGAATCGAACAAACCAGCCACACCCGTCGGTATCTTGTTGATCTTATCTACGGAATATGCCGCGTAGACATCGACCATCATGTAAGTCGCCCGCGCCGAGACCCCATAGCGATTCCAATTCACGTCCTGGTGTGTCTGCACTTTGGCGTTACTGTTGCCTTGATAGACAAACCCGGAAATACTGGCTGAAAAATAGTCCGACTGTGCATAGTCGAACCGAATCATGCCGTAGACATCCTTCCCCTTGTTCGAATCGCCCACATTCTCGCTGGCCCCGTTCAACACCCCCACCTGATACAGGAACCAGTCACCGAATGGGCGCCCATGCACATCGACACCGGTTTCGGCCCCTGAATTAAAGAGCGAAGAAGCGAAGGGCGACAAATAGTTACCCGACCGATCATAGAGACCGTAAAACTTCGTAGCGAAGGCACCGGAGGTGATGCCCACCCGGTTAAATGCGCAGGGGGTAAAGGCCGCACACCCGCGCTTCTGGCTTTCCCCAACATTGGCAAACTGTTGGCGCACCGTGCCATAGGACGAGAAAGCGTTGGGATCGAACTTTCCGACTCGCAGATGCGCAAGATTATGAGACCCGAGATTGTTAAAGGTTACGAAGCCCCGGGCCACCTGGGCGCTAGCACCATTGGTGAAATGGCCTACGTCAACAAAAAACCCGATGTTTTTGGCCACAGTCCCGCTTGCATACAACAGGAAAACCCCGGGAAACGTGAACTCGGTTTTGTTTTCGACGACCCCGGCATCGGCGCCTGGCGGGTTCTGATTCTTGAAATTCCAACTGCGCACCGCGCTGCCGACCAGGCGGAAACCGAGATATTGATTCACATCGTCGAGATTCAGATCTCCCAATTTTTTCTTACCGGTGATTCCGCCGTCTTCTGTGCCAGGCAGTTGATACCCGTTTTCGAGAAACCGCTGGCCGAAGGCGTTCAACATCGGCGGCGCCGTGTGGCAGTCCATGCAATTGGTGTTGTACTTCCTGGCAAAGGCCGGGATAGCCTGCGCTTCTTCAGGTGCCAGGAGGAAAGTCAGTATCGTCCCACAGAACATACTCAACGCGATGATGAAGATGGAGACACGCGTGAACACAGTGGCCACTTTCTCAATTTACTAATCGCGCATACACTTGACCGGCCATGCGGTACCCAGAACTGCACCCGCATACACCGCCGACGTCGTTATGACGTTAGCAGATCGTTCACTTCTGGCAATCTATTTTAGGAATTACGCACTGAGGAGGAGGAGATTCGTGCTACGCAGACTCAAGAAAACTCGCGAAGTTCGGCAGCCTGCCTGTCCCGTTCATAGGGCTCCAGTTCGATCTGCTTCACTGTGTCCTGAAGGTGGGCCCATTCCGTCGGAGAAATCACCTCAAACTCAAGGCCGAATTGCTGCTCTCTGCTCCACCGGACAACCGCCGCCTGAATCTGAATCGGGGGTTTGGCCTCTATCGTCTTGATCTGGACCTCCAAAGAGGCTCCTGGCTGAACATCGATGGGACTTTCGATGCGACAACCCCTGGTGGAGAGGTCGAGGACGCGGCCCTCTCCGCCGACCATGCCGACGGAAGAAAACGAACTGCGAAATTTGACAGGAAACCGGAGGTTTTCTCGTTGTTCCATCATCGCACCTTGCAAAATAGCGGGCTGCTACCCCTTTATATTCCCTATCGGACGCAATTCCGCCACCTTTTTTGTAATTCCTGCACGATCGACCGATTCGACCACCTCAGATATATTCTTATAAGCCAGGCCTGCCTCTTCCGCGAGGCCCGACATCGATACGGCTTTGACCAGGATGCCGCGCTGTTTCATCTGTTCTTGCAGCTCTGCACCGCGAATGGTTTTTTTCGCTTGCGCACGCGACATCGTTCGCCCGGCCCCGTGCATCGTCGATCCAAACGTGTCACGCACTGCCTGGTCAGTTCCCACCAACAAGTATGACCCGCTCTCCATCGAACCCCCGCAGATGACCGGCTGTCCTGTCTGTCGAAACATTTCTGGCAACTCAGGACTCCCAGGCCCGAACGCCCTCGTCGCTCCTTTGCGATGCACGACCAAATTTCCTTCGGGATACCGTTCAACCTTGGCAATGTTATGCGCCACGTCATACACCAACTCCATCCCCAACGATTCGGCGGACTGACCAAAGACCGTTGCAAAGGCCTCACGAATCTGATGTGTGATAACTTGGCGATTGGCGAAGGCCGTGTTTGCGGCACAATTCATGGCGGAAAAATACTCCTGCCCCTCAAGAGATCGAAACGGCGCACAGGCCAGTTGCTGATCCTGCACGGTGATGCCATAGCGGCGCATGGATTTCTCAAACCGCTTGAGATAGTCGCTCGCCACCTGATGGCCGAACCCGCGCGAACCGCAATGCACCATCACAACGATCTGCTCGTTGCCGGTAATGCCGAGCGCCGCTGCCGTGACCGGATCGAATATCCGTTCGTTCGAGACCACCTGGACTTCGAGATAGTGATTGCCAGATCCCAAGGTCCCCAGTTGATTGATACCTCGTTTCATCGCGTGGTCGGTGACGCTCGACGGATCGGCCCCTTCGATGCAGCCACCTTCTTCCATGCGGACAAGATCCCGATGCCACCCGTAACCCCGTTCCACACACCACTTGGCCCCATGCGTCATGACCCGGCCAAACTCCTCCCCTGAGAGCCGAACGAATCCGCTCGCCCCGACACCGGCCGGAACCTTCCGAAAGAGTTCGGTCATAAGCCGCTCCAAGTGAGGCTGCACATCCGCCAGCGTTAAGTCCGTCCGAATCAACCGCATGCCACAGTTGATGTCATATCCCACACCGCCGGGAGAAATGACCCCGTCCTGCACATCGAACGCCGCGACACCTCCGATCGGAAATCCATAGCCCCAATGCCCGTCCGGCATACAGAGCGCATACCGGCTGATGCCGGGCAAGCAGGCGACATTCGTCACCTGATCGAAGACCCCGGAGTCCATGGCCTGAAGAATTCCCTTGGTGGCATAAATCCTGGCCGGCACCAGCATGCCAGGCTTTTCAGAGATGGGAATTTCCCAGATCTCGTCCGTAATCCGATTGACCGCCATGTCGGTGTTGAGATTCATCTCAGGGATGGTCTATTTGGTCTATCTCGTCTAGTCGACTATTTGGTCTATCTGGTCTATGACGCATCTCTCAGCACTCAGTACTTCTCACATTCCTTCACACATCGAGTACCACGCGTACCTTCCAGCGTCCGCCTGTCTGCTGAAGTTCATAGAGATGTTTTGTGACTCCTTTTATATCGGCGTGGAGTTCTTGTGTCTGCTGATCCACCGGCGCGCCAATCAGACGTGCACGCAACAGCCAGACGTCTCCTTCCCGCGTCAGGGTGAGCGGCGCCTCCCGGTAGACCACCCCTGCTGCGTCCTTCCAATAGACCATCTCCGACAACCAATCGAACAACAGCGCCGACGGATCGAGATCGCTTCGTTCAATCGCACGTTCCCACCCGCCGGATACCGTGGAAGGAGTTGCCATCGTTTCTAGAACGGCCTGCGTGGCGCCGCGAAAGACTTCCTCGACCGACTCCCCCTCGGCCTCGAAGCCGATATCGGCCAGGGCAATCTTTTCAAGAAAGCGAAAGGTCCATGCCATAGATATCAGCCCGGTGGCGCGGCACGTCGCACTCGCTCGATGAAGGCCTGGAGCTGCCTGAGCCCTGGAAACGAATGTCCGAAGGGATTAGGGACTTTCCCTTTGAGCAACATCTTGATGCCTAGAGGCAGGATTTGCAGCAGCCCTCGCGGTGAGAATCCGACTACTTTCAACGGCATGATCGCTTCGTTCAAGCGTCCCTGCTGCTCGACCAAATCGGTAAAACCAAGAACGTGGCGCGCGCCGCCGGTCGTCGTCATACCCCGTTCAAGTGAGGCCCGCCGCAACCGGACGATCGCCTCCATGGGTTTGACATCTTTCGGGCAGACCTCCACGCAAAAATTGCAGCGTGTACAGTCCCAGATCCCATCCTCGTCTTGGAGCGCCGAAAGCCTGGCCCTTGTCGACGCATGAGACTCCCGTGGGTCGGAGAGGAAGCGATCGGCCTTCGCCAAGGCTGCCGGGCCGGCAAACCCCTTTGATACTTCATGCACAGTACAAGCTGCAACGCATGCGCCGCACATGATGCAGGCATCGACATTGTGAAACTGCGGATTGGCATGGCCTTGCACCTGCGTCTGAACAGGCACGTCTTCATCCGCTAGCCGAGCCCCTGACACCAGCCATGGATGTACGTCGCGAATCTTCACCCAAAACGACGCCATGTCCACGACCAGGTCCTTGATCACCGGCAAGTTGCGGAGCGGCGCGACCACGATGTGCCCATGCCGTTCAAGTTCTTTGCGGAGCGAGGTGCGGCAGGCGAGTTTCTCGCTGCCGTTGATCGTCATCGCGCAGGAACCGCAAATCGCAGAACGGCAGGAGTAACGGAGCGCCAGACTCCCGTCGCACTCCTGCTTGATGCGAATCAAGGCATCGAGCACCGTCATCCCGCGTCCGACATCGAGCCGAATCTCTTGAGGATGAGGCGTGGAATCGACTTCAGGATTGAACCGTTGAATCGTGAAGGTCAGGCGCATAGGGTAAGTGCTGAGTTTTGAGTGCTGAGAACTGAGTCTCGATGAACGGGCGGTTAGTGACTCAGCACTCAGATCTCAGCACTTCGATCAGCCCAACTCGAACGTCTTGGGAGAGTTCGTCAGATTTCGGCACCCGTCTTTCGTGACGAGGACCATGTCTTCGATGCGGACGGCGCCCAAGCCGGGATAGTAGAGCCCCGGTTCGACGGTGACGACGTGGCCTTCTTGAAGCAGAGACCCGGTGCGGCTGATGCGCGGCATTTCATGGATATCGAGCCCGACCCCGTGGCCGGTACCATGAAAGTAGCCCTGCATACGCCCATTCACCAAACCAGTCTGGTAACCGGCTTTCTCAAATCTTGCCAAGATCCGTTGATGAATCCTCTTTCCATCCGCTCCATCTTTGACTTTCGTAATGGCCTCTTCCTGCGCATCGAGCACTGTCTGATACAGCCGCTTCAGCTCGGGACTCGGGATCCCCCGCACCACGGTCCTGGACATATCGGCGAAATACCGGTTGGTGGCCGAACGAGGAAACACATCGAAGATAATGCTGCGATGTGCCGGCAATGGCCCGCTGCCTTCATTGTGCGGATCGCAGGCCTGCTCTCCTCCGGCAACGATGGTATGCTGGGCCACGCAGTCGCGTTCCATCAATGTCACATTGATCAATTTCTTCACCCGCTCCGACGTCAGGGGTATCCCATCGAACCAGAGCTGATCCTTATTGATTGAAGCCTGACGCAGCAAATCGTGAGCCGCTGCGACCGCCTGCTCGGTCGCGCGTTGGGCGGCTTCGATATAGCAGACTTCTTCGGCAGTCTTCACCACACGCTGCTCGTAGAATGGATCCCGCTTCGGAAAGAGCTGATACCCCAAAGACTGGAATTTGAGGGCATGGCCGAAAGGAAAGTTTGCCGGGACCAGGATCTGCGTGATGCCGGCTTCTCGCAGGAGAATATGGACCACCTCAACCGTGCCGGGCTCGGCGATACCTTGTGTCTTGGCTCGCCCTTCCACCTCCGAATACGAAAGCACACGATCGACGGACGATTGGCCTTTTGCCCGATCCATTTCAAGATCGCTCATCACCAGAATTCGCTCCCCTTTAATTTCCATATAGATAAAAGGGTCCGGCGCAATAAACTTCGTCGCGTAATAGAGATTGGCATCGGTCTCGCTGGCAGCGATAAAGACTGTGGCGCGTTGAGAATGTGGGATGGATGAGGCCATAGTGGATGCTGGCCGGAATCTAGCACGGGAGGGGAAGTCGGTCAAGGCGCGGATGGAACAGGCTCAGGCGTTGGTAGAGCGCCCTTGTCGTCGGCCTTCTCCTCGTCAGGCGTCATAAGATCGATCGGCAGCATGAGCGTGTTCTTCAAAATGTCAAAGGCCAGTTGCGCCAAACCCGTCACGCCAGTGGCAAACGACTTCATGGGCAGGTACGTGACCTCCGGATCCTCGATTGACCCTTTGACGGAAAACAACGCAGTGGCAATGCCTTTGCGATCACCGGCAAAGAGCCGCCCGAAGAGCGGTATCGTTTTCAGGAATTGGGAATAGGATCCGAACGGGCTGACGGCCCAGACCATGTCGATTTGATCCGTCGGCATATCATAGTTGCCGGCAGCGGTAATCTTGACGATCGGGCTATCGATGATCAGGTTCTCGGTCTCGAAGAGCCCGTTCCGCACGAGAACCTTCGCTGAAATTTTGTTATAGGGCAACCCGTCTTTCTCCAAATCTACTTTCCCTTGAAGCACGGCCGGAAGATTCAAAATGCTGATGATTTTCCAGACCGCCCGTTCCTCGGATTTGAAAATGCGACCGTTTTCAAGCAGGACGTCCACCTTGCCGTCCAATGTAGGAGACAGCCCATGCGGATTCTTCCCATGGCCGCGAATCGTCCCCGTCACTCGAGCTTCACCTGTGATAACGCCGGCTTTCGGGCCAAATAGTTTCAACACATCTTCCACCAACAAGCCCGTCGCCCGAACCGAGAGCTCAGCGTCGGCCGGCTGCTTACGCGGCAGTTGCACCACGATACGCCCGGCGACGTCTCCGTTGGATGATTGGCCGGACAGACGATCCAGATCGAGCACGCCGTCTTGAATGCTGATCCGGGCGGAGAGACTCCCAAATTTGAGATGCTTGTAATGGCCGCGTGCTATCGACGCGGTTGCCTGGACCTTGCTGGTGGCTGCAAGGGCTTCCAGAAAATCTCGGATCGGCGACCGTGGGCCTTTCGGAATAAGGAGATCGAGATCCATCTGATTGGACTCGATCTTGGCAGTAATCATGGGTTTCCCCACCCAGTTGCGGATCGACCCTTCCAGCGCAACGTCGCTGTCGTGCAAGCGAAGCGATAGCCGCTTGATCTCCGCGCCATTCTTCACGAACCGGACCCGCAGGTACAAATCCTGGACAGGTCCCTCGGTCCCCTTAACGTTCATCAGGCCGTTGGTCAATGCGAGCCACCCGGTGGTCTTCCAGGTTTTCCAATCGAGACCCTTCCCCTTCATGTCGAGCGACAATTCAACATTCCCAGCCTCAAACCCTCCCTTCGCAATCCATTCCGGCACGCGGGACAATGACAATGTACCGGTTGAAAGCGCCGCATCGATGGAGAACCGTTCACCCAGCTGAATCTTGCCTTTGATCGGAAGTCGAATCGGAGGCACGCTCAGCTCAAGCCGATCGAGCAAAACGCCGGAGGCCTGTGGAATCATACCTTCGAACTCCAAGGTCGCTTGGGCTCCGATCGGTTTTTCAACCAGATCGGGAAGTGTCACTTTTGATTCGGTCAGGATGACCTCACCCCGTATGTGCGGCGACACCGTCGGCCCGGTCAACACCACCGCGCCATTGACCAAACCATCGATCATCCCGGCTGGAATAGCGTTCGAAGGCAATAACTTAGCCATATGGTCCGCCTCGCCATTGACCCGAATCAAGAAATCCTGAAACTCGCTGCCACTGCCCCCCGTGATGCCCCCACTGATCTGCACATTCAGATCGCCCAAGCGTCCCGTCACCTGATCGAACATGGTCCCGCCATCCGACAACACAAACCGGCCCTGCAGTGCCGTCAGCCGCTCGGGCAACAACGGATTGGTCATACTGAGCTGCTGAACGGTAATCTCTCCCCCGGCAAACGTGACGCCGCTCGGTTGATTGAGCAGGCCGACCATGCGAAACGTGGTAACGGTCATTGCCTTCAACCTCACGCGAGCCAGCCAGCATACGCGACAGCTGTTCCGACGTGACGGTATTTGCGAGATGCTGCAGCAGGTCTGCGGCAGTCATCGTTCCGGCAATGTCCCATTTCAACCCAAGGCCCCGCCTCCAAAAATGAGACGAGTGCCTTGCTCTCATTCATATGAATCGTGCCATAGAGTCCGCTCAGACTCGACACCCTGACCCGTCCGGCTTCGACCAATACCACTGCAGTCAAATCCTTGGCAGGGACACGATTGTCTCCGATCAGGCCTTGCCCCTGATTCACACGAAATTCCCCTGTCAACGACAACTGCGTCCCCTCCACCGACGATCCCGTGACAGTCGCAGAGACGATCTCCACTATCCCGTCGATTTCCCGATCCTTGATCACCGCGGCACCTGCGGATGTACCCACTCGGCCGGTACGGTCTCAAGCAACCGGCTCAACTGGATCGGAGTCTGACGCAAAGGTCAGCGCAAACGTGGGCTGCGGCGTCAGCAGACCGGAGAGGCTCGCCTGGCCTGTGAGCTTCAGTTGTTCGAGGTTCGCAGATAAACCGGACAAGACCACATCATAGCCTGCGACACCGGGCACAACCCGAACATGACTGTTCATATTGACGGCGCCCTGCAAGTGCTGCGGGGCTGGACGCGGCCCGAAGAAATCCACCATCTCTCGAAGCTTCAGATTGGTTGCTTCGACGGTGCCTTCGAATTGGAGCATGGTTTGCCGAGCAGAGGAATCACTGAGCGCAATCGTCTGCCGTTGGGCGGTGCTGATCGTCCCTCCTAGAGAGAAGCCGGATAGGCTCTTGCCGTCCGCATAACCGGAAGAAACGTGTAAATCCGCCTGTCCCTGCTCCGCTCTGATGACCAGCGACGCCTCCACCGACTCCAATGTCATCGATCGTGTCCCGTCTGGACGTGCGTCGTCGATGATGAGCAACTTCCCCTTCACCAGCGTCGCTTCCCGGATACGGAAAATCCGGCTGAGCGTCTGCACAGAGTCCTGATCGGCCGCTCCCCCCTGGACAACCTGATCGAGGAGGTTCCAGTGCCCGCTGCGATCGCGCCGAAGCGTTAACGTCGGTTCTTCGATGAGCAACCGCTTCCCCACCACCTGCTTGCGCAACAGCGGGAGAAACCGCAAGACCAAATCCAGCTTCTTAGCCGATAACAAGACGTCATCGGAATTCCGATCGTGAATCGTGACCTGCGTTAATTCCAATCGAAGACGCGGAAAGTCGCTAAGGACCAGCTTGATGCGATGGACGTCGATTTTGCGTCCGATACTCTGCTCCAGCTGCTGGAGGAAAAAATCTTTGATGTACTCGTCGTCAGTCAGGTAGGTCAAGAACGTAAAGACACCGCCAGCGCCGATCAGCAGAATGACAATCAGGGCAACAACACGAGTTCGAACCACTCCTCCTCCCTAGATCGATCATCCTTGGTGGGTAACTGTATCATTTCTGCTGGTCACGCATCTTACCGAATCACCTGCATGAAATCTACGAAGTTGGTGTCTTGAAAGGGAATTCTCTGCTTCCTACGTTCAACGTTCAGCCGGATGAAGACCCGTCAGGATACAAGCGACAGGCAGGACAAGGCGAGACTGGTAGGGGCTGAAAGAGTCTGCCAACACGAAGAAAGCTGAGGCTATGGCGGATCCTCGTTTCACGTTTCACGCCTAACGTTTCACGGTTCCTGAGAGAGACACAAGAGGGCTAGAGATGGTTTTCGTCAGATCGATCACGAGTTCGTCATCCGTGTTGGCCAACAATGTATCCCAGAAACTGTTCTGCTGTGGTTTGGTTGCATCTGCTGGATAGAAGTACAAGTAAAAGCCTTTGGCGGCCGTCGGTCGCATGGGATAGCGCCGATCGTAGATCATCCCATAGGTCGGAATTCCATAGACGATCTGCCAATTCCCCAAAATGAAGTGCAACTCAGTGCCGTGGACATATAATCCACCCGTGGTGATGACTCGCTTGACGGACGTTTGCGGTTGGCTCAGGTAAAACGTCACGCGTTCATCCGGTTTGGCTGCGGCGAGAGCTAGTGCAATCTGCTGAGACAGAAGAGTGAGCTCCTCTGGCCGAAACGCCGGCACCATCGGCGCCTCGCCCTGCAGTTTTTTCTGTAACCAGATCCGATGTTCTTTCACCGAAATGCCTTCGAGGATGCGGGCAACATCCTGGGCGCTGATCGCCTGCGGATGCGCATGCGCGCTGGGAGGCCACTCCGGCAGGACGGCATCATCCATCTCCAGGCGAACGTAGTTCACCGGATCTTCATAGACTGCACGATAGGGCACGATAGGAATGGCGCAGCCGGACACGAACAAACAGGTTGAGGCTAAGGCTGAGGCTAAGCACATCTTGGAAACAAGCATTCTCGACCTCAACCTGAACCTTAGCCTTCTGACACCGTGACCGTCATCTCGACTCGTTCGAGTGGATTGTCCCGGCCGTCGCGCTTCATGCCGACCACCTTGTCCACCACGTCCATTCCGCTGACGACTTCGCCGAACGCCGTGTACTGCCAATCGAGAAAATTCGCGTCTGCGACGCAGATGAAAAACTGAGAGCCGGCGCTGTCCGGATCGTTCGAACGCGCCATGGAGACCACCCCGCGCTTGTGGGGCTTGCTGTTGAACTCGGCCTTCACCTTGTGTCCCGGCCCCCCCATGCCGTGCGACGCACGGTCAGAATTCTTGCTGTTGGGGTCGCCGCCCTGAATCATGAAGCCGGGAATGACCCGATGAAATGTCGTGCCGTTATAGAAACCTTCCTGGGCCAACTTTGTGAAGTTCTTGACATGCCCCGGCGCCACGTCGTGAAAAAAGCTCAGGACGATCTCGCCCAGATGGCTCCCCTTGTTGCTGACGGAAATGGTGGCTCGTGTTTTTTCTGTCGGCTCTGACATCGTCTCTACCCTTTCTTAGTTAGCGAATTGTTAACAAACAAGATAACGACACCGGAAACTCCGCACGGCTGAGATCCCTGTCGGAAGCTAAATGGCCTGCAGGCTGTTCAGAAAGGCCGTCCAGCAAGGCCGCAGCGAGCGAAGAGGCGACGCGTACTCTGTGCCGTACGTTGAGCCTCTGAGCGATGCGAGAACGCCGCTGGCGGACTTTCTCAACAGCCTGCTAGCGAAAATTGAAGGGCGCCGGAGCCTGCCCTCCTTCAAGACCCTGATTGATAGGATTCCACGTCCGCCCGTCGTCGTCGCTTCGGAATGCCCCGTCGCTTGTGCCGGCATAGAGCACTCCGGCGCCGGACTCGATCAAGACTTGGATGGCCATGCTCGTCAACCCATTGTTGAGCGGTAGCCATTGTCTTCCTTTGTCGGTCGTTTTAAAAATGCCGTGCCCCGTCGCCACAAAAAGCCCCCGGCTATTGAACAGAATCCCGCGAATCGAATCGTTCGGGAGCGCCCGGCTGATGGGCCGCCATGTTGTTCCTCCATCGGCGCTGGAAAAAACACCTCCATCGAACGTGCCGGCATAGATGCCACCCTCAGGATCGATCGTCAACACACGAATAAAGCTTTCCGTCATGCCTTCGTGATCTTTCAGCCCATGCTGCTGACGCACCCACCCGGCTGTTTGAGCCTTAAATCGCAGGATCCCTTTCCCCGAAGTGCCGGCAAACAGCGTCCCATCGGTTGAGAGAGCCAATGCATGGACGAGGATGTCGTCCAAACCGGTGGTCACGACCGACCAGCGGTCGGCAGCCAGTCGATAGACTCCGTCGCTCGTGCCCGCGTACACCCCATCACTCACGGCAAGTAGCGCTTTGATCTCCAGGCGCTTGAGTCCGCTATTGATCGCCTGCCAGCTCTTTCCTCGATCACGGGAACGAAAAACCCCGCCACGGAAAGTTCCGGCATAGATCGCACCGTCTTTACCGGTGGTGAGGGTCAGAATAAATGGATCGGTCACGCCCTGGCCAGACTTTGCCCAGTTGACGCCGCGATCCTCACTGCGAAACAGACCGAGACCAAAAGAGCCTGCATAGAGCAGATCGCTCCCGACAGAGGTGAGCGCCTGGATGCTCGCGGCCTGCTGACCGAAGGAGCCGTATTGAGGCTGGTCCCCATGGCCTGGAGCTTGCTGCGGCGATGGGGGAACCGGCGAGGGCGCCTGAGTGGCAGCCCCTAATATCCCGCCAACACTCCATAGGCTTAGTCCAAGGACTATTGCTATCATCCGAACCAATGCCGTCATCTATCTGCTACCCCCTTACCCCGCTATCCCGTTACCCCTTGTTCCTACTCCGTATCCCCTTTATCCCTTAACCCCTTTACAACTTCTACCGCATCCGCTGCCCGGCCGGCCCAATCGGCAAATCCGGATCAAGCGGCAAGTTGAGTTTAGTCGGGCCTGCCCGTCCAAAGATACGTGCGCCAAGAATTCCAATCTCATACAACACCATCAACGGTACCGCCATCAAGAGCATCGTAAAGAGGGTTGCATCCGGCGTGACGACGGCTGACAGAATCAACGAAGCTACGATCGCGTGTTTCCGATACTTCGATAGCTGCTGAGCCGAAACGACACCAACCCGCGCCAGGATAGTGAGCACCAGCGGCAATTCGAACGCGCAACCGAATATCAAGAGAAATTTGACGTTGAAATCGATGTAGGTGCCGACGCTCAATTCCGGAGTGATGTCATGATCCATCCCGAAGCTGACGAAGAAATTGATGACCAGCGGGAGAATCACGAGGTTGCAGAAGGTCAAACCGAAGGCGAAGAGCGCTCCCGCCAATGCAAACAGCGGAATCCCCCAACGTTGCTCCTTGGGAAGCAGCGCTGGTTCAATAAACTTCCAACACTGATAGAAGATGACCGGCAGACTCGCCAGGATCGCCGCAAGAAAGGACACTTTGATCGAGGCGAACAACGCTTCCGTCGGTCCGTAGAACACCAACTGGTTGGGAAACGGACGATTCAACCATGCGACCATTTCGCCGGCAAAGGTGAAAGACACCATCAGGGCCACCAGGATCGTAGCCCCGATGATGATCAGACGCTTCTTGACGGTCTGGATATGTGCGGCAAGGGGATTGAGAATCTGTGCCATGACTCTGGTCCCGGTTACTGGTGGACACCAGCCCCATGACGAGGCCTCTCACTGTGGAGCGGCCTGCAACTCGTGGTCTCGCCAGACACGAATCATCTCGGCCATCTTGTCTTTCTTCACCAGCTTCGCTTTGTGCAAATCCTTCAGGGCCAGCTCTTCGGCCGGAGTCAGGACGTGGCGTTTCTGCAATTGGAGCAATTCCAAGTCCAGCCGGTGATGAGCTTCTTCCAGTACACGGAATTCGTGGCTGGATTGGCGCAGTTGTTCCGTAATCATCGCAACCATACTGTCTGTCAGCATGTCGCACCTCCTGGCTATGAAATTATTGCTGCGGCCTGATACGTTCTGCCTCTTAACTGACTTCGCACGTCAATGAGGCCGACCCCGACACAATCGGGTCCAGTTCCATCAACAACGCATCTTCAATGGGATTGGTATAGTACATCGGTCGGGTCGTCACGTCGCGAAACCCAAGTCTTCGATAGAGTGCATGAGCGGCATGGTTCGACGCCCGCACCTCAAGCACGGCGCGCATCGCTGCCTGTGCCAGCCCCACCTCCAGAGCCTGTGTGACCAAGGCCCTGGCGATACCCTTATGCTGCATCGACTCGATGACCGCCAGGTTCATCAGCCGTACTTCCTCGAAGACAACCCAGAAACAGAGGTATCCGATAATCGAGACGGAATCAACGTCACCCGGCAGTATCCGCTTTGCCACCAGAAAATTTGCAAAGGGATTGCCGCTCAGTTCCGCCTCCAGCATTCTGCGCGTCCAGGGGGCCGAGAAGCAAGCTTCTTCGATCTTCAAAATATCGGGCAGCGCCTCGACGGTTGCCGGCTCGATGATCCATTCATCCACCACTGGTCTCCCCTTCTGACAGGATGCTGAAAAAGTCCGTCAGCGGCTTGCTCAAAACCCGTGAAGCGTATTTCGTGAAGCATCGTTCGTTTCCGGATTCGGACGTTTCACGCTTCACGAACGACGGGATTTTTGCGCAGCCAGCCGTGTCTTTACGTTTTTTGCAATCCGTTCCTGACGCAGGATTACAGGAGACATACCGCCGGACTCTTCGTACTTCAATTCTGCAGCAGTACGTTGCACATACAGTGGACTAATGCCGGTTTCGGCATACTCACCGCGTCGAAGCCGTTCAATCCCCGCCAGCCCAATCGAGACAGCCGATGGCTTCATGGCAAGGTCTGAGGCCTCAGTCATCGTGACGGTAGGGGGAATCGACGCACGGATGGCCGATGCCTCGACCGTCCAGCCTTCGCCGAATACGAGGACTGATTCTGTGAGGCTGTTCCCTAGCATAACGGGAGTGCCCACCTGTTCCGATACGACTCGCTCCACCCGATCATCGCCGGTCCAGCGAAACAGCGCCCAGTAGAGTTCCCCGCGCCGGCTATTGAGAGTGGGGCAGAGCAGACCTGATGTTCCTCTCAGATTCCAGGCCATCCCTTCCAGAGTCGGCACCACCGCCAACGGAAGTTGACTGATTGTCCGAAATCCGAGAAGCGTGGCCAACCCGACGCGCAGTCCTGTGAATGACCCGGGACCGATCGACACCACCAGACCATCCAGCTGTTTGAGCGTCAGACTCGTCTCACGAAACAACCGATCGATCGTCGGCAACAACAACTTGGCATGCGATCCGGCTGCATCCTGGTCGTGTCGAGCGAGCACGCGCAACCCATCGAGGATCGCCACGCTCTGCCACGAAGTTGCCGTCTCGACTGCTAAAACCTTCATTGGAGCGAGGCCTGTGCAAGGTCGGCAGCGCTCAACGGAAGATTCGGAATCATTTCGTGAAACGTGACCTGCACGCTCCCCTGCCCCTTCCCATCTTCCAATAAGATCTTAAACGGCCTCACCAACTGCTTATCGCCGGCACTTGAGACCGCCTCCGACTCGCCGATCGCACGGAAGTCCTCGTACTGAATAGTCGCTTCCACCGCACCGGACTCTGTGAGCCGATCTTCCTGAACGACGTGCAATGTCTGCCGCTCAAACCACAACCGCCGTCGCATGAGCTGCGCCCCGTTGGAAGACGGCCCAAACACCTCCAGCCTGTAGCGGTCCTCCTCTTCCGAGAGAGCAACCGTTTCATCTTTCGCAATTGCGCCGGTACCCAACAGGCCCCTCATGGCCCACACACTCAATTGAAATGGCCGAGCGAGCTTCCCCATCTCGCTCATGTCGGACGGACTGCCGGACAGAACACGGCCCATCGTCGGCAAGCGCAACCTGAATTGATTTTCTGCCTGCACAAATTCAAAGAGTTCGCCGCCGACTGCGGTAAACCCGCGCAGGCGCATGGCGTTCGGACGACGATAGTACAACGCCCCCTCCACCCGTGACGCGATAGGAATGACCCCTCCCCGCACCTTCGCGCTGAAGAGACCTTTCATTGTCCGGATCGCCGCTTTCTGCTGACTCAGCAAAGCCGTCAACTCCTCCACCGTCGCCTTCTTGAGCAGGACTTCCTCCCGCGGCGCAAACAGCGCACAACCCGATAAGAGGGTAAGAGTCAACGCACTCAAGACAATCGTATTGACCAAGAAATTTCTGGCTTTTCCTCTTCCCCCGCCACCCATCACAGCGAAGGGGACAGGGGGATGAGCCTCCACTGCTCCCGCTTTGGACAAGAGGACACGGCCTTTCAGGATGCTCAAAAAGTTCAGACTTCTCACCCGCCCCACCCCGGCGCGCCAAGACGCGCCGTTCCGCGGGCAAGGCCGCAGTGAACTATCACTTTTAAAGGGGTGGCTGGGATGATCCCAACTGCGCGCGTCCAACGAGGGCCTTCTGAGGCCGCGCGTTGCGCGAGCAAGGGGATCGTCCCAGCTACCCCACCATTTTTCAGCATCCTGCTATGCCAATACGACATCCAACGCCTCTCCTACTTCCCTAATCCCGATCAATTCAATCCCGTCGATGGGATCGAGCTTGGCCAAGTTCCGTTCCGGCAACAGACAGCGTTTGAACCCCATCTTGGCCGCTTCACGAATCCTCATCTCAGCCTGGCTGATGGCCCGCACTTCACCGCCAAGCCCCACTTCACCTAACACCAACAGTCCCGGTTCAATCGGTACTTCGCGCAAACTCGATGTCACCGCCGCCACAATGCCCAAATCGATGGCCGGCTCATCGATATGCATCCCGCCGACGACGTTCACATAGACGTCTTGTCCGGACAGATGCATCCCCAGCCGCTTTTCCATGACCGCGAGCAGCAGCGACACCCGATTCTGTTCCACACCGTTCGCCATCCGTTTCGGCATCGCATAACTCGTGGACGAGACCAACGCCTGCAGTTCGACCAGAATCGGCCGCGATCCTTCGAGACTGGATACCACCACCGATCCCGTCGTGCGCTGAGACCGTTCCGCCAAGAACAGCTCAGAGGGGTTACTCACTTCCTCCAACCCGGAATCCTTCATTTCGAACACACCGATTTCGTTGGTCGAGCCAAAACGATTCTTCACCGCGCGGAGGATTCGAAAGCTGTGGCCCTTGTCTCCTTCAAAATAGAGCACTGTATCCACGATATGTTCCAGCAGTCGCGGTCCGGCGATCGCGCCGTCTTTGGTGACATGCCCGATGATGAAAACCGGCACGCTGCTGCGTTTCGCGTACCACATCAATTGGCCCGCCACTT
This sequence comes from uncultured Nitrospiraceae bacterium, assembly GCA_963781915.1. GTDB lineage: Bacteria > Nitrospirota > Nitrospiria > Nitrospirales > Nitrospiraceae > Palsa-1315. The sequence continues at coordinate 88,635 of CAWAIH010000012.1, read as the reverse complement.
CCTGCACTTGGCTGATGCTGCCCGGCGCGGACGTGATCTGTTCGGTGTAGACCGTTTGGATTGAATCGACGACCATCGCGGCAGGCTGGATCTCCTGCGCCGCCTTGAGAATTTGCTCAAGGGAGGTTTCTGCAAGGATTAAGAGATTCGGATGCTCGATACCAAGCCGCTGCCCCCGCATCTTGATCTGCCTTGGAGATTCCTCTCCGGAGACATACAACACCGGCTCTTTCTTAGAAGAGAGGCGCGGAAGCGCCTGAAGCAACAAAGTCGTTTTCCCAATCCCAGGATCGCCGCCGATCAGGATCACCGAGCCTGGGATGACTCCCCCTCCCAGCACCCGGTCGAATTCGCCGATCAGCGTCAGCCGCCGGTCTTCACCAACCACTTCGATCTCGGCAATCGGCGTAGCCTTGGCCTGCGCCATTTTCATCGCAGCAGGCCGCCCCTTGCCGGTCGGCGCCTGCCGTTCCTCTTTCATGGTATTCCAGCCGCTGCAATCCGGGCAGCGGCCAAGCCATCGTGGCGACTGGTGGCCGCAAGCTTGGCAGGAAAAACTCGTCTTCGCCCGCATCAGGAAAAGCCTCAAAAAGATAGAAATCTGAAGGCTATATTAAAGGATAGGGAAGTTGAATGGAAGGCGGGGCCGAACCCCTATGTCACAGCATGCTCCAACGCACGAGGATGCTCCATCCTGAGGAAAGAGATGGGGACATCTACCCCACCCACCATACATGGGTTAGCAGTCTGCGGAAAAACTCGGTTTATACATAAAACACTGCTGAAATCTCGCTGAATGCCTCTGATGCGGCAATAGATCAGGATGCTCAAAAAGGCCGCGGTTCTCACCCTCCCAACCCCGGCGCGCCAAGACGCGCCGCTCCGCAGGCAAGGCGGCAGCGAGCGAAGAGGCGAGGAGGTACGGACCGCACTTTGTGTAGCCGTTTGCCCTTCTCAATAGTTCTTGGCAAACGGAAAAAGCCCCTCTCGTGTTTCCGATCTCCGAGGAAGTTTGTCTCAGCGTTGAGCCTCTGAACGATGCGAGAACGCCGCTGGCGGACTTTTTCAGCATCCTGTTGGCCTCACGGCTGAGCACACTTGATAGCACATACACGGTTCAGTTGCCGCCTACGCTCAGTTATGGCAAGGCGTTTAGCTTGCCTTTCTCCGTAGCTCGAAATGAAGAATTTACGCTGATGTCTGATACCACGCTCATTGGCCCAGGAAGCAAGCCAGAATACATGACGGCGCCCGGTATTGGGATTGGCAACCACTTCATAACGACCGACACCAGGAATACCCGAGGTATTGTTTCTGCGAAGGCGAGTACGGACCCAGACGTGATGTTTAAGCGGCGAATGCTGAAGAAGAAGCTCGTTTCGATATTCACGCGCAGCCTTCAAGGCCTTGCGCTTCCCACCATGAACTGAATCGGAGAATGTTTTGACGGTAATCCCATTCCACCGTTGCAACGTGACTCGCCAAGCATGGGTGTGGCTTGCCTCATGATCGACGCGGATAATGTTGCGGGGAGGAGTCATTCTGGAGAGCCTTATCGTCGCGTTAACCGGTGCGCGTCGTCTTAGCACGGGTTCGGGTTGCATGTGTGGTTGTACGACGATTTGCACGCTTGGCTACTTGTTGTTTTCCAATTCCCTGAGACACGAGCGATACCACCAGGGTGTTGAGCGAAACGCCCTCCGCCTTCGCGCGGGCGATCAACCGCGCGTGGAGCGACCGTGGCACCCTTTGCACGAAGCGCCCGCTGACCGCGGAAAACGGCCGGGGAATGTCATCGCCAAACTCTTGCGCAACGGCCAGCCACGACTGCAGCGCGTCCCGGCCATTCTCGATTGCATCCTCAGGCGTGGCTCCATCGGACCAGCAACCGGGAAGATCGGGAAAGTAAATACTGTACCCGCCGCCTTCTTCTTTCGAGAGGGGGCGAACTTCAAAAGGGTATGCAACGCTGGACTTTTTCATTCGGCCACTCCTTCCTCAACCAAGCGCACAAACTTTCGCATGTACACAGGCTTTATCGGTCGGCGCGCGGGCACGGAGAGCATGCCGCCGTTCGTAGGATTTCAGCTAACGCTTTTTGAAACCGGCGCGATGGAGAGAGGCGGCAGCGTCAGAAAGCTCAAGCGCAACGCGCAGTCACTGTTCAGGGGTGAGATGCCGGACATCGTCGATCTTCCGTTGAGCCAGCACGCCGCCAAGCTTACTCGGACGCCGCGACGCATTCAGTTCGAGTGACGAGGACTTGGCTGTGGACTTCATTTTCATAACGCTATCGTACACAGAAACGACATCCCGTCACAACTCAGGCAACCCTGCCTGTGACCCTTCATACTCATAGTTCCCCCAACGCCTCGCGTTCAGCTTCGGTGGAATCAAATAATGCGGCGTGCAAACGCCACACAACATAGCCCCACCGTCTGCTGCAACGCGTTATTAGAACGCCTAGCGCCGATACTCATCGAAGAAGCCTTCGTCGAGATCATAAGTAGTGATCGAGCGCAGCCCAAGTTCAAGTGAGGCAAAAAGGCTTACCAGCTTCTCGCCGTCTACGAGCTCGATAGGAGGGGCACCGTCGCGCGTCGCCTCACGCCGCGCTTCCGCAGTGAAAGATCCAGTCGTAAGAATCAGGCCCTTATCAGCGCGTCCTTGCATCGCGCCGCGGAAATCACGCACATGGCCGGGTGAAACAGATCCCACGTATCGCTTGCATTGAAACAGAACGCGAAAACTGACGAATGCATTGAGGGCCAGCACGCCGTGACCATCGATCCCTCCATCCCCACTCTTGCCGGTCACGACCACCTGCTCAAATCCTGCTTCTCTAAGCACACGCTGGCAAAGTCGTTCGAATCCCCCAGGCGGAAGTGTTTGCAAAGTCTCAAGCAACTTGGAGCGATAGTCGCTGTCTTCAGTGTCCGGCGCGAGCACGTCGCGTTCCTCGGCGACAGATTCGACGACTACCTGTGGTGAAGGCGACGTACTTGGTTGCTTATTGATGCTGGGAATGGAGACGATTCCAGCACTAGAATCTCGAGAACTCGCTTGAACCCGATCGACGAGTTCCGTAATGGCAACCTCGCTGAGTTGCCCAGCTTGTAGGCCTGCCTCTGTAAGCTTCCAGACACCGTGGCGTGAACGATCGATTAGGCCGCCCTCGGCGAGATAGAAGCGTGCCCAATGTACCTGATTGGGGAAACGTTGCCCGCCTGCAGGGTTAGTTTGGTCGAGGACATCGTCTCCGACGCGCTCGTTCCTTGCGACCCTCTCGACGACCTCGCGCGGACGCGCTGATCCGCCAAGTTCATTAAGTGCCCGGAGGACCGGATTGATCCATCTTGAAAATTCTGGGCCAGTCATATCACGAATAGGAGGTCTTGCTTGTTCTAACGATAATTAGACTGACTCGCATAAGATACGGAGTCCTGATTTTCTATTCGTATAACACGCCTTGGGATTTCTTGTCGAAGATCTGTGAGCCCCTTTGAATTCAATTGTCTAATGCCTGTGTAGCGGTTTATCACGGCATCTTATGCGGATCAACACCACTTCCTTGAATTGTTCTTAAACAAAGAGGCAGTCGGGCTTTTCTTCGCTGCAAGCATTGAGCGACCGTCACCTATCTATACGATCCCTCCAAGTTCGCTAGTTATCACTCAGGGATGGGGGCTGATTGATCTTCCACTGCGCGCGTCCAACGAGGGCCTTCGGAGGCCGCGCGTTGCGCGAGCACAGAAGATCATCAGGCTCCATCCCCTACTTTCTTCCTCCACCCAGAGCGGAAGTATCCCGACAAGCGGGCGGCCAGGTAGCTCCTCCACTGCGCGCATCAATGATCCTTCCAAGCTAGCTTACTTTCCCTCTCTTGGAAGAGCACCCATGTTGGTCTACGTGCGGCCGTCGAACGAGGCCCTTCTGAGGGCGCGCGTTCCGGGAGCACAGGACCAACGTGGGTGCCCTTCCAATCCCTTTCATCGTGCGCGTTCCACGAGCAGTGGAGGTCGACTCGCCAGTTTCTCTGCTGCTTCTATCATCCAGCGGAAGGAGGTGGATGGCTGGGGTGCTCCTCACTGCGCCCATCGAGGGAGCACCGTTTCACCGTGCGCACTCTGGGAGCAGTGAGGAGCACCCAGCCGTCACACCATCACAACTTCTTCCGCACCTCCTTCCACTCCTTCGCCACCTTCGCCTTCCTCGGCGCCTCGCCCTTCGCTGGCTCCGGAACCATCACGACTTCGAGGCGCCGCTGCAGAAACGCTTCGGCAAAGGCTTTCGTGCGCCCCACACCTATTTTGAGCGTCTTCCACCCGGCAGCATGCAATTCATCGAGTTTCGTCCCAACCGACGCTGGATCAGACGGCAGCACGAGGATGTGCCCGACCGGAAATTTGTGATCCGAAAGCCATTGTCTGGCTTGTGCATTGACCAGATCGCTGGTGCCGATCGCCTTATCCTCTGTCATCACATAGAGTACGTTGAAGTAGAACTGCGTGAGCTTGCCGAGTTCGTTCGCGGCGTCGGGCATCGGCTGTCGGCCCTCCGCATCCTTCCCGGGCAAGGTTACAGTCGGCCCCTGTGGGGTCGGGGCTTCCGTGAGCGATGCCATTTCCACCGCTATGATCGGAGTGCGACGCTCCCACGCGGCCAGATTAGCACTGGCTTCGGCCACGGAGATTTTCGAAGTGGGTCCAACGCGCACGGTGAATGGGACCGATCCTTTGGCCTTCGGGGTATAGGACAAAACAGCCCGCCCGTCGCCACCAGTCATAGCCGTGGCCACGACATTGCCGGCGATGAGAAGCTCGATGGGTTCTCCTCCCAGTGGGATCTCCATCCTGAGGCTCTTCCCTGTGAGCGTCGCTTCAATAGTGGCTGGCTGGTTAAGAGAGGTAAGACTGTCGTGAACTGTCAAGGCTCCGGGAATCGTCTCCGCCGCAGAGAGGATAGTGGTCGCAGTCCAGAAGAAGAGGATCGTGAAGAGACCGGCTCTGCGGAGAAAAATACCCATAGGCCGCACAGCCGCATAATGAGTCTGCGAAAACACTATTATGGCGCGATGGAAACTGAATCACCCATTGTGGGCTTTCACTCTACTAAGGGGAGTGGCCAAGGCTGCCCTCAACTGCGCGCATCGAACGAGCACAGTTTCACCGTGCGCGTTCTGCGAGCAAGGAGGGCACCTGGCCGCTCCCCGCCCCACTTTTCAGCATCCTGCTAGAAGGTTACGCCTTCAGGGCCGCCAACACTTCAGTGACGTGGCCGCCAACCTTGACCTTGCGGAAAATCGCCTTCAACTTACCGGTCTGGTCGATTACGAACGTACTGCGCTCGATGCCCCAGTATTTCTTACCGTACATGCTTTTCTCTTTGTAGACCCCGTAGGCCTTCGCGACGACCTTATCCTCGTCGCTGAGCAACGTGAACGGCAAGGTAAATTTCTTGATAAATTTCTGGTGCGACTCCTGGCCGTCAAAACTCACGCCCAACACAACCGCGTCTGCTTTCTTGATCGGTGTGGCAGCATCGCGAAAGTCGCAGGATTCCGTCGTACAGCCTGGGGTATCGTCTTTGGGGTAAAAATAGAGCACGACCTGCTTACCTGAAAAATCTTTCAGGCTGACTGGCTCTCCCGATTGATCGGGAAGCGACAGAGCGGGAGCCTTATCACCGACTTCAAGTTCCTTTGCCATTTCACACTACTCCTTCTCCGGTTCTCTATCGCTATCTCGTCCCACCAGTCCCGCCGCCCAGGCCCTGCCTGCCGGCCCCGGGTGGCGTAAGTTTCTTTTTCGGCGACTCCACGTTGCCATAGGGGCGAAGTGCGGGCGAATCCCAGATCACCTTGTCTCCCGGAGCCAGGTTAGCCGCTTCCATGAACTGTTGGCGCGCCAGATCAGTATCTCCCACATTATTCAAGGCCAAGGCATAGTTATAGTGCGCGGGGCCCGATTGAGGCGCCTCGGCCACCGCTTGGGAGAAATAGTTTTTCGCCTCGTTAAACTGCTTCGCTTGATAGGCCTGCGTCCCCTGCTCAGTCAAAGTCACCGCGTGCGGCTTCACACCGGACTCAAGCGCCAGCGGAACCAACGGCTTCTCCTTACTCGTGAAGGAACAGGCGGTTGCTCCGAAGAACAAGAAGATCGCTCCGAACACAGACAGATATTTCATCGCGCCATCACGTACCATGGGCATGTTACCCCTTCACATGTTTCCGTGTTTCCTCTTCGAATGCCTTCCGATAGAGCACCTCCCACTCCGCACTGCCCTCGACGATCCCGCGTGAATAGGAAGCGAGCTTGGCCCTGACCTTTTGATTGATGTCTTCTTCTTGTGCCAACTCGGATGCCAATACCCGCTTGATTTCTTTCAAAACACGCCCCTCATCGGCCTGTACCGTCACCAGCGGGCTTTTCTTGACCGCCTGAAGAATGACGTGGGAGAGATGGCTAATTTTATCTTCGCTCAACATACAAGACTGGTTAGGGGTGAGGAGTTAGGCGTAAGGGGTACAAACCAGCCCCTTTTTTCACCTTACCCTTTACCCCTCACTCCTTACCGCATCATAAGATGATGCCCCGCTCCCGCGCCAGCTTCGTCTTCACCATCGTGAACATCCGCTGAAAATCCACTTGTCCCCGCTCGATATCTTGCTCGTAGGCTTTTAACAGCTGCCGCACTTCGGCGTTCAGACGGTCCTCAACCGACAGCTCCTCGAGAATGGCATGATCGATCTGCTCGACGAACGCTTTGCGATCTCCGACAATCGCCAACTGCCCCTCCTGCTGCAGCCTGGTCGTGATCGACTCCGAGATATGGCGAACACGTTCTTTCGACAATCGCATGGCTAGATCTTCGTGATTCGAATGGTCGACGCATCCATCGCGCACCGCAGCACCGACGCATCCCCGATAATGCGACCGATAATATTGACACGATCGGCCGGGACCGGATCCTGCCCCATACTCATCGGTGTACGTCCGAAAAAAATGGCCAGGACTTGCCCTGCCCCCCAGAAGGCGACATCGCCGACTTTGACCTGACTCGTTGCCGTCTCTCGATGGTCCTTCACCCCGGCCAATTTAAAATAGAACTCTTCGCCCCATGTATTCACCGGGCTCTCAACCGGTAATGCGGCATAGACTTCTTTCGCCGTCTTCGTCGACTTGAGCTCCGCGTCGAGCTGAACGGATCCGACGGTGATGCGAATTTTGTTGCAGAGATCAGTCATTGTCTTCCATTCGCCGCCTCCCGACAGCCGTCAGACGAAAACCCGCTCAGGACGCGGACTTTAGCTTGTTTATTCAGTGAAATCAAGGCTACAATCCTGCGACTATATGCTTTCATCATCCTTCGTTCTTCTCAAAGGTATCGGTCAAAGTTCCGAGCGCCGCCTGTGGCAGGAAGGCATTCTCGATTGGACTTCATTCCTCCGAGCTCCAACCCTCCCCGGCATCTCCTCGGCCAGAAAAGAATGGTATGACCGTGACCTCGCCGTCGCCCAATCTCGCCTGGAAGAAGGCGACGCGCAGTTTTTCGGCGCCTGCCTGAAAAGCCGGGAGCACTGGCGCCTCTTCGAAACATTTCGCCCTCGTACGCTCTATCTAGACATTGAAACGACAGGGATGTCGGCACGCGAAGGTCATGTCACGGTGGTTGGATTGTTTCGCAACGGGCACATGACGAGCTTGGTCCGAGGAGAAACGTTAACCGAGGACCGATTGCATGCGGAACTGGAACAGACAGACCTCTTCATTACGTTCTTCGGCAGCGGGTTCGACATTCCCTACTTGCAGTCAAAGTTCCCCCGTTTAAATTTCAAGAAACCCCACTTCGATCTGTGCTTTGCCGCCCGCAGGCTCGGCATGCAAGGCGGGCTGAAGCATATCGAGCGCGAAGTCGAGATTGCTCGCGACACCGATGTGGTGGGACTCGATGGATGGGAAGCCGTTCGCCTATGGCATCAGTGGTGTGCGGGAGACGATGCGGCACGCGCGCTGTTGCTGAAATACAACGAGGCCGACACCAGAAACCTCGAACCGCTCGCATCGTTGATCTACGACCAGATGGTTGCACGATTCGGCCCGTCTTCTCTGGGGGTTCCACCAACTCGCCGACCACAGCCGATCGAGGTCGCGCTGTGACAGAGTCTCGCCCATGGACCGGAGTTGGTCGAACCGAGAGGGGTCATGTTCGCACGTCGAACCAGGATGCGCTGGCCCTCCTGAATGATTGCGGCGTCTGGATGGTGGCAGACGGGATGAGTGGGCACCCGGCAGGAGATATCGCGGCCCAAACCGCCGTGACCGTGGCCGCACAGCAGGCACTGGAGCGAGCATCCTGGTTCCACGAGCACCCAAGCGCAGCCGCCGAGTTCGTGGCAGATCTTGTGATGAGCGCCAACCGGCGAATTCATCATCTCATACTGGCGAACCCGTCCTTGAAAGGGATGGGCACCACCTTCGTCGCCTTGGCAATGACACTGGCACCGGTGCCGGTTGCCCATATTGCCCACTTGGGAGATAGCCGCGCTTATCTCTTTCGAGAAAGACAGCTCAAGCAATTGACGCGCGATCACACCCTCGTCGAGTCGTTTGTGCAGCGCGGCCTGATCGATGCGGCCACAGCGCTCACACATCCCGAGCGCCACATCTTGACCAAAGGCCTCGGCCTGGGTATCGACATGAAACCGGAGCTGACCTCGACCCCGGTCATCCCTCGCGATCTCATCATGCTCTGCAGCGACGGGCTCACGAAAATGTTGGAGGATGCAACCATCGCATCGATTCTCTCCAGCGCGGACGGCGATCCCCACCGAGCCTGCCACGACCTAGTCGAGCAGGCGCTGAGCAGAGGAGGCGAAGATAATGTGACGGTGATCGTCGTGGCTTACAGGTCGCCTGCCGTCGAGTAGTTGAATCAAATGGGCAGTTTAATTATTGACAAGACTCTATCGACCCTGTAGCCTGCAAATCCAGCTAGACAAACTTTCCTTCCGCTCCCCTTGTGATCCCTACAGGAGCTTCATCATGCGTCTGCCCGTACTGGTTCGTCTCCTCGTGTATATGGTCATCGGCGGAGCCTTCGGGGTTCCTGCAGCCATGAGCAGCACTGCAGATAACGCCGAACTCGAAAAGACTGTTCGCGCACTCGTTCAAGCTAACTCAGAAAAGGATTTGCCTGCCATGTCCAGGCTTATGGCCCACGACGCCGATATCGTCAGCTATTCTATCGGAGGCCGAAAATACGTGGGTTGGCCTGACCTTGAACGGGATATCAAAGAGGAGTTTGCAAACGTAGCTGCGCTCGACCTACGCATCTCCGAACTCAGGGTATGGTCGAAGGGAGATATCGGGTGGTACACCATGGAGCTTGCCTATGGGCGTGTCCTCGGTCAGGGACCGAACCAACAACGCGCCGTCCTACCGTTACGGGAAACCGGTGTGCTCGAGCGTCGAGACGGCCAGTGGATACTCCTATCCTGGCATGAATCCTTCCGCAGTATTAGCGATGCGATGCCTGTCGATGATCGAACGAAAGTCGTTGCGCCACGCGCCGTGGCTTCATCGGTCGCCCAACCCACCGTCCTTGATTTGAGCGGGGAATGGGACATTCTCGAAGTGGAGGATGACAAACGCTACAAGGCCACACTCGACAAGGCCGGCAACGGTCCCTACACCCAGCACGGTGGACGATTCATCACCACAAAATATGCCGACCGTTTATGGCAAGGTGCCTGGCAGCAGCCGGGCAACGATCGCGAAGGAGAGTTTGAACTCCTGCTCTCAGAGGATGGAACCCAGGCCAAGGGTGTCTGGTGGTATTCGCGGGTCGGCACCCAGAAAAATATTCCCCCTCGTGAACATGGCGGGACCTATGTCTGGAAACGGTTGACCATGCCACCATCTACACGATGACACCTGCGCACCCCGCAACTGTGTACGAGCATCGCATCACTTATTCATGTCGCCGCTTTTATTTTTCGGGAGGTTCTATGCGTCAGGCTCTCCTCACTCTGTTCGCCGGCATCTGCCTGGTCACCCCTGTCTTCGCAGACGGTGGTCACGACCACCATGCCGTTCCGACCCTTTCCCACCAAACCACAACGGCAGTGACATACGGGGCCAATACCGTGACCCTCACGTTCGGTCCCATCGATCTTCCAGCCGGTCACGACGGAGACCTCGCGGCGTCAATGCCCAAGCATAGTTTTCAGCTTCCCAAAGATATGCATATGGTGGGGTACAAGACTGCGGTCTTCACCAAAGAAGGGAGGCCTCTCCCTAAGAACTATCTCCATCACATCCTGATGCTTAACAACAGCAAACCGAGCGTCTCATGCGAGGGCGAACCGTTGTTCTTTGCGGGAGCAGGGCTGGAGATGACCGAGACACGTTTTCCTGAGGGCTACGGGGTCAAGCTCGCCAAAGACGATCACCTCATGTCGATTGTCGCGTTTTATCACAAGGCGCCGATCACCAAAGATGTGATGGCCACCTTCACCATGTATATGGCACCGGAGGGGGCCCCCGTCAAAGAAATGGACGTATACCAAGTGGGAGTCAATATTGTGTGTTTCAGCAAGTTCTCCCAGCGAGGCCCAAACCAGACGGACGAAGGGATTGAAATTAACACCGGAATCCAGGTCCACCGCGAGCCACTCAAATTCTCGATGGATGGCTGTGTCAAATTCGCCTATCCGCATGGACATGACGAACTCCTTATGATCGGGCTGGACAATATGACAAAGAAACAGACTTTGCTGCGGACGGTTCCTGACGTCGACCAGGATGGAACCTTTCTCCAGTTTCAGCCACATCAGGTCTATCAGGACGGTCAGGGATTTCCTGTGACAAAAGCTGATGACTATGAAATGGTCATGGTCCATCACCATCCCTTGCAGAAAAAAGAAGCCCAACATGGGATGGGAAACTATTTGCTGTACATGACCCCTGGCGCCTGTCCAGCTACATCCCCTTCTCCGGTCGCCCTTAAATAGAAGCCCTCTACACCGTGGTACCTGCCGCACAGTCTGCGGCAGGTACCGCAGCGTTCTCTCCATCACATAACGTCAAACCCTGTGCCCAACCACCGTTCAATTTTGTTCGCCATCAAAGTTTTTTTCGCCTCCCCCTACTAAAGATACAACCTCTTTCATCGCATCAAGACTGGGTTTCCCACCTCCGCCTATGCTATTCACATCACTATCCAAAGATGCGTGCCCCGGGCCGCGTGCGGCAGAAGAATAGGGGACTGGTTTGGCTCAGACCAGATCACGGGCGAACGTTGTGTTGTCGCTCTGGGACTGGGTTTGCTCGAATTCCCAGTAAGCACAGGGATATCTTGATGCCACAGAGTGAACCGGTCACCATCCTGATTGTCAGCGAGCAGGCTGAGTCCATTAAACTCATCACGATCAGTTTGCGTGGATTCTTTCCCGGCTGCCGTGTGGATGTCGCCTATTCAGCCGAAGAAGCTCGTGCATGGGCGATGTCTCACGAATGGGTCTGCATCCTCATCGACGAACAATGCCTCGCCGCGAACGATACTTCGCTACCCAGCGAACTCAAACGCCACCTACCTTACGTGGCGAGTATGCTGCTTAGCGACCGTAGCGATTCAGCATCGGCGCTTCAGGCACTCCAAGCCGACGTCGATTTTTTTCTCTCGAAGAAATCTCCGGCCTTTCTCACGGAACTCCTGTTCTGTGCCAAAAAAGCCATCGAAACACGCCACATGAGAGTGACCCTGGACCACGCACTCGAACGCCATCGTGGGCTCATCGAGTCGCTCAACGATATCGCCTATGAGCTGGATGCCGGTGGATCTTTTGTGGCAGTCAGTCCTGGCATCGTCATGTTATTGGGTTATTCGCCCGATGAACTTATCGGACTGCCCTATACCATGATCGTTCCTGCTGACCAAGAGTTGGCTGCTCGTTATCGCCTCAACGAACGTCGATCTGGAGCGCGGGGCGCTAGCCGCGTTGAGTTGACCCTGCAACGGAAACCCATGCAGGATAACAAGACGCTGACTCTCACAGCGGCGGTGAACGCTCGCGGACTCTATGACCCGCTTCGCCGATTTCTCGGCACAGTGGGATTGATCCGAGACCTTTCCCCGTCCAAAGAACAAGACACGACGATTCAGCAACTTCACCAGCAACTCCTGCAGAAAGAGGCACTGATCGAGCTGGCCCAGAAAGCCACCCTGTTGTCGCAACAGCTGCACGATCCACTGGCCTCGCTGCTGACACAGTCGCAGCAGCTCCTTATTGCCATTCGCGACGCACGTCTGGACGACCAAGCCGAAATACTCGCCGCCCACGCCGAAGAAGCAACGAAACTCGGAGCACAGTTGGCAGAGGCCCTCCACAAGAGAGAAGGAGGCCCCTTAGGACCGACGATCAACGAGGTTCTTGACGACGCACTATTGCCCACAACCTCGGCAATTGTGGATGGTGCCGGTATCATACGGCAATACCCCGCTCACCTCCCTCCCCTCGTTGGCAATCGCGAACAGGTCACGAAACTCCTTCTCCATCTCTTGAACTATGCACAGACCTATTTACTGACGGTCGGTCGCACGCACCGACTCATTGTGAGCACACGGGCAGTGGGATCTGCCTCCACCTCTGCTGACGCTCCCACCCTATTTCCCCTCACCCCACCTACTGAGATTGAAGTCGAGTTGCTTGAATCCGACATAGTATGGTCGGCAGCATCTCCATCGACAGTGTCCTCGTCCATTGATCTCCTCGAGTCGTATGAGCTCGTCCATCAACTGAACGGCGCCCTGGATTTGTCGGCTCCGATGCAAGGCCCTTTTCGTATGATCCTCCGTCTGCCGGTTGCCTCTCAGCTCCCGCTCGATATACCCCGGCTGCCGATTGCCCTCTCCGACACCGGTACCGCACTCACGCCGACCACGAAACACGACAAGCTTGCACCTCTTCCAACTGCCGACCCTGACAAACCGAAGCAGGAACGACGCCATGTACCTCGAATTCTCACGACCCTGCCAGCCACGATTACCGTTGGATCAGTCGCATGGAATGGTACTGTTTCAAACCTCAGTCCCAGAGGAGCCTGCGTCACACTCCCGGGCGATTTCCCCGCCGTTTCGCCGCAAGATGCTTATGTGGTGGTCAAGACGTCCGTGGGCATTCTCGAGTTGCAAGGTCGGACACAGGAACGGTCAGTCTCGCTTCAAACCAAAACACCGGCCTCCCAGTTGATTGTGATGTTTGAGCCCCTCAAGCAAGAAGAAGGCGCCGTCCTTGCCTCACTCGTCCAAGCGGCGCAGGAACAAACTATTCCATTCTCGCTTGAAGTACTGCTTGCGGTAGAACCACAGGACAATCTGATTGCGAGTAACCCCCTCGTACTACACGAACGGAAGGACTTCGACCAGCGCGAGGCCGTACGAATACCGTTGCAACTCCCGGTCCGACTCGATGTCACAGACCCTTCCGGCAGAAGTTACCGCCTCGAAGCACTCACCAGCAACCTCAGCCGAGATGGCGTCTGTCTTCATCTCAATGCTCGCCCTGAACTCCTGAGCGGTATAACTACGTTGCACTTTGCCGTCACACAGACCCAGAAACATCCTGGAACCCATGAGCCTGGTGCACCGGATGCTGCATTGCCAGCCAGGATAACCTGGTCGGCTCCTGATCCCACAGCGCCGAGTGAGTTTCGTCACCAAGGCTCCGCCCCTGCCCTTCGAGTCGGCCTCCGCTTTCAGGGCCTCACTGTCTACGCTGAGTGCGAAGTGAACCGTGTTGTCCGGCAACATCTGACGTCCCCAGGCGAATTGGAACCCTCCTCGCAACAGACGTCGGTCGTCAGTATTCCGCGTGAGTGCCGGAATCTACGCGGCCAGGCGATTGTGATCACCGACGACCATCTTCGCCAATCAGTCACACCGAACACACCGGTTGTCATCATCTCTCCCGGCTATGGCCAGACCTCGTTGGACGCCATTACCTTGTCGTACTACTTGGCGCATCACCGGCTCCGCGTTTTGCGTTACGACCACACCAACCATGTGGGGCTGAGCGACGGCGAGCTGCAACAGACAACCCTACGAAGTATGCAAGCTGACCTTCTTAAAGTTGTGGAGTTTGTGCAACATACCTGGCCGACCGCTCCTCTGATTGTCATGGCGAGCGACATAGCCGCACGCGTCGCTATCAAAACAGCGGTGCAATCCCGTCCCCTCGACCTCCTGCTCCTGATCAATCCGGTCGTCGATATTCAAGCTATGCTCATGACGGTCCATGGGCATGATCTCGTGGCCGACCATAGATATGGACTCCGACGCGGCATCGCGAATCTGCTCGGGCTCAACGTCAATGTCGATCGTTTTATCGGCGATATCGTCGGAGGGCATTTCACAGATTTGGCCTCTACGATTGCAGATCTGCGCCTCCTTCGCTCTCCGTCAGCCATCCTCACGATTCCCAGCAATCCGCTCGGGCCATTCCCTCCCGCTGATCTCCCTCAGGCATTTCTCACCGCGCTGGGAGCCCATACCCGTTTATCGACAGCTCCCGCACCATTGCTCGGCCAGGAACTTCCACTCAGCGAACAACCACCCGCAGCCTTCCAACAGGTCCTGGAACAGATCGCCGCAACCGTCTCGCTACCCGCCATTCCAGCTGAATTCCGTGCAGACACCCGTCACATGCTGGCCCGTCAACAGCACACCGAGATGGAACGCACCTGTCTTCGCCACAATCTCTCCCAGATTACACGTGTGGCCTTGAGGGCCACGCATCTGCAGCAGCTTCCCCAACTCGGGAACCTCCATGAACACTGGAAGCTCTTGGACGATCTCTACCGGTTGCTCAGCCCGCTCGAACCAGGCTCCATGCTTCTAGACGTGGGAGTCGGTCAAGGCGATTTCGTCAGAGCCGCAATGGTCAACCACTCTTACCGCTCGCGACAGCGTGGATGGAGTCCGGAGCGTCCTGTTCAGGTGATCGGCCTGGAGCAGGCTCATGACTCGCTGCTGCAGGCCCAACAGAATCTTGACGCCTTGCGTCTGGAACTCGATACAGACTTCGCAGGCACCCTGACCATCCACCCTCCCCTGACTGCCGAATGGATGCAAGCGGATTGGACCCAGCCCCTTCCTTTCAAAGACCGTTCCCTCCATCGCATCGTCTGTAATCTGTCGCTCCCATTCGTTCCCTCACCGCTAGTCATGATTCGGGAGCTGTACCGCATACTCCATCCACAGGGGCGCCTGGTCCTCACGGTCTTCCACCCCGGCACCGATCTCTCTGTTCTATATCGCCAGCATCTGCACAGAGCAAATCAAGATGAATTCGGTCCAGAAGCCCACCTCCTCTTGCACTATCTGGGACGACTCCGGGAGGCTATCCGGAATGGATTGCTACATACCTTCGACCGGTCTTCACTCGCCTCGTTCCTCCGGCAAGCCGGGATCCTCGCACCCCGCATCCTTTCTGGGCTCGACGGACACGCCCTCTTCGCCGTGATCGAGAATGATAAATCCGCTGGCTGAACGTACCAGTGCCGTGTATACTTCAACCCGTACATCTTTGAACACTTAAACTTTCCATGCTCAGTCCGTAGGCCCGCCGCCGAGCCAGACGGTGCCTGTGCTCCCTATAATTATGACATCACACGCATCTGATGCTGACATCGTATCGCCTTCCTCCAGCACACTATTGAATATCGTCACACAGTTTGCAGCCGATCTGGGAGCCATGACTGATCTGCTGACACTCGGGAATCGCATCATTCACGAGCTGTGCCATGCAGGCGCTACGACCCATGGAGTATTGTTCCTGTTGGATCGTGAACACGAATGCTATCGCCGCGCCAGTATGGTTGGCCCTGTCGCACCAGCGCTTATTCCTCCGACACTGGACATAAGCCATCCTCTCCCCCTCCATCTGCTCGGAACCAACCGGATCATGACACAGGCCGACTCGGCTGCAGATATCCAAGACCACGACTCCGGAGTCGACACACGCGTAGCCATGGAATCCATGCAGGCCACACGCGTCGTGCCACACCTCAATAAGGGCCGCCTCATCGCCTTCTCATTCCTCGGCGCAGCACAGCCTTTGGCCGGAGAAATTGCGCCGAACAAGCTCCTGCTCGCTGCGCTGGCACAAACCGCTACGAATGCGCTGGACACCATTATGCTGTACGAGGATCTTCATCGTTCACACACGCTCATGAAGCGCACCGATCGCCTGAAATCCCTTGAAACAATTGCTGGGGGCTTCGCCCATGAAATCAGAAACCCCCTCACGTCGATTAAAACCTTTATCCAATTGGCTCCTGAACGAAAAGATGACTCTCAATTTATCCAAGAATTCAGCAAAGTGGTGCTCGACGATGTGTATCGGATCGAACGGCTCATCCAGGAAATTCTCGATTACGCCCGCTACATGGAACCTAAGCTGACGGATGAGGACTTCAACGACATTGTCGTTTCCTGCCTCTATTTCATCGACGTCAAGGCAGACAGCTACGGGATCAAGATTGAAAAAGAGTTGGCGTCTGACCTGCCTCGTGTCATGCTGGACCGACAGCAGATCAAGCAAGTCCTACTCAATCTTTTGCTCAATGCCATGGACTCGATGGCAAAAGCAGGGGGGCGTTTGCGCGTTCAAACCCGCAAGCTCGTAAAGCCGGGAGGGAACGTCTGGGCCCACATCGAAATCGAGGATACCGGTGAGGGAATCCAAGAGACGAATCTCGAACATATTTTCGACCCATTTTTCACGACGAAACACGAGAGCGGAGAACACGAAGGAACGGGATTGGGTTTGACGATCGTCCATCAAATTATTCAAGAACACCATGGCGAGATCCGAGTGAAAAGCTCGGTCGGCGTCGGCACGACATTTTCCGTGAGCCTGCCCGCGTTACCCGCATAGCCGTCAACACCCTATGGACACCAGTATGAAAAAACGAGTGCTGTTGATCGATGATGAGGCCCGGGTTCGAGCCTCATTGAAGGCAGTACTGGAACCGGCCTACGAAACGATCCAAGCCGCCGATGCCCAGGAAGGTCTCGAGCTATTTCGCAAGGAAGCTCCTCACCTGGTCCTTTTGGATGTGATTCTGCCTGGTACCGACGGGCTGTCAGTACTCCAAACCATACGCGCCGAGGACCGGACGGCGCCGGTGATCATGCTGACAGGAACAAAATCGGTCAAAACCGCCGTCGATGCGATGAAGTTCGGCGCAGCCGACTACCTCTCCAAACCCTTCGATGTGGAAGAACTCCGCCTGATCGTCGAACGCGCGCTCAGCGATCAGGAACTCCAACGAGAAGTCAAACAACTCCGTGCACAAGTCGTTCGGCGCTATGCCTTTCACAACCTGATCGGCAAGAGCCCGTCGATGCAGGATATCTACACCAAGATCGAACAAGTCGCCGACAGCCGCACGAC
This sequence comes from uncultured Nitrospiraceae bacterium, assembly GCA_963781915.1. Lineage (GTDB taxonomy): Bacteria > Nitrospirota > Nitrospiria > Nitrospirales > Nitrospiraceae > Palsa-1315. The sequence continues at coordinate 71,177 of CAWAIH010000012.1, read as the reverse complement.
GGTCCTGATCGGCGGCGAGAGCGGCACGGGCAAGGAACTGGTCGCCAAGGCGCTCCACTATAATAGCGGCAGGCGTGAGCGCCCCTTCATTGCGCTGAACTGCGCAGCCCTTCCTGAAACGCTCATCGAAAGTGAGCTGTTCGGTCATGAGAAAGGCTCGTTTACGGATGCCACGGCCCGTCGAGTCGGGCAATTCGAACTTGCCAATACCGGCACGCTCTTCCTCGACGAGATCGGCGACCTCAGCGCCATGACGCAAGCCAAGCTGCTGCGCGTCTTGCAAGAACGAGAATTCACCAGAGTTGGTGGCGTACAATCCATCAAGGTAGATGTACGTATCGTCACAGCGACGAACCAGAATCTCGAAGACCTCGTTCGCAAGGGACAATTCCGCGAAGACCTCTACTACCGCATCAACGTCATTGCGCTGTATTTGCCCCCCCTCCGGGAGCGCGGTGAGGATATTCCACTCCTCGCCAAACATTTTCTGGCCAAACGTATCGAAGAAGACCGTCGCCCCCCCCAAGAGTTCTCCAAAGAAGCCATCGATCTTCTGTCCCGCTATCCCTGGCCAGGCAATGTTCGGGAGATGGAGAACATCATTGAGCAGGCGTTCATTTGGTCCAAGGGGTCGGACATCATCATGCCCGAACATCTCCCCACCGTTCTCAAGAACGACTCCCGATCCTCCTCGCTTCGTGACGACACACTCGCCGGGCGACTGTCGCTTGAAAAAGCCGTCATGGAATTTGAGCGAGAAATTATCTTAGATGCCCTCAAGCGAACGAACTACATCCAAACGCATGCCGCCAACCTGCTGGGAATCAGCCGCCGGATGCTCAAGTACCGAATGGACACGCTGGGAATCGGACGTCCGGATCAGGAAGTCAGCGCCGAACCTCCAGCCGTAGTGCAGGAATAGCACAGGCAGCCCTCCTGACTGCGTCTTTTTTGCACCGCTGCCTAGAGATTTTCTTGCTGTTATACGTAGTGTTGCGTTCAAGAAAACTACATATGGGCCTCAATCATGTACAAGCCACAATCTATGAGCCAGTGTCGCTAACTCACTGAAATGGAACAGGAATTGCTTTACGATGTACGTAGTTAACCAGAGAAGATGCCTGTGAACGTATCTGTGACTCAGGAATCGACAAAGAACAAGCCGACTCTGCTCGTAATTGACGACGAGGCAGGACCTCGTGACGCGCTGAGAGTGATTCTCCGCCCATTTTTCAATGTTGAAACAGCGGAATCAGGCAGTGCAGCGATAAACGTCCTGAATTCCCAGCAAATCGATCTCATCACCCTCGATCAAAAGCTTCCAGATCGCCAGGGCCTGGATCTGCTTCAGGACATCAAGCAACACCACGCCGACGTTGAAGTTATCATTATCACCGGATACGGAAGTCTAAAGTCTGCCATGGAAGGGATACGCCATGGCGCCGCCGGCTACCTGCTCAAGCCTTTCAATGTCACGGAATTGCTTTCGCTCGTCAAGCAGACAATCGAAAAGAAGCAACGGCTCGATTTCCTCAGACATTTTATCGGGACATCAACCGGCCTCTGGGGAACAGAAACCGAAAGCGCGCAAGCGTGGAAGGAATTATTTGCGGGATACCAGGCGATCGGAAACCCTGCATCAGAAAATACCTCCGGCGCTGAACAAACACCGGACCCTCTCCCGTTGCTCTCCGACCTGCTTGAAGCCAAGGATCGCCAGCTACTCAACCATTGCAGCCGAGTCAGTTTCTACGCCACACTCTTGGCCAACCGCATCAACCTGACACCCGCTGAGCAGAAATCGTTGGCGCTGGGGGCGTTCCTCCACGATATCGGTAAGATCGGGCCTGAACCCTATCGATTTGCCGACGATGAAATCGCTGTGACCGGAGAATCTATCGGCAATCGGCATCACCCGGAACAGGGTGCCAAGCTCGTGTCACCGTTGGGTCTTCCGGCTGAGGTGGGACAGATTATCGCTTATCACCATGAACGGTGGGATGGGTCAGGTTACCCATTTGGGCTTCAGAAAGAAGGAATCCCTCAACTGGCTCGCATTGTCTGTCTCGCTCAAACCTTCGACCATCTGACCGCGGAGCTTCCTGACAGAACACCCCTCTCGATTGATGACGCCTGCCAACAGATGCTTGCGTATGCCGGCACCCACTTCGAACCGAAATTGACCGAGCTCTTTTCCCGCGTAATTCAGGAATGCAAGGCGTCCCTCCCTGCCATGGCGATTGCGACTTCCCCGATCGACTGATCCGACTCCTAGCCTGCCAGCCTGCCATCGTTTAATTGGTTTGCTTGGTTTGTCTTGTTTATTTGGTTAAACCAGACTCTTCGCGAAAAACCAGACGAACTAGATGAACCAGATAAACTAAAGCAAACCCTATTCACTCAGACTGCTTTCCCTTCGCTCCTGCGATCAGTTCCGCTGCCGTTTCACGCACTTTTTTCGTAATGGTCAGACCACCCAACATTCGGGCGATTTCCTCTTCTCGTCCCATCCCCTTGAGCGCTCTGACCGAGGTGGATGTCCGTCGACTCTCCAATCCCTTTTCCACCAGCAGATGATGCTCCGCCTGGGACGCGACCTGCGGAAGATGGGTGATGCAAAATACTTGATGAAACGATCCGAGCTTGCGTAATCTCGTTCCCATAGCCGCAGCGACTGCTCCACCGACTCCCGTATCGATTTCATCGAAGACCAGAACCGGCACCTGGTCCATCTCGGCCAATACCGTCTTGAGTGCCAGCATAATACGCGAGAGTTCTCCGCCAGATGCCACCCGGCCCAACGGTCTCGGCGGTTCACCAGGATTGCTTGAAAGTAGAAACTCGACTCGATCACGCCCCGTGGGTCCAAGTCCCTCGACCGACTCATCGATCGAGACCGTGACCTGAAAGATTGCCTGCTCCATTTTCAACGCTGCCAGCTCTGTTCCCACCAGTGTCATCATTCGCTTGCCCGCATCGATTCGCTTCTTGGACAGCTGCTGCGCCAGCGTGTGAAGCAGTCGGACTTCTTCATCCAGGCGCGCTGCCATCTCAGCAGTTCTCTCTTCATGACTGTCCAATAACTGAAGCTCTTCCTGCACCCGACTGCCGGTCGCTATTACCGCCTCAACCGACCCTCCATACTTTTTCTTCAACTGTTGAATCAGGTCGAGTCGGTCCTCTACGACTGCCTGCCGGTCAGGGTCTGCCTCTAACTGTTCCGCATAATCGCGCAACTGCCCGGCAAGTTCTTTGAGTTGGATCGCCGATTCCGCAGCAACCTGTCCACATGTACCCATCACCGGATCGATCAGGGACAACTCTATAAGGGTTCGCCCAATCCGCCTCAGCCTGGTGAGGACAGCCTGCTCGTCCTCCTGTAACTCGACATAAGCCTCGTGAGCCAACTCCCTGAGCCGATGCGCATGGACCAGCCGCTGCCGCTCGCTACGGAGCGACTCTTCTTCATCAGGCAACAGACCAGCTTGCTGGATCTCCTGGGCCTGGAAGCGCAGCATATCTTCACGTCTTGCACGATCGGTAGCGTCACTCTGCAACGCATCCAACTGCGCGCGTAACTCCCTCCAGCCCTTATAGGCCTGCTCATACCGCCCACGCAGTTCGTACAGGCGTCCGAACGCATCGAGGGCATCCAATTGTTTGGCAACGGCCAACAGCGATTGCTGCTCATGCTGGCCATGGATATCGACGAGAGTGCCCCCCAGTTCTTCGAGCACACGCAGAGGGCACAGGCTGCCATTAACATACACCCGATGGCGCCCCGATCTGGAGAGCACGCGCCGAAGAATCAGCTCAGACTCGTTCTGACCGATGATGTCTTGGAGCCGCAGGCGTTGAAGAAGTGGGTGGTGGTCCGGGAGATGGAAGGCCGCTTCAAGTTGGGCCTCGTCTTCTCCGGAACGGATCTGGTCGGTCGAGGCTCGCCCGCCGACCAACAGGGCGATGGCATCGATGAGGAGAGATTTACCGGCGCCGGTCTCCCCGGTCAGGACCGTAAACCCGGAATGAAATTGAAGGCTCAGCTGCTCAATGAGCGCGAAATTGACAATGCGCAACTCGGCGAGCATTGCGGCAGGTGACTACAATCCTTATTAGGCTGAACCGGCTGGTTGCGCCAGCAGCGAATCGATCATGTCCTTGAACTGCCGCTTCGGACGAGCTCCAACGAGTTTTTCTACGACCTGCCCGTTCTTGAAAAACAAAATAGTCGGGATACTCATCACCTGATAGCGGCCTGCGACTTCCGGATTTTCATCGGTATTGAGCTTCCGCACCTTCATCTTCCCCGCATACTCTTTGCCCAATTCCTCGACGATCGGGGCGACCATTTGGCATGGACCGCACCAGACGGCCCAGAAATCTACCATCACGAGCTCGGAAGACTTCATGACCTCTGCATCCCACGTTGCGTCTTCGACCTTCAGTGCATCACCTGCCACGTCACATTCCTCCTTAGCTGAACACACTGTAAACCTAGGAAATGGTACGGCATCGTATACCAGCCCTCTTCGAGGAGTCAAATCTGCTCAGTTCATCGTCCAATCCCTCCCATCTCAGGCTGGGGCATATCCGATTGTGGCGTCCCGTACGGCCCTCCCGGGCTAGCCCAGGGCAGACCTTTCTCCCCAAAAAGCAGCGGACTGAGAATATTTTTGATGAGAGCCGTTCCGAAGTTTTGAGTCCATCCAATTCCAGTTAAATTGAGCATGAAGTTATACTGTTGACGATCAGGGAACTCCACTAAATAGAGCCCCAGCGACCAACACTTGCAGGGATTCTGGTACAAGCCGACGATATCATACTCCGGACTCCTGCCGTTCTTTACATCATAGTAGGCCTTTGCCCCAATCGTCCACCCCCACGGCGTACGAAACGCCCCTCCCGCTGTGAGAAATTGAATCTCAGGAGTTGGGGCGTAGACCTGACTAAACGAAATCGGATTCCACACGTCTCCGCGTTGTACGCGATTACCATCATGCGTAAAACGCTGCCCCACTTGGAGATACCAGTGGTTGGACTGCTGGACCCGAAAGTCGGTGTTGAATTGACTCACCGACGATCGGTAGGGATCGAAAAACGCGTCAATGGTCAGATATTGGTTAATGGCAGGCTGCTGACCGGGAACCACCCAGCCGCCCTGGCCAACCGCGGTACCTGCTAACTGAGCCTGCGTGAACTGAGGAGTCGTATTGCCGATCACGGCCCGCATCCAGAGGTCGGAAAGTTTCTTCCCCTCGATCGCCGTGGTCGCTGGCTGTAACGGCTGTGTCACGGTTCCGAACGGGGGAAGCACGCCAGGCGTAAAATCGCGCGCCTGCGTCTGCACGGCCCCGACCTGGTAGCTCTGAGCCAGCGTGAGGTCGAGCCAGTTGAGACCCCTGTTGCCATCTTGCTCCAACAGCCTGTTACGGACCATATAGGTCATCAGATTTTTCTTCGGCAGATTGTCGACCTGATCGATCTGAGTAAGTTGCTCCTGAGCGGTCGGCGGGACATATTCATATATTACGCTGGGCTCAACGGTATGTAGCAAGGTATTGCCCTCGCTCGTTCCAAACCGGCGACTCACCTTCGACCTCGCTTCAAGCCCAGCCCAAAATGTCTCGCGATGCTGGCTTTCAGAATCTTGTACCCCTCGCGTGTAGTAGGTCTCGCGCACCTTTATTTGGGGCGTGAAACCCACGATGTGGCCGAAATCCAGGACGTCGGTCGACAGTCCAGGCAATAGATCGATTCGATTCTGGGTAAATCCCTGTTCACGATAAAAGTTCACAAAGTTTGTATCCGTGCCCAGCAAGATCGGCGAATTGAACAAAGGGAGATTGGGTAGACTGTAGCCGATTTCCGGCAGGCGCTGAAACGTATCTACTCCTCCCGATCCCAACGGCTGCAAGTATTGACTCAGCAGATACGTATTTCCGAAAGCCAGACGTTGATTCGCTAAAAGACTCGATTCGGTGCTGGGAAGGGCTCGCTGGGCCCCCGAGTTACTCAGTTGTTGCAGATAGTTCGCATCAGTCACCATGTTGGCTTTTACGCGAAGCAACAAGTCCGGCGTGAATTGCTGTGTATGGGTCCCGATGATCAGAGCCCGAGCCTGCTGCGCATCCTGTCCCGTCTGGTTCGCGCCAGACACGCCCGGCAACTCTGTCTGCTGCAAAGCACTGACGAACCACTGCCCACGCGATTGTTTGTCCAACACATAGCGATACTGAAAATCGCTGCCATACCCGAGTTTCGAGTAGTATTGCGGGGAGATCGTCAGGTCCTGGCTCGGACTAAAGGCCCAAAAGAAACTTTCTTGGAGGTGCATCCCAAAACGATTGTCGTACCCCACATTAGGAATGAGGAACCCAGTGCGTCGCTTGTCAAGCGGATAGGTCATTGTGGGAAGTGGAACCACCGGAACATCGTTTACACAGAGCCATCCGCCGGTAAAGGCCACATTATCGCCGGCATGCAGGTCAAGATCCTTGAACTGAAACCGCCAGGCCGGCGTTTCACCTGTCTGTGCATCGCAGTTCGTAAACCGGCCCTCTTTCACCCGATAATGCTCATCTGAAAACCGTTGAATGAGACGCCCCTCCACCGAGGTATTGGTGGATTTAAGATGTACTCGTCCATGCGTGATCACCCCCGCTTCAGTATTCACATTGAGTTCCAACCGTTCGGTCACCAGATCGGATTTAGGATCAGTGAGTCGGACGTGGCCCGTAGCAATCAACAAGCCGGGCAACGCATGGATGGTCATGTGATCGGCCGTCAGTCGCAGGGTGCCCTGGTTGACCACCACCGAGCCATCGGCTTCGTATATTTCTGATTCCTGTAGATACTCGATTCGCGCTGCCGTGATATCAAGCGGAGGCCCATTGGGAGGTGTCGTCGTTGTTGCGGAACCTCTTCCATTCCCCGCCGCATCCCCTGCGTGCGGAAGCAATAGCCCCAGCAGCAACCAACCAACCAGGCACATCCACAGCCGCATCGCATTCCCTGCCATGTCAGCCCCGAAGCGGCGAAAGCCCACAGCCACGGAACCATGCCCGGCACTCTCCCACGAGCATGAGCGATCCCGTAACACAGACCAGACCATCGGGCATCGCCAGCTGTCTGGCCAGCGCCATCGCATCGTTCAGTAACGGCATGACATGCGGATGAAGCAGCAGACCTTCGAGCGAGGCTCGGAGTTCCTGCGCAGTGGCAGAGCGTGGGAGATCTGCCTGCGTCAATACCACCTCGTCGACAAGGCCTCTCAGCGGCTCGAAAAAGCCTCGATGATCCTTATCGCGCATCATCCCAAGGACAAGGACCACCGGACGGGACGGATGAGATCGGTCGGAATGTGCGAGGAAATCGGCCAACACCGCTGCAGCAGCAGGATTATGCGCGCCATCCAGCAGGATTGTCGGATGGCGATCGACCACTTCCAATCGTCCGGCCCAGTTGACCTCACGCAGTCCCGCGCTCACCGCCTCGGCTGTGACAGCAATTCCATGGGGAGCCGACGCCTCCAACAGCGCCAGTGCGCAGGCAGCATTATCGAGTTGGTGGCGCCCTTCCAGACCACAAGCGAGTCCATCATAGTGCATCGCCAGACCGTGATAGGAAAATTGCCGAGGTGTCTCTCCCTCCGTGCGAAAATTCTGATTCAGACGAAACACCGGGGCCTTCCGCTCCCTGGCCACCTGCTCAATCGCTCGCCATGCATCATCGTCGAGACGCCCCAGCACCACCGGTACCCCCGGCTTAATAATACCGGCCTTCTCGAATGCGATCGCTGAGGCTGTCGTACCCAAATATTCCTGATGATCGAGAGCAATCGTCGTCACCGCACAGGCCATGGGCGTGACCACGTTCGTTGCATCGAATCTGCCACCTAACCCAACCTCCAACACTGCCACGTCAACCCCTGAATCGGCAAAGTGCTGCAATGCCATCGCCGTCGTATACTCGAAGAAGGTCGGCGACAGATCCGGTTGGCAGAGAGCCTGAAGCTGTTCGGTCAATTGTGCCACCCGTGATTCCGGAATCATCTCGCCGTTGACGCGGATCCGCTCTCGGAACTCCACGAGGTGGGGCGACGTATAGAGCCCAACTCGATACCCAGCCGCCTGTAACAGGGCCGCAGCCATGGCTGCGGTAGAGCCTTTTCCATTCGTGCCGGCGATGTGCAGAGTGCGGTACTTGGTCTGTGGCATGCCGAGACGCACCGTCAATGCCGTCATCGTCGCAAGACCCAGCTTGATCCCATGTTTTTGCAGGCGGAACAAATAGGTCACGGCAGAGGAATAGGTCATGGTGTAACCAGGCAGGAAGGAGGCTAGCCAGGATTCTTCATGAAAGGTCTAGGCTAAAAATGCGCCACGAGGGTGCTTAAGGTTTCTTTCAGCTGTTTACGTTCCACGATCATATCGATCATGCCATGTTCCAACAGAAACTCGGCTCGCTGAAACTGATCCGGCAACTGCTGTTTGATCGTCTGCTCGATCACGCGGGGACCGGCAAATCCGATCAGCGCTTTCGGTTCGGCGAGAATCACATCGCCCAACATGGCGACGCTCGCAGTGACGCCCCCGAACGTAGGATCGGCTAAGAGACAAATAAACGGGAGTTTGGCCTCACCAAGCTTAGCGACAGCGGCAGAAGTCTTGGCCATCTGCATGAGGGACAGAATCCCCTCTTGCATCCGAGCTCCTCCGGAAGTCGTGACCAAAATGACCGGCAACCTGGCCTCCAGCGCGCGATCGATCGCCCGACAGATCTTTTCGCCGACGACCGACCCCATACTGCCACCCATAAAACTGAAGTCGAACAGGCAGAAGACCACACGACGGCCGTTCATCATCCCTTCCCCGATCATCATGGCATCTTTGCGGCCGGTCTTCCCCTGATGCGCCTTCACACGATCCTTATATGATTTCGTGTCATGAAAATTCAGCGGATCCTGAGGGCCAAGCTCCGCATCCCACTCTTTGAACGTCCCGAGGTCGACCAAGAGCGCAATACGCTCAGTGACAGAAATCGGAAAATGGTAGTCGCACTTCGGGCAGACCTTATTATTCCGCTCGACTTCTTTGCGATAGACAATCTCCCGACAGTGGTTGCACTTGAGCCACATCCCTTCCGAAATCTTGGAACGCTTGGGAGGTTCCGGCTCGGTCGTTTTCTGTTTTTTAAACCAGGCCATAACGCAATTCTCCTAGCCCCCAGCACGAAGAAGGTTGAAGTTGAGGCTCAGGTTAAGGTTGAGATAAAGTGATTCCGATCTTCGCTCAACCTTGACCTCAGCCTATCTCGATTGCTGCAAGCGGCAGAATACCATAGCCACCTGCATCACGCACGTAGATTTCCCGTCGACGAAGGTGAAGAATAGGACATCAGAAGAGCTGACCACCCACGATGATCTGGAACATCATCAGAAGTCCGATGGCAACACTCCCAAAACTTGCCAGGCCCTGGACTGCAAGAAAGACAGGCCGTCCAAGGTTCAGTGACCACAAGACCGGAAGGCTCACGACCATTCCAACCAGCACCATCCCCATAATCGAGCCAAACCCGAACACCGCAATATAGATCAGCCCCTCCGACACCGATTGTGCAGACGACAACACGATCAGCAACAGCGCCGCCGACCCGGCCAGACCATGGGCCATGCCGATGCAGAACGGGCGAACGGAATCACGCCACCAGTGGCCATGCCCATGATCCTCGACCAGCGCATGGCTATGCAGATGCAGGTGTTGCGCACCATCATGGTCGTGCGCATGCACATGCCAGCGCTCCCTGACCAATCGCACCGCGAGTATTCCGCCGAGAAACACGAGCATCACGCCGACACCGAACTCGGCCGCCAACGCAACCGGTTCGGGAATCGACAGGCGCAGCACCAATACCGCTGCCCCGACCACCAGCAAGACAACTGTGTGCCCAAGTCCCCAGCTAAACCCGATCATGCCGGAGGCTCGGAGCGAAGGCCGTTGCGCAAGCATCGTGGATACGGCAGCCAAATGGTCCGTGTCCAGAGCGTGGCGAAGCCCCAACACCAAACCAAGCCCTAAAATTGTCAGGAATTCAGTATCCAGCATGAGGCATCAAGAGAAATCAGCCCAGCAGACGAACAAGGGCAACAGAGTAAAACGTCAGCCGCCTCGAGCATGCATTTCAAGATGGGGATCTTCGCGAAGCTTCTCGATACCGATGAGCCCCCCGACACGCAACCCGTCCCGTTCAAGCGCCTTGCGCTCTTCGGCGCCCCGGTCGCGGCGGCCCTCCCAGCCTGCCCGGATCAAGGACCGCATTTCGTCAGCCGCGGCGCCGGCGCGGAGGGACTGACGCAAATCCGTTCCCGTCGTCGCATACAGACAGCGATACCACATGCCGTCCGCTGTCACACGGCTGCGATCGCAGGTCGCACAGAACGGCGTGGTTGTCGAAGGAATAATCCCAAAGGTCGTACCATCCGGCAATACAAATCGCTGCGCCGGCGCAGCCCCCCGCTCAGGCAGGGGTTCGATCGTCCCATAGTGCACCGCCAGCGTCGTCAGCATTGCAGCTCGGGAAAATACTTTTTCTTGAGACCATTGATTGGCTCCACCAACATCCATATATTCGATAAATCGAACCTCCGCCTGTACCTGCTTGCCAAACTCGATCAGATCGACCAACTCATCGTCATTGAAACCCCTGATCGCCACCGTATCGAGCTTCAAACCGGTAAACCCCGTGCGAGCGACCGACGCAATTCCTTCCAACACACGCGCATGCTCGTCATGGCGAGTCAGCTGATGGAATCGTTCCGGTTTCAGCGTATCGAGGCTGACCGTGATGCGATGCAGCCCTGCCTCATACAGTTCTTCCACCTGATCCACCAACAGAATACCGTTCGTCGTCAGTGCGATATCCTTTATCAGTGAGTTTTGGCGCAGCAGACGAACCAGCCCTGGCAAACCCCGTCGAAGCAACGGCTCTCCGCCGGTCAACCGCACACGATCCACACCGAGATCGGTGAAATAGCCGGTCAGTGTCGCCATTTCTTCAAGGGTCAGCACATCCTCGCGGGGCAGCCAGACATAATTCTCCTCCGGCATACAATACGAGCAGCGAAGATTGCACCGATCCGTCACGGACAAACGCAAGCTCCGAAGCGGCCGTCCAAACACATCGGCAACGTTATCTTTTGATAATTCGCTCATAACCAGTATTTTACCTTTTACCCCTTATCCCCTCACACCTTACCCCTAACCCTTTACCCCTCACATCCCTACGGATGTTCCTCCACCCAGACTTCGCCTTCCGGCGTGTGTTCGAGTTTCCAGATCGGTGTAATTCGTTTCAACTCAGCGATCGCCCATTCGCAGGCGCGGAAGGCCTCCGCCCGATGCTCCGCCCCCACGACAATCAGCACGATGTTGTCACCGATGCCGATTTCTCCATACCGGTGGAGGATCGCGACCTCAATGATGTCAAAGTCCTTGAGTGCCCGTTCGCGGATCTCTCGCAGCTTCGTTTGGGCCATGCCTTCGTAATGCTCGAAGGTCATGCTGTCGATATCCCGCCCTTTGGAGCGATCACGGGCAATGCCCAGAAATGTCGCAATACCGCCGATGCGCTTCGACTTGCTTCGTACCCGATTGATTTCCGCATCGACGGAAAAATCTTCCCGTTGCACACGAACTAACATCTCATCGTTGAGTGGCACTGAACTACTCATGCACACACTCCTTACGAAACCACCTTGACCTACCAGGATGTTCAAACTGGCTCGACTTCTCACCCACCCAACCCTGGCGCGCCGAGGCGCGCCTTGTCCCAAGCAAGGCCGCAGCGAGCGAAGAGGCGAGGCGTACGCTTCGGTACGTTGAGCCTCTAAGCGACGCGAGAACGAAGCTGGCAGGCTGTTTCAACATCCTGACGGACAGCCCCCGGCAAATGGAGGAAGCAATGCCACCTCATCGCCATCTCGAATTTCCGTCTCCTCGTGGGCGATCTCCTGATTCACAGACACCAGAACCTTCTTCTTCTGAATCAGTTCCCCGATGGCAGGGTATCCAGTTTCTAACATACTGATGAGGTCTTTTACCCGACTACCATTGACGAGGTTAAGGGACAGAGTTCCCTGGTTTCCCGCCATCATTTTCGTCATCCCAAAGAGGCGAACTGCGATCACGAAATATCCTTACCAGTCACTTAAAGTACTCATGTCTAACATCTTGTATATAGACCTGATTTTCCACCTGACTTTGAGAGCAAACAGACGTCGCTGAAGCTCATCGCGCGATCGATTGCTTTGCACATATCGTAGATCGTAAGAGCCGCCACTGAAGCTGCGGTCATTGCTTCCATCTCCACCCCGGTCGGCCCGGTCGTCTTGGCCGTAGCCAGAATCGTAATCGAGCAGCGGCCTTCGCGATCGGGCTGAGTCTCTTCTTTGAATGAAATATCGACGCTAGTGAGGAGAATCGGATGGCACATGGGAATGAGATCCGGAGTCTTCTTGGCTCCCATCACACCAGCCACCTGCGCGACGGACAAGACATCGCCCTTGGCAATCTTGCCCCGTTGAATCTTTTCAAGAGTTTCTGGCTGGAGAAAGACTGTGGCCTGAGCGGTCGCAGCCCGCTCGGTCGAGTCCTTCGCGCTGACATCGACCATCCGCGCCCGTCCCGACTCGTTGAAGTGCGTAAATTCTGCCATTATACGAAAGGATTCAGACGGTTAGAGGAAAAAATGTGAAGAGATTATAGGGGCGGGGGGAAAGGGCAGTCAAGGGAGAGGCGGGGTGGCCTGGTGCCTTCGCTCAACCCCCTTTTGGCTGCTGCAGCCGCGTCACGATTGGGCCGAAACTCGTTCGATGCGCGCAGTTGGGGGAACATCGAACATCGGCCACCCCCTACGGAGCGGACGCCTGACGACGCAACAGAGCAATTAAGGCCCAAAGTCAGTCTGGCACCACTGCTCCCCGGACGCGCGCACGAATCAGAATGTGCTCGCTCGACGGGCGCAGTGGGGCCACCACGAATGCCCTTCCATAACGAGAGAATGGAGAAAAGTGTGGCCAATAATCAGATGCGGGCGGCGAGGGACTAATCCCGGCCACCGTGCTGAGAAAGAGGGGACTCAGGAGTGAAAGATATCCGAGAAGAAAAGTGATGGCCTGTTGGTATTCTGTGCTCGCGCAGAGCGCGCCACGATAAAACGGTGGTCGCTCGATGCGCGCAGTGGAAACCGACAGGCTCCTCCCTCATAAGGCGATAGGGAACGAATCTTGAAGAGAACAACTGCTCAAATGGCCACTCTAGAGTTGGCCCCTCCCTTTGAGGAATGAACTCCTCCATATTAGGGATTATTCACTAATTCGCATTGAGTGTAAACATATTTCCTGGAGATCGTGAGTGGTTCTGGTGGTCAGAATGAAATACGCAGTCTATTGAACCCGTCGTCACTCTCGAACCCGATCAGAAAGAGCCCTCCAGAACGAAGCCCGCGATTGAACGGCCAACAGGAGATTCCAACATGAAGTTGCCAAAGTTGTTCAATCTCAAGAAACGTCACCCTCGGGAGTCACGTCCCAATGCCTTTGTGCTGGAGTCGCTGGAGCCCCGCCTGCTGTTGTCGGCCACACCCATGACTGCCGCAGTGGTGACCACCGACCATCTGGACTATGCGCCAGGTGAAACGGCAGTGATTACTACCTCGAACCAGAACGGCGAGGGCCCGCAATTCGCGGCCGGAGAACTGGTGCGCTTTCAAGTCAGCCGCACCGACGGCATGGCGGATGCTGCTGGCTCGACCGCTGACGTGGGCCCTGCAGGCAGCGAAGCATGGTATGTCGCTGACGGAGTCGGCGGGTTTACTGCCCATCAGCAATTCGATGCGATGGGTCAGGCCATCGACCGGGACGGCAACGGCATAGCCGACTGGATCGCGCCGGACAACGACCTCACCGTCAATAGCAGCATCAGCACGACCTGGTATGTCGAAGAACAGTATCGGAATTCGTCTCTATTAGTGACGGCCGCCGGCCAAGAGTCGGGAGCCGTAGACAGCCAGGCGTTTACAGATGCGGCGATCAACACGACCACCACGGTCACCTCCAGCTCCGCGACATCTTTCTATGGAACTGCCGTGATCTTCACCGCCACGGTCACGCCTGCGTCTGGCACTGGCAGACCCGCTGGTTCTGTCCAGTTCTTTGATGGCGCGACGCCCATTGGGTTTGCCATTTTCGACACGCCCGGCGCTGGCTTGACCTCGACCTTTAGCATCACCTACCCGGAATGGCCCTTTGACCCGCTACTCAAGGCTGGTTCTCATTCGATCCGCGCGGTCTTCACCGGCACGGTAGACATCTTCACAGGAAACAGCTTCAATGACAGCACCTCATCACCCATTACCCACACGGTGATGAAGGCCGACACGGTCATTTCGCTTGCTGCCGATCCAGCCACATTCACCTATGGAGGCTGGGTATTCCTCGAAGCGACGGTCGTAAACGTGCCTGGCACTGCCGATCCAACCGGGATTGTGGGGTTCTATGATGGAGCGACGTTACTGGGGACCACCAGCCTTGGCGTCGCTATCCCTGAAGGAATCATTTTATCAAATCATCTTATTTGGTCTGCCTGCCGGTTCGCATGCCATCCACGCCCGCTTCTTCGGCGGCGTAGCAGGCAACTTCAATGACAGCATCTCAGAAACCGTCACCCTCACAGTCAGCAAAGCCGACACGGCCATCTTGGTTGATTCCAGTACAGCCACATCCACCTATGGAGACTCGGTGATCTTCGAAGCGACGGTCGAAAACATGGCTCCCCCTTACTTGTACCCTCCAACCGGGATTGTGGAGTTCTATGATGGAGCGACGTTACTGGGGACCACCAGCATCGGCATCCCAGGCGATCTTATCCTAGGCAAACTTCCCTGGACATCGACTTATAGCATCACCCTATCGGGTCTGACCGCCGGTTCGCATACAATCCACGCCCGCTTCCTCGGCGGTGTAACCGGCAACTTCAATGACAGCATCTCAAACCCCATCACTCACACGGTAAACAAGGCCTCGGTGACGATCACCGGCAATGGCTTCAACGGGAGAGGCTACCTCGGAACCTACGATGCAGCGGCGCATGCCGCGACCGCAACAGTGACGGGCGTGGGTGGCTTTCCCGCCCAGATCCATGAGCCTCACCACCCACACCAACGCCGGGACATACAGCGATACGGTGACGTTCGCGGGGAACGGCAACTTCAAAGCAGCCAGCAAGGTCCTCACGAGCACCATCCTGCAGGCGGCGGTGACGATCACCGGCAATGGCTTCAACGGGAGAGGCTACCTCGGAACCTACGATGCAGCGGCGCATGCCGCGACAGCAACAGTGACGGGCGTGGGTGGCTTTACCGCCCAGATCCAGAGCCTCACCACCCACACCAACGCCGGGACGTACAGCGATACGGTGACGTTCGCCGGGAACGGCAACTTCAAGGCGGCCAGCAAGGTCCTCACGAGCACCATCCTGCAGGCCGCGGTGACGATCGCCGGCAATGGCTTCAACGGGAGAGGCTACCTCGGAACCTACGATGCAGCGGCGCATGCCGCGACAGCAACAGTGACGGGCGTGGGTGGCTTTACCGCCCAGATCCAGAGCCTCACCACCCATACCAACGCCGGGACGTACAGCGATACGGTGACGTTCGCGGGGAACGGCAACTTCAAGGCGGCCAGCAAGGTCCTCACGAGCACCATCCTGCAGGCGGCGGTGACGATCACCGGCAATGGCTTCAACGGGAGAGGCTACCTCGGAACCTACGATGCAGCGGCGCATGCCGCGACAGCAACAGTGACGGGCGTGGGCGGCTTTACCGCCCAGATCCAGAGCCTCACGACCCACACCAATGCCGGGACGTACAGCGATACCGTGACGTTCGCGCGGCAACGGCAACTACAAGGCGGCCAGCAAGGTCGTCACGAGCGCCATCCTGCAAGGCGTCGGCGATGATCACAGTGACCGGCTACAGTGTGACCTTCGATGGCCTTCCGCATACAGCGACGGGCGCGGCGACTGGTGTCTTGGGCGAAAGCCTCAGCGGCTTGAACCTGAGCAGCACGACACACACCAACGTTGGGACCTACCTTGATGTCGTGACGTTCACTGACGTGACGGGCAACTACAAGAATACAGTCAAGAACGTCAGCAACAGGATCCTCTAGGCATTAACGACAGTCGGAGGTCACGCTTTACTGTCGTGACCTCCGAACCGTTGCCGCCCACCGACACCTGAAGTCAAAGCAGGTGAGTCTTCTGCAATCCAAAGAAAGAGATGGGGTCGTTGCTTGACCTTGTACCTGGACCAACCCTTTAGCAGCCTGAGCGAGCAAGGTCTGTGCGGGTAACCAACCGATCCTTCCCTACCCTAAGCCGTCTACACTGAACAATCCCGGTGACCGTATCGTAAGCAGTTCCTTTCCGGCGCGAGGGGGGAGCGGGTCGGCCCCCGTTGTCGGAGGGGCGGGGACCCACCGAGGCGTGACCGAAGTGGAAAGCCGGAACTGACTAGCCCGCATTATTCACGAGAGTTCGTGACGAAACCGCCTAGACGCCATGCGCGACAGGTGCGATCCGAGGTTCGAAGTTCCGAAAACCTCGAACTTCGGACCTCGAACCGTCATCCATCCGCCCCGCTCGTCCCGCAAGTCTCGCGAGTCCCGCCGAATAACGAGATACGCTTCACGAACGACGGTCGTTTCTCCTCTTCATCAGCTATCAACCATTTGCTCTTGATATAGTGGGAAAGACAGTTCAATCCGATTTAAATTTGCGGGATCTATGCTAAAATCGGCGTCACAGTAACTCCGATTTTGCCACTCAACAAGGAATATTCCTATGAACCGTAAACCTATCAGCGGAACACGGTCAAAGGTCGTCATTGACGTTCCAGCCGAACTGGACTCGATTCTCAAGCGCCATCGGGAGATTCCTTGGGCTCGCGTGGCTGAACAAGCGCTTTGGCAGTATGCACGCCAGGTGGCGCTGACGGATCGGCTCGCATCTCGTAGCGCGCTGACTGAGACTGCAGCGAAAGACCTTGCCCGATCCGTCAAGGCAGGGTTGCGGCGCCGCTATGCCAAGGCCTCGAACGCATGAGGCTGGTTCTCGATACGAATATTCTCATTGCCGCACTCATTAAAGACTCCATCACAAGACGTATTCTCCTCCTCCCCGATCTTGAGTTTCTTCTTCCAGCCTTTGCCCTTGATGAACTCGCGAAACATCGAGGCAAAATCGTCCGTGCCGCGCGACTCAAAGGAGACGAACTCGACTTGTTACTGACGCTTCTACTGACATCCGTATCGGTCGTTCCCTTTGAGCGAATTGCCCCACACCTTCCAGAGGCTGACATATTGATCGGCGCCATCGATCCAGACGACGTTCCGTTTGTTGCACTAGCTCTTGCAGAAGAGCATGACGGAATCTGGTCGAACGACCGCGCATTCGAGCGCTTGCCAGGAATTCAATGCTGGACCACGACCAGGCTTAAAACCCATTTACGTTTGTGAGGAGATGCGCTTGTCCTCAATAGTTTGTTGGTGCTACGGTGCGCTCCTGCATTGGCAACCTGCAGAGGATTGACACATTAGATCGGAACCACAAAAATTCATTTTGAAGGAGACTCTTATGGCCAAGAAGCTGTCACCGCCGGAAGTCATGCGGAACCTCACCATCGGATACTGGGTCGCACGCCTCATTCATATCGCGGCGAAGCTCAAGCTGGCCGACTTGTTGAAGAAGGGGCCTCGCACTGTTGAAGATTTGGCGACAGCCACAGGTGTCCAACCGCAAGCCCTCTACCGAATTCTCCGTGCGCTGGCGAGCGTCGGTGTCTTTGCGGAGACAACGAATCAACGGTTTAAACTCACGCCGCTCGCTGCAACCCTTCAGACCGGCGTTCCCGCCTCCATGCATGCCTGGGCACTTATGATCAATGACAACTGGGGCTGGGACGCCTGGAAGGAGCTCCTGCATGGAGCCAAGACCGGCGAGGTGCCGTTTATCAAGGCCCACGGTGTTCCGCTCTTCGAATATTTTGAGAAGCACACCGAGGATCTCCAGGTCTTTGGCGAATCGATGACCAGTATCTCCGTAACCGAGAACCCCGCCATCGCAGCCGCGTATAAGTTCTCCGGAATCCGTACGCTGGTGGATGTCGGCGGCGGACATGGCAGCCTCCTGGCCACTATCCTCAAAGCCAATTCAAAGCTGAAGGGCGTGCTCTACGACCAGCCCTCTGTGATCGCCCGCGCTGAGAAGGACCAGCACGTGACCGCAAAAAGCATCAAGGAACGCTGCAAACTCGAATCCGGCAACTTCTTCGAGGCAGTGCCAAAGGGCGGCGATGCTTACATCATGAAGTACATCCTCCACGACTGGAACGACGAGGCCTGCGTAAAACTCCTTTCGAACTGCCGCGCCTCTATGAACCAAAAGGGGAAGATCCTCGTCGTCGACAACGTCATCGCTCCCGGGAACGACCCAAGCTGGGGCAAACTCCTCGACATTCAAATGCTCATCATCGGAGGGCGCGAGCGCACGAAGAAAGAATTCGCCGCGATGTTTGCCGAAGCCGGATTGAAGTTGACTCGAGTGGTGCCGACCAAGGGCCCTCTCAGCATCGTCGAAGGAGTCCGGGCATGACAGGCCTGCCGGTCCATGGCTCATCTCTCACATTTCGTCATCGTGAATTGCAAGCGAGATAAGCACTCTGTGCACGACAGGTGCGATCCGAAGTTCGAAGTTCCAGGTTCGAAGTTCCGAGAACGTCGGACGTCGGACCTCGAACCTCGAACCGTCGCCCACCCGACCCGCCCCGGTTGTCCCGCAAGTCTCACGAGTCCCGCCGAATAACGAGATACGCTTCACGAACGACGGTCTTTCTTTCCCGCCATTCGCTCCCCCTCCTCATAGGCCATCAGTTCCTGCGCTCCTGAAGTCCACAGAGCCCGCGTTCGCACGGAGGTTGTGGGAAATCTCCTAGAGAGCTGCTATAAGGATTGTCCAAGGCGTTGATTTCTTAGGGTCTTGCAGAATCTGTGGGCACACGCGAACAGAATGAGCAGAAATTCTCCAATTGGGAGATTCTCCCTCCTGGGGGACGGCGATACTGGCTTGATGTGTTGGGCAAGCAGGGCTGGAAGGCTCGGTACGTGAAAGAGGTTGACGCCGACGAGGTGACGGTGCGATTTTATCAGGAGATTTACGACGACACCGGCAGGCTTGTTGAAATCCATCACAAATACCCAGTAGACCAGGGCCACCGAAAGGTCACGTCATGAAAGACGTCATCACTCACCAGATGGTTGCTGACAAACTGGCAGCGTATCTCCAGCATGATCTGTCACTGGCCGACCTCGTCGCCTGGGCTGAGTCCGCCATGATGGAAGGGAAATTCGAACCCCAACATTTCATCGCTATCCGCGATGTCGTGGCGCGTCTTGGCGTGGCCGACGTCCGTGCCTTCGGTTTGACCTGGGACGACTGTGAACAATTGCTAAAGCGATTGGGCTATGCGGCTCACGTCCAGATCATGGCCACATAATGAGTGACGATGACCAGATTCTGAGAGCCTACGCCACCATCACCTCGATGAAGGCGAACGTTCCGGAACGCCCCCAGATTGAAGAGCGGTGGATCATCGAGTTCAACGGTGCGATTGAGAAACTGGAGAAGTCGCTGAGCATCGACCTGCAGGAATTCAAGGTTCCCCAAGATGCGCTCAAACGATTTGTCGCTTCGTGCAACAGCCTGACGAATGACGTGACCTATCTCGAAGGTATTTGGTGCGAGCGGGCCATTCTGATGCAAAAACTTGACTCAGTCCTTGTCTACTTCACGGGCTTGCAAGACCGTGAAGACAATAAGATCGGTTTTCATCCTTTTAAATAGCTACCTCTACGCCACCTACGCGAACAATCACAGTAACCCTGTTCCGCCTCGTTCACTTTTGGCGCGAGGGGGGAGTGGTTCGGCACCCGTTGTCGGAGGGGCGGGGACCCACCGAGGCGCGACCGAAGTGGAAAGCCGGAACTGACCAAGACACCGCGATCGCACGATCGCGGCCGCGGGAATTCCGGAAGGATTCCGCGAGGTCACGCCCGGAAGGGTCGCCCCGGAGACGCAGAGGGACGACCGCTCCTTCCTCGCGCCCATCCCCTCTTTCGTTTCGTTGACAGCTCACAACCAGATCCTAGAGAATGGCTCACATGGCTGGGAAAATCATTATTGAGCGGCTTGAGTTTCAAGGGTCCTGCGGTGTGACTCCGGAGGAACGCCGGCGGCCTCAGCCGTTGGCGGTGGACCTGGAACTCGATTGCCAGACTGAGCAGGCGGCGACTTCGGACAATATTCAACACACAGTCGACTACGCCCATGTGGCAGATCGGGTTATCGAGATCGGCACCACGCAGGGCTGCGCACTGTTGGAAACTTTCTCAGAGCAGCTCCTCACCATGCTCTTTGCGGAGTTTCCTATCGAACGGGCCAAGATCTGGTTGCGGAAGCTTGCGCCTCCACTGGAACATGTGACCGGTTCGGTCGGTGTGCAACTCGATCGATCGCGCCTGGCTCATCAGATTCAGGATGTGGGCCCGACTCCGGCTCGATTTCTCACTCAGCAACTCCATCGCTTACCGAAAGGCAAAGCCCTCGATGTCGCAGCCGGCTCCGGACGCAACGCGCTCTATCTCGCCTCACACGGCTATCAGGTCGATGCGATGGACCGGGACGAACAGGCCATGGCACAGCTCGCTGCCACGGCGAAACAACGGAACTTTCCCAATCTCCATACCCGGACAGTGGACCTTGAACGGACAACGGATGAACGGACGGAATTCCCGAAGCAGGAATATGACGTGATCGTCGTGTTTTTCTATCTCCATCGCCCGATATTTCCCGCGCTCATCGAATCGCTGAAACCGAACGGGGTCTTGATCTACGAAACCTTCACCATCGACAACTACATACGCCATCGCCATCCACGCCGATGGGAATTTTGTCTTGCACACAATGAATTGCTCCGGCTTACGTCCAATCTCCGCGTGCTGTCGTACGACGAAGGCGAACACGACGGCATCCATGGACAGAGTTCTGTCTTTACTGCGAGACTCGTCGCCCAACAGGCGGGCCCCAGCATCCAGCCCCATGAGTCGGCATGAGTCGCATCGATCTCCACCTCCATACCACCCACTCAGATGGAAGCCTCTCGCCGGCTGAAGTGTTACGGCTCGCCCACAAAGCAGGAGTCACCGCGCTGGCCATTACGGACCACGACATTGTGTCCGGCATTCCCGACGCCATCGCAGTAGGAGCTGAACTGGGAATCGAAATCATTCCCGGCGTGGAAATTAGCTCACGCGTCGGCAACAGCGAGCTCCATATTCTGGGCTATTGCCTGCACTGGCAAAACCAGGAACTGAATCAGCGCTTGGCCACCTTGCGCGAGAGTCGGCATAGCCGCAACCCGCAGATCATCGAACGCCTGCGCTCATTGGGGCTGGACGTGACCTATGAAGAGGTGCGGGCTCTGGCCGGCACAGACTCGGTCGGACGGCCTCATATTGCCAGGCTCTTGATGGATAAAAAGTATGTCACGTCCGCCAAAGACGCCTTTGACCGATATCTGGCAGAGGGCCGCCCAGCCTACGTGGCGCGTGAGCTGCCTCAACCGGCGGATGCCATCGCCTGGATTAGAGCCGCCGGCGGCGTGGCTGTGCTGGCCCATCCAACCTGGGCCAAGGTCTCCGGAGAAGGGCTGAACGCACTCCTGACGACATTGAAAGCCGAGGGCCTCGGCGGCATCGAAGTCCACTACAGTACGCACACGAAGCGCCAGACGACGGAATACCTCGACCTAGCCAAACGGCTGGACCTACTGGTGACCGGTGGAAGCGATTTCCACGGCATTACCAAGCCGGATATCGAAGTCGGTACGGGCCGAGGCGACTTGAAAGTTTCTGAAAGACTGCTCGACCCCCTGAAGAAAGCCGCCCTCCTCGTTGATCGTTCGTAAAATGAGAGCGAGACAAGCGTGACGTGCGCGACAGGCGCGACTCGCGAAGATGACACTTCTCACTCGTCCCGCTTTTCTCGCATGTCTCGCGAGTCCCGCGCCCGCTACACGGGCATCGAAAATCACCGCCGTCCATTTCTCCCTATTCGTTGACTCTTCCCTCCCATTCGCTACACTTTGAGGCAATCACGGATAGCCTCAACGATTGTTATGTCGAAATCCTGGACTTGGATTACTCCCTATATCTTTGCCATCTTGGCCGTCCTCCTGGCCGGCCCCTTGCTAAGCAGCCTGGCGTTCATTCAATCTGTTTCAGTCCCGTATCTACAGCTCAGTGGGCCCCACACCATTCGATTGATTGCGAACCTCCTTGCACTCGCCATCCTCTGGATCCTCGCCTTCACTGCCTTTCAGCAAATCCCGGATAACGGACGAGGATCAAGCTTTCTCCGTAACCTTGTCCTTCCGCTGACGACTCTCGTCGTCATCCTCTTCATCAACAAAGCGTTCAGGGCCGTGGGCCTGCCGCTGATCGAACAGATTGGCTCTTCTCGATTCGCCTGGGTCTATGCAACCGGTCTCGTCGGTTCCGGCCTCTGGCTCACGGCAGCCTGGATCCTAAACCGGGATTCGCTACGCGAAGCCTTTGCTCCCCCTAGACAAACACAACACCAAGAAGCACACGCCCTCGCCGAGGATGAGGACTCAAGACAAGACAAAGAATCAGAGGCTCCATCTGAACCAGCAAGCATAGCCGCCACGGCATCGATCAATGGCGGCACACCCGGTATGCTTGGACGCTATAAAGTCTTGAAAGAGCTCGGACGCGGCGCAATGGGACTGGTCTACCTGGGGAAAGACCCCACGATCCAACGGTTCGTAGCTATCAAGACCATGCGACTCGATCAAATCAACCGCGACGACAAACTGCAAGACGTTAAGGCACGGTTTTTCCGCGAAGCAGAATCCACCGGGCGGCTCTCCCACCCCAACATCGTAACCATCTATGACGCAGGAGAAGAAGACGATTTGGGGTATATCGCGATGGAACTCATCGAAGGAACACCCCTGAATCAGTGGTCACGGAAACCCAACTTGAGGCCGGTCAACGAAGTCCTCCTCACTGTGGCCACCGTTGCGGATGCCCTGGGCTACGCCCATCAACAAGGCATTGTCCATCGTGACATCAAGCCAGCGAATATCATGTTCACGAAGGATCACATCGTGAAAGTCATGGACTTCGGTATTGCAAAGATGGCATCGAGCAGCAAGACAGAAACGAATATTGTACTGGGCACGCCGACGTACATGTCTCCGGAACAAATCGAAGGCAAAAAAGTGGACGGTCGGTCGGATATCTTTTCACTCGGCGTCGTGCTGTTCGAACTCCTCACCGGGCAGTTACCGTTTACGGCCGACAACGTATCGGCCGTACTGTTCAGCATCGCCCATCATCCGCATCCCGCGATTCAAGCCTTGAGACCGGATCTTCCCCCAATGGTGCAAGAGATTGTAGACCGTGCGTTACAGAAAGAGTTGCCTCATCGCTATCGGCGCGCGGAAGAATTCGCAAGCGAACTCCGTGCCTGTATACAGAGTCTCGCAGCCTGAGGGAGGTGTCGTCTGGCCCTTGAACGATTACATAGCGCCAAGTCCGATACCGGCCTTAAACGGCCCCATAACGAGGATCGTTTTGTGGTCGATCCTCTACTCGGCCTCTATGTTGTCTGTGACGGCATGGGCGGCGGCAACGCCGGAGAAATTGCCAGTGCCCTTGCGGTCGAAGCGATTCAGACGCACCTGGCCGGGGCAGCCACATGCACGGACCTGCCGCTGATCGGCCCCTACGATGCCTCGGTATCGGCATCGACCAATCGTCTTGCCAGCGCGATTCGTGCGGCGAACGAGGTCGTTTATCATGAATCATGGAGCAGGCCTGACTATGCCGGGATGGGCACCACCGTAGTCGCCGCATCGTTCTGCGAGGAAGCGCTCGCCATCGCCCATGTCGGAGACAGCCGACTCTACCTCGTCAGAAACGGGACAATCCGAGCCCTCACCACAGACCATTCCTGGGTTGCCGAACAGATCCTCAAGGGGTTCATCACGGAAGAAGAGGCTCAATCTTCCCCCCGCAGAAACATTGTCACAAAAGCCCTCGGCATCGGGAGCAGTATTGATGTCGAGCTGGCGGAAGTTCCGGTCAAGAGCGGCGACATGCTGTTGTTATGCTCAGACGGACTTACCCGTGCGGTCCACCAGAACGACATTCTTCGCATTCTCAGCGAATCGGAGGATCTCTCCGCCATATCCGATCGCCTTATCCTGATGGCGAATGAAGCCGGCGGCGACGACAACACGACCGTAGTCGTCGTGGCCCTACGGGATGAGTTCCAAGCCGGACTATGGGAGAGACTGAAAAAACGATTCGTCGCGTAATGAAGCACTATTCCCACTCGGCTATTTGACGAGGAATGTGCCCTTCGGAAAGGTCTGGTAGCAGCGGTCGGAGACCTCCTGGCCATGCGATTGTAAGCACGCTAAGCTTTGCCCGCTCCCAGGCGTCACTGCTCTGCAGAATCGCTTGATATCCCCCTCGCAGGCCGCCATCACTCGACTTCGATCTTCCTTCCACTTGACAAAACGCTCGTGCAACTGATTTTGGCACTGTAGTGGAAGTTGTTTAGCACGCTGTTGCAAACAACGAGTGCGAGTAGAACCCTCCGGAGAGTCGGGACACAATTGTTCGATGTCCGATTCGCACTTCAACCTGGTCGCCTGCGGCGTAGGAGAATCCATCCTTGTCACAGCCGGAGCTTCAAGATTGGAGTCACGCAATCGATCATCGTCCGGTCTCGACACAGCTGCCTCTGAAGGCAGCGGAGGAGAGGTCGGAATGGTGAAATCCAACGTGGGTGGCGAAGACAGGGAAGACGAGGGCTGCGCTGCCTGACGAGGCTCTACAGGCACCGCAGCAGAAGACAGCTCTTCTTGTGACGGAAGATTGGTGACCACCGTCACCCACACGAGCCCAAGTCCCAGGATAGTGATAGCCCCGATAATGATCCCGCTCGAAGACTGTTGCTGAGCCATGACTACTCCCTATCCGACCAAGCCCAGCATAGGATAAGCCGTCATGAAAATCGACGAATTGTCAGGTTTCTACAAAGTCACGCGCGAAGAGCGCGACTGGCGAGAAAAGCGAGACGCGTGAGAGTTCGAGGTCCGAGGTTCGGGTCGCGCCAGTCACGCGTTTCCCGCGAGTCTCGCCCGTCTTGCTTAATATAGTTGCGGGCTAGTTTTCCGGAGTCTCGACGATGTGGTTTTCAAACCTGGTGCAGCCTTCGGCGAGCAGCCGATTGGTGAGCATTTCTCCAGGCCATTCAATGGGTAAATCGGCCGTGAAGATCCACACATCGGGAGAGGTCCACACAGGACCATGGTCTTCAGGAAGTTCTGGGTCGAATAGATCGGTCCACACCGGCATGTACACGCCGTTCCCGCACTGCGTATGGAGATGCACGATCGTGCGGGCCCTGACAAGAGGGTCCAGATCGCGCCAGACTGCCGCAGTCTCATCCGCCAACCGATGGAGCCGCACGGCATTTTGCGCATCGAAAATAGCATAGGCGGCATAGACCGGGGCTTCGATCATATCGGGAGCCAACGCCAATTCAGGACATTGCGCCGCGAGGCCTTCAAGGAGAGCTCGGCGATGCCGGTCTTCCAGCGAATCGGGCAGTCCAGAGTCCGGCACACCGATTAGCTCAAAGAAGAGAAAGGCGGTATTCTCGACCGGGGGATAGAGCCGAGCGGCAATTGACATGGCCCTCTGGGAATCCGCCACCGTGCTCAAATGATCGTTCAACCCCTGGAGACTGAGCGGCTCCAGCGTCGAATCGGTTAATAGGCGCGACTCCACTCGCACGACCGTCCCGGCAGAGAGCCGAAGATGCCGATGCAACAGCTCCGCCGTCGCAACCGGGTCAATCTTCAACTTGAGGGGATGGGTCAGATTGGCTTGGAGAGGGAGTTCCAAGGCCGCCATAACGGCATAGGACAATTTTTCATCGGCCGGCCCATCGATGAGCACGGAGCAGGATGCCTCCGCGAGCAGATCGAAGAGCCATTCCGCCATGTCCTCATCCAGCGCTGCCAGTACCGTTAAGAGGTCATACTCCCGCCCCTGCTCCAAGAAGGCTTGCAGCGTATCGATGGCCGCATCGGTATCGCCATGGTCATGGCGCCGAGCATTGATCAAGTGTACGAGATCTCGTGTGAGGGGGTCAGGGCGAGACCAACTTAACATATCGACAGACTCCTACCGCACAGCCGTGCAGCGCTGCGCTCCATGTTGCCAAACTTTTCCTGTGGTAGCAAGCGCTCCAACAGTTTCTTCCCACAGAGTTCCGGCCACCGGTCGAACGATATACGGGTTTACGCCCCAATCACCTTTACCAATACGCGTTTTCGTCTCTGCCCATCGAACTCCCCGTAGAAAATCTGTTCCCACGGGCCGAAATCTAACCGGCCTTCGGTAATCGCGACGACGACTTCTCGCCCCATCAGCTGGCGCTTGATGTGGGCGTCGCCGTTATCTTCTCCCGTCTCGTTGTGCTGATAGGCCGCGTCCTGGGGAACGAGCCGGTCTAAGAATCGGTCATAGTCCTTGAGCAAACCCGGTTCGTCATCATTAATATAGACGCTGGCCGTGATATGCATGGCATTGACCAACACAAGCCCCTCTTGGACGCCGCTCTTCTCGACCACCGCCTCAACCTGCCGCGTGATGTTGAGGTAGGCGCGCCGCGTCTTTGTTTCGAACCAGAGTTCTTCGCGATAAGATTTCATGGCCGCCGGTCAGTGGGCGCTCATTCTGCCGAACTGGAGCGTCAAGATGCAAGCTGCACCACTACAGGTATAATGGAGCTATGTCCGTTAGAAAAACGACCAAGCCCTTACGCCCGCCGAAATCTTCACGGCTTCGACTTTCTGCCCATGCTAAAACCGTCCTGCGCGGACGCTATCTAGCCAAGAACGCTGCGGGAACGATCGTCGAGACGCCGGCCCAACTATTCTGGCGCGTCTCGACAGACATCGCACAAGCTGAACGACTCTACCCGACCGCCGGACGGCTACCCCACGCGGCTCAACGTTGGTACGATTGCCTGGCGCGTCTCGACTTTCTCCCCAATTCTCCCACACTCATGAACGCCGGGCGACGTCTCCAGCAGCTCTCCGCCTGTTTTGTCCTCCCGGTCGAAGACTCCCTCGCCTCCATTTATGACAACCTGAAACATCAGGCACTCATCCACCAGTCGGGCGGCGGCACAGGATTCTCATTCAGTCATATACGCCCGCGCAACGACCTGGTGGCATCGTCAAGCGGCGTCGCCTCCGGACCCATTTCCTTCATGCGCCTCTTCAACCTCTCGACAGACGTCATTAAGCAAGGCGGAACCAGGCGCGGCGCGAATATGGGCATCCTCCGTATCGACCACCCGGACATCCTCGACTTCATTGCACTGAAACAGACGCCGACCGAGATGACGAATTTTAATCTCTCGGTCGGCATTACCGATTCCTTCATGCGGGCCCTCACACACCGTCGCACCTATGCCCTGATCAATCCCCACACCAACAAGCCGATGAGGCGGGTCCCGGCACAACTCATATTCGACCGGCTCGTCGAAGCGGCATGGGCCAGCGGCGAGCCAGGGTTGCTTTTCCTCGACACGATCAATAGGGCTAATCCCACCCCGCTCCTCGGACCCATCGAATCGACCAACCCTTGTGGCGAACAGCCTCTTCTGGCCTATGAGTCCTGTACCCTCGGTTCCATCAACGTCGCCAACTTCGTCTCACGAGCGGATGCAGGCCCCGCCCTCGACTTCGACCGATTGGCCGAAACCATTTCCCTTGCTGTACGCTTCCTCGACAATTCGATCGATCGCTGCCGCTTCCCGCTTCCTCGAATCGATCACATGACGAAACAAACCCGGAAGATCGGTCTGGGCATCATGGGTTTCGCCGACCTGCTGATTTCCCTCAATATCCCCTACAACTCCGAAGCCGCGCTCCAGACAGCGAAGACTCTAATGGAGTTCTTTCAATCTCGCGCCCATTTCGCATCGACAGCGCTGGCATCCGAACGCGGAGTCTTTCCTGCCTATCGAGGCAGCCGACTCCAAACACTTCACCAACAGCATCGAAACGCAACTGTGACTACCATCGCTCCGACCGGCAGCATCAGCCTCATTGCCGGCTGCTCGCCCGGCATTGAACCGTTATACGGCGTGCAGGAAGTCCGTCATATCATGGACGGTGTCGTGCTGACCTCCCTTCATCCAGCCTTTGTCCGTCGCGCAGGCAGGCTCGGTCTCAATCTCGCCTTACTCCAGCCTGACCTGGCAGCCTGTCCCTCCATTCAACATTTAACCCATATCCCCGAAGAGCTGCGCCGGCTGTTTGCCACGGCGCACGATGTCTCGCCTGAACATCATGTGCGTCTGCAAGCGGTGTTTCAGCGATATAGCGACAGCGGTGTCTCGAAAACCATCAATTTGCCTGCCTCGGCGACCAAGGCTGAGGTGGCCGCAGCCTTTCTGCTTGCCTACCAACTCGGATGCAAAGGCCTCACCGTCTTTCGAACAGGCAGTCGGGAGGGGCAAGTCTTTTCCTGCAGCCCCACTCACCCCTGTTGAACCTAGCCCGCATTATTCATGATCGATTCTGCTGCAATCGCCGATCCCTGACTCAAGCGAGACGGGCGAGACTGGCGGGAAAAGCGCGACAGGTAGGGACAGGGCTCACACGTCACGCAAGTCCCCCTCCTCGCGCTTGTCGCGCGCCCCCTCCCTCACCCTCCCCCATAGTATGGGGGAGGGATGGGTGGGGGACGACGAACCGTTATGAACAATGCGGGCTCTCTATTCTTACGCGCAATTCCTCAACAAAATTGACAGCACCGGGCGATGGTGATAGGTATTTCCACAGATTAGTCTACGTGGATCGAATCGTTCAGTAGGGAGGTGCTTGATGGCTGCGCTCGCCGGGAACCTGACTTCGGTCCTGAATCCCTTTGATTGGACTCTTCTGTTCGCTCGCCAACCAGAACCGGATTTGGAATTCACGGACGAGGAACTTGATCAAACAATGGCCACAAAGGCACGGGGTCCGGTGAGTCCCCGCAAGAAACCCAGTAAGGGAAGCCCGGTGCTCTGGATACTGATCCTGGTTCTTGTCGGCGGTATTGGCTATATCTCAATGGAACCGGACATGGTGACAGAATGGTTGAGTCCCTACCTGGGTGAGAGCACCCCGGCACCAATGGCCATGAAACCGAAGCCTAAGGCCTCGACGCCTGCGCCGCAAGCCGCTCCCAATCCGAATACCATCGCTCCAGCCCCATTGGCACCTGAAACTTCTCCGGCAGCTCCCGCCATTGCCGGCACTACTGCGGCTCCGGCAAATGCTCCACTGTCTCAAGCGGCAGCGAAACCCGCTGCACCGATCGACCCGCCTCTCGACCCGATGTTCAGTGAAGGACAGAAAGTGACCGTTACGGGAGACCAAGTGGCTCCCGGCGGAAGCATTCCCTTGTTCGCAGACTCATCGAGCAGCAAACCGGGGCCGATCGTTCGTCCCGGGATCTCGCTCACTGTCGTGGACGGCGATCTCCAGCCAAGCGGCTGGATGTATTTGGTACGCACCGACGAAGGTACAAATGGCTGGGTCGCGGAAAAACGTCTTCGCCTGAAGTTCTGACCCTTCCGTTTTTCTCACGCGAATAGCCCCTACTGGATAGACACTTTCTCGCCTTTTTTACCCGCATTATTCATGAGCGCTTCTGCTGCAATCGCCGATCCGCTGCTGCGACGAGCCTTCGGCCAGCGGGCTCGCCCCTCGGACCCTCAACGTACTGCATGAGTACGCATCGGATCCTCAGGGCTCCGCGCGCCGGTCTCGCAACGCGGCTCAGCGATTTCGCGACGAATCGTCATGAATAATGCGGGTTAACCAATCTCCCTGTGCTATAATCCGCCCGTTTTCTATTCCCAACCACACCCACAGGTTGAGTCGATTCCATGGCCACACTCACAGCAATCATTTTCGACTTTGATGGCGTAATCGCGGACACCGAACCCCTCCATTTCTCCGGTTTTCGTCAGACGCTGGAAGAAATCGGCATCAGCCTGACTGAATCAGACTACTACGCCAACTACCTGGGGTACGACGATCGTGGCTGCTTCATCGCAGCGCTCAATACGCACCAACGCCCCATTGACCCCGCCGCCATCTCACAACTGATGCAACGAAAAGCCGATGCCTATCTGGCAACGGTGAAGGATCACCCGGTCATTTTCCCAGGCGTGCGCGAGTTCGTGCGTGAAGCCGCCGCCACCTACCCGTTAGCCATCGCGTCCGGCGCCCTCCGCCATGAGATCGAGGTGATTCTTGAACAGGCAGGGCTTCATAAAGAATTTCTTCACATCACCAGCGCAGAAGACGTGACCAAAGGAAAGCCCGATCCGGCCCCCTTTCTCCACGCTCTCAACGGATTGAATCGGCAACGCCGAGAGCAGGCTATCACCGCCGGATCCTGTTTGGTGATTGAGGACTCCATCCCTGGCATCCGCGCCGCAAAAACTGCGGGAATGAAAGTTCTCGCCGTAGCGAACACACACACGCCCCATGACCTGCATGAAGCCCATGCAGTCACCCACAGTCTTTCAGAGGTTCGCCTCAGCGAACTCCGCGAACGGTTGTGGCCTAGGAGTCTGTCCGAGTAATGCCATTCTACTGCGGCGAGCGATCTGCAAGTATCTGCGTTGTTCTCGGCCCGAAAAAATCCTCAACGTATTCCAGCGAATACGCCTCCGGTTTTTTCGAGCCTGCGGCCTCGCATCTACTAACAGCTCCCTTGCCTCGCAACGAAGGATTACTCGGACAGACTCCTGGCGCATAAGGAGCCCAGTGGCATGAGAATCTGCTCTCTGCTTCCCAGTGCAACCGAGGTTATTGCCGCACTCGGTCTGTGCGATGAACTGGTCGGGATCAGCCATGAGTGCGACTATCCGCCATCGGTCAGAAGCGTGCCCATTATGGTTGAACCGATGATTCCCTCTGATGGACTGGCCAGCGATGACATCGACAGACAAGTGCGTGAGCTTGTCGCCTCTGG
The DNA here is from genome assembly GCA_963781915.1 of uncultured Nitrospiraceae bacterium. Classification (GTDB taxonomy): domain Bacteria; phylum Nitrospirota; class Nitrospiria; order Nitrospirales; family Nitrospiraceae; genus Palsa-1315. Next base: position 39,916 of record CAWAIH010000012.1, on the reverse strand, counting down.
ACAACGGCTCTACCGGCTAAAAGGCCACCTCCTGCGAGAAGCGCGCCCCGATCTGGTGCTATCCCAAGACCTCTGCCACGTCTGCGCCATTACACCGGACCAATTGCATGACACACTTCGCTCCATGCCTCACCAACCGACCGTCCTCACATTGAACCCCGGTACGGTCGATGACGTGATCGACGATGTCGTACGGATCGGCGATGCTGCAGGGCGGTCGTCGGAAGGCCATCGTCTCGCCGCGCACTTGCGTGACCGACTCGAGGCGGTACACCGTCGCGTCCAGAACACCGCTCATTGCCCCCGCGTAGTCTGTATCGAATGGCTCTCTCCACTGTTTGTCGCAGGCCATTGGGTTCCGGAAATGGTCCAGCTAGCCGGCGGCCAGGATGTCCTCGCCCAGCCTGGAGGCCCCTCGCGAGTTGTGACCTGGGACGAGGTCTTGGCCGCGGCTCCGGACATCCTCATCGTGATGCCCTGCGGATTTTCCGTTGAACGGACGCAGACAGAGCTGCTCCAACTGATGCAACAACCGGGTCAATGGCAACTTTCGCCTTCGTTGGCCGAACACACCTACCTGGTCGACGCCTCCTCCTATTTCAGCAGACCGGGCCCTCGCCTCATCGACGGCATCGAACTCTTAGCAGCTATCCTGCACCCGTCCGATGACCATCACATTCATGCATCCATGGCCCGCCGCCTTGGACCACGACCGATGCACCGACACCCATGACTGCACTGTCCATTGCTGACGCGCAAGCCTATTGCACGGCTCTCACCAAAAAGAGCGGGAGCAATTTCTATTACTCCTTCCTCTTTCTTCCGAGAAAGCAGCGCGCTGCGATGTACACGGTCTATGCCTTCTGTAAGGAAGTCGACAATGCGGTCGATGAGCCCCCGGCAGGAAGTAACCCTCAGGATGAACTCCAACGGTGGCGGATCGAGCTTGAAGCAGCCTACCGCGGCACGCCGACCTTCCCGGTGACTATCAGCCTGGCCCACCATGTCAGGCAACTGGCTATCCCGCAGGCCTATTTCGATGAGCTCATCAAAGGCGTCGAAATGGACCTCACCGCAGTACGATACGCTTCGTTTCAAGACCTCTCGGTCTACTGCTACCGTGTTGCGTCGGTCGTGGGACTCATCTGCCTCCATATCTTCGGCCCCACGTCGGCCAGGGCACAGGACTATGCCGTCGCCCTCGGAATGGCGTTTCAATTGACGAACATTCTACGGGACATCGGAACAGACGCAGCTCAAGGGCGCATCTATCTGCCGGAAGAAGACCTCGAAAAATTCGGCTGTACCGATCAGACCATCCTCCAGCGTCAGGAAAGCGCAGAACTCCACAAGTTGCTTCATTCTGAAACAGCAAGAGCCCATGAGTACTACGCTAAAGCACAGGCGGCGTTCGATGCCCTACCGGCACAGGATCAGCGAGCACTGACGGTCGCTGAAATTATGCGCGCCGTATATTTCCCCATTTTACAAAGGATCGAGAGGCCGGGACATCAGATATTCGGCCAGCGAGCCCGACTCTCAACGGGTCATCGACTGGCCGTGGCCGCCGGAGTGTGGATCCGCTCCCGAATGTCGTGACATCCACCGCCACTCAATCCGTCGTGATTCTGGGTGGAGGCCTCGCCGGCCTCACGGCCGCCTACCGCCTTATCCCACTTGGCTATCGAGTCACAATCGTCGATCGTCACCCCTCTTTTGGAACTACCCACATAGGCGAAGGCTCTCACAACTGCCCTGAGCCCTTCACCCTCCTCGGCTGTCATCGCGCGACAGAAGCGTTGCTGCACTCGCTCCATTCAAATTCACGGCAGCCGGATAAAATAGCCATCCCACTAGAGTTTCGTCTCCCTGACGGCTCCCTCGTTCATTACCCGCGCAGCTCCTTCCCCGCCCCTCTTCACAGCTGGGTAAATCTTTTGAGATTTGCCGGCATCCCCTGGAAGGAACGATGGCAACTGGCATCATGGGTGGAACAACTATGGGAAGGCGATGCTGAACTGCCAGCCGATCTGGAGCAACGTATCGCTGACGAATGGTTGACATCAATCGGCCAAAGCGCGCAGACCCGCGACCTTGTCTGGAATCCTCTCGCGCGATGGTTGACCGGCAATGACCTCGCCATAATGTCCGCCGATGTCTTCGTGCGCTCGATGAAACCCCTGTTCCTGAGCACTCGCCCGGACAGCCGTGTCTCGGTCGTGCAGGATTCGCTTCAGAATTGTTTCATACAGCCGATCACCGAGACACTGACCAGGGCTGGCGCAACTATTGTGTGCAACACTGAGGCGACCCAGCTTCGTTATGAACAAGATCGCATCTCGGGAGTCCTGCTGCGGGATGGATCCCTGTTACAGGCCAATTGGTATGTGGCAGCCCTGCCCACTCAACAGCTCACAGCCTTACTTCCGGAGCGATGGCTCACCCGCTACGCCTATTTTCAACAACTCACAGAATTACAACCGATCGAGAGTACAAGCCTTCACGTGCAGGCGGAGCAACCCTGTGCCACACCTCGCCTCATCCTACTGAGCGACCCATCCTTTCACTGGGTACTTGCCACAGCAGCAACGCCTGATCGCACCAACTACTCACTCGTCACGACCGATAACCAGATCGCACAGGCTCAATCGGATTCACATCTTGATATACGCATCCGTGACCTACTCAGATCGTTAGGGCTCCTCCTGCCGGAAAGCAGAATCGTATCGACCCACCCTCAGACAGTTCCAACCGCCATCCTCTCACTCAAGCCCGGAACAAAATTACATCGGCCCATCCAACGCAGTCCGATTGCCAACTTGCTGCTGGCTGGTAGTTGGACCGATACAGGATGGCCTCCCAACCTCGAAAGCGCCATTGTCAGCGGCAACCGCTGCGCCGATGCGATCGCGCTCCGCTAGCAAGCTGGGGAAAGTGGAGTCGCAACCTTCGAGCCATCGTAAAATTAGGCAGGACCGCATTGACAACCTAGCTCTGCCTTTCTAAGATACCGTGACTTTTTCTTCTGCTCTATTCGATCATGAGCACAACACCACTCCAAGAACTTGCGACCTCTCTGCACAACTGCCAACGTTGCAAACTCGCGAAGATGGGCCGAACCAAGGTGGTATTCGGCGTGGGAAATCCTCACGCAAGCGTGATGTTCGTAGGGGAAGCACCCGGCTTCAACGAAGACCAGCAGGGAGAGCCGTTTGTCGGGGCCGCGGGAAAACTCTTGAACGACTTGTTGCAATCGGCAGGATTGTCTCGCAGCGATATCTACATCGCCAACGTGATCAAATGCCGCCCCCCGAACAACCGCGACCCGGAGCCGGATGAAGTCGAGACCTGCAAACCGTTTTTGATGCAACAGATCCAGATGATCCGTCCGAAACTGGTCTGCACGTTAGGAAATTGGGCGACGCAAACATTGCTGGAACGGAAGGTGGGAATTACAAAGGTTCGCGGTCAAGCGTTCTACATGAAAGACTTTGTCCTCTTTCCCTTGCTGCACCCAGCCGCAGCCTTGCACCAAGGCAGCATGCTCGACCCGCTTCGCGAGGACTTCAAAAAACTGCGAGAGTTTCTCGATCGAAATACCAAACCAGCCGAACCCACGACAGCAACCACGGTTGCTGCACCGACACTACACATCGAACCGCCACAGCCGACCCAGATGGATCTGTTCGGGTCATAACTCACACGTTTCTCTCATCACATGTGGTTGGCGGCGCCTGTCAAAAAGCGTTTCCTATCCATCCATATATAACGACCCTTTCGGACTCAACAGCACGGAGAAAGGCCTCGGCTAACGAAGAGCGGACAGCTCCGGCTTTGCCTGGTTTGGCAACCAACTGGCATACCACGCCATAGCGAAAGCCTCCGTGCCCATCCCTTCCATCCGAGGCTCGTTAAGTCACTCCTCCAGAGTGGACCCGTTAAACTCGAAAAAGTAGAATGCCCCTGTTTATCGGTCAAGGGTTGAGCCCTACGCAGCTATAACGGTACTATGCTGGTCTGTATAGAACACCAACGCCGTATTGTGGATAGAGCTGACAAGTCTATGAACTAACAGAAGAATTTCGCGAGAGTTGGTACGCGGCATCCGCGTACTATTCTGGTCAGTATATTCAATAGTTGAGCAGCTCAATGAATTCCAGCATCGCGGAGAAAGAGACGATAGGAATCTGTATCGCCCTGGAAGGTATCGACGACATCGTGAACCATGCATTGCTTGACCTCATTGATGTTTCTGCATATCCCGGGGAGACAGAGGTTCGATACAAGTCCCACGTTCACCAGCAGATCTTCCTGGTACGACTACTCGACTTCGTGAAAGAAGGCGGGGACTCCGCTTTGACAGGGACCAAGGGGTCGTGCCTAGACGTGCTCGTTTCGGCATGTAACAGCAAGGCGTTTGACTCAGGCGGGAGCGTGAGCGCACTACGGGACGCGGTGGACGCTTTGGGCTCCTGGCTCAACGCGGAGACCACCTTCAGAATGTGGCTCCCAACTCTCGAAATCGACGCGACACTCACTGTGTCTCGCATGGAGTTCCTGATCATTCTCGGGAACCACGTGAAGCACAATCTGTCGAGGCTTACTGGTGTATCGAAGCACGTCGTGAAGCTGCTAGAGCGGAACGGTTACACCGTCGAACTTGAGCAGGTTCCATTGGCGCTTGATGATTTCCGCGAGCACCTCCAAGAAGACTACTTTGTTTACTACGGTACGTGGTTGACTGAACTCCTGAATAACGTGCGCTGGGGGCTTCAGGACTATCTGCATGCAGCCTTCCAACGTGCGTACACCAAGGTCCCAGGCGAAGATCTGAGGTATCAGTACAACTTTCCAAACTCCATCACCGATCCGATCTCAAGAGCTTGGTTCTGTCGGTTGATGAACAACCTGCGGAGAGGGCCCTATCTCAAACGCTTCACGGGAGCCCATTACATGAAGAAAGAAGTTCTACGTCAATGACCGTCGAGTCGGCGCCACCCAACCAAGCAGTGCTGCCGACGTTCTTGCCCAGGAGTTTACGTGGTTTCTGACACGTGCATCAGCGCCCTGCTGAGTCTCGCCGCAGGGAAGTTACGCGAATACCTCCAATCAGACTACTCCAAGCTCTATCAATTTATTTCTCAAAGTCGCTCGGGAGGATCGTTGCCGCCGATGACCGGATGAATCGGGACACAACTTGCCGCAGCATGCGACCGTTGCTCTGCCGTCGCAACGGCGAAGCCTGTACTGTTTGAGGCTCGGCGAGTTTACAGGCTGAGAGCACGCCAGGCGTAGTTGGGTGATTCAGGAGGTCCTGCGGCGGCACGTATCCTCCCGAGCGACGCTCCCACGATGGCAAAAGCGGCAGCAGCAGCGGGCGGCGTATCTTATGCTTTAGCTTTGATTTCGGACAAGGAATCTGAATCTACGGGCTTGTCGCCTTCTTCTCTCTGCAGGCTTTTCTTCTTCCGGCACATCGAACCAGGACACAAGCATCTCGTCCCACCAGGCTTCATCGACCTCTTTCCCAGGATCGCTGCCCAGAAACGCGACATCATCCTTCGTGACATCTGGCCCGACCAGCTGAGGTTGGAACTTGGCTCGATCGATGACTTCCTTCGTCGCATACCCTCCGATAATCCAGGAGTCAGGATCGGCCCGGCGCGATTTGTAGGCCTTGAGCTCGATCTTGAGATACATGAAAATCTGCTGTTGCGCAGGATCTCCGACACCGGATTGCGGAAGCCCCAAGGTCTTTTCAATCTTCTTGCGCCAATGCCGGTCGTCGTATCGGGACGTGATCAGCTGGAGCATGGTCTTTCCAATTTCGGCATCGAGAGGCATGTACTTGTGCTTTCTCTATGATCTCAGATGTTGTTTGAAAAATGCTGTGGCGCGAACCCAGGCGTCTTTGGCTGCCTCCGGACGATACACAGTCTTGTCTGTATCCCGGAAGAATGCATGAGGCGCGCCGGGATAGGTTTTGATCTCGCCAGCCTTGCTATATTTCTTGAAGCCTGCCGCGAGCCGTTGAACATCCGCCTTAGTAATCCAGCCGTCATCTTCCCCGTAGAGGTACAGGACCGGAGCCGACAGTTGTTGCAGCGGCGCATCGGGATTCGGCACCTGACCATAGAAGGGTACAGCCGCCTTCACATCTTTGTTCACACAAGGCAGCATGAGCGCATAGGATCCGCCCATACAAAATCCGGTCACCCCGATTCTCGTGGGATCAACCTCCGGAACGGACTTGAGATAGGTTACCGTGGCATTCAAATCCTTGAGCCCATCTTCCTGCTGAAGCGTATTCATTAACTTGCCTGCTTCGCCAGGATCGGTAGTGAGGGCATTTCCTAATCGAGAATACAGATCCGGGGCGATGGCCACGTACCCTTCAGCGGCATAGCGCTTTGCGACGTCCTTGATGTGGTCGGTCAGTCCCCACCATTCCTGAATCACAATGATCGCAGGACGTCGCTCCTTCGTCTGCGGGGCTGCCACATAGGCCCGCATCGTGACCTTGTCGCTGGGATACTGAACCAGGGTTTCTCTAATTGATTCGGCCATGGGTCACCTCCGCGCCGATGCGAGTTCTGAGTTATAAGTTCTGAGTTATAGATTCAAAAGGCCGTTGTTCTCGTCTTTCGATTCTTTAACTCAGAACTCAACACTCAAAACTCAGAACTCAGAACTGGCAATTAGCCGCGAAGCGCGGCTAATTGCCCGCCACCATCATCTCTGTAATCTTCACGGTCGGGCTCGCAATGCGTCCACGAAACACGAGGTCGCTGCCGATCATTTCTATTCCTGCAAACATGTCTTTCAGATTGCCGGCAATCGTGATCTCTTCAACCGGATAGGCCAACTCTCCCCCTTCGATCCAAAATCCGGAGGCTCCCCGAGAATAGTCCCCGGTCACCATGTTGATACCGAAGCCGATGAGGTCCGTGACATACAGGCCCTGTTTCACCGTTTTGATGATGTCTTGCGCCGTTTTCGCCCCTGGCGCGAGATAGAAATTCGTGGGACCGACCGATGGATTCTCACCGACACTGCGCGAAGCGTTGCCGGTCGATGTCATACCGAGCTTTCTTCCTGAATAGGTATCGAGCAGATAGCTTTTCAGCACCCCGCGCTCTACTACTGTCGTCTTCCTGGTCGGCAGACCTTCGCCATCGAACGGTCGAGAGCCCAAAGCTCCGACCACGCGCCCATCGTCGTACACCGTGACATACTCCGGAGCCAGCGGTTTATCTAATTGGCCAGCCAGAAACGACGCCCCTTTATAGAGTGCATACCCCGACACGGCACCGCAGAGATTTCCCATGAGACTTCCGGCTGTTTCCGAGTCGAAGACGACAGGAACTCGCTGCGTCGCCACCTTCCTCGCTCCGAGCTTTCGGACTGTCCGCCGCGCCGCTTCCAGACCCACCGTCTCCGGAGAGTCCAGCTTGGCGAATTTCCGCCGCACATCGTACCAGGAATCGCGCTGCATGGCCCCTGTCACCGGGTCGGTGGCGATAGGTGAGACGGACATTGAGAAGCTGGAACTCCGGTACTCTCCCAGGAATCCGTGACTGTTGCCCAATACCACGCGTCCTGAGGAGGAGTCGAAGTCGCCACCTTCGGAATTCGTGACGCGTTCATCCGTCGACATGGCGGCAGCCTCTACCCGTTTGGCCAATTCAATCTGCTGCTCCGTATTCAGTTTCGTCGGATCGTAAAGATCAAAGTCCGGTATCTCTCCCGCCATCTGATCTGCCGCTGGCAAGCCGGATACCGGATCTTCCACGACGGCCTTCGCCAGAGTACAGGTCTCGGCGACAAGTTGATTCAAGGAGTCTACTGAGAAATCAGAGGTGGAGGTACTGGCAGAGCGTTTCCCGACAAACACACGCAAGCCGAGACGTTTCTCTCGCGCTTTTGTGAGGCGATCGACCGCGCCCAACCGAACTTGCACCGAAAAGGTTTCTCCATCGGCGATAATGATATCCGCTTCCGTCGCCCCGCCATGTTTCGCCTTGGCCAAGAGGTCGAATGCAAGCTGGCTATATCCGTCGCGCTGTTGTATCTGCTGATTCATCGCTGCGTCCCACCTACGGTGATTTCATCGATTCGAATAGTCGGCAGACCGACACCCACGGGAACGGACTGTCCTTCTTTGCCGCAAGTACCGATGCCCTCATCGAGCTTGAGATCGTGCCCGACCATCGAGACTTTGGTGAGGATCTCCGGTCCGCTGCCGATTAATGTCGCACCCTTAACCGGCCTCGTTATCTTCCCCCCCTCGATCAAGTAGGCCTCGCTGGCTGAAAATACAAATTTACCGTTGGTGATATCCACCTGCCCGCCGCCGAACGAAACAGCGTAGATTCCGCGATCCACGGAGCGAATGATCTCTTCAGGGTCCGATGTACCGGCCAACATAAATGTATTGGTCATGCGCGGCAGCACCACGCTTTGATAACTTTCTCGCCTGCCATTACCAGTCAGGGGTATCCCCATCAGACGCGCGTTCAATTTGTCGGTGATGTAGCCGCGCAGGATTCCGCGCTCGATAAGCATGGTGCGACCGGTCGTGGTCCCTTCATCATCCATGTTGAGCGAGCCACGCCGGCCAGGCAAGGTACCATCATCGACGATGGTACAGACATCGGACGCCACCCGTTTCCCAAGAAGATTTGAAAATGCCGAGGTTTTCTTGCGGTTGAAGTCCGCCTCGAGACCATGGCCAATGGCTTCATGCAACAAAATCCCCGGCCAGCCTCCACCCAACACGACCGGCATGACACCAGCCGGCGCTTCGACGGCAGACAAGTTGAGGATGGCTTCACGCGCCGCTTCACGCGCAAATCGCAGATACCGGTCGCCCTCATAATAAAATTCGAACCCGACACGGCCCCCCCCGCCGAACGAGCCGGCTTGGCGTTGGCCGTTCTCTTCAGCAATACAGGTGACTTGCAGCCTCGAAAGCGGTTGCACGTCCCCTATCAACGTGCCATCTGAAGTGGCGACCATCACCACCTTATATTCTGTGTTAAACGAGGCCATGACATTCTTGATGCGTGGATCGGATCGGCGTGCTTCGGCATCGATCGCGTTCAACAACGACACGCGTTCCGCTGTGGCGACTTCAGCTTGAGCCCGATCGATCGGGTAGAGATCTCTGGTGGGGCGCTGATGAACGGGAACAGGAACCGCGTAGGCTCCACCAGGCGAGTTGGCTATGTACCGGGCCGTATCTGCCGCGAGCTCGAGATCTTTCTTCGTCAGCTCATCGGAATAGGCAAAGCCGGTTTTTTCCCCTGCCGTCGCACGCACCCCCACGCCCTGCGATACACTCTTCGTTGCACGCTTGACGAGGGACTCCTCCATCGAGACGGATTCGGACACACAGGACTCAAAATAGAGATCGGCATAGTCGACATCGCGAACTTTGACCCGCCCAAGCGCCCCAAGCACCTCGCCTTCGGTCAGCCCAAAGGACGTCAACTGAACAAGATCACCCATGGTTTGCAAATCCTCATGACGGTTGGCCTACGAATAGACGGGGAAGTATAGCCGATCGCTTTCCGCAGGCGCAATGACAATTCATCCAACTCATCGCTTTTACAGGACTTTTACGAAAATTTGTTTGACAAACTTCCCCCTCGCCAGTAGACTTTGCTCGCCTATCGTACAATCTTGCGCAAAGGAATATTTACCAACAGCACAGATATGGACACCAAAGACTCATCGACCCTGGACCAGCTATCCGAAGAAGAGCTCACCATAAAACTCGATCCTAGCCTCTTACCCAAGCATATTGCCATCATCATGGATGGCAATGGCCGCTGGGCAGAACTGCGAAGCCTCCCTCGCATTGCCGGTCATCGCGAAGGGATCAAGTCCGTCCGGGAAATAATTACGGTCTGCTTGGAACTGGGCATCCACGCCCTGACGATCTACGCGTTTTCACAAGAAAATTGGAACCGTCCCGTTCAGGAGATCTCCTCGCTCATGGGGTTGCTCGAATATTACCTTTCGACGGAACGGACGAAGCTCATTGAGCAGGGTGTTCGAGTGCGGACAATCGGCCGACACGACTCCCTCCCGAGTTCCGCCCGCCGATGGGTCCAGGCCACTGAACAGGAAACCGCCCATCTCGACAGACTACATCTCACACTCGCCCTCAGCTATGGTGGCCGTACTGAGATCGTAGACGCGGTACGTGAACTCCTTCATGACGTTCAAGACGGCAAGCTGCAACCAGACGACGTGGATGAGTCGCGGATCCAGCAATATCTCTATACGCATGAACTGCCCGATCCCGACTTATTGATTCGCACCAGCGGCGAAACGCGAATCAGCAATTTCCTTCTCTGGCAGCTCGCCTACACCGAGCTCTATTTCACTCAAACGCTGTGGCCCGACTTCCGTCGCCGGGAACTCTTGCTGGCCTTGCTGGAATACCAGCGGCGTGAGCGGCGCTTCGGTCGCGTCCTCAGTGCCATTTCGTCATAAGTGGTCGACCTCAACCTCCCCATGCAGGAATATAAAACCGCTGGCCAACAGCAGGCTGAACCGACGCCGGTTACGGCGTCCCGATTCGACCCCCGTCGGATCTATACCATTTTGGTTCTTGCTCCACTGTTATATGCCGTCATTCGATACCTCCCGCCACTCGCATTTTCCGGCGTCGTGGCGCTGGCGGGGGCACTCGCCCTCTTTGAATTCTACCGATTGTGCTTCAACGACCGCAGCCGCACCTGGCTGATAGGGATCGGCCTGACAGGATTCACCGGCCTGATTTTCGGAACACACTGGCCGGCTATCATCGTTCCCACCCTCCTGGCCACACTCGCCTGTGTTACTTCGGTCCCGCTCCTCGGTCGCTCCCCTCTTGAACAGAGCCTGAGGGACGGAGCCATGACCCTATTCGGCGTCCTCTATCTAGGCCTCACACTCGGCATGCTCTCAATGACAAGACTCCTGCCTCAGGGTGAATGGCTGATTTTCTTTCTTTTGCTGGTAACCTGGGCATCCGATACCGGCGCCTACTATGTCGGCACACTGTACGGGCGACATCGCTTGGCTCCCACGATCAGTCCCAAAAAAACAGTCGAGGGCTTGGTGGGAGGTTTAATTGCTGCCATAATAGCCGGGTACATAGCGCGGTGGTGGTTTCTTCCTGAGTTGTCCGGTCTCGATTGTCTGATTTTGGCTACCCTGTTGACCCTCGCAGGTCTCTGGGGCGACCTGGCCGAATCGGCGATGAAACGCACCGTCGGCATGAAGGATTCCGGCGGGATACTGCCGGGCCACGGGGGCATGCTCGACCGTCTGGATAGTCTCTTGTTCGCCACCCCTGTCTTCTACTACTATATAACGCTGGCAAGCCGGCTATGAGTCATGGAGTGAAAAACCCCTTTATGAAAACAATCGTCATTCTTGGATCGACCGGGTCGATCGGCACCAACACCTTAGATCTCGTGGACCGGTTCCCGGAAGAATTTCGTGTGGCAGGACTGACTGCAGGCAGCAATGATGAGAAACTCGAGGACCAGATCCGCCGGTATAAACCCCGTATCGTGGCACTATCAGATGCCTCCGCTGCCGCCAGGCTCCGGCAACGTTGTGAGGGGCTGCCAGTCGAAATTTTGGCCGGCCAAGAAGGCTTGATTCAGGTTGCCTCTGCGCCAGAAGCCGAACTCGTCATCTCCGCCATCGTCGGTGGTGCCGGTCTCGTGCCTACCCTTGCGGCGATCCGGAGCGGAAAGCAAATTGCCTTGGCCAATAAGGAACCGATGGTCATGGCGGGAAAATTGATGCAGGACGAGGCGCGGCGGCATGGCGTTCGGATCTTCCCGGTCGACAGCGAACACAGTGCGATCTTCCAATCGTTAGAAGGTCATCGCAAAGAGGATGTCCGCCGTCTGATCTTGACGGCGTCCGGAGGAGCCCTCTGGACCTTGAACCGCGAAGAACTGCAGGACGTCACACCGGAACGGGCACTCCAACATCCCAATTGGAAAATGGGCGCAAAAATCACGATCGATTCCGCCACTCTCATGAACAAAGGACTCGAGGTTGTCGAAGCCCGCTGGCTCTTCGACATCCCGGAGTCTCAGATCGAGGTCATGATCCATCGGGAAAGCATCATTCATTCTCTGGTAGAATATCAGGACCGATCGATGATCGCACAATTGGGATTGCCGGATATGCGAACTCCTATTTCTTATGCGATGAAATATCCAGGGCGCATGCCGCTGGATCTGCCTTCGCTGGATCTGACGGAAATTGCGAAGCTGACGTTTTGCAAGCCCGATCACGACCGGTTCCCCTGCTTGGGTCTTGGCTATGAATCCCTGCGAATCGGCGGTACGATGCCGGCCACAATGAATGCCGCAAATGAAATCGCCGTCGAGGCATTCTTAAACGGGGGTATCCGGTTCACCGATATTGTGGAGATCATTCGCAGCACAATGGACGTCCACACCACCAAAGACGTCGAGACGTTGGAAGACGCGCTGGAGGCGGATCGCTGGGCTCGAGAGAAGGCTGAATCGTTGGTAGTCGCATTAGCACGCTAGGTCTACACGAAGGAGCATACACTGTGTTCATGGCACTTACCTGGTCCCCCGATTCCGTCTGGTTGCTCTTGCAGAAGGCATGGTGGTTCCTGGTCGTTCTGGGCGTGTTAGTCGCGTTCCATGAACTCGGGCATTTCTTGGCGGCTCGCTGGGTCGGCGTCAAGGTTCTCAAATTTTCTCTTGGATTCGGACCAAAGATTTTTGGCCGGAAAATGGGCGAAACAGAATATCTCCTCTCAGCCATTCCGCTCGGTGGCTATGTCAAACTGTTCGGCGAAGATGAAACCGAAGCGACGACACAGGAGGACCGTGCGCGGTCGTTTGCACACAAAGGATTGTGGGGCAAAGTCCTGATCGTTGCCGCAGGGCCTGGATTTAACTTTATTCTGGCTTATTTCATTTTTGCCGGATGGCTCGCGACCGGAGCTCCACTTCCTGTCCCGACGTTCCAGGATCTCACTCCCGATATCGAAGCGATGGTTCCCGGCTCTCCTGCCGACACCGCAGGCATCCACATTGGAGATCGTGTCAGCCGAGTCAACGGACAGGACATTTCAACCAGGACAGAACTCTTCGATGCAGTGGCGAAGAGTAAAGGGCAGGCACTGACGATCGAGGTTAAACGAGACGAACAGATCAAAACGCTGACGGTCACGCCCACCACCGCACCAGGGCCACAGGTCTCTGCGCAAGAGCCAGCATACTATCTGGGCATCGAAGAAGCACCACCCCTCGTCACATCGGTCACCCCAAACTCTCCGGCGGAAAAAGCGGGGCTCCAAGCCGGAGACCATGTGGTCAAGATCGAAGACCAGACGATCCATACCTGGTCTCAGATGACCGGTATCGTGAAAGAAAGTCCCAACCGCCAGCTACACATAGAGGTCTTGCGGGAAGGGCATCGCACTTCGTTGACCGTGACGCCATCGGCTGAGAAAGCGACGGTCAACGGCCAGTCGGTCGAAGTCGGCAAGATCGGCATTGCAGGACCCGGCGGCCGTTCGATTATCCGCTCCAGCACCCCTCTGCTGGGGCTCTATGACGGATTGCGAGCCACCTGGGGCTTGACCGAGCTGACCGTAGTAGGCCTCTACAAGATGATCGTGGGAGACCTCTCCAGCAAAAATATCGGCGGCCCGCTGACGATCGCCAATATCTCCGGTGAAGCCGCTTCGCAGGGTGCCTCAAATGTGATCTATCTCATCGCCATTCTGAGCATCAACCTGGGCGTCCTCAACTTGCTCCCCATACCCATTCTCGATGGCGGCCATCTGCTGTTTTTCCTCATCGAGGGCATCCTTCGTAAACCACTTGGCGAACGACAGAGAGAACTCGCACAACAGGCCGGACTCGTGCTATTAGTGGGTGTCATGGTCTTTGCGTTCTGGAATGACCTTGAACGAATCTTCTTCCGATAGAAAATAAGTCTGAAGGTCGAACGTCTTCATGTCACTGAAATATTTCCCCATCCTCCGGCACTCAGACTTGACGAATTTTTGACCCCCCTCTCACAACCATGCGGACATCTCAAGTCTTAATTCCCACATTGCGAGAAGACCCGGGAGAAGCGGAAACCGTCAGCCATAAGCTCATGCTCCGAGCCGGGCTGATTCGCAAGGTCGCGGCCGGCATCTACACCTACCTTCCGCTCGGTCTTCGGGTCATCCGAAAAGTCGAGCAGATCATTCGAGAGGAGATGAACCGGGCCGGCGCGCAAGAACTCCTTATGCCCATTGCATCTCCCGCAGAATTATGGCGGGAAACCGGCCGATGGAATTTTTACGGCAAAGAACTGGTGCGCTTCAAGGATCGTCACGAGCGCGAGTTCTGCTTGGGGCCGACCCATGAGGAAGTGATTACCGACCTGTTCAGACGCGAAGTCCGCTCATATCGGCAAATGCCGCTGAATTTCTATCAGATCCAGACAAAGTTTCGAGATGAAATACGCCCCCGCTTTGGACTCATGCGGGGACGTGAATTCATCATGAAGGACGCCTACAGCTTCGATCAAGACGAAACGAGCGCTAGGCTCAGCTATCAGAAAATGTACGATGCCTACCATCGTATCTTCACGCGCTGCGGCCTCACCTTCCGTGCCGTGGAAGCTGACACCGGCCTGATAGGCGGCAGCTCATCTCATGAGTTCATGGTGCTCGCCGAAACGGGCGAGAACACGATCGTCTACAGCGATGCCGGCACCTATGCCGCCAACGTCGAACAGGCTGAAGTCCTACCCCCTACTGATGTGGACACCGAAGCCCCGCGGCCTCTGCACACCGTCCAAACGCCTCACTGCAGGACGGTCGAAGAGGTTACGAAATTCTTGAATGTCTCCCCTACACACCTCGTGAAAACACTCCTCTACTCGACAGGAAAAGACACGATCGCTGTATTGATACGGGGAGACCATGAGGCGAATGAGGTCAAGATTCAACGGCTCCTGCAATCGACTGATCTTGAACTCGCCACTCCCACCGTCGTCGAGCAAGTCACTGGCGCACCAATCGGATTTGCCGGCCCTGTTGGTCTGAAACACGTTCGTATTATTGCCGACCACGCCGTCAAAGCCTTGCGCAACGTGATCGTTGGCGGCAATCAGAGCGATATGCACTATGTCGATGCGAATTGGGATCGTGACTTTCAGGTTGAGCAGTTTGCCGATCTCCGCAGCGCTTGTGCCGGAGATCCGTCACCGAGAAAGGACGGGATCTTGAAGACGACGAAAGGCATCGAAGTCGGACATGTCTTTATGCTCGGCACCAAATACAGCGAAGACCATGAAAGCCTCCTTCCTGGATCTTCATGGCAAAGAGTGCCTCGCCGTTATGGGATGCTACGGCATCGGTGTTGGACGCACTGCCGCTTCGGCGATCGAGCAGAACCACGACACGAAAGGCATTATCTGGCCCTTCCCAATCGCGCCGTTCCATGTGCATCTCCTCCCGCTCACCCAATCGGCACAGACTGCCCAGGTCACCGCGCAGCTCTACGACGAACTGCAGACGGCAGGGCTCGAAGTACTCTGGGATGATCGGGACGAACGAGCGGGCGTGAAATTCAACGATGCAGACCTGATGGGAGCTCCGTTCCAAATCGTTGTTGGAGACAAGAGCCTCGCCGAAGGAGTGGTGGAGGTCAAAACTCGAAAGGACGGAGTGAAACTCAAGCTACCTCCGGCGCAAGTCGCCGCTCATCTGATTCGCATACAAGCAAGTTGAACACCCTGCCACCCACTGATGCCTTCATCCCTATTATCATTCCCATAATCGCCAGAGCCTGAAACTGCCTTTTCCTTGCCTTCCACCCTTGATCAGCTAGACTGAGCTTCAAATCTCTTCCACACGGCACTAGTGGTCACGCGGGCCGTATGTACTCTTCCTGGAGCATACGAATCCAGCGATCACCTTCGTAATCGATGGTCAGGAGCCCCGGGTAATGCAAGCCAATCCCATCCCGCAAAATCTTCAGGAACTTCAGCAAAAAGTGGCATTCGCCGAGAATGTCAAGCGCATCACCGAGCAAATCCATGCGGCCAGCGACCTCGATCATATTCTCCTCGACCTGCGCAAAGAAGTACTCGGCATCTTCGACGCTGAAGATCTCACCATCTTCGCGTTCGATTCCGAGAAAAAGGAGATTTTCTCCAAAGTCCCTGGCATCGACAGCGTCGAGGAGTTCCGCATTCCCATCAGCGAACAAAGCCTCGCTGGATTCTGCGCAAAGTATCTCCGTCCGGTAAGCATTGCCGACGCCTATAACATCGCTGAGCTGCAAGGCATCCATCCCTCTCTCGTCCACGACACATCCTACGACAAGCGGACTGGGTTCAAGACAAAACAGGTTCTGACCTACCCGATCGTGGCCGACAACAAGTATTTGATGGGCGTCCTCCAACTCCTCAACAAAAAGAGCGGCGTTCGGTTCACAAGAAAAGACGAAGAGTCCGTCGCGGAAATTGCCAAGGCGCTCGGTATCGCATTCTTCAATCTCCGCAAGGTTTTGAAGAAAGCCCCAACCAAGTTCGATCTCTTGGTCACGAACAACCGCATTACCCAGAACGAATTGGACAATGCGCTTGCCGAGTCCCGGAAAGGCTTGTCGGACTTCGAGAGTATCCTGATCGAGAAGTACAAGGTGCCGAAACTGGATATCGGCAAGTCGCTCGCCCAATTTCACAAATGCCCCTATATCGAGTACAGCGATCGAACGCTTGTCGATATCGAGCTCCTGAAAAACCTTAACGTCGACTACCTCAAAAAAAACCACTGGATGCCCCTCAAGCGGGACCGGACCGCAATTGAAATTTTGACTGACGACCCGAGCGATCTCGATCGTGTAGCGGATATTAAACGGACATTCCCCGGACTCAACATTCGTTTTGCGATCAGCCTCCGCCGCGATATCGCCCAGTTCCTCGGCTCCGCCACAGGACAGGGGGACAGCAGCAACAACAATAGAAAGTTAGATGAGAATGTTTCCGACATTCTTGGCGAACTCGTCAACGAAGCCCAAGAGGCGGCGGCGGAGGATGCCGGCGGCGGGCTCGACGAAAACGACAACGCGATCGTGCGGCTAGCCAATCAGATCATCGCCGATGCCTATCGGCAAGGCGCTTCCGATATTCACGTCGAACCCTATGGCGAAAAGCGTGAGACCCTTGTCCGCTTCCGGGTTGATGGCGACTGTTTCGAATACATGAAAATCCCGCAAAGCTATCGACGCGCCATCGTGTCGCGCCTGAAGATTATGGCTAGCCTCGACATTGCAGAGCGGCGCAAGCCCCAGGACGGCAAGATCAAATTCAAACTGTCGGAAAGTAAGGAAATCGAGTTGCGCGTCGCGACGATTCCGACCTCAGGATTTAACGAAGACGTGGTCATGCGTCTGCTCGCAGCCAGCGAGCCTTTGCCCCTCGATAAGATGGGGTTCTCGGACCGGAATCTCTCGGGGATCAAGGAGATCGCCGCAAAGCCCTACGGCATCATTCTCTGCGTTGGACCGACCGGATCCGGGAAAACCACAACCCTGCACTCCGTCCTCGGCTTCATCAACACACCGGACATCAAAATCTGGACGGCGGAAGATCCTGTCGAAATCACACAGTATGGGCTCCGGCAGGTTCAAGTTCAGCCAAAGATCAACTTCACCTTTGCCGCCGCCATGCGCGCCTTTCTTCGGGCCGACCCAGACGTCATCATGGTCGGAGAAATGCGGGATAAAGAGACGGCGGAAATCGGCATTGAAGCCTCATTGACCGGGCACCTCGTCATGAGCACACTCCACACAAACAGCGCGGTGGAAACCATCACTCGACTTCTCGATATGGGCTGCGACTCATTTAGTTTTGCCGATGCGATGTTGGGAGTTCTTGCCCAGCGGCTCACTCGCCGGATTTGCAAGGACTGCAAGGAGCAGTACGTCGGAACAGCGATAGAATACGAAGAAATCCGCCAAGGCTATGGGTCTGAACATTGGGACAAGCTCGGTATCCCACAGGACAATACCTTCCGCCTGGCCCGCGGGAAGGGATGTGAAACCTGCAATCGCACTGGCTTTAAGGGACGCGTGGCCTTGCACGAGTTGCTGCTGGGATCGGACAAAATCAAACACATGATTCAGACCAAGGCGAGAACTGAGGACATGCTTCAAGCTGCTATCGCGGCCGGCATGACGACCCTCATGCAGGATGGAGTTCAGAAGACCCTCCTGGGCCACACCACGTTCAAGGAAGTCAAGGCAGTGGCTATCAAGTAATCTGACTCAACATCTGCCCCATACTCCTTCGCCTCGTCACAAAGACAACGTCGGATAACCGCATTACTCTATTCCCCCAAACGCCACTAGAGTCCGCCAGAGGCAGCACCGTACGCCCTTACCAAAGAAGCACCGCAGTGAATATGGCAATGAATGAAGGGGAGGCTACGTAGCAATCGTTGAAACGATAGCTACGTATTTTTTCAGACGATTCTGCGCAGCAGGGGACACTTCCGTGAACGCCAAGCCGAAGAATTGACCCTTCGCCCATCGTACTTTGGCGACAGCAATATCGGCAGACTTGATCTGTTTGGGAAGACGTAGGTGCAACGTGACTTCATCACCTGGCCGGATCTCAGCCTCCGTGCTGACTCGGGCACCGCGCATGGAAAGATCGTAGACCACACCCAAGTCGGTACCAGGTCTCCGTAACCAACGACGCGACTGGCAATGAGACAGGGCGCAGACAAAGGGGGCAGAGATGCGGACTCGAGGGTGCTGACGAAACTTATTTAAAATAGAGGATCGATGTGAGGCCTGTACCATAGAACATCCCTACGATGTTTCTACCGTACATCAGGACACGCTATTTACAAACACAATTCCTCAATCATGCCAATTCAGTCGTAGCATACAATGAATACCTCAGCCGGCATGTCCGCGAGTTCTAAATCTCCAGCTTACGGTTCCCTTCCTTACTAATTTTCGCGTCTGATTGTCCGCCTCTTCCATAGTTTCTGTAACTAGCTACATACCCTGTTTGACTCTCGCACTGGCCCATGGTAGTGTGTCCACCGTACGAGTCAGCAATACTCCTCGCGCACCCGACTTCAAAGCATTATCCCAGCGCGATTGGTTCTCTAGGGGCTGTGCTTGGCTCTATGCGCCATCATATTCTGTTCGTGGATGCTTAGCAGAAGATGGATGCAATGGTTTTGCATTTCTATCCGATACCCTCAATACCATTGAACTTTCTCCCACACTGGAGATGTCGGTTCCATATATAAAGGAGCACTTATGAAGCTATCCACTGGGTGGCGAGCCGACAAGACGAGAAAGAACCGAGCGCGGGCGACACGGAAACCAAAAATCCGATGGGAGGTACTCGGTCTTCCAGGCCCTCTGGATACTAGCCTGACAACCTCAATGGAAGACATCCGCCAGCAAGTGTCGAACATGGCAAGCCGTGGGTTTGGCCAAGGTACTCGCTCCCGTACGGCTGAACGAGAAGCAAAGACCACCAGTCACGCTCCTGAGTCAAACAACAAAAGACGTCGCGGAGCAACAGAAACACCGTAATCATAGAGAAACCACTGGCATACATTGCAGGCGATTGGTGACTCGATATGAGTCGCCAGGCAAAGGAGGGCACCATCGGACGAGCAGGAAAAACGACCATCGCAAAGCGAGATCGCGAGAAAGCAAAGCAAATCCAGCGGCGCGAGAAAGACGCTCGTCGAGAACAGCGTAAGACGGACAAGCCCGATCGCCCCCTGAATACAGAGGGAGAAGATCCGGATTTAGCTGGGCTCCAGTGGGGTCCGCAAGAACCTTTGTATTAGGGACACCGCACTTACAGCTGTTTGGTAACCACGCAGCCATACTCGCTCTTCTGCTTGACCATCAGTGCCACACCACCCGCATCGGTTAGATACCGGCAAATCGTCCTCAATTGTAACTGCTCGGTCGGGATCTTCGATATTGCGTCCGTAAATCCTGCTTGCGCTAGAATCGACTACTAACTCCATCAATCTGTCGTTGGTTCTTTCGCGTCCGTCCCCTCGAAACCTGACCGCTGTACCGTCGTGATTAATGCGAGAGGGGCGAGACAGACGGGAAACTTGCCGCGCGTACTCCGAGATGTAGCGACGAATGAATAATGTGGGCTAGCCGTCAGACTCTGTCCTAGAGAAAGCTAGACCCCCTCCGGTATGATGGAAGACTCGGACGGGCGCCCCCACCGCTGATGATCACCCCTGGAACGTTCTGGCATTCTCAAGTGAGGGCGAGCATTGGGTGAAGGGCTTCCCTCTGCCAACGGTACAGAATGCCCCAGCAACGTTTCGATCGCGCGCAGCTGCTCACGTTCCTCGTAGGCCACAAAACTGGTCGCTCTCCCTGTCATCTTCATCCGGGCTGTCCGTCCAATACGATGGATATAGTCCTCTGGACAATTCGGCAAATCGTAATTCACTACGTGGCCGATATTGGCTACGTCAATCCCGCGGGCTGCGACATCCGTCGCGACGAGAATTCTGACCTGCCCTCGCTTAAACCCATCGAGAGCACGGAGGCGCTGTGGCAAACTTCGGTCTCCATGGATGACCGCAACGCGGTGACCGGCCTGTTCAAGTGTCTGGCCGAGTCGATCAACCCGGCTCTTTGTCCGAGCAAATACGAGGACAGTCCCCCGTTCCGCTGCCAGCAACGCCACCAACAGCTTCGTCTTCTCCTGAGAAGTCGTATGTTGCACCGCCTGGGTCACGCCTTCAGCCGTCGTGGAGTGAGGCGTCACCATCACACGAACGGCACCGTTCAGACTCGCTTGGACCAAGCGGGTGACATCCGTCGGAATCGTGGCGGAAAAGAGCAACGTCTGTCGCTCCAAAGGCAGCGCGTCGAGAATCTGATTAATCTGTGGAGCGAATCCCATGTCGAGCATACGGTCGGCTTCATCAAGCACCAGAATCTTGATCGGGGCCAAATTGATCGTCCCATTCCACATATGGTCCAGCAAACGCCCCGGAGTGGCAACTATGATATCAGGCCGTTGACGCAATCCTCTAATCTGCGCCTGCATATCGCTTCCTCCGACGACGACCGTGGCGGAAATGTGATGGCTGCGACCGAGCTTTTCAATTGAGGTACAAATCTGCAAGGCCAATTCCCTCGTTGGAGCGAGAATCAATGCCTGCGGCTGACCTTTTGGCAACATTGCAAGCCGTTCGATCATGGGGACAACAAACGCAGCCGTCTTTCCCGTACCGGTTTGAGCGCAACCGATGACGTCTCGACCCTCCAGGGCTGGTGGAATAGCCTGAGCTTGAATGGGGGTTGGAAC
Organism: uncultured Nitrospiraceae bacterium; assembly: GCA_963781915.1. Classification (GTDB taxonomy): domain Bacteria; phylum Nitrospirota; class Nitrospiria; order Nitrospirales; family Nitrospiraceae; genus Palsa-1315. The sequence goes on along the minus strand of CAWAIH010000012.1, from coordinate 18,529 downwards.
CAGCAAGCCCGCTGCTGTCAAATCCCGTAAGAGAGGTTCAGACAGACCAAGGGTATGAAAACTCGTGTGAACAGAGGTAGGCAATGCACTATCCTTTCAGTATGATCGCATTAAGACGGGATCAGAGAACCGAGGGGAGAGAAACCAGATAGGCATCAGCTCCGACAGGATCTGGTCGCGATGCGATCGCGAAGTCCGTATGGTGTGTACAGCCGTGCCGCCGGACTACTGCGACAACGATGTGACGGTCATCCTACAGCAAGCCCCTTCTGCCGTCAACTTTCTTGCACGCAAAGACCGTTCGATAATGCCGAGGAGAAACATTGATCCCGCTTTCAGGGTATTGACATATATCAAGTCATAACGACTGACACCTTCGCTATCTAGCGCGACTGTGCTATAGTAGCTACAGATCAAGTTCGGTCACTACTCTATCCCTCGCGCCTTCATTCCCTCCCTCTAGATTCTGCGCGATTGATTCTCTAGTTTCCGCTCGGCTCCGCACGCAGGTCTCTTCAAAGGGACCGCTGAACAGCACCGGTTCGTACCGCGCTCGACCGCGCCGATCGCACAATCGGCAGACGACGAAGCCGTACAAACGTTGATCGAGTCGAAATGCAGTCAATAGTGACGGCTTGCGACCCCTCACTACATATCCATTAGGAACAAGACCCCGATGAACCAGACAGCAAAACAATGCGTAACTCCACTATCATCAACCTTTGCCGTTACCCGAACGGGTGTACCGATCAAGATCAGCAGTCGACAGGGGATCTGGACCACCATCCTCTTTTCCGCTATTTCCATCGGCGCCGTGATCGGAGTCCCTCTCTATGGATATCTCTACCATTACACCTGGCTCGACTGGTCGATGTTTGCGTTGTTCTATGTCATCAGCGGCCTGGGCATCACCGTCGGCTACCACCGATTAATGTCCCACCGAAGTTTTGACTGCCCGAACTGGGTCAAAGGCGCACTCCTAATCGGTGGCGCGTGGGCGCTGCAGAATTCCGCTATCAAATGGGCGGCCGATCATCTGCGTCATCACGCGCACTGTGACGAGGAGAAAGATCCTTACAATGCGCGACAAGGATTCTGGTACAGCCACTGCGGATGGCTCTTTGTCGCCGATCGACACGCCGATCCCAAATATGCGACGCGTGTCGCAAACGATCCCGTTGCGATCTGGCAACATAAGTACTATCCCTTCTTACTTCTTGCGGGCCTGGCCAGCACGTTTCTCATCGGCTTTCTCTATAACGGCATCATGGGCGGAGTCGGCTGTTTCCTTCTTGCCGGCGTGGGGCGCACATTTGCCGTGCTCAATTCGACATTTTTCATCAACTCCGTTTGCCATCTGTGGGGACAACAGCCACATGGCACATCAAACTCCAGCCGCGACAGCTGGCTGATATCCCTCGTAACATTTGGCGAGGGATACCATAACTACCATCACATGTATCCCACCGATTACAGAAACGGTCCTCGCTGGTACCATTTCGATCCCTCAAAATGGCTCATCCATGGGCTCTACTCACTGGGACTTGCAACATCGTTGCGGACTGGCTCGTACGTCGAAGACTCACTCACTCGGACAAACTAATACCTCACGAAAGGGATCTCGATGGGGAAGCGGGTCCTGTATGTCGGTGGACTTCCAGACAAGGTTTCGGACTGTGAGCTGCGTGGGATCTTCATCTCCTACGGACTTGTTGCCAGAGCCTATGTGGTTCGATTCAAACACACGGGAAAGTCTGCCGGATACGGCTTTGTCGAAATGGGGTCCGGAGAGCAAGCCTTGAACGCCGTGGTTGCCCTTGAAGGAACCAAATGGGAGGGACACCTCCTCAGGCTCTATGTCACTCCCTACGCAAACCAGATCGTATAGAGTCGCACCCGTTACAAAAAAGGAGTCCGCATGGGCCGTACCAACTTGGACCCGATCATGACATTCCCTGATGGATCGCACCTCTTGATCAGCACCGCCTGTTCAAAAGAAGGAAGCTTCTCCTGCGCCCTCTACATGGCAACCATCGAAGCGGACGACCGAGGGGCCTTCCGCATCATCTCCAACCATCTCGCTGCAGCCACCTGTTTGGTTGCGCAAGAAGACGCCTATGGTTATGCGCAACGTCTCTATCCGCGTTCGGCTGAGACAATGAAGAAGCCACCCTACCTGATCTGGCCAGGCCCCGGGCCCACCGGTAATGCGGATGTATAGCCCACATTACTCATACATGCTTCTGCTGCAATTGTAGATTCGCCGTTATGACAAGTCTGGATACAGTGGCCACGCGTCCAGGCAGACCGGCTTACCATGTAGGCCTCACAAGACATAGAAAACCAAGTGCTATAGCTTTTCACCCGTGCCTCTGGTAGGATGTCCCCGTTGCATGCGGTGGGCCTCGCATGAAACAGCAAATAGAACGGCCCATCACCGATGTTGTTGGTACCGAGAAGCTGACCGGAAGCTCGACCCAAGCCGCTCTATCGTTCGCGTCTTCGGCCCGTTCCTTCCCCTCTTGTGTTCGTTCTCGAGTCTCAAACAATATCAATTTCAGAAGGAGGAACCCCCATGGGTTCAAAACTTTATGTCGGCGGGTTGCCCTATGCGGCAACTGAATCACAGCTCACCACCCTCTTCGCCGCGCATGGCACCGTCGAGTCTGCGCGTGTGATCACGGATAAGTTCACCGGGCAATCGCGAGGCTTCGGCTTCGTCGAAATGGCCACACAGGAAGAAGCCAAGGCCGCGATTACCGCGTTGAATGGCTCACAGATGGACGGACGTCCCCTGACTGTCAATGAAGCCAAGCCACAAGAGCCACGCACCGGCGGTGGTGGTGGCGGCGGTGGTCGCTTTGGCGGCGGTGGTGGTGGTGGCGATCGCGGCGGTCGCGGACGCTTCTAACAAAGCACCAACAAGCATCTGCTGCAGAAGGGGCGCTTCAACCGAAGCGCCCCTTCATGTTGCACTACATTCTCTCCTTTCTCATATTCAATTTGTCGTAGCAAACGACTCTCCGTTTTCTCTAATGCCTCGACGTCGGTCGAGACTTCAGGCCAATTGCCCACAGGCCGATTAGCCAAAGATGTTGTCTCGCCTCGATGAAGACCACACTGGCGTTCATGCTCAGCAAGCATGTGCGTAAATATCCATGAATTATTGGAGAAGTCCTTGAACCATGACACACTAATGCTAATTCATCGAGAGACCGAACATGCGCTTTCACCAATACCCATGCCTTCTGACGCTGTTGCTCGCCCTCTGGCTTTCCATAGCGATCTGCACGCCCAGCCTTGCTGGAGACATGGCCCTCCTGAGCATCGGCCCTCGCGTTGGCTTCGGTGAAAAAATTCCCCTCATGGGGAAAGAGCAAAAATATTATTTCCACCTGTACGATATCGCGGCAGTCATCAAGCTCCCTTGGTCCTGGCCGCTCGGTGATAGCCCGTGGAATTTAGAAACGAGACTGATCGCAAGCGCGGGGCTACTGACAGGAGCGAATGAGAGCGGTCTGATGATGACGTCCGTGCCTGGTCTAGCGCTGAGCGGCTGGGAGGGACTGCTCACTTTCGACACCGGAATTGGAGCAGCATTCTTCAGTAACCATAAATTCGGCGTGCAAGATTTTGGTGGTCCGGTTCAAATCGTCGCAACCTCAGGGATTCGCGTGAATCCATTCCCGCATGCCTATACCGGTTTTCGGGTCCAACACTTCTCCGATGCCGGCATGTACGGACCTTCCAGTCTCGGCGTGGATATGTACATCGTAGAACTTGGATATCGTTTTTAACCCAACCGTCGCTCGACTGACAATTCTTTCACACGTGAACAGCCGGCACAGCCTATCCCCTACTGCTTCCATCCTGACAACACACACCGCTGCGCAATCAGCGGGGTGAAGCTCTCTATATCTTCCGAAACCCTTGTCATAACTTCATCCGCCAGCCCCTGGTCCTCAAAACACTCGTAGGCATCATCGAGAAAACCGCCCCGGAGCAGCGGATGCTGGAGAAACGCCTGGGCTGCACCAGTTGCCACCTCCAAAGGATACTCAGCGACAACAATGCGCGCAAGATTGAGACGGTCCAGCCATCCCTGAGCCTCTGCTGCTGACGGCCGTTCGACAAGATAGGCTTCCAGCCGACGACGCTCCGCCAGGAGGCCACGAACCACCATCTCCTGATCGATCCGACGCCAAAGCGACTCGAATGTACCGAGAGAAGGAAAGGTCAGGACCAGTTGGCCTCCGGGCTTCAGATGTTCCACCAACCCCTGAACAGTTTCGAACCGATGGGGGCGGAAAAACATGACGGAGAGATTGCCGGTGATGCGGTCGAAACAGGGTAGCTGCTGAGGCAATGCGCGCATATCCAGACATTCGAACCGCAGCCACGGAAGTTGCGGTCCTTGAATCGCTCGCGCGCTCTCGATCTGACGCCCACTGAGGTCGATGGCCAAGACCTGTCCCGTAGGTCCGACATGTTCTGCCAGATAAAAAGCCGGAATCCCGTGGCCGGAAGCAATATCGAGAATGGAGGATCCAGGGGAAAGATTCAGGTGTTGTAGCAACGATTCGGCGAAAGGGGTGGACCAGTAGTCGTGGGCTGGAAGAGGCCACCGAAGCCTCACATCATTCGTGCGCTCGCTCATGTGGCTTGCACCCCTCTTGTGCTGTCGGCACAGGATACTCCACCGCCCTGCCAAAGAGCACTCGCCATTTCCCGAACCGTCAAATAGCGATCAGACCTGGCCGCTGACGACCCAGGCAAGAACGCTTCAGATGATTATTTTGTTGGCCGAACAGGGAAGAAACTCACCGCAGATTCTTGAAGGGGAATAGGAGAACGCACACTTCACCCTGGTAGCTCACTGCGAAGATTTTGGCTGGCGCTTCTGATGAAGGCCCTTGTCGCTCTTGCTCAGTGGCCTACTCGACTCACCCCCAGAGAGAATGTCCTCAATCTGAGATTCACTGCACGTAAGATCACCATCGGCGGGCTTCTGTGATGGAGCGCTGGCCGCCTTATTTACGGCATGAACTTTCCCGTCTTTTATATCATCCGGCATGATGGCTGCACGCCCTCTCTGTGAATGTCTCCCGCCGGCTGCAACACATTATCGAGAGCGATTGATGGCGTACGATCAATCTTCTTGCTGGAGCAATGCCGCAATGAATGGATGCTCGCTCCGGTCCAGAGTCGAACGGTCTTTCTTGATGGGGCATTCAGTGTGAGCACATAGACTTGCGTGTGTTCTTCATACGATCCGCCCTGATGCTGGTTACCAATGGACAAGGAGGCTCCTCGGCATATGCACAACCGACTCACCCACATCCTCTCAAGTGACATGATAGCCAGCGAGCCCATCATTCAAATCCAGGATCGTGCGATTCAATCTGTGCTTGCACCTCTACGCCACGGCGGTCACGGCTGCCGCACCCTGAGAAGGCTGAGGCGCTGCAACCGGCGCTGTCAACATGGACGCCTTCAGCTCAACAATTGCATTCTCAACATCTGCTTCTGTCGATCCAAACCGATCTCCCATCACTTTCACGGCCTGAGTGATCGCTTTCTTCATCTTTGTGATTTGCTCTTCGGATGTCATCGCATCTCTCCTTCATGGGTTGGAAATCCTGCACCGAGAAATCCACTGCAAGTCCGCAGCCTCATGTGTCCTCAAGAAACTGATTCGCTTCGCCCTAGTGATCGCCCAATGATCGCACCACTTTGGCAACACTCTGATGAGGAGCGACAGAGACTGGAGAATCAAACGCGCAGGAAGGAGGTGAGAAGCGCGAGGGATTGAACAGTCAGCGAGGCTCGATTCTGCACAGCCCTATGCTAGACGCCATAGAGAGCCCGGTCAAGGGGTATTAACGGACAATGTAGAGAGCACATCATCTGTCCGGTTTTTGTAGCACGTGATCTGTCCGGTTTAGGGTGGCCCCTCAAGGAGGGCCACGATGACATGGGCACGGGTGCTACAGAAGGTGAGACAGATGCGATTCGAAGAGCTGTACGAGCGGCGACACCGCCAGACACTCACGATGGCGGAGGCCGCAGAGATGCTGGGGATCACCGAGCGGACGTTTCGCCGCTGGAGTGGTCGGTATCACGCGGAGGGGGCCGAGGAATTGCAGGATCGGCGGATCGGTCGAGCCGCGGCCCGGGCCGGGATCACGGAGAGGGCGGCGGCCAACTGGTATCTGCCCGAGCGGTTCCGCCCGCAGTACAACAACCGATGTATGGTGCGGGCGCCGGAACCGGGGACGCCGGGATCTTGGCCCTGTTCCATAGCCCTCGGTGTCTGCACGCGACCACGCGGAAGGCCGGCCGCTTGAGACCGAGGTCGAGGTCGAGCACGCTGTCAGAAAAATCCGACCCCTCAATCAAGCGACCACCCGATCGTTGATCCTAGGGCCACGGTGCGCGCAATAATTTCGGCGCACGCCTGAAAGACTCGAAGAGAAGAACCGGACAGAACCTGTGCGACATACACCGGACCAGTGAATTTGCTATCTACAGGCGCGCGTTTCTCGCAAGCCCCACGCGAACTCTGAGATCCGCACCAGGGAAGGGAGGTCACGCCTTAGTGGTGTGACCTCCCTTCATCCTATTGCCCTAGATGATGTAGCTCTTCATCGTCTTGCTGACCGCCTTGTAGTTGGCGTCGCCGAGGAACGTCACCGTATCGTTGTAGACCCCAATGTTGGTGTGTGTCGTGCTGCTCGTCACCTGCCCAAGAACCACGCCACCTACGCCCTTCACTGTGGCCGTCGCCGCATGGGCCGTTCCGTCATAGGCCCCGAAGTAGCCGCTCCCGTTCAGCCCGTTCCCGGTGATCGTCACCGTTGCCTTCTGGATGTAGCTCTTCATCGTCTTGCTAGCCGCCTTGTAATTGGCGTCACCGAGGAACGTCACCGTATCGCTGTAGACCCCGGCATTGGTGTGTGTCGTGCTGCTCGTGACCTGCCCAAGAACCACGCCACCTACGCCCTTCACTGTGGCCGTCGCCGCATGGGCCGCTCCGTCATAGGCCCCGTAGTAGCCGCTCCCGTTCAACCCACCCCCGGTGAGCGTCACCGTTCGCCTTCAGTGACGTAGCTCTTCACCACCTTGCTGGCATTCTTGTAGTTCCCTGTCCCGTCCGTGTACGTCACCGTATCGCTGTAGACCCCGGCATTGGTGTGTGTCGTGCTGCTCGTGACCTGCCCGAGGACCACACCACCTACGCCTCTCACTGTGGCTGTCGCCGCATGGGCCGCTCCGTCATAGGCCCCGTAGTAGCCGCTCCCGTTCAACCCACCCCCGGTGAGCGTCACCGCCGCCTTGGTGATGTAGCTCTTCACCGTCCTGCTGGCGTTGTTGTAATTCCCCGTTGCGTCCGTGTACGTCACCGTATCGCTGTAGACCCCGACATTGGTGTGTGTCGTGCTGCTCGTGACCTGCCCGAGGACCACACCGCCCACGCCTCTCACTGTGGCCGTCGCCGCATGGGCCGCTCCGTCATAAGTCCCGAAGTAGCCGCTCCCGTTCAGCCCGTTCCCGGTGATCGTCACCGTTGCCTTGGCGATATCCGCCGTCGTCGTATTGACCGACGCCAGGCTGTAGTTGCCCGAGGCTGCCCCCGTGAGCGTCGCCCCCGTGAGCGTCACGGTCTTGCCAAGGCCGGCATTCGCAGTAGCGAAGGTCGCCGTGCCGCCGATCAGGCTCACGGCGTCAGCCCCGATCACGCCCGTGAGCGTCCGGGTCTGCACGGTCGCCGACGTGGTACCGTCATAGACCTTGTTCGCCGCCGTGAAGTTGCCCGTGATCCCCAGCGCCGTGATGTTCGCCGTCGTTGTATTGACCGATGTCAGGCTGTAGTTGCCCGAGGCCGCCCCCGTGAGCGTCGCCCCCGTGAGCGTCACGATCTTGCCGGTGCCGGCATTCGCATTGGCGAAGGTCGCCGTGCCACCGATCAGGCTCACGTTGCCTACGTCACCGGCGAGGACGCCCGTCAGGGTCCGGCTCAGCACGGTCGCCGAGGTATTGCCATCATAGACCTTGTTCGCCACCGTGAAGTTGCCCGTGACAATCCCCAGGGCCGTGATGTTCGCCGTCGTCGTATTGACCGATGTCAGGCTGTAGTTGCCCGCGGCCGCCCCCGTGAGCGTCGCCCCCGTGAGCGTCACGGTCTTGCCGATGCCGGCATTCGCATCAGCGAAGGTCGCCGTGCCGCCGGTCAGGCTGACGTGCGTCAGCCCCGATCACGCCCGTGAGCGTCCGGGTCTGCACGGTCGCCGACGTGGTGCCGTCATAGACCTTGTTCGCCGCCGTGAAGTTGCCCGTGATCCCCAGCGCCGTGATGTCCGCCGTCGTCGTATTGACCGATGTCAGGCTGTAGTTGCCCGCCGGCTGCCCCCGTGAGCGTCGCCCCCGTGAGTGTCACCGTCTTGCCGATGCCCGCATTTGCATGTGTTGAAGGTCGCCGTGCCGCCGGTCAGGCTGACGACGTCAGCCCCGAGCACGCCCGTGAGCGTCCGGGTCAGCACGGTCGCCGCCGTGGTGCCGTCATAGACCTTGTTCGCCGCCGTGAAGTTGCCCGTGATCCCCAGCGCTGTGATGTCCGCCGTCGTCGTATTGACCGAGGTCAGGCTGTAGTTGCCCGCGGCCGCCCCGGTGAGCGTCGCCCCCGTGAGCGTCACGGTCTTGCCGGTGCCGGCATTCGCAGTCGCGAAGGTCGCCGTGCCGCCGGTCAGGCTGACGGCGTCAGCCCCGAGCACGCCCGTGAGCGTCCGGGTCTGCACGGTCGCCGCCGTGGTGCCGTCATAGACCTTGTTCGCCGCCGTGAAGTTGCCCGTGATTGCCCAGCGCCGTGATGTTCGCCGTCGTCGTATTGACCGATGTCAGGCTGTAGTTGCCCGCGGCCGCCCCGGTGAGCGTCGCCCCCGTGAGCGTCACGGTCTTGCCGGTGCCGGCATTCGCAGTGGCGAAGGTCGCCGTGCCGCCGGTCAGGCTGACGGCGTCAGCCCCGAGCACGCCCGTGAGCGTCCGGGTCTGCACGGTCGCCGCCGTGGTGCCGTCATAGACCTTGTTCGCCGCCGTGAAGCTGCCCGTGATCGCCCAGCGCCGTGATGTTCGCCGTCGTCGTATTGACCGACGCCAGACTGTAGTTGCCCGAGGCCGCCCCCGTGAGCGTCGCCCCCGTGAGCGTCACGATCTTGCCGGTGCCGGCATTCGCATTGGCGAAGGTCGCCGTGCCGCCGATTAGGCTCACGTTGCCCACGTCACCGGCGAGGACGCCCGTCAGGGTCCGGCTCAGCACGGTTGCCGAGGTGTTGCCATCATAGACCTTGTTCGCCACTGTGAAGTTGCCCGTGACAATCCCCAGGGCCGTGATGTTCGCCGTCGTCGTATTGACCGATGTCAGGCTGTAGTTGCCCGAGGCCGCCCCTGTGAGCGTCGCCCCCGTGAGCGTCACAATCTTGCCGATGCCGGCATTTGCATCAGCGAAGGTCGCCGTGCCGCCGGTCAGGCTGACGGCGTCAGCCCCGATCACGCCCGTGAGCGTCCGGGTCTGCACGGTCGCCGACGTGGTGCCGTCAAAGACCTTGTTTGCCGCCGTGAAGTTGCCCGTGATCCCCAACGCCGTGATGTCCGCCGTCGTCGTATTGACCGACGTTAGGCTGTAGTTGCCCGAGGCCGCCCCCGTGAGCGTCGCCCCCGTGAGCGTCACGATCTTGCCGGTGCCGGCATTTGCATCAGCGAAGGTCGCCGTGCCGCCGGTCAGGCTGACGGCGTCAGCCCCGATCACGCCCGTGAGCGTCCGGGTCTGCACGGTCGCCGCCGTGGTGCCGTTATAGACCTTGTTCGCCGCCGTGAAGTCGCCCGTGATCCCCAGTGCTGTGATGTCCGCCGTGCCCGTGGACATCGTTAACGTGTAGTTGCCCGCATCCGCGCCATTGAGGAACGCGCCCGTCAAGGTCACGGTCTTGCCGATGCCCGCGTTCGCATTGTCGAAGGTCACCGTCGCCGTCAACAAGTCATAATCCAGAAACACGTCATCAGCCCCGAAGATGCCTCCATTGAGCGTCGTGCTTACAGAAAGGAGGTCCGCGATGTTGGTACCGTCGTACACCTTACTGTCCACCGTGAAGCTACCTGTGAGCCCCAAGGCCGTAATGTCCGCCGTAGCCTGGTCGACCGACAGGAGGCTGTAGTTGCCCGCAGTCACCCCGCCGAGCCCCGCGTTCAGGAGCGTCACGATCTTGCCGGTGCCGACGTCCTTCGTATCGAAGTCCGCCTGATCGAAGGTCAGGATCACGTCATCACCCGCGATGGCTCCCGCGAGCGATGTCCCGGCCACGCCGGCCAGAGTGCTGCCGTCATAGACCTTGTTGTCCGCCGTGAAGCTGCCTGTGATCCCCAAGGCCGAAATGTCCGCTATCGTCGTAGCGACCGACGTCAGGCTGTAGTTGCCAGCCGCCAGGCCGGTGAGTGTCGCCCCTGTGAGCGTCACGGTCTTGTTCAGGCCGACATTCTTGTCGGCGAAGGTCGCCGTGCCACCGGTCAGAGTTACGTCATCGAGACCGATGACCCCCAAGACATCCGTAGTCGACACAGTCGCAGCAGTGCTGCCGTCATACACCTTGCTGTCCGCCGTGAAGCTGCCGGTGATTCCCCGAGCCGTGATATTCGCTGTCGTCGTATTGACCGACGTCAGGCTGTAGTTGGTCGAATCCGCACCGGCGAGCGTCGCGCCAATGAGCGTCACGGTCTTGCCGTTGCCGACGTTCGCATCGGCGAAGGCAGCCGTGCCGCCGGTCAGGCTCACCACGTCACCCGCGATGGCTCCTGTGAGCGTCCTGGTTCCCACACCTGGCCACGGCGTTGCCGTCATAGACCTTGTTCGCCGCCGTGAAGTTGCCCGTGATTCCCAGAGCCGTGATGTTTGCCTGGTCCGTGGCGACTGAGGTCAGGGTGTAGTTCCCCGCAGCTCCACCGCTAAGCGTCGCGCCCGTGAGGGTCACGGTCTTGTTGATGCCGACATTCTTGTCGGCGAAGGTCGCGCTGCCGCCGGTCAGGCTCACCGCCCCCACGTCACCAGCGACGACACCCGAAAGCGATGTGCCCGTCACGGTCGCCGAGGTGTTGCCGTTATAGATCTTGTCAGACGCCGTGAAGCTGCCGGTGATCGCTTTGGCTGTGATGCTCGCTGTGGTCGTATTGACCGAGAGCAGGGTGTAGTTGCCGGCATCCGCACCGCTGAGTATCGCGCCAGCGAGGGTCACGGTCTTGTTGAGGCCGACATTCTTCGTATCGAAGGTCGCGCTGCCGCCGGTGAGAGTCACGACATCACCCACGATGACTCCAGCGAGGGACGTCGATGCGACACTGGCCGCAGTGCTGCCGTCATAGGCCTTGTTGTTCGCTATGAAGCTGCCGGTGATATCCTTGGCTTGGATGTCGGTAGTCGCGGTAAGCCCGATGGCATCGTTATAATTTCCCGCCCCACCGATGAAATTGAAAGTGTCGAGGAAGGTCCCGGCGTTGGTGTGCGTCGGCCCGATCCCCAGGGTCTCGCCCAAGACCCCCACGACAGTGGCCCCATGAGCCGCTCCATCATAGATGCCGCTGTAGTCAACCGGTCGTGACGTTGGCCTTGGTGATCACGATCGTCGCGGTACCGGTGGCGTCACTCAGGTAGTTCCCCGTGAAATCGGTGTATGTCCAGTTTGCTATCCCGCCCGGCACGTTGGTAAAGGTGCCGCTCGCCAGGCCGGCGCTCAGATCCTCGCCTAAGACACCCGTAGCAATGGCCCCATGAGCCGCTCCGTCGTAGATGCCGGTGAAGCCGGTCACAGTCACGTTGGCCTTGCTCACATTCACTGTCGTGTTGCCTGAGGTGCTGGTAATGAAGGTGGCTGGAGCGGTGAAGACTGCATGGATCGCAGTATGATTCACAGCATTGAGAGTCGCGACATCGAGAGTAAAGATCGAATCCAATCCGACGCTGTTGTTGAAGTGTGCCGATCCCCAATGACGTCGCCCCATCAAAGAACTCGACCGTGCCGGTCGGAGCAACAGCCCCACTCAAGGCTGTAACAGTCGCGCTGAGGGTCACCGTATCCCCGTATGTAGCGGCGGCTGTGCTGGAGGAAATAACGGTTGAGGTACCGACCGTAGGCGCTGCGTTGATCACGATGTCCACCGTGCCGCCGGGATTGTCGTTGTAGTTGATTCCGCCGCTGAACGACCAGGTGACTACGTGGGTCCCCACCGTGGTGAATGTAGCGCCCAGATTCAAGCCGGCGCTCAAGTCCTCGCCAAGCACGCCAATTGCCGTGCCGGTGGCTCCGTGTTGGTTGCCATCGAAGGCTCCGATAAAGCCGTTCACTGTGACGATCGCTTCAGCCTTATCGATATCCGCCAGGGCCGTGGCAACAGACGTCAGATTGTAGTTGCCGGCTGCCGCGCCAGTAAGAGTCGCGCCAGTGAGAGTCACGGTTTTATTCAAGCCGGCATTCGCATTGTTGAAGGTGGCAGTGGCACCTAAAGTATCAAGTCTCACATCGTCGATGCCGACGGCTCCGCGATAATGCCGTTCACAATGACATCCCCGAACAACACGAAGGCAGCAGTGGTACCATCGTAGACCCTGCTATCCGCTACGAAGCTGCCCGTGATGTTCAACTGGTTTACTGCATGATTGATAGCTATAGAGGTGCTGTTATTGAAGCTGTCGGTGCCGTTATTGCCGCCGGTGAAGACGGCGGTGATCGAATGGGAGCCGGCAGCGAGTTGCGAGAGAGTGCCCTCCGATCGAGTGATGGCAAAGGTCGAGGACAAGCCAGCACCAAGGTTGGCGCTGGTGGTGGCCCCTATTGATACCCCGTTATCAAAGAACTCGACCGTACCGACCGGCCTGGTCGTTCCACCAGCAGCAGGCGTCACAGTTGCGGTGAACGTCACGTCATTCCCATAGGTGGATGTAGCGGAACTGGCTGTGACGACAGTAGTCGTGTTGAGATTGGCATCCGTGAAGGCCTGGCTGGCGACAGCCCCGGACTCTTGGCCGGCTGCCGTGACTAAGAGGGACGAGTTCCGGTACTGCTCTTCCACATACCAGGTCGTGCTGATGCTGCTGTTGACCGTGAGGTCGTTGTCCGGCGCGATCCAGTCGGCGATTCCGTCGCCGCTCACATCGGAACCCAGATGCGCGGTAAATCCACCGACTCCGTCTGTGACATACCAGGCTTCGTTGCCTGCTGGTCCCACGCCGGCTGTCTGGCTTGCGGCATCTGCCATGCCGTCGGTGCGGGTGACCTGAAAGCTCACCATTTCACCGGCTGAGAATTGCAAACCCTCGCCGGCCTGATTCGACGTGGTGATCACCGCCGTCTCACCCGGCGCATAATCGACATGATCGGTGATTACCACCGCGGCCGTCATGGGCGCCGCCGATAGCAGCAGACGGGGCTCCAGCGGCTCCACGGTAAAAGCATTAGCGCGCGGCTCACGGCGGTTACGCTTCTTGAGATTGAGCAGTTTCTTGAGCTTCATGTTGGAATCTCCTGTTGGTTAGTGATGATGAGCCGCTGGCTGTATATAGAATGTGCCGTCTCGTATCTCTGCTGTTGACTCCGACCTCAGTGGATTTTTTGTCGTTCTCTGCCCGCCAGAACCCCTGACGATTGCATGGAGTATTTGTAGGCTCGTCACTCTCAAGAGACCATTCATCTTAAGAGTAGACATACCCCTCTTTAGTTGGCCCCCAAAGGAGGGGGTTGAAATACTGGTTAATCTTGTTCATCCGGTTTGTTTCGTTCATTTGGTTATGCTCATTCAGCCCGACAGACCTGAAAGAGAAGAGACAGAGTTGGTTTTCGCGCTCCACTGATCGTCGGTCATGTTGCTAAACGTGACCGACGATCGTCATGTTGACCTAGACGATGTAGCTCTTGACGACCTTGCTGGCCGCCTTGTAGTTGGCATCGCCGAGGAACGTCACCGTATCGCTGTAGATGCCGGCGTTCGTGTGTGTCGTACCACTCGTGACCTGCCCGAGGACCACGCCACCCACCCCCGTTACCGTGGCGGTCGCCGCATGGGCCTGCCCATCGTAGGTGCCAAAGTAGCCGCTCCCGTTCAGCCCGTTCCCCGTGAGCGTCACGGATGCCTTCTGGATGTAGCTCGTCACCACCTTGCTGGCCGCCTTGTAGTTGGCGTCGCCGAGGAACGTCACCGTATCGCTATACGTGCCGGCATTGGTGTGTGTCGTGAGGCTCGTGAGCTGTCCAACGATCGCGCCCCCCGCACCCGTCACCGTCGCCGTGGCCGCATGGGCTGTCCCGTCGAAGGTGCCGAAGTAGCCGCTCCCGTTCAGCCCGTTCCCCGTGAGCGTCACGGATGCCTTCAGGATGTAGCTCGTCACCATCTTGCTGGCCGCCTTGTAGTTGGCGTCGCCAAGGAACGTCACCGTATCGCTATACGTGCCGGCATTGGTGTGTGTCGTGCTGCTCGTGAGCTGTCCAACGATTGCGCCCCCCGCACCCGTCACCGTCACCGTGGCCGCATGAGCCGCTCCGTCATAGGTCCCGAAGTAACCGCTCCCGTTCAGCCCGTTCCCCGTGAGCGTCACGGATGCCTTCTGGATGTAGCTCGTCACCACCTTGCTGGCCGCCTTGTAGTTGGCATCGCCAAGGAACGTCACCGTATCGCTATACGTGCCGGCATTGGTGTGTGTCGTGCTGCTCGTGAGCTGTCCAACGATTGCGCCCCCCGCACCCGTCACCGTCACCGTGGCCGCATGAGCCGCTCCGTCATAGGTCCCGAAGTAACCGCTCCCGTTCAGCCCAGCCCCGGTAAGCGTCACCGCCGCCTTAGTGATGTAACTCTTCACCACCTTGCTGGCGTTGTTGTAATTCCCCGTTCCGTCGGTGTACGTCAGCGTATCGCTGTATGTGCCCGCGTTCGTGTGCGTGATGTTGCTCACGAGCTGTCCGAGGACCGCACCCCCCAGGCCCGTCACTGTGGCGGTGGCCGCATGAGCCGCTCCGTCATAGGTCCCGAAGTAACCGCTCCCGTTCAGGTCGTTTCCGGTAATCGCCACCGTCGCCTTGGTGATGTCAGCTGTCGTCGTATTGACCGACGTCAGGCTGTAGTTGCCCACCGCGGCTCCGCTGAGCGTCGCGCCCGTGAGCGTCACGGTCTTGCCAAGGCCCGCGTTCGCATTGTTGAACGTGGCCGTGCCGCCGATCAGGCTCACGTTGCCCACGTCACCCACGAGAACCCCCGTGAGCGTCCGGGTCTGCACGGTCGCCGAGGCGTTGCCGTCATAGACCTTGTTTGCCGCCGTGAAGTTGCCCGTGACCCCCAGCGCCGTGATGCCCGCCGTCGTCGCATTGACCGACGTCAGGCTGTAGTTGCCCGCCGCCGCCCCGCTGAGCGTCGCGCCCGTGAGTGTCACGGTTTTGCCAAGACCGACATTCGCATCGGCAAAGGTCGCAATGCCGCCGGTCAGAGTCACGTTGCCCACGTCACCCGCGAGGACCCCCGTGAGCGTCCGCGTCTGCGCGGTCGCCGACGTGGTACCGTCATACACCTTATTTGCCGCCGTGAAGTTGCCGGTGACTCCTAACGCCGTGATGTTGCTGACGACGCTCCCGCTTGTACTGTTATAGTTTCCCGTGCTGTCCGTGAAGGTCCAGCCATCGCTGTAGGTTCCGACGTTGCTGTGGGGTGCCACGTTCAAAACCAGTCCACTCAGGCTCTCGCCCAAGACGCCCGTTGCGGTAAGAGTGGCTGTATGAGCTGCTCCATCGTAGACACCGTTATAACCACTGGCCACGATCGTCGCGTTGGCCTTGGTGATGGTGATATTATTGGTCCCGCTCGCAGCAACATAGTTGGCATTGGCGAATGTCCAACTCTCGGTGAAGATGCCCACGTTCGTGTGCTTCGTCATGATCAGGGAGCCGCTCAAGTCCTCACCCGGAGCGCCGACGATCGTGGCTCCATGGGCCAACCCGTCGTAGGCTCCCGTGTAATTGCTCACCGTGACAGTTGCCGGAGTGATGTCCGCCAGATCGCCTCTGACCGAGTCCAAGATATAGTTGCCGGCCGCAGAACCGGTGAGGACCCCGCCCGTGAACGTCACGGCTTTCTTGATGCCGACGTTCGCCGTGTCGAAGTTGGCCGCGCCGACTAGGCTCACGTTGCCTAGATCGATCAGCTCGACGTTGTTCAACGAGGCTGTCCCAGTCGCGACGGTGGTGCCGTCGTAGACCTTGCTGAGGTCGGCCGTGAAGCGGCCAGTGATGTGCTTCTGAGTCACCTGGTGTGAAATGTTGGCGGAAGTGCTGTCATTGAAGCTGCCAGCTGTGCCGGTGAAGACTGCATGGACCGAATGAACGCCGGCTGTGAGCTGAAACGCAAAGAGGTTTGTTTTAAATTGCACGACGCCATCGGCAGCGCCACCGCTGAAGGCGGTTTCGACGCCCAGTGATATTCCATCGACAAAGAATTCCACACTGCCGGTCGGGTCGACGATCCCGACCTGAGCCGTAACCGTCGCAGTGAAGTCCAGCCGAGTTCCATAGACGGTCGTGGCAGCGGTGGCAGTAAGCACGGTCGTCGTGTTCGTTGCCGCGTCTGTAAAGGCCTGAGTCGCCACGGCCCCAGATTCTTGGCCGGCTGCTGTGACTAAGAGAGATGAGTTTCGGTACTGCTCCTCCACAAACCAGCTGGTGCTGATGCTGCTGTTCATCGTATTGTCGTTGTCTGGCGCGATCCAGTCGGCGATTCCGTCGCCGCTCACATCCGATCCAAGATGGGCGGTAAATCCGCCGACTCCATCTGTGACATACCAGGCTTCGTTGCCCGCCGGTCCCACGCCGGACGTCGTACCAGCGGCATCCGCCATGCCGTCGGTGCGGCTTACGTCAAAGCGCACCAGTTCGCCGGCCCCGAATTGCAGACCGTCGCCGGTGCTGTTCGCCGTGGTAATCACGGCGGTCTCGCCCGGTGCATAGTCCAGATGGTCGGTGGTCACCACCGCGGCCGTCATGGGTGTGGCCGACAGGAGCAGACGAGGTTCCAGCGACTCCAGCACAAACGCATTGGCGCGAGGCTTACGGTGGTGACGATTCTTGCGATCGAACAGTTTCTTGAACTTCATGTTGGACTCTCCCCTTGGTGGGTTATGAGCTATATGAACCGCTGAATTTATTTCTGAAGATGGTCTTCCACATCTCCCCTCTTGATCCCGGCCTCAATCAATTTCTTGGATTCTCTGCCACTAGCCCCGGACAAGACTCCTCGACGATTGCACGGAATAGTCAGTACGCTCATCTCCGATGAACAACTATTCCTCTTACAGGTAGAAATACCCCTCGAAAGTAGTCCCTCAAAAGGGTGGGTGGGTCAGTGCACTCTCACAGGCCATAGCTCGCCGGCCGCCCTGACTCGTTGCTCATATTTCATTGGTTGTGAATCGTGAGAGAGATGTGCGTGAGACGCGAAACTCGTGACGGTAACGCTTCCGTCCAGTCCCGCGTTTCTCGCAAGTCTTGCGAGTCCCGGACACACTCTGAGATCCAGTCCACGCATCGTAGGTCACGCCACTAATGCGTGACCTACGATTGTCATGTTGACTTAGGCGATGATGTAGCTCTTGAGGACTCTTGCTGGCCGCCTTGTAGTTGGCGTCGCCGAGGAACGTCACCGTATCGCTGTAGATGCCGACGTTCGTATGGGTCGTGCTGCTCGTGACCTGCCCGAGGACCACACCCCCTACACCCGTCACCGTGGCGGTCGCCGCATGCGCCGCCCCGTCGTAGGTGCCGAAGTAGCCGCTCCCGTTCAGGCCAGTCCCGGTGAGCGTCACCGTGGCCTTCAGGACGTAGCTCTTGACGTTCTTGATCGTATCTTTGTAGTTGCCCGTCACGTCCGCTGTACGTCACCGTATCGCTGTAGATGCCAACGTTCGTGTGCATCGTGCTGCTCACAACCTGCCCGAGGATCCGCCCCCCACGCCTCTCACCGTGGCCGTCGCGGCATGCGCCTGCCCGTCGTAGATCCCGTAGTAGCCGCTCCCGTTCAGGCCGTCCCCAGTGATCGTCGCCGAGGCCTTCAGGACGTAGCTCTTGACGTTCTTGATCGTATCTTTGTAGTTGCCCGTCACGTCCCTGTACGTCACCGTATCGCTGTAGACACCGGCATTCGTGTGCGTCGTGCTGCTCACAACCTGCCCGACGACTGCACCCCCACACCCGTCACCGTCGCCGTCGCCGCATGGGCCTGTCCATCGAAGATCCCGAAGTAGCCGCTCCCGTTCAACCCGTTCCCGGTGATCGTCGCTGTCGCCTTGGTGATGTCCGCTGTCGTCATATTGACCGACGTCAGGCTGTAGTTGCCCGAGGCCGTGCCCGTCAGCGTCGCGCCCACCAGCGTCACGGTCTTGCCAGCGCCCGCATTCGCGTCGTCGAAAGTGGCGATGCCACCGGTCAGGTTCACATCGTCACTCGCGATCACTCCAGCA
>CAWAIH010000011.1:0-14477 GCA_963781915.1 uncultured Nitrospiraceae bacterium | reverse complement strand
ATGAAAGAGCGCAAGAAATTCTGGCTCCTGCCCATCATTGTCGTGCTCGTACTCCTTGGAAGCCTGATTGTCCTGACCCAGGGATCGGCCGTGGCGCCGTTTATCTATACCCTGTTTTAACGGTGTCTCACCTGAGTGTCGCAGTCGAACAACGGACTTAGTGACGGACCAGCTCAAGTGGGTTCTGGCATGACCATTGAGCCATTGGAGTCGGTCGCTTCGCTTGAAGAGATTGAGGGCTCGGCAGTCATTCCTTCAAGGTAGCCTTCCTCCCACGCCTTCCGTCACGAACAGCTCGCCCCCCCGTGATGCGTGAGAACTGGCTGGTTGCTCTGGTGTGTCTGGTTCAACCAAATGAACGAGACAAACTAAACAAACCAGATGAATCAGAGAAACCAGACGGACCACAAACAAGTTGGTCACAATCGAAGCGCCTTCCTCACGTCATCGATTGTGATCTCGCTCCATGCACCTGACGGGAGATCTTCAAGTTTGTAGGGGTAGGTTCAAGCGATCAACGCAACACCAACCGGGATACAGTGGAGTTGGAGGGTGCTCATCATGGCATACATGGGGCGTCCGGGCTTATCTGCGGTCCAGAAAGCGGAACTCTGGCAGCGATGGAAACAGGGGCAGTCGTTGAGCAAGATCGGTCGAGCCCTCGGCAAGCACGACCTCTACAAGGCAAAGGGCAGAATCCTGGAGCCGTCGGTGTGTCGTGAGTGCAACGCGGTCAACCACAAAGGCCGGTGGACTTGGGACCCTGCCCCAGCGAAGAGTCACGCGCTCGTGTGCCCTGCCTATGAAAGGATACTGGACGGCGCGCCAAGTGGAGTGCTACTGCTCACCAGTGAGTTTGTCGCCTCGCATCGAGACCAGGTTCTCGGGCTCGCCTGCAATGAAGAGGCCTGTGTCAAAACCGAACATCCTCTGGCTCGCATTATCACGATCAAGGACCAAGCCGAAGCTCCAATCGGGATAGTCATCACCACGACCAACCCCCATCTCGCGCGACGCATTGGCGAGGCGTTCCATCACGCACATCACGGCACATTCACCTGTCGCTATGAGGAGGATGAAGACCTGCTCCGGGCGAACTGGCAGAGCTAAACGGAGGGCAAGAACCAGGAATCTCTGCCGATCGAATACATGCACAATTGACGTCAGGTCGTGCAATCCAACATTGGCATCCTTGCCCTGCTTCAAGCGACTGCTGACGGTCACTCCATGAACACCCACACAAGCCACAATCTTGGCTAACCGACACTCCTCTTGCCCAATAGGTCTGTTGATAAGGCACGAGAGCCTTTCCCCCTTACGACGTACGCTCCCAAGACCTGCCCCTGTTTCTCCAACCGAGAATTGTATTGAACCTGGTAATTGGACAGCTTGCAGAGCGAAGCGTATGATGCTTCGTCACATGGTTCAGTGGTCATGCTGCATCATACTGACAGGGAGAACCGGGCTATGGCTTCGGTATTTTCCTACTACACGGCCTCCTTCTACCCATCCAGCGCTCGCAAGAACCAGCTGACTCTGTCGCCTCATGCAGATCACCGCTTCCCCTCCCCTCACCATATTTCCGACTCTAGATTGACGGCCAAACTGATCTACCTGCTCATCGCTACGATTGCGAATCCCCTGATCCGCAATGCCCCTCACCCCTTCATGGACACGTCGGCGAATATCGCCGACGTGTCCATGAGGAAACCAAGGAGGTCTCTATGACATCCTCCGGCAAGTGCCAATCGGGATTTCTCGTTCTGGTGTTCTGGTTGGGCGTCGTCGGCTTAGCCTGGCCGAACAGCGCGACGGCGGAAGGGACATCTGTGAGTCTACCCGTCGAAACGGTGGCGGACTATCTGTACGCCGTGATTGAAGCGGATCGTGAGGTGTACACCAAGCACGTCGTTGAACGGATGCAGATCAAAGGGGTGGTCGTGGCCTCGGAAAACTGGGAGGAGAAAAATACCCTGCCGCTTCCGGCTCAATTCCTGATGGAATCTGGCCGCGTCTTGGCAAGAAAAGGCCTCGGCATACAGTATCGATTGATCAGCCTCTGGCCGATCAACAAACGGAATGTCGCCTCAAGCGAGTTCGAGAAGATCGGCATAGGGACGATCCTCACTCATCCGACAAAACCCTATACTGGTTTTGTGAAGGAAGGGGGAGCCCGTTACTTCCAAGCCGTCTATCCAGATCTTGCCGTGGCCCAGGCATGTATCGGCTGCCATAATTCCCATCCGGACAGCCCTAAACGGGACTTCAAAATCAATGATGTCATGGGGGCGATTGTGATCAGCATTCCAGTGAAATAGCTATGTAGGCGACAGGCGAGGACTAGACTGAAGGCTGAAGGTTAGTCTGAAGACTAAAATGTTCAGACTCCGACCTTCAGCCTTCTCAGCTTCAGCCTAAGCCGTACCCTACTGTGGGCTAGGGCTTCTTCGCGCACCGAAACCCCGGGAGGTATAAGCTCCGGAACGACGGGGGGTCCCAGTACCGATCCGAGGATCGCAGAGTTCGTGCGCTGGTGTTCAAGGCTCCGCCACGAATCACTTTGAACCCGCCCGTCGGCAGCCCTTCCGGATTCTGCTGCGGACTGTTCTTATAATAGTCACTGTCATACCAGTCACTGACCCACTCCCAGACATTCCCGGCCATATCATAGACGCCATAGGGACTCTTGCCATCTTCAAACGTGCCCACCGGCACCAATGCCGCATAGTCGTTCGAGCCATTTCTCCCATAATTTGCATGACGCGACGTCGGAGGATCGTTGCCCCATGGATACAGGCGACCATCCGTCCCCCGTGCGGCCTTCTCCCACTCCGCCTCTGTCGGTAAACGTTTCCCTACTGATTTACAAAATGCGGCTGCGTCCGCCCAATCCACACCCATGACCGGATGCTTTTGGTATTTCATCTGGTTCATCTTTTCCCAGTCCGGAGGTAAATGGCCCCCTCCTGACCGCAGAAAATCTGCATACTCCCCCACCGTCACTTCATACACATCGATGGAAAAGCCATCCACGGTGACCTTATGCGCCGGTTGTTCGTCTGCATCGCCATCCTGACTCCCCATGGTAAATTCCCCAGCCGGTATCGACACCATCGAGCCCAGCGGTGGTTTGGGCACTATCGGCTTCTCCTGGCTCTGTTTCTGCCCCGTGACCGATTCTTTACCTCCCATTCCATCGGGCGCCGCGGCCATCGCCTGGTACGCAGCAAGCCCAAGCAACGCAACCAGTACAAGTATCCTTCTCATGCACGGCCTCCGCTTTCTACTGAAGACACCATGACACCCTCTCCTCACATAGCCCAATGGGCGGGAACTATAAAGCTTCGCACCTCCGAAACACAACCGTACAGAGCCTCGGGGCTGTCCCATCTCCACCGTCTGCGTGGGGTTTAACTATTCGATGTACGACCTACGGAGTCTTTGCGCACCGAAACCCGTTGAGCCCCTGGTCCGTCGGCGAAATGAGGCTCCGATTCGAGGAGCGCATGGCCCGAGGATTGCTGTTCCAGGCACCGCCACGGATTGCTTTGGTCCCGCCCGATGACGGTCCCGTCGGGTTCTTCGACGGGCTGGTCTTGTAATAGTTATAGTCATACCAGTCGCTCACCCATTCCCAGACATTCCCAGCCATATCATAGATGCCATAGGGGCTCTTGCCCGCTTCAAACGAACCCACCGGCGCCAATACTCCATGATTGTTCCACTCAGTTTTCCCAAAGTTCGCATGGAGCGGGGTCGGAGGATCGTTGCCCCACGGATAGACGCGGCCATCTGTTCCCCGCGCCGCCTTCTCCCACTCCGCCTCCGTCGGCAGGCGCTTGCCGGCCCATTTACAGTACGCGGACGCATCCGTCGAATCCACATTGGCAATCGGGCGCTTTTGATGCGCGGATTGGTTCATCGTCTTCCAATCCGAAGGCTGATCGATCCCTTTCGCCTGCAGAAACGCCGCATACTGCCCCACCGTCACTTCATACACATCCATGGAAAACGCATCCACATGGACCTTGTGCTCTGGTTGTTCGTCTGAATCTCCAGCCGCACTTCCCATCACAAACTCTCCTGCCGGCACCACCACCATCGCTCCCTCTGGCGGTTTGGCCGTCGCAGGCGTCTCCTGAGTCGGTTTTTTTCCCGTAGCCGATTCCTTGGCGCCCTTTTCAACAGGCGCCGCGGCCATCGCCGGGTACGCACCGAGCGCAAGCATTACGACAAGTAAAAGCATCATTCTCATGAACCGCCTCCGCGTTCTGTGGAAAGAAATCATGACAGTCTGTTCTCAGATAACCCAATGGGCGGAAACTATAAAGCTTCGCACCTCAGGAAGGCAACCGCTAGAAGATCGTTAGGCGTGAGATGTGAAAGGTGAAACGTGAAATGAATCTTGCAGGAGGATTGACCATTGCTCCATTGGGTCAATGGTCCGATGAGTGAATGAAACAATTCATGGAGGTTCTGCAGTGCTGAAATAGTTTTCTATAAGCTGCAAGCCCCTTCACCGAGCGGCCAAAATGGATTCCATATTGTTCTCTAGGTCGTTCACCACCACCCATTCGGTGGCGCCGGCCTTGCGTACCTTCGCCTCCCAGCGAGTCAGGCGGTCGAGGTAGAGCCGGGGATCGGCGTTGTCCGTTCCCAGCTTCGTGACGTTCAATGCCACGATACGAATCCCATCAAGCTTGATCGGGAAATCGCGTATTGTTCCTTTGCCTAACTCTTCCTGCATATCTGAGAACACCACGATGGTCTTGATGCCAGCCTTGGTTTCGTTCAAGTATTCAGCGCCCTGAATCAGGCCACCGGTGATGTCGGTATAGGCACTGCCCTTGACTCCATCGGCAAACGCCTCGATGCTGTTTTTGAACGCGCGCTTTTGCGAGGTAGCCTGCGAAGGGCGCTTGTCGAACGTGACCTTGGCGACGATATCTTTCTCGGTGAAGCTGCGTGTCTCCACTTTGGCCACGGCCAGTGAATCTCCAGGATTCAGCGTCGCCAACAGGTAATTGATAATCTTGGAGGCCTTCTTCATCTCCCGCGCATAGGTGCCGGATGTATCGACCAGCATATATACGCCCTGGCTGTGCATGCGACTGTCGCCACAAGCACCGGAGAACACCATGCCGAACGACAGAATCAAGAGGGTCAGATATTTGCTCATGCCGCTCTCCTGGACTTGGAAAGTTCCTTATCTTCCATATTGCCTGCATCTCCCGTCGAGCCTGCGCGTATCCCTATTACCCAGCGCTCTATCATCAGCGGAACGACAATCGTCACGTCATACGTCAACTCGAGCACTTTGGCGAGCCGCTTGAACAGCAGGCCGGCGAACCTGAGCCCCACACCGAGGCCCTGAATGCCCTGCACCAGAAATACACCGATGACGGTGCGCAGCGAATGCACCACATTTTCAAACGGGATTGCCACGAACGCCAATGCAAACGGAAGCACGAAGCCCATGATCATTTGCCCAATCATCGGTATGCTGGTCAGCAGGCCATCTGACGCAGCCGGTGCGACGGAGGCGAGATCGCGCATCAGCGAAGCCTTGTCGGCAACCAGCATATCGCGCATCAGTGCGAGGGACGACTCGATCGCGGCCAGGATAATCAAGAACACCAGCGACGCCACCATCAAACGGCGGCGCATGCGATCCTCCATACTGGCGATCCTGGGAAACAATTGCGTGATACGCAGCGATTCGAGCAGGAAGAAGCCCATCGACGCTTCCATCAAAATAATCACCAGCGCCGCGACATCCGATGTCTTCATGTTGTTGGTGATGTAATCGCTGGCGCCCACCATCTCCGACATGGGCAGCGCTATCAGTTTGTAATTAATAAACGCCCCGCCCAGCGCAATCGCCATGACCAGCGAGGAGATCGCTAACTGCACGAAGCCAGACACCGTCAAAGCATGTTCGGTTTTGTCGTCCTTGGCTCGTATGCCCTCGAATTTTCCCATATACCCATCGATCTGCTTCACGTTGGTCTGGAGCGTGAGCATCTTCTTGTCCATTTCGCCTATCATTTTTTCCACAGACCGCCATGATGGTTGCATCGCTTTCAATATCTTGTGCCGTTCTTCATAAGAGCGCCGGAACTCCACGACCGTCTGGTCATGGATCTTCTGAATGGATTTGTTGATGTCTTCCAAAAGTTTGCGTGGAATATCGCCTCCCGACTTGATCTGTGCGACAGACTTGAGCGCGCTCACCCATTCTGGAGGGGGCGGCGGAACCTCTCCACATTTGCGGTAATCATCTTCGATGCGCGTCGCTTCTTCCATCATTTTTCGCTGAAAAGCAGGAAACTCCTGCATGTCTTTGCACATGATATCGCCCACTCGTTCAAATTCCCGATCGATCACGGTCGCTGCATTTTCCTGCCCATGCGCCAGCAGCACCGACTGATTACGCACCCGTAAGTTTTCCGCAGCCAAAAACAGCCAACGGGAGATGAACCGCATGGACTGAGATGCGAGCGCACATACTGAGTGAATGACCCCGTGCATCGGTTTGCGCGCTGCGTACAGAAACAGCATCGCCAGTACGACCAACACGAAAACGGACAAGGCCACGTTATTGGGCCAAAACAACCATGAATTCCAGGTCGCCATGACGGGCTCCTCCCTTTGCTGGTACCGCTGGTTTTCTTATCCGTTACGAATCATCAAAGTGGGATCAGGGTTTCCTATCGCACGCACATCTGCACATATGTTGAAATTTGCACGCGCGAATGTCTGTAATCCGAGACATCCCTTTGCCCAGAGAGCATTATCCATGCCGATTTTTCGCAAATCTCTTAAAAATTAGGCACTAGGCGAGATAGAAGACTTTCGCCCTGACCCCCGTTGTCTTCTGACCCAGCGGCTCACGCTAGGACTGAAGGGGATTGCGTAGACATGTTCATGAATGGAGCATCCAGCCTGAAGTTGCGGGATGGGGAAGGGAATATCGCGGGCTAGTCGGACTACTTACTGTACTATCGTCTGCTCACAGGACCATTGCGGTCCAAATCTTCACGACGATCCATAGAACCGCTGCAATGGCGAGCAGCAGAAGCACGACGGTCCCGCCGATAATGCCGGCCACATAGAACCTGGCCTGTTGCGTCTCTCGATAGGGTTGAGTCGCAGCCCGCCGCAGTAACGCTGCATTTCTCGCGTGACTCCGAAACCAGATGGAGAAGAGATCGCCGAGGATGGGAATCGCCCCGATGGTGCCGTTGATGAGGAGATTCAGGCTCATCCGCGCGATGACGATCTGCGGCACTTGAAGCCGGGCGGCTAAGACCAGTATCACTGTCCCGATGAGATTAGCCAGCATGTCACCGATTCCTGGTATCAGTCCGAGCAACGGATCGAGCCCCAAATAAAATGGTGTGCCAGGAATTTTGATGGTCGTATCCAAAGCCTTGGCTAATAGTTCGGCCGTCGCCACCATGGCTTCTCGTTGCGGATCGGAAGTAGAAGAATCTGGGGGGAGAGGTGGGGCCTGGTCAGCCACGCTGTGACCGAAGAGCATGTTCTTTTAGCCAACAGCAGTCCATTACGACGAGCAGGCCAGATGCTCTCGCACGAGCAGCTGCCTGTTCATTGATAACCCCTTCTTGCATCCAGATAGCTTTGGCGCCACGAGCAATAGCTTCTTCAACAATAGGAAACACATCTACAGACTTTCTGAAGATATCCACGAGATCGATTGTGCTAGGTACGGCGGCGAGTGATGGATAGACCGGCTCACCAAGAACATTCGTCTCGTTCGGATTCACCGGAATGACTCGATGACCTTGACTCTGCATATAGGCCGCCACGCGATAAGACGGCCGCGCTGGATTCGACGATAATCCCACCACGGCTATCGTGCGGCAATCTCGCAAGATTTTATCGATGGTCACAGTCGACGGATTTGGCATCCCTCACCTCCCCTACAAATAATGTGAACCGTACCATGAGTCAGACGACTCGGACAATTCTAGCCCAAGGCTGAAAGGATCCACTCCGTGACGACATAACTTGGATAGGTCATATCACCGTGGCCGTCCCGGCCTGGTGCCACACCATACGATGGAGGCTTCTATGCACGCACGGTCGAATTGCTCCGGTCACACCCTTGTGAGACGATTCATTCTCGTATCGTTACTGCTGTTTCCCTGGCCTGTCCTGGCGGAGGAAGGGGCGGTACTCCCCCTCGCCAAAATCATGCTCTATTCCAGCGGCGTCGGGTATTTTCAACATGACGGCACGG
The DNA here is from genome assembly GCA_963781915.1 of uncultured Nitrospiraceae bacterium. Taxonomy (GTDB): domain Bacteria; phylum Nitrospirota; class Nitrospiria; order Nitrospirales; family Nitrospiraceae; genus Palsa-1315. Next base: position 6,211 of record CAWAIH010000011.1, on the reverse strand, counting down.
TGAACAACCGAACGCAACTCGACCTCCGTATGCAGGCGAACCAGATCAACGACATGCTGAAGAGTTTGGTCGTGCAGGACTTCGGCGGCGGCAGAATCTCGACCGTCACCTACGGCTCGCACGATCCCGTCACCAAGACGCTGGGCAGCTTTGGCATCAATCTCAATGGCAACCCGACCTTGGGACAGATTCTGACACAGGTCCGTGGGGAACCGGTCGAAGTCACCGCGCCAAATCCCATCGTCGGTACGTTGCTGGGTGTGGAGAAGAAAACGGAGTCCACCGGCGAGGGCTCGCAGCACCGCATCATCGAGCAGGAATATGTCACGCTCCTGACAGAAGACGGGTTCCGCTCACTTTCGCTGGCGAACGTACAGCGCATCAAATTGACCAATCCCGCGTTGAATGCTGAACTGCACCAGGCGCTGGCCGCACTTGCAACGAATCACGACGCACAGAAAAAGACGGTCTCGATTACGTTCGACGGCGCCGGGAGCCGCCAAGCTCGTGTCGCCTATCTGACGGAAACCCCGGTTTGGAAAACCACCTATCGACTCGTCTTAGACGAAGAGAAGGCACCCTATCTGCAAGGCTGGGCTATTGTCGAGAATCAGACTTCACAGGACTGGCGCAACGTGAAACTCTCTCTTGTCTCGGGACGGCCTATTTCCTTCACGATGGATCTGTATCAACCGCTCTACAATCCACGCCCAGTTGTCCAGCCCGAGCTCTATGCCAATCTCAGACCTCAGACGTACGGGGATGCCTTGGATGAACTCAAAGCGATCGCTTCCCCTCCAGCTCGTAGCGACATGAAAAAAGAGCGCTTACTCGGCAAGCTGGCCCAAGGTTTCGCCAGCGACCGCGCCAATGCCCCGGCAGCAATCGCCGCTCACGAGATGGAGATGGGACGACTGGAAGAAGGCGTGGTCTCCATGGCGCTAGCCGAAGACAAGGGCGAGTTGTTCGAATATCGCATCGAGCAGCCCGTCACCCTCGCCAAGCACACAAGTGCGCTACTGCCCATCATCGGGCAGACGCTCCAAGGGCAGAAAGTGTCCCTCTACAATCAGCGAGTGAATGCGAAACATCCCCTGAACGGGTATCGGCTCAAGAACACATCGTCACTGCACCTCATGCAGGGGCCGATCACGCTGTTCGACAGCGGGACCTATGCGGGCGATGCGCGTATCGAAGATCTGGCTCCCGGACAAGACCGATTGATCAGCTATGCCCTCGACCTCAAGGCCGAAGTGGAACCAAAACTCGAAGGCGGCACGCAAGAACTTGCGACAGTCTCGCTGAAAAAAGGCACGATGCTCATCTCACGCCGTTTGGTCGAGGACCGGACCTATCTCGTGAGGAACCGCGACGCCAAGGCCAAGACCGTGCTGATCGAACAACCCTATCGTGCAGACTGGAAACTTGCCGAACCGAAAGAGCCGACAGAACGGACGCGCGACATGTATCGGTTCAGCGTCTCAGTCGATCCAGGGAAAAGCGCGACACTCCACGTCAAGGAAACACTGCCCATCCAGGAATCGATCCTTTTAATGGAGAGCGGCATCGACCAGATCGTCCATTACCAACAAGCGAAGGAAGTGAGCCCACAAGTGAAAGAGGCGCTACAACGGGTGGTGCAGTTGCGCAGTGCGCTGGACGATATACGCGCGCAAAGGACGCGCCTGGACCAACGCACCGCCGAGATCACGGCGGAACATGCTCGAATTCGCGAGAACATGCAGCGGCTCCCGCAGAATTCCGATCTCTATAATCGGTATGTCAAGAAATTGGACCAGCAAGAGACCGAACTGGAGAAACTGCGCAAGGAGATCGAGAGCCTCAAGAGCAGGGAAGATGAGCAACGACGGGAGTTGCAGAACTACGTGATGAATCTGGACATAGCCTAACCCTATTAAGCGAAGAACCGTCGAATATCTTCCATGGGTGCGCAGCCGACAAGGAGATATCCCTCCGACGAGACCATCAGGGGAACCCCGGCCTGGCCTGTTGAGTGCCAGGCCGCTTCCCATTCTTGAGCCACTCGGCGATCCTCGCCATTGATCGTACCCACATCCTCCGGTGAGCCTCCTACCTGCTCGACCAGCTGCCTGAGCACTGCCGGATCTGAGATGTCTTTGCCTTCACACCAAAAAGCCCGATACGTCTCACGAACAAACGCCATCCCGAGTGCTTGATCACGCCGTAGGAGTGCCACCGCTTGTTCAATGGCCGGTCTCGTATTGGGCTTACCGGGAGGGAGCGCAATAGGCAGACCTGGCGCCAACCGCTCCACAACCGACACCTCGTGGCGCAGCTCCGCACCCAACGAACCCTGCCAAGGTTTCATGGGACGAGGCAGATGCGACGCATGCTGCACACCTCGCCATTCACAGAGCGCGAGCAGGTTCATCTCGTGTAGCCGTTCGTGCATCGCATAACAAAACGGACAGTTGAAGTCGCTAAAGAGGATAGTGCCGCTGGGCATATGTGTGCTCCCTGCTAGAAATACTCCCGCCGTTTGAGGATATCGAGGACCCCATCATCAATTCAATACTCTTCTTCTCATCCATCAGAAGCTTGCTCCGCAGTCGCGCGCGCCGCAAAGCCGGGGGGCACAGATGTTGGCTCTATCCCATTCATGTTTGTTGTGTGTTGTTCTGTGCGAACGCTCAACCCGGATTGGTGCTACGCTAAAGGCTCAAGGAGGTGCCCTATGCTATCCGCCATTCACACAGCTCTTTCCGGACTCGCAGCCTTTACAAAACAGGTTGAGGTCACGGGGCATAATGTGGCCAACGTCAACACTGAAGAATTCAAGAAATCCAACACGGAGTTGGTCTCAGTGGAGACCGGGGGAGTGATCCCCGTCGTTCGGAAGGACGACTCCGCTGGCCCTGCAGTCCTGAGCGATAGAGGCCATGGTTCATCCATGGTGGAATTGTCGAACGTCGATCTCGGTGAAGAAGCTGTCAATCTGATCATCGGTCAGCGAGGGTTTGAGGCCAACCTCCAAACCATAAATACTGCGGACCAGATGCTGGGCACGATCCTGGATATCAAGAAGTAAGCAGTCACTCCCTACTATAGGAGAACCAGCCCGCAGAAGGCAGATCGCGTAGCATTCCGCTCGGGCAGTATGGTATGTCGAGCCCATGGCTGGCCCACGCGTTCTGCTGCTCACCCCTCCGCTCACTCAATTGAATACTCCCTACCCCTCCACCGCCTATCTCACGGGGTTTCTCCGTGGTCGCGGGATTGAAGCCTTTCAAGCCGATCTCGGCATCGAGATGGTGCTCCGGCTCTTTTGTCGATCGGGGCTCCAAACCCTGTTTGCGCAGGTGCGCGCGCGACAAAGATGAATTGCCCGGTGAAGCCAAGCAGATGCTGGCAGTCGAACCGGCCTATCTAGATGCTATCGACCCAGTCATTGAATTTCTCCAAGGACGCAATCCCTCCTTAGCCTTACTCCTCGCCCGTCCAGGATTTCTTCCCCAAGGCCCTCGGTTTGCCGGCCAGAGAGGAAGCACTACGTCATTACGTGCCTTATCGGAGCAGGATCGCGCGAAACGGTTCGCCACCTTGTATCTCGAAGACCTGGCCGATCTGATCCAGGCGACCGTGTCTCCCCATTTTGCCCTGAGCCGCTATGCCGAACACATCGCCCGAGCAGCCTCGTCGTTTGAGACCATCATCGACGCGATAGCCGTCCCTCCGACACTGACGGACCAATTCATGCTCGAATCCATGTGGGAGCATCTCGATCGACTCAATCCGTCACTCGTCTGCCTCACCGTTCCCTTTCCCGGGAATCTCTATGGTGCGTTTCGTATAGCCCACTCGATCAAGAGCCAACGACCAGACATCACCATTGCTCTTGGCGGCGGGTATGCCAACACGGAGCTTCGACGTCTGTCGGACCCCCGCGTATTCGACTACATCGATTACGTCACGCTCGACGACGGGGAGCGGCCACTGCTTTCATTGATTGAACATCTGGCAGGAACCAGACCGCGCACGCGACTCTGCCGGACATTCTATCGGGACAAGGATCGAGTGGTCTTCGCAAATGATACGTCTGACCGGGAGTTCAGCATGGACGAGGTCGGGTGTCCGACCTATAGCGGCCTGACCTTGGATCGCTATCTCACGATCTTAGACAGCACGAACCCGATGCATCGTCTCTGGTCGGAAGGCCATTGGAACAAACTCACAGTCGCCCATGGCTGTTATTGGAAGCAATGTACGTTCTGCGACGTCGGGCTCAACTACATCAGCCGCTATGAAATGACGCCGACCGATCGGCTCATCCAACAGATCGAGCAACTGATCGCCGAGACAGGCTGTCGAGGATTCCACTTTGTCGATGAGGCTGCGCCTCCCGCTGCCTTAAAATCGCTCGCCTTGGCGCTACTGGAACGAGGCATCACCATTTCATGGTGGGGGAACATCCGCTTTGAAGAAGCCTTCTCGCCGGACCTCTGTCGCCTCCTGGCCGCCTCCGGTTGCATCGCCATGACGGCAGGACTCGAAGCGGCATCAGATCGTCTACTAGAGAAGATGAAGAAAGGGATTACCGTCGATCAAACCGCGATCGTGGCGGCGGCCTTCAAGGATGCAGGCATTCTCGTTCATGCCTATCTCATGTACGGTTGTCCTTCTGAGACAGTGCAAGAAACGGTGGACTCACTTGAACGGGTGCGGCAATTGTTCGCGGCAGATCTGATTCAATCCGCATTCTGGCATCGCTTCACCGCCACAGCCCATAGCCCGATCGGGCTCGAGCCGGCTGCCCATGGATTGCGCATCCTCGGTCCTGAATTTCAGGGCTTCGCTGAGAATGATCTCCTCCACCAAGACCAACGTGGCAAGACGCCAGAGTGGCTCGGTGAAGGACTACGACGGTCGGTACTCAATTACCTCGAAATGCAAGGACTCGCACTCGACGTCCGCCAGTGGTTCGACCATTCCGTGCCAAAGCCACGTGTCTCCTCCACATGGGTACGCCAACTTCTCAAGAATAGACTTATTGAGGATAACCCACAGGCAGAACGGCGGTTTGTCTGGTTAGGTGGGCAACCAGTCTGCGAACCTGTCGGAAGAAGGACTCGACTCATTTTACCGGGGCGTACCAGCGACCAAGCCGTCACCGTCTCTCATCAACAGGCTCAGTGGATTGAGAATCTCATTCAAAAATCCACACCACAAAATAAACCATCAAACCCTTACCCCCTTCTACGAGAAACAAAAACCTTATTCCCAGGAACCGCAAAAGAATTTGAAATCTTCCTCGGTACGACCTCCTGGAAAAAAGTTCGCGATGCCGGCCTGCTACTTGTATAGCAGGCTGCAGAAAAACAATTTTTCCACACTATGCTTCAATGATAAATTGTCAACCCTGCCCGAGCCCTTCGAACTTGACTCTTATAATGCATGATGAGACGTTATCGCCCATAAGAAGGGGAACGTGCCTATGCTCCTGATCCAGACCGCTGCGCTCTTCGTTCTCACTGCCCTCGCCGAAATCGTCGGCTGCTTTCTACCGTACCTCTGGCTTCGCAAGGACGGATCAATCTGGCTCTTGGTTCCGGCGGCGCTCAGCCTCGTCGCCTTTGTCTGGCTCCTCACTTTCCATCCCGCCGCCAGCGGACGGGTCTATGCAGCCTATGGCGGTGTATACGTGGCTGCGGCTCTCGTCTGGCTGAAGGTCGTGGACGGCGAGAAACTCTCCGTCTTCGACTGGACTGGAGCCGGAATTGCCATGCTTGGTATGGCGGTTATCGTCTTTGGCTGGACCGCGAAGGAGTAAAACGAATGACTCAAGACCCCCACGATCAAGGCATTAATCCTCCTCTCGTACATCGTCTTGCCCCTGTTAGTTCGGACGCTTCCTATTCCACCTGAACTCGGTCCGATCATTCCTCCACAATCTGCAGCGTGGCATGATCGATTCTCCATCGATCTCGTAGAAGCGATTGGAGATGGCCCAACACTGCATCCCGATCCTCTCCAACAGGGACTACCACAAGAGCGCGGGATCGATCGCCCCGTGAGTATGGCTGTGAGTATCCGCTGCGTGAGTCGACGCGTCAGACGGGCTACAGTGGTGGGACTCGTGTTTGCGCTTCTGTCGATGCTCCACTGATTGCCTGCTCCCTCCCTTGGAGTTTTTCGGAACGTTTCTTACCCATTCTGCCATAGATCGCAGGGA
>CAWAIH010000010.1:0-35035 GCA_963781915.1 uncultured Nitrospiraceae bacterium | reverse complement strand
CCACTTTCGTTGACAACCTTCACTCCAGTCAGTAAGCGGTCGAATGTCCCGGTTGCAGTGAAGCGATAACCTGCCTTCCCGCCTTCCATGATTGGCTCACAGACGATGTGGCCATCCAGGAGCTTCCTGAGCATCTGGCGGGCCTGTGGTACGTGACGAGCGAATAGGGCAGGGATGTCTCCCAGACGGCTTCGTAGGTCCTTAGCAAGACGCTTTGCGTCGAGAGAGACCACTTGAGCGAGGCTATCGAGTCTTCGATAGTTCTTGAGCCACAACTTTCTTCCGTGCTTCTTCCTGATGAAGTGAAGCAATCACAGAATCCGTCGATTTACCGTTAGCAATGGTCTCGACGAGATGGTGAAGCCGCGTTTGGATCAACGATAGCTCCCGTTCGAGGGCAACGCGCTGATCAGGGAATTTCTCCTGCTCATTCCTGATCCGTTCGAGCGCGGCTACGACCGACGCTTCAAGGACTCGCTCATCGAGAGCCTCATTCATGGCGTGAAGGATGGCCGAGTCGAGGATATCCTGACGGACTTCAAGATTGTTTGAGCAGACTGTACTCCCTCGCTTGTGATGGTAAGCGCATCGGTACACGGTGCGTGTATAGCGGCGTTTGGCAGTGCGCTTAATCGCAACGATCGATCCACCGCACGTGACACACTTCGCAATGCTGCTGAGCAGGTAGGAGGAATGTCGATCTTCGCCTGTGGGCCGAGACAACAGCCGACCACCTTCTCCCCGCAGGTAGGCGCGGTGGTTTCGGGCTCTGCGTTCCTCGACCTGCTTCCAGAGCACCTGGGATATAATCCTCGACTCAGGTGCCTCAATACGGAGCCATTCTGACTCTGGCCGCTTTCTCTGCTTTCGAGTTCCACCGCAGCTGAATTGTCTGCGTCCTGTTCCACAGAACCACACCTCGGTATAGTTCACGTTGGAGGATGTCTCGAAGGGCAGTCGGACACCAGCCGAGATTGCCACCGTGTGGAGGTGGTATCCGGTCCTCATTCAAAGCCTTGGCAATGCGAGCGAGGCCGAAACCGGACGCATACAGCTCGAAGATCCTCACGACGACCTTCGACTGCTGAGGGTTAATCTTTCTGACGACATATTGACGGTGTTGGGTACCGTCCGCGTTTGTTCCGCTACCGTACACGGGGACGTTATCGTATCCGAATACCTTGTTGCCGGTGACGTGCAGGGCCTTCGCCTTACGGAACATGGCGTCATAGGTTCGCTGGCTGGCCTTCTCGCGCTCCATCTCTGATGCGAAGTTCGAGAGGCTGAGCATCACCTTGTCCATCGCATTGTCGAGCTTTCGCTCTTGGTCCGTCATGTAGAAGAACAAACGGACGCCAGAGTCGATGATCTGCTTGAAGGCGTAGCTAACTTGGATCGCCTCACGGCCTAACCGAGACTCTTCGCTCATGATGAGAACTTGGAAGGGTGGGTGAGGCTTAAGCGCGTTCATCAGTCGAAGAAAGCCTTGCCGCCTCACAAACTCGGCACCAGAAACTCCGTCATCTACATAGATATGCTCCTCTGCAACTGTCCAACCCTTCCGAACAGCATAGGCTGTGGCGTGCTCGATCTGACGAGTGACAGACTTTTCCTCGTCGTTTACTCCGCTTTGCTCCGTCGATTTTCTGGCATAGATGGCAGCGATGATCATAGAACTCCTTTCAGTAAAAGGCTTGACGAATGTTCGAACCATCTATCTGTGGAGAGAACTCGTATGTCAATCAGGTTTTACGGTCAGATCGGGGTGGGGAATTGTCCGTAATGTTCGGATGTGCTTGAAAATCCAAGACTAATGTTTCCACGAGTAATTCAACGATCTTCTCGAATAAAACAGGATCGAGTCGGTTGTGGGACAGGGAGGGGGGAGTGAGCATAGACATATGACTGATTACTTTTCGATCTTTCATGAAACACGAACCGGGGGAGTCTCACGACACCCCCCTCCCCCACGATGCGCCCGCGTATCCGGCGGCGTCGGATTCGGAATGGCACTCTCAGTGGGTGCGAGCTGGCGCTGAAGAGCAGCGGCCAGGCCTTCCGGGTGCCTCCCAGTGGCCCCTCCCTTCAGGCCTGCCCCCCGCGAGAGCGCCATCCCGCCTTCTTCTTCGACGCCCCACCCCTGTGTTGTGAAGGGTGGGGCTAAACATCGTGATGAAGAAGGAGGCGGATATGGCCATTCACGGTTCCCAGGGCATTCTGAAGGGCAACGGCAGCCGAAGCCGAGGCATGAATACGCCGTGCCGCGATACCGGGTCACGCTCGTCCGCGAGCAATCGGGCCGTCCCGCCCTCGTCGCCGCTGACCACCTCGGTCGCCGCTGCGGCCATCCTCAGACCGCTCTTTGCGGGACTGGACCGCGAACAATTCCTGGTCTGCGGGCTGGATGCCAAGCATGCCATCATCGGGGTCAACGTCGTCTCGATCGGCTCCCTGACGTTGGCCATCGTGCATCCGCGCGAAGTGTTCAAACCGCTGATCCTGATGAACGCTGCCGCCTGGATTTGTGCGCACAATCACCCGTCCGGCGGCGATGTGACGCCCAGCCCAGAGGATCGCGTCCTCACCAGCCGACTCCGGCAGGGGGCCGACCTGCTCGGCATCACCTTGCTCGACCATCTCATCCTCACCGACGAGCGCTGCTACAGCTTCGCCGACCAGGGCTGGCCCGGTGCGTGAGGGCTTAGGCCCGCATGAGCCGGAGCACTCAGATCACGGCGCCCTTTCACCTGTCGATCACTTGAGGCACCGACCACGACACACGGCGAATTGCACGTAGAGATGCGGATGATTGGCCCGCAGTTCCACATATTCTTCGAGGATGGTCTTGAGCACGTCCTCGGGCGACAAGGTATTCTCTTCACCCACCTCCGTCAGTACGCCAAACTCCGCTTCCGTCAGCATCAGGTTCAACGGCATGCCTGGTTGTGCACTCATCTCATGACCTCCATCGAACACACAGTAATGGACTGCACGATACACCGCACGGACAAGGCGATGGCTCATCCTCATCCCTCACGCCTTACTTACTTGCAGATGGGAGCGACACCGCCCCCAAGGGGGAATAGCCGGTCACATCGATGAACCGTTGCCCTTTGTATTCTCGGAGATTCACCGTGAGGTGACAGGGCTTCATCTTGTTGGCGTCCATCAGCTTGTAGAGGTGCTCGTGCTCGTCGGAGATACTCGCCTCCAGACTGGTCGTATCGTCGTCGAAGTAGAGCATCGCGGTCCGATACGTCCGCGTCCCATCCTGACTCGGCTTCGACTTCACCCCCATCACCACACAATTCGCCACAAACTTAGACATGCTTCCCCCTTTCATTCGTCCATTGAAACCAGCCCTGTCGAAAACAGGACCACAGAAACACGAACACGGTGCCACAGGCTCGACACCGGCCACGACATCGCGGCCCGCACATGTAGAGCCTTAGCTCGCCGGTTCGGCAGAGGCGGCAGAGAATCCGTTCCGGGGATTCCACTCCCGCAACTTCTTCCGGAGCCGTCGCGCGTCCTGGCCGCTGGCGAACAGCCCGAGGTGTTTTGATCCCCATCGTTCCACTCCCTCCACCATCGCATTGACCAGCCATCGTTCCCCCGCCTCTGGATGCGCACAGAGCAGCCCCAACATCGGCGCCAAACTCTTTTCCGCCCACCGTTTCACGTCTTCGATCTTCTGCACGGATTTCGCGATCTCCAACCGGGCTCGCTGCATCCCCTCCGTGAGGACTTTCCACCAGTCCAGGAGGGGTGCGTAATAGCGATCCTTGGGATCATCGGCCCTGGTACAATCCCGGAAATCCAAGGCACTCCGAAACACCCCGACGATGTACTTCTGGAATGAGTCCTGATCGAGCCCGGACAAGGCCATGCCCACGGCATCGGCGCGTTCCGATTTCCATTCCATTTCCCAGCGAATCCACGTGCCGTCGACCGGCTTCTCTTTCGAACGCTGTTCCGCGGCCTTGTCGTAAATTCGTAGATACGTGTCCGACTGGCGGGACCCCATGCAGAGCGTCTTGCCGGTATCCGACCCCGAACCCACATCGAGACCAGAAATCAAGCGTGACTGACGAAAGTGTGAGACACAGTTGCCTGCCTTCACGGCTTCATAGATGCGATCGACATCGATCACGCCGTTCCGATCATCGAGGGCCACGTCAATGCGACCAAAATGTCCGTTCTTCTCAAAGACCCACGTCGCCACGTCGTGAAACTTCTGATAGGTCCAGTCACTGATCAACTCTTGGGAGAGATCCACATGCACTTCACGAGGGGCCCAGGTGGCTGCCGTCCCGATCCGGCCTAACCCACCGGCATGCCCACGAGACAACCAGCCTTGTCGGTAGCCGAGGAAGCCCTTTTTATCCTTGATCCACTCTCCCCCCACCCGTGCGATCACCTCATCGGCGGTGGAGTCAGACACGGTGAAGCGGAACCAGCCAAGTGAACATGTCCATGCACTCATGAGACCCTCCGTGTGGAACCTTGGAAATTCCGCCCCCGTTTTACCGAACGGGGGCTTTTCGGTGCGCGCCGCCGGCTGGCGCCGGCGATCGCGCTTCGCGTGGTCGTACGATCCTCGACAACCCTTTCGCCAAAAAGATTCGCTGGACTCGTTCCAAATCGAAGCGCAGCATTTTGCTGATGCGATACGCAGGGATGTCGCCTCTCCAGTACGCACGTCGAATCGATTGCGCGCTCACACCCAATTCCTGAGCCACTTCCTTCACGGACAACAACCTCGGCTTCATTCGTGTCCTTTCTTTCGTCGATGCGCATAATGGTGCTGACCATACCGCCCTGCATGGTTGATGGGAATTAGTCAGATGTATTCAGATGTGATCAGATGTATCCAGGTGCAACAACGGAGAGAGCAAAGAAACAACTGCGCTGAAATCTCCTCCTTGCGATGGGCTCGCCGAATCGACTTCGGGTTCATGCGGAGTTCCGCCGCCAATTCCTTCACCGTGAGCAAATCCCTTTTCATGCCCAGTCCTTTCTGATGATGCGGCTCAGCACCGCGCTGACCATACCGGTGTGAGATGAGTGTGGGAAGTACCCTGCTTAGGCCTGCTTAGGACAGTTAGGGACCATTAGGGACAACGGTCACGAAGCAAGCCGAAGGGAATGTAACTGCGGTGTACACAGATAGAAATTCTTAATGTTACGTAAGAGGGGCGAGGAAGGGTCTATCGGGCTGTCGAGCGCGTACAGTGGAAATCATTGTGCAAAAAAGGGTGCTCTACGCGCCAATCCCAGCAGGTTTGTACGCAAGTCACCGGGATGAACGGGTCCATTTCCAGAGCCACTCCCTCTCAAGTCAGCGTGCCTCACAGACTCTGGTTGAAAGCGCTTCAGGTAGTCCCGCTCTATATCGAACCAGGGTCCCTGTGGGAAAACGGCTATGTCGAGTCATTTAATGGCAAGATGCGTGAGCAGTTTTTGAATGGCGAGCTGCTCTACACACCCAAGGAAGCACAGATCATGACGGACCGTTGGAGAACTCACTACAACACGATTCGTCCGCATAGCAGTCTCGGGGGCCAGCCACCCGCACCCGAAACCCTCCAGCTTGCGAGCTGAGGACTAAAATGGTAGGAGGTACAAAAACTCCCGGCTGGTCACTCTCGAACTCTCGGTCGTGACTTTGAGGTGAAACTTGCGTGCTACGGAGACGGGGTCGTTGCCATCTGGCAACCGCACCGTCAGAGGCCGAACAGATTAACTTCGAGCCCGTTGTTGCTTTAAGTCTCGAATGGTTCCCGTCTCTCGCGTGTCATATCCACCAAGCGCTTCGATTTCTGACCGAAATACTCGACTGACGATGGTATCCAGAAAGATCGAGAGCGTAGGGTGTTCTTTGAGAAGCGGAGACGGAATCACGAGATCATAGCGTTCATCTTGGAGAGGGATAAAATCGAGGTTGAAAATTCTCGCAACGGATCGAAGGCCTACCCCCACATCCGCCTGTCCCTCTGCAATCTTCCTGGCAACTTCAACGTGGGAGGTCGCGAGATGCTCGTACCCCTTTATGTGCTGTGCTTTGAGACCGGCGCCGCCCAATCTCCGATCGAGTAATTGGCGCGCCCCGGAGCCGGATTCACGATTCACGATCACAATGTTTTTTCTCTCGAGATCAGCCACCTCGCGGATCTGTTTCGGATTTCTGCGTGTGACCATAAGCCCTGCCTCCCATCGCGCGAACGTCACAATGGTAAATCCACCGGAGGCGATGTGCTTCCGGAGATAGGGCAGATTCCATTCACCGGATTGTGTATCTTGGACATGCAGCCCCGCGACGTGGGCCTCACGATGTCTTACTGCTTCAAGCGCTGCCGCGCTCCCCATCGTCCACCCAACCACAGACGTCTTCTCGTGCTGTCGACGCACATAGTCTCCGACGAGGAAAATCGCCGGATCGCAGCCAGCCACGACGATCTCATCCTCAATGAAACGGTGGTCACGCAGCAACTCGACCTTTACTGTTTTCGATCCACGCCGTGAACCTGCCGCAGGGCCCAGAAGAAGACCATCGGCAGGCACTGTGAGACTCAAGACACCCTCTAACCCCGAAACAGGACGTACGACCGTTCGGTCGCCGATCTTGGCGACTTTGACACGGACTCGCTGATCGGCCGGCACGGGCCCAATCAGCTCGCCCTCTATCACTTCCCCATCGGAAATGAGTGAAAAGACGTCTTCAACCCGACACTGGAGGGCTTTTGCTAATCGAAGCGCCACAGGCGTCGTGGGAAGATACCGCGAGGTTTCTATCGCATAGACCGCTTGACGAGTAAGCCCCGCCATCTGTCCTAAATCGCCTTGGGACAATCCCTTTGCTGTCCGCAGGGTTTTCAGACGATTCTCGACGTTGCTGGATGGTTCTGCCCGACTCTTCTCGCTCATGCTACTGGTTCGGTAACAGACCAGAGGGTTGCATGTCAAATATCATCGATATTTGACGCCATCAGATGACACGGCGACAGGTTCAGCATTACCCAAATCGCACTGCCAACTACCGAGCTAGAGGGCCTGACGCGGAAGGAAAGAGTTACCACAGGATGAAGCGAAGCAATTTCTCTCTTGAGGAACCGAGTTATTCCAATCGTCACGAGTGCGTGGAGGAATTGGAATCGCAAACACGCGGTCAGTAGACTGGCACTTGGCACGTACGGCGGCGAGAGGTCCTCCCCTCGCCGCGATACTTCTTTTCAAAGTAACTTATTTCCCGACCATGACCTCCGTCGCCTTAATGGCAACGGTCACGGAATCACCAACCTTCAAGCCCATATTCTTGATCGACCCCTCCGTGATCGCCGCGACAAAATCGAGATTGCCTACCTTTATATTAACTTCCGCCATGGCCTGGCCTTCATTGATCTTGGTCACATTGCCCTGAAACTGATTGCGTGCGCTGAGTTTCATGATGAGTCTCCTTAGTCTTTGACGACCATGACTTCGGTCGCTTTTACGAGGGCCATGGCGGTGTCCCCGACACGAAGCCCAAGCTCCTCCAGCGCATCCCGTGTAATCACGGCCGTAATTTTATGTGAGCCGATATTGATGTCTACTTGCGCCATGATCGAATCCCGTTTAATCGCGGTCACTTTCCCGATCAACTTGTTTCGTCCACTGACGTCTTCGCTACCTGATCTCTTCTTTCCAAGCGACCGATCGAGAAGCGATTTGCTGAATCGGTACCGGCCTCCGATCTTTGGTGCTTGAAGTTTGCCCTCCCAGATATACCGGTAGAAGGTTGGCAACGTCAGCCGCACATACTTGGCTGCTTCTCTTGCGGTCAGGACATCACCCATTCCTTCTCGAGATCTCCGTGCCATCAGCCCCACCCTTTCAATAGCCGCGGCACAGAAGATGTCCTCCGCAGCAGGATTACGATATACCTCCTTTCATCCCTGTGTCGACTGCGGAGACTGCCCGATCCGTATCTGGCTGAAACCGTAACACGAGACCGCGAGAATTGGAGGTGAGTCACATGAGAATTTATCGATAGTCTCGAACCTCAAAGTTGAACATTGAATTGAGCAACTATTCGTGCACCTGTAGCCTGAAGAAAAGCTTTCATCTCAATCTGTCAGCTCTTCGACAAGCGCCACGGCTTTGATATGTGCGGAAATTCGCTGGCCCGGCTTCAGGTCGAGGTTGAACAAGGATTTCCTGGTGATACTGGCGACAAGGGGACAGCCGATATCGAGCAGAATATCCACCGTCGATGGATCTGCTTGTTTAATCTCAACCACCGTCGCATCCAACCTGTTCAGTACGCTGGTAGATGCAGAGGCGGGAGCGAGCACGAGGCTCACATCGTTCGACAAGATATGGATACGCAGTAGCGCGCCGACATCAAGAGATCGGAGGGGTACATAGAGGGACTGTCCTTTGAACTCGAGACGTGTCAGGTTGAAATCTGGCTCGTGCGCGGCGACCGTCGCATCGATCACCGCGCCGATCGGATGCGGTCCCAATGTTCTGTGTAGATCGAGCCTGGAAAACACCTCGCTCAATGGCCCAAGTGCAACGAGTTTGCCCTCTTGCAGAAACGCCACCAGATGAGCCAACTGTAAGATTTCGTTGATAGAGTGGCTCACGTACACTATCGGAATCTGCAGTTCTTTGTACAACCGCTGAATGAATGGGAGAATCTCGCGCTTGCGTTGCCCATCGAGAGACGAAAGAGGTTCATCCAACAGTAGCAACCGGGGGCTGGTCAAGAGTGCCCGACCAATCGCAACCCGTTGTTGTTCCCCGCCTGAGAGCTTATGGGGCCGGCGGTCCAGCAGAGACTCGATCCCGAGAATCCCGATCACCTGTTCCAGCGAGACTCTCCGTTGGTGGATCGGCGTACGCTTGAATCCATAGGTAAGGTTTGAACGCACGCTCAGGTGTGGGAATAAGCGCGCTTCCTGGAAAACATACCCGATCGGACGTTGGGAGATCGGCAGATGCATGCCGCGGGACTCGTCTTGCCAAACTTCGTCGCCGAGAGATAGAAACCCGTTCGGCGCGCGCTCCAACCCGGCAAGACACCGGACGAGCGTCGTCTTGCCGGATCCAGATGAGCCGAACAGCGCAAGAATCCCCGTCGCCGGCACATCCATCTCGACGTTCAGTTGAAAGGCGGGATAGGCGACGTGAAACCGTGCAATCAAGCGGGTCATGACACATGGATGGGAAATTTGCGGTTGAAGACATACACGCCCAGCAGCACAAGAAAGGAAAATATGAGCATCCCGGCGGAAATGATATGCGCCTGGGTATATTCCATAACCTCGACGTGGTCGAACACGGTGGTCGACAGGACGCGCGTCTTCCCGGGAATCGAACCACCGACCATCAAGACCACGCCGAATTCTCCCATCGTATGGGCAAACCCGAGCACAATTCCTGAAATGTAGCCACGGATTGCCAGCGGAGAGGCCACGGTCACAAACGCATCGAACGGAGACGCACGCAAGGACCAGGCGGCTTCCAGCGGTGACTTGCCGACCGCTTCGAAGGCCGCGTGCAATGGCTGAATGACGAACGGCATGGAGTAGAACGCCGACGCGATGACCAATCCCCAAAAGGTGAACGCGAACGTGATGCCGGTCAGACGGCCGATAGGCCCGTAGGGTCCTAAGGCGACCAGGATATAAAAGCCAAGCACCGTCGGCGGAAGGACGATCGGGAGCGCCACCAGGGCCTCAACGGTCGTCCGGAACCGCGAGCGGGTATGGGCCAACCACCACGCGATCGGAGTCCCCACGATCAGCAGCACGAGGACCGTCATACAGGCGAGGCGCAACGTGACCCAGAGGGCGCTGAAGTCAAGGTCGCTCAACATCATAACGTGTCCGTATCCTATTTCACTTGATACCCGTAGCGCTCAATAATCGATCGCGCCTGGGAACTGTGCATGAATTCCATCAAGGCCTTTGCAGCCGGATTGCTCTGGCCCTTGGTCAGGAGCACTGCGTCTTGTTGTATCGGTTCGTGGAGACTCTCGGGAACATCCCAGCGACTCCCCTTCCCCTTGAGTTTCTCATCGAGCACTTGCGAGAGGGCTATAAATCCAAGCTCCGCGTTTCCCGACTCCAGAAACCCACTGGTCTGTCCAAGATTCTCTCCCATCACGATCCGAGGCTGGAGACTTTCCCATACACCCAATTTCATCATCGCCTGCATAGCCGCCGCCCCATAGGGAGCCGTCTTGGGATTCGCAATCGCCAGGTGTTTAAACGTGCCGTTCCGCAGCGTGTCCTCGCCGGTCACCAACGCAGGGTCCTGGCTCCACAGCACGAGCCGACCCACCGCATAGGTGAACCGGCTTCCTTTCACGCCCAGTCCTTCATCTTCGAGTAATTTGGGCCGTTCATCGTCGGCGGACAAGAAGACCTCGAATGGTGCGCCGTTTTTGATCTGCGCATAAAACTTCCCGCTCGACCCGGCATTGATTTGGACGGTATGTTTGGATGTTTTCTCGAACTCCGCCGCAATTTCTTTAAACGTAATAACGAAGTTGGCGGCCACCGCTACCTGTACTTCTTCAGCCTCAGCACCTGGTACGATGAGCAGCCAGACACAGAAGCACATCAGCCACGACAGCGCCCATGATCTTTTCCCCATTGTTGTCCTCCAAAGCCTTACGCGTAGACCCTCCGAAGAATCGGCCGGTCTCGCTTATCTACTTGTATTGATCGAACCCGATCATAAATCCATCCGGACCAAACACTTCCAGACGCACAGCCTTTCGGTCGCCGCGTTTCACATCCGGTTTCAGGCGGAACCGGATGATTGCATTCCGCTCCACTTCCTCAAGCTTCGCGACCGTGGACTCTTTATAGAAGCGCTCTAGTTCTTCCTGAACGGCAGCGACATCCGGTACTGAGAAGTTAATCTGTACCCATCCCGTCGGCCGCGGTGATTGCATATCCTGCCTCACAACGATCGAGACTTCTCGATAACAGTATCCTCTGAGACGGTCTCGCCCAGGATGTTCGTGCTGTTCAACCAGCGGGACCTTCAATATGGTGAAAAACTGTTCAAAGCGCGCAAGGTCTGACGTTTCAATCTGAACACTTTCGAATTCCAGCGAGGGGCTATGGCCTTTGTCGACACAGGCGGATGGAGCATCCTGTGGCGCGGCGCCTGAAGAAGAATGCCCCTCGTGCAGAGAACCGGAAGCATCGGCAGAAAATGCGACCGACGATGTTGGCCCTGAGAGGAGCATCCAGAAAATCAAGCATCGCCAATAGTTCAACGTCTCACCTCACGACAAACGGGTATGGATAAGAATTCGCTCTGAACTAACAATCGGGACCCTCCAATGTCATCACTGTTAATCCTCGTCCTGAGCATCCCAGCGGGAAGGAGCGCTGTCGCTATCTGCGGCAGCGCTCCCCTCATCCAAAGAACTGATAAGCAGCACTACTGGATGTGAAGGCTTTGAGACTGGTGGGCGTACCGATCCCAACCCCTTCCCCTGTGTGCCTTCAACGTATTTCCACAGTCCACGTTATGGGCTGATTCTGTCTGACCACATTGAATCGAACGGTCCGCTCATTCGGGAGCTGCTTGAACAGATCCCATAATCGCCCAGGATCACGGATCTCGACACCATTGATACCCGCAAGGACATCCTCGTTCTGCAACCCGGCTTTTTCCAACACACCTACCTGACGAATGCCGTCAACCCGGAAACCGTCATGCTTGCCGGTCCCAGTAAAATGCGGTTGAAATCTCGCCTCATTGAGATAGGCCGCTGGATTCGACACGAGCTGAACGAGTTGGGTGCGATCGAGGACTCGACGAACCGCCGGATTCACCAGCATCGGTGGCTGCTGTATTCCTTCGACGGTGGCCTGGAATTGCCTGGGCAGAGGGACCATGGCAGCTTCCTGCTTCACAATCGCAAGCTCAAGCCATTGTTCTTGCGATCCTTCGCGAAACAGCACGCGATTTTTCTCAATGGCAACCAACTCACCCACGTCTGGAATTCGTTGTGACATCTGATAGAGAGCCTGTTTCTTATTCGAGAGGTCTTCGAGAATGGCCCGCTCGGCACCAGTCATTCCCGTCACAATTCCAATTAAAACCACTTTCGTAGCAACATCTAACGGAGGACCAGCGGGAGCATGGTCGGCTCTCTGCGACGCAAGGCTTTTCGGAGCCGGCGAGACCGGGAACAGGCCGCTGGACAGAATATCTTGAACGCGCTGTTGGCTGTTGCGTTGTAAAGCTCGGGAATCTGGCTCTGCCGCCACAAGGGCTTCCTCTATCTTGGCCTGATACACAGAATGAGTGAGCGCATTCTCCACGACGGCATTCACGCTATGAGCCAGCAAAAGAGCGCACGCGCCCAGGAACAGGGCCGTGAAAAGACGCTTGCTCAATTTCACGCGATCGACGCGCCGAGATGACATGATCCTTTTCTCAATTAACGGGTTCGAATACGCCGACTCCTCCACATTAGGGAGGAAAGAATTTCACCACCACAGTCCGGGACATACCCTCTGGTGGAGGACGAACCTGTCGCAGCCTTGAAAGGGCCTGCTGCGCCGATCTGTCGAAGACCTCACTGCCCGAAGAGTTCAGAAGTTTATACGATAAGACATACCCTTCATCATCCAATACCAGTTGGCACAGCACCGCATACTCAAGGGCATCCGACAGATCGGGCGGTTGCTTATAGACAGCTTGTATTGCGCCCATGAGCAGGTCTTCATAGAGTGCAAACCGGCTTCGGCCCTTCCCGATTGCAAACGATGTGTTGTCTCCCGGACGTGGTTCCGATGCTTCTCCAACCGAAGGCGGCGAAACAGGCTGGTCCTCCACCGGTGCTTGAGGCATCGGCTCCGGTGGAAGATCCTTGATCACTGGGGGACGATCCTTCGGCAGCTCCGGCGGCTTGTCCTGTTCCGGTTCTTTCGTCTGTGGAGGCGGCGGGTCCGGCGGTTTTACTGGTTCTTGGACAGTCACCAGCTTCGAGACCTTGATCAGATTCTGAATGTACTCCGTCTGGGAAAGCCGGTAGAGCCCCGCGATGAAAACAAGATGAGCCACGACCACTGCAGCGATGGTCGTAACATTCCAACCGCTCTTTTTGTTTATGTGATAACCGGTATACCCAGGCATAGTTCACGAGCATGCTACGATGCGTCACGGGATCGATTGCTCGCCCCCATTGATTGCGCATTACCGCCCTTCATCTATCGGCTTCGTGGCAATCGCCAGATCTTCGACCGGAATCCGCTGAAGAATGTCCAGTACCGCCACGACATGCTTATACTCCACGCCTGAATCGCCGCGGAGCACGAGCGGCAATTTGCCGCCCTTGGCCGCTTTCAAATCACGGATCAGTTTTTCCAGCTCTCCGAGTTTGACTCGCTCCTCATCCATGTATATGTCCCCACCCTTTTTTACCGAGATGGTCGGAGTGTTGCTTTCCATGTCGGTTTCGTGCGGCGTGGACTCCGGCAATTTCAGTTCGATGCCCTGCACCATCGCCGTCGTGGTAATGATGAAAATCACCAGCAGCACCCAGGCGAGATCAAGCAGCGGCGTGATATTAATATCCGACACCGCGCCATAACTCTTTCTCGAAAACCGTCTCATAGGCACCTCTTCGAGGCTGCAGTTCTGAGTTATAAGTTCTGTGTTTGAGTTGCACGAGACCAACTCAGCACTCAGAACCCAGAACTCAGAACTTCCCCATACTAGTGTCCGGTCGCCGCGTCGGATGGTTCCGTCTCTTGACGGTGTCCACCCGGGCGGTAGTCTTCAAGATCTTCCCTCTGGGACGCTCCCCCGTTCTTCTCTCGTAGATACTCCGTCATAAACACGGTTTCGAGATGGGCCGCGAAATTATCGAGTTCCATCGTGAGCGTTTTGGTCTTGGTCACCAAAAAGTTGTAACAAAAGAGCGAGGGGATCGCGACCATAAGGCCCGCGACCGTGGCAATGAGTGCCGACGCCACTCCCGGCGCCATGGTCGTGAGCGTCGCCTGCTGGGCTTTGCCTATGCCGGCAAACGTGTCCATGACTCCCCAGACCGTCCCGAGTAATCCGATAAAGGGCCCACCGCTGATCGCCGTCGCCAGCACGATCATCCCGGACTCCAGCCCTACCGCGGCTTCACCGAGGACCCGCTCCAGCGCGATCCGGATGGCGCTCATGCCGTGATGCGGCACCTTGTCGGTCCCGTACTTGTCCTGCTGTACTTTTAGTTCCTCGCAGCCTCCATAATAGAGGTCGTACATGGGGGACCCCTGGAGCTGCTTGATCGGTCCCTTGCTGAAGATCACCAGCGGGGTTTTGGCCTTGGAATAGAGCCCGAGAAACGTCGCGTTCCGCTTCTTGGCCTTCGCCAGTTGGCGGAACTTGTTGATGATGACCGTCCAGCTCACCAGCGAAAACAAGAGCAAAACCGAGATGGTGATCTTGCCCTCCAGCGTCGCGTGACTGAGCGCGAACGCCACTCCACCAGAACTCACATCCATTACAGGCTCCTCACATATTCGTCGTACGTGCCGGCAACGCCGAGTCTCTCAAAACACCGCCTCAAGCGAAAAATGCCCAAAGAAAGTACCCTCCGGTGAAAAGGGACCAGGTTGGAGTGTCCAGGCTGCGTCGTACCGGAATCGAACATAGTCGCTGAGCGCTAGACGTAAGCCAACCCCGGTGCCTGCCAAGTCGTAATGATCCACCTGCCCTGGAGCAGCTCCTCTGGTCCTCAAATAGGCGAGGTCGTAGAAGGCGACAAATCTCAAAGACCGGCGGACGTTCTCAAAGGAAAGCACCGGGATCGGCGGGCTGCCCAATTCCACGCTGGCACGAACAGCGTTGTCGCCGCTGGCTTCGTACTCTCGGTAGCCGCGGACCGATTCCATTCCTCCGGCAAAGTACCGCTCGGTCGGAGGAACCGCCACGTTGACCCACTGGCCATCGGCTCTAAGGGACAGGTCGAATCCATGAGGAAGGCGATGGTCGCGATCGATTCCTCCCTTGAACGCCACGAATGTTCCCGTACAACTGTGACAAACTCCGGGCATATTGGTGGGATCTTGTGGATTGCCCGCAAAGTCCTCCTTGTCACCGCCGGAAATCGTGCCCGCCACATATCCACGTGCACTCGCGGTCAGTTTGGTTAGTCCCCATTGATCCGGGCGAATTCCAGTATAGCCAAGCGAGGCTGGGAGATAACTGATGGCATTTGTGACAGTCACATGGAGGCCGCCCTGGAAATTCGCCTGGCTTGAATCCAAATGTTTGTAATCGAGCCCCAGCGCAAGTTGGTGGTCCATGCCACTCCCAATACGGACCGGAAATAGATAACGGAACCCGGCGACGACAGAGTTGCCGATGATGTCGGCCCCTCCTCCTACCGGTGTAGCGCCAAGATTTGAGTCGCTACTGGCCGTGGCCGCATACCCGACGAGTTGGTGCCCGGCCCAGAGTGGAGCAGCATAATTGACGCTATAGACTTTTACGGCGCCCCAGTCCTGTGGTGTCTGACTGGTTTGTAGTGTAATCACATGGTCCGCACCGAACAGGTTGGTGTATTGCAGTGCGGCATTCAGTCGAAGGAGAGGCGTCGTCGGCACTCCACGGTTGTTCAATTCCACTTTACCGTGAACCGGCGGTCGATCCTTAACTTTCAATTCGAGATCCAGTTGGCTGGGATCGTCAGAGGGCTTGAGAATCGGGGTCACTTTTAAATCAGGATTGGCATTCAGCGCGTCCAGCTGCTTCAACACGGTCGGTTCATATAACAAGGCGCCGAGTCTGATCGACCGGAGCTTGTCCCTGACATACTCCGAAGAAAAGAACCGGGTATTCGTGACATCGATAGACTTGAGCCTCCCTTCATAGACCGTCAGGGTAATCACGCCGTACTCGACGGTCTGTTCGGGAACTGTGACGGCGACCGTGGGATAGCCCAGTTGCCGATAGGCCTGTTCAAGCGCGGTGCGGGCCTTCTCGATATCGCTGAATCGACGTCCAGGGCCGATAAAGGGCGCCAGAATGGCGTCAACCCGATCGGGCATCAACAGATTATTCCCTTGAACGAAGAAATCACGAATCGTGAAGGTGGCGGCATCGGCGCCAGATGGAGAGACGTCTTGAGGCAGGGGGTTGGGACTCGATGGCGCTGCGATTGCGAAATCTAATGTAGACACGATAAGGAAGGCACACGTCATGAATGCCAGGCACTCCCGTCTACCGCATGATTTGACCCCAACGCCCATTGGTGCCAAAAACTGCCGAAGTTACTAAACGATTCCATTTCGCGTTCCCTCCAGGGACTGGAGGAATCGATCAAGTTCTTATTCCGTCGGTTCTCCGTCTGACAAGATTCCACAGGTCAACCAACCCCGTGCCGAACAGAACTACGCCGGCCGGCAACGGTACCGCCGCTGCGGGAGCAGAAGACCATCCCCGCATCGGCCGGTCAGTTAGGAGACCACCCAGCCGGCGCCCCACGGGACATCCGCCAATAGAGTCCGCCCATGAACGCAAGTCCAATCCCAAAGAACATCAGACTGGAGGAGAGCGGCACGGGCGCCTGCGCCCCGTCCGCCGTGCCTTGCAAGAAGAACGTGGCGGAGCGATCCCGCATCATGTCGTGCTTCCCCATGCCGAACCTCTCGTTGAAAAGATGGTTCCACGAGAGAGAGAACTCGGAAGTCTGAGGATTAATCACCCCTGTCGCCATGCCGCCGATGTTCCAGGCCCGAACTTCACTGCCGTTCGTCCACCCCAAATAGAGCGAGGAGAGATCGACTGAGATCGAGGCGCCGTTAATGCTCACCGACGGCGCCGGCGCGCCGTTCAACCCGCTGGTGAAGAGCGAGAACGTCTTGTGCCCGCGCGTAATCGGATCCACGATGTCCGACATCGATTGATACGACCCCATCGTGATGCTCCCATCCTGAGCGAACAGACGATCGAGGATTCGGCCATGCCGTCCATCCCAGTTGACCGCTCCCGACGTGAAATCGAGCGATGTCACAGACATGGCCTCTGCGCGGCCTTCGAATCCCATAAGACACAGAACCAACACAACCGTCGAACCGAACAGCACCCACTGTGAACGTTTCATGGTACTGTCCTTTCCTGCGAACAGCAGGAACACCCCGCCTCCCTCAGCTGTGGACAAAAATCGAAAAGCGTGATGGCCCCCGACTGTTTCGCGTCTGTTACAGAAAATTTAGTCTTGTTACACATTCATGAAATTTTTCATTCAGCACAAAAACCGCAAACCCCAATCCCTGGTCCCATTAGCAACACAGAGCACATGAGCATGAACACTCGTTGTTTCATAACGTCCCCGTTCAGGATTGCCGTCGTACGTCCCTGGGAGGCAGCGCATAAGCGCTGCCTCCCAACTTGCTCACCGACCTTCCTGCCTACCGGCAGGCCGGGTGATCCCCCGGTTCAAAGTTGACCGGTCCCTTCGTTTCTCCCTTCGTGATCAGCATCTCCGTATTCACCGTCTTACCAGGCTGCCGCACGTTCCGCGCCCAGAAGAATCCGGTCGTCGTTTTCGGGAGCAGGGTCCCGATCGCAGCGACATATGAATTCCACAGAGTCTGGTTCGGATTCGGCACATTCCTCTGAATCCCGACCCAGTCAGACCAGAACTCGTAACGGCCGCAGCGGAATTCCTTCTGCGAGGCGGCGCGCTCTGCATCGGTGGGGTTCGCAAGAACCGCGGGAGCCGTATAATTGCTGGGCAAGCTCCCGTCCACCGGAACAGGGTACCCGCCGCGCATCCGGCCGACATTCCCGACTCCGAATGTCACCGGGCTCGCGGCCTCGTCGGCTCGGTTGTAGGTGATGCCGTTCATGTTCGCCGATGACAACGGCGCCGCGGATCGTCCCTGGATGCAGGCCAGGCCATCCGAAACTGTCGGGGCAAGATAATTAATGTCTCCCGAAAAGGGCGGACCGATCGTCCCGTAGCTCAGTTCCGGCACATCCTTCATTAGCGTCGCATCAAAGACGATGCGAGTCCCGGCCGTGACCGGCCGCGAGCAGGTCACGATGCTTTGATCGATGCCCGCATTGAACGGGGTCCCGACGGGAGACATATCCCCTGCGCCGGTGCCTAAGGTGGCATCCGGTGGAGCAAGAGCTTGGACCGGATAGACGCAATAGCCCAACTGATTCCAACTCGATACCTGCCCACTGTAAATCGCTTCGACCTGCAGACGGCTCAACGTAATTTTCCCCGCCGCGGCTTGCGTGGTCGGATCGCACTTCTGAACACCGTTCCCGACGATCACCGCAAACGGAGTCGCGGTAATGGGGAACGAGGTAATGCCGGTATCCGTAATCGGTGAGGCGCAGGACGGCACAGTTTGCGGATCGCACATACTGCTGGTAAACGCCGTGCCCTTGGTATCCCCCGTCGCAAAATCGGCCTGCACGAGTTCCCGTTGCGAGCAGTTTTGAAAACTATTGTACGACCGTCCTGTACCGGGATCCGTCTTGGGATTGCCCGTTACCGCCGTGCAACCAGTCCCGCCCGGCACGATAGAGGTAAAGAGCGATGCTGGATCGGGTGTCCCTGATGGGGTATAGGGCGCTTTGATGTTGCCATAGGCTTTGGCAGTGAACCCACCCGTGTAGCGGAATGTGAAATTCGGTACGCCGCCGACCGTACATCGCCAGATCACGATGTTGCCCGCCGGAATAAGAATGGAAGAATCGGTCAGATCGACGATGTTGGCGGCGTTTTGATAGCGCTCAGCCGTCGAGCCGGTATCGCAAAGACTCAGCGGAATGGAAGCGGCTGCTTGGCCGCCTGCCGGATTGGCTACACCTTGATAGTTTTGTCCATGCGTGGACCCGACGATATTCAGATCGGCCTGCGCCGCATAGGGCGCCAGCAGGCCGACCGCGAAGGCAGCGGTGGCGACGAAGCGCCCCGTACCGGTCATTGACTTGTTACTCATTTTAAAACTCCTTCTCCATCAAGTTGATCATTTCGAATCGTTTATTGGTATCCACCACCTAAGCTGGCCGGACTGTGAATTTCCGTCGTGCAATCCCGATCAAGCCGATCAACCCGCTACCGAACAGCACGACTGCTGCGGGAAGGGGAACGGCTGATACGCTGCAACCGGCGCCACCACAGACCGTCAGCTGTCCACTCGCCAGAAGAATGGCCCGACCGGCATCCGAGATCACATTGGTTTGGCCCGCTTCATTGCGAGCGCGTCCTTCGATGATGCTCAGCAGGTCCCCCACCGATCCCTGCATCCCTCCGGCATTCCACGATCCGCCTAACGTCCCACTCAGGCCGAAGTTGGCCGAGTTCGTGAATGCAGCCGGATCAGTGGAATTGAGAAATACCTGCGCACCAGGTCCGATGGGAGTCGATCCTGTCGAAGCATTCAGGGCAGAATTCCATCCCTGAACCCGCCCGTTGGTCTGTGAAATGGCAGGCACAATGGAAATATTCGCCGCATCGTTCTGCGACGCCGCGTCGACGAAGATCCCGTTTGCAGCCGGGGTGGCCGCCACTGGATTCCGCCCAACGATAGTCCATTGGGTCTGTGGACCGCCGACGACGCCGGACCCAGGCGCGAACGGCAATCCCGTCAACGCGCTGATATCGATGGTGGTTTGCGCTCCTGACGCCAGGAGTGACGATTTCTGACCGATATCGTAGTAGAACTCGGTGTTGTTGCCGAATATGGCAAGGACCAAGTCGCCATTATTGAATTGGAAAGCTTTCGCCTCCGGCGCCAGTCCATTGAGGCCCGCCACCGTCGCGAGCGCGACGAGCAGAACCCGGACTTTGTGTTGCCAGCCGATACGTATCATGGTGATCCTCCATTTTTGTTTTCACGGAATGCAAGGCCTGATTCATCCCGTGGTGTCACTGTCCTGACTGCCTACTTCCTGCGACACATATCTCTTAGCGCTGTCTCACGTCACTCCTTTCCGCCCACTGGTGGTATTGGATGATGTGTTGTCTGTCGTGCTCGCTCTGCACAGTCTGTTTGTCACTGCGCAACTGGTTCACGGCGCGTCTCCACCTTGATCCGTACCTTGTCTTTGACTCTGAGGGAAGCGCTCTTCTGTGCCCCCTCGTTTCCCTTGCCCCTCCCCGCCCCTGCTCTTCCGACCGCCTCCTCCGGCGATTCCGTCGCCTCTTGTTGAGCCACAGTGGTTGTCGCAAAAACTGACGAGACCGATGCGACAGCGTTCGAGGAAATCGTGACTGGATTGCTGGGTGAGGTGACGCTCTGAATCGTCAAGGAAGACTGGGAACTCGACAGGCCTGAAATATTGAACAGGCCGACCAGATTCGCGAAATTACCGAAGAAGAAGGGTGTCTGCGCGCTGAGCAGCCCTTCCACCTTGCCCGACACATTGAACGACCGGCCGGCATTGACCTGAACCAAGGCTCCTCGAAGACCGCCGGTGGGGATCACGACGTCCCTGGCGGCCGTAAGCGTAACATCGCCGAGTTTCTTGTCTGCGATAAAATGCAGGAAGGTCTGTTCGTACTGGGCCTTCCAGGCCGCTTGGGCCGCGGGAATCTGCGGGAGCAGGACGGAGACATCGTGGCCGAATAATTCATGCGCGCGGACCAACGTTTCGAAGGGAGAGACCGGATCGAAGACGGGGAAGTTCAACGGATTGGGATCGTCCGCGTGGAATGTGAAGATTCCGCTGGACGGCACCTGCACTTGGAAGAGTACGTGCACAGGCAGACCATCCGAACCGAGGATCGGTTTGCCTTGCGCATCCAGTTGGACACCTTGATCGATGACGAACTTGACTAAGTCATTCTTGCTGCCAAATCCCGCATTGATGTCGCCCGTCGTAGAGGTCAGCGTGATGGCTCCGCCTTTTGGAGTATGTTGTGCCCCGAATGTCGCGATGCGCGAGCGCTCCACGTTGATATTCCCTGCGGCCTTGGCCGTGATCGATCCACCGCGCAGCGTCAGAATGCCGGTCTGATCGGTGACGCTGTTTTGACTCGTTCCGACATTGACCCCACCACCGACCGGCTCAACCAGCGAGGCGGGTCGATTGCCGACGAGCAGCCCCAGTGTTCCATTCGTCATCGTCGGTTGTCCGTCGCTGCTCGACCCATTGGAGGCGGCCTGAGCCAGCGCCGCTTTTCCGTTCGCCACCACCACGATGGTACCGTCGGGAAGTCTGACCGGCGTGCGATCCAGCACGAGCGTGCCATGCACAAGATCCCCGCTGGTGAATGATGCAGGGGTGGTCCGATCCACGACGATGAGCTTATTCGAGATTCCAAACGCTGGAGTACCTCCTACTGTGAGCACGTCTTTGCCCGCGATCGCATCTTTGGGATCCACAAGCAGCGGCAATTGATCGACCCCTAATGCCGGACGACCATCGACGAGGTAGATCGGCTTTCCGATCTTGTCCAGGATGAACGGATCGGGATGTTTGGGATCCACGAGAATAACGCTGCCGTCGCTTTGCCGGACCGGCTGACCTCCCACCGCAAGAACGGTTTGGCCTTGGAAGGTCATCGTGACCAACGTCGCCGTCGTCGCCACTTGCGTCGCGCCATCGAACACGACGGCTTTCCCGTCGAGACGATTGACATCCAGCCCATGGATAAAAATGTTCGCTCCGTTCTCGCTGACAATCCGGGATTTCGACATGCTGAGATCGCCACCCACGGCAATATCCAACAGCCCTCCTCTATTCGCATCCGTTGAAGGACCATTGCTATCCGACCGAAGGACAATGCCTCTGCTGTTCGCCAAGTCCAATGTGCGTCCGGCGCTGATATGCGCCGTCCCAGTGCCACCGAGGATAAATCCGGAGTCTGTCGTATCTCGACCGGCCGGAAGGCTCAAGTTGATGTCCCGTCCCGCAGTAATGGCCACAGCCGAGATGGCCTTTCCCGCTGCATCGACACCTAGATCCGGTAAGGAAAAGGTCCCGAGCACCTCTCGAATATCTCGACCTGCCGAAAGCGTCACTTTCTTTGGCAGAGGGCTGGAAAAATTGAGCTTGAGCGAACTGATATCGCCGTTGATCGCAGTCAGACTGATCGTCGTCGGATCAGGAGGAGTCGTCATTGTTGGTTGAGGACAACTCAATTGGCAGAGGGCAATTTGGGGAATCCCCGACGAGTTAGTCGCTACGCCGAGGATCGAATTACCCGCCGAGAAGGTAATAGTCCCTTTCGGCGAAGGCCAGAAATCCGCATCGCTGTGAAGAAGAATATTGCCGGTGATCGCATTCACGTTGAAGGAGGCAGGGAGAATTCGCGTAAGGGGACGGGCATCTGATCCCTGCAGCTGCAAGTGGATATCACCCGCGAGCGAAGTAAAACTTGCGGAACTTGCCGGATTGACTGAGGAGATTCCTTGTGCTCCTTCCGCAATCCCTTTGTCTTGGACATTTCCGAGATAAAGGTCTTTCCCGGCGGTCACTTGAAGATCCACGACGCTTCGTGTTTCGGTACCTTGGCTATCGACGGTCCGGTTACCGATGGTGAAGGTGGCATAGCTGTCGGGAGCACCGATGTTTCCGCCGACCGTCACCCGAGCCTTACCATCCGACAGGACAAAGCCCGGCCCGGCGAGTTTGCCGTTCACGATCGAGCCTCCCTTGAAATCGCCGGCAACGTCGATCGTGAGATCTCCAGGACCCTGTAAACGAATCCCAGTATATGGACCTGTTCCTGCTTGGCGAGCACTCGAGGCAATCAGGTCGCGACCTGCATCGAGCGTGATATTTCCCCCCGTGACCGTGCGCAGGAAGGGTTGGGCTCCTATATTGTTAATCAGCAACTGCAGATCTCGCCCAGCCGTCAAGCTGATGTTCCCGCCGAGACCGGTCGTGAGTTCCGCGCCGTTTAAGACAATGTCGTTCCCCGCATTTCCGACATAGTCCCACCTGTTCACCGCTCCTGCTCCACTCAAATTCCCGTTGCGTATGGCGGTAGGCGATGTCGCGCCGAAGATAAGATCGTGTCCGGCGGTAAAACGAAGGACACCAACCTGGCCGACGGGAAGCACCCAGGAAGACAGATTGAAATTCGCGTTGACATTGAGATCCGCGCCGTCCGGTGAGCGAAACTCGACGTCGGATGCGCCGCTGCCTGAAAAGGATTGGAGATCGGCTGTCGTCACCTGTGAGGTAATGGGATCGATAAGGAACCGCCCTCCCCGATAACCTTGTGCGGCTTGGGCCAGAAACTGTCCTCCAAGCGTTACACTCGCTGCACTCAGTTCAGCGGATCCGCCGTTGCCGCCGTTGACTCCACCCGACACATCGAGCACAGCGCCTTGCTCGAATCTCAGCTGACCGGTGGTGAGGTCCGCTTTCGCCAGCACTGCACCGCCATCCGAGAGACTCGGCTCATCGCCTTTCGCTTTTGTCACGCTTCCGGCTGTGAGCGTGACGCGGTCGCTGGCCACGAGTTCGATCTTCCCGTTTTGTTGCCGGACCGTGTTCGCCTGGACGAGTCCACTTTGAGTGACCAGCCGTCCGATCATGCTGACTTGTCCACCGTCGGCAATGAGACTCTTGAGATTCAGCGCTTCGCCCGCCGGAGCCTTGACCTCCACGAGGAATCCGCGTCCATCCGCTCGATCCGATAGATAAGCAGTGGTGCCGGCGGCCAAGGCGATGTGTCCGTCCGGGGTCCTGATCACACCGTTGTTCGTGACGTTTGGAGCCAACAGATAGACGCCGAACGACCCAGCCGTAATTTGCGCCTCGTTTCGCACAGCGCCGTTCGTCGCAGTCCCTTGGAAGGCATACCGACCGCTCAGGAAATCGGCGTCCGTGAGATTGAGGGAGGATGCAATGAGCCCGTTCACGTTTACTTGTGCCGTAGGACCAAACCACACGCCGTTTGGATTGATCACGATGACTGATCCATTCGCGATGAGTGATCCAAGAAATTGGCTCGGGTCTGCCCCAACGACTCGATTAAGAACGATGGCGCTGGGCGACGGCTGATTGAACTGAAGCACCTCGCCCGGATTGTTTCCAAGACTGTTCCAATTGATTCCCAACACCTGTGTCGCCTGATGCACCGTGACGTGAGAAGTTCCGAGTCCGCCCACTGTCCCGCTTCCAAGCTGGACGACCGGGTTAGTCGCGCTGGTCGACGACGCCTGCACGGACGCATGACCTCCCAAACAGATGAACACGAGTGCCATGCCCCAGACTCTGGGACTCAGGAAACCAGAGAGCGTTCTCACAGTTCTTCCCATCGAGCCGACCGAAACCCTTCGCTGGGCAAACGATCGGCCCATCTCAACGGTTCGTTATCAGCCACATCAAGATGACACTTATCCCCTACCACTCGGCTCGGCATACACGCCTCATGTCCTATAGGTGTATAGATGTCACAATGTCAAGTTACATGGACTCAATTTGATAGTGCTGTAACACAGCTGAGAGCCCTGAATGTTCATTCATTGACGTGTGATATGCTTATTTCACCTGACATTTGCTGCGCCATCGCATCTAACCTGTGCCAGATTTATGTATCTGTATAGTTGACATATATGTCATGTATTGTGTATCACTTCTCCCCTGTGTACGGCTGCACAGAGTACGCGGACGGGTAAGGAAGGCTCCAGATGTCGTCACCTCTCCATCTCAGCGCATTACTATTTTCGGTCCTCATTTCCATTCTTGGAACTGTCCTCACCGGCTGTGCCCGACTTCCGGAAACAACGAGGGTGCTGCACGAGAGCGATCGCGTCGTGATCAAGCTGGAAACGGATCTCGATGCCCCTTCCAGCACCCAGACAAACCCGACCGATTTTTCGAAGGAACAACTGACCAGCCTATTGCGTGGATTCTCTGTGCTACGCGCAGAGTCGCGAGTTTCAATTCCTCTGTTGGCCGGCGATGCGCCGCCCCGCAAGTTGTTTCGAGAGGCGGAACTCGATGCGTTGGTTCCGGCCCTACGTGAGGCCTTATTGAACGTGGGTATGAGCGAGCGGGTGCGATTCGAAGTGCTGTCACCAGGCCGTAATCCCCGTTACTGGCGCGATGTCACCGGAGGGTGGGTCAAGGTACACGATCGCTACTTTCATCTGCGTGTCGACTACTTCCACGTGGAGCAGCCGACCCGCAAGGCAGACGCCTACTATCGCAACTATCCCACCCCGTGGACTCCCGATCAGGCCTACGAGATCTCTTTTGAACCTGCGCGCGCATACGTGACCGATCCGCTCCTCGACGAGTACGCAGTGGATTTAGACCTGTTCGACAGAAGCGCTTCGCCCTGAGCAAGGCTGGAGCTGGCGGCGCTGTACGCGTATCGGACCCGACGGAAGGTCTCAATGAACGCGAAGCCATCGTACGAACGACAATGTGGAACGACAGGGACATGGGCACTCCCTCAAGCAGTTCATCGAGAACGAGATGTTGGCATCACAACCCTGTGCTGGTGTTCTTGATGTGCATGAGCATCGGAATCGTTGTATGCGGTTGGTCGGAAGCCATCGCGGGGGAGACTGCTCGCCCGACAGCGAAGGATCTGCCCTTGACGACAGCGGACGGAATGGACCCGGTGACGAAGTTTCTTTTGGACGATGCACTGGCGCAAGGACGCATCAGTAAGCAGCGATACATGGCGCTGACGCAGGATTTTGAAGAGCAGGCTTATCTCCGCCAACCGACCTTCAAGTTTTGGTATGACCGTGGGTTCAACTTGGGGACGAACGACAATGCATTTCTCTTGAAGGTCCGCGGCCGGCTCAATGTCGAATTTTCACAAAGCCAGCGGAACCACGCCTGGCGGAATCCAGGCGATGGGAAGAATTTTCCGGACATCGTCGGGGTGTTCGGTGATTATCGCGTCAATCGATCTGACTCGGAAGTCTCCACGATCACTCTCAAGCAAGCACGCCTCCTCTTTATGGGACATGTCTTCAGCCCGGATTGGAAATACTTCGTTCAGGTCGGAGGCGATACGGTTGCTCTGGGCTCTCAGACTCAGAGTTCCATCCAACTCTTGGATTACTATGCGCAGATTACCCACATAAACTGGGCAATGGCCCAGGTAGGCCAGTATACGGTGTACTTCAATCGTGCCCTGATTAACACTCCGGCTTCCATGCAGTTTGCCCAACGTGCTCTGGTCAGCGAGGCATTTACTGCGAACGGTTTGAATCAGCGGGACATCGGTCTCACGATTATGAATGACGATGAGGTCTATCCCGTCAATTACTATCTCGGTGTTTTCGGCGGGACAGGCCCGAACTTTATTACCTCGGGAAACTTTGATAGCGAGCAAATTACTGCAGGCTGTCCAGGGGGCCAGCAACCACCGACCACGCCGCTTCCTCCCGGCGCCGCCGGCTGCACGGATCCCACGAACACGACCAACCCGGTCAGCCCTCTCCAACGCAACTTGAACGCCGACACTCGGAACAACGTGAGCAAACTCATGTTCGCCGGACGGCTGAATTGGAACGTCATGGGCCGCCCTGGATTTGGCGAAGGAGACATTGCATACTCGCAAACTCCCCAACTGGCCTTTGGCGGCGGCTATGCCTACAACCCCGACATCAACACCAGTACAGACAACGCGTTTATCGGCACGGACCTGGCGAACCTGAACACCCGACGCATGCTTGCGGCAACCGGGAATGGCCGACAATTAGGCTGGGGTGTCGTGGACTACTCGACGTGGGCAGCCGACGGCGTGTTCAAGTACCGAGGGTTTTCACTTCAAGGGGAGTTCTACTTCAAGAATGTGACTCGCCATGACCAGGGAAGGCCCTGTGTAAACTGGGCTCAACAAGCCAATGGGGTCATACAGGCCGGTGCGCCCTTTATCTGCCTGCAACAGACTCCCGGAGAACTGGGCAATGCGCAGGGCTGGTACATCCAGAGCGGCTATTACCTCGTACCGCGATTTCTTGAGGTGGCCGCCCGCTATGCCTATTGGGATCCGGACACGCATTCGGGAAGCGACCTGGTCCAGGAAGCCGATGTCTCGCTCAATTGGTTCTTCAGGGGAACGTACGACTATCACATCCAATTCACCTACAGCAACATCGCGATGGGAACCGGTGGGTATGCCATCGGTCGAAGCAATCCAATGCCGCAAACTAATTCCGCCAGTAATGGACAGCAATTCCCCAACGGATCTGTTCCTGTAGATGCTGTCGGGGGCAGATTGATTGACAATGTGTTTCGGGTCCAATTCCAACTCTTTTTCTAACCCGGCAGTTTAGTGGACGGGATGTCGCGTGTTCATTGGAGCAACAAGGAGGTCACTATGTCATACGTGGAGAAAGAGGTAGCAGAGAGGACGAATGCTTACAACAACCGATGGGCCGTTTCAGCCGATGAAACGGGACCTCCGTCACACCTTCTCAATGTGCTATCGGGGGTCGTCATCTCCCGGACGGAAGGACTCACCCGAACCACCCTGCGGATTCGTGTCGGCAAACGAACCGATCTGCGCGTGCGTCGGCAGACTCCCCTTCCCACCCGCGACATAATTGAGATCGGGCAGAGAGTCCGCATTACGATTCCTGCGAAAGCCGTTCAGCTGGAAGCCGGCGGGTTTCGTCGCGGCAAACAGCGGTGGAACCGATGGATCGGGCGGGTCGTGCTGGTGAACCGAAACAACCACTATCCCGTCACGACCGCCAAGATCCATAGTGACAGCATCGCCCTCCATAGCATCGGCCCTGTGATTGGAGCAGACTTTCTCACAACATGGGACACGGTCAACATTGTGGTCGACCCGCATGAGGTGGGCGTGGCTCCCCTGAGTCGCCCCTGTCGACAGATGAGGTCGTCTCTTTCTTCCTCCGCTCTCGCAGACTCTCAGCCATCCTCGGTCTGGTTAGGAGCAATCATCCGATCCATACGAGCGATCCCCACGGGACTACTCGTTTCGCTCAACGTTGATGGTGTGAAGCTTTCCACCGTCATCGAGACCAGCCGAACTGCCATGTCGTCTTGGATGGTAGGAACTCCGGTCGAAATCAATATCAATCGCTGTGATGTATGGATCAGACGCTGCGCCGAAAGCCCCATGGTGCCCGGTTCGGTCGTGTTTTTGAGAGAGATCGGCATTCCTCCATATTCCGTTCCCGTTCAACGAGCTGACAGCTAGATGATCGCGGCAGGACAACACCACGGTCACCAGATCGGGCATATGTAACAGAAGAGAGGAACAGATCATGCGCGCCAAGATTTTCAAAGGCACCGTGTTGCTCATCACCAACAATGAGTCTCTTAAAGATAGTCTCCAACGGGCGTTGCTTCACGCCGGATATGGAATTCGCATCGTCCGAAGTCAGGAGGAAGGCCTCGATGTCGTACAAGACATCAATCCAACGATTACCGTCGTTGATCGACGCGAATCCGGATTTTCACGACTGCATCACGAGATACCTCTGCATCCCCCCATCGTGACGGTCATGTATCACAACGAGGCCTGTCATGAACAACATTGTGTCATGGATATCGAGGATGGCGCCGCCAGGGCTGTGTGCAACGCGAGTCCCGGCATGATTGTCGCCCTCCTGGGAGCGGTCCTTCGCCGGCAGCGATGGGAACAGACTGGGCCTGAACGCTATGTCGCAGAAGGCATGACCGTCGATCTTCAGAAATATGAAGTCACAGTGGGAGCGACCCCCATCCACACGAGCGCGACCGAATTTCGTATTTTAAAAAGCCTCGTGGCCACCCCCGGCCATTTTGTTTCAAGAACAGCGTTACTCGATCACGTGTGGGGTGAGGGCTTCGCTGTCGGCTCTCATACCCTAGACGTCCATATCTCCTCTCTTCGTCGAAAGCTCAATCTCAATGGAACATCCCCGGCCCTTATTCTGACCGTGAAAGGACTTGGTTATAAACTGCGGTCCATGACTTCGACGGTAGAGGCGCCACTCCATCAAGCCATACCGCTCAGTGACTCACGTGATACAGCATCCCTCCGCTCCTGGCTATATCAGACCCGTAGCAAGACCGTGAATGTGCCTGGGGTTGGAGGTTCTCAGTGGAGACACAAACCTGACCGACACATCTCCGCACGCTATAGAATCAAGCCTCTATACCATAGAGACCAAGGGTAGTTAGAGAAAGAAACGGGCGTAACGGTGCAGACCGGCTTTCGTGGAGGAAGCTGATGGCCCGATTATGTCTTGAGACAGTGGAGCGCGAACTATCAGCTCGAATATCAGATCTGCTGATGGTGTTAGATGTCAGAGAGCTGATCGGAGACGCTCATGCACGACGATCGTTCATCCCTGCCGCAATTGTCGAATCTTTCCGGTTTCAGTCGTGTCGTACCCACCAAGCGCTTCAATCTCCGTTCGAAACTGGCGACTGACGATTGCTTCAAGGAAGTTGCCGATGCTGGGGTGGGTTGTGAGATAGGGCTTCGGCACGACGAGATCATAGCGGGACTGCTGCAATGGGATAAAATCCAATCCAAACAAGTTGCTGGCAGATCGGACACCGACCCCGACGTCGGCTTGTCCCTCAGAGACACGGCGAGCCACTTGAAAATGTGAATCCGCAATCAGGTTGTATCCTCGGACATCCCGATCATGCAGCCCTTCCTTCTCGAGCCGTTGATCCAACAAATGGCGAGCCCCGGCGCCCGGCTCACGATTGATGAGCGTGACGTCCTTTCGAGAAAGATCTTCGACCCTACGAATGCCTTTTGGATTTCCCCGGCGCACGATCAACCCTTCCTCCCAGGCTGCAAAGGTCACAATAAGATAGTTATCTCCCCGCAAGTGCTGGCGTAGGTAGGGAAGGTTGGATTCTCCTGTTTTCCCATCCACGATATGCAGACCAGCCACATGAACTTCTCGGCGTTTCAACGCCTCTAGCGCGGCAGCGCTACCCATCGTCCATCCAGTCACTGTGGCGGTCTCCTTATATCGACGCAGATACTCTCCGGCGAGGAAAATGGCCGGGTCGCAGCCGGCAATGGCAATTTCCTGCTCAATAATACGACGATCCCTGAGGAGTTGAACCCGTGCTCGCTTGGACACCTTTTCGCGACCCCTGACAGTTCCCTCATGCTCCATAAGTAATCCATCCGCCGGAACCGTGTAGGCGAGCAATTCGCCCAAGGCTGTGACCGGCCGAACCACGTATCGGTCCTCGACTCGGGCAACCTTGACTCGAACCGGCGTGTGAATGTTCTCCGGCCGATCCTGTTCAACGATTAATTCACCGGTGATAATTTCTCCGGTCTCGCGCAGACTGAACAAGTCTTCAACCCGACAGCCCAGCGCTCCCGCCAGTCGCAACGCCACGCCAGTCGTGGGAAGATATTGATTCCCTTCGATGGCACACACCGCTTGGCGCGTAATATGGGCTGATGTTGCCAAGCCCTCTTGTGACAGACCCTTGGCAGCTCTGAGGGTCTTCAGTTGATTGTTGATATTGCTGGCCGGTTCAGCTCGGTGCCGTTCTCCCATGG
The DNA here is from genome assembly GCA_963781915.1 of uncultured Nitrospiraceae bacterium. Classification (GTDB taxonomy): domain Bacteria; phylum Nitrospirota; class Nitrospiria; order Nitrospirales; family Nitrospiraceae; genus Palsa-1315. The sequence continues at coordinate 4,575 of CAWAIH010000010.1, read as the reverse complement.
CCGCATGACATACATGTATACATTACACTATGTCAAGTATATACATATGTCGTCTGGCCAAACACGTCGCCTGCGTCAATAGCTAGCCTGACACTATCTTCCAAGGGAGACCGCGCTTGTGACGATCCTTCTAAAGGGAATATCTCATAGAAGTATCAAGTGAGTTGCGAATTGACCTGCTCGGCATTGCCTTGTACTGCCCCACTGAATTTATTCAAAACCCATCACAACGGAAGACAGCCGAGGCCCTCTCAACAGAGTCACGAGTGAGTGAACCCGGATGTCCCGTAAGAAGTGGAGACTCGAAGAAGGCTGGACTCTCTGTAGATATGGATAGTTACTAATGGGCAACCAACTGTCCACAAATTAAGTGGGGCAGTACACAAGCCGATCGTGGTTTTGTAAACCCCAGATATACATCGAACGCTTTGGGCACTTGCGAGAGAGTCCTTCCGGTGTGCATCTAAAAATCCATTTCTAGATATAAACCCTACGTGTTCCCGGCGTGTTCATTCTACGGCATAAAACGCCCAAAAGGCCTCACTCCACCTGAATAGAACCAAATGGTCAAACCAGCGCAAAGCCACTCTAGAAGAGGCGTTCACCTCTGCTGACAAGGGTTTATGTGGAAGTACTTAGAAAGGCTTAGAAGGCTGATGCTCTAACCGCATCAGGTTTTGGTGCCACCATAGTACCGAACAACCGTGACACACCATGGGCTATGGTGATAATAAGCCACTCCTCGCCCTTACTTTTATCGGCTGATTCATCGTCTAGGGCCTGCTGAGGTAGATTTTCGACAGGACTCTTAATCAGGGGACCGTAGGTTTGACTCCTGCGCATCCCATCGTGTTGTTGCGAGCCTCCGGCAGAGGCCGAGCGGCTAGCACCTGCGAGGCGCACCGTTCGCGCCAGTGAGACTGTCACTCCCGCTGCGTTTTCCTCTCCGGCACGCCGTCGACGGCCTCTGCCTCGTGTTTACTCCCTGAAATGTGCGTTGGCTCTCCTCCTCCTGCGAGAGAGCCAACTTCATTTCAACCAAGGAGGAAACAAGATGGCTACCAACAACAAACCCGCGAACACGCTGCGATGCGGCAACATCAAAGCGACGATCTGGCAGAATGTCAGCGAGAAGGGTCCATTCTTCTCAACGACCTTCTCTCGGCCGTTCAAGGATCAGTCCGGAGCGTGGCGCAACGGGACCTCATTCGGTCTCAATGACCTTGAAGCCCTTGTCACCGTCGCGCGTGACGCCAAGGAGTGGATTGCCGCTCATGTCTTGAAGCGTTGAGCTACTTCACTGGGAAGCCTCCGGTCATCTGGGGGCTTCCTTCTTAATTGATCGAAAACTGCCGTGGCGTTTTATTTGGAACGCGATGATCGTCGGTGTTATGCAACTATCTTTCTCACATCTTTCAGCAGAATCAACAGATGGAAAGGATCGCTCGGTGAAGGGATGAAGTCAAAGTGCTGGTAGAACAGTGTTGCATGTATGATCTTTGGCATGGACCAGTAAAGCGCGAATTCCCACAATGTCTGCGGCTTGCAGCGTCCGCAGCATGGCATCTTTGAGAAGTCCTGCTCCGACCCCTTTTCTTTGCCATTGCTGGTCTACGGCTAGTCGTGCGAGCAGCATGACAGGAATGGGATGATGAGCGAGTCCTTTCGTGACTCGTTCTGGGGCCTGTTCATACTCCACCGATCCCACAGCCAGAGAATAATAGCCGATCACCGTGTGATCAGCCAATCCTACATAGGTGGTTGAGGCCCCGCTGCTTTGATTCGGGAGCGCGTACTTTTGGAGAAAACGATTGAGGTCTTGGTTGCTACAATCGAACGCCTCAACGGCGTGAAGCGGCTGAAGCTTTTCGATCCTGAGAGTCAACGCTTGTCCGTAGGGGCAGGAACAGCGTCAAAGAATCCAGGCTCAGTCAACAAGCGCTGCAGACGAGGGAGAGACCGAATTGGCGCATCAAGTGCCCGCTGAAACTCAGACCATTTCGTTTTACTCAGCACGAATGTGTGGCGATCTGCTAGCGTTTGATCTGCCTGAGACAGCGCGCTTTCAAGGACAAATGCACTCAGCGAACGACTGGCAACGGATGCAGCAGCTTCCAATCTCCGCTTGGCCGCGGAGCTCAGTCGAAGATCCAGCTTTTCACTACGAACTGCCCGTGCTGCCATGTTGCTACCTCCCGTGGGTTTTGATCGTACCTTCATTATTAATTCATGTCAAGACAATGTCATGACACACTTTCGACTTCGAAAACAGTGAGGTGCCACTAGTGGCACCTGCCTCTGTAACTCATTGATTTTCCATGACATGAAATGTCACTTTTTGCATCGTCTTTTTGTTGTAAGTTGTTGTTTCTGTTCATCTTGTTGAGGCCCTGAAAAGGCTGGTGTCGACAGTTCAATTCTGTCCCTCGGCACCACTTTTCCACTACTTACGCGATTTTGAATTAGTTCTACGTAGGATGGTGGCGCCTGGAAAGCTTTTTCCTGCTTTTTGACACCGATTTCTTCGCGTAGTTTCTGCTCGGTCAAGACAGCCAGCCGGGTGACCGCATCACGTAACCGCGAATCCCCATCATGAATATACAAGTCACCGGTTCCAGGCAGCCGATGGCCGAGCAGTTTTTCGATCACGATATAATCCACTCCCGCTTCGAGCAACCACGTGGCAAAGGTATGGCGCAGATCATGGAAGTGGAGTTCGTGCACCCCTACCGTTCAATCGTTTCGAGCCACCGATGCTTGAAGGAGTTCGCGTCTTTCCACCGCCCAAAGAACTGACCACCAATCCTTGGCAGATCACATCGCATCGCCGCACGGGCGAGGTCATTGATCGGAATGGCCTTCGCAACGCGTTTGTTGGAGCTCCGTCCAGGCGACGGGGCGAGCCACAATCCATCCCCCCGCTGCACTAACCATAAAGGGGCGGTCAGTAGCGATAGAGATGGAGTGAGACCTTGAACGATATTCGCGTTGAAACTATGAGGAAATCTGTCTGAATGAGTGAGATTAAGTTGGACCTGGAATCGGGAGCAAAACCGAGAGTAGAAAAACTCAGCCTGTTAACATCGCACAAAACAAGACATACCTCAACTCCCCTTCCATCGTCTCGTCCTGAACGTCTAGAAAGCCCTGAGAGCACTCTTGTCCAAAATAAGTTCTTAAAATGCCTCCGGCTTGTGAGTAGGATGGGTTGTTCATCCACACCCGTCTACGGCGTTGCCACGCCGTGTCACCCACAAGCCGGAGGTATTGTATGGTAGCCGTTGCCAGTTGTTTTGCGCAAATCCTGTCCCTGATCGATCGTGCGGGATTTGCTCGTGCCGTGCGGCAGCACCAGGCTGAGCGAGCAGCCAAGGGGTTCAGCTGCTGGGATCATTTCGTCGCCATGCTGTTCTGTCAGATGGGGAGCGCCCACTCCCTCCGCGAGATCTGCGGCGGGCTGGCGACGGCCCTCGGCAAACTGGTGCACCTCGGCGTGCGACGGACCCCCACCCGGTCCACGCTGGCGTATGCCAATGCCCATCGGCCGTGGCAGGTGTACGAAACCCTCTTCTATCAGGTGCTCACCCAGTGTCAGGCGGTGGCGGCCTGAAGCGACGGCGATTCCGGTTCAAGCATCCGCTCCGAACCCTGGATACGACCATCATCGAGTTGTGTGCCACGGTATTCGACTGGGCTCGGTTTCAGCGGACGAAGGGGGCCATCAAGCTCCATCTCCAACTCGATCACCAAGGCTGCTTGCCCTGTTGGGCGCTCGTGACCGACGGCGACGTCAACGATGTCCGTGTCGCGCAGCAGCTGACGTTTGCGCCAGGCACCATCGTCGCGATGGATCGCGGCTACCTGGACTATGCCCTGTATCAGCGCTGGACCACGACCGGGGTGTGGTTTGTCACACGCCCGACGGACCAATATGTTGTATGCGGTCTTGGCCCAGCGCCCCGTGCCCAGCCGGAATGCCGTGCTCGCCGACGAAGTGATTCGCTTGACCGGCCCCCATGCGGCCGATCGATGTACCGCCCCGCTCCGGCAGGTGACGATCTGGGACGAGACGCAGCAACGGACGCTCACGTTCCTGACCAACATCATGCACCTCGCCGCCAGCACGATCGCGGCCATCTATAAGGAGCGGTGGCAGATCGAGCTGCTCTTTAAGGCCTTGAAGCAACACCTCCGGATCAAAACCTTCGTCGGCACGAATGAGAATGCGGTGCAGATCCAAATCTGGATCGCGCTGCTCGCCATGTTGCTGCTGAAGTTCCTGCAGCTGCAGTCCACCTGGCCGTGGAGTCTCTCGAACCTTGCGGCCTTGCTCCGCTTCAATCTGTTGACCTATCGGGATCTGTGGGCCTGGCTCAATGCGCCCTTTGGATGTCCGGCCATCACCCCGATGCCCATGCAAGCGACGCTCTTCGCCACATGATCTTGGACAGCAGCCGAGGCAACCTCATCTGAAAACCGAGCTCCAGCCGTCTCACACACAGCATTGACGCAGGGAGGATCCTGAAGGACAGATTATTTTGGACAGCAGTGCCCTGAGATGGTTTTCTGAACAGC
>CAWAIH010000009.1:0-29534 GCA_963781915.1 uncultured Nitrospiraceae bacterium | reverse complement strand
AAAAGCTCGATAAGACGGATTCACACAGTGGCTCGATGTTGCAAAGGTTTCCCCGTTTATCGTTGAGAATCATGGGCTTGCTTGTTTTCTACTGATTCCATTGATTCTACCTAATTCGATTGGTTGTGAGGATTTGCGCACAAAATTAGCACATCACATTGGGCTGGACTGACCCCTAGATTGAGACAGTTTGGAATGAGCAGGTCTGGTCAGGTAGCGGATTTCTCCAGTTTTCACTGGTCTTGTTTATGGGAGGAGGTCAGGGGTGGATCAGTAATAGAGGTGGACGCCGAGTTTTCCCTCAGCCTTCTTCAATACGAATGGGGCCAGTCCTCAAGACTGGCCCCATCTCTGGGTCTGAACGTCGATCGTCGTATCCTAGGACCTACTTTGCCGACTGTGCGTGCTTAATCATCAGTGCGTGGTCTGTTTCCGTGGCCTTAGCCTCGACCTTGTCGCCTGCCTTGAAGGTGCCTTCCAGCTTAGTGGTCTTGTCCACGTGCAGACGAACTTCCTTGCCCGCATCCCTGTGATCCTTCACCACATAAAACTCCCCGTCGATTTTCAGCAGGTCCCCATTGACCATCTTCGGGGTGGGTGACTCGGTCACGTCAGCCGCATATAACATGGGTACCATCCCGATACTGAGGACCAGTGCGAACATGATCAGACCGATGAGCTTCTTCATGACGGAACCTCCTTGTTTGTGATTGTGTTGTAGGACAGAACGTATGTGTAGGAGCTTCTTCTCTACTGAAATGTGAATTTCCTCAGTGATCCTCTTTCTCTACAGTACTTCTCGTCAGTACGGCTTTCCCTGCATAGCTTCCGGCTGAGTTCGCTGATGCCACTGGTCCGCCCACTTCATGATCTCATCCTTTTGATCGCCATACCGTTCCTGGGCTTTACCGACAAACTTGTCGTAGTTCCCTTCGATCTGCTGCAGGTCATCATCAGTAAACTTGCCCCATTCCTGTTTCAGTTCTCCTTTGAACCGCATCCATTTCCCTTTGAGTTGATCCGCGTTCATGTTGTCACCCTTCTCTGTTCGATAGTGATGGCTCGTGTTTCTATCGATCTGGCCTTGGCTCCTTACTCTCTCCCTCGCTCGCCAGTATAGCGAGAAGACCGGCAGCAATCTGGTCAAAATTGATCAGGTGCAACAATTGATCAGGTAGCCGCGTGGCGGCGCCTACAAACTTGCGCGACTGGATTGAACTCTTGGCCTCACTCCTTCAACAAGGTCGGCGAGATCCTTTGCCGGAGATAGGGGCGTGACACTCGATCATGTGCGGCCGCTGTACTCCCCGTACACTTTCATCTCCCCGCTGACGATGAGTCCCGACGAAGACCTACCTCAGGACACCCAGTAAGACCAATCATCAGTAGAGAGTGAGGATTCGTGAAGGCACACCTCATCATGGGTCACGGTGTGTCATGGTGTTTTGGCACCAGGTTGGCACCAATCGCCCTGACCTGCGGTTTACGAATTTCCGATAGCCCAACCTCAGACAACCTAACCCCACAAGAAACCACAAACCAGGATGCTCCTGACATGGGGGCAGATGGGGCTGGTTTGTCCTGTCCTGGTAGCAGCGTGGTAGCAGATGAAGATGATGAAAGCAGAAAATAATTGATCGTCGCTTCCTCCACTGACAAGATGGGTTGCTCCATCGTGACCGTGCCGTCTTCGCTGATGAGTTCATCCAGGTTGAAGGAATGAGCTGGGACGGTCGGGGCGCCTATCAGGAGTGGATGCGCCAGAAAGACGATGAGACAGCAGGTTAATCAAATAGTGGATGAAGGCTCACATGACGAAGATTCTAGTCATAGACGATGATGCCCGCGACCGGGGCCTCCTAGTTGCCGTCCTAGAGGAAAGAGGATATGAAGTTATTTTGGCAGACAATGGTGGGGCAGGGTTGACGTTATGTCACCGGCGAACTCCTGATGCTGTCGTGTTGGACCTCAACATGCCTGGAATAGACGGTCGGAGCTTACTGCGGCAATTACGGATACTACACCCCACCCTACCGGTCGTAGTTTTTAGTGGACACAGCACAGAAGAGGTTGAGCAAGAGATGCTGAACCAGGGCGCCACGGCCTGTATTCAGAAGGCATTTTCGCTGGATCAACTTGGGTCGGCATTGCAGGAGGTCCTACCCTCCCCCCACACAAGCTGACAGCTGAATGGCTAGAACTCCTGGTAGCAGCGTGGTAGCAGATGCAGATGGCAAGTGTCGCGCGATTCTTCCAGGGGAAAATGACTAGTTCCGCACGCCGCTCCAAACTTTTGCCGGGTCGATGGCCTTGTCAGGATTGACCCTCAGACCCTCCTCAAGCAAATCGGCAATGGTAAAACCACGCTGAAGATTCCTAAGAAGCAGGCTCTCTTCTCGCAAGGGGATACGACGGATGCCGTATTCTATAATTCCACCTCGCAGGGCTAAAACTAGGGGAGTTCTCACTAGGAGAGGCGAACATAAACTCCACACCAGAATTTACCCAGATTCTTTCTGAGGCGTCTAAAAATAAAGTGGTCCAAAGCGTCCTAACTTGTAACGCCATAGAATTGGCTGGAGTCCAGAACAACCCTGAGATGGTTGCTTACTTCATAGAGATGCAAGATTTCTTGGCTACGAACCCAAGCGTGGATAATCGAATTAAATGGAAAAAGGCGGTTCCTTTTCCAAAAGCCGCACTGCAAGAGCAGTCAGCTACACGAGAGGCTTCAGAAATTCGCTTCGCAAAAGCCTGCAAGCAGCCAGTGGACGGACTGAACAGACAGCCAGAAAGTTTTGTTCCGCTCTGGCTTGACATGTTGAGACTTTTATACAAGGAAAAATTCGCACCCGATCGCGACCTACTGAACCTTTACCGTATCAAGGGTCGCTATCGTGATCCCTATCCTGCCCCTGAGGACTTCTTTCGGGAATCCCTCTACACTCTAAAATGCCTGGAGGATGCAGGCGAGATGAAGTTGGAGAAACTGGGGACCACTAGTACATATGGGGGCAAGCCTTTTGAGAACCAAAGGATAGTTTTCAGAAGCCCATAATGTGAAATACTCCCCGCGGTCCTCTCCCTCTCTTAGGGCAGAATAGAGAACTTCACAGCTTCAAGCGCCTCGCTCCATAACCCACCTCCGGTTTCATTCATACACCTAACTCGGTGTCTTTGAAACTGGCAGCAGCCCAGGAATACGCAAATGCGTTGAGGGCAACGCGACCTGCGAGCCGTTCACTCACCTGTGGCAGTTTTCTCCTCCGCCGCCGTTCTTCTTGACGCGTCTGGCGCGCAATTCTCGCACGAGGAGATACCAGACGATCACGCCATTGATACCAAGCGTCGTGAGCCTCAGAGGAGTCACATGGTCCAGCATGCCATACAGTTCCCACGGGATAAATGAACCGATCACGACCACCGTGAGATAGGAGGCCCATGGCTGAGCGAACAGGAGCCCTCCCCCTTGTACAAACGCGAGTCCGGCATACACAAAGAAGCCAATACTCAATGTCTCCAGCCGCTGATCCGTAATCGGCAGGACCTTCGTTAGGAGCCAATGAATAGAGCGATTCTCAGGGTCCAAGTGGATGATATGGAGCCACTGCTTGATGACAAGCAGATGATTCTGATCCAACAGGAGCAACCCGCCGGCTCCCACTGCAACCAGCAGCAATCCTTGAACCAAGTAATACACAGCGAGCAGCCTGAGAATCTGTGGGGAAGACCGTCTTACCGCAATGTCTTCTAACTGAGACAGACTCCCACTTTGTTCTGTCCTTGCACCGTAGAAGCAAGAGAGGGCCATAGGGGTCCTTCCGACACCTATGGCGGAGGGGCCGCCGATACTACCGTCAGCGCTTGCGGGGTTGATGCTTTCCGGCAAAATCATGGAGTATTTTCGTCAAGAGAGAGGTGCCAGCCGCATCCGGATGCGGCTGGTGCGAAGACTATGCGAGACTCGCTTACCTCAGGGTAGACGGTTGCGAGAGGCTGAGCGTCTTGTTCGGCGTCTGTTCCGCCGTGGGGTGGGTTTCCATTGCCACTGACGCGGTGACACTGGCGGTGCCTTCAAACAGAATATCCGCCACGAGTGCCCCCGGGGTCGAATAGGCGCGCTGCGGTTGCTGCTGCGCCATCGTCATCACCGTGGTCACCTTGCCGCTTGTATGCGTGCCCGTAATCGCGGATTGCATCTTTGCGATTCGGTCGGACAGATCGACTCGGGCCGCTGTCTGCACTTTATTTCGTAATGATTGATCGACCTGCTGCCAATATCCCACCTTGATGGTGTCCAACATGATTTTCGACTCGCTGGCCATCTGAAGATCAGGAAACGTCAGCACGGACCCCACGCCTTCCAGACGCGGCGTGCCCCAATAATAGATCGTGCCATTGAGATTTCCAGCGGTGCGGATGGTGATCAGTACCTTCCCTGACGAATCTGAAGCCGTGGCCTGCTCGATGACCATGTCGTCTCCGCCGAGCTTCATTGGTTGGTGAAACAGCTTCTCCTGCAGCCCTTGGTTTACCACGGAATACGGCACGGTCACGGACGCCAAGACTTTATACGGCTGCCCCTCAAGGAGGGCGGCTCCAGAGGTGACTTTCATGGCGTTGTCGGACGGCTTACCACAGGAATTTTGAAACGTCGCTGTCGGTGTTTCCTTGACGACGATAGGAATGGTCGTCCGCTGCACGGTGCCCTTTAGGGTTCCGATCGCCATTTCTGCGGGTTTCCCATAGATGCAGGCCTGCGTGTTAAACGTCGCCACATTCACGGCGACCGGCGCTTGTAACCGTGTCCACACCTGTTGCAAAGGAATCTGGAACCCCCCTTCATCAACGGCCCGCTTGATGGTCTGGACAAGCGTGCCGCGGTTCAGGAGCTCCGCCAACTGATCTTTGACCGGGCTATTGAACATGTTGCACTTACTCTCGCTCTCCGGTTTGAGTTCAATGGTCATTTGAGGGTTTTTCAGACTCAGGACAAATAGGTTACCCTCTTGCCCAAGTTCGAGTTGGCCCGTGGTATCAAGCACCGGATAGACCGGATCTAACCGACAGCGACGGAGGGCCTCTTTGGCTTCAATATCTCCTCGGTATGTGGCATGGATGGTCACCCAGCCATCTTGAATGGAGACCTGTGGCTCTCCTTCTCTGACGAAATCCCACCGGTAGTCATTCCCCAACGGATGCTCGGCTTCGGTGAAGCGTTCCGGCATGGTCGTCTGTAATGTCCGTTCAAGAGACGTGAGATCGATGACGAGCGTGACGGGAAGCGTTGAGTCAGGAAGTTGGGACACGGGCACCTCGATGGCGCCCGGGGCCGGCGCAGTATATTGCGGGGGCGGGACCGAACTCGCTGTGTACGGCGGTAGCGTATGGCTGCACGCAACGGCGACGAACAGACAGGGTAACAATGCAATGCTTTGTTTCCACAACCTCATGATTTGCTCCTTGGGTGTCACACCCTTGGTCATAATGAAATGAGTTCTGCGAAAGGCCTGGGTGCCGGCTGCCCGTGCCTCAATCGGACGGACGTGCGTCTCGGCAGTCATCACCTGCGTATTATTTCCCGATTCAAGTATGCTTGGAGAATCCTTCACCGTCTGGTCACTATTGCTCACCCCGCAATTAGCCGCCAGACCGGAAATGTTTTTCGCAGTAGGAAATAATGTCCTTGTTCAAATCTCGGGCAAAGTTCCGACCTGCTAACCACTCTACATTCGTCGGCGCCCCCTGGTTTTGGTCTGATGTAAATACTATGAGTTTGTCAGCACCAAAATACTCCAGTCCTTTTCTTCGCCGCTTCTTTTTCATCCGCCTCATATGGCTACCGTATCATTGAGTCAGATAGAGGTAACCTCGTAAAAGCCCCAGCCGCATCTATGCGTCAGCAGGGTTTGGGTCCACGAATCGTTCCGCACCCCACCCACCACATGAACCAGAGCGGGAGCGTTCTAAACTTGACTTGCGGTTTGTTAGTGTGCTGCGGCTGACAATCGGTTGAGAAGGCACGAGGTTAGGGAGTCCTGCTACCGCATGGCTACCGAAATGATCGACGAGTAAGCGGCGAAGAAGCCCAAACGTTATAAGACGCAGCACCAATCTGTCTTTCTTTATCTGTTTCAATTGGGAGGGAAGCCCCCGGAGGGCCGGAGGCTTCCCAGTGAAGCAGCTCAGCGCTTCAAGGCGTGAGCGGCAATCCACTCCTTGGCCTCACGCGCAACGGTGAGCAGCGCCTCAAGGTCATTGAGACCGAACGAGGTGCCATTGCGCCACGCGCCAGACTGATCCTTGAACGGGCGGGAGAAGGTCGTTGAGAAGAACGGCCCCTTCTCGCTGACATTCTGCCAGATCGTCGCTTTGATGTTGCCGCATCGCAGCGTGTTCGCGGGTTTGTTGTTGGTAGCCATCTTGTTTCCTCCTTTGTTGAAATGAAGTTGGCTCTCTCACAGGAAGAGGAGAGCCAATGCACAGTTCACGGAGGAAACGTGAGGCAGAGGCCGTTGCCGGCGTGCCGGAGAGGAATAAGCGGCGGGAGTGACAGTGTTACTGGCGCGAGCGGTGCGCCTCGCAGGTGCTAGCCGGTCGGCCTCTGCCGGAGGCTACCGCAACAACACGATGGGATGCGCAGGAGTGAAACCCGTCACTCACCCCATATCCCTCAACTGCGTAAGGCAAGGATTACAGGTCTGGTCTCCCAATAAAACCTTGGCCTTCATTGCCTTACGCGCAACCAGCATTCTTATATCCCTTCCAATGTTTCTATTGTTTCTCGCTATTCAACCTTAGTAATGACACAAATTCAGCACATCCCCTTTGGGGTGAACCCCTCCGGTGAGACAGTTTGTGGTGCAAAGTCTCCAGCTTGGAGAGTTAGGACAGATTTTGATAGGAAAATATCGAGGGGGCCCATTGCTCAGTTGTAGTAGTCGGTACTTAATCGGTCAGACAATGTGAGATGACCTCGGGCCTCGAAAGACCGCTTCCGGCCAAGTGCGGAAGTTCGGCAGCGAGGTCGCACCGCCGTAAAGCGGTCATAAGCCCTGTCGCCTTAACGAGGCTGTAGAAAAAGTTGTGTCGGAAGATTCTCTACGATTTTCGGGGGGCTTCGCCCCCTTCCGAGGTGCCGATCATCGATTGTAGGACTTCTGGTGAGGTCATTCTTTTGAACGCTTCATCGAGATCTTCGCCAAGGAGGTTTTTCTACAGCCTCAACGGCCCCGCCAGCGGAGGTCCACCCGCCTTGGTTCGACGAGCAAGATGTGTGTGACAGTCTGCGAGCTAGCGTCCCCCGAGGACCTCTTGCATGACCTGCGCGAGGTCAGCAAGGGCCTGCGCTCCATCGCCAACGAACGTCGACCCGTGCATCGTTGCCAAGGTGCGGGGCTTGAGTGCCGCCAACCGTTGCAGTGTCGGCCCCGTATAGTGAGTGTACGGCACATAGTTCGCAAACGGTCCCTGCTGATATTCCACCAACGTCTGTTTGGCGCGGCCCACCACGTCCGCGCTAGTGCTGGGCTCGACGTCCCCGTTCTGGTGGAACAGGTCAGAGCACAACAGGATGCCCTGGGTTTCCTCAAACAGCAGCCCCGCCTCCCAACAGTGAGGGACCTGCGGCGTCTGGAGAAAGCGAAACCGGTACCGCCCTGTGCAAAGCTGTTCGCCATCTGCCAGGGCCTGCGCAGGTCGAAGGGCTACTACATCATCGACACTCACTAATTTGGCGATGAGACTGCACACGGCCGTGGCGGATGGTGCGAGGGTCTGCCAATCGGTGAGGGCCCCACATTCATCAGCTTCGAAATGGCTGAAGCCGATCCACCGGACCTGTGAGGGCGTCAACAATGTGGCCACGGCGTCCCGCACAACCGGAAACAGCCCTTTCATTCCCGTGTGAAACAGCAGGGGCTGCTCGTCGCGCACGAGAAACTGATTGAATTGGAGATTCACGTCGGGCACGAACGTGGAAATCTGATACAGATCGGGAGCAACTTCGGTGATTCGGGTCATCTCTTTTTCCTCCAGATTCTTACTTGAGAGGCCTAACAATGTTTAGGCGGATCCCTATAAGAACCGGATCTGCCATTTTCTATACGCGTAACACACCTTCAATGATCGCGAACAATATCCCATGATCGACGGTGATTCAAATGGCTGTTTTTCAATTCGGTTATCAACCGGTTTGGGTCGGATACCGATGGTCGCTCAACGGCCAGGAGCGGAAGCTCGGCGCTGTATAACTCAAGACTTCATCTGACAGACAGCGAGTCCTCGAGGTCAGAGAGAGAAAATCGCCTCGACGAGGAGGAAAATCACCGGCGAGTTGAGCCATATGGCTCTACCAGACACCTGGACGGGACACCGCTGAATGATTCCCGTCGTTCAAAAGATAGGCCGCCCTTGCCGGCGATGATGCGGTTTAACATCAGCGGATGTGCTGCAGCACCGGATTTGTTCAAACAATGAGGCAGCTCGATCACCAACCACCACTACTCAGTATGGTGCGGGGCAGCTGATGCTGTTGGCATGATTGCGGTGATACAGGACTGCATGAGATCAACCTTGCATTGCCACGAGGTGGCCGCAGCGTTGACACGGTTGATCACATCCGCAGGCTTCACGGTGTCGGGGTTAATATCCACGAGCACGTGATCGGGGACACGGTTAAAGTACACGCCGGTCACGCCGGGAATGGCCTGCAAGACGTTGTTCATCTCAGCTTCCTTGCTGCCGCAGCCAGAACCGCTGAGCATCAGGGGAAGTCGTTCTCTGGTGGGCGGGTTTGCCGCAGCCGGCAGGGAAACGGAAAGGCCTGCAATCAGGAGTACGGCAGGGACAGCTCGTTGGCGCCAGAATGTTTGCATAAGATGATCTCCCGGAATGGTCACTGCCGCGAGAGAGATAGGCTTCATGGCCATTCATTTGAACCCAATCATTGAGAGTCACCGACACCGACGAAGATTCACAGACTCTGGTTGATTCAAGGAATAAGAGTTCGGGAGATAAGCGGTGCGAATGTCATGCCACTTTCTTGGCACAGACTTCACAGGAGAAAAGGGGCACGCAGCTAAAGGGTTATGCAGAGAGAGGGAGAAGAACTACGCGATGGTTCGTAGACTAATGCCACAGATAAGAGAAGCCTCGCTGTCGCAAAAGGCAGCAACTCTCCAAGAAGGTGAGGCGTGTGTCACTTCAACTCTTCATGAATCGAATTTCGTAACTTATGGATTTTGCAAACGAAGGCCTCCCTGGTATAAACAAAGCACATCGGCACCAAACTTGCTGGTTATTGCATCAGTGTCGAATGAGCGGCACATATTTCAATCATCTCCAAACTAAGGGGTATAACACTATGAAGCACATGTTGATGGCAATCATGGCAGTGGCAGTGGCAGTGACGTTCAGCGCCCCGGCCTTCGCGGAAGGCCCGAAGGAGGGCGGCAAGGACAAAAAACCGGGACAGGCAGTTGAGACGATCTACGGAGACGAGCAGAAGAAGGAAGAGAAGAAGGGCGGCCATGCCGACACCTTCGGCGAAGAGAAGAAGAAGGACGAGAAGGGCAAGTAATTTCCTTCTTATCTCGGCGAGGCTAGTTTGCTTGAGGGGGTTTCCACTTCTTGTGGGAATCCCCTCAAGTGCTTTTATCCCCGGTTGGTTCTGAGATAGACTGCCTGCAACCCTACGATCGTCTTCGCGTCACGGATTGTCCCATCTTCGATTTTGTCCATCGCGTCTGAGAGCGGCATTTCAATAACGTCCAGCACTTCGTCGCGGTCCAACTGTTGCCGGCCCTTGGTCAGTCCCGTGGCCTTGTACACATGAATCACTTCATCGGCAAACCCGGGAGCCGTGAAGATACTGGAGAGCAACTCGAACGACGAGGCTCGATAGCCGACCTCTTCCTCCAACTCCCGCGCAGCACAACGCAAGGGATCTTCACCTGGATGTAGTTTTCCCGCCGGAATTTCGTAGATGAATCCTCCCGCCGCATGGCGGAATTGCCGGATCAACACGACCGTGCCATCGTCTATTCCCCGACCATGTATCACGGGTTCTTATGCGGATCGGCGTAAGACCCCCTCTGATAGCGGTCAGTCGTGTACTTCTGCTTTGGGTCGGACAGCGCCCGTCGACTTTGGGGCGCTGCCAGACCCACTAGCCAATATTGGACAGTCAGACCTCCGTCTGTTCGGCCAACTCCAGGGCATCATCAACTTCGATGCCGAGGTAGCGCACGGTGCTTTCGAGCTTGGTGTGCCCAAGCAATAGCTGCACCGCTCTCAGGTTCTTCGTCCGCCGATAGATCAGCGAGGCCTTGGTGCGCCGCATGGAATGCGTCCCATAGGCTGAGGCATCGAGGCCGATGGCCTTCACCCATCCCTCCAGCACTCGTGCGTACTGCCGGGTGCCCATGTGAGGTGAGTTGTGGATGCGGCTGGGAAAGAGATAGTCCTCTGACCTCAGCGTGGCCTGCTTGATCCATGTTCCTACGGCTTCCCGAGTGGAAGGCGTGATCTCAAACTGCACCGGTCGTTGGGTTTTTTGTTGCATGATGATCGCACGCGGGGCAATCTGATCGCCGTGGCAAACATCGCGCACGCGTAGCTTGACCAGGTCGCAGCCCCGCAGCTTACTGTCGATCCCTAAGTCAAAGAGCGCGAGATCGCGGGAACGACCGGCCATTTGCAAACGGGTCCGAATCGCCCAAATCTCCTTCAACTTGAACGGCGCTTTTTGGCCGACAAGTTTACCTTTGTTCCACGGTTCGCGGTGTTGAGACGTGCTGATACTTTCCATGGTGGACTCCTTTCGTTGGAAAAAAGGCGGCGAGACGAGCGCCGCTGCGTTCGCGACCCGTCAGTGCTACGCACTAACTTTGGCGAAATCCATTGAGAAAGGAGTGTCCGCGATGTGTTTATCAGATTCAAATGCCGCTATCGGCCACTTTGCGACAGTCGCTACGGCAATCTCCACGCCGGAAAGCTGCCGTTCATTCGAGATGGTGCTCGCTTCGCGCTACGCTTGGCTGGATTGGGTCTGAGTCGGCTGGGGGAGGGTCGTAGAACAGGTACCTCACACGCGTGTCGGTGTCCACAAAACCTGCCCAAATGTCTTCCCGTACGTTCTCGAACTCATGTGACCAAGAACTCGACTTCCACCGTCCAGAAATCAGATGATTACGGAACAGCATTCTCGGTGCCGGCGGTAGGCGCAAACACTTTTAACCCGGTTCTGTAAAAGCAGGGCCCGCTGATTAAGAGTGGCAGAAGGCCAATTATTCGAACCGCTCGATGTTGCGAAGGTTTCCCCGTTTATTCTTGAAAATCATGGGCATGCTGGCTTTCTACTGATTCCATTGCTTCTCCCAATTCGGTCGTTTTCGAGGATTTTCAGCACAAATTTAGCACACGCTCAAAAAAATGGATGGGGTGGAAGCGCATAGCGTCTCTCCAAGATGGGGGTCTCCCCTGCATGGCCTCGTATCCGCCATACCCCACCTTCGTACATTAAAATATGCACGGCGCCAAACCAACTGTCAATATTGACTCGTTCGCCAGTGTGGGTGGAGGTTGCCCAGAGACTTCCTGTGCAGGTTATCTCAGTCTTGGAAACTTTACCGGCTTCCACTTTGATTTTTGAGAACACATGGGTACTGGAGAAATCGTAATAGCTCCTGAAATAGGCCCTCCCAAATTCTTCTTAGAGCTCTTTCGTGTAGCCATTGTGCGTGTAGTCCTCCGAATACAGGTCCATGAGTGCGTTCAGATCCATTCGTCTGAGGGCTTCGTCGGCACGTTTAAAAGTGGACATGACTTCCTTTATGGTCTGATCGTCTGCTTGGATTTCTGCCGAATGTGCGATCGTGGTCGCACCGATATCTGGCATGAAGGGTTGAACGCCAAAACGGCAGCCTTGGAGCTCGATCATGAGCCCCATGACTACACTGATTACACTCAATGTTGCCCTCAAGCACATATTTCCTCGCTTTTTGGAGAGGGGACCCAGGAAGTAGCCGATACGGTTGCAAGGAAGGAAATCCCGCGCCCAAAGACGCGAGAATGCCGGCTCTCTTCCCCATGTTCCATCATCATAAAAGTTTCTATGATCACTGAGCCTCAGATTGAAAACGTCGGTCTAAGAAAGCAAGCTCGGCCTTGAAACTAACGGGATGTCCATGGCATCTGTGCGGTTCAAAATGAACTGTTATTGAACCATGCCCATTTCCCATCCTTGTTCTGCCCCACGTAACTTCATAGACAATTTGTTGAACATTGTAAACCATCCTTTCTGCAAAGAATTCAGCCCGCTTCGAGTCCCCACTTCTTAAGTGACATCCAGGCACACTCGCTTATAACTCTGGAGAGATACCTTCGGCTGTCTTCTGCGGCGATTGGTCTTGAGTAAATTCTGTGGGTTTCCTGCATCCAGCTGACTAAGCCACCTGTCCACATTTTAAGCGGGGCACAACAATTGGTTTTTCCAATCCTGTCGAAGCGGAACAGGTAGTGGGTCAGAGTCAAATTATAGTTTGCGTGTAATACTTATTCCCGGGTTTGAGCAACACGGCTTCTGTCAATTCTGTGGAACTCCGACACTTCATCTTACCGACCGATGATATCCGTTCAGAGTAAGAGTATTATGTGGTCAGTACGCAGGATCTCGACATTAGAACAGTTATGATGTAGAGTTTGCGTGACTCTAATTCATGATTGTGTTACGAGAGAGTATGTCCACACTGATTCACCCCAAGT
The DNA here is from genome assembly GCA_963781915.1 of uncultured Nitrospiraceae bacterium. Classification (GTDB taxonomy): domain Bacteria; phylum Nitrospirota; class Nitrospiria; order Nitrospirales; family Nitrospiraceae; genus Palsa-1315. Next base: position 16,769 of record CAWAIH010000009.1, on the reverse strand, counting down.
CCTTCCGCCTATTTTTCCTACCATGGATGGTAGCGTGGATCCTGGTTGCCCCCCTTTTCCATATCCATACCTTAGACGCTCAGGAGGACCATAGTTGTTCTCAGGTTGTCCTCGTACACACAGTGTTTTCTCCGGACCTCGCAGGTGAATACTCTCCTCAGCACACCGTTGATCAGGCTAAAACGCGGGAAAATCAGGCTGCGTTGTCGACCCATTTCTCACATTATTCTGAGGGAACACTCAGCCTTTATAGTAAGAATCGTTCGAACCAGGAGAATAAAACTGGGCTTTTTTCAAATTCTCATCTCTTACCACCGAAATATTTCCTGCTAATAAATGGTGGTCAATATGTAATTCCCGACCTCATTTTACCGCCTTTAATATTGCTGGCATCTTCTGTTTCCCTCCGCGCTCCTCCGTCCGTCTCCTCTTAATCGCTTCGACTGAATCTCTCAAGAGCCGTTACCAGTCATAGTGTCTGGGCAACTGTTTGCACAAAACAGGGGTGCGTTCTGTCCTGATTAATCAAGCCGCACGGCGACGTGATGATTTTGGCGCTCTTTCCAGGACAGGGTTCACCTTTCAGCGTTTGAGTCTTGGAAGCACGGTCGGAGGATAACTGGTGAACGTCGGTCAATAACAAAGGGAGTTCCCGTGAATTATAACCAAACACAGAGCTCAATTAACAGACGACGACGTCTGCAGGTCAGACCGACGGAGGTCTACTGCGATTTCGACGGAACGATCACCAGCCTCGATGCCACCGATGCCGTACTTGAAACCTTCGCCCTTCCCGAGTGGCGAGAATGGGAGACACGATGGGTGAGGGGCGAGATCACGAGTCAGGAGTGTCTCGCGCGCCAAATCGAACTCATTCAGGCGGATCGAGACACACTCATCGAATTTGCCGCTGATCTTCCGATTGACGAGGGCATTCTGACGCTGGACCGGCACTGCACTGAACACGGAATTCCGCTCACAATTGTAAGCGACGGCATTGACCTCCTTGTCGAAGCGGTCCTGCGCCGTCATGGTCTCTTACATCTCTCTGTGTTCTCCAACCACCTTCGCTGGGATGACAACGGACGTCCGGTACTCAGTTTCCCCTTCGCGGAGAAAGAGTGTGAAAGCGGTGCGGGCACATGCAAATGTTCCCTGACCCTTCCAGCGGACCCTCGGACATCGCGTCCGGTATACATCGGAGACGGCCGATCCGATCAGTGCGTGTCAGGGAAAATGCAAACCGTGTTTGCCAAAGGTTCGCTCCTGGATTGGTGCGAGCGGACTGGCATCCCATGCATACCATTCGAGACACTGGCCGAGGTGGCCGACCATCTCTTCATAAAGGAGGCCCGCGTCGCATGAAACCTCTCCCAATGGTCCATCCAGTGAAGACGCGCTCCGCGAGAAAGAGGCGAAATACTGCTCATTTGGGGACACCGTCCACTACTCGCCTGTGCCAAAATTCTTCCAAAGCTGTGAAGGGAGCTTCCTCTACGACCGCGAGGATAAACCCTATCTCGATTTACAAATGTGGTACTCGGCGGTCAATTTCGGCTATCGCAACCAGACCATCATCGACGCACTGAAGGCCCAGTTAGACCGTCTCCCGCAACTCGCCTGCCAATACCTCCATGAAGAGAAAGTGCTGGTGTCCGAGAAGCTGGCCCTTGAATGCCTGCGGGCGTTTGGTCTGGAGGGGCGGATCCAGTTCAATGTGGGAGGGGCGCAGGCAATCGAGGATTCCATGAAGCTCGTGCGTAATGCCACCGGCAAGAGCCAGTTCATGGCCTTCACGGGCGGGTATCACGGGCGCACGCTAGGGGCATCGGAAATCACATCGAGTTATCGCTACCGCCGTCGCTTTGGTCACTTCTCCAACCGAGCGCACTTCGTGCCCTTTCCCTACTGTTACCGCTGTCCCTATGGGAAGACGCTGGACTCCTGTGACTACTATTGCGTCAACCAAGTCGAGCGGCTCTTCGAGACCGAGTACAACTCCTTCTGGGATGCCAAGGCCAACGAGGCGGAGTTTGTCGCCTTCTATGTGGAGCCGGTGCAAGCCACGGGGGGATACATCATCCCACCGCCTGAGTACTTCTCACGGCTGCAAAAGATTCTGAAGGAACGCAAGATCCTCCTGGTCGACGATGAAATCCAGATGGGATTTTTCCGGACCGGCAAATTCTGGGCGCTCGAACATTTCGGGGTCCAGCCCGATATCGTGGTCTTCGGCAAGGCCATGACGAACGGCTTGAATCCCATCTCGGGAGTCTGGGCAAAAGAGGCACTCATTTCACCGGCGAAGTTTCCACCTGGATCCACACATTCGACCTTTTCGTCAAATCCGCTCGGGACCGCGGCGACCCTCGCGACCCTCTTGTGGATTGAGCAGCAAGATTACGAGAAGAAAGTGATGGAATCCGGTGCGTACTTTCTGCAGCAGCTCGAATTGCTCAAAAAACGTCATGACGTGATCGGCGATGTCTCCGGTTTGGGGTTAGCCCTTCGCATTGAAGTGACCAAGTCGGACCGCTTCACCCCGGACAGAGCTCTTGCAGACAAGATCTTTGAAGCAGGACTGGCCGGCGGCATCCCCTCGTCCCGCGGCCCGATGGGCTTAGTGTTGGACATCGGAGGACATTATAAGAATGTGTTCACGCTGGCGCCGGCATTGGACATCACCACCGACGAAATTGATCTGGGGATAGAACTCTTGGACTACTTGTTTACATCCTGCAAGGACAGCAAATAATCGTGAAGACGTTCAATGGCCATGACCGGCTCTCTGACATGGTGGATCGCCAGCCGACGGATCTCAGCTTCCAGAACGACTCGAAGGCGCTCGTCTATTTGATTCATGGAGTGACCGGCACGCCGGTCGAGATGCGGTATCTAGCACGTGGTCTGGCTCGACGTGGAGGGGATGTCTACGCCACAACCTTACCGGGACATTGCACCAGCCTGCGCGAGCTCCTGAAAACAAACGAACAACAGTGGTGCGAGCATGTCGGCACGCAATTAGCCTATGCGCGAGAGCGCTATGAGCACGTGTATGTGGCGGGGCTGAGTGCCGGCGCGCTGCTCGCGCTCGAGGCCTCAACTAGAGTGGCGGTGGATGGAGTGGGCGTGCTGTCACCGACCTTCTTCTATGATGGGTGGAATATGCCACGTCATGGTAATGCCATCCTATCGACGGTACTCACATTGGTGCCCGAGTGTCTCCAACATCTGGTGTTTCACATGGATGGCCCTCCCTACGGAGTGAAGGATTCCCTGATTCAGGCACACATTCGTGCCTCCTATACTCCAACGGCTGTGTTTCACGAATGGCTCAGTTTGTGGTGGAAGGGACAGAGGAGTGAGGCTGTCGGAAACGGGACGGACCCGTCACCCGCCGCATCAAAAGGGTACCCGCTTTTCCCACTTCGGACCTTGAGTGAAATTGATCGGCTCATGAATCGCGTCAGGAGACACTTAGAGAAGGTGTCTGCCCCAACACTGATCCTGCAAGCGACCAATGATGACATGACAGGCCCACGAAATGCGCAGTTCGTCTATGACGGAATCGCCTCGACGCAGAAGCAAATCGTGCTCCTGGATGATTGCTACCATGTGATCACGGTTGACCGGCAGCGCCAGGCTGTGGTCACTCACCTGAAGGAGTTCTTTAAATTGAGTACCTCTGTCCCCGAAGCAATCCAGGTTGCGAGCTGATGGCGACCCTGGTCGATGGGATAAAAACTCCCGACTGGTCAATGACCAGTTTGCTGACGACGGGAACATATTGGACCTTATGGGGCTTCTTTAGAGGTATTGCCAGACTCTGCTTTCACCTTCGCCTAATAGGACAAGAAAATATTCCTGCTCAAGGAGGATTACTCATCGCAGCAAACCACGCCAGTTTCCTCGACATCCCCTTTCTTGGATGTGGAGTGGCACGCCAGTTGGCCTTCCTTGGGCGGCATAATCTGTTTCCTATCCCTCTAGTCAATCCCCTGTTGCAGCGCCTCGGCTGGATTCCGATCCGGCAAGATCGTTTCGATCGTGATGGATTGCGTCGCGCGGAAGATTGTCTTGAAAAGGGCAACGCATTGGTCATATTTCCCGAGGGGGCGCGCACCGAGACCGGCGCCCTAGGGGAAGGGAAACTCGGGCTCGCGATGCTGGTCCTGAAAACCAAATGTCTCGTGGTGCCCGCGTATATATCCGGAACATTCGAAGCGCTTCCGATAGGCGCCAGTCGCCTTTCGTTTCATCCCGTAAGTGTGACCTATGGTGCTCCGATCGATTTTGCCCGCGACATAGAACGGTTTTCCAAAAAAGAATTCTATCGCCATGTGATCGACACAGTGATGGCCAGTATTCGGGACCTCGCGCTCACTAGTCGTCGTCATTGATAGAACCTATGGTTCTAGGAACGGCAGTTGAAACTCACGTTCAAGCGCAACGTGCGGAGCCGAAAGATTTTTCAACTGCTCCGCCGTTCACCAAACCGGTGAATTTATCAGTGGCGTCAAATGGTTAACGTATATTATGATTGCGTGCTTTTAATAAACTCAACTGCCCTTTTAGGATGACGCGAAGGTCTCCGTTTGGCTTGTTGTCGTAGTAAAGATTGAACTTAATCGCGCACTTCGTTGCGGGCGGACTGACTAGATCGACACTCACCCCGCGCATGTCAGCTTTCAAAACTGAATGGCGAGTTTACTCGGTCATCGCACTGTGCTGTGTCATGGTGCTGCCGAGTCCTCTGTTTGGCCAGGAGTATCCAGCAAAGCACGACAACGGATCCGTCCTTCAACATGCCGCCGATATCCCTGTACGAGGAACCGAAGGGGAACGCTCCGAAGCTGAACAGGCTGAAGCGAGAGAAGAGGCGCTGAAGTCCCTCGCTGTCCACGACCCCTACACTCTGATCCCGGTTCCTGTCATTCACTACAGTCTGAATGAAAGCTACTGGGTCGGTGCCGCCCTACCGATTCTGGAATCAAATGCGAAAGGTGAACTGCAACATATCTATGTTCCATTCTTTTCGTACAACCGATATGTCCAAGAGACACCCGGGCTGTATTATTACGGGTACCCTTCAGATACGGCGCAGTACAGTGTCACGGCAGACTATTCGGCAAAAAGTCAGCGCGACATTGATCTGACCTATAAAGACGTGGGTGCCGGAGGAGGACGGTATATCTTGGCCGGTCGGGCAAACTGGTTCAAGAATCCCTTTCGTCGTTTGTTTGGGATTGGCAATCAAACATCAGAGAGTGACGATTCAAGCTACACCTCCCGAGAGACTCTGCTGGAACTCACCGCCGGCATTAATGTCAACGAGGACGTGCTGCTCATGTGGACCGAACATTACCACGACATCCGTACTGATCCAGGGATCGTCTCGTCCTTACCACAAGCCCAGATACAGTATCGCCAACTCCCCGGGTTTGAGGGTGCAAACATTGTGGGACATAAACTCACGGCTCGCTATGACACGCGCGACAAACAACTCATCACGACGCGAGGGACCTATGTGAATCTCTCCGTCGAGCTGAATCAAAACCTCCAGCACAGCGGAGCGAGCCCATGGGTACGAACCACCCTCGATGCCCGACACCTGCGTCCCCACTTCGATGACCAACTGGTCTTCGTAGCCCGCTTTTTTTTCGACACCGTGAATGGACGTACACAAGACATTCCATTTTACGAGCTCCCCACGTTGGGAGGGGAAACAACCCTTCGCGGGTTCGGTCAAAGCCGCTTCATCGATGACACCGCATTGCTGTTCAATTTTGAGGAACGGATTCCCGTCAAACAGGTGAAGGCATTCGATTACCTTGTTGATCTCGAAGTCGCGCCCTTCCTCGATATCGGGCGAGTCATGAGTGGATTCAGCACTCGGGACCTCCAGGATTTTCAGGTGAATCCGGGAGTCGGCTTGAGGATCCTCGCACGCCCGCACGTCGTTGGGCGACTCGATATCGCCTACGGCCGTGATGGCGAGAACCTCTTTGTGGGGCTGGACTATCCCTTCTGAAGATGAAGACTCTTCAACAACCGTATCTGTGCTGGAGGAACTGCTGTACACCGTCTCCGTCTCGCACGTTCATCTCATCCGACATCGTCGCAAGGTGCATTTCGAACAGCGGACCGGCATCGTCGAAGGTGAATTGAGATTTCACGCCACACCCCTCGATCACCCGATACCATCAGCGACACTCCAAGGGCAAGATGAAGCAACGTGCCCTGGGACCCGAGAGAGTCTCCTCACCCAAGGCCTCTACGAACAGAGTGGGTCTCAGACGGTTCTCTCAACTCAATCCTATCAACACCACGCCGCCCAGAATAAAACCTAAACCGACCCATCGCTCCAAGCCGACCTGTTCCTGTAGCCAGAATTTTGACAGCAAGCCCACGAAGACGAAACACAGGCTGCTCGCTGGGAAGGCGATGCTGACATCGAGGAGACGGAGGGCCATTGTCCACAGGACAGCATGTGCGACAAAGCAGGCGATCCCAAGACCGACGGATCTATTGCGCCAGAGGCGTCGAAACGGGCCCCATTTGCTCACGTCTGCGTGAGCGATTTCTGCACCATGTTTGAAGGCGAGTTGCCCCGTCGCCTCGAAGAGGACAGCTATCGTCACGAAGGTGAGGCCCAGGACGCGAAGGCTCATGGAGGGCCCTCTGACTGGAATGGTTCGTGTCGAGCCGGGAACATCCTGGCAGTCCGAAGGTTGGTGCGGCTGATGACCCAGACGCCTATCAGGATCATGGCAAGGCCGACCAGACGCAGAGGGGAAAGGTATTCGTGAAATATCGCCATCGACGCGCCGCTGACGGTGACGTAGCTCAGAGCCGTGATGGGTTGAGCGTAACTGAGATCGGCATGGGCGAGGACGATCATCCAATTGAAGAACTGGAGAAAGAAGACCAGCAGGGCAACAAGGAAGAACGGTTCATGGAGGACGGAGACGAAGCTTAGCCAGAGACTGATGGTGTCCGGAACCTGTTCGACTGCGTATTTCCAGCATAGCTGGACGATCGTGTCCATGGCAATCGTCATGGTCAGAGTGAGCCAGACAATTCGGCGTCGGCGCAGCAGAGTGCTATTCGAGATAATGGGCTGGTTCATAGCAAACAGATATCCGTATGACCGGCAGAGGGCTCAACGGCTCGATCTGAAATATGGCCATCAGATGGAAACATCATGGAAGAACCAGACCATAGGGGCGAGGACGCCGTCAAGCGAAAGGATTTTCGCTCGATACGTGATTGACTGACGCGAACTCCGGCACGGTCATGATCGAAAACTACGTGGACAAGCTGCCGTTCAAGTTCACCGGTGCCATCAAGTGGGACACCGGAACCCTTCCTTCAAATCGTGACCAAACACGGGGCGCCGGCCATGCCGGCGTGACGGAACTTGAACGGTGGCCTCACAACGGAGGGCTGAGCGAACTGACTCGCTTCGCCACCGGAAAAGGCGCAGGATCCCTGTTTCTTTTCTCTATCAAATCAGAAGCGGATACCAACGCCTGCGAACACATTATCGTATCCGGGGTTAGATCCTTTTTGTTGAATAAAGTCAATATTAAGAGCTGACCCATTGGAATTGTGCTGATACCCAGCAGAAATGAAATACTGATTGATGTCGTACCTCAATGAAAGGCCGAGATCATATGTCTGCTTCGTCTGGCCAGGGTGGACAATCCCATTCGATGTATTTTCGCCTATACGCTCCGTCGCATAGGCGAGACCACCATTCACCAGTATTTCATACTTGCCCAACCGGTACCCCAGAATCACTCCTCCAGCGATGAGCGGAACGGTAACTCCGTCAAGGAGCGCGCCTTTTGCATAGGGGCCAATCTCAAATACGCCTTCCCCCATGGTTGTGACGGGGAATAGCCTATCGGCAAAGATCTGCGCCGTCATTTTTATGGTCCGTGGAACCCCCTCATCATTGTTGTCGGTATCTGTTCCATTTAACACTCCCCCTCCGAGACGAAACTCTAAGTCGGTATGGGCGTTATACGGCTGTGCGATGGCAGTTTGGATGAATGCGAGTGTCGCCACTAGGATCATCCCTGCGGTTTTTATGAAGATGCGAAACCCCAGATCGAGAAATGGAAACGAACGTGGCGCACCCCTTACACCAGACACAACTTGACGTAGCGTGGAATATCTCGCTGCCGACACAGAACACGACTGGAAGTCTGTTGCCTTCCGCATCTGTTGCCCGCCTCCTCAAGATTCGGATGGCTATTGTACGTCAAGAGGGATAATGGATTTTATAATAAAACCTGAATGGAAGTGTTCCTCGCGAGCGCGGGGATGAACCGCGAACGGCATACACGCATTGCATCATTAATGGGTGATTCGAGAAAATCCCGGGTGAGGTCTTGCAATCATACATTCATCCAGAGATGGCAGACTTCCCTGCTTGTCTCGTCCGAGACAACCCCAGATAGGCTAGGTTTCCACTTAGCTATTGCCGCCGCAGAATACCTCTTTCCCCGCGAGAAAGCACCCCAACTTGGGAGGGAGTGGCCCTGGAAATGGAACCAGTTCATCCCCGTCACTTGCGTATAAATCCTGCCGGGATTGACACGTAGAGCACGCTTGTTTTGCGCAATTTATCCACTTTGCGCGCTCGATAGCTCGCCAGACCCCTGCTCGCCCTTCTTACGTAACATTACAGAATTTCTATCTTTGTACACCGAAGTTACATTCCTTCGGCTTGCTTCGTGACCGTTGTCCCTAAGAGTCCCTAACTGTCCTAAGCAGGCCTAAGCAGGGTACTTCCCTACATTCACTCACACCGGTATGGTCAGCGCCGTGCTGAGCAGTCACCGGCAGAAAGGACTGGGCATGAAGAAGGATTTGCTCACGGTGAAGGAATTGGCGGCGGAACTCCGCATGAGCCCGAAGTCGATCCAGCGGGCCTATCGCAAGGAGGAGATCCCCGTGCAATGGCTGGGTCGCATGGCGCGGTTCAATCTCGCGAAAGTCCAACGGGCGATGGAACGCAACGGACGAAGCCGCATGCGTCGTCTTAACGGCAGACTCGACAGAGCAGGGCGCGACCGCCGGCGCCAGGCCGGCGGCGCGCCGCGAAAAGCCCCCGTTCGGTAAAACGGGGGCTCGTATAGCAGAGGAGCAGTAGGACCGTTCATGGATCACCAAACTTTTACAGCAACCCTTGATTGGCTCGCCTTCACCGTCCCTCAGGCGACGGTGGACGAGATGCGTCCTGTCGTTGGTGGAGAGTGGTTCGAGGCGACGACGGGCTTTCGTGGCTATCCCACCTGCTGGCTGACCAATCAAGGCCGTCACGGCGTCGGCAAACTCGGGACGGGTGCCCCTCGCAATGCCAAAGAAGTCCACGTGGATCTCTCAGGGGGGATCGTCTCCACCTGGGACGAATCGACAATCCGCCGCGTCCTGGCCTGGATCTTTGCCCGCGGGGGACACGTCACCCGGATGGATGTGGCTCTGGATGATCGGGCGGCGGGGGTCTCCATCGCACAGATCAAACAGGCCGTGGACGCCGGACAGGCCGTCACCCGGTCACAGAAGTTTCAGGTCCTTGCCGGGTCCTCGTTGCGCGATGGTGCCTCCACCGGTGACACGCTCTATTTCGGGAGTCGAGAGAGCCAAACCATGTTGCGCGTCTACGACAAACGACTGGAGCTCGAACAGAAAGGCCGAGACGAGGCGAAGGACTATGGCGTCCGGTGGGAATTGGAACTGAAAAAGGACCGCGCACAAGCCTGCGCCAAAGCCTTGCTCACGCTGGAGCCGGAGGATTGGCGGGAATTCCTCGTCGGTGTGCTCCGTTCGTACGTCGATTTCCGCGAGACCACACACGAGGCAGAACCCTGGGAGAAGTACCGGGCCCCTTTGCTCTTGTGGTGGGAAACGTTGACCGAAGGCTTCAAACGCTGCCGGCTGGTCGTGGAGAAGGTCCAGCAGACACTTGATGAGGTGTGCCAGTGGTTGGGCCAGTCCATCAGCGCCATGCTGGCCCTGGCCTACTTTCACCGTGGGGAACAATTTCTCCAACAGTTGATCTACGCCGGCACGAAAAAATGGAAAGCCAAGCACCTCGCCATGCTGCACGAAGTCAGGAAGCCAGCGACCCTATGTCCTCCGTCCCGTCTAAGGAGTGGAAACCGCATGTGTCCAGGCTGTGGAGCGCGAGGCTGCGGCTGTCGGTGGATCAACGGCGGCGTTAGTCCTGACCTGTCGGGACTGTGAATCAGAATTTACGTTTATTACCAAAAACCCGGTCGGTGGGCCGGGGCCACTGGGTCAGAAATCTCTCTGACCCGTCATCTCAACCAGGAGGACCGCATCATGATGGTGAAAGCCGAAGGCAGCGTACAGGGGTATGTCGAACGGAAGGGCAAGGAGAACCGGGTGTACCGGTCGATGGATCTCTACGTGAAGGGCAAAGATCCGGGGAACCTGCGGCTGAACATCCCGGAGGAGCATCACAACCTCATCGAGGTCTGTAAGCAGTCGGAAGGGAAGCAGGCGCGGGCGTCGGTGGAGATTCGCAAGTTCGAGCTCACCGGCAAGATCTTCTTCGATCTCGTGGCACTGGAGATTCTGAAGTAAGGCACGGGACGGGAGGAAGGCCAGTGGACCTGACCAACATCATGATGACGGTCCTGCTCCTGGCCTTCCTCTCCGGCCTGCTCATGGAATGGTGAGGGACACGCGATGATCTGGACCGTCCTCACAGTCGTCCAGCAGTTGGAGTTTGCGGCGTTGTTTGTCCTGTGTTTTCTGGTGGGGATCGTATGCGGAAAACACTGAGCCTGGTTCTCTACATGCTCGTCGTCGAAGTCATCGCGGTCTATCTGGTGGTGTTCCCGGTCTATGCGTTTCAAGTGTCCAGTCGTCGACCACGGGGTATGTGCGGGTGGCGTCACGGCAGCCGTGTCGGCCTATCAAACGGCAAAACTACCGACCCAGGCAGCCGCGATCGCTTCGGCGGTGGCGGCGGCGCCGTCGGGCGCGTCGGTGGCCCTCCGTGTGGTGGCAGGGGCCTCCTGGCCGGCGCTCGGCGTCCTGGTCGGGCTCACGTTGTGGCAAATCTACCTGGACTCCAACAAGACCGCGGCGATCAAGGCGGCGGCGGCCACGCCTGGGACCTGGACGGTGCCTGGCGTGACCGGGTCGATCATGGCGGTGCTTCAAGATGCCACGTTTGTCTATGTCATCTATGGCGACGGACGGGTGTCGAATGGCTGTTCCTCGGTGACCGCGAATCAACTGATCGCACAAGGCTTTTATGTCAGCCAGCTGATCGCCCTCACGGGTCCCCCCTTCATGGCGGGACCGTATTGTGCGCAGGGAAAACCAATCAGTAACGGCGAGGCGATGCCGGTGCAGTCGGCACCCGTTCCGGCCACGGAGAGCCAGATTGCGAACTATCTGCAGACGCTTCCGGCCTCTGATCCCAATGCGCTCGCCGCCAACACGACCGCTGTCGGGGCGCAGTCGACGGCGCAACCGGCGGATCAGGTGGTCTCGCAAGCAGCAACGCCGAGCGAGATCGCCACCACCGTCGTCCCGGCGAGCCAGGTGGCGCCGACCGATGTCGTGGTGGACCCCAATGCCACCAAGCCAGCAGGAACCGTGACCAACAATTCCACCACGCAAACCACGACGACGACCACCACCACGACGGTGAATCCGGATGGATCGACGACCAAGCAGGAGACCGATTCGGCGCCCGTGTCGTGTGCGTCTGGGAGCCATGAGCTGAGGACGTTCGGTGGGATTTTGCAGGCGCATATGGACCTGTGGAAAGGGTCCGGGTTGCTCAGTGCGCTCACTCTCCTCAAGACGCTGACCTGGCCGACGACGATTCCGACCTATTCGTTGCAGTCGAATCTGTTGGGCACCTTCACGCTGGATTTCTCGGCCTGGTCCGGGATGTTGACGGCGATTCGGTCGATCATCATCGCGATCGCGGGGTTCGTGGCCTACAAGATCGTCTTTGTGGGGGCACGATGACCGCACTGCTGAATCTCATCTACTGCTTCCTCCTCGACATGATCGCCAGCTTCAAAGATATCTGGTTGGTGGGGTGGGATTCGGTCCTTGGTCCGGTGGATGCGTTGTTGGCCTCTGTCGGGACCGGGAGTCTGGCGGTGCCGGTGATCGCAGATCAGTATGCCTGGCTGCTTGGGGCCACCGGCTTGTCTCAAGCGATCGCCATTATTGCGGGAGCGATGGGGGTGCGGTTCCTCTTGCAATCGGTGCCGTTTGTGCGGTGGGGGTCGTAATGTCAGTGAAGTCTGCTCACGGTGAGTCCTGCAGGAGTCCCAGTATGAGTGGCTTGCGGAGATGGGGCGTGAGGAGAAACTGAGTGCCGTCGCAGGTCTTGGTCGAAGATCGTGAAGGGGACTATCTCACGATCCGGCTCGCGCTGTGGGAGATCGAGTCAAGTCGGGAGACGTGGTCACGGATGATTGAAATGCTCGAAGGCGTCCCAGGGTCAGGCAAGTCCTACTACGCCGTGTCTGAGCGGCTGCTCAAGTGGGTGCGCGCCGGTCGTCGTGTCTATGTGTTCGTCGATGGGTTCTATCTGGATCGGCTCGCGTTGTTTGAGGGAGTGGATGCTGGCGGTCAGCTGGAACAAGCAAATTACGCTCTGGCATGACAGGCGAGGACGTGAAGGCCGGTCTCCTGCAAGTGGAGCCTGGCTCTGCGGTGTTGATCGACGAAGTGCAAACCGTGTTCCGATCGAAAGACAAGACGGACCCGGCGCTCTTGCGGTGGCTCGAAACCCATCGGCACCGAGGCATCGACCTGGTGCTGATGTGTCAACAGTATGGGCAAGTCACCCTCGGGGTGAATCGGTTGGTGGAAGTGACCACGAAGTTTCGCCGGCTGGATCGGTTCGGGTTGAAGAATCGGTATCAGGCCTCCGTAAGGGGCAACCCGGAAGAGTTGGACGTGATCCGGATGTTTTCGGGCAAGTACGAGCCGAAGCTCTACGCCTACTATTCCAGCTATGCCTCAGCCACGGTACGCGAAACGGCGCGCGGAGGGTCCATCTTGAACAGTCCGACGTTGCTCGTTGGGGTACTCGGGTTGGTCGTGGCCGTTGGGTGGTTTGCGTTTGGGGGCTGGCTCTCCGGGGTGAAGCCTGTCACCAGCGGCTGCCGTCTCGAAACTCCCGGCTCCTCCTCCACTCCCTGCGCCCCAAGTCTCTCAGCCAGTGATGTCTGTGCCGGTCGCGGTGCCATCGGCGGTGCATCCGGTGCGCATTCAAGGCGGCATGACGACCATCCGGGGCGGCAAGGTGGAGTGGCTGTGGGTGTCGGACGAGGGGCAACTGATGACGGAGGACGAGATCGCGGGGGAGTCCGGTGGCACGGTGTCCTCGCGTATGGTGCGTGGTGTGCGGGTGCTCTCTGGCACTGGGGTGCGCTACGGCGGCACGCGATCGGAGCCGGCGTTGGCGTCGGGCATGGCGCCTTCGTCGTTTGCGGAGAGGCCGAACATTGACAGTACGGTGAGACTGGCGCCGGTGGAGGAGCCTCCTGCTGCGGGGCCTGGAGGGAGGGAGATCTTGGCGAGTCCTCCGGGGCTACTCGCATCACCTCCGGGGTTGCTCGCCTCGCCTCCTGGCTTGTTGGCGACTCCACCAGGTCTCTAGCGGGGTGCGTGATGGATCAAGCCGCCGTCGATGCGCTGGTGTATTGGGCCGGTGCCTTTTTCCTGGGAGGCTTTGCGGTCGGTGTGATCGTGAAGTTGTTGCTTGGGAGAACTGAGTGAGAGGGGGTGAGGGAAGATGTGGAAGAACGTAAGCGTGGCCGTGTTGGGTCTCGCGCTGATGGCGCACGAGGCCATGGCGCAGGTGTTCCCCGTGGACGCCGCGACGACCACCACGATCACCAGCGTCAAAGGTGACATCGTGGCGTGGGGCGTGGTGTTCATTGGGGTGGCGCTGACGATTTTCGCGTACAAGCGCGTGAAGTCGCTGGTGCATTAATCGGGTCGGTGGGGCGGCAGTCTGTGCACGGGCTGCCGTCTTGTCGGGTGGGAGGAATGATTGATGGTACTCGCGACCGTAGCCACGGATCTGCATCAACTCGGCCAAGCGCTTTCTGCGGATCTCATCGGCTGGGGGGCCGCGGTGATTGGCGTCGCGCTGACCGCCTCCGCCGTCATCTGGGTGCTCCGGCTCATGCGGGCCTAAGCCCTCACGCGCCGGGCCAGCCCTGATCGGCGAAGCTGTAGAAGCCCTCGTCGGTGAGGATGAGATGGTCGAGCAAGCTGATGCCGAGGAGGTCGGCACCCTGCCGGAGTCGGCTGGTGAGCACGCGATCCTCTGGGCTGGGGGTGGGATCGCCGAAGGGGTGATTGTGCGCACAAATCCAGGCGCAGGCGTTCATCAGGATCAGGGGTTTGAACACCTCGCGCGGATGAATGATGGCCAATGTGAGAGAGCCGATCGAGACAATGTTGACCCCGATGATGCTGTGCTTGGCATCCAGCCCGCAGACCAGGAATTGTTCGCGGTCCAGTCCCGCAAAGAGCGGTCTGAGAATGGCCGCAGCGGAAACCGATGTGGTCAGCGGCGACGAGGGCGGTGTGGCCCGGTTCTCGCGGACGAGCGTGACCCGGTATCGCGGCACGGCATATTCATGCCTCGGCTTCGGCTGCCGTTGCCCATTCAGAATGCCTTGTGAACCGTGAATGGCCATATCTGCCTCCTTCTTCAACAAGATGTTTAGCCCCACCCTTCACAACACAGGGGTGGGGCGTCGAAGAAGAAGGCGGGATGGCGCGCTCGCGGGGGACAGGCCTGAAGTGGCACCCGGAAGGCCTGGCCGCTGCTCTGTAGCGCCAGCTCGCACCCACTGGGCACACATTTCGGTGGAAGGGATGGCGGAATCGAGACCGACTAGGAACAGTAAATATTAGCAAACGACCTGGCCGGAGCAATAGAAGACACGGAGCTGATCATGAAGTATGTGACGATCAAGTATGTTTCCGCGCAACTGTGGATTAAACCCGCAACGAACTACAGGTATTGACGTGAATGATCTTATTCACAACTTTGAGCAGGCTATTGCCCACACACAGCCAAATGCCTACCCTCAAATGCTCGGTGAGTTAGAGCGCCTGAAGGCACTACTGTGGGGGAGAATGCTTCAGGCTGATTCAGCACCAGCCCCACAGCCTGATAATGCTCGATATCTGACTGTCCAGGAAGTGGTCTCACGCTTCGGGGTTACTGAACGTTGGCTTTATCGACACAAGAGGCAGATGCCTCATAGCCAGCCATCTCGGAAGGTATTGCTCTTTCCTGAGCAGGCGATTACAAAGTGGTTTGCCAGTCGCAAGGGGAGTTGACCGTAACTATAACTTAGTTATAATCTATCCATGAAGGCCACAGAATTATATAAATTTCGAAAGGTGTTGGGATTGACACAAGCCGGACTTGCCAAGGCGGTGGGGGTGACATCGAACGCCATCGCGCTCGCGGAGCGAGGAGAACGCGGGATTGGTGAACCGCTGGCCCGCTTGGTCAAGATGCTGGTCCAGGTACACAAGGGAGAACTTGTGACGACACGACGGAAAACCAAGCGGGAGACCCGATGAAACGACGCGGCCTCGGCAGGGTCTATCAGCGGGGCTCAACCTGGTGGGTGCAATACCATTGGCGTGGCACACGGTATCAAGAGACTTCTGGCTCAGTCAATCGCATGGATGCCGTAAAGCTGCTCCGCAAACGTATGGCTGAAATGGGCACAGGCCAGCTCCGCGGCCCGGACCTTGAAAAGACCACATTTGCCGACCTCGTTCAGATCATCCGCGACGATTACACCGTGAATCAACGGCGCTCGACGCGGCGGCTTGAGACCTCGCTCAAGGCCCTGGAACCAGCCTTTGGCCGCGTGCGTGCCTGTGACATCACCCTCGACCGATTGAATCGCTATGTCAGTGAGCGGATGGCCGCTGGGAAAGCGCCCGCGACGGCTAAGCTCGAACTCACGCACCTGCACAAGGCCTTTCGTCTAGCTGAACGGGCAGGCAGGGCAATATGCCCGCCTTTCCCACAAATCACGGTGCGAAACGTGCGGACAGGATTTTTTGAGCGAGCCGATTTCGAGGCGGTGCGGGGACACCTTCCGGAATCCTTCCGGGGGCCGATCACCTTCGCGTGTCTGACCGGCTGGCGTATACCGAGTGAAATTCTCACGCTGCGATGGAAACAAGTGGATTTCTCGGCAGGGATGGTGCGCCTTGAGCCAGGGACCACGAAGAACGACGAGGGCCGGGTGTTTCCCTTTGGCGTGTTGCCGGAACTGGCGAACCCTCTTACGGGCGCAATGGGAACAAGCCCTCTCGCTGGAACTGGCGACGGGGCAGAGCATCCCGTGGGTGTTCCATTGGAATGATCGAGGCACGCTCAAGGAGATCCATCCGAAGGCGCTGTATCATCGGTGGAAGGCAGCCTGTCGGCTGGCAGGGGTGCCGACACGCATTCCACATGATTTCAGGAGAACGGCGGTGAGGAATTTAGAACGGGCAGGGGTGCCGCGCTCGGTGGCGATGAAGTTGACCGGCCACAAGACCGAAGCTGTCTATCGGCGGTATGCCATTGTGTGCGAGGCTGACTTAACCGAAGGATTGAAGAAGCTGGCCGTGTCCGCGCAGGGAACAAAAGAGTTAAGCTACAGTTCAGCTACAATTTCTGGAATTTCGAGTCAAAAACCTCGAATTACGCGGGAAAATAT
>CAWAIH010000008.1:0-29992 GCA_963781915.1 uncultured Nitrospiraceae bacterium | reverse complement strand
TGAAAGACGAGCACGAAATGTGGGAAGTAAGCTCAAATCCGGTGGGCAGTTGGCGGGGCTGGGCTTTTCGGAGATCTCGACCTCTTTGTTTCGCTTTTTCGCCCTGTCTTCATTGAATTTGGCTTACGATACTGTCTTCCCGCAGAGGCTGATCTTCGCAAGCCACAGCATAGTAGATCACAACATCGCGCGGCGGCGGGTGCTTCGGGATTAAACCTTGATACAAACGGGCTACATCCCGGGACATTCTGGACCAAGAGCAATTTCCAGCCCTCCACTGGCATCGCCCGGATAGCCTGAAAAAACTTATGAAACCAAGAAACGGCATTCCTTCGCTTCGGTTGCCGTCCAGTCCGAATTCGCTGCGACGGAAGGGACTATCGCAGCGAATGGCAAGATAGGGCGCTCTGGCAGTAGCACGACCGTCGTTTCGAAGCCCGAGAATTATTGATGCCCCAGTGCCTACTCCATCGATTTTCACAGTTACGACAAGACTTGCCTCCGACGCCGAGAAAACATATCAGCAATGTCAGAACGCCTCCATCTTGTAGAAGCTGTCGCCACTACGCTTGTAGTACCGATCCTCTCCGAGTTTTGACATGTGCGGCCCAGTATCGCTCTCAGGAATCAGTGAAACAGCAAACCCCTTGCCATCACCCCTTCCAGGAATGATGCGATGACGGACGCCTTGAACGGTTGGATCGACGCCATCACCAGTCAATTCGTTCAACCTCGACAAGAGAAGGGCAACACGATCAATTTCCTTAAGTGCAGTGGCGCAATCGATTCCAACGTTGTTCTTTCTCGCTTCAACTCCCCAAATGATCAGACCACCACTTGAATTGGCAAATCCAGAGAGCGCACGAGCCAAGTTGCGCTTATCATCGGTGGATGCCAAGGAAGCATCTTTCAAAATCTTGAAATCAAGATAGAGATGTTCCTCCTGATTTCTGGCGATGTAGTCATCCAGATGTTCTATTGATAGATGTTCGAATGTTTCAAAGATGTTCATCGAATAAGATGACTACCTCTTAATACAGAAAGAAAAACAGGCTACTTTTCTTATGAGAATCTGTCAATTGCTCACAGGTTGATAACCGCATAGGTGATAAAGACCGGCAGTATATAATGTTCCATCCAAGCTCGCTCGTTTCTCCCCTCTCTCTAGGGCGAGTCGTCCGACTTCTCAAAGGAGGGTGGCCTGAATCGATCTCCCACTGCGCGCAATATTCCACCCGCCCAACCCCGAGCGCGCCGAGACGCGCTCTTCTCCCTCGCGAGCACAGCTTCATCGTGCGCGTTCTGCGAGCAAGGAGGGCACCTGGCCGCTCCCCCCTCATCCTCCTACACCGGGCGGGGTGCGAAGCCGGCTGGGCTGGTCAGCGACAGGATCCGCATAATAATGCTCCCTCCAAGCTCGCTCGCATCTCCTCCAGGAGGGTGGCCTGAATCGGTCTCCCACTGCGCGCGTCCAACGAGGGGAGTCCGCGACCGCGCGTTGCGCGAGCAAAGGAGACTGATCAGGCCACCCTCCCTCTTCCTCTGGAATTTCTCCATTCCTTCATGGAATTTCTCCCCAATCCCCTCCCCACCTAACAATCACCAGTCACATCACCTTTACACGCCCAACTCATTGTTCTTAATAAACATTTTCTGCATCGAACTCTCCATCTTCGAGCCCGGCACATTCCCTGCTGATATCCCCCTATATAATGGTAGCGCACCCCTCCATCCTTTTGATCGAAGACAGCCCTGGCGAGTGCGAACTCTTTCGCCTCGCACTGGTCCAAACCGGTCTTGATGTCGTCCTCTATACCGAGCACGACGCGGATGCTGCGCTGCATTTCCTGGAGGACCGCATACACCACCACCCGCTCCCCGTTTTGATCCTCCTCGATCTCAAGCTCGGCCGACGGAATGGTTGCGACTTTTTGATCCGACTCCGGGCCGATGCCCGCTTCGGTGCAATTCCTGTTGTCGTCTTCACCACGTCGGACGACCAGACCGACCTGGCGCACTGTTACGCCAACGGCGCGAATGGGTATGTCGTGAAGCCGGGCACCTACGACAAACTCGTTCACTGTATCGGCGACATCTGCCGCTATTGGCTTAAATGGAATCGATCCCTCTTCATGGCTGAAACCCGATGCTAACCCGCGCTTCGCTCAAAAATCCTTACGCCGTCATCGCGATCAGCCTCATCGTTATCATCCTAGGCGTCGTCTCCTACCAGAAAATGGTGGTGGACATCTTCCCGGAGATCAACATGCCGGTCGTGGCAGTGGCCACGTTCTATAAAGGCATGGGACCGTCGGAGGTCGAAGGCGCCATCACATTGCGACTGGAGCAAGCTTTTCTTCAGGCCTCTTACATCGACCACATCGAGTCCCGTTCCTTGCCCGGTGTCAGTCTCATCAAGATTTATTTCCATTCCTCCTATGACGTGAACGCGGGGCTGGCCGAAATCACCAGCCTCACCTATGCGAACCTGAAATTTCTGCCGCAAGGGATCTTTCCCCCGATCATCATCAAGTTCGGGGCTGCCAGCTTGCCTATTGCCATCCAGACGACCAGCAGCGAGACGATGACGGAGAAGGAAGTGCGGGACCTCGCGTATTTCAACGTACGTCCGCAACTGGGTGGCGTACCAGGAGTCGCGTTCCCAACCACGTTCGGAGGGACGGTTCGCCAAGTCACGATCTTTCTCGATCCCGAACGCATGCTGGCTCGTGGTGTTTCCACTCACGAGATTGTAAATTCGGTGAACATGCAGAGCGTCCTCCTGCCGGCTGGGGACGTGAAAATCGGCGACTTCGATTACAACGTCTACACGAATAGCATGATCAAGGTCGTGGACCAAATGAACGACATTCCCATCAAGATGGTGAACGGAGTGCCGTTGTTCTTGCGAGATGTGGGGAAAGCCGTGGACTCCACGATGATCCAGACCAACGTGGTACGGATCAATGGCAATAGGGCGGTCTATCTTCCTATTCTGAAGCAGGCCGGAGCCAACACCATTGCCGTCATCGATGGGATCAAGGAGGTCCTGCCTAAACTGATCAATATTCCGAAGGACCTGGCGATCAAGTTGTTGTTCGATCAGTCCCTCTATATCCGCCAGGCCATCAAAACACTGGAGCATGAAGGGCTTCTTGGGGGAGGGCTCGCCTGTCTGATGGTCCTGCTGTTCCTTGGGAGCCTGCGCTCAACCCTCATAGTCGCCATGGCGATTCCACTGTCCATCACGGCCGCTTTCATTGGTCTCTACTTCACCGGCCACTCGGTGAACATCATGACGCTCGGCGGATTGGCACTGGCCGTTGGACGGTTAGTCGATGACGCGATTGTCGTCGTCGAAAACTTTCATCGCCATATGGCGATGGGAAAGACTTCTTCCCAAGCGGCGGCTGATGCCGTCAACGAAGTGGCTCTCCCCATGCTCATTATCACCATTACGGTCTTCCTCGTCTTCTTACCCATCGCGTTTTTCACGGGCGTGATCAAGTTTTTGTTCGTGCCGCTTGCTCTCGCAGTGGCCTATGCCATGATGGCTTCCTACGTCGTTGCACTGACCCTGGCCCCTGTTTCGATGGCACGGTTGCTTCGTGACCATGCAAGCCATGCACAGGGAGGGGCTTCTGCCACGCATCAAGGACGCTTCACCGCGTTCTGGAATCGCCTCAACATCTTCGACCCGTTTGTTGAACGATACGTGCTCCTCCTGCGCTGGTGCTTGGCTCACAAGGTGATCGTGATTGTCACGGTCACGGCAATCTTCGTCGGCTCCATGTTCATGGCTCCTCTGATGGCGACGGAGTTCTTCCCGAAAGTAGATGCCGGTTCGTTCGTCCTCAACGTCTCGGTTCCTGAGGGCACACGAATTGAAAAAACCGAGGCGATCGTGGCCAGGGTCGAGGGGCTCATTCGGGATGCGATTCCCGCGGCAGAGTTGGATCAGATCGTGTCGAACATCGGAGTTCCGCAGGGCTGGATGGTGCTCTACACACCGGTGAATGGTCCCCATCAGGCCTTCGTGCTCGTGAGCATGAAGCATGACCATGATGTCCGCACCGATGACATCATCATGAAGTTGCGCCAGTCGTTTCGTCGCGACCTTCCAGGAGTGAAATTCTCTTTCCAGACTGGCGGGATCGTCAGTGATGTGATCAATGCCGGCTTGCCCGCGCCAATCGATATCAAAGTGAGCGGTCCCAACATGGGGGATCTTGCGGCAACGGCCAACATGGTTCGGGATCTTGTAGCAGCGATTCCCGGCACGGCAGATGTACAGGTTCGGCAGGGTATGGACTATCCTGAAATTCATCTCGATATCAATCGAGACAAAGCCTCCTTTGTTGGGCTCAATGAGTCTCAGATCGTGACGGATTTGGTCACCGGGCTCTCGTCGAATGTTACCTTGAACCCCGGCTATTGGATCGATCCCCGGACAAATAATGCCTATTTTGTTGTGACCCAATTTCCTGAGCAGATCTTGCTGGAGTTCGATGATTTTCTGAACATGCCGCTCGTAGGGACGTATGTAGACAAGCCGATGTCGGTCAGTGCCGGTGGTACCAGGCTCAGGGGCAGTTCATTAGTGCTCACGCAAACACCCTTTCCAGAACAAGTTCGCTTGCCAGGTGTGATCTCGACCGGGGGGAGCCCCGTCCTCCTGCGAGATCTGGTGGATGTCGTTCGAAAAGTCGGTCCTGAGACCGTCGATCACTTCAACTTGCAGCGAACGATGGACGTGCTTGTCAGCGTCCCTGGTAACGATCTGGGGCATATCGCGACTCAGATCGAACAGGCCGTGGCGAAGCTCAAGATTCCGAAGGATGTGGTGCTGACCTTCAAGGGGGAAGTGGACAGTATGCGCGCGGCGATTTCGGGATTTGCCTGGAATCTGCCGATGGCGATGGTATTGATCTATTTGGTGATGGTGGGGCTGTTTCGTTCCTGGCTCGATCCCTTTGTGGTCATGTTTGCCGTCCCGTTGGGATTTATCGGGGTGATCTGGATGTTGCTGCTGACCCATACCTCGGTCAATGTGGAATCGATGATCGGCACCCTGATGATGATCGGGATCGTCGTATCCAACAGCGTGCTCCTGGTGGATTTCGCGAATAACAAGTTGCGCGAGGGCATGCCGATCGAGGAGGCCGTTGTGGAGGCGGGGCGTCTCAGAATCAGGCCCATCCTCATGACGTCACTCGCCACGGTGTTTGGGTTAGCCCCGATGGCGCTGGGCATCGGGGAGGGAAGCGAGAGCAATATGCCGCTCGCGCGCGCTGTGATCGGAGGCTTGACGGTCTCGACGTTTATGACATTACTGTTTATTCCGGTTCTGCACGCGATCGCCCGCCGGCGTTCAGCAGCCGGCCAGGCTGAAACTGAAAGAGACGAGGTTCACTGAATGGAGGAGTCATGGAGGGATCATGTATGCTTGCTGAGGGAGCTTCGTGGGGGGATATGACACAGACGTCGCGGGTCAAAATCGTCCTAATGGTTGCGGCGGGACTCTTTCTTCTTGCGGCGGCCTTGATGATAATCCAGGGCCAGCACCCGACGGTGTCCGCACCCAATGCAGATCGGGACTCGGCTCAGTCTTCTACCCACCAGGTCCAAGTATTGAAAGTGCAACGGCGCGACATTAGCCAGACCCTGACTCTGCCGGCAAATATCTCTCCTTGGTACCAAGCCACGTTGTACGGAAAGGTCTCCGGGTATGTTAAATGGATTGGCTTCGACAAGGGAGATGTCGTGAAGCAGGGGCAGTTGCTGGCCGTATTAGATGCGCCCGAGATCGAAGACCAATACAAGCAGGCTGATGCCGATTACCAGATCAAGAAAGTCACGTATGAGCGGTACCTGAGCGTCTGGCAGGATAATCACGATATCATCGCCAAGCAGGATGTGGATGTGGCCAAAGCCGCGGCTGAATCCGCGAAACATCAGCGAGACAGCCGCCGCACCTTGCTGGATTACACTAACGTCTATGCGCCCTTCTCAGGCGTGATCACGGCTCGGTTTGCCGATCCGGGCGCGCTCATCCAGGCGGCAACCGGCTCGGCAACTCAAGCGGCGCCGCTGTTCACGATCATGGATATGGACAGCGTCCGGATCTATGTGAATGCCCCGCAGGAAGCTGCGCAGTTGGCGAAACCAGGGCTTCTCGTGACGGTGACCGCACGTGAATGGTCTGAAGAATTGCAGGCTTCGATCACTCGGACCACCGAGGCCTTGGATCCGGCCACCAGAACATTGCTGGTCGAAATCGATGTGCCGAACAAAGACCATCGGCTGCAGCCTGGGATGTTCGTCAACGTGGCGCTCCATCTGCAGCAACATCCGAACGCACTGGCGATTTCTCCCGCCTCCATTGTTCCGAGCAAAAACGGACAAGAGAAATCTGTGTTCGTAATCGATTCCGGCAAGGCCAAACTCGTTCCCGTGAAAGCCGGCATTGATGATGGTCTCTGGGTGGAAGTGGTGGAAGGACTGACCGGTGAAGAAGAAGTGGTCGTCGTCGGCAAAAGCGGGTTGGTCGATGGGCAGACGGTTCAATCGTCCCCTTACAACCTTCCAAACGGCAAAGCAGCCAAGCAGAAAATGTAACATTTCCCTTCATAAAGAGAACGGTCGAGACGCGTTCCGGAGGCGACCCCTCATGCAACAGCCCATCACCAAAATCCTAATTATGGCTCTTATTGTGAGCGGCTCCTATGTCGGTCTCGCACAATCAAGGGAACAGTCGCCACAGGCGGAACCAACCGTATCCCGTGCTGTCGTGAAACCTGCCGGCTCTCTGCTGACGCTCGATGAAGCCATCAACACCGGTCTTGCCACCCATCCCCTGATCGAGCGTTCGCGTTATAGCTCACTCATTGCAAAGGCTCTGACCCGTCAAACGCAGGGTGAACGCTATCCCTGGCTTGAAGCTTCCCTCGCCGGAAGCAGCGGCTCTATGCGCATTGTGACAACTGATGGCAAAGCGATTCACGATCGCGGTGGGCATGGGTTCGATCCGGGCGGCGCGCTCGCCAAGCATAACCAGAACATGTTATCCGGCGGGTTCATGCTCAATCAATTGATCTCGGATTTTGGCTACACCGCTCATCGCATTCTCGCAACCGAGGCCAATGAAGCAGCCGGTGAGAAAGAGATTTTGACGAACAAAGCCTTCGTCATCCTCAATGTTCAAAGGGCCTACCTCAACAGTTTGCTTCAGAAGAGTTTGGTGACGATCGCGGCTGAGACGGTCAAGCAGCGGCAAGCCGTCCGTGATCAAGTGCAGACGCTGTACAACCATCAACTCAAATCGAAGGTCGATCTGGACTTGATGTTGGTGGAAGTCTCGAATGCTGAGCTCTCGCTGATCAAAGCGCAAAATGATCTGAAGCAATCCTTTGCTGCCTTGAATAATGCGATGGGCTTCGAAGGCCCGGACCGGTATGAGCTGGAACAGATTCCTATTCGTGTGACTCCAAGCCAAGCGGTGGAGACATTGGTTGCTACCGGGCTCAGCGACCGGCCCGAGCTGCTCGGCAATCGGGACCGTCTGGCCGCCAGCGATGAATTGCTCCAGGCAGTCAAGGCCCTCAATTTCGGTTCGCTCTCTGCCGTCGGATCGATCGGCATGACCAAATACGGCGATGTACATGATAGTGGCATTCCTTCCGATGGCGTGACCCCGTTTTGGGGCTATGGCGCCACGATGAAGTTCCCTCTTTTCACCGGATTCAGGATTCAGAATCAAATCAAAGAGGCCAGCCACCGCAAAGGGGAAACGGAAGAAGAACTCCAGAGCCTCGCAAATGAAATCGTCTTGCAGATTGTTCGCGCCTATCTCACGCGAATCACGAATGCCGAACAAATCGCACTCGAGCAGGAACGCGTAACCTTTTCGAAAGAGGCGTTGCTGCTGGCACAAGAGCGCTACCGCCTTGGCTTGAGCCCGATCGTGGAGGTCGTCCGCGCGACGGCCGTGTTGTTCGAATCCGAATCTCGCTTGGCGGAAGCCCGGTATATCTACAAAACCAGTGAGTCAGTGGTCGCCTATGCTACAGGTCAAGAGTACAAACGCTTCTAGATGCCTGGCCTGTGTGCTGGTCATCATTACGTGCGGGGTGACCACTTCGCTCGCCGCGGAGCAGATGTCACCCCGTCCCATGTCTGCGGCCGGCACTCCATTGAGCTGGGAGCGGGCGATTCGAACGGCACTTGAGAAACAGCCGCTCATCAAAATGGCGGAGCATGAGGCCCTGGAATCTCAGGCCCTGGTCAAGCAGATCGAATCCGCCAATTATCCGCAGATGACCGGCATTGTCTCAAGTACTGCCGGGAACACCAGAGTCCTGGGCAATCTCCTGATCTCAGGCTCACTGCCAAAACCCACCAACTACCTGACGACTCCCGGCATTCGCGCAGATTATCTCATTACGGACTTCGGTCAGACGGCTCATCGAATTCTCTCACAGAAGTCGCTCGCAGCCTCCGCCGAGAAAGCCGTGTTGACTGCCAAAGCGCTGACCATCCTGAATGTGGAGCAGGCCTATCTCAATTGCCTGAAGCAGCAGCGGCTCGTGGACATCTCCCGCGAAGTCTTGAATGAACGCGAGTTGATCCGACAACAGACGGAGACGTTCTACCGACGGCAATTGCGATCCAAGTTGGACTTGGATTTTGCATCGGTCGAGGCTAATCGGGCAGAAGTGCTGTTGATCAAAGCTCAGAACAACCTTGTATTGGCATTTGCCGCACTGAATACTGCCATGGGTCTGCAGGGTCCCGGGAACTATCTCTTGGAACAGGCGGTCCTCGCGGTCACGTCTAGCGCAAGTCCTGAATCACTGGTTCAGGACGCGCTGAATCAGCGACCGGAGTTGCTCGGAAGCAAAGACCGGATACAGGCAGCGGAAGAAGCGCTGCAGGCAGCCAAGGCCCTTCGCTTCGGATCGGTGACCGGGATCGGCACCATGGCCTATACCTGGTGGGGCCATGAGGAACGACCCAGCGGAAAAGACGTCAGCAATCCCGGCGCAAAACTGGGGTGGTATGGACTTGGCGGGACCAGTTCATTCCCCTTATACACCGGCGGCCGCATTGAAGGCCAAATCGAAGAGGCCGACGCCCGGAAAGGCGAGACCCAGGCCACCACTCGATCGATCACCAACGATATCATGCTGCAAGTCGCGCAAGCCTATCTCAGCCGGCTGACCGCCGAACAGCAAATTAAGGTAGCGGAAGAGAAGGTCGCCTACGCGCGCGAAGCACTGACGCTCGCACGCGAGCGGTACAAAGCCAGCCTGGGCTCTATCCTCGATGTGACGACCGCGACGACCGATCTCTTGAGCGCCGAAGTTGGGCTTGCAGATGCACAGTATGATTATCGAGCCAGTGAAGCCGCGCTCGCCTACGCGACAGGAGTTGAATATGCGCGGTATTGACTCCACGCGATTGCAGATCGCACGTCGATTCTCTTTGTGTCTATGGTGCGTGCTGATCTTTGTTCTTGTATCCGGCAGAACCTGCTGGCCGGCGGAGCGTGCTTCTGAGGGCCCTGCACAGCCGCTCGCGTACCCGCCATCGCCGAATATTCCTTTATCGAAGGGAGCCTTTCTGGGATACGAGTCCGCGATTCGCATCGGTCTTGATCGTCATCCGCTGCTTCGTCGATCGAAGCAGACTGCTCTCGCCGCGGAGGCAGTCACGGATCAGGCAGCGGCTCGCTACTACCCGGAATTGAATGCCTATGCGATTCAGACCGGAGGGACCGTTCGTCCGCTCAGCGCGTTCAACGTAGCCGGAGCACAGAATAAGCCGACCTCCTACGTGGAAAGTGCGGGATTTCGGGCGGACCAGCTGATTTACGATTTCGGTCAAACTGCGCACAAACTGCTGGCGGAGCGAGCTGGCCAGGAGGCGACTGAAAAGGATATCCAGACACACAAGGCGACGGTGATTCTGAGGGTGCAACAAGCCTATATCCACTGCCTCCGACAAAAGCGCCTCATCGACATTGCGGAAGAAACCGTGCGGGAACGTGGTGTCCTGCGCGATCAAATTGCAATTTTGTATAAGCGGGAGTTAAAGGCCAAACTGGACCTCGACTTCATATCGGTCGAGCTCAAGAATGCCGAGGTCCAGCTGCTCCAGGCTAAGAATGAGCTCCGTGCGGCCTTCGCCGGATTGAATAATGCCATGGGCGTTCGCGGTTCGGAGGACTACACGTTAGAAGACCTCCCTACTCCATCAGCTTTGTTGGATACGCTGGAAACACTGATCACTCAGGCACTGGGGGACCGCCCGGAATTACTCGCCACAGACGATCGGATCACACAGGCGGAGGAACGACTCAATTCGGCCAAAGCTTCGAACCTTCCCACGATCGCAGCCCAAGGAATGTCAGGCGTTATCCACTTCAGTGATGCCCCGCTGAACCAATATGCCGGTTCACATGCCGGGCAAACCAATCTGTGGTGGGGTGCGGGAGCTATGGTCTCCGTGCCTATATTTACCGGGTTCCTGATCGAAAACCGCGTGGCCGAAGCGCGGCAACAGAAGTACAAGGCTGAGCAGAAAAAGATCGATTTGACGAACAGAATTGCGTTGGAGGTGACGGAAGCCTACCTGACACTGCAAACGGCCCGGCAACAGATTTACGTCGAGGAGAAGGAGGTCGAGTCAGCACGCAGTGCGCTCACCTTGGCCAAGGAACGATATCGGCTGGGGCTGTCTTCCATTGTCGATGTCACCACGGCGACCACGGCTCTATTGCTGTCTGAAGTTCGACTGTCCGAAGCACGATATGTCGTTCAGGTTGGCATCGCGGCCATCGCCTTCGCCACCGGGATAGGGTATCAGCAGTTTTGATCAGCGAGTCCAGCTGGGTGATTCACCAAGTTCGTACAAGCCGAACATGAAAAGAGAAAATCAACCTTACCCACCTTGTTAAGAGCATCCTGGCGCGGGGATGACGTGGCTATGGGGAGCGAAAGGCTGGTGAACTGGATAGGCGACCGGTTGAATACAAGCATCTCACGCATTACAGGTGTGTTAGGCGGAGTTGTGGTGACCGGCATTGTGCTGGTCCTGCTGGCCATCGCATCGGTGAACGTAGTTGATACTCTCGTGATTGAACGGGCCGCCGCGCAAGACCGCCTGGATGCGTTTCTGCGGACGGCAACAGCCATAAGCCGCATCGTCGGAAACACAGGCGACGATATTCACGACGTGCAGGCCTTGAACAAGGCATTCGTGGACATCATGGAGTTGCGTCCCGGCCTCCGGCATCTGAGCGTCTACGATGTCTCGGGTGATGCCGGCCCGCTGATCACGAGCACAGACCCGAGAAAAACTCTCACCATGTTGAGCGATCAGGATCGGACCTCCGTGCGGGCGGGACAAGCCGTGGCCAGATTTGACGATGTCCAAGAGGATCGGGGATGGATCATTACAGCCCCAGTGGTTGTCAAGGGTCAGGTGATGGCGGCGCTTCGTGGAAAGTATTCGATTGCCAAGTATGATCGTCTCATCGAGCAAGAGCGGACGTTCGGCAAGGTGCTTGCCGTGGCGATGGTGACTCTGACAAGTCTGGCATTCCTGCTCCTTCTCAGGGTGCAGGTCCATCGTCCGGTGGCGATGCTCCTGCAGGCCATGCGGCGGACCGAAGGCGGAAATCTGCCCAGCCAGGCACCAGTAGGTGGATCGTCTGACATTCGAGAGGTGGTGGGCCAGTACAATCGGATGGTGGACCGAATTCGTGAGGCTGTGGCTGTCAAGGAACAATTGCTCCAGGAAATACATCGCTTCAACGACACGTTGCAACGAAAGGTTTCCGAAACCACCGAAGAACTTCGCCAAACTCACGCGATGCTGGGGGAAGCCCGCGTCCAGGCTGAACGGTCAGAAAAGTTAGCCGCTCTAGGTGAACTCTCGGCCGTGGTAGCGCACGAACTGGGGAACCCCCTGAACGCGATTTCCGGTAATCTTCAGATGCTCGAGGGCGATGTCACAATCGAGGATCGTGATCGACATCTGTCTGTTGTCCGGGCTGAGGTCAAGCGGATGATCGAGACCCTCCATCATATCCTCGAGTCGACTCGCGTTAGGATCGAACGGAACCCAGTCGACCTCAACGCGGTCATCCAGGATGTGCTGGCCGTCAATGCCCCCGGTCTCTCTCATCAATCGATCGAGATCGTGACCGACCTGCCGCAAGGACTCGCTCCTGTCTCCGCAGATGCCCATACTCTTCACGGAGTCATCTTTAACCTGCTCACGAACGCGATCCAGGCCATGTCACAGGGAGGAGAGTTGGCAATCAGCACACGATACATCCGGAACGAAATGAGCGACGGTATTCTTGTGGTGGCCGGGACACATGAGTTGGACGATGGCGCCATCCGTCTGCTAGTGCGGGACTCGGGGCATGGGATTCCACCGGAATATGTCCATCGCATTTTTGAACCATTCTTTACGACTCGGCAGGCCCAGAGTGGAACAGGACTTGGATTAGCCATCTGTCACCGCGCCGTCTCGTCGGCTGGCGGACGACTCGCGGTGCAGAGTGTCGTCGGACGGGGAACCACCTTCACGATCGATCTCCCGTTATGGAGGGGACGTCGTCTCGGAAAGGAATTCGATGGAGAGTGAGAGCTGGGTCCTGGTCGTGGATGACGACCGACACAACCGCGAAATGCTGGGTGAGGCGCTGGGACGAGCCGGATTTCACGTTGCTCTGGTGTCTGGAGTGATGGAGGCCTTGGAGACAGCAGGGGGACGGGATTTTGATGCGATCATGAGCGATATCCAGATGAGTCCGCTCTCCGGAATGGATCTCCTGCAAAGGTTTCGCGACTCTTCTCCGGAGACCCCGGTAGTACTGCTGACCGCGTTCGGGTCGCTTGAGACCGCGATCCAGGCCATGAAGCAAGGGGCCTTCGATTACATCACGAAGCCGGTTAATCTGGAGGAATTGTCAGTTGTCATGAACCGCGCGGTTCAACATCACCGGCTTGTGCGCGAACACCGGCACCTTTCCAGAGCGTTTGATGAGCGTGTGCGTGCAGCGTCATTCGTTGGCCAGAGCCACGCCATGGTAGAGATCTTCAAGCTTGTTGGAAAAGTGGCGCCGAGCCGGACAAGCGTGCTGATCCAGGGAGAAAGCGGGACAGGGAAAGAGGTCATCGCCCGGGCTCTCCACGACAACAGCGCACGGGCCGCCAGGCTGTTCGTGGCCGTAAACTGCAGCGCGATCCCTGATGCACTCCTCGAAAGCGAACTGTTTGGCCATGTCAAAGGTTCGTTCACCGGTGCCCATGCATCCCGGCGGGGCTTACTGGAGGAAGCCAGTGGAGGGACGCTCTTTTTGGACGAGGTGGCCGATCTGTCTCCGGCGGGGCAGGCGAAATTGTTGCGGGCGTTGCAAGAACAAGAAATTCGTCGGGTCGGCAGCAATGTGCCGGTAAAGCTGGATCTTCGCGTGATTTCCGCTTCGCGCCGAAACTTGCACCAACTCGTGTCAGCCGGACAGTTCCGAGAGGATCTGCTCTATCGCCTGAATACCGTCATCACCACGATTCCGCCGCTCCGTGAGCGGCCGGAAGACATTCCACTGCTCGCAGAGTTGTTTCTGGCGCGGTATGGCACGCAAAAGTTTGTCCCAGTTACCTCCTTTTCTTCTGCTGCGATGCAGGTTCTTTTGAAATATTCCTGGCCCGGCAATGTACGAGAGCTTGAGCATGTGATTGAGCGAGCGGTTGCGCTCGCTTCTCACTCAGTCCTCTCGCTCGACGACCTGCCCGCTGAGGTCAGGGACAAGAAATCTCCTGGGGACGATACGCTACAAGACCTTCCCGGCACGCTCAGCGCACTTCAGCGCGAACGCGTCCTCGCTGTGCTCGAATCGACGCACGGCAACAAGGAGCAGGCCGCGCGTCTCCTCGGAATCAGCCGGAGAACGCTCTACCGTCTTCTTGACCGTTACGCCACGCACCACCCTTCTCCTGGCGGTGAATCCTCGGATGTGACCTCGCCCTAACTGGACCAGTTCCTGTACCGTATCCTGTTCTCTCACGGCTGTGTCAGCCTGGCATGCGTTGTCACCGTGACACAGCCAAGGTCTATCCATCGTTTCGTTCACCCTTCTTCCCACACATGGGTCTGCCTACGCCAGTCGTGAGCTTCCCACGATCTGCCGAGTATGAATCTCTCTGGCACCGGGCTTGCTGTTACATCAGGTGGAGTGCGCAAACATTTCGGCGAATGTTCAGTTGGTCGGTCCAACCGGAGGACCACCATGGAGGGATTGTGATGCGATGCCGAAGGTGTTGGGGATTAGTCATTGTGGAAACGTCGCCGTTCACCGATGAATGCACCGAAGCATCACAGACGGCACGGTGTGTGAACTGTGGATGGATCGAAGATCCGGTGATGCGGACGAATCGTCTCACCAGTACCGGTCTGGACGAAATCATTCCGGCTGTGACTCCAGAGTCGCAGGCTGTTGGCATGACCGTCTGGGAATGGGATGCCTGCGTGGCTGATACGGGAGCGAAGCAAGGAGGTCGTCATGGAGCAGAACAGACCGGCGTTGTGGGGCATTGTGTTGGCAGGAGGCGAAGGGGAACGACTGAGAGCATTTGTCCAAGCGTCGTTCGGCACCGATGCCCCCAAGCAATTCTGCACATTCTGCGGGTACCGCACCATGGTCGAACGGACGGTGATGCGGGTGCAAAGAGTCATTCCGAGAGAACGTCTTCTTCTCAGTGCGACGGCCCATCATCGCTTGCATGTTCTTGGCAGCATGGTGAGGCATCCGCCCGGTACAGTGCTGTTTCAACCCCTCAACCGGGATACTGCTCCCGGCATCCTCCTCCCGCTCGTCCATGTGTTGCATCGTGACCCTGAGGCCGTGGTGGCGATCCTTCCGTCCGATCATTTTGTTCTGCCCGGGAGACGCTTCATGGCGTCAGTGGCCGAAGCGGCAGACTATCTGATCGAATCCGGAGACGACTCGCTGATCCTGTTGGGGGTCGACCCTGCCGAGGCGGAGACCGACTACGGCTGGATCAAGCCCGGGTTCTCAGCCAACAAACACGAACACTCGTCGATTCGTCCCATCAGCCGGTTTATAGAAAAGCCCCCGCAGGAGCTGGCTCGAGCACTCATGGAGAACGGCTGGCTGTGGAATACCATGGTCATGGTCGTCCGCGCGCAGGAGCTCTGGGAAAGGGTTCGCGAGCTTGCCCCCGAGCTGGCAGCTTACTTTTCGATGTTCCGACGCACGATCGGAACTCCGTGGGAACATCGCGTATTGGAGGAGGTGTATTGCATGATACCGTCGGTCAATTTTTCAACTGCGATTCTGAGCCGGCGACCAGACCGCTTGTTGGTCCTTCCGGTCAGGAATGTCTATTGGAGCGACTGGGGGCGCAGCGAGCGCATTCTGGAGACACTAGGCCGCTTCAAGTTGTCTCTATGCGGGCAACGCGCTCAGGCAGCAACCAGGCATTAATTAATGGAGGTTCCTCATGGATGGCTACGGAAAGCGAGTGTTAGTCGTGGAAGACGATGATACAAGCAGAAACATGCTGTCGGTTCTGCTTGCCCACGCGGGGTACAACGTATATTCAGTGAGTGATGGGCAAGAGGCTTTGAGCGAAATGAAGCGGAGGCACTTCGATGTCGTCATCACGGACTATCGCATGCCTCGGTTGGACGGAATGAAATTTCTCTCGCTGAGTCGAATCGAATGGCCTGATACGCCTGTGGTGATGGTATCAGGGGACCATCCCGATATGTCGGACGCTGCTGTCAGACAGGGCGCCTATGCCTGGCTGCATAAGCCGTACGAGTCGGCGATTCTTGTCGAGATCGTGCGGGATGCGGCATGCGCCTCGCAGGAAAGACGCTCACACAATGTCAGCTCCCCTGCTGCGGGCTAGGGACGTACCGGTCTGGGCGAGCATGTATAACGGATCGAGTGTGACGGATAATCCAGCACGAACCGCGCAAGGTATTGCACCAGGGGTGCGTGCGGTCGCGCTTACCATAATTCTTGGCTTGGTGCCTGGGTGCGTGTCGGTGCGGGTGGAACCATTGACGCAGCAACATTATCCTCCACGAAACGGAATCGAGCCGATTCAGGTGCTCTCCGCTGAGCCCTTCAGACCCTCGATGAAGCTCGCGCGCATTGTCGCGACAAGTCAAACTGTGGGCGAAGACGCCCTGCGTGAGCACATCCTGACCCGTGCCAGGCAACTGGGCGCCGATGCCGTGATCCTGGGCAAGGTCGATGTCCTCGAATCCATAGGGCCGAGTCCACTATATGAATCGACGCTTAGCCAGGCTGGCACCGGATACAACGCCTACTCGTGGAGCCGTGGGGATCGTGGGACCCATTCTATCTATTAGGACCTTGGAGCGATGTCCAGGTGGCTGCGGATCAGAGCGAATGGACCGTGTATCTGTCTGCTATCGACATCCGGTACTAACAGTCAGAATGGATTGGCAATCACCATGATGTCCGGAGAAACGGTGGCTGGGAGACCAAGTAGGTGGGAGGTGTGCAATGAGAGTGAGTACAGGGTCGTGGACAGTTCCTCTGTTCAGTCTCGTGGCTGGATTTGCGGGGGGCTTGCTGACCGCATGGCTGGTGCTCGGTGATCCGGTCGTGGCCGAAGAGGCTATCAGTCAAAGCCCGGCGGTCCTCAGCGCGCAAGAATTTCGTCTGGTGGATCAACGGGGGAAACCACGTGCGATTCTCGGGTTTTCGGCCGAGGAGGAACCGTATTTTGCCATGCTGCATCGGAATGAGACTCGGATTATCTGGTTCGGCCTCTCGGAAGAATCCGGTCTTGCGATCCACGACGTCGACGGAAAAACCCGACTGGTACTGAGTCTGGACACAGCCGGCACGCCTTCGCTGGTCCTACGAGATCGGCAGCACCGGACTCGTATGATTCACCCAGAGCCCTGAGCCGTGTGTTCGGAAGCCCATGGGGCTGAGGGCCCGGCTCGTCACAGAGAAAGGCTGCCTCACATGAGTCGTCGAGTGCTTCTGATTGGCCTGGTCAGTCTCGCGGTCTGCATCCCCTGTACCGTCAGCGTCGCGGCGGTTCGACACGACTCCGAGGACGACCAGATTGCCGAGATGTACAAACGTCTGGCCCCGGCGACAGTCTTTCTGTCTTCTATCTACACCTCAGACCATCCGATGCTGGATCCCATGGCTACCGGCGTGGGAGCCGGGTTCATTCTCGATCAAGACGGCACCGTGCTCACCAATGCGCACATCGTGGAGCGAGCCAGCGCCATCATGGCGACGTTGTTCGATGGCCGGCAAGTCCGCGTGGAGGTGATCGGCAGTGATCCGGAAACGGATGTGGCGGTGCTGCGGCTGCCGCGGGAGAAGGGACCATACGCCACGGTCCCACTCGGAGACTCCGATCAGCTGCAAGCGGGACAACGGGCGCTTGTGGTGGGCAGCCCGTTCGGGCTCGGGTTCACGTTGACGTCGGGAATCGTGAGTGGTCTTGGGCCGTTGCCGGGGAAGCGCGGTCTCGTCGACTCGCGCGCTATTCGGACTACCGCGCCGATCAACCCGGGCAACAGCGGGGGGCCGCTCGTGGATACGCAGGGCCGCGTCGTCGGCATTGCTACCGCCATGCTGGCCGGCGCCCAGAACATCGGCTTTGCCATTCCGATCAACACGGCCAAGGCTGTGCTGGCTGAACTCAAGCAGCGTGGGCGTGTGATACGACCCTGGCTCGGAATCAGTGGGATGTTTCCCACGGTGGAATTCCTCAGCTTGTTTGCGTTGCCGCTCGGGCAGGGGTTCTTGGTGGAGGATGTGGAAGACGGGAGTCCAGCCGCCGATGCAGGGCTGCGGGCCGGCACCCTCGACATCGTGGTGCAAGGGGTGCCATGGATCCTGGGCGGCGATATCATCATGGCGCTCGATGGTCGTCCCGTCCGTACACCCAGAGCGTTCCTTGACACGATGAAAGATATGCCGGTGGGACGGACGATCGAGGTCGAATATCTTCGGGAGGGCACACGGCATCACACAGCGCTTGTGGTGCGCGAGCATCCGCCGAAGACTTGGAAAGGAAAATCGCCGGCCGGGGTGCCGACGGCCGGCGTGCGACCCTTTGGATTCACGCCGTGGGTGAGTGGAGGCTTCTTCGAGTATTGATCCGGTGAGCACGGCGCGTGCGCGTGCCTCTTCGGTGACTGATCTGACCAACAAGAAGGGAACGGCGCATGAGGAGTGAGGGAAAATGAGCGGCATGGGAATTCGATGGCGAGCAACGGGAGCGAGTCTCCTGTTGGTGGTGACGATGGGATGCGTCGGGGCCACCAATGCCGTACATCAGCCGGCGGAGTTCGTGGATCCGGTGCTGGGCATGTTGAACAAAGGCATCATCCATCTTGATGTGAACATCGATCGTGCCATGAAACGACTTGAAGAACTCAAGCAGTTCCCCGATACGCAGGACACGGTGCTGCAAGAGCTTCGAGCGACGGATCTGCTCGGCTTGGAACTGCAGCAGCAACAATGGGTGCTGCAGCGGAACCATCTGCACTTCGCGAAAGCCCAGATGATTGCGTCGAAGCGGAATCCGGACAATAAAGCGCAGCTACTCCAGGAATGGACCACCCATGAACGGCAGTACCAACAGGGTCTGGACACATTCCGGCAGAAACGGCTCGACCTGGAGCACAAACGGTTAACGGTCGAAGCCCAATTGATTGAGCGGTCGCTCAAGTGAGTGGGAAGCAAAGAGAATGGCGGTGGCATACCGGGTTCGAGTGCCCATGTTCATCTCGTGGAACTTCACATGGAGGATCCGTCGGTGAGCATCGCGCACATGCAGTCATGTTTGCCAAGCCCGCGTGCCATATCGAGCATCAGATCGCCTAGGCGTATCGGTCTATGATCCATGGAGGTATGACAGCCCCTTCTATGGGCCGGGGTGGGGAGATGATGCCTGATACGGGCCGTCGGCTTAAGGTGCCTATGGAGGGGCCATATCCAAGTGACGATCGAGAGGGGCGAAGGTGATGAACATGTCGGCGCCACATAAGCTCGATCTGGTCTATATCGGGAGCGGGTCGGCCGGCCAGCGATCGGCGATTTCAGCGGCGAAGCTGGGGAAGCGTGTTGCGGTCATAGAATGGAGACACCTCTTCGGTGTCCATGCGATTAGAATTGGCGCAATCAAGCTCATTCACATAGGGCAAGCGGTGCTCGACTTGGACGGCGGGCTGAATTATTTTCTGCGCTCCGTGTTCAACTATGCGACGTGGACCGAGTGCTACAAGGTGGCAGCGCTGGATGCGTCAATACACTGTCGATGTACCACAGGGGCATCAGGCTGGAACGTGGGAAGGAGTGGTGAGTCCCGGGTGTGTCAGTGTCTAAAACAGCCTCGCGGTGAGGGAGTCTTCTTGCTTTTGTCGCTCCTTGTCCTGTGTCTACTCTTCTCAGGCTGCACGAGCGTAGATACCATCCTGCTGACCAGCGACAGATTTCCCCCCAAGGGATCTGCGGATGACGTCGCCGTGCTGGAACAGAGGCCAGCTCGACCGCATCAAGACATCGCGGAACTACGGATTGGGGATAGCGGGCTTGGTTTCGGCAGCATGCAGAGAAAGATCTTGAATCAGGCCGCAACCCTGGGGGCCGATGCCGTTGTTTTTGCTAAACCGCAAACGATGACTCTGCACGAGGTGGCATTTCAACCGCTGTATGATCCGTGGGGGTACAACAGCCCCTACTATGGAACTCCGTGGGGTTATGGTGGATATGGACCATACGGTGGTTCCTATGGATCGTGGGGCCAGTGGGGCGGAGTCTACTCCGGTAGCGTAGCAGTTCCGTATGATGAAACAATGAGAATGCTCATGGGAACAGCCATCCGTTATACGGAAGCGAGAGACCTTGGCGATCACACAGAGTTAGGCGAAGCACGGTAACGGAGAAAAAGGCCTATCACCAAGCATTTGTCAGACGGAGGGTCCGGCGAGTCTGTAGAGAAACAGAGATTTTTGATGGGAGAAGCGCTCCGCGGGGCTTCAGAGGTTGAGTGAAGTCGGCAGTTCCCTTGGATACGTTCGGACACGGACATGGGCCAGACTGCAGGTTTACGGAACGCGAAAGGGGTTATACGGAGCAGTGGGTACGTTCTCTCCGTAGTGACTTGGGAAGTACAGTAACAGCATGCCTCCACCGAGAAGGCTGCAACTCGCAGTTTCCTTCTCCTTGGTTCTGCTAAGCGGCGGCTGTGTAAACGATCGGGGGCCTGTGCTGGCCGGAACATATTCAACATGGGATGACGTCATCGCTCGCTGGATCGGGCAACAGAAGGTAGACCTGTATGACGAACTCGGCCCTCCGCAGTTTCATAACGAAGCACAGGACGGCATGGAGGAACTGGTGTGGGAGATGACGGTACCGAGCCTGCTGGGACAAGCGGAAATTTTTGGCACGCTTCCGCTCTACGGAGGGAGCGAGTGTTGACTCTTTTTCTTTGCCGAGGCCCAAGGGGTTATCACGGCGGGTCGCCGCGTGGGGTGCGATTAAGGCTCATCCTTGGATTGTCATTATGAATCAGAAGCGCATCAGCGCAGCATCACCTTGCCCCATCAGGTCATCCGGGAACCGGCTCCACCGTGCAGCACGGTTTGGACTGATCCTCCCTGCTTTTCTTCTGCTGGCGGCATGCGTGTCGGTGCGTGTCGAACCGTTGACCCATGAATCCTATCCGCCGCGCGTCAACGGCGAACCAGTCCAATGGCTGGAAACTGAGCCTGGCTCTCCGTACATCGAGCTGGCCAGGATTATTGCGACAAGTCAGAGTGCGGATGAAGACCGGCTACGCGACAAGATTCTGGCTCGTGCGAGCATGATGGGCGCTGACGCGGTGGTGCTGGGGAAATCTGATGTGTTGGAATCAATGGGGCCGAGTCCTCCATATGAATCCACCATGGGTCCGGGGTCGGGTAATTTTGGCCTATACGGAGGGGGCTGGTGGAATTATTACGACCCCTGGAGTTTTGTGCAAAGCACGACGGACCAGACTGAATGGATGGAATATTTGTCTGGTACAGCCATTCGCTACGTGAACCAGAAATAGACGCATCGCGGATCATGCGCGAAGGGGTTGAGCCATCACGATGAAACGGCGACGGGTTTCTACGGCTCTTCCTCCGACAGGTAGGCTGAGCTGGGTCACACCGCCGACGTACCGGTCCTGGATCCGGCGCAAGCACATGCGGTGCCTGTTACTGACGAAGGAAGATCCTGAACAGCCATAACGTTCAGCATGAATCGAGGTTGTCGGATTCTCGCATGAGGGAGGGTGTATGACGATACGCAGATGGTGGATGCTTGCCGGATTTGTGCTTGTAATGAGTGTCGCGGCCTGTGCCGGCCCCAGCCAGATTGATCGCGAGCATGTCTCCCCTGGCGATCCGGTCATTGGTCTGTTGAGCAAAGGCATTGCGCAACTGAACGTCAACATCAATGCCTTGTCAAGGCGCATGAACGATGTGCAGCAGGCGTCGGCGGGAACGGACCCCATGCTGCGAGAATTGCAGGCTCTGGATCTATCTGGATGGCAGCTGCATCAGCAGCAATGGGTATTGCAGCGCGATCATCTCGTGTTTGCCCGCGACGTCCTTCAGCAGGCGTATAAGAGCCAAGGAGAGAAAGAACAGCTGCTCGGCCAGTGGCGCCAACACTGGACATTCTACGTGAATGCCATAGAGGAATTGCGTCAAGAACGACACAACTTAGAGCGTAAGCATCTGGAGGTGGAAGCCCGGTTGATTGAACGTGGGCTTCAGTGAATGCCAGCAGCCATGCGTGCGAACGAAAAGATCGCAATGGAGACACTGGTTCACTTGGTAGGAACGCGTGTATGCGGCAACCAATCTGGTTCCTGCAACGTGACGGAATCAAATGGGAGCGCTCTATGAGCCATGGAGGATCCGATGCCTGAGCTATACGATGTAGATCTGTTGTGCATCGGGAGCGGGCCAGCCGGTCAACGCGCAGCGATTCAGGCTGCAAAGCTGGGGAAGCGCGCAGCGGTGGTGGAGCGGCAACAGATCGTCGGTGGGGTCTGTGTCGCCACCGGCACGATTCCCAGCAAAACGTTCCGGGAAGCCGTGTTGTCCTTCGTCGCGCAAGACAGCTTGACTGACGGCCATCTCGGCCATCATCTCAAAACCCGTCCGACTGCCGAGCAGTTGTTGCGGCGCGTGAACGCCGTGATTCAGCGGGAAGCGCAAGTGGTGGAAGACCAGCTCTGGCGAAATGATATCCAATTGCTTCGGGGAGAGGCGACATTCAAAGATCCCCATACGCTGATGGTCGTTTCCACGGAGGAGTCGCGGACGGTGACGGCCGACAAGATTCTGATCGCGGTGGGCACCCAACCGGCGATCCCTCGTGGCGTGAATGTGGATGGAGAACTCGTCCTGACCAGTGCTCAGGTCATGCACATGAAGCACTTACCTCGGAGGATGGCGGTGGTGGGAGCCGGAGTCATTGGCATTGAATACGCCTCCATGTTTGCCGCGTTAGAACTCGATGTGACGGTGATCGACAAGCGAGAACGCCCGCTCGAATTCGTGGATGAAGAAATCGTTGAAGAACTCATGCATCAAATGCGCAATCACGACGTGACGTTCCGGCTTGGCGAGGCCGTGGAGAGACTGGAAATCGCCGAGGGGCCCCCACGCCAAGTTGTCATCCATTTGGAATCCGGGAAAGTGATTGTCTCCGATCTTGTCCTCTTTTCGCCGGGCGTGTAGGGGCGACCGCTCAGTTGAATCTCGAGGCGGCAGGGCTGACCGTAGATCCGCGCGGTTTGCTGACCGTCGACCCGCAGTTTCGGACGCAGGTGCCGCATATCTTCGCGGCAGGGGATGTCATTGGCTATCCCAGCTTAGCGGCGACCTGCTGCAGAGCAAGGCCGGTTAGCCGCCTATTCAGCGTTCGGGGTGGAATCGAAACCCATGGCCACCCATTTCCCCGTGGGGATCTATTCGATTCCTGAAATCTCGATGGTGGGAGCCCATGAACATGAATTGACGACCAACAAAGTTCCGTACGAGACCGGGGTCGCCCGGTATCGGGAAATCGCCCGCGGCCAAATTCTCGGCGACGACAGCGGACTGGTCAAGCTCCTGTTCCATCGGGAAAACCATCGGCTGCTGGGCGTGCATGCAATCGGCACCGGCGCAACGGAGCTGATTCATATCGGCCAAGCCGTGCTGGCCCTCAATGGCGGCCTGGACTATTTTCTCAACACGGTATTCAACTATCCCACCTTTGCGGAGTGCTACAAAGTGGCCGCCCTGAACGCCTCGAATAAACTGGCTCGCTAGACACGTGAAGACGATGAACGGGTTCGAACAACGTGTGTTCACCATCCGGAGGCGCTCGGGTCTATGAAGCTTGTTGGAAAAATTGTGTTCTTTGCGATACTCTTTTCGGCAACGTTTTTCTTTCTTCATGCGACGGATGCCACTAAATCCGTGATGAGAGATGATCTCGATGACCTAGGGGGCATCCCTTGGTTGTACTCCGCAGTCTGTCTCATTTTTAGCATCTTGGCCGGGTTTGTCATCCAGCATGAATGGGACTACTGGAACGACTTCATGGAGGCAATTAATGGCGAGCTCAGTACGCTACGGTCTCTCTGGTTGTGGTCCCAGCATGTCCCTGACCGCGCAACAAAATTACGAGATGCCATGCGCCAGTATTTGACCGTGACGATCGAGGATGAATGGCGGACAAACGCGATGGGCGAGAGTGAGGTTGCCGGCAAGGCCTTCGCTGTTCTACAAGAAGAGGCCTCCACGCTCTTTCAGCATTGGGATCTCAACATGACCACCGTTGGGATCATTAGTGATCTCCTGCGGCATCGGGAACATCGTCTGTACTCGGGCCAACGGCACATGCCACAGATTTTGAAAGTGACGGTTGGATTCGCCGATGGATTGGTGATCGTCCTGTCGTTGTTCATCGGCGTGAAACATTTGTGGCTGGATTACCTTTTCACCCTCAGCATCGCGTTGCTGGCCTATGTCGTCTATCTCGTGGTCGACGACTTGGATCATCCGCTCCGACCTGGGATTTGGCATGTGACATCCAAGCGGTATGAGCGTCTGCTCACCCGGCTTCAGCAGCAGACATAACTCTGTGGAATGGGGTCGTTCGCAAGCGAGGCAGAGTCCCACAAGAGTGGCTTGGTTGACCAGAGAGAAAGGAGACTACAGCAATGACATCCCCGAGTCTGCCCTCTGACCCAGATAAGATCTCCTCCACGAGTGACTCGCCGCCGAAGGGTTCACGGCGGAGCTTTTTCGGCTGGGTAATCGCGGCGGTCGCCGGATTCATCGGACTCAGCCTGGGGGGTCCGCTGGCCGGCTACGTGATCGCTCCGGCGCTCAAACGCCGGGAATCCTTGTGGGCCGCGGTCGGGCCGACAGGGAGTTTACGCACGGGGGAACCGGAAGAACTGGAGTATGCCAGCACCGTCAAGGATGGCTGGCGGACGGTCACGGCGAAGAAAGGGATTTGGGCCATCAAACAACCGGCAGGCGAGGTGGTCGTGTTCTCCCCCATCTGCCCGCATTTAGGCTGCGGGTTCCGCTGGGATGCGGGCGACCACACGTTTAAGTGTCCGTGCCACGGCAGCGTCTTCGACGTGACCGGCAAAGTAGTGGCGGGACCGGCGCCCCGGTCGTTGGATGTGCTGCCGTCCAAAGTCGAACAGGGAAACCTGTTGGTCCTCTATAAGGAATTCAAGTCGGGCCTCGACCATCCGGTCGAATTGTAGCTGGTGTGGCCTGTCCTTTGTGCACATCGACCTGCGTGCCGTCGCGGGACCATGGGGCACTGAGGGTGAGAGAAGGGAATTGAGACGATGGCCGGGAAGCTCTACGAGTGGCTTGACGCGAGACTGAAGCTCACGTCTCTGGGACACACGCTGCTGGACGAATCCATCCCCGGCGGCGCGAGCTGGATTTATGTGTTCGGATCGGCCACCCTCTTTATCTTCTGCCTCCAGGCCACGACGGGCATGTTTCTGGCCCTCTATTACGTCCCCTCGCCGGACTCCGCCTATGACACCGTGCAGTTCATCCAGCACGAGGTGCCGTTCGGATGGTTTGTCCGGGGATTGCATCATTGGGGAGCGTCGGCGGTGATGGTGGCGGTCGGGCTGCATCTGCTGCAAGTCTATCTGTACGGCGCCTACAAGCGACCCCGTGAACTCCTGTGGATGGTCGGGGTCTGCTTGTTGCTGCTGATGATGGCGTTTGGGTTTACCGGCTACCTGCTGCCCTGGGATCAGAACGCGTACTGGGCGACGCAGGTGGGCACCAACATGGTCGCCTCGGTACCGGTGGTCGGCGATGTGCTCGTGCGGGTGCTGCGAGGCGGAGCCACCTTAGGAGCCCTCACCCTCTCGCGCTTTTTTGCCGTCCACACCTTGTTCCTGCCGGCCCTGATGGTCTGCGGCATCCTCGTCCACCTGTTCATCTTGCGCCGCGTCGGCCCGGCCGGTCCGTGGAGTGCCGAACAAGCCCAACAACGGAGCGAGACGTTTTACCCACGGCAAGTCTACATGGACGCCCTGGTGATGCTGGGCGTGTTTCTCCTGATCGTCGTGTTGGCCTGGACGGTGGAGTTTCCACTGGCCGATCGTGCCGATCCCGCCGACCACACATTCACCCCGGTCCCCGAGTGGTATTTTCTCTTTTTCTATCAGTTCTTGAAATATGTGTCCGGACCGCTGGAGCCGTTGGCGACGTGGGTGCTTCCGGGCCTATTCATCCTGGGACTGCTGCTGTGGCCGTTGATAGACCGCAACCCGGAACGGCGGCCGAGTTCCCGGCCGATGGCCCTGGCATCGGGAGGCGCCTTCTTATTGGTGGTATTCGCGCTGCTGGGACTCTCGCTGTGGAACTTACACGCGACCCCCAAAACAGACCCCTCAGTGGCGCGGGGGAAGGCGCTGTTCGCGCAGCAGCACTGTGCGGCCTGTCACCGGATTCACGGAGACGGCGGCATGGTCGGCCCCGATCTCTCCTATGTGGCGGATCAACGGCCGGATCGGCAGTGGCACCTGCGACACTTTCGCGAGCCGCAATCTGTGTCTCCAGGCTCCATCATGCCGGCCTTTACCTTGCCGGAGAAGGACCTGACGGACCTGACGAGTTACATGTTGAGCCTGAAAAGTCAGGCCACGAAAGGAGCCGGCACATAGACGCACGCAGGGGCCAAGGTGGTGAAGAGATCTGCTCGTCATAATCTGTCGAACCCCTTGCTGGAGTTTACAGGAGGAACAGATGTCAGCATCAAACGCATCGGTGATCTGTTGAGGTATGACCTGGGGGCGCTGCTTGCAGTTGTGCAAATCACGTGGCGCACGACGTGACGTTGAGCTTGCTACAAGAATCGGAACCAGTCGCGGACAAGAGGGTTGACGATGTCAAGCTGGGTCGCTAGCGAGGGCTCATCTTACCCTTTGGGCGCAACATGGATCGAAGAGCAGGGAGCGTATAATTTCGCCCTCTATTCACAGCACGCAGAGAGCGTCACGCTGCTGTTGTATAAGGAAGATGATATCGTCAACCCCGTCTTTACCTATCCGTTCGACACTCTGAACAATAAATCGGGCCGCTTCTGGCACTGCCGAATCCCTAGGACGTCAATGAGCCAGGCCCGCTACTATGCCTACTCCATCGCAGGGCCTGCTCCCACTAACAATGGACATGGCCATAATTTCGACTCTGAGAAAATCCTGCTGGACCCTTATGCCCGATCGATCGTTTTCCCAGCGTCCTTTGACAGAAAGGCCGCCATGCGACCTGGCCCAAACGCCGGCAAGGCTCCCCTTGGACTTCTGTCCGAACATGAGCGTCCCTTCGATTGGACCGGCGATCGGCGCCCTCGGCACGAGTCGGACCTTATTATCTATGAACTGCACGTGAAGGGATTCACGTACCATCCTCATTCCAGGGTGAGTTCGCACAAGCGTGGAACGTATGCGGGTCTGATTGAGAAAATTTCTTACCTCAAAGAGTTAGGCATCACGGCGGTCGAGCTGATGCCTGTGTTTCAATTCGACCCTCAAGAAGGAAATTACTGGGGCTATATGCCGATCAGTTTTTTTACTCCGCACCATGCGTATGCAAGGGCGCAGACCGAGGAGGAGCCACGCAATGAGTTCCGTGAAATGGTCAAGGCCTTTCATGCTGCGGGCATCGAGGTCATTCTGGATGTCGTGTACAATCACACGGGAGAAGGAGACCTCAACGGTCCCATGTACAGTTTCAAAGGAATCGACAACAGCACCTATTACTTGACCTCCGATGATCCCGTTCAGCCGTATGTGAATTTTACAGGCACCGGCAATACCCTCCATACAGGAACCCGGATTGTTCGGAGGCTTATCCTGGACAGTCTCCGCTACTGGGTTAAGGAGATGCATGTGGATGGATTTCGGTTCGACTTGGCGTCGATTTTCGCGAGAAAACCAGATGGCTCGCTTGACCTGGAAGATCCACCCCTTTTTGGAGATATTACATCGGACCCTGATCTGTCGAATGTGCGTTTGATCGCTGAGCC
This sequence comes from uncultured Nitrospiraceae bacterium, assembly GCA_963781915.1. GTDB lineage: Bacteria > Nitrospirota > Nitrospiria > Nitrospirales > Nitrospiraceae > Palsa-1315. The sequence goes on along the minus strand of CAWAIH010000008.1, from coordinate 2,334 downwards.
TTGGGATGCGGCAGGCGTTGATCAACTCGGGCACAGTTTCCCAGGAATCAGATGGTTTCAATGGAATAGTCGATTCCGTGACGATCTCCGACGTTTCGTAAAGAGTGATCCAGGCCTTGTGCCCGCGCTGATGGCCCGTCTCTATGGAAGTGATGACCTGTTCCCGGATGGCCGCATGAACGCGTATCACCCGTATCAGAGTGTGAACTATGTCACGTGCCACGACGGGTTTACGCTCTACGATCTCACGGCATACGAACAGAAACGCAACTGGGCTAATGGCCACCACAACCTTGATGGAGAGAGCAATAATTACAGCTGGAATTGCGGATGGGAGGGCGACGAGAATGTGCCACCGGAGGTTATGGTGCTTCGCAAACGGCAAATCAAGAATTATTACTGCCTTCTCCTCCTCTCAAATGGCACTCCCATGATCCGCGCCGGAGACGAGTTCATGCATACGCAAGGTGGCAACAACAACCCCTATAATCAGAACAATGAAACAAGCTGGTTGGATTGGGATCGGCTGATGGCAAACCGAGACATCTTTACCTTTGTCCAGCGGATGATTGCTTTCCGCAAGTCCCACCCTTCACTCTGCCGCAGCCGATTTTGGCGCCATGATGTTTGGTGGTATGGGGTTGGCCCCACTGTGGATATGACGTACCATTCGCATAGCCTTGCCTTCTATCTGAATGGAATTTCGGAAGGCGATGAGGACCTTTATGTGATGATCAGTGCCTATTGGGAACCTCTTTATTTCGTGATCCAAGAAAAGTCGGCGGCGCCATGGAAGCGTGTCATCGATACAAGCTTGGATTGCCCTGAGGACCTGTGCGAGTCGGGGGCTGAAGTCCGGTTGTCTGGTCATACCTATCTGGTTCAACCCAGGTCGGTTGTAGTATTAGTCCGATGACAGACAACCGAAGTAATCAGCAGTAGCGCATGAACCCCGACGCTGGATGCCGCGCTTCCCTTTGTAGCCTCCTCTCTTCAGAGGGCCACTGCTCTCGTGGGGAATTTTCGAATTCCCTTACTGCTGAGCAACGCAGTATGTCTCCTCCGGAAGGGGGGTATAGCCGCCTCCAGCATCTTCTTTAAATTCAGCGATTTCGGTATTGCCTGTCTGCCACACATGGAGGCAGTCCGCAATCAAGAATGGCTCGGTCTTCGGTATGCCATTTACCACGACCGGTCGTCTGCTCGTGGTCGTTCCCACAATGATGAACCGGTTCCCCATCATCAGATCCAGCGGTTCAAGCTCTCCTGGATAGAGAAAGGCGAATTCATGGTCACCTATTCTGTCGACATCCTCTGTGGGGCCATACACGGGATGGTTCATGATAGGAAGTTGTTCCGCGACAATCACGATGCCTTTGCCGCTCCTGGTAGCCTGTACGATCCGGCCTCCCAGCTGGACGGTAAGGTCTGAATCGGAACTCCCTGATGAATTCGAGGGAGACGCATCACGCCACGCCTCAAAGTGAAAAATCGGAGAGACCTTTTCCATCACTTTCGGTGGGAACGGTGTGGTAGGAACGCACCCAGACAGCACTGAGCACAGGGTCATGGTGGTGAAGGTTATGAGATGAATAAGTTTCATTGGGCTTACCTCCTTTTTGAGGTGGATGGCCTGATAGGTTCGAACGCGAATGTAACGGCGGTGAAATACATGAAAGGGGAAGACAACGCGGAGTACCTCATGGGACATCCTCCTTCGAAACCATCGTCGCAAGCACAGATCTGAGCATCGATCTTTGGACTCGCTCAATCAGAAGAAGAGCGCGGCTCGCCCTCTCACGTGAAATACCAGACCTATTTGAGGTATCTGCGAAAAGTATGCCATTCAAACGTTGGCTTCAATCGGATGGAAAACTGATATGGAAGGCGATGAGGGCAGTAATGCCGCTATGCCTAGAGTGGTTGATGGGCGTACCTATTTGGGGGTCTGCAATGGTCCAGAAATTTCTGTTAGAGGTTGCGCAAAGATGTGAGGCAAGATATTTCAGTCCGTTCAGCCTCGCATACATAAATCGCTGTGACAAATTGACTCGCCTGTATCAAAATGACGCGTCTGGCACACTACGAAAACAGACCCTCTCTATCCCAGGCGATTATTCAAGTTGTTGCGGTTTAATTGTTGTCTCGGTCGCCTATTGAACGTATTAGACGAATCACTAGATGGTGGACCGCCTCTGAGCATCCAGCAGTTTCGCAATTTCCTCAGTCAGCCTGCACAATCCTCGCCTCCCTTGGCGGGGCAGCCCACGCGTCGGCACAGCCGCTGACGCGCTCATCCGATTCGCCGCCCCGCGGGAGCTTATTCAGCTTGCA
>CAWAIH010000007.1:0-144891 GCA_963781915.1 uncultured Nitrospiraceae bacterium | reverse complement strand
AACCGTTCTAGATGCTGCGCATGAAGTGTGCAACGTCATCCTGATTGACGGCACCACCCATAATCGAAGACTGGGCAACATTACTCGACTTCTTCCCTGTCAGACCGGACTCAACTTCGTCCACGATCAACTCTACCGGCATCGATTGACCACCGTACACACGCGGCCCACCGATGATCTTGGCTTTGGAGTACCCGTAAATCGCGGTAGCCACTTCTTTCGCCAGCCATCCGACATAGTTGAACTCGGGGACGACAATGAGTTTGGTTTTGCCACAGAGCTGCCGTAACTCTTGTGTCGGAAACGGACGGATCGACCGGACCTTGATCAAGCCGATCTTGATGCCCTTTTCTGCGCAAATCCGAACGGCTTCTCTCGACTGAGCCGCGGCGCTGCCTGAAGCAATAATCACCGCCTCGGCATCATCCACATTCTCAGCCGTGAGCAACCCACCCATATACTGATTGATGTACTTACGTGACCGTTCTACTGCCGCCCACACTTCCTGCTGCCAAACCGCATGGATGTTGTAGGCCATGAAGTTTGATTTTTGAACCGGAGCGTCGCGGGACAGCCGGGCGGGAGGATTCTCCGCATCGAGGACCGGCACCGCGCCACGCCACGCGTCGCGAGGGGGAAGCTTCATACTACGGTCCTGCATTCGGACGTACCCACGGGCATGGGTTACGAAGAAACCGTCGCAGCAGACACCGACTGGGAGCGTCACATCGTTCTTCTCGCTGATCGTAAACCCTGCCATGATGAAATCGTACATGTCCTGCTGATTCTCGGCATGGAAAACGATCATGCCGGAGTTCAATAGATAGGCCACTTCGATGTTGTCCGGTTGAATGGCCAATGGAGCATTGACGACGCGGCAGGTGAACATGGCGACAATGGGCAGCCGATGCCCAGGCCAGGATGCGATGCCTTCCAGACCCCTCAGCGTACCGGGACCTGCGGTCGCCGTAAAGCAGCGGACACCGGATCGAGATCCGCCCGCCATCGCCGCCATGACGCCGACTTCTTCTTCGCCACGATAGTACTCTTTCACATACCCTTCGCCGTAGAGCACACCGATGAGCTGCATCGTTTCGCTCTGCGGGGTAATGGGATAAGCAATGGCCAGGTCCACGTTGGAGCGCCGAACGGCCTCTTTCGCCGCTTCGCTGCCCGTGATGAATTCTTTCGCTCGCGGGGCTTCGAGGAACAAGTATTCCGGCGTGACCACCTTCTGCCGTTTCGCTTCGGCATGGGGGTCTTTCCTTGCGCCCGCCGTCTCGGGCGGTTTAGGAGCCGCGACACTCGTGATGGGATCGCCCTGGGGATTTGTCTTCTGTTCTGCTTCGAGTGCTTCGCTCATTGTGACACCTCTCAGCTATATCGCCTGTGCGGTTCGACCCTACTCAGCCTTCACGCTTCATCTGTTCAGCCGAATGGCCGAAAGCAGCTGCGCCGGCCACACCAGCCACAGGCGCAAAGGTGAGGGGATTGGTGTGAGTTTTCCCGCCGTGAACTCTCGTTTGCGTGCCGGTAAATCGCACGTTTTCGCCGTTCTCCGGCAACTTAATGCCCATCTCTTCACGCACCCGCTTGAAGACCTGCGCGGTCTTTCTCAACTTGATCGTGTCCGAATCCCGGATCGTCAGCATCGCATCTTCGTGCCCCTGCTCCGCACAAATTGCCATGGTAAGACAGTTCGTCCCGGCACGAATCATTTTCAAAGTCAAATTGGCATAATGGCAATGCACACCGATGAAGATACAGGCCTCGATCTTGTTGCCCCAAATCGTCAGGTTCGGATGGTTTGGATTGATGACCTCTTCCGGATCGATCTTCGGATACTTCGGGCGGTAGTCCGGCATAGGGATGATCATGACGTCAGGGATCTGCGCGGCGATTTCCAGCACGGCCTTGGCCTTTTCAACTGCATGCTCGTTCCAGGCCCAGAGCACCAACGGTCCTGGGAAGATCGTGGCGTTGGGGCTGGTCAACATTTTACGGGCCATCTCTTCGATGACCTTGTCCTCATTCTCCTCCAGCAACCCATAGTACAGTCCTTGCCCTGGGTCAGGCAGCGCGACCCCCAACTGAGCCGCGGACGGAGGATGGAACCCGGCGGGGCCAGGAACAATGATGCGTTCTCTTGTATCTGTCGTCGTTGCCACTCCCGTACCTCCCTAATTACCTATTACAATCATTGGATTGGACAGGACTGCAACGGTGGTTTTCTCTTCATACCGAATGTTATCGGTAACGGCAGCCATCGGTAATTGATCGATCATGATCATCTTAATGGCGTTATTTTTTGCCATCGTGTCGCACACCCACACGCATAGTGCACAACCCTTGCACCGATCCACCGCGATGTAGGCAGTGCCGTACTTGTAACCCTTATCCGTCCCCATGGTTTCGCTATACTGAATGGTATTCGCTTCAGGACAATATTGCGTACAGAGCTTGCAGCTCTTCGAGGCACATATCTCGACATCGATATTGGCTACCAGATACATGGTACTCCTTCGTGCTAAATCCTAATTAGGCGCTTACAGTCGCACGAACTTCCGACCGTTTGACCGTTGTTGCAGCCCAACCGTGATCGACTGCGTAGTTCCAGCCGGCCTGAATCACCGCCACATTTTTATCGATCAGCTCCTGCTTCTTCTTGAATTTCCGCTCGACGACACTGTCTAAGGCCGCAGTTCCGCCGGAGACGACAAATCCTTTACCAAGGAACCGGTCCTTCACAGACTGTTCCAACGCGTCAACCGACGTCAGCCCCGTGATCGCTCCGATGCAACCCATCAAGGCCATATTCGTCGCGAGGTCCATCCCTGCAACTTCGAGGGACAGCTTGGTGGCGGGGAAATAGTAGAGCTTTGCCCGGCGCTCTTCCAACTCACGCTGCTGATCTCGATGAAGGCTCATCGGGCCATCGTTGTTGATCAACGCAATCCCGTCCTCTTTCAGCCCGAAGTAGAACGGCATCGTATAGGACTTACCGTGGGTGATGACCTGGGGATGGAAGATAATGATGATGTGCGGGAAGGTAATTTCCCCGATTTCATAGATCGGTTCATCTGACACACGGACGTAGCTCTCGACCGGCGCCATCCGTTTTTCCGACCCATAAAATGGGACGATCGTGCTTTCACCGCCGGCATGGATCACTGCGGTGCTCAGAATGTGTGACCCTGTCACAACACCCTGACCGCCGACCCCTGCCATTCGTATATTAAAGCGCTTTGCCATATCCGAATCTCCCTCCGAATCGTTTACGCCTTGTTTGGAATTGCTGCGGCAGGAGCCGCCGCCTTCGGAAGATAGTCCTTATAGCCATACCGCTCAGTCAGATACTGCTTGGCTTCATCACTCACATATTCCGTGAATTGATACCGGTCATTTTCAACGGTCTTCGCGTCTTCCATCACCTTGTCGGTGGGAATCGCGTACTCGATGTTGCAAGAGGTGTAGGCTTGAATGTAGGTTGAGCCCACTTCGCGGGCAATCAGCACAGCTTTCTTGATGACGCTCTCGACGCGGCGGGGATTGTTCGGAACCACCGTCGCCACATAGGCGCACCCGGCTACCTTCGCCATTTGCAACATGTCCATCTTTTCGAATTTCTTCCCCAGTGGAGCCATCTTCAAGACGGCGCCACGGTTGGTCATGCCGCTCTCCTGCCCGCCGGTGTTGCCGTACACTTCATTGTCCAGCATGATCGTGGTGAATCGTTCCTTTCGGAACCAGGAATGGAGCACTTGTTGGAAACCGATATCTGCCGTTCCGCCGTCTCCCGCCATAACGACCACATCTTTCGGCTTGTCGCCGAACCGCAGCCGCAGCCCACGGGACAGTCCGCTCGCGACACCGTTCTGATCGCCATAGTTACCGTACACAAACGGGATCGCAGCCTGTGAAATCGCTAACCGTCCACAGCCTGCCGTGCCAACAGTGATCGTATCTTCCGGATTAGGAAAGGCAATGATCGCCAAACGGATGAACAGCGTCATCGCGCAGCCGGCGCACATGGGATGCTCTTCAAGAATTTCCTTGAAGGCTCCCATTTGAGAGACGGAAATTTTCTTTCCAAACGGGCCATGTTCAACCATGTCTCGATATTCTTTGGGCATGAACTTCTCAAATCCACCGGAAAATTTTACATAATCAAGACTCATCGGAACACCTCCCTCTATCGTGGCAACGGCAATACATTGCCTGTCGGAAAGATACAACTATTTGCAACAGCGCAGGAATTCGAAGCTAAATAACTGGGCTGAATATACTCTTAGAGATTTGCGTATGGTAACAAAGCCTAAAAAAGACTGTCAATGAGAAACGTCTATACTCTCCTCGAACAGTACAGGAGCCGAATGATAATATAACTTCCTGATAATCAACGCAACTTTTCAGAAGGCCCACCATACTAAAAAGAAGGCCTAGCCTAGTCCTGGCCTGTAGGCCATTCGCCCTAACCGCTTACATTCCGCCAGTCTTCCACACCAGGCGAAAAGGCGACTGATTTCACAGATTGGAAAGAGAGATTGCTGATTCCGTAAAACCTGTCTAGACTAGACCCCTATGTCAACACGCGTAATCATCCTTGGGGAAGACGAAGGCGCTCAGCACGCCGGTGGAGTCCATAAGCGCCCTCCGATTCCGGATAGTTCGCTCAAAGCCGAGTGCCCGAAATTCATGAGCCATGGCCCCTGCGGCGGCGTGCGAAAAGGGGGATTGTGTGAAGTGTACCCGGAAATGGCGTGCCCCTGGGTGACCCTCTACATTCAATTGGAAAAGATTGGCCAAGTGGAATGGATGAAACAAGTCTGAACAGACGTGAGGCGTGAAACGTGAAGCGTAAAACGTTGGAGAAGAAACCCAAGACCAGCAAGCTCGGATACAACGAGGACCATGCCAAGAGCGGTATTACCGATCCCTTGCCGGACATCGAAACATTCCCGAACCAATACAAGGGCTACGAAATCACCATCGAAATTCCAGAATATACCGCGATCTGCCCGAAAACCGGCCTTCCGGACTTCGGCGTCATTACACTGCACTACATGCCGGACAAAGAATGCCTAGAGCTGAAGTCGTTGAAGATGTATCTCCATGAATACAGAAATCTCGGCATCTTTTATGAAAACGCAGTCAACCGAATTTTACACGACATTGTGAAAGCCAGCCGCCCCGTCTGGGCCAAAGTGACCGGCACCTTCGCCGCCCGTGGGGGGCTCCGTAGCATCATTGAAGCGAAGTACCCTTAAGCCTTCTCCCTCATTGAGGCCCCGAAGCCTGATACATTCCCAACTCATGGCTATCTACGCAATCGGCGACATCCAAGGCTGCCTTGCTTCCTTCCGACAACTTCTGGACCGGATTGGGTTCACTCCCGGGTCCGATACAATTTGGCTGGTTGGAGACCTCGTCAACCGAGGCCCAGACTCATTGGGTACTCTCCGGTTCATCAAGAGTCTGGGCACATCCGTTCGTGTCGTCTTGGGAAACCACGATCTATTTTTGCTGGCAACAGCTGAAGGCATTACTACCCTACGGCCCAAAGACACGATCCAGGACATCCTTTCTGCGGCTGATCGCGCCGATCTCATCGATTGGCTGAGACGCCAGCCGCTTCATCATCGTGAAGGATCTTTTCTCATGGTCCATGCCGGCCTCCTGCCACAATGGACCGTTGAAGAGGCAACGGCTCTGGCGCATGAAGTAGAGACCGTACTGCGCGGACCAGGGTATCGAGATTTTCTTCAAGCGCTCTTTCATGAACCAACCTCACAATGGAATCCCTCACTCAAGGGACTCGAGCGTCTCGTGAGTATCACCCGTGTGTTGACCAGAATCCGAACCTGTAAGCCAACCGGTGAGATGTCGAGCTTTTCAGGCGCTCCAGACGACACTCCCGTCGGCTTCACTCCCTGGTTTCGCATTCCCGATCGGCGCAATTCCAGCACGACAATCATCACAGGCCATTGGGCGGCACTGGGGCTACACCTGGAGCCCCATCTGCTTGCCATCGATAGCGGATGTGTATGGGGTAAAAAATTGACGGCTGTTCGGCTGGAGGACCGCTCCGTTTTTCAGATCGATTGCGCGGATACACTTCGCCGTGACTGAGCCTCGCCCGGCTGACCCAGCCTGGCCTCGCTACGCTCTACGTCCCTTTCCCTCCTATCGTTTTGTGCCTGGCAAGAATCCGCACCCGCGCCGTGATCCGCATGGCCACTCCTACGGCAAGCCCGAGCCTACGCCGTCGGCGTTTCAGCCTGAGAAATGGCATCAGTCAGATGACTACCTGCACGGGATCGACCTCTATAACTTTGCCTACTGGTGGGAATGCCACGAAGTCTTCGAAGGGCTCTGGCATGCAGCTGGTCACGATACCGAACAAGGAAACTTCTTCCAAGCCCTCATCCAGTTCGCCGCCGCCAATCTCAAGCAATTCCTCGGCAATCACCAGGCAGCAGAGAAACTATTGACCAGCGGCATGATTCGTTTGCAGAAAATACCCAGGTTCTATATGGGGATTGATGTGGCCGATCTCAACGAACACTTGCGGCGTCACGTAGCCGATTCGGATTTTCGCGCCCCGCTCATTCGCCTGCATAAGCCGGATCTCGTGTAGAACTTCGCCTGCTAGTGATAGCTCTCTGTGTCCGACGGGAACTTTCCCTGCTCGACTTCTTCTTTGAAGCGACGAAGGGCTTGGAGGGTATCGGCCTTGAGGTGGGCGTAGGGTTTGACAAACTTCGGCACAAACTCGTCGAAGAGCCCGAGGAGGTCGTAGAGCACAAGGACCTGGCCGTCGCAGTGGGGGCCTGCCCCGATACCAATGGTCGGAATGGTCAATTGTTCCGTCACAGTCTTGGCCAACTCGGCAGGAATCGCTTCAAGTACGATGGCGAAGGCACCGGCTGCTTCGAGGGCCTTGGCGTCATTCAGCAAGGCCTGCGCATGATCTGATTCTTTCCCTTGTACTTTGTAGCCGCCATAGCGATGAACAGATTGGGGAGTCATACCAAGATGCCCCATCACCGGAATGCCGATACTGGTCATTGCAGCCACACGGTCGGCAACCACTGCGCCGCCTTCCAACTTTACAGCGGTCGCTCCGGCCTGCAGAAAGTGACCAGCGTTTCGGACCGCTTCCTCGCTACTGGCCTGATAGGACATGAACGGCATATCGCCGATGACGAGCGCTCGTTGGGCAGCCCCCGCCACAAGCTTCGTATGGTAGAGCATGTCGTCCATCGTCACAGAGAGCGTATTGGCCTTCCCCTGTACGACCACACCAAGCGAATCGCCGACTAAGATGGCCTCGATGCCGGCCTGTTCGACTATGCGTGTAAACAGCGCATCGTAGGCCGTGACGACGATAAGCTTCTTCTTATCCTGTTTGTGCCGCTTAAACTCCGGGATCGTCATCAACCCACTTCCGATTTGGTCAGAATGTCCGCCAGCCGGTGCGTGGCTTTGATCGCCATAATATGGACACCGTCGCAGTAGGACTGCACTGCCTTGATTGTCCGCACCGCAATATCCACCCCGACATCCTCCGCTCGCTCGGGGCCTGCCGCTTTGAGTTCATCGATCATCTCCTGGGGAACCGACACACCGGGAATATTCGCATTCATGAACTCAGCCATCTTGGCGTTCCGGAGAACGAGAATCCCTGCCAGCACTTTCACCTTGAAAGGGCGAACCGCCTTCATGAAGGAGCCAAACTGCTCCGGATGGTAAATCGCCTGCGTCTGAAAGAACTGCGCGCCCGCCTTCACCTTGACTTCAAACTTGGCGAGCATCGGACCCAGCGGATCAGCTTCAGGTGTCACAGCGGCGCCGATCGTAAAGGCTGTCGAGCCATCCAACTTGTTGCCGGCCATGTCCCGCCCATTGTTAAGCCCTTGCACCAACTGCATGACTTGGACAGAATCCAGGTCATAGACCGGCTTCGCTTCTTTGTGGTCTCCGACTGTTGGGTAATCCCCGGTGAGGCACAGAATATTTTGGATGCCGAGCATGGAGGCGCCCATGAGGTCTGACTGTATCCCAATCCGATTCCGATCACGGCAGGTCATCTGCATCACCGGATCATGGCCAAGTTCGTAGAGGAGGCGGCAGACGGAGAGAGACCCGGCCCGCACCACGGCAGCCGTGTTGTCCGTCACATTGACCCCATGCACGCGCCCTACCAATCGCTTGGCGTTCTCCAGCACGCTGGAGATGTTGGTGCCCTTGGGAGGATTGTACTCAATCGTGACAGCAAACTGTCCCTGATCAAGCACCTCTCGTAATCGCCGAGGTTCGCGACTCATCTTTTGTTTTCCACCCTCCACTTCACAGCTGTAGGAGGGATGGAGCGCTCCCCCTTATCCCTACAAATAATGCTTCCAAGCTCGTTCGTTATCTCTTCGGAGATGGGGGCTGATTGATCTTCCACTGCGCGCGTCCAACGAGGGCAGTCTTGCGACCGCGCGTTGCGCGAGCACAGAAGATCATCAGCCTCCATCCCCTTTCCGCCTACAGCATCCCTGCCTTGCGTTTCGCAGACTCCACCGTGTTGTCCAGCAACATCGCGATTGTCATCGGTCCGACACCGCCCGGCACAGGACTGATCCAACCCGCCTTCTGGCTGACCGGTTCAAAATCGACATCGCCGCACAGTTTGCCCTCAGGAGTTTTGTTTGTTCCCACATCGATGACGACTGCCCCTTCTCTCACCATGTCGGCCGTGACAAACTTGGCTTTCCCGATCGCGACGAGCAGCAGCTCGGCTTCGCGACAGACCGCCGGCAAATCCTTCGTCTTGGAGTGGCAAATCGTCACCGTGGCGTGCCGCTGAAGCAACATGAGCGCCAACGGCTTGCCGACGATGTTGCTCCGTCCCAATACGACGGCGCGCTTCCCTTCGATGCTCACACCGGTAGACTCGATCATCTTGATGACGCCCTTCGGCGTGCAGGCTTCAAACACCGGATGCCCTTCAACAAGCCGACCGAAATTGTACGGATGAAAACCATCTGCGTCCTTGTCGGGCGACACCGTTTCGAGCACGACTTTGCTATCGATATGCTTCGGGAGCGGCAACTGCACCAATATCCCGTGGATCTTTGGATCGGCGTTCGCTTTTTCGATCAAAGCCAACAACTCTGCCTGCGTCGTGCTTGCCGGCAATTTGTGGTCGTCGATATAGATGCCCGCCGCATCACAGGCCTTTTGCTTGCTCTTCACATAGAGATGCGAGGCAGGATCATCACCCACCAAAATGGTCGCCAAGCCCGGCTTCACTCCGGTCTTCGCCAAGACCGCCGCTGACTCAGTGGCCAACCGTTCACGCACTTGCAATGCCAAGGCTTTACCGTCGATCAATCGTGCCGCCACAATTCCCTCCTCACGCGAAACTGCAGGCTCCTGATTCAAAAATCACGGCACCATAGCAGGCCATTTTTGAGCAAGTCAACGTTCTGCCAAGCCGTGAGGCGTCAGGCGTGAAACGTGAGGGGTGAAGCGAGGGACGGGAGCATCATGTGTTCGATCGCTGGTATGCTTACCCCTTACCCCTCACGTCCCTTTTCGCCTTACCCTTCACCAGTTTTCTTGACAGGCTCTCAACCAGGCAGCTACGATGGCTGCATCAACCACCATCGACAGCCATCGATCTTGTGAGCAGAACCCCCTCCGTAATGTCCCTTCTGACACATGCCATGCGCCATCCGGCGGCCTGGCTTATACTGGCCATGTCCCTGGTGATCGTCAGCCCGCTCGGCGCCCAGATTACCGTGACGGAGCTGCAATCTCCCTACAGTTTCATCAACGACCCCATCGAGAAGAACTATTTCATCTCGAGTGTGAACGGCGAAGCGGAGACCGCCGACAACAACGGATTCATCACCAAGCTCAATCCCAATGGGAAACTGCTCAACCTGAAGTTTATCCAAGGAGGAAAGGACGACGTCATCCTCCATGCCCCCAAAGGCATGGCCTTGGTGGAACATGTGCTCTACGTGGCGGATCTCGATACGCTGCGAGGCTTCGACACAACGACCGGCAAGCCAGTCCTGACCCTCACCATCCGATCGCCCGCGACCGGACAGGCATCCTTGAGCGACGTGACCTTCGATGGCAAGGGATACCTCTATTGCTCCGACCAAAAAGCGAACACGATTTACCGTTTCGATCTGGCCACCCAGGCTATTTCCGTGCTGGTCACAGACCGCTCGCTCGCGGGCCCCTCTGGCCTTGCCATCCATCCTAAATCCGGCCAGATCATCGCGGTCAGTTGGGAAAAGGGTAAGATTTCCGAAGTCTCTCCGGAAGGCGTGGTGACGGAGCTCTTCTCCAATGGATTCTTTTCCAGCCGCTTTCAGAATCTCCGCGGAGTAGATTTCGACCGCTGGGGCAACATGTACGTGTCCGATTTCACAACCGGAAAAGTCTGGCGCATGAGCTGGGACAAACGGTTTCAAGTCATCGCCGAATTCTTGCCTTCGCCGGGAGATCTCAGCATCGACCGTGCCAACAACCTCATCCTTGTGCCCTACGAATTGGCGCATGCGGCGGAGATGAACGGGCTCGAAACCCCCACCAGTGCGAAGTCGAAACAAGAAAAACGGACATTGGCAGACTATGGCTTCATCCCGCCTCCACCGAAGTCGGCGCCGGAAGGGCCGGAAAAAAAATGAGCCAATGCGCCTATTGCACACAACGGAAAGGCAAGCGGCCTTGCCCCGCCTTGGCAGGGCTGATCTGCAGTCAATGCTGCGGCGAACACCGAATCGTGCGGGTCTCATGCCCGGCCGACTGCGCCTACCTCGAGTCCGGGAGCGATTATCAGCAGAAACGACTGGCGGTACAATTCATGCCGGTGCGCAGGGATTTCTACCGTGAACTGGACGAGCTGGGCGGCAAAAAATCCGTGGCGCTCTTCAATCTCGTTGAAGTGGTGATCTTCGGTTACTTCCACAGCCGCCGCGACGGGCAAGATGCGGAGATTGTGGCGGCGCTGCAGGCCTTACGGCGAACGCTCAGTCCCCTCCATGTGCCTGCCGGCCCAATGCCGGTCTTTGCAGAACATTTGAAGAAGGAATACGACACGTTCAAGAAGCAGAACCCGGAGGAAATCGCCGATATGTCTTCCGCGCCGGAGATACTGGACCGCGCGAACGCCTTCGTCTCACGATTTTCCGGCACGGATTTTCAATCGCAACGGTTTCTCGGTGGGCTCATCGGCTACGTGCGGGCCTACCACCCTGAGATTGCAGAGCACCTGACCAAGCAACGTGAACCGGGTCACATCATTTTGCCAGGGCAGCAATTCATGCCGCCCCCGGAGCCTGAGTCCCATACCCATGGACCAGACTGTCACCACCACTGATTGCTGGCGACTTCCCATGACGATAGAGCACAGCCCATGAGCGCGGAGAAAGAACGAAAGATCAGAAAAGCCCGCCGCGTGGAGTTGCGCTGCATCCTGAGGTTTTCTTCCGGTGAGATCGAAGGCGAGGGCACGATCACAAACATCTCGACGTCAGGCTGTCGAGCCGAGTCCGACATTAATATGGCGGAAGGGCTCGACGTTCAGGTCATGATTCAACTTCCCAACCAATCGTCCCCGGTGAAAGTCGAACGAGCCGCAGTGCGCTGGGTCTCCGGTAACGCATTCGGCCTTAACTTCATCCTCTTTTTCCCGTCCGAACGATCCCGCCTCCGCACATTCATCGAGAACATCAAATAACGTTCTCTCCTCTATCTTCCACACCCCACAAGCAGTGTCACCCCACGGACTCCACTCTGCACATCGAGCAAATACATTCTTGTTGGTGTACGGGAGTCGGTGAGATTGCGCTACTATTCAACAATCGTCACCGTCATCTCGATCCGGTCGTTCGGCAAGTCGCGATCGTTCTTTGGCAGGACCACGATCCTATCGGCGATGCCAAGGCCTTTGGTCACCTCGCCGAACGCCGTATATTTACCATCGAGGAAAGGAGACGGCTCGACCACGATGAAAAACTGCGACCCGGCCGTGTCAGGTTCATTCGCTCGCGCCATCGATACAATGCCGCGCTTATGAGGGGTGTCGTTGAATTCCGCCTTGAGCAAGACAGGATTACCCTTCTCATCCTTGGGCCCACCCTGCCCATACGTGTCCTTGCGTAGCGAGCTCTTGGTATTGGGATCGCCGCCCTGGATCATAAAACCCGGGATAACCCGATGGAAGATCGTCCCATCGTAGAAGCCTGACTTGGCCAACTTGATAAAGTTCGCAACATGATTCGGAGCGACATCCGGATAGAACTTGATATGGATATCGCCGAACTTCGTCTTGAGAATGGCTTTGGGACCGAAGCTTGGCGGAGGCGTAACCGGTATCACGCCGGTCTTCCCTCCGCAACCGGTGAGGAGACCGATCCCCAACAGCAGTCCGCACAGCATGAAATTTCTCATGACAGCCGAGTCACGCGTCATTGCCCACCAATCATGCATCGTTTACTCCACCACCACGACCGTCATCTCTGCCCGTTCATTGGGAAGATCGCGGCTGTTTTTCGGAAGGTTGACAATCTTATCTGCTACTTCCATCCCCTTCACCACCTCGCCAAAAACCGTATATTGCCCATCGAGAAAATTTGAATCCTTGACGACAATGAAGAACTGCGAGCCGGCACTGTTGGGATCGTTCGTGCGTGCCATGGAAAGAATCCCTCGCCTGTGAGGAATATCGTTGAACTCCGCCTTGAGCTTCTGACTCGGCCCACCCTGGCCGTAGGTCTCAGGTTTATTCAAATCTTTGGTGTTGGGGTCGCCACCCTGAATCATGAACCCTGGAATCACCCGATGAAAGATCGTGCCGTTGTAGAAGCCTGACTTTGCCAAGGCGATGAAGCTTTCAACATGCTTGGGAGCTTTCTCAGGAAAAAAGACGACGTCCATATCGCCAAACTTCGTTTTGATCGTGGCCTTGGGGCCTTTCATCCCTTCTACTTTTCCCGTTGGGGCCTTGTCGGCTGCGAAAAGGGTCCCCATGCCCAGCAACAGACTCCCACCGAGTATGAGCGTCATTGCCGCTATTTTCACTAGACTACGTCTCTGCATCATCAGCCTCCTTGAAATAATAACTGATCTCATTCTGAAGTAATCCTAGCGTGCCGACCGGATTAGGTCCCTACCTGTCGAAGAGCCTGTTTCGCCGCCTGCTGTTCTGCTTCCTTTTTACTCCGCCCGGACCCTACGCCCACGACCTCACCCTGAATAGACAGTTCCACCTCGAATAGCTTCTGGTGATCTGGCCCTGTTTCTCGAACTGTCGCATAGCGGGGCAATGTATCATGCCGCTTTTGGCACCACTCTTGAAACTGGGTCTTGTAGTCGCCCGCTCCAGGCTGCTCTTGTTGCGCGGCAATATGCGTGAGTTCCTCTGAAAAAATGTGCCGCGTCACCATGCGGCTCGCCTCGAACCCCCCGTCAAGATGAACCGCCGCAAGCACCGCCTCCAGCGCATCTGCCAGCAACGAATCTTTCTCACGCCCCTTCGAACGATCCTCCCCACGTCCGAGCTTGAGATGCTCTCCCAGCCCAAGTCGGCGGGCTACCTGCGCCAACGATGCCTCACTCACCACCTGGGCTTTCAGTTTTGAGAGGGTTCCCTCTGAAGACTGCGGCAATGCCGAGGCCAGATACTCGCTCATCACCAGTGACAACACGGCATCCCCGAGAAATTCAAGCCGCTCGTTATGTTGAGGCAAGGATGTTCTCTGTTCGTTGACGAGAGAGGAGTGCGTCAAGGCTTCGTCGAGCAAAGCCAGCGCCTTAAATCGATAGCCCAACGAGGATTGGAGTGAGTCGATGGAGGAAGCCGAAGTCATAGTGGCGAGTATATCCCTCGCACAGTCTGTTAGGGCTCTGGCTTTTTAAAGAGCAGGCAGGCATTGACTCCGCCGAATCCAAAAGAATTCGACAGTGCGACTGTCACTGCGGCCGGCCTGGCCTTGTGCGGAATATAGTCCAGATCGCAGGCAGGATCCGGATGATCCAAGTTGATCGTCGGAGGGAGTATCCCATGGTGAAGAGCCAGGACCGTAAACACCGCTTCAATCCCACCGGCTGCCCCAAGTAAATGGCCGGTCATCGACTTGGTCGAACTCACCGGGATGCGGTAGGCCTGTTCGGCGAACACCTGCTTGATAGCCTTGGTCTCAATCGCATCCGCCATCGTCGACGTACCATGCGCGTTGATGTATCCGACCTGGTCCTTGCCGATGCCGGCATCCTTGAGCGCCAGCTCCATACAGCGCACCGCGCCTTCTCCTTCTTCGGACGGGGCGGTAATATGGTAGGCATCGCTGTTCATGCCGTAGCCGATCAATTCTGCATAGATCCGACCCCCCCGTCGACGCGCATGCTCCAGTTCCTCCAACACCACGACTCCGGCGCCTTCACCCAGCACGAACCCGTCGCGATCCTTGTCGAAGGGTCGGCTCGCTTTCGTCGGATCATCGTTGCGAAACGACAAGGCCTTCGACGCCGCAAAGCCTGCAACCCCCAACGGGGTAATGGCAGCTTCCGCCCCGCCCGCAATCATGACATCGGCATCGCCCGCCTGAATCAGTCGATAGGCGTCGCCGATACAATGATTGCCCGTCGCACAAGCCGTCACCGCGCAGGAGTTTGGCCCCTTCGCGCCCAATCTGATTGCCACCTGCCCGGAAGCCAGGTTGATGATGGTCATCGGAATGAAAAATGGCGAGACACGTCCGGGGCCTTTCTCCTGCAGAATCTTGTGGTAGTGCTCGATCGACCCCAGCCCCCCGATGCCCGAGCCGATATACACCCCGACTCTCGTGGCCTCTTCAGGCGCCACGGTAAACCCCGCATCATCCACCGCCAACTGGGCGGCGCCCACGGCGTAATGGATGAAGGTATCCATCTTTTTAATTTCTTTTTTCTCGATGAACTGGGCCGGATCGAAGTCTTTCACTTCGCCGGCGATTTGAGCATCATACGCGGCAGGATCGAATTTTGTGATTCGACTGATGCCGGACTCGCCGGCGCAGATGGCTTTCCAGGTCTTTTCAACACCGGTTCCCAGAGGCGTAATCAGCCCCAGACCGGTTACCACAATTCGCCTGGTCGAGCGAGGACTCATCACGTCCTGCAACCGCTAGGCCTTTTCCTTGATGTAGTCCAACGCTTTCCCAACGGTCAGAATCTTCTCTGCATCTTCGTCGGGAATCTCGATACCGAACTCTTCTTCGAGGGCCATCACCAACTCAACCGTATCGAGCGAGTCGGCGCCGAGATCTTCCACGAAGCTGGCTTCGGGCGTGACCTCATCCTCTTCGACTCCGAGCTGTTCACCGATAATTTTCTTTACCCGTTCATCCACAGTACCCATTGATTTTCCTGCCTCCTTCCCCATCCTAGACCCTCCTTGTCACTGCGAGCCTGACGCCGCAGCATCATACAATGTTCTGTCCGCCCAATCTCAGGGCATCAACATCCCCCCGTTCACGTGCAACACGTGCCCGGTGATGTAGGCTGCCTCGTCCGACACAAGAAAACGCACCGCCGCAGCAATATCAGCCGCGGTGCCCAACCTTCCCAATGGAATTTGCTTCTGAAGCGTCTCTTTCACCTCCGCCGGCAATCCCTGCGTCATGGCGGTATCGATGAATCCCGGCGCGACCGCGTTCACTGTGACTGAGCGGCTCGCATATTCCCGTGCCACCGTCTTCGTCAAGCCGATCACCGCAGCCTTAGACGCCGCATAATTGGCCTGACCTACATTACCCATCACCCCGACGATCGACGCAATGTTGACGATACGACCATACCGCTGCTTGGTCATCGAGAGCAAGACCGCCTTGATGCAATTGAACGTCCCGTTCAAATTGACTTGCAACACCAAATTCCAGTCTTCCTCCTTCATCCGCAACAGCAACCCATCGCGCGTAATCCCGGCATTGTTCACTAAAATATCGACCTTCCCCCATTCTTTGAGCACCTGATCGACCATGGCTTTGGTGTCAGCGGCGTCTGCCACATTGACTTTGACGTTCAATGCCTTGCGCCCCAACTGCTCCACCGCTGCCACCGCTTCCTTCGACCGGATCGGGTCAAGATCGGCGACCACAACGTCAGCCCCGGCTTGCGCCAATGACTCGGCAATGGCTCGGCCGATCCCTTGCGCCGCTCCTGTAACAATCGCAACCTTACCATGAAGTGACATCATAACTCCGTTAATCGCTCAACGTTATTCGTTAAATGCTCTGATATCCCAGCTTTACGCTTCACGCTTCACGCTTAACGTCTTTAGCGTGGCTTCCAACGACTTGGGATCATTGACGTTCAGGGTCACCGCGTCCGGCAGTATCCGTTTGATCAAGCCGCTCAACACCGTTCCAGGCCCAACCTCGACAAACGTCGTCACACCCATCGCAGCCATGGTCTTCACCGAATCTTCCCAGAGCACCGACGAAGGAAGTTGTCGTACCAGCGATGCCTGGATGTCACCAGCCTTCGTAATGGCTCTGGCTTCTGCATTATTAATCAATGGCGTCTTGAGATCGGACCAGGTGATCGCCGCCAAATCTCCGGCCAGTCGATCGGCGGCCTTCTGCATCAATGGGGTATGCACTGGCACACTCACGGGAAGAGGGATCGATTTCTTACACCCCTTGGCCTTCGCCAGTTCAATGGCCCGTTCCACAGCGGCCTTTTCCCCGGCAATGACAATCTGGCCTGGCGAATTGAAATTCGCTGCAGCCACAACTCCTACCGACGAGGCCTCTCGGCATACCTCTTTTACCACGTCAACCGAAAGGCCAAGCAGCGCGGCAACAAGCCCGGTACCAGGCGGCACTGCTTCGGCCATATACCGACCTCGCTTCTGGACAATCGCCACCGCCTCGCGATAGGTCATTCCACCAGCGGCGACAAGGGCCGAATATTCACCCAGGCTATGACCCGCCACCGCAATCGGTGCGATGCCTAATGGCTTGAATGCCTGGAATGCGGCAATGCTGCTCACCAGCAATGCAGGCTGAGTATATTCCGTGAGGTTCAATCGTTCCACTGGCCCCTCAAAACACAGTGCGCCAATGTCGTACCTCAGTATCGAGGATGCCTCTTCGTACAGACTCCTGATGCTCGGATCAGCCTCCACCAAGGCTCTTCCCATCCCGACTGACTGAGACCCCTGGCCTGGGAAGACCAACCCGATACTGGATGACCTTGTTGATTGGAGAGTCGCCATACTACCGGAGTGATTGCACGAGGCTACCGTTTACTCTCATCATCGAATTATTCGAAGCAGGGAAAGGCGCACTGCACCATCCCCGCGAGGTTAGATATCGTCGAATTTCCTTTGAATGTCAACGGGAAAAGTTGTTCAGGCCTGTTGACTGTCCGCTTTCCGCCCTCAGCTGATCTCGTGAGCGGAATGTGATTGCCGATCGCTCCTTCTCCTACCACCGAATGAGGGCGGAGGCCCACGTCAGTCCGGCACCAAAAGCCCCTACCATCACCACACTCCCGTCTTTGATTCGCCCCTGCCGCACGGCTTCATCCAAGGCAATGGGAATTGAGGCCGCAGATGTATTCCCATATCGATCGAGGTTCAACATCACTTTCTCCGGAGGGAGTCCGAGGCGTTCGGCCACCGCTTTGAGAATACGCACATTCGCTTGGTGCGGCACGTAGAGGTCAAGATCTTCAACACGGAGATGATTCGCAGCCAACGTCTCCCGAGCGACCTCTTCCAAGTTCCGAACTGCCACCTTGAAGGTCTCGTTCCCCTTCATCTTGATGTACTGCATCCGTTCCGCCACGACCTTCTCAGAAGGAGGTACCCGCGATCCTCCCCCCGGCACTGCAATCAAGTCGCAGAGGGCGCCATCGGAACGAAGATGCGTCGATAGGATGCCCCGGTCATTCTCGCTGGCGCTGATGACTGCCGCTCCAGCCCCATCGCCGAACAAAATACAGGTGTTGCGATCGGTCCAGTCGGTAATCGCCGACATCACTTCCGACCCGATAATCAACACATGGCGCATGCCGGTTCTGACATAGGCATCCGCCACCGATAACGCGTAGACAAACCCGCAACAGGCGGCCGACAGGTCACAGGCAGCCGCACGCGTCGCTCCTAGCTGATGCTGGACCAAACAGGCGGTGGCAGGAAGCGGATAATCGCCGGTACAGGTGGCCAGCAGAATCAGGTCAAGGTCAGCCGCACTCACCCCGGCGGCAATCAGAGCCCGTTCCGCCGCCTTCACCGCCAGATCGGAGCAGGCTTCACCGGGACCGGCCACATGCCGCTCTCGGATGCCGGTCCGTTCGACGATCCATTCGTCTGAGGTGGCCACCATCCGTTCGAGATCGGCATTGGTCAACACCTTGGTCGGCACATAGGATCCAGTCCCTGCAATGCGGGCCTTCATACCGACCTATCCTCGGTGGGCTTGGCTTGTGAGAAACTTTCTTCAATATCGCGCTGAATCAGTTCATCGACACGACTCTCTGCTAACCCCTTCGCCCGACGAATGGCATTCTTAATCGCCTTGGCAGACGAACGGCCATGGCAGATCATGGTAATACCGTTGACGCCCAGAAGCGGCGCTCCGCCGAATTCCGCATAATCGATTTTTTTCTTCAAGTTACGCAACGGCCCGGCGATGAATGGGTAGGCTAAGCGGCCTAAGAATGATCCGGAGATTTCCTTGACTAACAATTTCTTGATCGTATCGGCTACTCCCTCAGAGATTTTTAGCGCAACATTCCCGATGAAGCCGTCGCATACCACCACATCGGCGCTCCCACTATACACATCGCGGCCCTCGACATTGCCGATGAAGTTGAGCTGACTGGCCTTGAGAAGCTTGAATGCCTCCTTGGTCACTTCATTGCCTTTACCGTCTTCCTCCCCAATGCTCAACAGCCCGATACGTGGGTTGGGCTTGCCGAAAAGATGTTTGCCGTACTCATTCCCCATGATGGCAAATTGTGCCAGATGCTGAGCCGAACAGTCCACATTGGCTCCCACATCTAACATGATTGCCGTACCGGTCAGCGTGGGGAGGCTTGTTGCGATCGCCGGGCGCTCGACACCCTTCGTCAGCCCCAGCACAAAGAACGACGCCACCATACTGGCACCGGTGTTCCCGGGACTGACCACAGCGCTCGCCTCACCGCTCTTGACCAACTCAGTGGCCACCCAAATGGAGGAGTCCCGTTTCTTGCGGGCGACGGAAGCAGGCGACTCGTGCATCTCAACGACTTGGGAGGCATGCCGGATAGAGAGGCGGGGGTCCGTACAACCAAGACGGCGACATTCGGCGGTGATGATCGCCTCGTCACCGACCAACAGCACTTCGACATCGCATTCCTGGGCGGCCTGGAGAGCCCCCTCAATGGCCGGAGCCGGTCCATGGTCACCGCCCATGACATCAAGCGCGATCTTCATAGAGCTGAGTACTCATCGAACGATGACGTATCGCGCGGTCGGGAAAGGAAATCGGTAATTATCCCGCGACATGCGGATGGAGTTTAGAGCAGTGGAACGATCGACGCAACAGGCAAACAGACATCATCCCGTCGTGATCCGTGAAGCCATCGTGCACAGCCAGACAGCCCCTTCACGGATCTGCCGAGCAGGCTGTTCAAAAAGGCCGTCCAGCAAGGCCGCAACGAGCGAAGGGGCGACGCGTACTCCGTCACGTACGTGGAGCCCTCTGAGTGACGTGAGAACGCCGCTGGCGGGCTTTTTCAACTGCCTATTAGGTTTCTTCGACCTGGATGACCGCCTTGCCCTTGTACGTTCCGCAATTCAAGCAGGTGTAATGAGGCAGCTTGATCTCGTGGCACTGCGGACAGACGGACATGCCCGGCGGGGTAATGCGCAGTTTCTGTGTACGCCGCTTGTCGCGGCGTTCCCGTGAATGTTTATGTTTCGGATTCGGCATGGCAACTCCTTCTCACTTTCGATAGCTGACGGTCTTGCTACGAGTCTGACGATCCGCCGGTCTTACGTTTCATGCTCTGGACGACCCGAAATGCCGGGATTGGCGGTTCCACAGCACAGTGACAGGGCCCCTCATTCAAATTTTTTCCACATTGCGCACAGAGCCCCAAACAATCGCTATTGCAGAGCGGCTGCATCGGCGCCGACAGAATCACGTGTTCACGCAACATGGAAGCCAACTCCAGCTGATTGCCCTGGTATTGATACTGATCGTCCGGTTCCTCTTCTGGCTCAGCCTCCACAACCTCCGCGCGCGCCTTTCTGGGATCGACTCGCTTCGGATGACGCAGCCCCGACTTGGGCTCTTGGACAAAGGCCGCCCGCACAGAAAAAGCCAGAGGATCTTCATATTTCTTCAAGCACCGCACGCATTCGCGGAGGATCGTGCCTTCCAGCACACCGGTCACGGCAACCAACCCCTCGATGTTGGTCAGGTCCAGACTCACAGCCAGCGGTCCCTGGAGGACGACATCATCCTCGGTAAGACCGAGCTCTTCAGCCGTGACCTCGCCGACCAGCGAGAGCCCATCGACAGTGATGTCAGCCAGCAGCGGCCTGAGCAGTTCCATCGTGGCGCCTACCTGCATTCCCGTTCCCAACGTGCGATTATCGCTCTTCCGCGAAACTGATGAGCGCAATGTGCCGAGCCCGCTTGACAGCGGCCGTCAATTCGCGCTGATGCCTCATGCAATTGCCGGAGATGCGCCGAGGAACGATCCGGCCCCGCTCAGTTAAGAAGTTCCTGAGCAGCCCGACATCTTTAAAGTCGATCGACCCTTTGTCGATGCAAAACCTGCAAGGCCGTCTGCGTTGGAAAAACCGTCCGCCACCGCCGCCGTCTCGGTCTCCGCCTTGTTGCTGTTCACGCTCCATAAACCATCTCCCTCTCTGTCGGCAGGATGCTAAAAATCCCACCAGCCTGCCCTGTTTATTTGGTCTGTCGGTCTATCTGGTCTGTCTGGTCTATTCGGTCTGTCTCGTTTTTTGGTTTATTTGGTTTGTCTTGTTTGTTTGGTTAGACGAAACTAACCAGCTGAACCAAATTCACCAGATAAACAAAACAAACCAGATGAACCAGACACACCGGGCTTCGCTCAGACGTGCTCGTCGGATTCATACCCGGCCTCGTCGTGCACAGGCGCCTCAGCCCCGCCGCCGCTGCCACCGCCATCCTGGCGTTTCGGCATGAACGTCACCGTTTGGGCTACCACCTCATGCTTGCTGCGCTTCTGGCCGTCTTCCGTTTCCCATCGGCGCTGCTGCAGCCGCCCATCGACGATGATTCCGTTCCCTTTGCTGAGATACTGCCCGCAATGTTCCGCCTGCTTGCCGAAGACGACAATGTCGACAAAGCAGACCTCTTCTTTCAATTCATCGCCCTGCTTGTACCGCCGACTGACCGCGAGGCCTAAGCTGGCCACCGGTGTCCCGTTCGGCGTATACCGCAACTCAGGATTCCGCGTGAGGTTCCCAAGAAGAACGACTTTGTTAAATCCGGCCACCGGCAAACTCCTCTGATGACGTCTCGAGCGGCCGTGGCGGCACCAGTTCTTTTTTGAGGTGGACGGTCAAAAACTTGATGATGGTGTCTTCCAGACGATAGGACCGCTCCAATTCACCGACCGTGATGTTCGGCGCTCTGAAGTAGAAGTAGACGTACGTGCCCTTGCGCTCCCGCTTCACCTCGTAGGCGAGTTTCTTCTTGCCCCAGTTTTCTGATTTGATGAACTTTGCGCCGGTCTTCTCCGCCACAGCCTTCATCTTCTCGATCAAGGCTGTGGTCTCCTGGTCGGAGACAGACGCACGAATAATGAACAGAGACTCGTAGAGCTCCATGCAGCAATCCTCCTGGACAAAGGCCCCCAATTCAAGATTGGGAGCGAGGTGTAGGCGCCTCTATATGAGGCTTAAAGAACGGTGGACGGTATCACAGCCAAACTCTGGCTGTCAATGAATCGGCATGGTAATCGCCGGCTGAGGGTGTGTTTGGGCTCGTCGTTACCTCACCTCTCGGAGCGGAATGCTGCGGCCTGAGGCTCTTCGCTCCCTCACCTCCCGCGACACCCCATCCACTGCGTTGGCAGCCAAAGAGTCTGAGCCGAACGGACAAGAACGGCAGATCGTGGCCTGCCTGGGCTCACCCGCTCCCTTGCCTTCGGAGCGACCCTTCGGAATTCGTTGAGTGGAAGCCTGCCGGGATTCCTTACTCTGATCAGGCTGCTCAAAAAGTCATCCAACGAGGCCGCAGTCATTTTTACGGGGGTGGCTGGGATAATCCCAACTGCGCGCGTCCACCGATCACTTTCTGAAGTGAGGGGTGCGCGAGCAAGGGATTGTCCCAGCCACCTCCATCTTTTTTCAGCAGCCGATTAGACGTTGAAGCGGAAGTAGACTATATCCGCTTCCTTGATGACATAATCTTTGCCTTCGAGCCGGAACAGTCCCTTTTCCTTCACCTTTGCCTCTGAACCGCAAGCCATCAGATCATCATAGTGATAGACCTCGGCGCGGATGAAGCCGCGCTCCATGTCGGAGTGGATCTTGCCCGCCGCTTGTGGCGCCTTCATGTTCTTCGGAATCGGCCAGGCCCGGGATTCGATTTCTCCGGCCGTGAAGAAGGTCACAATGTTCAGCAACGTGTAGGCTTCACGGGTCAGCCTCACAAGGCCCGATTCCGTGAGGCCCATTTCTTTCAAGAAGTCGATTCGTTCGGATTCCGGCAGCGTGGAGAGTTCGGCTTCGAGCTGGCCGCAGATTGTGACGACGCGCGCGCCGCGTTTATCGGCGAACTCTCGAACTGACTTCACCATTGCCTCATCGGCGCTTGCCTGCTCCGACACGTTCGCCACAAAGAGCACCGGTTTCGCTGCCAGCAACTGACATTCATCGAGCAACAGGCGCTCTTCAGGAGTATAGGTCAGGTTGCCCAGCCATTCACCCTTGTCGAGCAGCCCGATCAGTTTGTCGATGAAGACCATCTCAAAGGCGGCTTTTTTATCGCCTGCTCGGACTTTCTTTTCCGTCTTCTGTTTCCGCCGGTCGAGCGTATCGAGGTCAGCCAACAGCAACTCGGTTTCAATGATGCCGATGTCGCGAAGAGGATTCACCGCTCCGCTGACGTGGACGACATCTGTCCCTTGGAAACAGCGAACGACATGGAGTAGCGCATCGACTTCGCGGATGTGTCCGAGGAACTGATTGCCGAGGCCTTCACCCTTGCTGGCCCCTTCAACCAATCCGGCGATATCGCGGACCTCCAGCGTACTGAAGGTTGTCTTTTTCGATTTGAACAGATCGGTCAGGACGCCGAGTCGCGGATCCGGCACCAGGGCGATGCCGGTATTGGGGTCGACGGTCGCGAAGGGATAGTTGGCCGCCAAGGCGCCGCTACCAGTAAGCGCATTGAAGACGGTGGTCTTCCCTACGTTCGGGAGTCCGATCATGCCGCAACATACACCCATTGATTACCTCAGTGCTGAGTCGAAAGTGCTGCGTGCTGAGAATTGGCTCCGAGGCTCTTCCGTCTCAGCACTTATTCCTCTTCCGGCGTCTCTCGCTCCCGCACATTAAACTCGTTCATTGCCACCGCCACACCTCGATGGATCAAACATTCCAACGCATCGACAGCGCGATCGAGACAGGGAGTCAACACTTCAAGCTCTGCTCTCGTAAACGCCTCCAGCACAAAATCCGCTGAGTCCTGACGCGGGACAGGCCGACCGATTCCGATCTTGATCCGCACAAACTGTGGCGTCCCGATCGCGTCGATGACCGACTTAATTCCGTTATGTCCCCCATGCCCACCGGCTCGTTTGATCCGGAGACGCCCCAGATCGAGATCGAGATCGTCATGGACAAGAATCAAGTCGTCGGCAGTCAGCGAATATTCACGCAGGAGGCCTTTGAGTGGAGGACCGGTGATGTTCATCCAATCGAGGGTGCCGGCGAGCTCGAGGAGTTCCGACCCAAGTCGTCCCGACCCACGATGAGCCATGCCGCGCTTGGCAAGACGAACTGACCACCGAGCGGCAGCCCGCTCGATGACCCACATGCCGGCGTTGTGGCGGGTTGAGGCATAGGCAGCGCCCGGGTTGCCCAGCCCAACGATGAGATGCACCGTTACTTCTTCTTTTCAGATTCTTTCTTCTCAGCCTTTGGCGCTGCAGCGCCCTTTTTGTCGCCACCTTTGGCATCAGGGGCGGCAGCCGCCGCACCGGCCTTGGCCGGTTCACCACCCTCAGCGCCTTCGCCTGCCACTTTACCCTTCGCGACCACCTCAGGCTCTTTCCCAGCCTCCGGCGCGGCTGCGCCGCTCGCCAGGAGCGATTCAAGCTTGGCTTCCGTCATCGGGGCCGCCACACTCACGACCATCTGCTCAGGATCGTCGAGATAGCGGATCCCTTCACGCGCAGCCACGTCTTTCAGATGAAGACCCTGCGCAATGGCAAGTCCTGAGGCATCGACCTCGATGAAGTCCGGCAACGCAGCCGGCAGACACTCGATATGCAACTCGCGCATATTGTGATGAAGGATACCGCCTTCTTTGACGCCGGCCGGCACTCCTCCGGTCAAATGCAGGGGCACCTTCACACGAATCGGCTTGTCCATTGAGATTTCGAACAGATCCGCATGCAGGATGTTCCCCTCGACCGGGTCGACCTGGAAATCGCGCAATAGCGCAGTGCGGTTCGGTTTAGACTTCGCGCCGGTGAGCGTAAGCGATACGAGCGCGGCCCCTCCCGCCTGTGCTTTCAAAATCTTGACCAGGCTATCGGGTTCAATCGTCAAGAGCAGGCATTCGCCCTGCCCATACAACACTCCGGGAACCTTGCCCTCCCGTCGAAGCTGGCGGGCCGCACCTTTTCCTGTTTTCTCTCGCACTGTGACTGCTAAATCAAACCTCATGATAGTCCTCCGCCTTCCTCTCGCCGATCTCTAGATATGTTCAATTTAGGCAAACAATGAACTCACTGACTCATCTTCATGGATTCGACGAATCGCCTCGCCTAACAGGGGCGCAACCGACAATTGATGCAACTTCGGGCAGCTCTGCTCTTTGCCCCGTAACGGAATCGTGTTAGTCACGATCACTTGCCTCAAGCAGGATTGCTGGATCTGGGTCAACGCCGGCCCGGTAAGTACTGCGTGGGTACAGGCGGTCCACACTTCCCGAGCTCCGCGATCCATACAGGCCTGAGCCCCCTTCACGATGGTGCCCGCCGTGTCGATCATGTCGTCCAGCAAGAGGGCACTCTTGCCGACGACGTCGCCGATGATGTTCATGATATGCGTCTGATTTGGCCCATCACGCCGTTTGTCGATAATCGCCAAACTCGCGCCGAGCCGCTTTGCAAAGGCGCGCGCCCGCTCGACTCCACCCGCATCCGGCGAGACGACCACCAAGTCGTTCACCTTCTGCTTCGTAATGTAATCCAAGAGTACAGGCAGCGCGTAGAGATGGTCCACCGGCACATTGAAGAACCCCTGGATCTGCCCCGCATGGAGGTCCATTGTCAGCACCCGATCGGTACCGGCGGTGCTGATGAGATCGGCCACAAGCTTGGCTGAAATCGGCACACGTGGCTGATCTTTGCGATCTTGGCGCGCATAGCCGAAATATGGGATGACCGCGGTGATACGATTCGCAGAGGATCGTTTGAGCGCATCAATAATAATGAGCAGCTCCATAAGGGAATCATTGACGGGCTGGCAACTCGACTGCACGACAAATACATCACCGCCACGAACATTCTCCTCAATCTTGACGCGAATTTCTCCGTCACTGAATGACGACACCGTGGCTGCACCGAGCTTTGTCCCAAGGTAGGAGCAAATCTCATGGGCCAGTGCCGGATTCGAGTTGCCAGAGAATATCTTTAGCTCTCTGCTCATCGATTCCTCAGAGGGTTCGTATCTGTGACTGCGTCACGGTCTGGTTACGTATTATATGGTTCGTCTCGACGGCGGGCGTCGGTGGGCGTGATCGTAGCCCGCCTACTTCATTCGCTGCGCGCTGTTGAGGAAGCCAACTAAGGGGTTAGAATCTAGCGGAATGCACGGGGAGTTGTCAACCGATCCACGGAGGGAGCTTATCCGGGACGTCCATCTCGCCAGACAAGCGGGCCCGAGCAGGTGGAAGCGACAAACGCTGTCATCGAAATCTCATTTGCAAACTGGGCCTGGGCCTGGCGCGCTCGCGCTTCGCTCGCGAAGACCCCAAACACCGTCGCCCCGCTTCCGGACAGCAGCGCGATCTCAGCCCCATAATTCCGTAGATTCCGTTTAATTTCTCGAAGCTTCTCATGGGCGGCAAAAACCGGCGCCTCAAAATCATTCTCTGCTGCCGCAATCAATTGAGCCCAGCTCACGTGCGATTGCCGGTCGAGGCTCTGCAGAACCGGCGAGAGCGGCGTCACCGCGGGCCTAGTGGCAGCCAATTCTTGATACGCCCACTTGGTATCGACCCCAAACCCCGGGTTGACGAGCACCACCCAGCGCCCCCCTTCAATGACGACCGGACGAACTGTTTCTCCCCGACCCGCCACAAACGCTGATGGCGCAAAGAGAAAAAATGGCACGTCGCTGCCCAACGATTGCCCGGCATCGGCCATCTGCGCCGGAGACCACTCCAAACGCAATAAACGGTTCAACCCTATGATGGTGGCTGCAGCATCGCTACTCCCGCCACCAAGTCCGGCTCCCATCGGAATGCGCTTTCGCAACTCGATGTCGAGACCGATCGACTGCCGGGCTCGCGCCAACACTTCGGCGGCCGCGCGATAGACGAGGTTGCTCTGGTCTGCAGCCAGCTGTGCCGCATCACATCTCAGCTGTATATCCTGTCGGTCAGCACATATCTTGATGCACACCTCGTCTTCGAGGGCAACCGTCTGCATGATCGACCAGAGATTGTGGAACCCGTCGGGGCGACGGTCGAGGATACGCAGGACCACGTTGATTTTGGCAGGAGCGAAAACGGTGATCTCGGACGGGCTCGACTGGGGATTAATCACGGCCTCCCTTGATGGCATACTTCTCGAGTCGATAGCGAAAGGATCGTGTGTTGAGTTTGAGAAGCCGTGCAGCCTTTTTCTTTACCCACATGGCCCGTTCGAGCGCTTTCAAGAGCAGGTCTTTTTCAATGCCGTTGATCAGTCCTTCCAAGTCCAGCCCCTCTTCGGGCAAATCAGTGGGCACTCCCTGCTGCTGAGGAATCACAACTCGATGAAGCCAGCCACGAATGTCCTGGTCCGAGACAGGCGCACCGGCGGAAAAGGTGACCACGCGCTCAATCAAGTTCTCAAGCTCGCGCACGTTGCCGCGCCATTCATGGCCCAGCAACACATGCATCGCCTCCGATGTCAGGACGGGAACCGGCTTGCCGCTTTCCTGTGAAAACTTATCGAGAAAATGTTTTACCAGAAGCGGAATGTCTCCCGTTCGAAGCCGCAACGGTGGAAGCCGAATCGGGATCACGTCTAAGCGGTAGTACAAATCTTCGCGAAATGAGCCGTCGGCCACCGCTTTCTCAAGATCCTTATTGGTTGCGGCCACGATGCGCACATCGACCTTGACATCCTGGTTGCCGCCCACACGCCGAAACTCCCGTTCTTGAATGACGCGTAACAGCTTGACTTGAATTGTCGGGGTTGTATCGCCGATTTCATCCAAGAAGATTGTCCCGCCATTGGCGACTTCGAACAACCCGGCTTTATTGGCCATCGCACCGGTAAAGGATCCCTTCATGTGCCCAAAAAGCTCGCTTTCGAGCAACGTCTCCGGCACGGCACTGCAATTCACCGCAACAAACGGCATTGGGCTTCGGGCACTATTATAGTGAATCGCGCGCGCCACCAGCTCTTTTCCCGTTCCGCTTTCTCCGCAAATCAGCACATTGCTCTTCGCGTCCGCAACCTTGCGCACCACGTCGAACACCTTCTGCATGCTTTCGCTCTGGCCGACGAGCTGCGCAAACGACGACTGGCTCGCCATTTCACGTTTTAATAGAATATTCTCCGTCGAGAGCCGCCGTTTCTCCAAGGCGTTGCGGATGATCAACTGCACTTCATCGACCTGGAACGGTTTGGTCAGGTAATCGTATGCGCCCTGCTTCATCGCATCGACCGCCGAATCCGCGGTCGCAAACGCCGTGATGACGAGGACCACAGTTTCAGGAGAAGAAGACTTCACCGCCTTCAGGACCGCCATGCCGTCGGCTTTCGGCATCCGGAGGTCCGTGATGACGAGGTCAAAGATTTCCTTGCCTATGAAACCGATGGCTTCTTCGCCATCCGACGCTTCGGTTACGATATAGCCTGCACGCTTGAGCATGATGCTCAAAACTTCGCGCAACCCCCGCTCGTCATCGACAACTAGAATTTTTTCCACGGTGTCCGTCCCTCATGCCATAACCGCACCCCGGCATCCCCGGAACGCGGCATACATACCACAAAACGCGACCCTTGACGCTCCTGACTTTCAACCTTGATCCACCCCCCGTGCAGATCGACGATGCGATGCACGGCTGCGAGGCCCAACCCTGACCCTTCTTTCTTCGTCGTGAAAAACGGAAGAAATATCTTGTCGAGGTTCTGTTTCGGAATTCCTTCCCCGGTGTCTTGAAACGCAATTTCGATGACGTCGCCCTTCCGACTGCCGGCATCGACATGGCGGCAGCTTGTCGAGATCGTCAACTGTCCTCCCTCCGGCATCGCTTCAAACGCATTCGTTGCCATATTCCAGAAGACTTGCCGCAGCTGATCTTGATCGACCAGGGCCGTGAGAGTCCCGGTTGCCAGGGATGTGACGATCTTGATCTTGGAACGTGTTCGCGCTTCATGTTGAACGAGATCGAGCGTCTCGGCAAGTACTTTGTTGAGATCATGCTCTGCGAGATTTAGCGCCGGCGGTCTAGCATACTGGAGAAACTCAGTAATGATGTTGTCGAGCCTGGTGGCCTCCCGAATCGCAATCTCCATCAACCGGCGATTCGTTTCATCCTCCATGGCATCTTTTCGAAGCATTTGCATCGCGCCGGCTAACGCACCGAGCGGGTTGCGGATCTCATGGGCCATTCCGGCAGACATTTCACCCAAATTCGCCAGCCAATCCTTGCGCCGCATCTCCTCTTCTAGATCCCGAATCTGCGTGAGGTCTTTGAACACTCCAACCAAACCTGTCTGCATCCCCTGTTCGTGCAATGGGGAAAGGGTCATACCGAGAATCAGACGAGTACCGTCAGCACGCTTACATTCCACCTCGAATCGCTTCGTCGTTGACAGGGCGCCACCGAGCGGCTCGTCTGATTCCTGGTTAGGGTGCCAGTTGAAGACTTCACGCCAGGGGCGCCCGGCCACATGATCGATCGCATAACCGGTCGCTTCCTGCGCCGCCGGGTTAAACGAAGTGATGCACCCCGAGGCATCTGCCGTAAATACACCGCTGCTGATGCTGTGGACGATATTCTCGTGAAAGACTCGAAGTCGAGTCAGTCCCTGCTCCTTCTCGCGCAACGATTGATCCGCCTGCTGAAGCTGTTCAGCTAAGGTCCCGCCCAATATCCCGACGACAAGAATGGCGAGGGCATAGACGCCAAACGATTGAAACGTTTCAGACACGGTCAACCGACTCGGCGGCATCCACCCCCACCCCTCCACAAGTCCATAGAGTTGAATATTCGTTATGAGCCCAAACAAGATAATGCAGAAACAGGCGGTAAGGAGCCCCGCTCGCCGCCGAGGCACGAGACTGGCCACCGCCACCGTCAGGATATACAGCACCGCAAAGGGACTCTCGATCCCCCCAGTCCGAATAACCAATACTGTCTCAAGGAGGAAGTCGATCCCTACTTGAGCCGTAAAAAGTATCGCGAGTGCTACCTGGGAAGTAAGTGTACGAAGCAGAATGACGGAAGGAATCGTCAGGATGTAGGTGACAATGATCAGGGTATAGAACGTCTCGATCCGCCCGACATTCCCAATTTGAAACGCGAGCGACAATCCCAACATCAGAGTCACGAAGGCCATCCGCAGCCCCATGATCCAATAGAGTCGTGTGCGCAAATTATTCATGAGTGGAAGACCACCGGGCGAGAGGAGGATCAGCGGGGCAAGAAAAGAGATGTGCCTCGTTCATTCTCCTCGGATGAGGGACCAGAAACTGTATCATTCTCCATATGGCAGAACGGCGAGTGGTATAAACGGAAAGACTTCGCGTCTTGACGCAGGCAACCAAGTACAATTCCAAAGGAGAACCGAATGCTCCCTCTATCCGATCACAGCTGCCATTTTGAAGATCGGGAGATACATCGCAACCACAATAAACCCAATCACAGTCCCCAAGAACACCATCATCGCCGGTTCAAGCAATGAGGTTAGTGAAGCGACCGCTTGATCAACTTCATCTTCATAAAAGTCTGCGATTTTCCCTAGCATCGCATCTAGTGCGCCAGTCGATTCACCGACGGCAATCATATGTGTCACCATCTTCGGAAAGACACCGCTCGCTGCTAAGGGATCGGCGATGGTCTTTCCGCCACTGATACTGACGCGGGCATTTATCAACGTCTCTTCGATTACCTTATTACCCGAGGTCTTTGCGCAGATCGTCATCCCATCGAGTAACGGAACCCCGCTGGCAAGCAATGTCCCGAGCGTACGGCTAAACTTAGCAACCGAGGCTTTTCTGATTAGGTCTCCAACTACAGGCATTTTGAGGAGAAGCCTATCAATAACCATCCGCCCTTGAACGGTCGCATAGTACTTTTTAATGCCAATAACAGCTCCTGCAATTGCCCCGAAAATGATGTACCAGTAGTCTCTAATGAAATTACTGATATCGATGACCAATTGAGTAGGTCCGGGCAACCCTACTTTCCCTCCCGACAGATCCATAAACATTTTTGCGAAGATTGGGATAACAAAAATCATGAGCACGGTGATAACAACAACGGCTACCCCCATGATCGAGGCCGGATAGATCATGGCAGACTTGATCTGCCCTTTGAGCTTCATCGCTTTTTCAATGTACACTGCGAGGCGCGTCAGGATAGTATCGAGCAGGCCTCCCACCTCACCCGCATGCACCAAGTTGACGTACAGATCATCAAAAACTTTAGGATGGCGACGTAAGGCGTCCGAAAATGTCGAACCTGCCTCCACTTGCGTCTTCACTTCCCCGATGGTCTCCCGCAGCACCTTACTCTCAGACTGGGTCGAGAGGATTTCGAGACATTGCACCAGGGGCAGACCCGCATTGATCATCGTGCCAAACTGGCGGGTAAATACAACCAAATCCTTTTCGGAAAGACCGGACCCAAAGCTCAGCTTGAATCCGCCTATCCCACTTTTTTCTGCGAGGCTCGTGACGACGACGCTTTGCTTGCGGAGCTGATCCACCGCCTCATCTCGGGTTTTCGCGCTTAGCTCGCCCTTCTTGACGGCGCCCGATCTGGTTCGTCCAACATATGCAAAGGTAGCCATAGACAACACTCACCCTTCAATGTGGCCATCGTCCTGGCCGGTTGTAGACATCAGGAAATACCTACCAGGCGAGTCTACTGGCCACCCCAAAACCTGTCAAACAAATGCACAATCTCTGCGCAGCTGACGAG
The DNA here is from genome assembly GCA_963781915.1 of uncultured Nitrospiraceae bacterium. Classification (GTDB taxonomy): domain Bacteria; phylum Nitrospirota; class Nitrospiria; order Nitrospirales; family Nitrospiraceae; genus Palsa-1315. Next base: position 113,248 of record CAWAIH010000007.1, on the reverse strand, counting down.
GCCTGCAGGCACAAGCAATCCAGAGCCTTAGCTGCTGATCACGCTCGTGTGCCGAACACCCCGGTAGAGATAATGCAACCCGGACAATAGCGTGAAGGAGACCATGCCTAGCAAGAGAGGCAGCATGACGGTGAGATCGATTTGGCGGGAACTCAGAAATATGACCATCACGATATAGGACAGCTGGAGAAACGTGGTGCCCTTGCCCAAGAAAGTCGGGGTAATGTCCACGCGAGAATCTGTGAAATGCGCGACCGCCGTTCCCAGCATCAGGATCAAGTCTCGGCTGACCACGAGGATAGTGACCCACGAGGGGATCACATGAATCATCGAAAGCGTGATGAATCCGGAGGTGAGAAGCAGCTTATCTGCCAAAGGGTCCAGCACGGCCCCGAGCCGGGTATGCTGATTCTTTATTCGGGCGATCGCCCCATCGAGCGCATCGGTGAGGCCCGCTAAGAGAAGCACGATGAGCGCTAGATTAAATCTGCCATAGACGAGTAACCCGACGTAGCAGGGAATCAGGAGAATACGGAGGATGGTCAAGCTGTTGGGGATATTCATATTGTTCGAAACACAGCGGCTTACCGCAGCAGGAGAAAATGATAGGAGGCCGCTGCACGGTTGTCAACGGCTTGCAGTCGGCATGACGCCACCTTATAATCGAAGCCCTGGGCCATTCCGTTTGAGTGCCATGGAGGTTGCAATGAGTTCTCTTCCGTTGCTTTTCAAAAAAGAAGGACTGGTTGAAAAGCACCAGGTTGAAGGAGTAGACCCGAGCGATCGGTATTTCAATCGTACCGTCCTCATCAATCGAACCGCCTCAGGTTACGCCGCCAAGGTCATGTATGAAGCCTTGGTTGTGGAAGGACACTCGCATCCGACTATAGCCGCTTCAGTACAAGAGCTCATCGCAGCGATGCAGGGATTCGGCTTTAGCAAAATGAGAACCCGCACCAATTTCAAAGGCACGAAGTATCTCGCTGAAAAAGAAACCTGGATCGATTACCAGGATACCGCGTAATCCGGCTGTCAGGCAGACACAAACTCCCGGTACACCAGATCGTGAATATGAGGACGGAAGACCTTTATCTTCTCGTTCCTTCGGCTCGGATGAACCCGATTCGATAACAGCACCACCTCCAACTCGCACAACGGATCAATCCACAGCGACGTCCCAGTATAGCCGAGATGCCCGAATGACCGTTCGGAAAAACTGGAGCCCGATGATGATGGCGCCGACGGAGTGTCCCATCCCAACCCCCAACTCGATCGATCGGCAGATTCTTGGCGGGTCGTAAACTGCCTGACAAGTTCCCTCTCCAGAATCGACTCTCTTCCATAATAGCCGCGGAGCCAGGCACCGGAGACTGCCAGTACCGACTCGGCAGTCCCAAATAACCCTGCATGGCCCGCGACACCACCCATCGCTGCGGCATTTTCGTCGTGCACTTCCCCACATAAGAGTCGATTGCGCCACTCATCCTGTTCGCTCGGAGCAATGCGCGATACATCGACGATTGGACGTACAACGTCGGATAGCACTCGCCCTGCCGTAGGGCAAAACATCATTGGATCGGCCTGTAGCGGTTGGACGATCGCCTCTTCGCACCAAAGGTCCAACGCCATTCCACTGAGACGTTCCACCAGAAACCCTAGTAGCATGAATCCAAGGTCGCTGTAGACGCTTCGCTCTCCGCGCGCATAGATCAACGGCTCATCACGAATCATTTCCAATACATGTTGTTTGGCGGGTTGATCTCCGCCAGGGAGCCCGGGAACCATGTCCCTTGCATCAAGCTGCTTGTAAAACGGTCGCCATCCTGGCAAGCCTGATCGATGGGTCAAGAGGTCTCGCACCGTTGCCTGACCGATCGGCGTCCCTTGAAGTTCGACCAATATCTCTTGTACAGGATCTCCAAGGGCAACCTTGGCGCGCTGAGTCAGAAGTAAAACTGATGTAACCGTCACCAACGGCTTGGTAAGAGAAGCGAGGTCGTAGATGGTGGTGGCTTGCACCGGAAGGCCCGTGGGTTCTGACGACAATCGCCCGGCCGCAATCACACATAGCAGTTCGCCACGGAGACGCACTGCCAACTGAGCGCCGGGAAAGACACCGCCATCAACGGCTGATTGCAGTGCCGTCTGAATGACGTGATGGGTAGTCATGGACGAAGCACCTATGAGTGAGGGAATCTGCTGCTGGCAGGCGGCGCGAAACAGACCAAGAACCGCATCAGTAAACAAGGATCGTTCGGGTCCAACAGGTCACAACGCCGGGCTCGACTCTCCCTCGAGCTTCTCCTCCGATGCGATCGCGGCGTCGTGAAGCGCTTCCTGCTCTTCCACTTCCAGCATACGCTCAAACATCCGTAATGATGCGCGCAATCGTTCGACCATGAGCAGTCGCTGCTTCTGAAGCGAAGAGAGATCCCTTTGCGTATCGGTCAGCTCGACCCCGGCTTGACGGATCAACTCGCCGGCCTTCAGTTCAGCCTCCTTGATGACGAGATCCGCCTCCCGATGTGCATTTCGTTTCACGTCCTCTGCCAGCGATTGCGCCGAGAGGAGGGTGCTCGACAACGTCGCTTCCGTTCGCTTCAACTCGGCAAGCTGTTGCTCTAGAAATACGATCTTTTCTCGCTGAACCGCCTGGTCTCGATTCAGCGATTCAATCGTCTGTGCCAGTTCTTCGAGGAAGCGATTGACCTCTTCCTTGTCGTACCCGCGAAAGCTGGCCTTGAACACCATTTGTTGAATATCGAGCGGTGTAATTCTCATGGCATCTCCCATGGTCGTCTCAGTTTATCCTCATGGCGAATTCCTTGAGTGATTGTACAATCGCAATTTGCAGGAATGTGATGATTAGGATCACGATGATCGGTGACACATCCATCCCTATCCGCACCCCGATCCATCGCCGAATTGGCGCCAGGACTGGTTCGGTCGCACGATTGAGAAATTGCACGATTGGATTCCATGGATCTGGATTGACCCACGAAATCAGGGCACGAGCGATGATGACCCACATATAGAGCCATAGCACATAGTCAAGAATGGTCGCCACCGCCGAAAGAACATTGCCTGCGACAAACATCAGCCCCCCAACTCTTTCGATCGTGTGGTGGCTGCTTCGACCGCCGCCATCAGCGCAGCGCGAAATCCTCCCTGCTCGAGCTGATGAAGCCCGGCGATGGTCGTGCCTCCGGGAGACGCCACTCGATCTTTTAATTGAGCAGGATGCACCCCCGATTCCAGTACCAAGCGAGCCGCACCAAGCACCGTCTGCGCAGCAAGGAGTTCGGCAGTCTGCCTCGGCAAGCCCATCATCACGCCTCCATCCGCTAACGCTTCAATGGCCTGAAATATATAGGCCGGCCCACTGCCGCTCAGTCCGGTCACTGCATCCATCAATCGTTCCTCAACCAGCACTACCCGACCGACTGATTCAAATACCGTTCGAGCCAGGCGACTGTCATCTTCAGACACTCCACTGCCCAAGGCCAGAGCGGTCATACCCTCCCGAACCAATGCCGGAACATTCGGCATCGCGCGAATCACCCGCATCGCCCCGGCAATCTGTTCCGCAATTGTTCGAATCGTTACCCCTGCAGCAATAGAAATCACCAGGGCATGGGCCAAGGTCGGGCCAAGCTCACTGAGTACAGCAGGAAGCGTCTGAGGCTTGACCGCCAAGACGACCACATCAGCCCAGGCAACCGCTTCACGGTTGCCAGAACCAACCAGAATGCCGAATTGGCTTTTCAAGCGATCACGTCGCTCGGAAACGGGATCCGTTGCCCATATTGATTCACCAGAACAAACCTGCCCCGAGAGGAGACCTCCGATCATGGCCTCAGCCATCTGGCCTCCTCCGATGAACGTAATCTTGCTCATAATCGTTTGATTAGGCACGCCGCGCTCCCTCACCGGATCTCCTCGAAAACAAACCGAATCTTCTCTCCGATTGAACCGCCAGTTAGTAGATCCATCTCATCTAATCAGCTAAAGCTGAAGCGCCGTCTCTCGGAAACTAGGAGGTATTGTACCCAAACCGCCGGGCAAATGTCAGCGCGCACACCTGAACTAGGAGGCTGCGGAGAAACTATTGTGGCACGGTGAAAACCTGGCTTGTGTTGTTTGTTTGGTTGATTTGGTCCATCTAGTTGGTTTCGTTTGACCAAACAAACGGGACAAACCAAATAAACCAAATGCCAGTCTTCTTTCGCTGCCGGACTGTTTCAGCATCCTGCTAGCTTCTATCGGTGAGAGAGTAGAGTGATCCCGCTGACCATCGTCCCATTCACCCGGCCTTCCCTCCGATAGGAGTAAAAGAGCTGATCCTGGCAGATCGTACAGAGGTTCACCGATGAAACAGAGGGTGTGGAAACGCCCTCTCCTTCCACTTGCCGACGGATCAGAGCCTTGAGATCCAGCCGAGCCTTGTGCCCTTGATAGTCCCGCACTACCGACTTCCAATCTGGCAATCCCATTCGAAGCTGGTCGAGCACCGGATTATCTACTTCATAGCAACAGGGACCGGCTGAGGGTCCAATACTGACTCGCAGATCCGAATGCATCGACCCGAACCTGTTCGCCATCAGCCTGAAGGTTTTTGCAACAATCCCGGCGACAGCGCCACGCCAACCGGCATGAATCGCCGCCACGACATGCCGGCGTGGATCGTGTACAAGCACGGGGACACAGTCCGCCGTGCGCACCGCCACTGTTACGCCTGGCTGATCGGTCACCAGCGCGTCCCATCCGCCAGGGAACCGATCAATCTCGGTGAGTGGACGATCCACCACCAAAGCATCGGTCCCATGCACTTGCTTGACGGACAGCAGCCAGCCGCGCCCCTGTTCCTGCGACTGACGTGCTGGTACTCCTACATCGAGTGCCAGCGAACCTGCATGGCCGCGCGTGCCGAAAAAATGCCGGATGCCGTCGCGCGAGGACGCGAAGGCAGGAACCGTGATAACCGCTGCGCTCATAGCTATACTCCGCTGAGACTACTCGCCACTATAGACCTATCGGCTTAGTCGGCCTGCTTGCGCAGGAACGTGGGCACATCCCATTCATCGTCGGTAACCGCCCCGGCTCGCTCCATCTGCTCTCTTCCATCTCCCATCCGCCGCAAGAAGGTCGGACGGTCGAGATCTTTGAACGGCCGCTCCGCATACGATCGTTCTCCCATCGTCTGGCCGGCGCCGGCCATCGCCTGTTGCCCGGTGCGGGGAGCCCGAGCCGCTGCCACGGGAACTTGAGCAGGCTGCCCTTCCCATTCAAATCCGGTGGCAATCACCGTCACGACTAAATCGTCTCCCATATCGGGGTTGATCACCTGTCCGACAATGATATTGGCCTCGGGATCGGCCGTCTGTTGTACGATCGTAGCCGCTTCCTCGATCTCATGCAGCGACATGTTGGGCCCGCCGGTGATATTCAATAACACGCCTCGCGCACCCTCCACACTGCCTTCCTCTAACAACGGGCTGCAAATCGCCTTTTGCGCCGCTTCGATCGCCCGATTCGTCCCACGCGCCACTCCCATGCCCATCACGGCGCGACCCGTGTGCGACATCACGGTACGGACATCGGCAAAGTCCACATTGACATGGCCAGTAGTCGTGATCACATCCGCAATCCCTTGAATGGCCTGCCGGAGAACATCATCGGCCACCTTGAAGGCTTCGAGCAGCGGCGTCGCTTTGTCGACAATACCAAGCAACCGCTGATTCGGAATCACGAGCAGGGTGTCCACATGGCGACGAAGGTCGCGAATCCCTTCATCCGCATGAACCATCCGGCGATGACCTTCGTAGGAAAAAGGCTTTGTCACGACCCCGACCGTCAAGATACCGAGCTCACGCGCAATGCTCGCAACGATCGGGGCGGCGCCCGTCCCGGTTCCGCCGCCCATCCCCGCTGTCACGAATACCATATCGGCGCCCTCAAGACATTCCCGAATCTGATCTTTGCTTTCCAATGCCGAGTCCTTTCCGACTTCCGGCTTCGCCCCGGCGCCGAGTCCCCTCGTTCGCTCAGGGCCCAGTTGAACCTTATAGGACGCACGCGACCGATCCAACGCCTGCAGATCGGTATTTGCCGCAATAAAATCGACCCGCGCCAATCCGGACATGATCATGGTGTTCAGAGCGTTGCACCCGGCGCCACCGACACCGATCACTTTGATCCGAACGGGGGACACAACATCCTCTTCGAATGAAAACATCAGGACACCTCCCTTAATAGAATTCGCGTGGCAGTCATCCGCCCCGCGCAATGGTTAAAAAAACTCGAACATCCAGGACTTCATACGATCGAATGCCTTATACAACGGCCGTCCACTGCGCAGGCCGGCCGTGGCCATCTCCTCAGCGTGGTGCCGGGCATGGAGGAGCAGGCCGACACCCGTGGCATGCATGGGATTGCTGACGATGTCGCGAAGCCCTCCGATCCCACTGGGCGCGCCGCGCCGAGCCGGAAGATTCAATATCTGCTCTGCCGCATCGGGCATCCCTTCCAACAACGACGTTCCACCTGTGATCACCGCCCCTGCCCCCAGCACACCCTCATAGCCTGCACGGGCAATCTCCCGGCGAACCAGTTCGAATATTTCCTCGACCCGCGGCTCAAGAATTTCGGCAATGTCACGGCGTGAAAACGTCCGTGCGGGGCGGTCCCCGACCGACGGAACCCCCACGGTTTCATGACCATGCACCAATCCCGTTCGGGCAATCCCATGCTGTAGCTTGATCTTTTCGGCCTCGGTCTGAGAGGTGAGCAGCCCAATTGCGAGATCTTTCGTCAAATTCTGTCCGCCGATCGGCAAGACCGCAGAATGCCGAATGCTCCCGTCGAAGAAAATGGCGAGATCGGTCGTTCCACCTCCGAGATCGATCATCACGACCCCCAGGTCGCGCTCTTCCTGACTGAGGACCGCCTCACTGGAGGCCAAGGGCTGCAACACGATATCCACAACATCGAGCCCTGCACGATTCACACATTTGATGATGTTCTGCGCTGAAGTCACCGCGCCGGTAATCACATGGACGTTGACTTCAAGACGGTTTCCGGACAGACCCAACGGCTCCCGCACCCCCTCTTGCCCATCCACCATGAACTCACGAGGCAGCACATGAAGAATTCGCCGTTCATGAGGGACGACTGCCAGGGTCCGCGCGCTTTCGATCGCACGCTGAATGTCTTCCCGCGACACCTCTGCCTTTTTGAGCGCCACAACCCCCTTGCAGTTCTCCGCAGAGATGTGGCTTCCGGCGATACCGGTATAGACAGAATTGATCTGGACCGCCGCCATCAGCTCGGCTTCCTCCACCGCCTTCTTGATCGACTCCACAGTACTCTCGATATCGACCACGACGCCTTTGCGAAGCCCTCGCGATGGGCTGGATCCGACCCCGATGATGTTGAGCGCCCCCTCATCGGTCACTTCCGAAACTATGGCGCAGATCTTGGTAGTCCCGATATCCAATCCAACAAGAATTTGATCACGCTTTGGCACAGCCCTCACACCCTTTCCCGTACAATGACACGGTTGTCATAACGCAAATCGATCTCAGTCACCTCGCGCTTCCGACCTTCGGAGGAGGCAGTCTTAAAAGACGGTTTCACTTTCCGGAACCGCTCCCACTGATCAACCAGAGAGTCGTTACCAAACTGAAATCGCACTCCATTGGCTGACGCCACTACATTCGCAGGATTCGCGAGATCCACTTCAATCCGCCCATCGAGGGTACTGGCGATCAGTTTGGCCAGCACGACCCCGGACTGAATCGCATTGCGAATACGGGCCTCGCCGCGTTGAATGGCCTGCAACTCCAGCCCGGTCAATAATGGCAGCGTTTCATCATCCTGCCGGCCCAACTTGGCTAGAAGATATCCGCTCTCATCGCTCAACCAATGGTCCGTGCCCATCCGAATAATGGCAGCCGGCGTACGTTCCAATACGGTGACATGCAGCAGATGCGGTGGCCTACGTTCGATCGTCGCCTCCTTAATCCAGGCATGCGCCTGCACTCGCTCGGCGAGAAACGCTGTGCTGACTTGATGGAGCCCCACACCAGGCTTCAAGACGAGCCGTTCCAACACTTCCGGCCTCGTCACATGGTGAATACCCTCGACCTCTATCTCGCGGATTTCCAGCCAGTCCTGCAGAACCGGTCCCATCTCTTGCGTGGCCGCAGTCAGACCCCAAGCCAACACTGCGAGGCCGATGATCCATTGTCCTATGCGCAACGCACGTCGCCCCCGCGAGACGAGCTTTTCTCGACGCGCCTGTTGCCGATGATCCGAAACCTGACTGGCACGCGCACCCCTCCATTGGTTCACCCGAGGGCCAACATCACGAGCCGCTTTCTTCCGCACAAACATCTTCACGTCATGCTTCCTTCCTCTGACGGACGGTCACGGCGGGCTGCGCGAACAAGGGCCGACTCGAGAATCCGCTCGGTCAACTCGTCATAGTCGATTTCAACTTGCGCCGCGGCCATCGGCAATAAACTTGTTTCGGTCATGCCCGGCGCTGTATTAATCTCCAACACAACAGGACGGCCACGCGGGGTGATCCGGAAATCGACCCGGGCCGCACCTTCACAACCCAGCACCTCATAGGTACGCAGCGCCAACATCCGAATCTGTCTGCTTACCGCCGCGTCCAAGGGCGCAGGGCAGAGGTACTGGGTTTTCCCCTTTTCATACTTCGCCGAAAAATCGTAAAAACCGCCTGGCGCAACAATTTCCACAGCAGGAAGTACCAGCGGGGATGCATGCTGCCGCCCAATGATCGACACCGTGACCTCATGCCCGGGAATGTACGCCTCAACCATGGCATCCACGTCATAACGGTGAGCCAAAGCCAGGGCGTCACGCCATTGCGCCGGCTTCCGCACGATGGTGACGCCGATCGTGGACCCTTGCGACGCGGGCTTCACCACGACGGGCCAGCGTAATTTCGCCGCCCGCATCGCAGTGGTGCGCGAAACTTCTTCTCCACGCTTCACCACTGTGCCGTCCGGCACAGGAATGCTCGCTGAGGCCAAGAGGGTTTTCGTCGTGACTTTATGCATGCCGATCGCACTGGCCTGGATACCGGATCCGGTGTAGGGAACTCCAAGGGTTTCCAGAAACCCTTGGATCGAACCATCTTCCCCGCCAGGTCCATGCAATGCGAGAAACACTAGCTCGATCTTCTGGTCGCGCAAATCCCGAAAGAGCATCGGTCCTACATCGATGGTCACCGCGTTGTAGCCGCGGCGGGCCAGCGACCGATGCACTGCAGCGCCTGTCCGGAGCGACACATCGCGCTCAGCCGATTGCCCCCCCATCAGCACCCCGATACGGGCGCGGGTCAAAAGGGGTCGTTCTGTCAGACGGGGCTCGCTCATACTGTTACGTCTTTCCTACGATTTTCAGTTCAAGATCTAACCGCACGCCCGCCAGCCGGCGAATAGCGCTGCGGACCTTCCCGATCAGCGCCGTCACATCCGCCGCGCGCGCCTGCCCCCGATTCACCATGAAGTTGGCATGTTTCATCGAGACCTCCGCATCGCCGACGCGTGCCCCCTTGAGGCCAACCGCCTCAATCAGTCGGCCAGCGGAATCGTTCGGAGGATTCTTGAACACACAACCGGCGCTCGGCATCGCGAGCGGCTGTGTGTCCCGCCGATAATGGAGGTAGTCCTTGACCACTCGCTCGATTTCAGATCGAACTCCCTGCTTCAACTGAAGCCACACGCCGACAACGATGCCGCGCGGCAGCAAAGCCCGTCGATACGCGAACCTCACCTGGGCTGCTTCCACTTCTACGAGGTGGCCCTTCATGTTCACCATGCGAACAGCCTTGACTGAATCCTTCATTTCTCCGAGCTTCGTTCCGGCATTCATCACCACACAGCCGGCCACAGTCCCGGGAATTCCCGCAGCCCATTCCAATCCCGCGAGGGAATGGCGAATGGCGTATCCAATCAACGTCGGCATCCCTACCCCCCCTTCGGCGTAGAGCACGGACCCCGGTTCTTCCTTGATTCCCCGCAACCGCACCAGACTCATGACGATGCCGCGGATTCCCCCGTCCCGGACTAATAAATTTGTCCCACCCAGGGCAAACAACGGGATCTTGCGCGCGCGCGCCTGCTGGACGACCAGACAGACATCTTCAATATCAACCGGTTCAACCACGACATCCGCCGGCCCTCCGATCTTGAACGAGGTGTACTCGCTCAACGGAGCCTGGAAGGATACGGATCCCCGGAGGCCCGCTACCGCATCCCGGACATCTGCCTGCGTGAACTGCGCATGAGCTTTCGCAGCTGTCGTGGCACGTTTGGCACCTCGCTTCATGGCATCATCCGACGGGGGCCAATCGGGCCAATAACCCAAGTCCCGTCTTCCAAATATCCCCCGCTCCTAATGTAATGACGAGATCCCCCGATTTCAGATGGGGCAATACCTGATCCACCAACTGCTCTTTGTGTTCCACAAAGGTCACAGACGGATGGCCGGACGCACGAACAACCTCGGCCAACTTGGCTCCGGACACCCCGGGAATCGGCTGCTCCCCTGCCGCATAAATATCAGCTAAGAACAATACGTCTGATTGGTCAAACGACTTCGCAAAATCCTCCAGCAAATCTCGCGTCCTGGTATAGCGATGCGGCTGAAAGAGCACCACCAGCCGCCGGTCCTTCCAGCCTTGCTTTGCTGCGGCGAGGGTGGCCTTGATCTCGGTTGGATGATGCCCGTAATCGTCCACGACCATAATCCCACCGGCTTCCCCTCGCAGATGAAAGCGGCGCTCGACTCCGGTATAGGCCGCCAGCGCTTTCCTGATAAGGTCCACCGGCACATCCAATTCGATGCCGATCGCAATCGCCACAAGCGCGTTGGAGACATTGTGCAGGCCTGGCACTGCCAGGCGGAATGGGCCCAAATTGCGCCCACGGAACTGCGCCCGAAACTCAGCGCCCCATTGATTCAAGCTGATCTCTGTCGCAAAGAAGTCAGGCGTGACACCTTCACGCTCACTGAGCCCATAGGTCTGATAGCGTTTCACGATGTTCGGGAAGAGCGCTCTCAGCCGATCATCGTCGGCACACAATACGGCCAACCCATAGAACGGCACCTTATTGATAAACTCGAGAAAGCACTCAGTGATGCGTTCCATACTGCCGTAGTGATCCAGATGTTCCCTGTCGAGATTCGTGACCGCGACAACGGTCGGAGACAGGCGAAGAAACGACCCGTCGCTCTCATCGGCTTCCGCCACGAGGAGATCGCCTCGACCAAGGCGGGCATGACTCCCCAACGCATTCACTTTGCCACCGATCACCATCGTCGGATCTAACCCACCCTGAGCCAGTACATTAGCGACCATCGAGGTCGTCGTGGTCTTTCCATGAGCGCCGGCAATGGCAACCCCGAATTTCAGCCGCATCAGCTCCGCAAGCATCTCGGCTCGTGGAATCACGGGAATCTGCTTCGACTTGGCCGCCACGACCTCGGGGTTCTGTGCCGATACGGCGGAAGAGATGACCACCACTTGCGCCTCCCCCACATTCGACTCCTGGTGACCAATAAAGATGCGCCCTCCGAGTTCTTCCAATCTCCGCGTCGTATCGGAAGCCTGCAAGTCCGAGCCTGTCACTTTATACCCCAGCGTCAGCAGCACCTCGGCAATGCCGCTCATTCCCGATCCTCCGATTCCGACTAAGTGAATCTGTTGCGTCTTGCGAAACATCGTCGCGCGCCTTACTCCACCAACCGGTGGATACGACTGTGATTCCTGTCCACGTTGCCCAATACCATTAGCCTCCTGCCGCTCCAACAGACCGGTTGACATCATGATGTCCTCCCATAAGTGCGTAACATTCGCGGACGATGACCTCGGCCGCGTCAATTTTCCGCAGAGAAAGGCTGGCTTCCCCCATCGCTCGCAATCGCTCAGGATCCCCGAGAATGCCCGCCACTGTGCGGACCAACAGGGGACCGGTGAGCACAGATTGAGAGAGCAGCACGGCAGCCCCGGCTGCTTCCATCACCTTGGCATTCTTCGTCTGGTGATCGTAGATGGCTGACGGCAACGGAATGAGAATGGCCGGCTTTCCACAGGCCGTAAGTTCCGCTACCGTCATGGCTCCAGCTCTCGCCACCACAAGATCCGCCTGCCGTAATGCGGCAGGCATGTCATAGATAAACGGCACGACTTGTTGCTCGAAGCCGGCGCGACGATAGGCCTCAGCCACCCGCGCATGGTCGGACTCGCCGGTCTGATGGGTCACAGTGAGCTGTGGTATCTGTGTCATCAGATCGGACAATCCTTCTGTCACCGCTGCATTCATCGCCTTCGCGCCCTGACTTCCCCCGAAAATCAGCAGATGCGGTGGCCCCAATTTCTCCCTGCTCTGCCGCATGCCGTCCAAAAACGCTTTGCGAATTGGAGTCCCCACCACACGTACCTTAGAACGATCGAACGAGCCCGTTGCCGATTCGAATGCGAGAAAGACGCGCTGAGCAAACGGTCCCACCGCTTTGTTGGCTGCTCCGGGATTTGCATTCGGCTCAAGAATCACACGCACCACTCCGGCCAACGCTGCAGCAAGCAACATCATCGGACTCGTATATCCGCCGACCCCGATCACCAAATCCGCCCGTCTGGCACGCAGGATTCTCAGACACTGCCACAAACTAACCGGCGTGGCGCACAACCCCGTCATCGCCCCAAACAGACCCTTGCCCATCACTGGTTTGGCACTGATCAACGCCAGCTCGAACCCTTCATGGGCAAGCACCTTCGACTCTAGTCCGCGCGTCGTCCCCACGAAGAGGATCTTGGCCTTTGGATCGTACCGGAGAAACTCTCGCGCCAACGCCACAGCCGGATAGAGATGGCCACCGGTTCCTCCTGCTGCTATGACGATCGTCATCCGTGATTCAATCCATCGCGCCCACTTCGAGACCCACCGGCATGCCGGTCGCGAGAAATACTGAGCAAAATGCCCACGCCGATTAGACTGACCACCAACGACGACCCTCCATAGCTCACGAACGGCAAGGTGAGCCCTTTCGTCGGCAATAGCCCAGTCACCACCGCGGCATTCACTAACGCTTGGCTGCCGATCAACAGGGTAATACCCATACCCAGATAGCGGCCGAACGGTACCCGCGCGCGCGCGGCGATCTGAAACCCGCGCCACACAAAAAATGCGAATAACAGGATGACCGTCGCGGTGCCGACGAGCCCCAGTTCTTCTCCGACCAGCGCCAAGACAAAGTCTGTATGCGCCTCCGGGAGGAAGTAGAGCTTCTGTTTGCCCTCGCCCAATCCCACCCCGAACGAACCGCCGCTGCCGAAGGACAAGAAGGACTGCGTGATTTGAAACCCGGCATCCGACGCATCCTTCCATGGAGCCAGAAAGGTCATGAGCCGTTGGCGTCGATAACTGGACCCCAGGACCAGCGCCAGCACGACCGGAATCGCACAAATGCCTAAGGCCAAGAGATGAGAGAGGCGCGCCCCGGCGAGAAAACACATCCCGACCGTCACCAGGCCAAGCACTACGACCGTCCCAAGATCCGGCTCCAGCAGTACCAGTCCGCTCAGCAGTCCGATCACGATCAGGGCCGGCAGAAGTCCGTTGCGGAATAACGTGATCTTGTCCCCTTTTTTGGTCAGATACGCCGCCAGATAGATGACCGCTATAAGCTTGACCATCTCCGCCGGCTGCACCGAGATGAATCCTAACCGCAACCATCGCCGCGCCCCCTTGGCCGCCACACCAAGCGACGGCACCAGCACCAAGATGAGCAGCAGTACGATGCAGGCCAACATCGGGATGGAGAGCTTCTTCCAGAACGTGTAATCGATACGCGACGTGAGGTGCATCAACAGCAAGCCGAACGCAAGCCAGGCGATCTGCCGCTTCAGAAAAAATCCGGGATCCTGAAACCTGTTGCCCGCCACAATGGCGCTCGCGCTGAACACCATAACCAGGCCCACCAACGCCAGGATCATGGTGACCGCTAGAAGCGTATGATCCGCCGCTACCCGTTGTTTGCCAGACCGTTGGCTGGTCTGGGACCATGGGAGCGCCAGAGTCCCCGCTGATCGATGCGCCATTGCTCAGAACCGCCCCTCCCCCGCTTTGCACATCACGCCGGTAAGGCATGAACCAATGCCTTGAATTGACGGCCACGGTCTTGATAGTCCGCAAACATGTCGAAGCTGGCACAAGCCGGGGATAACAACACGACGTCACCCGGCGATGCCCCCTGCGCGGCACAATCCACGGCGTCCCGTAAAGTGGCTGCCTCAGTCAGCGTGGCGACACCTTCCCACGCCTTCCGCAACAGCGGCGCCGCTTCCCCTATCAAAATCACACGTGTGACCCGCCGACTGACCGCCTGAGCGAGTCGCGAAAAGTCGCCACCCTTATCCCGCCCACCGGCAATGAGCCAAATCGGTTGATCGATACTTTCCAGCGCCTTGAGGGTGGCATCGACATTCGTCCCCTTCGAATCGTTTACAAATCGGACCCCCCGACGCTCGCGAACGATTTCAAGAGCATGCTCGAGTCCTGGAAATGTCGCGAGGACACGACGAATCACGTCGAGAGGGCACCCGCACAGTAAGCCATAGGTCGCCGCCGCCATGACGTTCTCCACGTTATGGTTGCCGATGATGCGGATCTCACTTCGACGACAGATCTCTTGCCGTACCCCGGTCACCGTCGTCACGATCCGGTCATCTTCTAGATAGGTTCCCCCGGACAAATCACCGCCGAGCGTCGACGTGGTCGTAAACCCCAGGCGTTTCCCAGGGACGCGATGTCGCAGCGCGGCCACACGGCGGTCGTCAAGGTTGAACAGGGCAAAATCCGATGCCGTTTGATTTTCAAAGATCCGCTGTTTAGCCGCGATGTATTCGTCCAGCGACTCATACCGGTCCTGGTGATCGACCGTCACGTTGAGCAGGGCAGCAATCCAGGGATGGAACCGATCGATTGTTTCCAGCTGAAAACTGGAGACTTCGACGACGAGATAGTCGAACGGACTCGGTTGCCCCGCCTGACCGGCGCGTAGGTCTTCCACCGCCGCCTCGCTCAAAGCGGTGCCCAAGTTTCCTCCGACAAACGCCCGCTTCCCGCTCTCGGCGAGAAACTTGCCAATCAAGGTCACAGTCGTGCTCTTGCCATTGGTGCCCGTGATTGCGAGGATCGGACTTCTGAAAAACTGAGAGGCAAGCTCCAATTCGCTGATCACCTTCACACCGCGTCGACGCACTGCTTCGAGCGGAGCGAGTCGATAGGGCACTCCGGGGCTGATCACCACCAGGTCCGCCTCGTCGAGCGACGACTCGTACCGCGCCCCGACGGTCACACCGACGTGATCGCGGTCGATGCCGCCGAGGACTGCCGCCAGCTCCGTCGATTCCTTCCGATCGGCCACCGTGACACGCGCCCCCGCCGCCTGAAGCAACCGGCAAGCCGCGACACCGCTTCTGGCAAGCCCCATGACCGTGACACGCGCTCCAGCCAATTCCACAGCCGTCTCTCCTACCATGCCATCACCGCAGCTTTAAGGTACTCAGGCTCAGTAATGCCAATAAAATGGCAATGATCCACAAGCGCACCACAACCTTGGGCTCCTCCCACCCCTTCATCTCAAAGTGATGATGGATGGGCGCCATGAGAAAAATTCGTTTTCCGCGTGCCTTGAACGAGATCACCTGAAAAATGACCGAGACCGCTTCAATCACAAAGACTCCGCCGACCATCAGAAGCAGCAGCTCGTGCTTGCTGATCACCGCAACCGTGCCCAACGCCGCTCCCAGCGGAAGCGAGCCCACATCCCCCATGAATACGGAAGCCGGATAGGTATTGAACCACAGAAATCCCAGGCTTGCCCCCAGAATGGAGGCGGTGAACACCGCAAGTTCACCCGCGCCTTCGATGTGTGGAATGAGCAGATAGTCCGACATGAGCCGATGGCCGGCGACATACGCCACGATCGTATAGGCCAATGACGCAATCATGACCGGGCCAATCGCTAACCCATCGAGACCGTCGGTCAGATTGACGGCGTTAGAACTCCCGACAATGACGACTACAGCAAAGGCGACATACAGCAAGCCGAGATCCGGAACAACATTCTTGAAAAACGGGATACTGAGCTTGGTCGTATAGCCCGGCAGAAAATAGAGGACCAGTGCGATCGCCAAGGCCATCGCCACTTGTGCCGTGAATTTCTGCCCCGCCGACAACCCTTTCGATTGAGTCTTGATGAACTTGAGATAGTCGTCGGCAAATCCAATCGCCCCAAACCCCAGCATGGCGGCGAGCACAAGCCAGACATACGGCTTCGCGATATCACTCCACAGAAGCGTCGAAAGGACCACCGCGAAGAGAATGAGAATCCCCCCCATAGTGGGCGTACCGCTCTTTGCCAGGTGACGCTTAGGACCGTCGTCGCGAATCTGCTGGCCCAGCTTTAGGTCTTGCAATTTCTTGATCACCCAGGGGGCCAGCACAAAGGCAATCAAGAACGCCGTCACGGCCGCATAGATGATCCGAAAGCTCAAATACCGAAAGACGTTCAGGAATGAATAATCCGTATGAAACGGATACAACCAGTTATAGAGCATGCGGTCTTTACCTTAAAAATGAGTGGGCCTATCCGACCAACCCGTGAGTCGAATGGACATCAACTCCTTACGATGCCTGCCTCGTAACTGCCCTCATCCCCGTCAGAACCTGTACAACCTGTTCCATTTTCATCCCGCGAGAGGCCTTCACCAACACTACGTCACCTTGCCGTACAATCCTCTTGAGGCGATCAGCCGCAGCCGCTGCATCCACCACTTCGTCTATCTGCGAACCTGCCATCCCGCCCTGCCGGGCACCTTCCCCAAGTTCACGACCCAACGTCCCGCAGACGATCAGCCGCGACAGTCCTTGCGCAGCAAGAAATTCCCCAACGTCCCGATGCATCCGGACTGTTTCAGAGCCGAGCTCTAACATGTCTCCCAGCACGGCAATCCGTTCACGCGCAGGACTCCACTGGGCCAGCAATTGGAGCGCGGCTTTCATCGACGCGGGGTTGGCGTTATAGCAATCGTTGATGATATGGACGCCGTGATGGGTCACCACCTGCGACCGCATCGCGGCGGGACGGAATCGACCCAGCCCTTGGGCAATCATCGACCCGGATAAGTTCAATGAAATACCCACGGCCGCCGCGGCGAGCGCATTGGTGACGTTGTGCGTACCGTGTACCTTGATTCGAACGATCGTGGAGCGGCTCTTTCCAGGGAGGTGCAAACGAAAGGTCGTGCCTTGACGCGAATCGGACATGATGCCGCTCGCACGGACATCGGCCATCTCCGTCAATCCAAACGACATGACACGACACTGCGCACGCGCGGCGAGGTAGTCGAAGTAGGTATCGTCGGCATTCAGAATCGCCATACCATCGGCCGGAAGCATGTCCAATAATTCCGCCTTCGCTTGCGCCGACCCTTCCATGCTTCCAAAAAACTCGAGATGATCGGGGCCGATATTGGTGATCAATCCGATCGTGGGCCTGACAATCTCACAGAGCCTGGTCGTCTGCCCCTGCTGATCCACACCCATTTCTATGACGGCTGCCTGATGGCGAGCCGTGAGCCGAAACAGAGTAGAGGGCACGCCGATCCGATTATTGAAATTCCCCTCGGTCTTCAGCACCGACCAGCGCTGAGCCAACACCGCCGCCACCATGTCTTTCGTCGTCGTCTTGCCGTTGCTTCCGGACACCGCCACCATGGGAACAGTGAACCGACTACGATAATGTGTCGCTAACTGCTGATAGGCAAACAGCGGATCGCGCACACCGAAAAGAAAGGGTGCAGACGGTCCCTCGATCCGGCGTACCGCTGCGGAGCGAGGAGGAAGGTGGTACTCATCGTGGACGATGGCTCCCGCTGCACCCTGTGCAAGTACGGCCGGCACAAACTCATGACCGTCGAATCGATCGCCTCTGAGCGCAACAAAGAGATCGCCGCGGCGGACTGATCGGGAATCCGTGCTGATCTGTCTGATCCGACGCTTCCCCGTTAACGTGTCCTGCCCTGCAAGAACTTTTACGCTGATGACTTCCCGTAACTCCTCGACCGTAAAAAGCCCCATTGACCCCTCGCCTTGCGCAATCCCGGCCGTGACCTGGACACTCATGCGCAATCCTGCAATTGTTGAATCGCTTCGCGCGCCACCTCACGGTCGTCAAAATGAAACTTTTTGCTGCCGATGATTTGATAGTCCTCATGCCCCTTGCCGGCGATGAGCACCATATCGTCTCGACGCGCCTCGTGGATGGCTGCGCCGATCGCCTCACGGCGATCCGGCACCATGTGATACTGCACATGATTGCGGCGCTCCAGCGCCTCGCGCACGCCGATCTCAACTTCATGGAGGATTGCCATCGGGTCCTCGGTTCGAGGGTTATCCGACGTCAGGATCACCACGTCGCTGTATTCCACGGCGGCACGACCCATCTTGGGCCGCTTCCCTCGATCCCGATCGCCACCGCAGCCGAACACGGTAATGATCCGCCCGGTCTTCAACGTCTGGGCTGCCGTCAACAGACGGAGAAGCGCATCTTCCGTATGGGCATAATCGACGACGACGGTAAAATCTTGCCCGGAAGAAACCCGCTCGAAGCGACCAGGGACATTGGTAATCTGGGCGGCCGCTTCGCGGACCTGATCGGATGTCGCCCCACTATGCAGCGCCACTCCAATCGCTCCCAATAAGTTATAGACGTTGTGCTCCCCGACCAATCGGCTCTCGACGGCAAAGGATCCCGCTGGAGTTGCCGCGGTAAAAGCGGTCCCGGCAAGCGAGAGACGCACTTGTTCCGCCTTGATATCGGCCTGGTTCTTAATGGCATAACCCCAGATCGGCACGGAGCAGGCTGCCCGGATCGCAACCCCTCTGGGATCGTCCAAATTGACAATCGCGCGCTTCCCGGTCTTCTTCCCTCCGGCCAATCCGGTAAAGAGCCGCAGCTTTGCCTCAAAGTACTCTTCCATGGTGTGATGAAAATCGAGGTGATCCTGCGTAAGGTTGGTAAAAACCGCCACGTCATACTCGCATCCCGCTGTCCGGTCTAATGCAAGCGCATGGGACGATACTTCCATCACTGCATCGGTTAGTCCGCCCTCGACCATCATCGTCAAGAGTGCTTGAAGATCGAGTGCGCCGGGCGTCGTGTGCGAGGCTGGAATCGTCTCCTGCCCGATCTGGTAACCCACTGTGCCGATCAATCCGACCCGCCGGCCGATTCCTTCCAATAATGATTTGCAGAGATATGTCGTCGTTGTCTTTCCATTCGTGCCCGTCACACCAATCATCTTAAGACGGGCGGAAGGATCTCCATGAAATCGGCTACCGAGAAGACCGAGCGCCTTGCGTGAATCAGCCACCTGCACAAACGGTAACGGCCCCGATGCCACAGCCGCCTGCGCGACTACCGCAACCGCGCCGGCCTTGATGGCCTGTTCGACAAATCTGTGACCATCGACGCGCTCACCCGTGACCGCGACAAAGAGACTCCCGGCTGTCACAGCCCGCGAATCGTCCGTGATGGCATGCACCGGGAGGCTCGCATCGCCGCGCTCCACGAGAATTTCGACCTGCCCGCGAAGCACCGCGAGCAACTGCATGAGGGTAATGGGATTGCGCGCCATATTCTTTTAATGCTCCCTCATCGCCAGCGCGATCTTCACCGTGTCGTCTCTGGACACACCAAGATAGTTGAGCACCTGTTCCCCAACCTGCCGAAAGACCGGCGCCGCCACGGTCCCGCCCCAGGATTCGCCTTGAGGCTCATCCAGGATCACGATCATTGCCAGCCGCGGAGATTCCGCCGGCACATACCCGACAAACGATCCGACAAACTGCGTGGAGGAATAGGCTCCGGTTCGCGAATCGATTTTTTGTGCGGTTCCGGTTTTACCTGCCACGCGAAAACCCGGAATGGCCGCCTTGGTTCCGGTCCCATTCGTCACAACCCCCTCCAGCACCGTCGTCATCGTCCTGGCCGTTTCCGGTGACACCACTCGCCGCCTCACTTGTGGCAGTACTTCCCTAAGCAAGCGACCTTTCTGGTCTCGCACTTCGGACACCACGTAGGGCTTCATCATGACACCCCCATTGGCAAGCGCTGCCACTGCCGACACCATCTGCAGAGGCGTCACCCCAACCTCTTGTCCTATCGAAATCGACGCCAAAGAACGACGACCCCAGTCTTTGGGAGCTTTCAACAGTCCGTTCACTTCGCCCGGCAAGTCGATCTCAGTACGTTGACCGAATCCGAACACTTGAAGGTAGCGATAGAGCCGCTGCTCTCCGAGGGCCATCCCGACTTTAGCGACGCCGATGTTGCTGGATTTCTCAATCGCCTCAGAGAACGTCATCCAGCCCAATTTGTCATGGTCATGAATCGTCGTATTCGCGATCACCATACGGCCGTTTTCACCGAAGACCATAGAATCTGGCGTCATCACTTTTTCTTCAAGCGCTGCGGCTGCAACCACTATTTTCATGGTCGACCCAGGCTCGTATGTATCCGTCAAGGCACGATTGCGCCACCGATCCGGCGTCAACGCGGCCACGACATTCGGATCGAATCGTGGGCTGACGGCCATCGCGAGAATCGCACCGGATTGCGGCTCCATGACGATGATCGTTCCGGACTTGGCATGAGTATGAGTCACGGCCTCTTCGAGTTCTTTTTCTGCAATATATTGAATGACCTCGTCGACGGTCAGCGTAAGGGCATGTCCCGACGTCGGCGCTTGCTCCGCCACACCCTTGGGAAACACCGTGCGGCCGAACGCATCCCGCTGCAACACGGTAACTCGCTTTTCTCCATGCAGGTGCGAATCGTACCGGCGCTCAAGTCCCTCAAGCCCTTGCCCATCCATTCCTGAAAATCCGAGGACATGGGCCAGCAATGGACCCTTGGGATAAAACCGCCGCCCCTCCATCACCACACCGATGCCGTCCAACGACAATTGTTCAAGGCGACGGCCCTGTTCTGGGTCGAGCTTTCGCGCCAACCACACAAAGCTCTTGTCTTGCCGAAGCTTTCTCTCAAGCTCATCACTCCGAATATGGAGCAACGGAGAAAGGTGACGGGCGACGGTCGACGGGCTCTCCAGCGCCGTCGGTACGCCGAACACGGATGGCACCTCCATGTTCATGGCAAGCACCTTGCCGTGCCGATCCGATACCATGCCTCTGGCTCCCTCGAAGGACACAGTCTTTTGATGTTGCCGATCGGCCTTGGCTGTAAGTTCTGCAGCTTGCAATACCTGTAAGGTGACCAGCCGGGATAGAATGATGCCGAACCCGCAGAAGAGCAGGAACAGCATCAGATAACGACGACTGCGAGAAGGACCGGAAGTCACTCGTTCCTCCTCACGGTTGAATCATGTCTCGCCAGACGGACTTGCACGATGGGTGAGGGTGTCAGGCTTGGAGTTTCTTCCTGCTGATGCACCATCAGCACTTGCCCCTGCTGTGGAGGAATGAGTCCCAACTTTTCCGTCGCCACCTTCGCGATTCGTTCGGGGGCCGTCAGTGCAGAAAACTTCACTTGCAATCGGTCCCGCTCTCGCTCCAGCAACACCTTCTGGGTTTTCAATCGTTCGATCTGATAACCCACCCGAACGACATCGACACGTTCCCACACAAACATGAAGACCAGCAGCACGCCGGCCACAATCGTCAACGTCTTCATGAGTGACCCTCCTTTGACACCCGCTGGACAGCCCGCAACTTTGCACTGCGGGAGCGGGGATTCCGGTCTGATTCTTCACTGGTAGAAACCTGCGGCTTCTTGGTGAGCACTATCAATGCAGGATCCTCCTTGCCGGAGAGCGCCCGAAACGTGTGCTTCACAATCCGATCTTCGAGCGAGTGGAATGAAATCACACAGAGGCGACCGCCGGGAGACAGAACATCCACCGCATCGCGCAAGGCCGGTTCGAGGCAATCAAGCTCCCGATTCACTGAAATGCGAAGGGCTTGGAAGGTGCGGGTAGCACAGTGAAGCCGGCCATGGCGATAATTTGCAGGGACAGCCCCCTCGATCACGGAGACCAACTCCTTCGTTGTCCCCAACGGATGGCGTTCACGCGCGCGGACGATGGCACGAGCAATTCGCCGGGAAAACCGTTCTTCGCCGAACTGAAAAATCGCATCGGCCAACTGTGTTTCCGGCCACCGATTGATCAGATCAGCTGCGGTCCCGCCTATGGATTGATCCATGCGCATATCGAGAGGCCCATCGTGTTGAAAGCTGAACCCGCGCGCCGGTTCATCGAGTTGAGGCGAGGACACGCCGAGGTCAAAAACAATTCCGTCGACCTGCGACAATCCATGCTCCGAAAGATGCTGTTTCAATTCCATGAAATGACCATGAATCAGAATTGCGCGAGCGCCAAATCGCGAAAGCCTTTGCCGACTAGCTTCAATGGCCGATCTGTCCCGGTCTAGGCCAATGAGTCTCCCATCAGGTCCGCTTCCCTCAAGCAGTTTTTCAGCATGCCCACTATATCCCACCGTACAATCCAGGAAGATCTTCCGCCAATCACCCAGAAGCCAATACAGCACCTCTGAAGACATGACAGGGGAATGCCGATCATCCATAGGTTAGAACTATCCAGATTCACCCACTTTCTCCCACCGTCGGCGCAGTATACACTCACTCAAAGACTTGTCAATAGCAAATTCATGGACTTATGAGACTCTTGCTGGGCCTTGTCCCGTTGAGAAAGCTGTATGGTTTTGGCACTATCCAAGGCCTGGTAGATGGGGGTCAAAATGACCCCATATAAGGCTATTTGGAGCTTGCATGCGATGTTGAGATTCTACGGAAACAAATGAATGGCAATTGCCCAAGGACTGACGTTTCTAGCAAACGTGCATGTAGATCCAGATAAGGATCCTTGTCCTAATGACAAAGTATCTTGAGTTTCTGAAGGTGCCGGAAGCTTATACCGCTGTCCAAGAAAGGGCGTAGCAAGAGTATTCCAGCAGCAAGATATGGGATGCGAGAAAGTGCTGGCATGGGTAGAGAAAAAATGCAGCCTCCGCAAATACTATCCCCAGTCAATAATGCAAAGCTGGCTGGTTTGATTGCATTTCCCAGGTTTCAAGGGGAGAATGTGCCCATGCAAATCAGGCGACATCTCTTCATAATTATGGCCATTACATTCGGCTGGTTCCTCCCAGCTCTTGCCCAATCCGCCTCAACTATCTACTACTGTCCAGACCGCAAGTCTGACCAGCAGTATTCAGCAAGGCCGGCGCCAGGCTGTGTGCCCCTCATTGATGAGAAACAGCCAAGACAGGGCAACGATTCGCTGCAGCCTCAACGCGAACCAACAGATTTCAAAATCGAAAACCTCCAAAGTGATGTGTCCGCCTTTCTCAACCGATACCATCAATTTCTCGAATGCTGTAAGACAGACGTCTCCGAGCTTCAGCAGATCGACGAGTTAGGCGATGAGGTGGGCGATCTGCTCAATTCCACGCAGGCCAAGCTCTCCAATCACTCGTTGGCATCCCGCGGCATCATGCTGCGGGAAATGATCCTACCGGTGGCGAAGGCCCGATCGGACATCAAAAAGCTGCGCGCCACCCTCAATCGCATTGGCACCATCAGCAAGGCCCGCGAATCCGGCGACTTTGAAGAATCAGGGCGAGATGCTCAGGCTATTCGTGAAATGGAGGAATCCATCGAACGAGATATCCGCGCACCAAAGCTGTCGACAGGACCAAAGACTGGCGCCAGTATCGGCAGTGCACCAGCGGCAGGGCCAAATATCGGAAAAACTCCAAAGACCGGCAACACCATTGGAGCGGAAGGCGTGACCGGACAAGATATCGGAGCCTCTACCCGCCATAGCCACGAGATCGGCGCATCCGGACCGACCGGCTTCGCCATCGGAGGAACGGGTCGCGCCGGCCCTTCGATCGGAGAGTCGACATTCAACAGCGAGTCGTCTTCGGCAGTTGGCTCATCACTGCAACGTTCTACCGTGGGATCTAGCCTGTCGGATTCGACGGTGGGATCGAGTTTCGGCGGTTCGGGGGTGGGCTCAAGCCTCGGAGACTCGAGTGTCAGTTCAACGATTCAAGAACGCAGCACCGGCCCGCAACGGTGATCTCTCTCACTGGCTCTGAAGCGCAGTCGGTACCGATTCCCATGTTTCTCCACGATTTTTACTCCTATACAAGCCACTCCCGTTCGTACCGGTATAGAACACGTCCGGATCGGTCGGACTCTGCACGAGCGATCGGATATTGAGCGTCGCAAGACCCCTATTCAACGTGCCCCACGTCTCCCCGCCATCTTCGCTCCGGTGGACGCCTTCTCGACCGCCCAGATAAATGACACCTTTCTTCGTACGATCCAAGATCATCGAAAACAACATCTGGTCTTGCAGGGATTGTCCGATCCGTACCCATGCCTTTCCACCATCGATTGTCTTGTAAAGTCCCGTCAACGTGGACGCGTACACCGTATCCGGCTCAAACGGATCGACCAGCACCGACGTCACGCTGAGCGCGCGTGACGACTTAATGATATCCGGCGACACGAGGCCGTTGTTCACCTTCTCCCAATGACCTGCCTCGTCGATCGTCTTGTACACTCCACCGCTCGTACCCGCGTATAAGATCGCCGGTCTCGTCGGATCCATACCCAACGTGACCACCATCAACACTTCCTTCATCCCTTCCATTCTCTTCACCCAATGCTCGCCTCCGTCTTTCGTCTCGGACACACCCATCGTTGTGGCGAGATAGATGTGATTGCTGTCCGTCGGATCGAAGAGAAATTGATTAACCACCGACGAGATCGTGACATCGTCCAACCCCGAACGCATCGAAGCCCAGCGCTGCCCGCCATCGTGGCTCTTAAAGACCGCATCACCCTTCGTACCGGCATACACCGTGGCGGGGTAGGCCGGATCGAGCGCCATCGAAATCACGCGCGAGTGGCTCATGCCCCGTGACAAATTCGTCCAGGTCTGGCCCCCATCGCGCGTCTTATAGATGTAGTCGTTCGTCGCGACGTAGATGATGTCAGGATTCTTCGGATTGAGCTGAATGACGACGATGGGGTCGCCGCGATTGCAGCCAAAGAGGGGAAGGCTAAGTAGAAGCAGTAATAGGAAGGCGAGTCGTTTCATGAATCCAGCTTGAGGCGATGTTCGGATGCGACGGTGGCGGAGTCACTCCAAACTGCGTCAGTCTATTATGCACTACTCAATCAATGATCCCTCCAAGCTTGCTCGTTCTCTCTTCAGGGATGGGGGCTGATTGATCTTCCACTGCGCGCAGCTTTCTCACCCGCCCATCCACTGGCACGCCGAGACGTGCCATTAGCCCGGGCGAGGGCCTTCGGAGGCCGCGCGTTGCGCGAGCACAGAAGATCATCAGGCTCCATCCCCTCCCCTGTTTCAGCATCCTGGATCAGCGGTAATTGGTGAACTGCAGATCAATCCCAAAATCCTTGCCCTTGAGAAACGCCATGGCCGCTTGAAGGTCGTCCTTGCTCTTGCTCAGCACGCGCACCTGCTCGCCTTGAATCTGCGCCTGCACTTTCAGTTTTGACTCTTTGATCGCCTTCGATACCTCTTTCGCCTTGTCCGCCGCGATACCGCTTTGTATCTTTGCCACCTGGCGCACCGTACCACTCAGCGCCGGCTCCACGGTCCCGTAGGTGAAGGCCTTCAACGAGACCCCGCGCTTTACGCACTTGGTCTTGATAATGTCATTCACCGCGTTGAGCTTATACTCATCGTCGGAGACCAAGGACAGCTCCTTTTCCTTCTCCTTCAACGTGATCTCCGTCTTCGAGTCTTTAAAGTCGAAACGCTGTTTGATCTCCTTCGTCGCCTGATCGACGACATTCTTCATCTCTTGCATATCCACTTCCGAAACCACATCGAACGAAAATTGCTCAGCCACAATCCCCTCCTCTTCTAACTCCTATGATTATTTCTACTGGAAACGCTCTTCCACATCCAAAGGGAGGCTGGGTAGATCTCAACTGCGCGTGTCGAACGAGCACCTTCTGAGCGTGCGCGTTCCGCGAGCAAGGAGATCACCCAGCCGCCCCTCATACCCCCTCAACAGCATCCCCCGCCGGGAAACTGCAACCGCCGCTCTTCATTGTCATGACAAATCGTCGTCTGCATTCTTCCCGGCGAACTTCCTCCGGCCATCACCACCACTTCGCTGCTGGTGAACGGCCGCTTCAAGATCACATAGCCGTACCACTGCCTGATACTATCGCCCAAGACGATCACCGCGAGCAAGGCCACCACCGCCACCAGACCCGCATCCAGGTACAACGCAAATGCCTGCCCGCTATCGGCAAGGGACGAAGCCTTGGTCACAAACATGCCGAACATCTCATAGGATCCCATCAACGTGATCGTGCCGACAAACAACATCGGCAACGCGGTGATCCACAGATACTGCGCCTTCCGCATCTTGATCAGCACCGTCGTGCCGATACAGAGGGCCAGGGTGCCGAGCAACTGATTCGCTGCGCCGAACATCGGCCAAAGTGTCGAAATACTGCCGGCTCCGATGAGATAGCCCCAGGCTCCCACGATCAGCCCGCTGCTCACCACCACACCAGGCCACCAATTCATCCGCCGCAACGGAGGGTAGAAGCGTCCACCCATCTCCTGGATGAGATAGCGCCCCACTCGAGTGCCCGTATCGATCGTCGTCAGAATGAACAAGGCCTCGAACACCAATGCAAACTGATACCAATAGGCCATCAACCCGGCCATACCAGGGAGCGCGGAAAAAATGGACGCCATGCCGACCGCAAGCGACACGGCCCCGCCAGGCCGGCCCGCCACATCCACCTCGACGAGTTGTGAGAGTTCTTGAATCCGCGAGACAGGAAAGCCCATTGCAGCCAGCGCATCGGGCGAGAGCATCGTATTGATCGCCAGATAATCACCGGGAATCAACACCGAGGCCGCAATCAAGGCCATCACACCGACGAAACTTTCCAACAACATCGCCCCATAGCCGACCGTGGCCTGGGACTCCTGCTCGATCATCTTCGGCGTCGTTCCGGACGAGACCAGCGAGTGAAAGCCCGACACGGCTCCGCAGGCAATGGTGATAAAGAGGAAGGGGAACAGCGTACCGGGAATAATCGGTCCGCCTCCGCTTGCGAAGATCGTCACGCGCGGCATCTCGATCGTCGGCGCCATGAGCACCACACCCACTCCCAACAACACCACCACCCCGAGCTTCATGAAGGTAGAGAGATAGCCCCTCGGCACGAGCAACATCCAGCCAGGCAAGACAGAAGCAAGAAAGCCGTAGCCGGCCAAGGCCCACACCAAGGTCACCCGTTCAAGCTCGAACCATCCAGCCACCGAAGACTGTGCGACCACCCGCCCGAGGATCACAACCGCAACCAACAGCACCACACCGAGCAGGGAAACCTCCGCCACCTGACCTGGCCGGAACCGTTGAAGATAGAAACCCATGAGCAAGCCGATGGGAATCGTCATCGCAATCGTGAAGGTGCCCCAGGCATTGCGATAGAGCGCATTCACGACGGCAAAGCCCAGCCCGGCCAGCGCCACAATCACGATGAACAACACCGCCACCGCCGTCGCTGTGCCAGTAACAACGCCAAGCTCATCGCGCGCAATTTCAGGCAATGAGCGGCCATTTCGCCGCATCGACGCAACCAGGATGATGAAGTCCTGCACCGCCCCCGCCAACACCGCCCCGATCACCAGCCAGAGAAACCCTGGCAAAAATCCGAACTGCGCCGCCAACACCGGCCCCAGCAACGGTCCCGCTCCGGCAATCGCCGCGAAGTGGTGGCCGAACAACACGTACTTATTGGTGGGATGAAAATTGATGCCGTCATTCAACCGCACCGCCGGGGTAACCCGCTGATCGTTCAATTCAACAACGCGCCGAGAAATCCAACGGCCATAGAAACGAAACGCGAGCACATAAATGCAAGCCGCCGCTACGACCAGCCAGAGCCCGTTTACCTTTTCATTGGGATTGACAAGACCCGTGACAAAGGAGAGGGCGACGGCACCGAGAATGGCAAGAAAAGTCCATAAGACCAGCTTTACTGCGGACATGCCGGGCATCCTAACAATCCGCTGTGCGCTTGTAAATCAACCTCGGCCTCGTTATCCTTGTGAACCATGGCTACCGCCAAAGCACCTCTCATCAGCTCTTCCCCAGACGTGCTCGGGGGCACACATGTCTTCGCGGGAACACGCGTGCCGGTTCAGACCTTGATCGAATATTTGGAAGGTAGCGAAACAATCGACGACTTCCTTCAAGGCTTCCCGACCGTCTCGCGCGAGCAAGTCATCGCCTTCCTCGAAGAAGCTAAAACCCGGATGCTCGCCAAAGCCTCGTGAGAATCCTCCTCGACGAGTGCATCGACCGACGATTCGCCAAAGATATTCAGGGGCATGAAGTCCTGACTGTTCCTCAAGCAGGCTGGGCGGGGATCAAGAACGGTGAGCTACTGACACGCGCGCAAACACAATTCGATATTTTCGTGACCGTCGACCGTAATCTAGCCTTTCAACAGAACATCCCGCAGTTCACCATCGCTGTCATCGTACTGCAGGCCCAGACCAACCGTTTGAAAGACCTCCGCCCACTGCTACCCAAACTTCTACAACTGCTTCCGACAGCACCGAAAGGTGAACTCAGCATGGTCAGTTTATAGCGGATACGTTCGAAGCATCTGTTGCAGCGGAGATCAGCACCCAGAGCCGATTCATCGCCGTATTCATGCGGGCATCCTAGCACAAAGGGGAAGGGGGCAGCCTGGTCAATCTCTTGTGCTCGCGCAACGCGCGGCCCTGAGAAGGATGAAAGGGAGCCGACAAACCATTGAAGTTTCTCTCCGCTTCCGGCATATAGACTCCATGCTCACGCTCATCCAGTTTCCCTGGTCGCCATTCTGCATTACCGTGCGACATATACTTGAACGGAATGGCATCCCGTTTCGCCTTCGCAATATTCCATTTCACGAGCGGGCTTCCATTATCAGAGCCACGAACGGATGCGGCTACACGGTGCCCTATGTGCTCGACGGGAAGCAGGCCATCTGCGATGTCACTGACTTTGGACAAGAGGTTGCGCGGTATATCGATCAGCGCTATGGGCTCAACCTGTTCCCTAAAGAGGTCGAGGGCATTCAGCTCATCCTCTCGCGCTATTTCGAAAACGACCTGGAGATGGTGGGGTTCAAGATCAACGACAGTTACATCATTCCGTCACGACCTCTGGTCGAACGCGTCATGCTGATTCGACACAAGGAACGGAAGTTCGGGAAGGGCTGTCTCCAGGAATGGACGAGTCATCGCAAATACCTCTGTGCGCAATTCACGGATCTACTGACGCCGATCGACAATATGCTGGCCGAGTCGCCGTTCTTGATTTCCGATCGACCCCTGTTCGTCGACTATGATCTCTACGGTATCATCGAGAACTATCTCTTCAGCGGCAAAACGAAGTTTCCGAGCCTCAAGCACCTTCGGCGTTGGCACCGCACAATGGCAAAGCCCTCCCAGGAAAGCTGAATTTGTCGGTCTGATGCTACGCTGATCCAGACCTCCGCCAGAAGGTCTCCACAGCATTCCAGACTCGCTCACTCTCTCTTTAGGGATGAGGGCTGATTGATCTTCCACTGCGCGCAGCTTTCTCACCCGCACACCCACTGTCACGCCGAGACGTGCCATTAGCCCGGGCGAGGGCCTTCTGAAGCCGCGCGTTGCGCGAGCACGGAGAACATCGGGGTCGCCCCCTCTCTTCCTTACAAGCTCGCTTGTTCTATTCCCTCAAGGACGGTCGTGCTGCCGCTGCGGGCATCAGAGCCCTGTTGGTGTCTTGCCGTAGCGAAACGCCGCGACCCGTTCTTACGGGTGGCGCAGCCTGTTCGACGTTCCGTTCGACAACAAGTCGGAACGGAACTAGTTGCTGCACCAAGCGGGGCTTCGCTATGGCAAGCAACAGGGCTCTGGCTTTAGCGGCGGAAGCACGAATGTCCTCTTCCCCCTTCTATTGGGGAATTCCCCCAAGCCCCTGGCCGTCGTAGACTCTATACTACGATGGAACAGGCCAAACACTACCATCGCAGCCTCTACCGCGCGCCAATCACCTGTTCTGTGATGTACTGTGTGCTGTCGACGCTGGTTGGCGAGGGAACAATCACCAATCTTTCGCCGTTAGGATGCACGATCAAGACTGATCAGCCCCTGCCGGCAGACAAAGACATCTCATTGCGCTTGCTGCTCCCAGACCAGCAAGAGCCACTGCCGATTGAAGTCGCCCACATCCAGTGGACAGATGGAAACCAAGCCGGAATCGAATTCCTCCAGGTGGATACTGCAGCGAATCTCCGGCTGCACGACTTTATATGGAAACGGACGGTTCAACGTTTCCACGCGATCCAAGAAGACCGCATGGCATCATAGACTCGCCTCGCTCAATGCCGGGAAAGTGAAAGGAGGAAGCGAAAGGTGTCAGGAACCATTCCCTAAATCTGGCGTGCGACTTTCCTGAATGACCGCCGCGCGCCCACCCAGCATTGTCAGGCACAGCAGCCCAATGCCAATCCAGACCAGCTCGCGGAACCGCCGGAGTAATGCGAAGGCAATGCCCGTGACATCGGAGTAGCCAAAGGCCTGGAGCAACAATACATTCCCGCCGTCTTGGGCGCCGAGGCTGCCGGGGATGAAGAACGTGCCTCCTTTGATAAAAACGGAGAGGGCACCGATGGAGATGGCGGAGAGGGCCATAGCAGGACCGCCCAGAAAATAGACGATGACGTAGACTTCCAACGCTTCCGCCATCCAGCCAAGAAAGAACAGCCCGGTAGAAGCATAAAAGGCCGGACGGTTGTGACGGTAGAACTCCAAGATCGTTCGATCCAGCGACCGAAGCTTTTCTTCACGCGTTTCGAGGTAGGCAATCTTCAGCCCGATCTTCCGGAAAAATCCCAAGATCCACGTAAAGAGTCCCTGCCGCTGCACGAACACGAACGCCGCAGTCCCGAAGGCCAGCAAGCCCACGCTGACAAGCGCAGCAGCCACGGTGTGACCGGATGAATCGCTCCCGCCCAACAGCCACACCCCCAGTGCGATGCCGATCAAAATGAAGAGCACTTCGGCAATCGTCATCGTCGTTTTTGCAATGATGACCGAGGCAAGCCCCTCCACCATCGGTACGTTCTGCTTTTTGAGGAGATAGGCTTTGAGCGGCTCACCTCCGACATAGGCCGTCGGGGTCGTCATGTTGACCACTTCACCGGCGGTCCGGATTGCGAGCACACGCCAGAATGGAATATCCTTTGCCGACGGGCCAAGCGTGACTTTCCACCCGTAGGCTTCGACGACATACATAATGACAGAAGGAATCAGCAGGACGAGAAGCGCGACCGGCCCGAGTTGCGCCGCCGCGACATAGATCTGCCCGGGACCGATATGCCAGACGATGAGAACGAGGGTGAGGAGACCGACGACGAGTAGGAAAAGTTTTAGCACGCTAGGCTAGGAATCCACGGTGAGGAAAAACAGAGAGGTCATAGGGAAGCGTATCTTTATCTCCACTCTTTCATTAAGGGAGTGGCCAAGGTTGCCTTTTACTGCGCGCGACATTCTCACCCGCCCAACCCCGATCGCGCCGAGACGCGCTCTTTCCCCTGGCGAGCACCGTAGATCTACTACAATGATCCTTCCAAGCTCGCTCGTTTTTCCCTTTGGGAAGGGCACCCACGTTGGTCTTGTGCTCCCGGAACGCGCGCCCTGAGAAGGGCCTCGTTCGACGGCCGCACTTAGACCAACATGGGTGCCCTTCCCATCTTTCCTGCTATGCACGGGTCCTGGCGGACGGTCTGATGACCCACAACATTAGAAGCGAGAACACTATGGATCCGATCGCGGCCATCCAGAGGAACCAGTCGAGCTTGCCGATCACAGCAAAAGCCAGAACGATGACGGAGAAATCCCGGCTTGCAACATTCTTGAGCATAAAGTCAGACCAAGCAGCCTGCGCCGGGGTCTTCCATCCACTCGCGGACTTAATCTTTTGTGCGCGGGTGACGAGCCAGAACGAGAGTCCATTCCCCAAAACCGCTGCCGAGCCCAGGGCCAGAGGCACCCATGCATCGTCGTCCCCGGCCATACTCAGATAGGAGCCGACCGCAATACCGGCAAAGATCGCCATATGCACAACATTGTCCATCGCGATATCGAGCCAAGCCCCGAACGGCGATTCGGTGAACGTGAGCCTCGCCACTTCACCATCGCAACAATCGATGACTGCCGCCAGTTGAAACAACAACGCGGCCACGATGCCGGCGCTGTAGGTCCCGATGCCGAAGCCGGCGGCCGCGGCCAATCCGATCAGCGCCGCCAGAATCGTAATGACATTCGGCGGCAAACCTACAACGAGAAAGATGCGCGTGAACCAGCGGGAGATCTTTCGATTGAAGAACCGATCGACGAAGCCTTCGAACTCGCCCTTGAGTGAATTGAAGAGCTTCACCTCAGCAGCCCGTACATCGGCGGCATTGCGCACGTCCTGATACCAATGGGACCGGTTCGTCTCCATGGACAGTACCCGCACATGCCCGTCCACCGCGGCCCGTTCAAGCCATCGACGAACCGGCATCGTGCCGGTTTCCACGTCGCCTTGCCCGACGGCAGCGCTCATGAGATTGACCGGAAGCACGACCAGGTCTGCCGCCACCAGCGCCGCGTCGTCCTGTCTCGATGTCATCGAGCGGAGCCGTCCAGCCTGTACCTTCACACGTAAACTCTGCCGGCGTGGCTGCCGGTCTCGCTCGCTCGCGGCCCGAGCCACGATGATCGCCTGCCCCTCCTGCACCTCGTGCCGCAGGCTCTCGATCAAGGAGCTCGCGAACACCCCCTGCACACCGGACAAGAGACAGAAGCCGCGAACTTCAGCAGCCAGCGATTCCCAGGTGCGAGGGTCGTCCAGAGGAAACTCACGAATCGGCATCCAGCGTACAGGAATCGTCAGGCGTGGCCCTTTACTCAACGCCTGTTTCAGCTGATCCTCCTCCGGTCCGACCAACACCATGAGCTGTCGGATGCCGGCTCGCTGCAGCGTCAACACCGTCCGCTGAAACAGGCCGATTCCTACCACGCTGGTAAGCGGACCCACTTCATCGGCATACAGTCCGGTCGCCTCGCCGAACAAGCTCACTGACGGCAAGAGAATCGCCGTACTCAATCCCTGAAGGCCCGTCTGTCTCTGAACGATACTCTCACTCATAATGGCTGATCATCCCGACACCTTGAAGAACCAATTGCCCATTTACCCCGCTACCCCACGGCCCCCGCTTTTAGAGTTTCGGCAACACATCCCGTTCCGCTTTCGTCACATCTTCCACGAAATCGATTTCAGTCCAGGGAAGTCCACCGATCTTCTCATGCCCCACTTTGACATCACGGAAAAATCCCACGAGCGCATCTTCATATTCCATTTGCCAGGCTTCGCGATCCACATGAGTCTTGAGCGACGCCACGACATGCGGCGCATCGGCATGCCGAACCTTGAGAAACCCCACGCCTTCTCCGGCATAGTCGTAATGCAGGGGCATCGTTTTTGTCAGTGCAATCACCCGCCCGCCTTCGACCACAACCATGCACTCTTCCCCGGTCTGTTTGACAGTATCATCCATAAGCAGCGCGTTCTCATAGGAGGATTGTACCAGGCGACGCAATATTTCTTGATGAAAGAGCACGTCTGCATCCATGATGATCGCATCGTCATCCAACACGGTGCGTGCGATCCAGAGCGAGGAAATGCTGCCGCGATGGAACTGCTCATTCACAAGGAAATTCACGCGAACACCACAAGAATTCGCTGCCACAGCCGCGCGAATCATCTCTTGCTTGTAGCCCACCACCATATCGGCACAATGAATACCGACGCTCCGAAGCGATGTGAGGTAGCGATGCAAGAGGGTCTGCCCGCCGATCTCGATGAGGCACTTCGGGCGATGTTGCGTGACCTCCCACAGGCGCTTCCCGACTCCGGCTGCGAGGATGACGGCTTTCATGCTGTGCCACAGACCCGTTCGAATACGTCGAGAAATCCAGACAACTGCGCCTCCGTGAGCGCGCCCATGTTCGCGACGCGGAAAATCTGGCTCTGGAGCTGGCCTTGTCCCGCATAGATCACGTAGCCCTCTTTCTTTAGTCGATCATGCAGCGACTGATAGGTCACGCCCTCGGGAAGATGATAGGCGGTGATTGTGTTGGATAGTTTGTCTGGGGTCAAGAGCGGCTTCACGCCGAGTTTCGCCATACGGTCTCGAATCAAGGTCGCGACCTTCTTATACCGCTGGATCCGCTTGGCGACTCCTTCCTCCATGAGTTCGTTCAACGCTTCGTCGAATGCGTAATAGACCTGCACCGCCGGCGTGAACGGAATCGTCCCGAGGCCCTGGTCGTCCACATATTGAGTGATGTGAAGATAGATCGACCGTCTGGGATAGCCACGCATCCGCTCCAGAAATCCCTTGCGGACGAGCACGAAGGACACACCGGGAAATCCCTGAATGCACTTTCCCGCTGTACCTGCCACCATATAGATATGAGACCCAGCGATATCCAGCGGCTCGCCTGCCAAGGCGCTGACCGCATCGAGAATGAACACCCGGTTCTGGCTGTCCACGACATCCGCGATCTCCTTGACAGGATTGATGAGCCCGGTGGTCGTTTCGTGATGGACCATGGCGACCGCATGCGCTTCAGGATGTTGCCGAAGCGCAAGCCGCAACCGTTCAGGATCCGGCCTTGTCGTCCAATCGTATTTGAGCTCGGACACGCCCAGACGATAGAGGCCGACCATCTGGGAAATACGTTCGCCGTATACGCCGTTGTTGAGCACCAGCATCCGTTTGCCTGGTGGGAGAGACGACATCACGGCGGACTCGACTGCCGCGGTGCCAGATCCGGTCAACACCACGGCGGCATAATCCGATTCCGCTCCCGGCACAAAAATCTTTAGCAGCTTCGCCTGAATCCCGTGCAGGAGTTCGGTAAATTCCGACTCCCGATGGCAAACATCGGGACGCACCAGCGCTTGCCGCACCCGCTCCGACACATTCACCGGTCCTGGATTCAATAAGATCATGTAGCCTTTCTTCCCCTCACCCCTTGCGCCTTACCTTCGTGTGTTATTTGATTGCCTGCATAAATCGTTTTGTAATATCCGGCGGATCGAGCATCACGCGCCCGGCATCTTCCACCATCTCGTTGACTTTCACCAGTAACATGCTCGGCCCGTCTTTCTTCAGCATGTCTTTGAACTCGTAGACGAGGTCTTCGCGTTCCCGTACTCGTTCGACGTTTACATACCCGGCCGCCTTCGCCACCTTCTCAAGTGGGACCACATTGGAAATCGTTGGCTGATTGCCGGTCGTGCCATAGACTTCGTTGTCGAACACCACATGAATGAAGTTCTTCGGCTTCAGCGCCCCCACCGTCGCAAGCGTTCCCATGCCCATGAGGACGTTCCCGTCGCCGTCGAACACGATCACTTGCTTATTCGGCTTCGACAATGCCACGCCCAGCGCAATCGCCGCCGCCGACCCCATCGAACCGATCATATAGAAATGAGTCGGCCGGTCGGCGATCTTTTGCGCCTCGCGAGACGGAAATCCATTACAAATGATGACGGGCTGGTCGGTAAGCAATTCCAACAATGCGGCCATCGCCATGGCCCGGCTCTGCATGGTGCCCTGCTCCGGCCTCATCGATCCTGCTCCTTCATTGCACCCTCACGCCGCTTAAGGATGCAATCCCTTCACGACGCCCTTTGTGATATTCAACGCCACAGGGATCCGTTTTTTCATAAACGTCTCGGCCACCCACTTCAGATCGTCGATGGCCGTCTTTTCCGTCAGCGTGCGATGAGGGATCTTCATCGTATCGAGAAACTGCGGCATGACTTCGCCCATCACCAGATGCTCCGGCGCATCTTTGCCGCCTTGGCCTCGCCAGGACACGATCAGGATGCAGGGTTGCTGATAGATATAGTTGAGGGAAATGAGCGTGTTCAGCGATGTCCCAAGCCCTGAATTCTGCATCAACACGGCGGGGATCTTGCCGGCCATATAAGCTCCGGCTGCCATAGCTACGGCTTCGTCCTCACGTACTGCCGGGATATAGAGACGCCGCTCCATCAACTCCGCAATGATACCGCCCAGGATCGAATCCGGAACCCCCGTAAAGAAATCCACCCCGATATCTTGCAGGGCTTGGACGAACGCATCGCTCTCAATCATCCGGTCAGTTCCTCGCCACTCCGTACATGGAAAAGCGCGCGCATTATAAGCTATGCCCCACGCGATTCTCAACAAAACTGAGAGGGTTGCACCCTAATAATCGGCCATGATAGCGTTCTGGCATGATCGAGCAACAGAAGCATCACGCGGGCCGATACCTTCTCCTATTGTGCCTCCTGCTCTCTATGGGCCGCCCTTTTCTCGCCCATGCGGTGCCGATGACGAATGACCCGAACGGGTTCCAGAGCCTGACCTGGGGCATTGCCTTGGCTACGCGACCGGACTTGGAAGTGGCCAGAGCAGGTCCGCATGTGAATGAATACCGATTGAGAGAAGGCCCGCCAGCGTATGCTGGAGTCCCGGTCGAGAGCCTCCTGCTCTTATCGGTCAGCGAACAGTTCGCCCGCGTGACCATTCACTATCAAGGCGAGGATCGGCACAAACAGATCCTTACATACATGGAACGTCAGTTCGGTTCCCTTGAACGCGTCCCAGGGCAGATGCTGCGGGGCCTCAATCAGCAATATACGTGGCGCGGAACCGATACCGAAATCAACCTGACGTACCATGCGAATACAGGAAGAGGCATTATCTTCATCGACAGCCGCACCCTGGCCCCTCTATTCAACGACCATATCAGCGATTCGGCGGAATAATATGCCTCGCCCCCCCTGCACAACCCATTGGGTCCGCGACATTTCCCGCATCGTCCTTTTCTTCTCGCTCATTGTGCATGGCGTCCCGGCATCAGCCGTGCCGATGCAGAACGACCCAAATGGGTTCGAGGGAACCCCCTGGGGCGTAATATTTTTGGAAACCGACAGCTTCATGAAAGTCGAGGACGCCGGTCGGTTACAAACCTATGAGCTGAAGGCCGGGACTCCCTCTCTTGGCCCAGTGAAGGTCGACTCCATGCGATTCGTCACCGTCGAAGGCAAGTTCGCGCGTGTGACTGTCCGCTACCAAGGCAAGGCGATTCACGACCAGATTCTGGCCTATCTTCAATCCCTCTACGGCCCACTCGACCGCACACCGGGGCAGATCGCCAGCGGCCCCGTCAAATTCTTTAGCTGGACCGGGTTCGAAACCGATGTGAAACTCCGATACGAGATCGGCACCGATCATGGCATCATCTTCTTCGAGAGCCAGCAGCTCCGCCGAAAAATGACCGATAGCGGCTCGGACACCGTATTCTAATAGTCATCACCTCGCCAACTGCCACCCACAGCCCAACTCCCCCTTCTGGTGGAGCCCCCACCCCCCCGCATGAGGGATGGCCGAAACTCCCGAATGCGGTATCCTCAGCCTGTCGAGAAAAACAGAGAAACCACCGATGAAGCTGCCCCACCCATTGTCAGGAGTCAAAAGCCAGAAGCCTCATTCACTCTTGGATGAGCGCTACGCTGAGCGAGTTACAATGTGGTGCCGAATCCGCTACTCCAGCCAAGTAGGCGCACGAATCGTCACAGGAGAGGCAACCCTGAAAGACCTCTCCAAAACAGGATGCAAGATCTTGAGCGCGGCCCCCTGCCCGCTAGGTAGCACTCTCACTCTGTTCCTAGACCTTAAAGATGGGCAGGGTCCGATGTGCCTCACCGACGTCATTGTCTCCCGAATTTCCAGGGATTCGTTTGCCGTCCGGTTCTCCAAACTGTCAACAGAAGAACGGAGACGGCTGCAAGAAGTGATATTGAGACATATCAGGCTGTCATCTCTGGAGGACCGACGGGCGGCATTCCGTATCGTCTAAGCGTCGATCCAACGCCACGGAGGGGTCATGAATCCTCTTACAATCGCGCCCATTACTGCCGCAGTAGCGGAACACCCCGGTCACTCCGATCGCCGGCATGGCAGCCGCACCCTGACACTCTTCTCATTGTTCTATTCCTACATGGATTCCGGCCAGACGCTGATCGGTGACGGCACCGTCATCGATCTCTCATCAAGCGGGGTCGGCATACGGGGAAATCGGTCGGTCGCACCCGGCATGAACGTAACCCTCTCTATCGACCTTCCCGGAATGGAAAAGCCCTTCTCCATCACCCAAAGCCGGGTCTCCTGGGCAGAAGGATGTCGATTTGGAGTGGAGATAAAGACCTTGACGTTGGAGGAGAAGAATCATCTGCGCTTCTTCTTATGAGCTCGCGTCACCCTCTCAGTCCACAACGGAGGCATCTGAGACCAGAGCCGAAACAAGGAGGTGTTCTCATGAGACGACAACAGGTCGCATCTAGAAACGGATTTCAGTCTCTGACGGAAGTGGCCAATCGGAGGCAAAGCCCCCGCCCCGCAATAGAGTTCGGGTTGATGTACTCAGCCCAAGACCATTGTGGCGAGGTTCTCATGGGCGATGGCATGGTCACGGATCTCTCACCCGCAGGATTGGGTATTCGCGGCAACGCCCCGGTCAAGCAGGGAATGGACCTCACGATCTTTCTCTACCTCCCAGATGGACAAGACCCATTGTTTATAATGGAAGCGAAGGTGGCTTGGGTAATGGAAACGAAGGTGGCTGGGGCTTCAGGACGTCGGTTTGGAGTTGAGATCCTCAAGATGAACCTACGGGAACGAAACCGGCTCTCGTACTTCTTGCGCTCGAATCTCGCACATTCCGATTAGACTATTCGCCTGCTACAACGAGAACCAATGATCGGACGACGGCGGATAGACAAACGAGTGTCGGCTCATCCCCCAGTTCAAGCCACTACCTGCAGGGTGGCCCGACGGATCCCTGTGCAGATCATGGCTCGCTTTTCAGCAGCAGATCGCTTCAAACAGGTTGGCGATGGAGTAGCCCTTGATCTGTCCGAGTGCGGATGCAAACTTCGAAGCATACAGACATTGCCCATAGGACATTTCCGGGCTCTCTATCTGACAATCCCTGAGACATCCCGTCTGATTCTCATCTCAGAGTTTCGGGTGATCTGGTCTGCGGAAAACGAATACGGAATTGAATTTCTTCACATCACGGCACGAGAGCAAGCCCGGCTGCGCCATTTCATCTGGAAGCAGATGAACCGGTCCACACTCAAAGGCAAGCCTCTTTCGCTCACCATCCAGGTCCATTCCCACCCACGGCAGCCACAGCTTAAATCCTTACCCTAGCTATCTCTTAGCAGAAAACATGGAACAAGATCTGCCTCGCGAGGCTGGGGAGGAGAAGCTCAGAACCTCTACCTCCCCCACTTCGAATCATGACATAATCCCGATCGTCACACACTCCATGTTAGTCCGCATTTGCGCCACCACGGACACACCAGATCCGCTGATCAAAAGATTTGCTGAGTCCCAACGCCATGCCGTTATTGAGCCCCACACCCCACGTGAGAGTCGCATTCTCCAGATGAGCCGACGATGACCAATAGTTAGCAGCCTGGACATTGAGAAACGGATGGCCCTGCGGCAGGGTCGGGCCGGGAGAGGCGGCAGAGGGATCTACCAAACTGGTTAACTCCGGGAGAGCCGGCACGCGCCAGCCTTTTCGACCTCCGACGGCTTTATTGGCGCAGGCCAGGCGGCTATTCGCCGCAGATACCCCGTTCGTCTGAGGAGACTTCTCCCAGACAAGGCCTGTTTCCTTATCTAGTACCGCATCGTTGTTAAAGGCCGGTAAAACCATGAAACGCTGCGATACCGGCAGCACCTGGTCCCATCGCTGCGTGCTGCTATCCTCGGCAACGTTACTCTTAGCGCTTTCTCCAGCTTTAGTGGCCGCCAGGACCTGATCGAGCTTCTCCAAAATCTGCCGAAGCTGCGCCTGTTGCGGTGTCTGCGGAGCTGTACTCTGGGCACCAGCCGGCGTGACCCATAGGCCACCGCCCGCCAGAAGGAGTCCTCCGAGCACAAGCCTGCCCACATTCGCTGATTGAAACCGTCGTCTCTTCATCACTACCTCCCTGTTGGTTGTGTTGATATGACGTTAGGATGCCGTCGCTGAAGCCCTGTATCGCACGCCGGTCCGAGACGGACCAGCCTACTGGGTGAAAAAACGATGGCTACATAATTAGGTGCCGGGTGGCGCACCAGTGAGGAAAAGCGAGAGTCCACGGACAGGGAATACATCAACCGTTGAGCGCGGGTGAGATCCATCAGTCAACCCTCTTATACGAGATATCCGCCCTACGCCTGCCTTAGCAGGTTATGGAAAATCTATATGGCTACGCCAATCGTTCGAGAAAGGTGAAACGTGAGAGGTGAGAGGTTTCGGAGGGAAGGTACTCGGCAATCACACATTTTACCTTTCACATCTAACGTTTTACGGTTTCGAGGAGCGGCTTGTTCAACATCCTGCTAGAGCCACCCCGCGAAGATTCCGGCTTATACGCAGATTGTTTTCCCCTGTCAAGCGCCTCACATGAAAGGGAAAACTTGAACATGGTTTCCCCATCCATCACCAGATTCATCACCGGCCACGACCGCATAGAAGCCGCATACACCCTACCAAAACAACTCGCGTGCAATTCCTGCCCATGCTTGCCCCCTGGAATCGCTGCATGCTAGGATTCTGGTGAGTAAGCACTCACTTACCATGAAGAAACGAACGACACAGACCACGAATGGGAACGGACAGCGGGCTTCGGCACGCGACCGTCAGGCCAGCCTCATCCTGGCCGCCGCATCGCTCTTCGCCAGAAAAGGGTTCAACGGCACGACAACAAAAGAAATTGCCAAAGCGGCGGGTGTGAGCGAGGCGCTGGTCTTCAAGTACTTCCCGACGAAACGAACGCTGTACGCCGCAATCCTGGCAGAAAAAGTGACCGTCAACGAACTGCTCGACGCGGTGGAGGCTGCAGCCAAAACACACGACGACTATCGTGTGTTTACGATGATTGCGAGCTACCGCATTCGCCCCGGCGTCGACTCGACGCTCTTACGACTCCTCTTATTCAGTGCGCTGGAAGGGCACGAACTATCCGAGATGTTCTTCGGCAAGCACCACAAGGTGTTCTATGACCACCTCGCCGCGTATATTTGCACAAGGATTGAAGACGGCGCATTTCGTCCGGTCGATCCCCTCCTGGCTGCTCGCGCGTTTATCGGCATGGTCGTCCATCATCGTCTACTCCATGAGATATTCGGAGTCCCGATGCATCAATCCCATGAAGACACGGTCGCAACCTATGTCGATCTCTTCCTTGCCGGACTGATCAAGACGCCGGCCGACCGTAAGGTACCAGGGAGGCGATCGCGATGAATCCCCTGAAACAACATCCGATTGTCACGCTTGGGGTAATCATTTTCTTTGCGATCACGGCTCTCGTCGTGTTTCGCCTCAGCAGCGGCGCCAAGACCGATGCCCGCAAAACCCGTGTTATCACCGTCGCCACCGTGACGCCACTGAAACAGGATCTCGACATTCGACTCACCTATACCGCCGACATCACTCCCAACCAATCGGTCAATTTGTTCTCACGGGTGAACGGCTACATTGCCAAAATCTATGTCGACAAAGGCGACCTGGTCAAAGCCAACCAGCTTCTGATCGAGATCGACCACTCGGATTATCGGCATGCCGTCGACCAGGCCAAGGCAAACCTGGCTGCAGCCAAAGCGAGAGTCTCACAGCAGGATGCCAGCGTCCGCAACACCACCCTCACGCTCAATCGGATGCAAGCATTGATCAAAGACCAATTTGTCTCGCAGCAAGATCTGGATAACGCCCAGGTTGCGTACGACGCGGCAGCAGCGGCACTCGACTCGCTCCGCGCGCAGGTCCAGCAAATGGAAGTCGCCCTTGCGCAGTCCGAGACGAACCTGGCCTACTCGTATATCCGTGCGCCCTTCGCTGGTTACGTGGCCGAACGCAACCTCGACCTCGGCTCCTATGTCAGCGGGACAACTGCCGGCACCTCTACCATCTCGCGTGGGATTCTCACCCTCCATGAGATCCAGACCGTCCGCATTCTGATCGAGGTCGTCGAGAAAGACATCCCGCTCATCCAGGCAGGCCAAAAGGTAGAAGTTCGCGCCGAGGCTTATCCCAATCGTATCTTCGAGGGCACGGTCACCCGCATCGTCCAAGCGCTGAACCGTGCCACCCGCACGATGACGATCGAGGTGGATCTCCCCAATAAAGATCATGTCTTGAAGGGCGGCATGTTCGCCCGGGTGGAGGTTCTGGTCGGCGCCCATCGGAACGCGATTCAGATTCCCCTCGACGCAGTAAGTCGACTGGAAGACTCCCAATATGTCTACATTGTGCGCGAAGAAAAGGCCCAGCGGGTGCCGGTGGAAATCGGAGTCCGCGACGAGAACCGGGTGGAGATCACCAAGGGCTTGGACGGATCGGAGCAGGTGATCGTCTCCGGAAAAGATCTCGTACACGACGGCAGTCCCGTGCAGACGCAACCCCTCCAACCGGTGAGGAGTGAAGGGTCAGGGGTGAAGGGGTGAATATCCAAGAGTTCTCACCTCGAACCCTCATTTGTTGCCCCTTACGCCTCACCCCTAACCCCTCACCTATCATGCTATGTGGCTGACCCTCCTCGCACTTCGCAATGGCATCGGCATCCTGATGCTGTCCTTGGCCATGGTGATCCTGGGCGCCACTTCCGTTCAGCGGCTACCGGTCGACCTCTTTCCGCAGATTCAAGTGCCCGTCGCCTTCGTCGGCGTGATCTATAAAGGCGCACCTCCGCTCGACATCGAACAGAGTGTCGTCTATCCCATTGAGAAGGCCGTCAGTTCTGCGTCGAACGTCGAGCATGTCGAGTCGTTTGCCAAGCAGGGCATCGGCGCGGTGCAGATCTGGTTCAACTGGGGCGCGGACATTAACGTCGGCCAGATGGAGGTCATGCAACGCGTCACTCAAATTCTCAATAGTCTCCCTCCCGGCATCCTGCAACCCTTTATCGTCAAATTCGATGTCTCCAATATCCCTGTCTCTCTCGTGACGGTTTCCAGTGATGATCTCGACGAACGGGCTCTGTACGATCTGGCCTCTAATACGATTGCCCCGCAGATTGAACAGATCGCCAACGTCGCCGCCGCCACCGTGGAAGGCGGAAAGATCCGCCAGATCAATATCAACCTCGATCCGGCGCTGTTGAACGCCCGGAGCCTCTCGATCCTCGACGTCGTCAAATCCGTGAAAGCCGCCAACATCATCCTTCCCTCGGGCGACATCAAAGCCGGCAATCTGGACTACAACGTCTTCACCAATAATCAATTCCGCTCCGTCGACCCGATTCAGGACGTGATCGTGAAGGTCAACCAACAGGGCAGCCCCGTGCGCGTACGGGATGTCGGAACCGTGACTGATTCGTCTGACATTCAGACCAACATCGTCAGAACGGACGGGACCAGGGCCGTGTACCTTCGGGTAAACAAGCAGCCCATCGCCAATACCGTGGCAGTGGTCGATGCCCTGCGCACGGCCTTGCCGAAGATGGTCGGCATTCCGCCCGGCGTCAAGGTCGGCATTTCCTTCGACCAATCGGTCTATATCCGCCAGTCCATCAGCAACCTCATCGAACAGGCGTTGCATGGATCGTTGCTGGCGGCTGCGGTCATCTTGATTTTTCTCCGAAACTTTACGAGCACGCTGATCATTTCTGTCGCCATTCCCCTCTCGATCATGGTGACCTTCATCGTATTGTACTTCTCAGGGCAAACCCTGAACGTGTTCACCCTGGGAGGTTTGGCCCTTGGGATCGGCCGGCTCGTCGACGATTCCATTGTGGAACTTGAGAACATTCAACGCCATCTCAATACCACGACCCGCCGCTGGGACGCGATCCTGGAAGCGGCCCGCGAGGTGGCGATGCCCATTCTCGCCTCAACGGTCACCACGGTCGTTGTCTTCCTCCCGATTTTCTTCATCGCCGGGATTGCCCGCTTGCTCCTGATTCCCCTGACCATCACAATCGCGATCTCACTATTTACCTCCTTCTTCGTCTCCCGCACGGTCACCCCGGCGCTCTGCTACAGATTCCTCAAGCCGGAACAGGAATCTCACCGTTCGATGCCGACCTGGTTCGTTCGCCTGATGGATTGGAGCCGCGAACGGTATGAGTCGTTGGATAAGGGCTACGAGGAGTCGCTCCGTTGGGTCTTGGCCCATCGCTGGCGCTTCATCGTGGGCGTCCTGCTCCTCTTCGCTGCCTCGCTCGCTCTGGTGCCCAAGATCGGTACGGAGTTTTTACCGGTGTCGGATGAAAGCCAGTTCCGCATTGTCCTGCGCGGACCGGTCGGTCAACGAGTGGAGAAAACCGAGCAGCAAGTGGCGGAGATCGAACGGGTACTGCGGGCACAGATCCCTGCCGAAGAACTGGAAACCATTGTCTCCAGTACCGGCGTGTTGGCACAGGGCCGTTCCTCCCTGTTCAACCCGAATACCGGCCCCCATACATCGAGCATCTCAGTCCATCTCGTCACGCCGGATAAGCGGAAACGAAACCAAGTACAAATCATGAACGACGTAAGGCCCAAAATCCTCAAACTCTTTCCGGGCGTCGCGATGTTT
Source organism: uncultured Nitrospiraceae bacterium (assembly GCA_963781915.1). Taxonomy (GTDB): domain Bacteria; phylum Nitrospirota; class Nitrospiria; order Nitrospirales; family Nitrospiraceae; genus Palsa-1315. Next base: position 68,370 of record CAWAIH010000007.1, on the reverse strand, counting down.
TTCGACCCGGGCGGGCTCATTAAGCGAGTCACCAGCTTTGGGTCGCAGAAATCTGTCGACGTGGAGATTTACGGCTATGATTTCGAAAAAGCGCGGGGGGTCATCCAACAGGTCGAAAGCCTGATGCAGCAAATACCGGGGTTAGCCGATATCGAAGTCAGTCGTGAGGAGAACTATCCCGAGGTCAACGTGGTGGTAGATCGAGAGAAGGCCGCCTTCCTTGGCATCAGTGAAACGGATGTCGCCAACGCCGTGCTGTTTTCACTCAACGGCAACGGCCCCACCGACCCCATCATTTACACCGACCCCCAGAATGGAAATGAATACTACATCAGCGCCTGGCTCGCGGAAGAACACCGAAAGGATTTCACCGATATCGAGAACATCATTTTGACCGGACGAACAGGAGAGCCGGTCCTCCTCAAAAACGTCGCCTCGCTTAAACTCAATGCCGGCCCGGTGAAGATCGACCGCAAGTACTTCCAGCGGGTGGTCCATGTGACCGCCAACCCAGTGGATCGGGACCTCGGCGCCGTCGCCGCCGACCTGGAGGCGAGCATTGCCAAGATCCAGCTCCCTTCCGGCTTCAGCATCCGGTTGGCCGGTCAGATTCAACAACAGCGGGAAACCTTTGAAGGCCTGTTGTTTGCGACGGCCCTGGCACTGGTCCTCGTGTACATGGTGATGGCCGCACAGTTCAAATCGCTGATCGACCCCTTCATCATCATGTTTTCGGTCCCAATGGGCCTTCCTGGTGTCATCCTCATCCTCTTCCTGACCGATACCACTCTCTCCACCACGTCGATGATGGGCGTTATCATGATGCTGGGCATCGTGGTCTCAAACGGCGTCCTGCTCGTCGACTATACGAACGTGCTGCGTCGGCGAGGGCGGGAGTTGCACGACGCGGCGGTCACCGCGGCAAAGACGCGACTCCGGCCCATTCTGATGACCTCCCTCGCCACCGTGTTAGGGCTGCTCCCTATGGCCATCGGCTGGGGAACCGGCGGAGAAACGAATGCTCCGTTAGCGCGCGCAGTCGTCGGAGGGCTCAGCGTCTCGACAATTCTCACGCTCTTTCTCATCCCCACTGTCTATGTAATCTTAGAAGAACGGTTTTCCCGCCACCCGGACAAGACAGCAGAAAATATCGATTGGATTCCGGCAGAACCGGCTGGTCGATAGAACCGCGTCGCGTGAAGGGCGAGAAAGGCGCGATTCGAAGTTCTACGTTCCGGGTTCGAAGTTCCAAAACCTTGAACTTCGGACCTCGAACCCTCTGCTTGTCTCGCTCGGCCAGCCAGTCTCGCTCGGCCATGCTGCGGAGATGTTACCCGACAGTTGGGAAAAGTGCCTTCAGTTGCATTGCCAAACCGATATCTCCGCTGATCTTGAGCCGACCGGACATGGCGACTGCAGTCCCGCTTAACTGGCCCTTCAGAACCTTGATGCAGTCTTCTCCTCCCATCGAGAGGACAACGTGAGGGTTCTCATGCGTCCCCTCTGCGACCTGACAGACCCCCTCCCGGATGGTGAGAATGTACTGCCCTCCCTGTGCGCCGCTCAGATCGAACTGATAGACCGCATCGAGATCTTCGGCCGCATCTGAATCGAGCTGGCCCGGGAGGAGCTGTAAGAACTCTTTGACTGTGGTGGGGCTCATGGCTCGTGGGAAAAGCGAGGGTTGTTCGAATCGATACCGGGAGCCGCGGTGCCGCGGCTCCCGGTGTTTTTCTAATAACGGAGCGTGACCGTCGTCGTACTGCGACGCGCGCCGAAGAAGTCTTTGGAAAACGCCTCGACAACGGCAGGGTCATAGCCCTTGCAGCTGAAAATGTCGAGGTACGCGTTGTTCGTATCGTTCGCAAAATGGCCGCTGATCAACGAGGTCGAGATCAGCTGCACCATGGAATAGCCGGCAACCCGGCCTGAGCCAAAATCGACGACCTGGCACTCGCCAAAGCGTTTCATGTCAATGAGCTCGCACAGCTCGGCAACATAACGGCGGATATGGTCGGCATTGCGAATCAGGTCGGGGGTACAATCTTGAAGATCGAGAGCGGTACAGAGTCCCCACGCTTTTCCATCACCCACCATCTCCTGGGGAGCAATGGAATCAGCTACTGGGGACTCGGTTGGAAAGATTGCGGTCTCGGAATCAATCGGGCTACTCATAGAGGTTATACACCTTTCTGTTAGGAGGGTGAAAAAACTGTGACGATGGACTATTGTTCGGACTATACCACGAAAATTTTCATATGAGCGGGGATGGAGAAACTTTTTTTCACGCCTAGCGGTTCAGGGACGACTCGACCGATTGACAAGGTTCGCAGCGGTCGGAGAGAATGCCGCGCATGACCAATGTCACTTCATCTACCCCGAACCCGGTTCCGCCTTCAGCTGATCTCCCCGATCGCCTCTGCACCTGGTGCCAGGTCACGATGAAGAAACGCCTCGTCGGTGGCAAGCAATTCGTTCACTACACCTGCCCGAAATGTGTCTTCCAGCACACAACCAGGCTCGGCCCAAAACCACCCAGCCCCGCGCATTAACCAGGTCTGTCTGGTCTATCTGGTTTATTTGGTTCTTCTGGTTTGTTTCGTTTGTTTGGTTAAACAAGACCAACTGAACAAGCCCCGTTACCGGCGGGAATAGCTGCTCTGTACTCGATCGTCGAAGATATGGGTGAGTCGTTCCCTGTCCTCCGGACTGATCGAGGTGATCTTCGCGCCGAACTTAGGGGAACGCACGTAGACGACTTGTAAGCTACAAGTCAGCGTTCTCCCTTGTTCAAGCTCGATCATGAGTTGAAGTTCATCGCCGCTCTTCACGAACAAGCGGCTCTCAATCCGTACACCTGTCTCACTCACATCCAGAATCTTACACGGCGCCGAGAGAGGCCCTCGCTGCAGACGGCCGCCCCGGTTTACCTCAACACGCGAGCCTTTTCGTTTGAATCCCATCGGCGCCTGCCTCCTGCTTTCGACATCGTAGCAAGATGCCGTTCAGCTCCAAAGGAAATTACCGAATGGAGCTACAGCTTTTCACCCACAAGGACACGTACCTGCTCCATACGCTTGCGATTGACGCCCAGATCGCCGTAGCCGGTGCGGGAGGCGGAACGGAAGTGGATGGTCTTGGTCTCGTCGTCGAACAAAAACTCGACATCGTCAACGAAACGAAGCAACAGACTGGTGGCCTCGTAATGGAGATAGGTCTCGTCTTCTTCAACGAGTTTGGTTCGTGCCATGGAACGGATAACTTCTTTCAGCGCCTCCTTCGCCTCAGCACGAGACTTGCGGTAGCGAATAGGCTCAATGACATGTCCCTCGTCCTGAGCCTGGGTCGAGACGCAGTTAGGGCTGGACGGACAGGATCCCAAGCTACGAGGACTCATATATCACCTTCTAACGTCTTACTAGGGAAGGACACTCATAATGTCGCGCAGCCAGATCTCACAAATCAACACCGCATCAGGAGGGATGAGGTCCTGGATGCCTTTATTCGCAGGCACCCCTTCGCCCTCTCGCTCCTCAAGTAATTTAAAGCCGCTAAGCCGTTTATTGGATTAATACAGAAACGTTCTGGCCGTCGCCCCTATCTCTCCCCGCTCAGCCACCTCAACAGACACTTGCCCGACAACCCGGCCATCTTCGGTCTCGACGTCTACACGCCAGTCCCCCGGATCGAGCCGTTGCTTGAACGTATAGGCGCGGTAGCCTCCTTCTCGACCACCGGAGATCTTGATCGGAATCTTGTCGGCATGGATGAAGGGTTTGTTACTGTTCGCTCGAAAAAACCAATGGTGGTAAACAGTCGTGTTCAGCGCGACCGGAGCGAAGACGGCGGTGAAGCAATAGATCGGCTCATTGGCTGGGAAAGGACTCTGCGAGCGCTTCCAGACCTGATACCATTCACGATCGAAACTGAGCGCAAACCGGTCGTCCTGCTTCTGAACCTCGCGATACATGCCGCCGAATTTCATCGAGAGCGGCACTGGTGGAATCCAGTTCATGAAATAGAACCCGACGAGAATACCGATGAGGGCGATCGCCGGCCCTCCGACCAATACCGCTTCCTTCCGCGAGCGGTCGGGATTACGTCGATAGATCAGCTGCACCACGCGCAGCGTCACGCCTGCGCTCAGTACGGCCCCCAACAGAAACACCCAGGGTCCGATCGTTCCAATCATGACGGGCAGGAAAAACGTAAAGAAACTGAAGCAGGCCAGGGCATACAGCGCGACGAGCAGGCGCAAGTTCGAGAGCCGGTCACGCAAGAACTCGTTGGCAACCAGCAGCAACACGAGCACACCTAAGAACACACCGGTGCGTGTGAGCGTGGCGCTTCGTGAGTAGAACACAGCATAGGCGCTGAAAAGCCCGCCCAGGAGAAATTGCATCGCCATCGGATAGTAGGGCCGGACCTTCTTTAAGAATCCGGCAAACGATGAACCTTGCGGTTTGATCGCTGGCGACTCCACCGCCGCCCCAAGCCGACCGGTGAGGACGATGAGAAAACCGAGGGCCACGAGATAGAGAAGGAGAATCAGATTGTCTTGCAGTCGGTCGATGCGAGTGAGTGTCAGCGTGTCATAGCCCACACCGGAGAAAAAGAACACCGCCGGCATAAAAGGCTTGGCCAGAACCGATTGAATTTTGACCAGGGGACTCATGCCCCCACTGTGCGGAATCCCCCCCGGTTGTTCAATCAAAAATCGGTTTTTCGAAGACCGCGGTGGCAGAGAGGACGAATCAATGGTGCTAGCACCATTAATTATCCCAAACAGAGGAGAAAGTGGACGGCTCAAAACGATCACCAATCTCACCCGCCCAACCCCGGCGCGCCGAGACGCACCTCGACCCAGGCAAGGCCGCAGGAGAGAAATAACCGGAGGCGTACCCTCTGGGATACGTTGAGGATTATTCAGCAGGATGCTCAAAAAGTCCGCCCAGCAAGGCCGCAGCCGATGAAAGCACCGGAGGCGTAGCCTCTGGGCTACGTTGAGGATGCTTTCGAGGGGAGAACGCAGCTGGCGGGCTTTTTCAGCATCCTGCTAGACGAAAGGAGGGAGTGGGGCATACACCACCGCATGCCCAATCACACGTTCCAGCCAAGAAGCCATCAGATCTTCGCTCAGCGGGGCTCGGTTCAGACGAGTCTCAATGTGAAATCCTGTCTCGTTGCCGACGATTCCGATGATGGCGGAGGCATCCTCCTCGTCTGGAAGCAGTTCCTCAGTTTGAAACTCACAGAGCGTGCTATAGAGGCGGCCGTCTGGTTCGACCGCCGATCGAATGTCCGGCAAGTCGCCGAGCGGACAATGCACCGAACAGCGATAGACAGAGCGGACGGTGGGTTCAATCGCTTGAAAGTCACCGAGCGCGTCCTCTGAGAAGCCTGTCAGGTAGGCCCGGACGCCGGTTGGTTCCGGTGCAGAGGTCGCGGCCAATTTACTGGCCGGCACCAGGAACTCGAAGGCATCTGCCGTATTGTATTCAAACTGACAGGGACCAAACGCATCGGGCCATGAGCAGAAGAAGGCCACGGAGGGATCGACCGGGCGCAACAGCAGCTGCTGCTTCTCAACCAATGTCTCGATGGGAAGCTCCAGCAGCGTGATGGCTTCAAGAAATGCCGTGCGCCGTTCCTCGATCCATTGCCCCCGCTCTGCATCGCCACGTTTCTCGCCGGGAGTGATGACCTCTTTGGTTTGGAGCCGTACGCGGATAAACGAATGGGCGTGGCGAAATCCCAGCCAGAGCATGCTGCGTGGGTCGTGCAACCGTAACGGATCGCGAATGCGCCAGGGATGGCTGATCGAGCAATAGGTGCCCACATCCTGATAGCGTTGGTAGACCGTGTGGTAGGCCCCGGCCAGGAGAAAGAAGTCGCCCCGCCAACCCTCACGGACATGAATCAGAGTCACATCTTCCGTGGACCAGGCATCCAACTGGTCGAAATCCTGAGGAGACTCGACCGTCCATTCCTCGACATAACAGATGACGTCCTTCGCAGGCACTGCCGGCTTCAACCCCAACCCAGCCAGCCGTTCGCCCACGGCGAGCACCTGACCAAAAGTCAGCGGGGTCGTCGTTTCCCAACGACGTTCACGCACAGTGGATCATCTCTTCCCTCGGCACATCATCGTGCCGGTCGCAACGCCTTGTGGTCGATCATTGTATCGACGAGGTATCGATCGATATCGTCTTTCAGAGTCGCCGACAGTAACTGTTGCACATCGTCTTCGCCGAACCACACCACAGTTTCACGTTGTGCCCCCTCAATGCTTCTCGTCGTCGAGCTCTGGTCGACGAGGTTTCTCGCGGCGATCACCAGATTGCTGCTCGTGGTCACCACCGTCGAGAAAAGCCGGCTCTTGGCGTTGACTGAAAGATCGAGCACCTGCCCGCTGATGACGATGTCGGCATCGTTCAGATTCGTCACGGCCCCGCTGGAAGCCACCCGCACCGTCCAAGCCCGATCTTTCCATCCGCGCGCTTTCAGACGATCTGCGAGGATCTGGGCAATCACGTCTCCGAGACGCACGCCTGCCACATTGAAGTTGGTCACCCCGCCCCACAAATGGGTCCGCAGACCGAGCCGACTCCAGTCCAGCCGTCGATCCTCGAATGGTTCGATGACGATCCTGACCGGCTCCGGCTCTATATATGGCGCCGCCGCTTGTTTCTGCTGAAGATCCAGATAGACCGTTTTCCCTGTACCCCCGCAGCCTGCTCCCATCAGCAGACTGACCGTGAGCACGATACCGATGCCCAGCCGTCCCCTTGCCTGTTTCACGATGTCAGCCTCCTCACTTACGATTGCCCGCCGCGACGTTGAAGCGGGCTCAGTGTACCCAAGTTGCCGATCAGAGACAAATACCGAGGCCGGTACAGTTCGACTCATTGACCAAATCCTAGACTGGGGGCTAATATCGCTCACACGTAGACTGCAGAAATACTATCGCTAGCACGATAGAGTACGATTTCCGCAGAATGCTCAAAATGGCGACCTTCTCACCCGCCCAACCTCGGCGCGCCAAGACGCGCCGTTCCGCGGGCAAGGCCGCAGGGAGTTCGGCGACGGAAGCGTACCCTTGGGGTACGTTGCAGGGAAACGGACGACTGAGAACGATGCTGGGGGTCATTTTCAGCATCCTGCTAGATCAACTCAATTCAAAGGAGAAACCATGGCTGAAGTCCCTGATGCCTATGCCGACCAATTTCAACTTCATATTGGGCCACTTGGGTGTACGCTGAACTTTCAAGTCTCCGGAGCAAATCTGGTGGCTCCAGGTACTCCGCCGCCGATTGAACGTGTTGCTACCATTCGGCTGAGTCTTCAGCACTTGAAAGCCATGGCGTTCATTCTGCATAAACAAATAGCGGGGTATGAAGCCCAGGCTCAGCTATCCACTAACCTTCCTGTCGATGTGTTTCGAGCGCTGCAAATTCGGCAAGAGGATTGGGAGGCATTCTGGCGCCCATAGATCCGCTAGCGGGTGACAATCGGAAGGATGGCTCGAAAGGTCTCGCGGCTGAATTCCGGCATCTGACCAGACTGAATCCGCTGGTCGGTGAACGGTAGAAACCGCACAATCTTCACAAAAGACCGTTCGGCTAACACAGCGGCAATCTGCGCCTTGCGATCGTGAGTGATCGGCAAGGTATATCCCTCGCCTCGTTTCCATTCCCACAAGGTCGGCGCCAACGACAATTCAAGCCCCTGCCCGGCTAGATGATGAAACCGGTCCACAATCCGCGCCTTGTGCTGTTTGATCCCCTCCCCTTCCAACAGCAAAGCACAGGCGAGGTGATGTCCCCACCAGAAAAGGGTTCGAAAGGCAAAGACGTTCGAGTCGTGAAAGTGTTTCGGAAAGTCCAGATATTGGTAGGGGAAGAGTTCGAGAGACTCTCCCTTCACGAACTGACAGTTGGCGGGGTTGAAGTCCTGCGGGGTCATGAGAGTAGCCGACCCAGCTTCTTCTTTCAACGCTGCATGCGTAGCCGTGAGTAAGCCGCGCACCTTGGTCATGATCTTCGCCTTGGCGCGAAAGAATTGCTGGTCAGCCATTAAGGCCGCTTCTTCGTCTGAGAACTGTAATGGCGATGGCATGGCTGTCGATCGGCTAGATGACTGGCGCGACAGGCGCCGGCTACTTCTGATGCGTTTCGAACTGGGAAACCGTCAGATCGTACTGCGCCCGGCATTCCGCACAGCGAACCCACACCGCATCTTGAAACACATCCATTTCACGAAGCGACAGGGCGGTAGCATGGGTGCCCATACAAGTCTTGAGCGCCACAAGCCCATCCGGCTGCGTAGGATCTGGTTCAGGCGCGGAAGAATCTCCGGTCGCAACTAGCCTGGTGACCGTATCAGTGGTCACTCGATGCACCATGCGGCAGGAACTGCACGTCAGCACCACAATACGCTCAGGCTCAACGCGCTTGACCGTCAGACAGAGCGGATGCACCGACCAACATTGTTGGAGAAAGGCTCCACTGCGGATAATCTCTGCCATCAACTGTCCTCGTCACACCGAAACATGGTTGTCAGCCCGGTTCATCTGGTTAGTTTCGTTCAACCAAAAAAACCAAACAAACCACATGAACCAAACAACGACTTCTTAGAACACCCACAGAGCCACCATCACCGCCATGCCGATCACGTAGGGAATCACGCAGGAATAGAGCACGGTCAACCATGCACGACCCGACGCTAAATTACGCGACAGCTGTTCCTTGTAAACGAATTCACGGGAGAGGATCAACACGGTAAGCATCAGCGCCAGCGTCCGAATGGTCCTCGACCAGGTGTAGGAACCGCTGAGGAGAAAGTTCGCCGTGAAAAATCCACTGAAGAAGAGAACCAGCGGCGCCAGGATGAACCGGACTGTGTCGTGGGAAAAAGTATGCCACCAGCCTGGACGGGCCTCTACCGAGCTTGATTGTGAAACAGGATTCACGACCCAACGGCCACTGGAGTCGCTGCCTTCGGCGCAGAGGAAGCACTATCTTCTTGAGCGGCACGGCAGGTCTTACAGACGCGAGGGCGGGCCTTCAAGAAGGAACCCTTCCCGTTGGCCAGACAACTATAATGGACAAAGTCCTCGCACAAGGCGCAACGAGACCAGCCGCCGGTGAAAAACGTCTTATCGCGGTAGAGCCCCTCCTTACAGACTGAGCAAATCCGTGGCTCAATCCCCAGCAGCATCGGCTCCCATTTTCCCTCAGCATTTCGAATACTCATACCGCGGAGTATAGCGAACGCCCAAGGTGAGAGGCAAGGGGATGGGTGACGTGAGGGGTGAAGCGTAAGGGGTGAGGGAAGATGCCGTTGTTGGCACAGGACCAATGGACTGGCCTAGTAAATGTGCCAGTAGGACCCACCGGCTTTGGGCTCACCCTTGGTTCGATAGCCGGCGCCAACATCAACCAGGTGAAAGCACTACCGGCACGCCAGCGGAAATGTATGGGAGCACAGAATTCCGTCAGATTGGCTCAACAACCAACATCTTTTTGTGAACGGGAATTTCCTTGACGAACTGACGTTCCGGTCAGAGCAGATCGCAACCGGCAGCGGAGCCATAGCAGACCACGGTTCGATCAATCGCGACGCAGCATTTTCCACCAACGGCCATACCGTTGAGTCTGGGCTGGACTCTTCCTTATCTCGTGAAATTCAGCATAAAGCAGTCGTAGAGATCGCCGGGGCTCAAGCTGTGGAATCCGACATAGGTGACAAGGAAGCCTTTAGTAATAGATCTACTCCTTCCCGAGCGGGTAATTTCGGCCTGATTTCATATCAGGTTGAGCATGCAGGTGAGGGCTTTGAAGCGCAGGTACCCCTCGTCGCGTAAGCTTTAACTGAACCGCTAAATGACCAGAATCATCAGGAGAAGCGCCTCTTTTCGATACAGTCAAAAATTTGACAGTCCTCAGATGCCTGCTACGGTTACTTGATAATACCAATTGTTACTCAGTTGTACACATTATTCACTCTTGGAGCCGGTTGATGCCTGGATACATCATATTGGAGCGGGACATGAGAATAAGTCATGCGAGTCGACGGCCGGAGAAGTACATCTTTTCGGCACAGATCAATCACGGAGGAGGGACGCGATGAAGCGATATCCAGAATTGTTATCGATCATGTTGTTGATCTGTGCCGCGGTGGCCCTACCGGTAATGGCCACCGCGGAAGTGGTCGCCAATCTCACGGCACGGAAAGTAGTGAGCGCCCCTGGCGGAGGTCCGGCCTACCAGCCAGCAGATAAGGCGAGTCCCGGCGATGTGATTGAGTATCAGGCTGTCTATACGAATCAAGGCAAGAGTTCTGTGCAGAATCTAGTTCCAACGATGCCGATTCCCTCCGGCATGGAATACATCCCCGGCAGCGCAAAGCCTGCTCAGGTGATGGCCAGTCTGGATGGGAAGAAATTCGAGGCCGTGCCGTTGAAGCGCATGGTGGTACTTCCAAACGGGAAGCAGGAACTGCGCGAGGTCCCCTACGAAGAATATCGGTTCGTGCGCTGGGCCGGCGGCGACATGACGGCGGGTGGCAGCACGATAGTAAGCGCCAGAACGAAGATGAGCGATGTCAGTTCGGCTAAATCTGCGGCGAATGAGAGTGCCTCCACCGGTATGACGGCGAAGAAGGGAGGCAAATCATGAATCGCGATCGACAAAGCCTTGAAGAGTCTGAATTCATGACAGCCCACACAACAACCGGCTCCGGCCCCAGTGGGGCCAAGCCTCATCAGTGGAGATCAGCGATGAAGCAAACGGGTCTTTCACGTAGGAAGGACCGCAACTTCGGGCAGGCGCTTAGCCTCCTATGTGCAACGCTCGTCCTGGCAATCAGCACGGTGAACCCGTTCGTAACCGGTGAAGCCCATGCGGCTCCGGCCGCCGGAACGGTCATCGGCAACCAGGCATCGGCGACCTATACTGACGGTACGAACGTGCAGCGCACCGCGACATCGAACGTCGTGCAGACCACCGTTGCACAGCGAGCCTCACTGACGTTGACCCCGACGAACTCACTGCCCGGTGTTTCCGGTTCGCCGGTTGTTTTCGCCCACACCCTGACCAATACGGGGAACGGACCGGATACGTTCGCCTTGGCCGGCGCGGATCAAGGCGGCGACACCTTCAACTTTGGCACCATCACCTTGTTTGCCGACGCGAACGGCGACGGTGTGGCCGATAACGCCACCCCGATTCTGAGCACGGGGCCCTTAGCGGTGGGCGGAGTCTTTCGCTTCGTCGCTTCGGTGACGGTTCCAGCTGGCCAAGCAAACGGCGCGACGGGCATCATCCGAGTCACGGGTACGAGCGGATTCACACCAGCCGTGACGGATTCCAAAGACGACACGGTGACGGTCAACGCCAACACATCGTTGAGCGTGATCAAGTCGATGAGCTCAATCTCCGGCGTAGCGGGATCATTGGGACATACGGTCACCTTGACCTATACAAATAGCGGCGTGGCAACGGCCACGGCCGTGACGTTGGCCGACGTTATCCCGGCAGGTATGACATACGTGGCTGGGAGCGGTCGATGGAGCGTGACCGGTTCCGGGATCCCGCTCACCGACGCCGTCGGAGGCGTTCAGGGCACGCCCCCGAACACAATCACCTATGACTTCGGCGTCGTGCCGAACCGGGTAACGGCTTTGATCGCTCAGGTGCCGGCGGGTGTCTCAGGCACCTTGACGTTCCAGGTGAACATCGGTGCAGCAGCGACTGGCACCCTGAATAACACGGCGTTGTATCAGTACGTGGTCGGTGCCACAACAATTCCCGCTGTCGGCAGCTTCTTGAACACGAACACCGTGGGATTTGCCGTAACGTCACCCACGATCACAGCTGCTGTAGTCGCGGATGACAATCCACTGCAAGCGGGCGATGCCGTGCTGGACGATGTGGTAACGGTCCCCTCCGCGCTGCAGGGTGCCACCGTGACGTTCAACAACCGAATTCACAATAATGGCACGGCAACCGACACGTTCGACATGACGGTCGGGGGAAGTACGTTCCCCGCAGGGACCTCGTTCCTGCTCTTCCAAAGCGACGGTGTGACGCCGTTGACTCATAGTGCAGGGACCGGGGCTCCCGATACAGGCCCAGTTGCCGCCGGAGGGACCTACACGGTTGTTGCCAAGGCACTATTGCCTCCGGGCGCGGTAACAGCAGTTGCCTCCAACGTGACGGTTACGGCGACATCCGTCAACAATCCAGCGGTGACCGATACCGTGACGGATCGCGTAGTGGCTATCACCGCAACGGCGGTCGATGTGACGAATAACGCGGCGTTGCCAGGTGGGACCGGTGCTGGGGCAGGTCCGGAGGTCGCGGCGGTAGTGACGAACAGCTCCCTACCCAATACGACGACGACTTTCACGTTGTTCATTAACAACATCAGCCCGGGGACGCCCGACACCTATGATCTGACAGCCTGGGCGGATGCGGCAACTGCGACGGCACTGCCTCCAGGATGGACCGTCGTGTTCAGAAACACCGGTGGAACCGCGATCACAAACACAGGAGTGATCGCCGCCGGAGGGAACTTACAAGTGAACGCAGTGGTCACCGTTCCACCCGGCGCCAGCGGGACTCAGGACATTTATTTCAGAGCCCAGTCTCCGACCACAGGGGCCTTGGATAGAAAACACGACGCCGTGACCATTCCGGCTACCGGGCGGTCGATCACGATTGTGCCTAATAACACGGGCCAGGTATTTCCCAACGGAACGGTGGTCTATAGCCACACGATCACCAACAACGGCAGCGTACTCGAAGGGAACAATGCCGCCGGTGCCGGCAGCACCGCACTCGCGTTGTCCAATAGCCAGGCTGGCTGGACCACGACGCTGTACTGGGATAACAACGGCAACGGAATCTTCGACGGAACGGAACCAGTCGTAACCAACCTCACTTTCCTGAGCGGTGGGACGGCAGGTTTGGCGGCTGGTGAAAGCACGACAGTGTTCGTCAGAGTGGTCGCCCCGGCTGCAGCTGCATCGGGGACGGTCAATGCGACTACCCTTACAGCGACTACGGATCCCGGCCTCGTCAGTGGTCTACCGGCACCAGCGGTGGCCACCTCGACGGATACGACGACGGTGAACAGCGGCCAGGTCCTTCTCAGTAAGGAGCAGGCGCTGGATGCCAACTGCACCGGCACCGAGCCCTTCGCATACGGTTCGGGAACCATCTCCGGCGCATTGCCAGGTGCCTGTGTCCGTTATCGGATCACGGCGACGAACGTCGGCACTACCGACGTGACTGCCGTCACAATCAGCGATGCGACGCCACCGAATACCGTTTATGACGACGGAAGCCGCACCGGTCCGGGCCTGGCTTGTGGCGGGACAACAGTCGATCTGGCTGCTTCCTCCACCGTTGGTCCGTCGGCTCCGGCTGTACCTCCGGCTGGCCCTGCACCAACGGCTCCGCCGTGCAATGCAACGGGAACCGTTTCGGTGACGTTGCCTGGTGCGTTGCCACCGACGCAACAGCTGATTCTGAAGTTCGGAGTCATGATCAATCCGTAACGGTACCGACCGGGGCGGGAGAGGATTTTCTCGCCCCGGTCGGCACTGTCGGAAGTAGGGTATTGGAAGTACGGTTAGTCAATGAACCTTGGAATTCTGAGATAGCTTTGTGAGCCGGTGAAAAGCGCAATGGGTTCGGGATAGGTAGAGTGATTGTGCTGAGACAATTCGGTAGGTGTCACAGGAATGAACGGAGTCGAACTCATACAGGGGAGGTGCGTCCGCTCCATATGGGTGTCACTATATAATGGTAAAAAACGTCATGTTGTAGCGCTTTTTGTTGCCTTTCTCTCCGTCTTCCTTCCGAGCATTTTGCACGCCGCCCTGCCGGCCGGAACCAGCATTCCTAACCAGGCCCAAGCTGCATTCACGATGGGAATCCTCTCAGGATCCGTGTCGTCGAACACCGCCGTTACGGTCGTGTCGGGCGGTCCAACGATCGGCTTCTATGCCAACAACTCCTACGGAAGCCCAGCCTCCACGGCGTACATCGGCACGCCGCTCTTCGTTCAAGCCAATGCCGACGCCTGCAATCTCAACCCGGCTGTGACCGACACGTTACCGATTACCGTCACCGCTTCGATCACCGGCGATACGGAAGCCCTGATAGCGACCGAGACTTCGGCAAATTCAGGGCTCTTCAGGATCCAGCCGAACATTCAGACGCGGAACAGTTCCCGGACACTCAGTAACGGGGTACTCGAAGTCGCACAGGGCAGCACGATCACCGTTCAGTTTTCCGGGTGCGGCGCGGTATCGACCTTGGCCTCACTTAACATCGTACTGATCGATCCCAGCGGGATTGTGTTCGACAGTGCGAGTAATCAACCGATCGGCGGGGCTGTCGTCGAACTGATCAATGCCGTGACGAATGGTCCGGCGACGGTGTTTCTGACAGACGGTGTAACACCTGCACCGAGTATTGTCACGACCGGGCCTGACGGGTACTTCTCGTTTCCTCTCATTCCTGAAGGCATATACTTTTTCAAAGTCACGCCGCCCAGCAACGCTTTCGCGCCGTTCCCATCCACCAAGACGGTCAGCCAGCTGCCATCAGGCCGGACGATTGATCCCTCCGGTTCGTTCGGTGGGTGGTTCTATGTGAATACCTCGACCGGTCCGGTGAAGCTGGACATCCCGCTCGATCCGAGAAATTCCGCCTTATTCGTTGAGAAAACCGCTTCCCGTAGCATTGTCGAGCTCGCAGAGTTTCTCGATTATACGGTCCGGATCACTAACCAATCAGGCGCAGCACTTCCTGCCGTCACGGCAATCGACAACCTTCCTGCTGGGTTTGCCTACGAACCAGGCTCCCTGCGCCTGAACGGGACCCCATTTGCAGATCCCAGCGGCGGTCGAGGACCGAAACTGAGTTTTGCAATCGGTACGCTCGCCAATGCCACGACGGCGACGCTGACCTATCGCGTCCGAATTGGGCCAGGCTCGTTGCAAGGCGATGGAACGAATCGCGTCCAAGCCTTCGGTGGAGGCCTCAGCTCGAATATCGCGTCGACGACAGTCACGGTGCAAGCCGGTGTGTTCAGTGTGAAAGGCATCATCATTGGGAAAATATACATGGACTGTAATCGGAACCGGATTCAGGATCACGAAGAGCTTGGAATCCCCGGAGTCCGCATATACCTGGAGGACGGCACCTATGCGATCTCGGACAGCGAGGGGAAGTACACCTTCTACGGAATTAGCCCTCGGACTCATGCACTGAAGATCGACAAAACGACATTGCCGCCGGGCGCCGAATTGATCACGCAATCGAATCGGAATGCGGGAGATGCCGGCAGCCGGTTCGTGGATCTCAAAAGGGGAGAGCTGCATCAGGCAGATTTTGCCATCGGAAATTGTGACGAGAATCTCTACACCAATGTGAAGGCCCGTCGCGCGAAGGGCGAAGCGACCCTCGCGCA
The DNA here is from genome assembly GCA_963781915.1 of uncultured Nitrospiraceae bacterium. Lineage (GTDB taxonomy): Bacteria > Nitrospirota > Nitrospiria > Nitrospirales > Nitrospiraceae > Palsa-1315. Next base: position 52,884 of record CAWAIH010000007.1, on the reverse strand, counting down.
AATGGAGAAGACGGCAATCCCGTTGAAACCGGGCCAGCCCGGTCAAATGCCGGTGCCGGCAACGATTCCGATGCTGAGCGGAATATTTCCCGACACGCAACGAGACGCGCAATTCGATCCGGTCGCTCCTGAAAAGAACGTGACGACATTGAATCAACCGGTGGCCCGCACGGACCGCACGCTCAACCAGCAGAACTCCCTACTTCCCAACGCGCCCAACGCAACCGGTCCGATCGTCGACATCGAAAAGGCGCTCCCACAGACCGATGCTACGCTGGGATTTCTTGACTTGAAGGACGGCGATACGTTGCCGATAGCGCAGACCTCGATCCGGGTCAAAGGCATTACCGGCAGCCATTTTTCGTTAACGGTGAACGGGAAGGAGATTCCTGAGGACCGGGTCGGAACCAAGGCGGTCCTGGCCGAAAAGCAACTCGAAGCCTGGGAATACGTCGGCGTCAATCTCATGCCCGGCCCAAACACACTTGAAGTCCTGCAGAACGATAATTTCGGCATTGCCAGGAAGAAGTTTATAACCGTTATCGCACCAGGTGAGGTGGGCGTGATCAAAGTGGGCCTCCCGCTGAAGCCGGTTCCAGCCGATGGGCAGACGCCGGCCATCATTGGAATCAGACTGGAGGACAAGCAAGGAGTTCTGGTCACGACGCGCACGCTCCTTACACTCGAAGCCACGGTCGGAACATGGCAGGTGGAGGATCTCAATAAAAAAGAGCCTGGCATGCAAGTGGCAATCGAAGGTGGCGAAGGGGAATTTCTTCTCATGCCGCCGAAAGAACCGGCTGATACAATGGTACGTGTCACATCCGGCCTCCTCGTAGGAGAAGAGAAGCTGGCGTTTGTGCCAAATCTGCGGCCATTGATCATGGTCGGCGTCTTGGAAGGCGTGCTCGATTTGCACAAGCTGAATCCGAAAAGCCTGATGCCGACTCGGAGCAACGACGGTTTCGACGACGAACTACGGAACTCCGAGACTTTCGGGACGACGACCGGTGCCGGACGTGCCGCCCTGTTCCTGAAGGGCAAAGTTCCTGGCGATGCGCTGCTGACCATGGGATTCGATTCGGACAAGAACACGCAGGGCCGCCTGTTCCGTGATATTCAACCGGATGAGTTCTATCCGGTCTATGGCGATGCTTCTGAGAAAGGGTTCGACGCGCAATCGACCGGCCGTTTGTATGTTCGGGTCGACAAGAACAAGTCGTTCCTGTTGTATGGCGACTATACGACTTTGTCGTCGAACGAGGCCCGACAACTCGGACAATACAGTCGAAGCCTCAACGGCCTCAAGGGCCATTACGAGAATAGCCGCGTCATCGCCAACGCCTTCGCCTCGCACGATACAGCGCGCCAACTGATTGAGGAGTTGCCGGCACAGGGCATCTCCGGGCCCTATCAACTCACTCGTGTGCATGGAATCGTCGAGAACAGCGAAAAAGTCGAAATCCTCGTGCGAGACCGCAGTCAGACGTCGGTCATCTTGAAGATGACGCCTCAACAGCGGTTTTCAGACTACGCGCTGGAGCCTCAGACCGGACGGTTGCTTTTCAAGGCGCCGGTTCCGAGTCGAGATCAGAACTTGAATCCTATCTCGATTCGTGTGACCTACGAGCTGCAGGAGGGCGGGGAACAGTTCTGGGTGGCCGGTGGGGATGCGCAGGTAAAGCTCACGGACAATTTCGAAGTCGGCGGATCCTACGTGAAGGATATGAATCCACAGGATAGTTATGAACTGAAAGGCGGAAATTTCACAGCCAAGTTGACCGATAAGACGTTCCTCTTCGGTGAATACGCCCAATCAGAGAAACAAAGCATCGGGACGGGGACGGGTAAACGCATAGAACTGCGCCACAACAGTCAAGATCTGCAACTGCGGGCCTACTATGGGGAAACAGACACGACGTTCGTCAATCAGACATCGACCCTGGGGAGAGGCCGGCGCGAAGCGGCATTCAAAGGAAGTTATCGGATCGACCAGCAAATCCGCCTCCTCGGCGAGGCGATCTATTCTGAGGATCTCGTGAACAACGGAAAGCGTCAAGGTGCAATGGCCGGAGCAGAATATGCCTTCGAAAATAACGTAAAGCTTGAGGCAGCCATACGCCACTTCAATGAATCCACGGCCCCATCCGTAACATCGAGCATTGGCGGAACCCCGACTGACGCGACAACGATTCGCGGAAAGGTCACCGCTCCCATGCCCTACATTCCCAACCTCTCCGTTACGGGCGATTACGAACAGGCGGCATCAAGTGCGAATCGTCGTGTCGCCGGCGTCGGCGCGGAGTATCAAATAGCCTCGCAAGGACGTCTCTACATGCGTCACGAGTTCATCAACAGCTTGGGCGGGCAGTATGGATTGAACGGGAATCAACATCAGAATGCGACGGTATTCGGGATGGACACGTCCTACATGAAGGACGGGAAGGTGTTCAGCGAATACCGAGTTCGGGATGCGGTCACCGGTCGCGAGGCGCAGGCGGCGTTCGGGCTACGCAACAAGTGGTCGCTCACGGAAGGAGTCACGGCTAATACGACATTGGAGAAGGTTCAGGACTTTGGAGGCACCAGCCATACGACGGGCACAGGGATCACAGGAGCGCTGGAATACACCCGGGACCCTTCGTGGAAGGGAACGGTCAGGCTGGAAAAACGTTTCAACTCTCAAAGTGATAGCCTTCTCGGGCAGGTCGGGTTAGGGTATAAACTCAGCCGTGATTGGACTCTCCTCGGCAAGAACACCTACTCCATGGTCGAAACGGGAGGCGGGAACAAGACCGTCGAACATTTGCGATTGGGCGTGGCCTACCGTGAAACCGATACGAACGTCTGGAACGGCTTGGGGCGATATGAGTTCAAGCACGGGAATGATCCGGGCGGCGCACTCAACGTCGGTCTTGGCGGCATTCCCTCTGCGTTCGCCACGGTCAGGGACGTGCATATTCTCGCGACCGACTGGACCTATCATCCGGGCCGGCCCTGGACCTTCATGGGCGGGTACGCATTCAAGTGGGTTCAAGAAGATAGTCTCGGTATCCATAGCATCTATTATGCGCAACAGCTGAAGGGTCGTGTCACCTATGATATTACCGAACGGTGGGATATCGGTCTCGCCGGCAGCAATCTGTTCGGCGGCATGTTCACCAGCAACCAATATGCCCTCGGATTGGAAGTCGGCCACGTGTTGATGGCGAACGTCTGGGCGTCGGTCGGGTACAACGTGACGGGGTATAAAGATCGGGATCTGAGCCCTGAAAACTATGAAAATCAGGGTTTCTATTTGCGGCTTCGGGTCAAATTCGATGAAGAAATTTTTGAGGCCTTACGCTAGCCATGGCCCACCGACCACCCAGAAAGATGCAGACAATCCCGCGCATCGCACTAGTCCTGCTCGCCGCCGTGGTATTCGTCACGCCCCACAACAGTGCCGCGCAGCACGAAGGTCGCGCCAAGGCCAATCTGCAGGGATTCCAGCAACTGCACACACGTCTCGCGAACTTGAATGTGAACGGCATTTCTCTTGCCAACTATCACTTGGCGAAAGCGCAGGCGTGGCTAGAGTTTTCCGAGGAGGAATACTTCGACAACGATCGTTCAGGAATCGTGGAGTCGACATTTGCCGAAGCGCTGGGTCTGATCGAGCAGCTTGAGGCCGGCGTAATGACGCCCCTCAGCATGAGTACGCCCTTGCTCGAAGGCGAGGCCAGGCTCGACTTAACATCCTGGCAGGTGGTGGAAGAATTGAAGGTCCGGAAGCTGCCTTGCGCGGGCAACCTCATTGCGAGGGTGGAAGTCCAACTCGTACACGTCGAGCATGAACTCCATGAACTCGGGCCTATTCATGCCGTGCCATACCGTCAAGCCGTGCAGCGGATGGTCGAGGAAATCAAGGCGGTGGACTGTCAGCCTCCCGGTCAAAAGAACACGGTGCCACCCCAGGAAAATAGTTCGGAGGCACAGCCGTAGATGTTTGCCAAGCTCCTCGTCAAGCAACAGGGACGTTCAACGGGATGCATCTGCACGGAGGCAGTATTCTTGTGACCAACAGCCGGCAGAATCGGGATTTAGCGAGAAATCCCGCATCGTCATCGTCGTGACAAACGTCGAAGAGATTCGTTCGGAAATGCAGGAGGCCGATCTCCAAATGGATCAGGGAAGGAAGTCGCAGCGAACCGAAAAGCCGGCGACAATGGAACGGACCTCTGCGAAGAAAAAGAGCCAATCGAGTAAGCGCGAGTCTCAGCAGGGACGTGAGCGATGATATTCGGGAGCCACATGCAGCTATGGACGGCGAAGATCTCGCTCATTGGATTCATCGCGCTCCTCTGCTGTTCCGTGGTGCCGGCCGATGCGCACACCATCATCACGAAAACCCGAACGCCCACGAGCCTGGCGATCGGAGGGGTGGTCACCTATACCATCACCGTCGATTCATCGGGCCAAACAGCATCCAGCACAGACTTCAGCATGGTCGATACCTTGCCGCCCGGTTTTTCCTATCGATCGACCCAAGTGGTGAATCTGTTTACCGGAGCCACGTTTACCGGCACCTACCCGATGCCCGGCTCCACCACGCCAACCTGGGGCACCTTCAACAATCCAAACGTGGTCGCGCCCTATTCCTACTTTGAAATCGTGTTCGAAGCCGACGTGGTCAACCCGGTGTGCAGCAACGCTGCCGTCAACTCCGCCATCGCCACCGGCGGAACTCAGCACGGCACGATCGTGCCGGCAATCGATGTTGCCGACATTTCGCTGTCCGGACCTCCTGCCGCCCTGAACATCACAACAACCACTTCGACGCCCGTGCTGGTGAACACCGGTGCCACAGGGATGACGGCGGCCTACACGATTGCAGTGACAAACAGCGGCGGCCGCTGCGAAGCCCAAAGCGTACAAATCAAAGATATCCTCCCACCGGGCTTCACCTACGCCTCGACTGGGGCAATCACATTTACTGGCACACCGGCCTCGGCCTCAAGAGTCTCGACCGTAAATCCGATCGTCGGAAGTTCGGCTCCGATTTGGGGAGATTTTCTCCTGCCTGGCGGGACGACCGTGACGATTCCCGTCACAGTCAACATCGCGGCCGGCACTCCTAACGGGGCCTACGACAATGTGGTGATCGTCACGACGCCGACGAGCGGGGCGACTGTCAACAACTTCGGTCCCGGCGCGACGGTAACATTGACGACGGCCAGCCTCACGAAGGCCTTCGCACCGGCGAGCATTCCGATCAACGGAACCTCGACCCTGACCTTTACGATCACGAAACCGGCTGGAACGGTGGTTTCCGGATTGAACTTTACGGATACCTTGCCGAGCGGGGTGACAGGATCAGGAACCCCGGCATCGCCGCAATGCGGCGGAACGGTCACCAGATCCGGCGGCACGATCACCGTCACAGGGGCCAATCTGAACGCTCCCGCAACGAGTTGTACCATCAACATGACCGTTACCAGCGCGACGGCGGGCAGCTATACGAACAACAGTAGCAACATCAACGGGCTGGGCGGCGGGCTGAGTACAGCGGGGATCAATGCGACCTTGACGGTCACCGGTGCGGCCCTGACAAAGAACTTTACCCCGGCGGTCATTGGCGTCAATCGTCCATCGACCTTGGCACTGACGCTGGCGAGTACAGCGGGGGCGCCGGCGCTGACGGGGTTGGGATTTACAGATACGTTGCCGGCCGGTGCCGTCGTGTCCGGCGCCGTGACGACGCCGCAGTGCGGCGGTACGATCACGGGAGTCGGCGGCACAATCACGGTGACGGGGGCCAGCCTCTCCGCCGGTGCCGCCACCTGCACGATTAACGTAACCGTCACTAGCCCGGCGCCCGGTGCGTACATCAACAACACGAGCAACATCACGGGCCTCTCCGGCGCCGTGACGGCCTTGACCGCCAGTGCCGCCTTGACTGTCCAAGGCGTGGTTCTGGACAAGGCCTTCACTCCCAATACGATTGTGGCAGGTGGGACGTCCGTTCTGCGGCTGACGATCACGAACGGATCCGGCACGCCTGCCCAAGCCGGGATCAACATCACCGATACCTTGCCGTCCGGCGTGACGGTGTCGGGCGCGGTGACGACACCTCAATGCGGCGGTGCGATCACTGGAGCCGCTGGCACGATCACAGTGACCGGCGCAACGCTGGCTCTGGGAACCGGCGCCTGCCAAATCAATGTCACAGTCACCAGCGCCGTCGCAGGCATCTATACCAATGCCACAGGGAACATCTCGGCTTTGGTCGGCGGGTCCGCAGCCGGCATCAACACGAATGGAATCAATGCGGTGCTTACGGTTGGTGGCGTGGCGCTGACCAAGGGATTCGGCAACAGCACCGTCGACACGAGGACAGCCGTTGTGCTCACGTTTACCTTGACGAACAGCGCAGGGAATCCAGCACAGACCGGTCTCGCCTTTACCGATACGTTTGCGGCGAACCTGGTGACCGCTAACAATACCACCACGAACACCTGCGGTGGCACGCTCGCTGATCTGGGAGGAGAGGCTATCGGCGCCGGGGACACGGGTGTTCAGCTCACCGGAGGCACGATGGCAGCGGGAACGGCCAATTGCACGATCACGGTGCGGGTGACCAGCAACACGCCGGGCACCTATCTCAATACTTCCCCGTCCAATATCACGGCCTCCGCGCAGATCGCGCACAATATCAATCACAGCGTCGTGTTTAACGGCGTCGTACTCCGAGTGACGAAAACCACCAGCACCCCGACCGTCGTGCTGCCAGGGCTGAGCAATTCCACCGCGACCTACACGGTGAGCGTCGTGAACAGTGGAAATGCGACGACCGCCGGTGTCCAAATCACCGATACGCTGCCCGCTCCCTTTGCCTATGCGTCAACCAGTTCGGTAACGCTGTCGGGAGGGGCGACGCGACCCTCGACGGTCAATCCTGCCGCAGGCGCGACGGTTCCGCTATGGGGCGCCTTTTCAATTCCAGCGAATGGCCGGGTGACCATCACCTTTGTGGTCACGGTGCCCAACGCGGCGGCCAACGCCACCTATCATAACAGCGCGAGCGTCACAACAACGGGCAGTGCCGCAATTACAAACTTCAACGGTGCGACGAGCAGTGCCGACGATGTGAGCGTCGTGCATTCGGTCACATTGTCCGGATTCGTCTACCGTGATGCGAATATGAACGGCATCAAAGAAACCGGAGAAGACTGGACCGCCGGCAGCGGCGTGTTCGTGAATCTCCTGCAGGGAGGCGTGGCAATTCAGAGCGTGAGCATGGGGGCCGGCGCCGGCGGATTTACGTTCACCAACGTCGTGACCGGATCCTACACGATTATCGTCGCGAACAGCGCGATCAGCGGGGCGCCGGTCTCGCCGGTCGGCTGGATGTTTACCTTTCCCAATACGGGAGCCCTTCCGCAAGTCGTCGGATCGAGCACCGTGAACAACATCACTCTCGGACTCATGAACGGAGCTCGGTTGAGCGGGACCGTGTTCCGTGACACGGGCGCCGGTGGCGGCACAGCTCACGATGTGATCCAGAACGGAGGCGAAGCGGGAATCAGCAGCGTGACCGTCCGTTTGATGGACAACACCGGCACGACGATCCACGCGACAGCCATGACGGGCGGCGACGGAACCTACAGCCTGGTGATTCCCTTTGCGCTCACGACCGGGACCGTTCTCCGCGTCGTCGAAACCAATCAGGCCGGTTACCAATCGACGGGCGGGCAACCTGGAACGACAGGGGGGGCATACAATCGCAACGACTATGTCGGCTTTACGCTTACAGTCGGTACGAACTATACAGGCGTGAATTTCGGCGACGTGCCTCCCAACACCTTCGCCAACGACAATCAGCGGACGATCTTGCCTGGTTCAACGGCGTTCCATCCCCATACCTTCACTACCGGCACAGCCGGGACTGTGAGCTTCAGCACCACGAATGTGACGACTCCGGCGCTTACCGGTTGGTCGCAGTTCATTTATCGCGATCTGAACTGCAATGGGCTTCTCGATGGAGCCGAAGGCAGTAGTCTCTTGACCGGTTCGGTTCCCGTGGTTGCCGGAAGCACGGTCTGCATCATCGTCAAAGAGAATGCGCCGGTGAACGCGCCGTTCAATGCCCAGGATCAGATCACCGTCACCGGCACATTTACCTATGTGCCGCCTCTTGTGGTCGCACCAACACCGCCTCCACCCCTCACAGCCGTGGCGACGCGCACAGACATCACAATAATCGGGAATGCCACGAACGCGGGACTTGTGTTGTTGAAAACCGTCGATAAAGCCACGGTGTTACCAGGCGACAATTTGGTCTACGTTATTACCTACTCGAACAACAGTAGCGGCAGTTTGACCAACATCGTCATCAACGATACCACCCCGATCTTTACCACCTTCGTGTCAATTTCATGCGGCACGCTCGGCGCCGGGCTGACGGGCTGCAGCGTTACGACTCAACCGGCCGTGGGCACAATCGGATCGGTACGATGGACACTTACCGGAGCCCTCGCCTCAGTTGGATCTGGAACGGTCATCTACACTGTGCAAATTCTACCCTGACGACATCCCGCACATCGCTCTCGGTGGAGTGACACAGTATCCAGCCAACGGAGCTAAGATTCTCCTCTCCTCGGTCAAACGTTCTGACCCTTTCAGTATTCTTCTCTCGGCACACCCTTCCTCCCCTCACCCTTCACCCCTAACCCCTCACCTCCCCAACGGTTTGACACTCCCCAAGGCCTTTTGGTACGCTCCGCGCCGGTTCCAGGCCTATTGAACAAGCTTGGTTTCTGCCCCCATGAACATCAAGGACTACCTCGAACAGAAGCGGGTCGATGTGGATCGGTTCCTCGATTCCGTCATGCCCAGCGCCACCACGCCGCCCACCACACTCCACGAGAGCATGCGCTACAGTCTCATGGCGGGAGGGAAGCGAGTCCGCCCAATCCTGGCCATAGCCACGGCAGAAGCGGTGGGGCAGTCGGCGCCGGGGTTGATGCCGATTGCCTGTTCCCTGGAACTGATCCACACCTACTCCTTGATTCACGACGACCTGCCTGCGATGGACAACGACGACTTTCGACGAGGAAAGCCGACGAATCACAAGGTCTACGGCGACGCGATGGCAATCCTGGCCGGTGACGCGTTGCTCACGATGGCATTCGATCTCTGCAGTCATCCGGATCTGATGAAGGGCTGCGACCCGGCGCGCCAAGTGCGGTTGATTCAAGAACTAGCCTACGGATCGGGAAACATGGGGATGGTGGGCGGCCAGGTACTCGATATCCAGGCTGAAAACAAGGACATTGATCTCTCGACGCTCCAGAACATCCACAAGCATAAGACCGGCATGTTGATTCGCGCAGCGGTGCGGATGGGCGCGCTTGCCGCCGGCGCAAGCGATCGCCAACTGGACGACCTCACGAGTTATGCCGAGGATGTCGGACTGGCCTTTCAGATCGCGGACGATGTGCTCAATGTAACGGGAACGCGCGAGGAACTGGGCAAGAATCCAAATACCGACGCAGAACGAGGGAAGAAAACCTACCCGACGTTCTACGGAGCCGAGGGAGCCAGAACGCTGGCTGACGACTGCGTGGCCCGCGCGATCGCGCGCCTCGCCACGTTCGGCCCAGCCGCCGAGCCCCTCCGGGAAATCGCGCGCTATATCACCTCACGGAAGAACTAACAGGTTTGGGGTGAGGAGCGACACCCTGATGAAAACACTATTCGACGTGAGCTTCACCCAACCCCTTACCCTTTACCCCTTACCCCTCACGTCTTCAAGATGAAGGTTCTCGTCACTGGCGCAACCGGATTCATCGGCGGCGCAGTGGTGCGAGCGCTGGTCAAGAGCGGCATGGATGTCCGCGTTCTGGCCCGCGCAGGAGCCGACCTCCAGAATCTTCAGAATCTGACCGTCGAGCGGGTCGAAGGCGACCTGCGCGATCCGGCCTCGTTGCGCCGATCGCTCATTGGTTGCCGACAGCTCTACCATGTCGCAGCGCACTATGCGCTCTGGGCCAAAGACCCCTCGATCTTTTACGACATCAACGTCACCGGCACCAAGAATCTGCTGGAAGCAGCCCGCGACGTCGGTGTCGAGCGGATTATTTACTGCAGCACCATCGGCGCGATCGGCCTTCCGCCAGGTGGAGGGCTCGGCACAGAAGAAACGCCCGTCTCGCTCGAACAGATGGCCGGCCACTACAAGCGGTCGAAATTCCTGGCCGAACAAGAGGTCTTAAAACTCGCAAAAGCAGGGCTGCCGGTCGTCATTGTGAATCCGAGTGCCCCGGTCGGCGCAGGCGATGTGAAACCGACCCCGACAGGCCAGGTCATTGTGGATTTCATGAAGGGCCGCATGCCGGCCTATATCGAAACAGGCATGAATATCGTGGACGTCGATGACGTGGCAGACGGCCATCTGCTCGCGATGGAGAAGGGACGGATCGGCGAACGGTACATACTGGGCAATAAAAACCTCATGCTGCGCGAGGTGTTCGAGATCATGAGCCGATTGACCGGCATCAAAGCGCCCACGATCAAGTTGCCCAGATTGGCAATTCTTCCGTTAGCCTATGCCAATCAATGGATCGCGAATCTCACAGGCCAGTCCCCTCGTATTCCGCTGGAAGGAGTGAAGATGGCCAAGTACAAGATGCACTACGATTGCAGCAAAGCCATCCGCGAACTCGGCATCCCGCACACGCCGCCGGAAATAGCACTTGAGAAAGCCGTGCGTTGGTTCAGAGACCACAAGTATGTGTGAAAGTTCAACCCTGAATCCTACAACTTTAAGCTCAGCACTCAGCACTCAGCACTGATGGAAATCATCGAGCTCTTCTTCAAGACCATCCTCTTCCGCCCTTACGTCTTCGTCTTTCTTGCGGCCTTTTTGTTTGCCGCAATCAAGCTGATCGGCTGGCCGCGAACCTGGCGTTTCTGGTTAATTAGCTGGGCTATGGCCTTCGTCTCCGAGTTTTCGTCCACTCGCATCGGCATTCCCTTCGGGTGGTACCACTACAATGGCTCGACCGTCGGACAGGAACTCTACATCTCCAACATTCCGATCATAGTCCCGACTTCATATAGTTTTCTCCTCTACGCGGCCTACTGCGTGGCCCTCTGTCTCGTTCTTCCAATCAAGACGTCCACTGCTTCTACGCCCCCAATACTCAAACCGTTACATCTTGATGGGGGAGCACGAACGAGTTGGTCCGTGCTCTTGCTGACCGCCTTCTTGTTTGCTTTTATCGACATGGTAATCGATCCTTTGGCCCTCCGCGGCGACCGCTGGTTCCTGGGAAAGATTTATTACTATCTTGACCCAGGCCTTCACTTCGGCGTCCCATTCGCCAACTATGTCGGCTGGGCCGTCGTCGGGATCATCTCCCTCGCTATTTATTTTCCGCTCGAGCGACGACTCTCTGCGCTCCCGTCGCCTCCGTCGGTCACGCCTCAACTTCTATTAGGCGTCGGCCTTTACCATGGCGTCCTAGCCTTCAATCTCAGCGTGACATTTTGGATCGGTGAATTACTTGCGGGAATGACCGGGCTGCTGATGCATCTCCCCGTCATCGCTCTGCTGCTATTTCGCCTTTCAAAACCGCGCAGCGCTGCTCCATCTGGGTAGCCCTGTGGCAATCAGGCAAAAGACTTTGTATAGTGATTGCTTGCTGCCATGCGAACGAAACTGACCGTTTTCTTCATCGTCATGGGCGTTGGAATTGTTGGCGCCTTCGGATGGGTAGGGTATCAATTGTTCATGACCGGCTTTAGCGCCAAACCCGAGCCTCATGCCCTGGAGGTCTTCATCGCGCGGCAAATTCGCCATCTGGCCATCCCGATCGAACAGCGAAACACGCAGAATCCCATCCCCTTGAGCCCCGACGTAATCAAAGAATCGCTGGCGCATTTTGCCGATCATTGTGCACTCTGCCATGCGAACGACGGGAGCGGCCAGACGCCTATCGGCAAGAACGTCAACCCCAAAGCGCTGGATCTCCGGTTACCCGACATTCAATCGATGTCAGACGGTGAGATCTTCTGGGTCATCCATAACGGTATCCGCTTCACCGCCATGCCGGCCTGGGGAGAGGGCGACCCAGCAGAGGACAAGGACAGTTGGAAGCTGGTCCACTTCATTCGCCATCTTCCACAACTGACACCGGAAGAACTCGACCTGATGAAGGTGTTAAATCCCAAGACGAAGCACGATCTGGAAGAAGAGGCCGCCTTCGGGGAATTTCTACAGGGGAACGACGCGGCGGCAGCAAAGACCGATCGCGGGCATCACCACTAGTCTGGTGTATTTTGTATATCTGGTTTATTTGGTTCATCTGGTCAATTTTCAACCAGACAAACGAAACAAACCAATAACGATCTTCGTATACAGGGAAGAGGACTCATCCATGTGTTTACGCTTAATCATGATTCTCGCATGTCTCTTCATTGTGACGCCAAGCTTCGCCCACGGCGCCGACCTGCATGTGCTCGGGGCGATTATGGCCATCGACGCAAACCATGTCGAAATCAAAACGCCCAAAGGCCAGTCAGTGAACGTGCAGCTCAACAGGCAAACCCGGTACAGGGACGAGAGCAATCCGAAAGGGGCCAACCGGCCTGCGGTAGGCGACCGTGTCGTCATCGCGGCCACGAAAGGCGAAAAGAAAGGCGCCAACCTGTTGGTCGCCACCGAAGTCCATTTTTCTTCAACCAAGCGCGTCCCGGTCCTCGCGCAGCCGGTTCCGGCTCAATAGCGTGATCGATGCCTATGCTTCACGCCAGACATGAGTTCAACAACCGCCTGTTTAGCGGCGGGTTTCGCGCGGCGATCATTCGAGTCCTAATCACTGGCATTGCGGTATTTCTGGCGGTCATGATCGTGCCGGGGCTTGAAGTCAACTCGCTCAGCGCCGGACTCGCTGCGGTTCTCGTACTCACATTGCTGAACCTATTAGTCCGGCCCCTTCTCTTTGTACTGACCCTTCCCTTGATTGTCCTTTCGATGGGGCTCTTTCTTATTGTGGTCAATGCACTCCTTCTGGAACTCACTGCGTACCTGGTCAGCGGGTTCTCGGTCACGGGATTTTGGCCGGCAATCGGCGGCGCGATCGTGATCAGTCTGGTCACCATGATCCTCAACTCCCGGATCGCTGATCACCGCCCCACTGAACCTCATTCATTCCCTCAACGCCCGCCCAAGATTATCAATCCAGACGAATAGAAAAACCGTTATTTGGTTTATTTGGTTTGTCTCGTTTGTTTGGTTGAGTAAGATTAACCAGATGAACCAAATGAACAAAATAAACTGGATGTTCATTGAATTGCTCATCCTGCGTTGTTACAATGGGCTCGCGTAGCTGACCTAACCCACGAATGACACCCACTGCTCCACAGAGTAAACCGATTCCTGAGACGCATCTCCAACGGACTTTGACATCCGTGCTCAACGAATTGCCGGTCGACGCGGCGCTTGCCGCCGTGTTCCACCGTGACCAAGGCCCGCTGGTCAGCCATGCCGCTCGAGGCTTCACGCCCCGAGACATTCAAGCTATTCTTAGAACGCTCTCGGCTCCTTCCATCGCTGCAGCGCCTCCCACGAACGATCAGGAGGGAGGACGCACCCTTCGCCTTCGCTTGATTACGCCGGGCACGAAATCGTTGCTCGGGGTTCCGCTTCTGCACCGCAACCGGACCTACGGCTTCCTCGTCATCGGACGAAAAGAAAGCGCCACGTTCGCAAAAAAAGAAAAGGGCTTGATAGAGCAGGCCAGCGACGACATCACGAAGGCGCTGGATCGCGAAGGGCTGTTCGATATGAATGTCCTGCTCAGCCGGCCGTTTGTCGCACACGAGCCGGTCCCCCCGCCTCCTTCTCCGACAGAAATGTTCACGGCTCCCGGGACACAGCTCACACCGGAACTCCAAGATAAGATTATTGCCGTCTTGACGGATGCCAACCAATACGTCGCCTATGATCGCATCTGGACCTGCCGCTACGATCCCCTCGCAGGCAATGTCGAAGTCCTGGGACTGGCCGGCGACCTAAAAAGCGAACAGAAGGACGGGAAAAAAGATCTCAAGCCTGGCCACCGCCTCACGCTCGATAGCTCAGCCTCCGGCTGGGCAGTCCGCCATCGTAAGCCACGCGTGGATCATGACCTCGCCTCCACACAGGGCCGGTTCCTCGACCACAAATATCTGTTCAAAGACCGGCTTCTCTCCTCGCTCGTCGTGCCGTTCTTCGTCCGGGGACAAGTGGGTGGGACCATCACCTTGGCCTCAAAAGAAGCCGGACGTTACCAGCAAACGGATGCCCGCACGCTTGAGCCGACTATTGTGAAGATCGCGGACATTCTCCAAGCGCCGGCGCCAACCGGCCAGGCTCCCGCTGTCGGGCTAGCCGGCGCACCAGGGGCAACATCAGCCCCAAGCCCCTCGGAGCCCATCATCAGAAAACAAGAGCGGCAGGCTGCGATCGGCGAGTTCAGCATGTTCCTGGCCACAGAAGTGCGTGAACCCCTCGCCTCGATCCGCGCCCAACTGGAAGAAGTCACGGGTGAAGGCATCCTCGACTTCGACCCGCAGACGCGCGTCGAGAACGCGATGCGAGATTTGATCCGCATCGAAGCCATCCTGAACGAGATTTTGGACTTTGCCAAACCGCTCGAACTGACTCGACGGCTCATCCGCATCCCCGAAGTGATCGAGAGCGCGCTCACACTGATCACGACCGACCTCGAAGTCACCAGGATCCAGGTGACCAAGGACTATGCGACAATCATCGCGCCAGTCCGTGGCGACGAAGCCAAGTTCCAGCAAGTCTTTCTCAGTATTTTCAAGAACGCATGTGAAGCGATGAACCCCGGCGGGCATCTCCATATTCAGGTCACCCAACACCGCGCTGGACGCGGCGTAGAAGATCATATCCTCATCAAGAACGACGGGGTTCCTATTCCGGCAGACATCGTCGACAAGGTCTTTGAACCGTTTTTTACCACGAAGCGGGCCGGCATCGGTCTGGGGCTTGCCACGGTGAAGAAGATCGTCGAAGAACATGGCGGCTCCATTGCCATCGGCAGCGCGCCAGGCGAAGGAACCACCGTCACCATCCGCCTCCCAGGCCTCAGCGCCGGCCCATCTTATCGCGGACGCGGCCGCCGACGGCCTCCCACACGCCGCCCGGCCTAATATCCCGTCTAATTGGTTTGTTTGGTTGCTTGAACGAAACGAAGCAGATGAACCAAATCAACCAGATAAACCAAACGAACCAAAGAAACCAGTTTTGTGCCGCTCGTGTGAGCCATCGAAATCCCAGCCCGCATCGCTCCGTATCCGGGGCCAAAGCCGCTAGTTCCGACGGTTGTGCACGTTTCTTTGAGTAGCTCCGTAGGAAACAATGGTGTCTGACACCTTTGTTTCCTCCTTGTTAGGTTGCGTTGCTTGGTTTTCTGGCGAAAAACCGCAAGCGCACATAATCCGCCCTCCAATTGTCATCTACATCACATAGCGCCATGCGCAGGGCTTCGACGACTTCGGAAATAAAACGCTGCCGATCGGCCGCTGCAATGGCAGAGATGTAAGGTTGTGCAAAAGTCTCTAGCCATCCGCCCATATCACCGGACAACAACGTTGGGCGGGGGATAAGGTCTATGTTTTGTACTTCAAAGCCACTTGCTTCGAGTAGCTCCCTATATTCGTTGGGGCGAGGGAAAAACCAAGGACTGGTGGCCGGCATTCCCCTGGAGGAAAGTGCAGATTCAATAGCCGTGACAATGGTGGCAACATTGCCGTAGCCCCCAAACTCGCCGACGAAACGCCCTCCTGGTTTGAGTGCTTGCCATACGCCAGCAATAACAAGCTCCGGATTTTTCATCCAGTGCAATGCGGCATTAGAAAAAACGGCATCAAACTCGTTGGCGAATTGAAGCGATTGCCCCTCCATGATGTGGGCGTCCAGCCCGAGCGACCTGGCCGCATTTACCATTTCAGCACTTGAGTCAACACCAACCAACGTGCAGCCATGTCCCACCAGCTTGATAGTGAGTGCCCCATCCCCGCACCCGAGATCAAGGATTCGTTCGCCCAACCGCGGCGACAACAACTCAACGACCGGCATGCCGAGATCGGAAACGAACCTAGCGTTCTTGCCATATTGCGCTGGGTCCCACTTTTGAGTGTTGGATGACGACATAGAGCAATCTAACAATGTCTAGGCGGATCCGCATAACAGCAACCCCGTAAGGAGGTGCAAACTCCATCCAGCGGACTGCAAACGCCAGCAGAGCGGAAGTCTGAGAGAATATACATCATGGCTGTACTGACGTCACTGTGGCAGCCAGTGAGGTTCTTCCCTATGTCTTTCTTGAAGGAAGTAGCCGAGGCTGTCCTTCCCTCCGAGCTTGCTCGTTTTCTCTCCAGGGATGGAGGCTGGTTGATCTTCCACTGCGCGCGTTCTTTTAATCCCCCATTACAGTTCAAGGATAACCTGGTCGATCCTCGATTGCGCGCAACCTTCTCACCCGCCCACCCACTGGCACGCCGAGACGTGCCATTAGCCCGAGCGAGCACCTTCCGAGTGTGCGCGTTGCGCGAGCACAGGAGGCCAACAGGCCACCCTCCTTCCTATCCCATCCTCCTCCATTTTGCCCTCAAGGGGAGTGGCCGAGGTTGCCCTTCACTGCGCGCATCGAACGAGCACCTTCTGAGCGTGCGCGTTCTGCGAGCAAGAGGGCACCTGGCCACTCCCCTTCCATTCTTCCTTTGACAGAGCCCCCCCTTCCTGGCTATGATTCCCGGCATCCGATTCAACCTTGAAGTTGAGAACCGATGTTCCCTAGCCACCATTTCTTTATCAAAGGAGTAGGCATATGAAGCTCGTAATCGGCACTGTTGCGACCGTCTCCGGTGTCTTATTTGCGCTCTCGATGGCCTCGGCGAATCCATCACTCCTCCCCAAACATGAAGGCTACCCGATGAAGAACAGCGGAAGCCCTGTCACCGGCCAGCCAACCGCTAACGACCCTGGCCAGTCGGATGCGCGTGGCGAGAGTACGTTGATGAAGTCAGCCACGTCTGACGACAATCATATCCAGCAGAATCTGATGAAAACAGACAATGAGCGGATTACCAAAGGCCAGGGAGCCAATCAGCTCCCGACCGTGCAGGGGCCACAAGTCAAGATCGCCCCTCCGGTGACCTCCGCCACAAAGATCACCGGCAATCGGAAGATTGACTAGTCGAGCCGTTCAGCAGAATTATCAGGGGGTGCCGGGGCTATCCGGCATCCCCTGTTTTTTTGTGGGTCGAGTCCGAGTGGAAGCCCTGAGCACTCGCAGCCTAAATCGCCAGAGCTTTCTGGACCACTCGCCAGCATAATCGACGCCGATTCGAGGGCGAGCCTCTACATTACCTCTCTTCACCGAAGCCCCTCGATCCTCGAACCAGAGGGATTCGCCCATTGTGAGATCCGCACGATTGAGGCTTCGATCGATCTGCATTGCACGACAGAGCCGCCCAGGCCCATCGATCAACTTCCCATCGAGTTCAATCGCCCTAATCAAGACAGCCGCAGGAAACTCTTCACGCTCTGTCACGACGTTTAGACAATGATACATCCCATAGATGAGATAGACATACGCAACCCCTGCCGGACCAAACATGACATCCGTCCGTTGAGTTCTCCCTTTCGACGCATGGCAAGCCTTATCTTCCGACCCGACATAGGCCTCGACTTCAATAACCTTCCCCGCTATCTCTCTTCCGTCGATGCAACGAATCAGATATTTCCCCACAAGCGACCGGGCCACAGTCAGCGTAGGGCGATTGAAATAGATGCGTGGCAGAATTCGACGCATGACAATTTTGGGATGATGAATGTTAAATGGCCGGAAACGAGTCATTCAATTCAAAATTTACCATTGATCATTCACCATTAGCCGAAGAGCGGCTCAAAAGTACCATGCCACGCCGCCCATAAAGAATCGTGGATTCCCAGGCACGAAGTGAATATCCTGCACCCCACCAGCCGTCTCGTTGGGTAGGCGAGATGCGAATGCAAATGTGGCTCCCTCCCAGTTGGAATCGAGAAGGTTCTGGACAAAAAGAAAGGCCTCCAGGCGTCCATGAGAGAGCTTGATCGGCAGTTGATACCGTTCTGTCAAATCAAAGACGAGCCACGATGGCGCTTTGACTGTACGATCCTCCGTCAGATTCCTCACTCCGAGATAGGTCATCTGTATCTGCGAGGAGAGGCCCTCCGGCCATCGCATGATCAATGCCGAGTACGCGGTTAAATCGGGTGCCAATGGAATAGCCAAGCCTGTGTTTTTGAACTCCGCATGCGTCCAGGTCAAGCTACCATTAAAGGAGAGTGGGCCGTAAATCTCTCCGCGGGCACCCACCTCTACGCCGTAGCGTCGCGTGGCACCCCGGGCTTCAGTGGTTCCTGCATCTCCCACGAATACGAGTTCGGAGCTCAAATCCAGCCCCCAGAAGGTCGCCATCAATTCCGTTCGATCCGGCCCCCAGGGTTTGGAACGAAGACCGATTTCAACGCCCTGTGCCCTGGCCAGAGGAGAGCTGTCGCCAGCCACAGTGGATCGTGCGTCGTTACTGTGGAAACCGGTGCCATAGTTCACGAAAAACTCCGTGTTGAACCACGGGCCAAGAATCAGGTTACCTTTCGGGCTGATTTGGCCTGAATCTTTCCTCCCCGCTGGCTGCTGAGTGCACGTATCGCAGAGATTGCGGACATCGAACGTGAAGTAGTCGGCACGCACACCGCCGGCCAACCGCATCCACGGCATCGGCTGCAGCTCCAACTTCAAATAGGGCGAGTACGAGGCTTCCTCAACCGCACTCTGCACAATGGTCCCAGTCGGAACACGCGTCGTCTGTGTCCCGAGCCGGATATTGGAAATACTGTCATTGCGGACCTGCAACCCCGCCGTCGCAGAGCTGCGAATGCCAAAGAGTTCTCCTGCTTGCTGGTATCCTAGATTCCCACCATACATGTACCGCTGATCCTGTTGATTGATACCGTCGCCGTTCACCGGGTCATCCAGAAAAAATGTGAAATTGGTCCAAAGGTCCAGTTTGTAGTACATCAGATAGGTATCGGCAAAGAATCGCCCGCCGGAAGGCGTGTCATAGTGGTATTGCAGTCGTCCGGTCGTACGCTGCGTCTTGCCTCCTTCAGAGGGATCGATCGCACCGAAGCGACCAATCGTGCCGTCCGTGACGGCACGGAAGGGAATTTCGCCTGAGGCATTCCAGTTCGACTTCTCATAGGTTCCCGTGAAACTCAATTCAGACCGAACCGTCGGGTTGACAGTCGCCTTGCCCATGAAATTGAAGCGAAAATAGCGATTGTCGTTCTCAAACGGTCCGTTGGTGTAATAGCCTTCGGCGGCAAACAACGTACGTACCTTGTCCTTGGTGGGCGACAACATCAACAGATAGCGCTGCGTATCGAACTGCCCACCGGCTCCCTGTACCACGTTCTCTTGCAACACCTCGCGAGTTTTGAAGCGGACGGCGCCAGCTGTATTGAAGTCGCCGAATTCCGCGTGATAGGTCCCCTTCACCACGTCAATGCCTTCAATCGTCTCCGGAATGATGAAACTGAGGTCGGTGTATCCCTGTCCATGCCCGTGAGTGCGTAAATTGATCGGCATGTTGTCGATAAAGAACGCCACGTCCGTTCCATGATCGGCATCGAAGCCTCTCAAGAAATATTGGTCTGCCTTCCCGGCGCCGCCCGAATGCTCAACGGTGATGAAACCTGGGATCAAACGCAGAACCTGAGAGGCACGGCCTTGAGGCTGGAGCAGGATATCTTTGTCCGGAATGAATTGCTGTGAGGAAGCCGCGACGGGGCGATCGCCCACCACCGACACTTCTGGAATATCCAGTATGTCCGCCTCCGGATCGTGAGCAAAGGCGGATGAGACAGCGAGTAGCAGCGCGATGAGATGGAAGAAGAAGCTCAGGACACTCACAGGAACTCTCAGCTCAAGCCTTTTCCCGTGGTAGTGGTGACCAGCTTCCCGTGTTTGACGCCCTTAGTCGCGATGAGGGTGTCGGCAACCTTCTTGATGGCAGAGCCTTTGCCCTTCACAACCAACACTTCTAAGCAATGGTCATGGTCGAGATGCACGTGCATCCCTGACAAAATAAGGGGCTGATAGCGGTGCTGAATGTCGGTGAGATTTCTGGTCAAATCGCGCACATGATGGTCGTATACAAACGTAATCGTCCCGACCGTCTCTTTATTGTCGTCCCACTCCTGCCCGACCAGGTTGTCCCGGATCAGATCCCGCAATGCCTCAGAGCGGTTGGTATATTTTCGCTTCTTGATGTGCAGATCGAAATCATCAAGCAGATGATGGTCCAACGACACTCCGAACCGAATAAGCTTCTTCATGGCCGCCTCGTAGTAGCACGTTTTTATGAAACGTAGCACTATGCGAGACGTAAATCAATTCAGCATCAATACAATCAAGCAGGGGGAATACTCGGCTGGAATCTATTCTTTCAACAGGCTGAAGAGCGGAAACTGACTGGCCTAGCGGACATCCCATCGGAAGGTTAAGGCTAAGGTCGAGGTTGAGGGGCGAGAAGACGGCATGTTGAATTGATCGTTGCTCTCCCTCTCTCACAGGCACTGAGCGCGGGCTGCTCGGATTGCGCGCGTCCAACGAGGGCCTTCCCAGGCCGCGCGTTGCGCGAGCACGCGAGACACCCGCGCGCACTGCCCGGAATCTACTCTCCCTCAAAGCGGGGTGGCCGAGGCTGCCCTTCACTGCGCGCATCGAGCGACCACTGCTTCATCGTGGGGGCTCTGCGAGCAAGAAGGGCACCTGGCCACCCCGCGCTCTTCTATTCGCCCTGGACTGGGATATACATGACGTTCCCCTGCCGATTGATCAGCAGTAGGGCCAGGCTGGATGGCTTGATCAAGTCGGCCAGTCGCTGAAAACCGTCGAAGTTGTGAATGGGCTGACGATTGAGTTCCATCACCACATCGCCAGGCTGGAGGCCGGAAGATTCGGCCAGGCTGCCTTCTTCGATGTCCGTCACCACCACCCCGCTGGTGACAGACAGGTCCATCTGCCGGGCCAACGGCGCAGTCACATCGTCGAAAATGACGCCGGAGAGGGGATGCGCCGTGGCCGCTGAAGCCGAAGCAGCTTGATGCTTCTTGGTCCGTTCACGTGGCGCTTCCTGCACAACCAGTTCAGCCTGGTACGGTTTACTCTCGCGCATAAGATCCAGCCGATGCTTACTCCCGATCGTAGACGCGGCCACGAGGTTCCGAAGATGTCCGCTGTCCATTACGTCGCGCCCGTCGAATCGCACAACCACGTCCCCGCGCTTGAGCCCGGCTTTTTCGGCGGACCCTTTCGGTTGCACATCGGTCACGATCGCGCCTTTCACATCGGGGAGACGAAAGACCTTGCCTAGCAAAGGCGAGACATCCTGTGTCGAGGCGCCGAGGAAGCCGCGGACCACATGACCGGTCTTGAGCAGGCTCTGCATGGCAGACCTGGCCATATTGCTCGGGATAGCAAAACCCACACCGACACTCCCGCCGGTCGGGCTGGCAATAGCGGTATTGATCCCCACCAATTCTCCATTGAGGGTTACCAAAGCTCCGCCGGAATTGCCTGGGTTGATGGGCGCATCAGTTTGAATGAAATCTTCGAAGTCGGCGACACCGACATCGGCGCGACCGACAGCGCTGACAATCCCGAACGTCACACTACGACTCAACCCAAGGGGGTTCCCGATCGCGAGCACAAATTCGCCGACGGCGAGCGTGCTCGAATCCCCCCAGGTTACTGTCGGGAGATTGGTCGCCTGAATTTTCACCACGGCCACGTCGGTCTTTGGATCGGTCGCTACCACCCGCCCTTTGAATTGCCGCCGGTCGGCAAGAATCACTTCCACATCGACGGCATCGGCAATGACATGGTTATTCGTCATGATGTAGCCGTCCGGTGACACAATGACGCCGGAACCCTGGCCATATTGCCGCCGCGACGGGACATCCTTGAACAGTCCGAACGGCAGCGCTTCGTCGCTGAACGCTTGATCGCGGACCATCACCGTGGAGGCAATACTGACGACAGCGGGGATCACTTTTGTCGCAGCCGCCTTGATTTGCGCCTGGAGTTCACCTCCTCCGGCCACAGGGATCACGCGGCTCGCGGCCAGAGCTGTTCCAGCAACCATCGAACTCCCAACAAGGAGCCCAAGCACGATTCGCAATAGACAATTGGGTCCTAACACGCCATGGTCCTTTCTAACGGATGCTGAAAAAGTCTGTCTCGTCTATCTGGTCTATTCGGTCTGTCTCGTCTGTTTGGTTGAACGAAACTAACCAGATGAACCAGAAAGACCAGATAGACCGAACAGACCAGACAGACTGACGGCAAACGACTGTAGCCTAACACGCGTGTGTCAGAGGCGCACTTACAATTCCACATGACGCAGGCGAAGGGCATTGGAGATCACGGACACGGAACTAAAGGTCATGGCGGCGCTTGCGATCATGGGACTCAACAGGATCCCCCAGACCGGATAGAGCGCACCGGCCGCGATCGGCACGCCGATTACGTTATAGAGAAAGGCAAACAAAAGATTTTGCCGAATATTCCTCATCGTGGCTTGACTGAGCCTCCGCGCACGGAGCAGCCCGCGCAGATCGCCTTTCACCAGCGTCATCCCCGCGCTCTCAATGGCCGTATCCGTTCCTGTTCCCATGGCAATCCCGACATCGGCCAAGGCCAGCGCTGGGGCATCGTTAATACCGTCGCCGGCCATAGCCACCACGCGGCCTTGCGACTTGAGACGGGCAATGATCTGTCCCTTTTGATCCGGCAAGACTTCAGCCATGACTTCCTCAATGCCGAGTTGCCGGGCCACGGCATCTGCCGTATCGCGATGATCTCCTGTCACCATGACGACGTGAATGCCTTCGGCCTTGAGCTCCTGCACCGCGTCGCGGGTGGAGGCTTTGATCGGATCTGCCACGCCAAGTATGCCGGCAACCTCCTCATCGACGGAAACAAACAGGATCGTTTGCCCTTCACGTCGAAGCGAAGCCACTTCGTTGTCCAACTGCGTGAGGCTCTGGCTGGATGCTCTAACTTCATTTCGTAAGAATGCCTCTGTCCCAATGGCGACACGACGACCAGCGACCATCCCCATCACGCCCTTCCCCGTCACCGAACGAAACTGCTCGACCGGGACACAGGCGATCCCTCGCCCTTCCGCTCCCGCCACCACCGCTGAAGCCAGCGGATGTTCGCTGCTCCGCTCAAGGCTCGCCGCAAATCGCACCAGATCGACCTCGGACCAAGGAGGCACAATCAGCACCGACAGCAGTTTCGGTTTGCCCTCCGTGAGGGTTCCGGTCTTATCGATTACGAGCGTATCTATCTTGCCGAATACTTCCAACGCTTCAGCCTTCTTCACCAAGACGCCCACCGTCGCCCCACGACCGGTCCCAACCATAATCGACATCGGCGTCGCCAATCCCAAGGCACAGGGACAGGCTATGATCAGGACCGCCACGGCATTGACCAGCGCATAGGCCAACTTCGGCTCCGGTCCCCAAATCGCCCAGGCCACTGCCGTGATCAGCGCCGCAGTCACAACCAGCGGGACAAAGTACGCCGCAGTCACATCGGCGAGGCGCTGGATCGGCGCACGGCTCCGTTGCGCCTCACTGACCATTTGCACGATCCGAGCAAGCATCGTGTCTCGCCCGACTCGTTCGGCGACCATCACCACCCCGCCTGTACCGTTGATGGTCCCCCCGGTCACCCGTATCCCGACTGATTTTTCGACCGGGATCGATTCCCCCGTGATCATGGATTCATCCACAGCAGTCGTACCTTCTTGGACCATCCCGTCTACCGGCACTCGTTCTCCCGGCCTGACGCGCAGCCGATGGCCTGCTCGAATATGCTCGAGTGGTACATCCTCTTCCTCTCCGCCCGGCATGATCAGCCTGGCTGTCTTTGGCGCAAGCCGCAGCAAGGCGCGAATCGCGGAGCTCGTCTGACTTCGCGCCTTCAACTCAAGGACCTGGCCAAGCAGGACGAGCAGCGTAATGATGGCCGCGGCCTCGAAATAGACCGCGATTGAGCCGTCATGCAGTCGAAATGAACTGGGAAGCAGCGTCGGCGCGATGGTGGCAAGAGTACTGTAGCCATAGGCCGCACCCGTTCCCATGGCAATGAGCGTGAACATGTTGGGAGCCCGGTTCACCACTGAGCTCCATCCTCGCTGAAAAAATGGCCAGCCGCCCCAGAGCACCACCGGCGTTGCCAGCAGCCATTGCACCCAGTTCCTCGTCGAACCGGTGAGGGCCTGCGGCAGTGATAAGCCGGGCACCATATCGACCATGGCCAGAAGCATGACCAAAAGGGAAGGTCCGAAACAGATCCAAAACCGCCTGGTCATGTCTTCAAGCTCGGGATTCCGTGCATCTTCGAGCGAGACGACTTTGGGTTCCAGCGCCATCCCGCAAATCCGGCAAACTCCCGGTTTGGTCTCAAGCACCTCCGGGTCCATCGGACAGATGTACTCCACCACTCCACCAGATGGAACCGGCACGACGAGCGGAATGCGCTGCTCAGGAGGTGTCAGATAGTGGATCGGATCGGTCCGAAACTTGGTGAGACAGCTCGTCGCGCAGAAGTAATAGGTCTTCCCTTGATACTCATAAGATCCGGCTGCCGTGGCCGGCTGCACAGTCATCCCGCACACGGGATCGATGAAGACAGGCCCGGTCACGACCGGAGCAGGCTGCATCATCGGAAGGGGTCTTCTTGTGGTCGGCTTAGCGGAACTAGCTGGTCGTGGCTGGATCGCCCGCTCCGGATTTGCCTTGAATCGTTCCAGGCAAGATAGGCCGCAAAAGTAATAGCGTTGCCCTTGATGGTCGTGACTTCCGGCGGCAGTCGCCGGATTGACCGTCATTCCGCAGATTGGATCGATAGCCATGATCAGCTGACGGGGTAGAGGGGAAGCGGGATAACGGGGTAATCGGACAGATCGATAGATACCTCGTGCGCCCTTCCCCCTATCCCGTTACCCCCATCCCCCATCTCGTCATCTCTTCGCATCATTTTCAAGAATGCTGCGAATGACCGTAAAGACATTTTCTTGTGTCATGTTCGCGCCATCGACTTTGATATTACCGTCCAACAAGATCGACGGAGTGGATGACACCTTAATCCGTTCTCCCCACCGCTTGCCGTCTTCAACGGCCTTGGCCGGCTTTCCGCTGGCCATTCCCTCTTCAAACGCTTTCGGATCAAGTCCCACTTCCTTAATCAGCGCTTCCCGTAACGAGCGATCCAGCACTCCATCAATCTTGTCTTTGTGGATCGTGCGAAACAAGACCGTTCTCATTTCGTTGCCCTTACCCATCTTTTTGGCCTGCTCATACATATCGAATGCCGTCGGGAGCTTTCCGCGAATGACGGGAAACCCGACCATCGTGATCTCCAACTTGCCGCCGAATTCTTTCACGAGCAGCGGCACCGCTGTCTCATCGAAGAGGTGACAATGCGGGCAATAGAAGTCGGCGAACTCGATCAACTTCACTTTGCCGGGCGTATGTGTCGATACTTCACCCGTCAGGATTTCGAACTTGCCATTCAAATCGAGGGGCACGGCGGTGGCCGGTGAGACCCAGAGGAGAGCAACCATCCATACAACCGCACAGACTGCCAAGGCCCATTGCATACACCGTCTGTTCACCATATCGACTCCTTTCTTAGTTCAACGCTGATCGCACATTATAGCGAATGTGTCCCGAACTTACTCTCTGTTATACTCTGGCCATGTCGGACAAGCGCTTAGCTCGCACGCTGCTCTCTGCCGTAGCCTTGATCGTGACTCTCACAAGCTGCGCCTCGACGCAAGAGGCGGAAAACAGACAGGGGCTCACTTTTCTCCAAGTCAAAGCAACACCGGACTCCTTTCGAGGTCAATCGGTAGTCTTCGGCGGCAAAGTACTGACAGCCCGACGGCAGAAAGATGGCACGAGGATCGAGATCTTACAATTACCCCTCGATCAATCCATGCGCCCCGGATATGACTTGACCCAATCACAAGGCCGCTTCCTTGCGCTCCAGCAAGAATTCCTCGATCCCGCAACCATTCCACCTGGGAGCAGAGTCACTGTGACCGGCGCGGTCTCCGGTTCCGTCACCCTGCCATTGGATGAAGTCGACTATACCTACCCCGTCATCGACATCAAGCATGTGCAAGTGTGGGCCGCTTCGGAAGACATGGCTCCTCGCATCCGCCCCTATATGGGACCGGGGCCCTATTGGGGGCCTTATTGGCGGCCGTGGCCGTACTACTGGTGAGAGGTTGAGGCCAAGGCCGAGGTTAAGGTAAAGGGGAATAAGAAAATCGGACTCTCGTAGAAAGATACTGACTCTGGTTCTCAGCCTTAGCCTGAACCTCAGCCTTCCGGTTTACTGCCCCGACGTTCCGATGATCCGTTTCACACGATCGTCGCGTCCACCGAGATCCAGGTACGCGTGATATTGGACGAGCGCTTTCGGCAAATCTTTCCGATGTAACTCATAGAAGACACCCAGATTGTAGTGCGCTTCAGCATAGTTGGGTTTCAGCGCAACGGCTCGCTCGTAGTACTGCTCCGCCTCGTCAAGCCTATTCAGTCCGGTGTAAATCACACCCAGGTTCATATGCGCTTCGGCATACTCCGGGCGATACCGCAAGACCGCGAGAAATTCCCGCTCCGCCTCCACGGGCCGGTCTTGGCTCCGATGAATAAAAGCCAGGTTATAGTGCGCGTCCACGAACGAAGGCTTCACCGCGATAGCCCGGCTATATGAATTGGCGGCTTCCGCGAGAACGTTGTCCTTCTCCGCCATCCGCCCGGCGAGGTACCAGCCATCGGCAGACTTGGGATCGACCTTGAGCAGCCGGCCTACCATCTC
This sequence comes from uncultured Nitrospiraceae bacterium, assembly GCA_963781915.1. Taxonomy (GTDB): domain Bacteria; phylum Nitrospirota; class Nitrospiria; order Nitrospirales; family Nitrospiraceae; genus Palsa-1315. Next base: position 25,876 of record CAWAIH010000007.1, on the reverse strand, counting down.
TCGCGCTCCGCGACTGTCTCCCTGCGCCTCATACAACAATGCAAGACTATACAGGGCGTCACGGTGGCTCGGATGGGCGGCCAACAACGTTTGATATGTCTTGGTGGCCGCGGCAAAATCACGGCGCTGCTCGTACAGCTTGGCTAAGTCAAAATACGAATCGGCATGGCGCGGATCGGTCTCAATCGCCCGCTTGAGAGCCTGCTCCGCTTCGCCCAATTTTCCTTGAATCCGATAGACCTCGGCCAGATCGTTCAAAGCGTCGGGGTAGGCCGGCTTCAGCTTGAGCGCCTGGAGTGAAGGCCTCGACAGCCTGAGCCGGCTTCTTCTCCTTGAAATAGATCATACCGAGCAGATGGCGTGCCTCAGCTGAGGAGGGATTGATCTCGATCGCTTTTCTCGCAGCCTCAGATGCCGCAGCAACATCACCTTTTTTCAGCAGCGCAACGCCTCGCTCGTAATGACGCTGAGCAGCGTCCGGTTGCTCAGCCGCCACTGCGGCCGGGACAAGAGAAAGAAGCACGGCCAGGCACAAGGCGAACAGCGCGATGGCACTATGCTGGAGGAGGCGATTCATGGGCCGTTTGTCGTCTTGTTCATTTAGTCTGTCTGGTTTGTCTGGTTTATTTGGTTGGACGAAACTAACCAGATAAACAAAACAAACCAAATCAACCAGATGAACCAGTTATGCCCGCAACAGTCAGCAAACTATAGACGGCAGCAACCGTGAAATCAACGAAACACATCTCTGCGGGAGATCGGCTCGCACAGGGACGGCTGTTGGGTGATTGCCGATGAGACGAGATGGGAACGATCATCAATAGCGGAGAATTTGATATGTGACCGCAAGACCCGACCCCGACCAGGCCCTGGAACGCTGTGAGCAGTCAACCCCACGCCATTGCTAGGTAGTGCGGAAAGATTTGGGGGTCTGCCCCCCTTACTTTCTTCCTGGTTGATTTTGTTTATCTGGTTCGTGTCGTTCAACCAAAAACCAGACAGACCAAACAAACCAAATGGACCAGACATCGCCTACGAGCGATGTCGACTCGAACCAGTAATAGCCTGCTTAAACACCGTGCGGAGGCCGAAGTAGGCAACTGAATCTTTGAGATTGGAATAGAGCCGCTTGAAGGTTCCCATGTCCGGGTTGGTGACGTATTCCATCGTGAGGGCAATCCGTTCTTCTCCCTCACCAAGCGGAGTCACCGCATGCCAGAGCTTATCTCCGTTGAAGATGACGAGATCGCCTGGCTGTGTGATCAGTTCTAGGTGCTTGGGCTGCTTCACAGGATCGTCCTTAAACAGCTCGCAGACCAGCTTGCACTGCGTAGACTTATCGACGAGACCCATCAGAATGGTATAGCGAGCCCCCTTGTAGTAGGACGTGTCATAGTGAAACCCGATATGGTCCCCCGGCTCCGTATAGTAGTAGAGCGCACAGGAATGGGGGTCGTTTTCAGGGCATAGACTCAGCTTGGCCCGCACCAGTCGGCTCAAGAAGTCGATGAAGGCCTCGGATCGATAGAGATCGAGAAAACGCGGGGCCTTTTCCATTACCGTGTAGTAGCTCACACTCCCACCCTTTTTGTGGCCGGGAATGTAGTTGCGATTCAGCAGGCTCTTCACCCCTTGAGCCTGAGGAACGAGATGTTCCTCCACCACCGACCGGGGAAGAAACTGTGGAATAAACAGGAACTCGTTCTGATCCCAATAGTCCCGCGAGACTCGATCGAGATCCAACCGCTTGACTGCTTCATCGACCGTTTCAACGAAGGAGCCGACCATCGACTGATTCATAGCTTCACCTTTTTCTGTTCATTTGGTTTGTTTTGTTTGTTTGGTTGATTTGGTTCGCCTGAAGCTAGTTTGGTCCAACCAAAAAACCAGACAAACCAATGAACCATGACCCTCGCAGTCTCGCTCGGCTGTCCATGCGCATTCTTGTGCCTGCTTCCATCATATTCATTTTGGGGCGACGATTGGGGCACTGAGCACCGGAGCCTTCACCACTTCCACATCGGACGGCAACTTCAGATTGAAGACCGAATCGCTGAGACCCATGTTGGCTTGGAGCGACGAAAATTCAAAACTCGCGACATTACCGCTGTTTTCGTAGAGAGAAAGCTTCCGAATGTAGTAAGTCTTTGGAAACACTTCGAGCACGATCCGTTTCAATGATTTCTCCGCCTCACCTTCATGCGACTTCGGCAGGAGAGTCAGTAGCCGGATTCCTCCCAGGCCACGCCCTTTCCCCGGTGTCGGCTCGATGTTGAACGACTCCTCCAACGTGGCCGCCCCCTGCAAGAGCTCCAACGGGGCCTTGGAGGCCGCCATCTGCGTGAGCTTCCCGACCAACACTTGTTTGTGCTCCGGCACATACACTTTGATATCATCCTGATTGACTTGGATGTCTTCGACCGAAGGATCGAGATAATTCCACCGTAACCGCCCAGGCTTTTTGATATAGAGCTTCCCCGAAGACATGATAGGCCGCTCGAACCCCTCGATCATGGTCCTCTGCGTAAAGTCCGCCTGGAGATCTTTCGTTCTCTCATACCGCGCCTGAAGCTGCTTGACCACCTCCCGTACTTCCGTCAAGGCATTCTCATCGAAATCGCTTTCAGCGGCAAGAGTGGGCAATGAGAAGGAGATCGATGCACAAATGATTACACTTGCTACAAAACATCTCCACTCTAATTTCTTTATCATATCAATCGCGAGAGGAGAGGCAAGAGTGCGCTCTGCTGCGTGCATCAAGCGACCATCATTCATCTAAATGATCCCTCCAAGCTCGCTCATCTCTCTTAGGGGATGGGGCCTGATTGATCTTCCACTGCGCGCGTCCAACGAGGGGAGTCCGCGACCGCGCGTTGCGCGAGCACAGAAGATCATCAGGTTCCATCCCCTTCCCCTATCCCCACCGCCCCTCGCCGCCCCACAACCTCTCTCCGTCCATCCCGGCCAGCCGCGCCCACGAGGCCATCCGCCTCCATTTGCTCGATCATCCGAGCCGCGCGAGGATAGCCCACCCGCAGCCGGCGCTGAATCAACGATGCAGAAGCTTGACCGGTAGACAGGACCAACTCTTTCGCCTGCTCGTATACTTCCCCCAGCCCCTCTTCCTCTTTTGCCCCTTCCTGCTTCAGCACAATCTGCAATTCCTGATTGTAGGAAGGCTTCGCTTGGTCCTTCACGAACTCGACGACACGGCGAACATCGTCATCCGACACAAACGACCCATGCAGCCGCATGACACGTCCGGTTCCCGAAGCCATATAGAGCATGTCACCACGGCCAAGGAGCGCCTCTGCGCCGTTCCCATCCAAGATGGTGCGTGAATCGGTCTTCGACGACACTTGAAAGGCAATACGGGCCGGGAAGTTCGCCTTGATCAATCCGGTCAATACATCGACCGACGGGCGCTGAGTCGCCAGCACGAGATGGATGCCTGATGCCCGAGCCATCTGCGCCAAGCGCGCAATCCTGTCTTCCACTTCCTTCGGCGCCACCATCATCAAATCCGCCAATTCATCGATCATCACCACGATATAGGGCAAGGGCTCCGGCGGAGTCGGCGGCGGCGTGAACGATCCGGGGCTGCCGTCCGGGAGCGCGGTCTCTCCGGCGGACAGACGCTCCTCTTCCGACAGAAACTGGATAGGCAATTCCGGCTGGTCCAACTTAGCCGCCGACTCCGTCTCCAGCACACCCTGCACTCCGGCAACCTTTCGATTATAGGCATCGATGTTTCGCACTCCTGCCTCAGCCAGCAATTTATAGCGCCGCTCCATTTCAGCCACCACCCAACCGAGCCCCCGCGCCGCCGACTTGGCATCGGTGATGACCGGCCGCAACAGATGAGGAATGCCGTCATACGATTGGAACTCGAGCATCTTGGGGTCGATCAGGAGCAGCTTGACCTCATCTGGTCGAGCCGAAAACAGCAGGCTCAGGAGCATCGTATTGAGACTGACGCTTTTCCCGGCCCCTGTTGCGCCGGCAACCAGCAAGTGCGGCATCGTTTTCAGGTCGGCGATCGTGGGGGCTCCGAAAATGTCCTTCCCCAAGGCCAGGCTGAGCTTCGATCTGGCGCGCGAAAAGGCCTCGCTCGTCATCACTTCCTTCATCGACACCGTCTCGCGATAGAGATTCGGCACTTCAATTCCCACCACCGATTTTCCCGGAATCGGAGCGACGATCCGGAGACTGATCGCCTTCAACGCCAGCGCCAGATCGTCGGCGAGGTTCACAATGCGTGCGACCTTGGTTCCCGGCGCCGGCTCGAACTCGTACATCGTCACGACTGGTCCAGGACGAACTTCCGTCACCTTTCCGGCGATGCCGAAACTGAGCAACGCGCGGGTCAGCACATCGGATTGCGCCTTAATCTCATCTTCCGTGACACGCCCGAGGGGACCTGACGGTTCGCTCAAGAGCATGGCCGGGTCCGGCAAGATATAGTCCCCCGCCTTCGTTTTCGCTGTGATGGTCTGCTTGTCCGACTCGGATTCGATCGGCTCATCCGGTTCGGGAATCGGTTGTCGTGATGGCTGGATGACCGGCCAATTCAGCTCAGGCTCCGCAGCCGCCTCAGGAAGCGCCTCCTCAATGACCGCACGGATGGATGCAGCGGATTTCTGCCTGGCTTTCCGTGATGACTCAGGGAAGACTTCTTCCACCGATCGTTCAGGAGCCAAGGCACGAGCCCGGTTGAACATCCAACTGCCCCAACCAGGAATCCTCCGAGCGATCTCCGATAGAGAAATTGGGGTTGTGAAAAGGAGTGAGACCAGCAACCCAGCCACAATGAGAATGTGGGCGCCGGTACTCGCAAAATAGGCGCGCAAACTCTCGGCCAATACTTGCCCGATAAATCCTCCCGCCATCCCACGATTAATAAGGCCGCTCGAGATGGTCGGCACCGCCATGATTTCAAGGTGAAACAAACCGCTGAGAAACAGCAATGCCGCCAGCGAGGCGCCTGCGTTCCGCAGACGGATGGATAGGTTGCTCTGCGTGAAACAACGAACGCCCATGAGGCCGAGGAGTATCGGGAACATGTATCCGGCCCCGCCGATCGACCAAAATAACGCAGACGCGAAGAATGCGCCGACCGACCCGATAAGATTTCTGGATGGAACGGTCGCAGATAACCCGGCCCTGACCTCTCCCGACACAAAGGACACCATACTGAGAAGCGTCAAGAGCGCCAACGCGATCAGGACGACTCCGATCACTTCTCGTTTGATGTGTGAAGAGGGAGAAGCGGCGCCGCGGGCCTCGCCCCGCTTGGCCGAAGTGGATGCACCCATGGAGCGGATGCTAGCACAGGGAATGGGTCATTTCAAACAAGAGGAGGCGGAGGAATGGAATGGCACCCGTGCCGATCCCTTGCTCCCGGAACGCGCACGATCAGAATGTGCTCGTTCGACGGCCGCAGTGGGACCAGCACGGGTGCCATTCCATGAGAGGAATAACGAGCTAGCTTGGAAGGATCATTGATGTGCGCCGTGGGGAACAATCCAGACCACCTCCTAAAATGGTGAGGGGAAAGTGAAGGAACGGGCTAAGCGAGACACAGAATATGTTCGCACCCCCTCAACAGAGCGCAAGAGCCAGCCTTACGAAATCCTCGACCGATAATGTTTCTGCCCGGCGAGTCGGAGCAATATCCAATTGCTTCAATCCCTCGGCCACAGAATGAAGCTCATACCCTTCATCTCGCAAGGAATTAATCAGCGTTTTCCTTCGATGGGCAAAGGCCGCCTTCACGAGCGCGCGAAACGCGACTTCTTCTTGCTGGCTGAGCCTCGTGCGCTCTTTCGCGCGCAGCAAGCACCACCGCCGAGGCGACTTCCGGCCTGGGACGGAAACACTGGGCTGAGACACGAAACGATTTAGTGATCTCGGCTGCATACTGCGCCATGACCGAGAGCACGCCATAGTCCGAGCCGTCGGGTTTTGCCACGAGACGATCAGCCACTTCGGCCTGGAGCATGAGCACCATGCGGGGAAACCGGCCCCGCTGGTCGAGTAATCGAAAGAGCAACGGAGTTGAAATATAATAGGGCAGATTGGCCACGACGACCGTCCCCACCGGCAGGCTCTCGACCGGATAGGCCAGCGCGTCCTCACAGACCAGCTCCACATTCGGAAGCTCCGCCTGCCTGGTTTCGAGATAGGCATGGAGCCGTGAATCCACTTCGACCGCCGTCACATGACCGGCCGCTTGGGACAGCGCCTCTGTCAGGATGCCGCGGCCTGGACCGATTTCCAACACGTGGTCGCTGGGCCGCAATTCTGCCAACGCAACGATTTTACGCACGATGTTGGGGTCGATCAGAAAGTTTTGGCCAAGCCGTTTGTTCGGCGGAGGGAGATCAGGAATCGACACCGGTCAATTCCCGCTGGAAGGAGGAGGAGCTGCTTGTGCCTGTCTGTTTCGCCAGATCTGTCAAGCGGGACTCTGAAATAGTCGGTGAGATCGGTAAACTCTTCCACCAAGTCGTTGGTAAAAGAGGGCCCCGGCTGCAGGGCGGCAAACTTCTGCCCTTCTTTCTGGCCCAGAGATTCGGTGATGAGCGCAACTCGTCCTGGCTTTCCACTTGGCCATTCGTTCGGCTCCGGCAACGGTATTGAGCGTTTCCATGGTCTCTTGGAAAATCTCATCCAATTCCTTCAACTGCTTCTGAATCATGGCATAAGCCGCACTCGATTGGTTGGTCATCATTGGGCTCCTGTTCTTTTGGTTTATTTGGTTTGTCTGGTTTGTTTCGTTTATTTGGTCTGTTTCGTTGAAATTTCCGTCAACCAAACAAACAAGATAAACCAAACAAACCTTTCACCGACGTTTTTTTGCCAACTGGGCGGCCAGCGTGATCGCCTCGATCAAACTGCCAGGGTCTGCAATGCCCTTCCCCACGATATCGAACGCGGTCCCGTGATCAACCGAGGTGCGAATGATCGGCAGACCCACCGTCAGGTTCACACAGGTGCCGAACGCAACAAGCTTTAAGGGAATGAGCCCCTGATCATGATAGAGGGCCACTACCGCGTCGTAATCACCTCTTGCCGCCTTACCAAATAGCGTATCGGCCGGCAAAGGATCGCTGGCACGAATGCCCTGGGCCTGCGCCGCACGAGCTGCCGGGAGAATGACCCGCGCCTCTTCGTCCCCGAACAGTCCATGTTCTCCAGCATGGGGGTTCAACGCGGCGACACCAACTCTCGGTTTCTTAATTCCGAACAGGTCCCTCAAGGCCAGATGAGCCAGCCTGATGGCTTTTTCGATCTTGGCCTGGGTCAGGAGCGACGGCAAGTCTTTGATCGCCACATGGGTCGTCACAAACATGATTCGGAGCGGTCCTCCGATAATCATCATGCCGGACTCCTCGGTCTTGGTCAGGTCTGCCAGCAGTTCCGTATGGCCAGGAAAATGACAGCCGGCCATGTTGATCGCTTCTTTGTTGATCGGTGCTGTGACGATGCCGTCGATACAACCGAGCTGGGCCAGTTCGACGGCCTTCTTAATGAACAGCACGGAGGCCGCTCCGGTTTCAACCGCCGCAACTCCACGCGGGAACCGCCCAAGGGGATGATCGAGCGGGTCCAGCACGGCCAGGTCACTCAGGCGCGGTGACTTAGGATCGTGGCCCTCCACGCGAATCACGTTCATCTTGAGTTTCAGACTCTTGACCGCCTGCTGCATCACCGGAAACGAGCCGATAACCAACGGACGACAGACTCGCCGTACTTTCGCTCCAGACAAAGCCTTCGCAATGACCTCCGGGCCGATCCCCGCCGGATCTCCCATGGTAATCCCGAGAAGGGGTTTATTTAGTAGGCTCTTCATTGATTCGCTCTCCGTTGAAACCAAACCAACCAAAAAAACAAAACAAACCAAATAACCAGATCAACCTTCTCACCCGGTTACCAACCATATAGGTACACCACATACCCTATATAAAGGATGGCGCTCCCGCTCAGCAACCAGGGTCGCCAGAGAGCGCCCCACGCAGCCTGCGCCAATAAGAAGGTGGCCGCGGTCACTGCAAGTACCATGGTAATCAATGCCGTCGGCGCCAGCGTCCAGTCCGTACCCAGGAGCCCGATCGAGACCGGAATGGTACCTTGAAAGACGATCGCGCCTGTGACATTCCCTACCGCCAACCGATCCTTCTTCCGGTAGAGCCAGAGAAAACTGTTCGACATCTCTGGCAGCTCGGTCGCCAGGGGCGCGACGAGGAGGGCCAGGATCAACGGGGAAATCGACAGGGCTCCCGCGATCGTTTCTGCGGCGAGCACAAAGAGATGCGCTCCGAGCGCAAGCCCGGCTAAGCCGATGAATGCTTGAAGACCGATAAGTCCAAACGACGGGATTGCCGCCTTTCTGGCAAAGAGCAGCGGCTCAACCCCACCACCCTCGCCTCCCTCCTCATCAGTCTCACTGAACTTCAGCTTGACGTAATAGAGATAGAGGCCTATCAACCCGACGGCGGCGACGGCATGCGCCAGTCGAGACGGAATAAACACACAGGCCAGCGCGACGCTGTACGCCGCCACAAAGAAGGAGAGATCGCCCCTCACATCGCGATAGTTCAATCGGAAAGCGGCGGTTCGCTTCCCAAGTCTGGCATAGACCACCAGCAAGATGGCCAGGATGGGGATCACCAGCGTGGTCAGCATGAAGGGGGCGCCGAGGATCGCGCCCAACCCGACCTCCGCTTCGGCACGGCTGGCCCCGAAAAAAATGGCAATGACGGGAATCGACGTTTCAGGAAGTGTGGTGCCGATGGCCGCCAACACACCGCCGACCGCGCCTTCGGACAGATTGAATCGCTTACCCACCCACTCGATGGCGTTCGTAAAGAGCGTGCAGGCGCCCAGCGTCACCACGACAGAAACGAAAAAGAGAAGGGTATAGAGGAGAACCGTCATCCCCGGCCCGTTGGCCTAGCGACTCGCTGTTTGGCATAGGCGAGGGCCGCGTCTTCGAGCACGGCTTTTACGGGGCGGCCCGTTCGTTCGGCTATCCGCTTGCAATCGAGATATTCCGGAGCCGCTTTGGTCGCAGTCTCACTCACATCGGCGATCTTCATCCGAACAATTCCACCGCGCACCTTCACCGAGACAAACCGCCGGGGAAGAATCTGTCGCATGACCTCACGAATCCGGACTCCCAACGTTGTCGTTTCCTGAAACAAGACGTCAAGAATCCGATCCAGCTGCGCCGAAGCCGCAAGACAGGTCAACACAATGCCGGGGCGCCCACGTTTCATGATGACCGGCGCCAATGTGACATCGAGCGCCCCGCGCGCGAATAACTGTTCCATCACATACTCATACGTTTGCGGATTTACATCGTCGAGGTTGGTTTCAACCTGCAGCACCGTATCGCGTTCTCGCGCTCCTCGGGATGCCGGTTGCGCGAGAAACACGCGCAACGCATTTGGCCAGCCGTGGGGATCGGCATCGCCCGCTCCATAGCCGATGGCCGTCGGCGTCATTACCGGCATGGAACCGAACTCCGATGTCAGTGTACGCAACAAGGCCATGCCGGTCGGCGTAGTCAGCTCACGGGAAGGGCCCGCGCTGAAAATTGGAATCCCCTTCGCCAGAATGGCAACCGCAGGACCAGGCGCCGGCAGAGTCCCGTGAGCCGATTGCAACGTCCCGGCTCCCACGTTGACGGGGGAGGAGGTTACACGCGTGACACCCAATAGGTCGCAGCAGATCAACCCACCGACGATATCGACAAATGAATCCAGGACCCCCACTTCATGGAAATGGACGTGGTCCTTCGCCACGCGATGAGCCTGTCCTTCCGCTTCGGCCAATCGATCGAACACCGATCGGCTTTGCTGCTTGATCTTGTCGGGAATTCGACTCGCGGAGAGGATGGCGTAGATCCGATGAAGGGAGAGCGGCTTGCGTAATCCTGACGTGATCACGACATCCACTTTCGTGGCGTGGATCGCCCCTCGATGCACCCGTCGCTTCTTTAGCGTAAACCCTGAAAGCCTGAGCCGCTTCAGCCCGCTCACCAAGTCGGGAAACGGAACGCCCACATCCACGAGCGCGCCGAGGATCATGTCGCCGCTGATGCCGGAATAACAATCGAAATGGAGATGCGCGCCCACGTGCGTCCTTTCCCTACTCAATGCTTACGGCACGCATCTTACCCAAGCTGCGCGCGAACGGCAATCGGCTCAGACTTGTCGAGGCGAGACTCGCGAGACGAGCGAGAAAAGCGCGACTCGAAGTTGAAAATCCGGGTTCGACGTTCCGAACCCTTCAGCCTGAACCCCTTCAGCCTGCTTCACCCGTCGCGCTTTTCCCGCCCATCTCGCCTGAATACATTGACAGCCTACCGACGCTATGTTATCCCCACTACATTCACCCAGTGGCTGGGCACTTCGCAACAATAGACTGGTGACGCGCCAATCCCCCATGACAATCTGCCGGTCCCTCATCACTCCCTGCTCGGAGCCATTCATATCGTGGAGTAGTCGAGTCGTCTGGGTAATGCTCTGCGCCACGCTATTACTCTGGACCCCGCCTTATGCCTCAGCAAAATCGAAACCCAACCGGGCTCCGCGCCCAGAGCCTGCGCTCAAGATTCTCGATCTGAACGTCTCTCCAAACCCCTATACGGTCTCATCCGGCCCGTTGCAGTTTTCCGCCTTGGTCCAACTGCCCAAGGAACTGGATGGCGCGACATTGCTGGAAGTCTCTTCGTTCATTACGTCACCATCGAAAAACTCACTGCGTTTTCTGACCACGCGTACGCCACTGGATCCGCACACCGCCTCAACCGACGGCGCAGCCCCTCCACACGTTTCTGTCCTCCTGACGTGGGATGGGTTGGATCAGAAGAAAGCCTCGGCGGGAGCGGGGCTCTATCACTTCGAAGTGCGGGTCAAGTTGCTGGCGAACGGCGAGAAAGGTCCTAGGACGCAGATGGTTGCCTGGCCGAAACGCGGAACGATAGAAGTGAAATAAACCGCAGCGGGACGCGCGAGACAGGCGCGACTGGCGGGAGAAGTCATATCTGTCATTTCTTCAGCATCTCACCTTTCGCGCTTTTCCCGTTCGCTTGCCCTTCGCGCGCCTCGCCTAAGAGGTTGATCCGGTGCGCGAGACAGCCGGCCCCGAACCCGTTGTCGATGTTCATCACCCCGACCCCCGCCGCGCAGGAATTCAGCATCGTCAGCAACGCGGCAAGCCCACCGAAACTTGCGCCGTAGCCCCGGCTCGTCGGCACGGCCACGACCGGACAGGGAACCAACCCGCCGACCACGCTCGGTAACACCCCGTCCATCCCTGCCACCACCACGACCACCCGGGCTTGCAGCAGCCGGCTCTGACGCTCCAGTAACCGATGAATGCCGGCCACACCCACATCATAGAGCGTCTCAACCCGACTCCCCATCACTTCCGCTGTGACTTTTGCTTCCTCCGCGACTGGAATATCCGAAGTACCGGCGGTAATCACTAAGATATGCCCCTGTAACTGCCGCTTAGGGTCACGGATCGAGACGATGCGCGCCTCGTCATGATAGACCGCTCGACGATCAAGCCGTTTGATAAGCGTGGCCACCTGGCGAGTCGCGCGCGTCGCCAACAGCGGGCGATGATGTTTCAACAGAGCTTTCGCAATAGCGCGAATCTGGGCCGACGTCTTTCCCTCGCAGAATATGACCTCAGGGAATCCCTGCCGTAACGATCGGTGGTGATCGATCGAGGCAAATCCAAGATCTTCATAGGGCAAGGTACGGAGCTGCCCGATGGCCGCCTCCACAGGCAAGGTACCCGCTCGCACTTCGGTCAGCAAACGTGTCAGCGCCTCAGGATTCACGGCTGTCCTTTCTCCGGCTTTGCATCACGCTCCATCAGATCCGTCACCGCCTTCCGGCACGACTTCCCCTCAAACAACGCCGCGTTGATCTCCTGCACGATCGGCATGTCGACCCGGTGGCGTCGCGCGAGTCCGAATGCCGCTTTCGCCGTCCGCACACCTTCGGCCACGGCCTGCATGTTTCCGAGAATCGTCTCCAGCCGCTCGCCCTTCCCCAGTCTTACGCCGACCATGTGATTCCGACTCAAGGATCCGGTGCAGGTCAACACCAAGTCGCCGACGCCGGACAGTCCGTAGAACGTTCGTGGATCAGCACCCATTGCGATGCCCAACCGCACCATTTCAGTTAAACCACGCGTAATCAACGCAGCCCGCACATTATGACCGAGATCCAATCCATCCACCACGCCGGCTGCGAGCGCCATCACATTTTTGAGTGCTCCGCCGAGCTGGACGCCCAGCACATCGTTGTCGGCGTAGACCCGAAAGGCCGGTGTCATCAATACAGTCTGGAATGTCTTGACCAGCTCCTCGTCACTCCCGGCTAAACAGAGCACTGCCGGCTTCCCTGCGCTGACTTCAGTCGCGAAGCTCGGGCCGGACAACACCATGAGATCCCGGTGCATAACAGGAGGAAGTACGTCGGTCATGACTTGGGTCATCAAGTTCAAGGTATCTTCTTCAATCCCCTTCGTCGCGCTGACGAACGGAATCGGGGTGGAAAGGGACCGGACCAACTCGTGCAGCACAGGACGCGCCACGTGGGACGGCACCGCAAAAATCAGCCCCTCGCACTGCTCGGTAAGTTCCGACAACGATCCGGTCGCAACGAGCGATGGGGGAAGCGCCACACCGGACAAGAAGACCGGATTCTCGTGTTTCCCGTTGATCGCAGCCACGACCTCTCGCTCATAGGCCCAGAGCCGAGTTTCGAGACCTTTCTCCGCCAGATGTTTTGCCAGAGCGGTACCCCAGGCGCCGGCCCCGATGACTCCTATTCGGCTGATAGTCTGCATGTAGTAGACCCTAGCAGGATGCTAAAACTGGTTGATCTGGTTTAGTTGGTTGATTTGGTTCTTCTGGTTTAGTTGGTTGGTCCGGTTCAACCAAATGAACGAGAGAAACCAAACAAACCAGAGCAACCAGTCAAGGGCAGGCGGATTATAGGAACCGGTTCTTTCACCTGTCAATGAACGAGAGACAGTCTTTAAAATCCCTCACACCATGTAAGTCTCCACTCCGCTAGCTAACCAGCACGGTTCCGTGTAGCCTAGGAACCATCCATGAAACTCTGTCCTTCTTGCCGACGTGAGCTCCCGGAGATTAGTCGCTACTGTTCGCAGTGCGGTCAGCGGCTGCATGCAGACCCGGTTGAACTCCCCCCGCCACCGCCACGCCAAGTCGAACCGCCAGCGGATCGATTGAATGTCGAAGTGCTGTACGGCATGGTGGCGATGCTCTCTCTCGCAATTCTCTTCCCACCCTGGGAAACCCCGCCGTCACAGACTCCCGAATTCCTCGGCCTGCATTTCATCTTATCGCCCCCCACAGCGGATGCCATTGTGAGCCGATTGCTGCTGACAATCGAGCTCGTCACCATCGCCATCGCGGGGCTCTATGGATCTTTCCTCTTCCGGCAAAAACCCTGAGCAGGATGCTCAAAAAGCCGCTCTTCTCACCCGCCCGACCCTGGGTGCGCCGAGACGCACCCTTTTCCCATGCATCGTTCTCAGTCGCTCGTCTCCCTGCAACGTACCGCAAGGGTACGCCTCGGTCGCCGAACTCCCTGCGGTCTTGCTGAACAGGTTTTTTGAGCATCCTGCACGCGATTATCCTATTGTCCTAGAATGGGGACAATCGAACTTTTATCGCAATATTCACGATGGATGCTGGGAAACGGTGACATTGCGCGCGACAAGCGCGAGGAGCGAGGCTCGCGAGAAAAGTAAAACGAGTGAGGCAGTCTGAAGGATGAAGGTCGGAATCTGAAGTTCCGAACCCTTCAGCCTTCCGCCCGGGCAAGGATTTGGAGAGGTCGTGACTTATGCGGCTTGGGTCGTGAGGTTAGCCATGCCAGCGAACCTCTTGGTTGGCGGACGACTTGGCGGCGGAATCGTCATAGGAGAGCGGAGCCGCTGCGAGCACGGTATGGATCAGCTCTGTCAGCGCCTTAACGGAGAAAGGCTTCTGGAGAAACGGGACATGATCGGTGGCAATGTTGTGCGCCTTCCGTTCATGGTACGACAGGCTCGACATTAAGATCGCACGGAACGTCTTCTTCATGGCCAGGGTGCGTTGGATGACATCCTGACCATGGACCCGCGGATAGGGATTTTTGTCGGCGGCAAACTGAAAGCCTGGCGGAGCCAGCATGAGATCGGTCAGCAACAGGTCGATTGGCGCTTGATGGGTCGCCAATATCTTTAACGCCTCCGAACTGCCTTCCGCTTCAAGAACAGTAAACCCTTCGGCACGGAGCGTCTTGACGCAGATCAGCATCGTTGATGGGTCGTCGTCGACGACGAGAATCGTTTTCGTATCGGACGAGGAGAGAGGCGCAGGAGTATCCATATACGATCTCCAGTCTAGGCAGATACCAACCGTATGAGCTGGCTATCGTGTCTGTTTATATTCGATGCTCTATAGCCCGCATTATTCACGAAAGCTTTTACTCCAACCACCGATACGCCGCTACGACAAGCCTGACGGCGGGCGGGCTCGCCGCTCAGTCAGTCAACATACTATTTCAAGTATGCCTCCCTCCTTCACGGCTCCGCGCGCCCGTCTCGCGTGGCGTCTCGGAGGTTTCGTCACGAACTCTCGTGAATAATGCGGGCTAGGTCTCTATCGGTCTGAGTTGAAAAAACTTAAATGAGGAGATTCGGCAGGCTGATGGCCAATGACTCGCTTTAGTCGAGGGCCAGCGTCAGACACTTCGCCGAGCCGCCCGATTTCATGAACTCATCGAGCGGGACCGGATGGGGAAGATAGCCGCGCGTGGCCAACAGAGATTCTGTTTCCGGACAACCTGCCGGCAACACGACGTGTTTCCCGACTGAGACGGCATTACAGGCAAACCTGAGAGCCTCAGCTTCCGGCGGCACGAGACGTCTGGCAGGAATAATCCGTTCGGCAAGAACCTCCTGCCCATAGCGATCGAAAGCGGGAGGAAAATACAGGAGATCGCCACCGCTCAAGGGGCACAAGCACGTATCCAGATGATAGAACCGATTGTCGACCAGTTCGAGTGGAATGATCTCCCGGTGAAACCAGTCGCTGAGCGTCGAGTAGACACGAATATCCGATCGTTGCCGGTACCCTCCGAACCAGATGTCGGGAAATCCCAAGAGGTCTCCGGCCCCCTCGAAGAAGTTGCCAGGATCCAGCGTAAGGACTTCGTACCCTTGCCCACGAAACCAGTCCGCAAAGTACACCTCTTCCTTCTGCCGTTCGACATAACGGAATCGGCTCGGCACTGCTTTGCCTCCAGCGACGATGCCGGCATTCGCCGTGAACACCAGGTCGGGCAGCCCCGGCACCGGTTTCATCCGCTCCAGAATCGCGCCGACATCCTGTTCGAGCACCTGCATGAGGTGATGCCACTGGCTGACGGCCTGGTCAGAATTGACCGCGTTCGAACGGCGCATCCAGGGATTGATCTCATAGTCGATACTAAAATAGTCAGGCGGGCAGACGAGTAGGCGACTCATGGCCTCCACCCCAGCAGAATGTTAACCGGTTGCTTTGGTTTGTATCGTTCATTTGGTTGAACGAAACGAACCAGAGAAACCAGATGAACCAAACAAACCACACTCACAGGCGAGCTCCCAGCTCGCGCGCCAATTCGCGCAAAAATGATGCAGCGTCCATGACCAGCCCGACAGCCTGAAAACTTCCTCGATCCGCAAGTTTCGTCGGGACGGCTGGATTGACATCGACGCAGACAGATGGAATCGTGGCAGGCAACAAATTGCCCGTCGCCACCGCGTGCAATGTCGAAGCGACGAGAAGGGCCAGTCCGACACCGGGGATTGCCCTACGCATGGCTGCCTGGGCTTCCAGCGAATCCGTGATCACACCGGGCAACGGGCCATCGTCGCGAATTGTGCCGGCCATCACGACGTGGATCCCTCGCCTGACGCAGGCCGCCATAATTCCGGTTTTAATGACTCCCGACTTGACCGCTGCCTCGATGCTGCCGATGGCCCTAATCCGATTGATGGTTCGCAGATGGTGTTCATGCCCATGCGGCACGACACGACCGGCGGCATGCCGATAGCCAAGGGACGTGCCGTAGAGATCGAGCTCCATATCGTGAGCGGGCAGTGCATTCCCGCAGAACAACACATGGATGAACACTTCATCGATGAGCCATGCCAGAGCTTCGCGCCCTCCTGCGTGAACAATCGCCGGACCTCCCGCAAGCAGTACCTTATTGTCCGCCTTCCCCTCCCGGAATCCTATTCGCAACTGCACGAGGCGTTTCGCAATGTCGCTGATGATATGCCCGTGGGGACGTTCGGACGAGACCTGCGATTCCATAAAGCTGAACACATCCCGGTCACGAGGCCGTTGGAGCGGGATGACCCGTACTCCATCACGACCGATCACAACCTGATCTCCCTGCTTCACCTCTCCCATCGGAACGGTCCTCGCAGTCAGACGAACCGGGTCCACGAGAATGCCCAAATCCATCTCGATCCTCTCCACCTCCACCCACTGGTCGTGCACTCGTACTTGGGTCGGTAAATGCGTCGTCGCATAGAACTCGTCAGGAAAGATGCCGTCAGCCGGCGCTGCCGCCAGCCGGCAATCCCGTTCATTTTCGACCGACGCACCATGAGGTTGAATGGCATGGAGAATCTCACTGAGCAGCTTCGCAGAGGAAGCCTGCACGACGATTCTGGCGCGCGACGGCTCCTCACGGGTCTTGCCGATCTGCATATCTTGAAGATCGAAGGTCCCGCCCATCATCAGAATCGTGTCCAGGACCTTCGCCAGGATCAACGAATCGATGATATGGCCTTGAAGCAGGACGGTTTCTTGGTCATGCAACATACAGTCAGACTCCCACTCTTCTAGGATAGGCTCCGCACAGATTCTACCACCCAGTCTCAACCGCCGCCGATCAGATTCTGTCTGTGCACCGAACACTCGCAGAGCGCTGAACCACGTCCGCGAAGTATAGCCAGCCCTGCAAGCTGCTCAAAATGGCCGCCCAACAAGGCCGCAGGCGAGAAGAAACCGGAGGCGTAGCCTCTCGGCTACGTTGAGGATTTCTTCGAGCCGAGAACGAAGTTGGAGGTCATTTTCAGCAGCTGATCAGTCGGTTTTCATGAGTTCGCGTAATACACTCGTCGCATAAGCGCCGGGTGGGAGTGAAAAGGAGAGCGTGAGCACAGTGCCCTCCAGACCCCACTCCAAATCGGCAAAGGGGATTCGGAACGAGCGCCGTTCACCGCGAAACCCGCAGGACTTTGCGGCTTCGGTAAGACCCTCCGGCGTCGCGCCGCTCTCGGCAACCACAGCCCGTTCGATTTCACCCGGTTCCCCGCTGGCCCATGAGGCGCGTGATCCGAACAAGATACCGGTGGGGCTGATTTCGAATCGGTCGGCCCGTGGCTGTTCCACCGTGGCATCCTCAACCAGAAAGCAGGCGCCGTTCTCCATTTTCATGGCCCAGTCGCCAACCAGGATTCGATCGAGTCGATCCAGTCGTCGGGCCAACATGTCATTAAAGAAATGCGATTGGTAGGCGTTGAGATACCACATGCGCTTGGACCGGCTCAGCCTGTTTCGGCGGGCTGGGTCTACTAGTAACTCTGCTCCGGTCTGGTAATTCTGTCCACTTCGCCCTTGCCGTTGCGGGCCAAAATAATTTGGGACGCCTCGTCGCAATAATATGTCGGTGACCAGAGGAACTGTCTCGCGGGCGTGCATGGCGACATCCCGAATCACTAAACGAAAGTAATTGCCTGCATGATGCCCCGGACGCAAGCGATTGCGATGCCGCCCCAGCACCTCCACAGACAAGAGCTGCTCGTCTAATTTCAGTCGTTCCAGCCGTTCGGGCGTGACGCCGAGAAGCGAGATCATCTGTGTGGTCACGGCCCGGGCATCTTTGAGACCCGCTACTCCGATCGCTTGCGCTTTCACGCCTAAGACCGAGGACAATCGCAGGACAAGATCCGGAGTCGAGAGCAGGCGTTTTCTGATTTTGATGTAGAGATGCTCACCCTCTCCACAGGGGAGATAGAGCGGACGTTCTTCGACCTGGAAGTCTTCCGGAACGGTCCGCATCTGTCCGCCAATGCCTGGCAGTGCCGCTGTCAAATAAGGCATGGTCATGGTGCAAGAGACCTCTTCTTCATTCGCACGTGATCGCCCTCGCCACTCGGTCGATCTCGATGGGGAGTGAGACGACTCGCATGGTATACTTTTCCTATGTTATTCCGCCCGGTGATGGTTCAACGGCCTAAGGTCCGCCTGTTCGCGGCAGGGGTGGTCCTCACCGTTCTGATATGTGCTCTTTCCCCAGGGAACTCGTTGGGTAAAGACAATGCGATCTTTCAACAGTTCACCCAGCACATCGGCAGGCAGATCCACAAAGACAAACAAGCCTTTGCACAAGCGAGCGCCTGCGTCTCTTGGTTTTATCAGCTGAAAAAGACACCTCCCCCGACCGTGCAGGGAATCGGGTGGAAGGCCACTTCTTCATCCCAACTCGAAGTTGATTGTCTTCGCAACTACCCAAGCGGAATGGACGATGCGCGAAACGATCTTGCCAAGACACAGGCGTTGCTTTCAGTCAGTTTGACTTTCTATGAATTTGCCCTTGTCGCAGACCGGAATGACGATGCCATCTACAGTCCCATCGAACTTCAAGACTTGCTCCGCTCCCTCACTCTCTCTTACCATGACGCGGAGCCGACCCTGAAGCAGGTTACTGCACTCACGGAGCGATTCGATAGCTGGTACCGCAACCGCAACATGGACGCCTTGATGCAAGGCATGAGCGATCTCTATGAACGAGGCTATCGCGTAACCCCCTCCGATCGTGTTGAACTGGATCGGGTGATGGGATGACACGGCACGAGAAATCCTGGCCCGATCAGGCCCGTTCCTTCATCGGATATTGTCTGAGCGAACCCCTCTACCGGCTCTTTGGTCTCGTTCCCCACTTGGAAATCGGGCTCTCCGTGCACGAGATTTCACGACTCACCTATGCGCACAGCCTCTTGGCCGGTCGGCGGGCCGTTCATCTGAGCGATCTGCATCTCGACCGCTATCTGCCACGGCACGATCGCGTCGTCGCAACCGTCAGCGAGTTCCGCCCCGACTGGATCTTTGTCACCGGCGACCTGCTCAACGTGCCGGAGGGGCTGCCGCATGTCTTTCGGTTTCTCGCCGGCTTGCGCGAGATTGCGCCGGTCTTCATCACATTGGGCAACCATGACCATTACAGCGGCGTGCCGATCGATCGGTACTGCGAACTCGCCGATCGCCATAAAATTACCCTCTTGATCAATCAGACGACCTTCATTCGCACGGACCGCGGTGAGATCGCCATTGTCGGCGTGGACGATCCTTCGCTGCATCGGGCCGACTTGAACTGCTTGCCGCCGAGCGCACAGAACCGCTTCACCATCTTGCTGGCCCATGCGCCGAACATCCTCGATCAGCTGGAGGACCACCACGCCGTCGATCTGATCCTCTGCGGGCATAGCCACGGAGGCCAATGGCGCATTCCCGGCGTACCGACGTTCTGGCTCCCGCCTGGATGCAATGGCCGGATCGAAGGACATCACGGAGAGCCTGGCCGCCGGCTCTATGTCAATCGTGGGCTCGGATGGTCGTTTCTTCCCCTGCGATGGAATTGCACACCGGAAATCGCCTGTATTGAATGGGTCGACGAACAGACGCAACCAGAAGACCGAAGGTCGAGACTCGAAGGTCCGAACCCTTCAGCCTGAACCCCTTCAGCCTATCTACCTGTCTCGCTTTTCTCGCAAGTCTCGCGCCTTCTCGCGATTTACTTGATCCGCTCCAGCGCTTCCTTCGATCGGCTCCTGACGGTTTGATCCCAATCTTCCTTCATGACAGTCGTCAGCTTTTCCTTCGCCTCACCCGCACGCAACCGGCCCAATCCCAACGCCGCACTGGAACGGACATAGGCATGCTCGTCCTCCAACGCCTTCAGCAGAAGAGGGATCACAGTTCTATCGTTCAGAGCACCAAGGTAACTGGCCGCCATCCCTCGAATCCGGTGCTGCTCGTCACCCAGCGCCCGCTGCAACGTCGTTGCAAAAAGATCTCGTAATGCGGGCGTCACGGATTCCAACCCCTCGGCCCGGTACCCATTGATTTCCATCAACGCAAAGGCGATCTCCAGCTTCTTCTCCCGTACCGTGGCCCGTTCGAACGCAACCAATAACTTCGCACGTTCACGCCGTTGCCCCCTGCGACGGTTGATCGCCCGGACAAGAATGAATAGCCCCGCCGCAATCACCAATCCCGCAAACGCCATGGGAACGGCTTGATCGATCACATAATCCTGGGTATCGAACGATAAGCGCTTCCAGACCCAGACCCCAGTAATGACGAGGCCGACGAGGACTGCAATGGCGACCAGATTGGTCTGGCCCGATTCAGAACGAGTGTTCATGGGAAGAGCATCTTAGCAGGAAGAAAGGAGGAGCGGCCAGGTGCCCTTTTTGCTCGCAGAACGCGCACATTCAGAAAGTGCTCGTTCGATGCGCGCAGTCAAGGGCAGCCTCGGCCACTCCTCTTAAGGAAAGGGTAGAGAATCGGAAGGGCCTCGCACTTCACACGTCCAAGGCCGAGTTCACCTACTGCCGATGCATTTCATTCCAAACTCAAAGAACAGAACACCCAGGTTTCTCTCACTGACAACGTCTTCCCCCTTTTCAGTGAACTGTCCGATTGCAACGTGCAAAGTCACGCAATGACCCCGCAATTCTGGTCAAAGCTGTTGTGCCTGGATGATCGCCTCCAGCAATGCGTCCCGTTCCTCTTGCAGCTTCTTCGATGGCGGCACCTTCGCCACAAATCGTTCCGCCGCTGCCGTCAAGACCTGCAGCGTCTCGGCCATGCCCCCCTGCCTTGAGGCAGGCGACAACGAGGCTTCACGTAGCAGTGCGCGCCTCCTCCTGGGCCCGACATACATCTGTGGAGCGATCGGGTTATCTTTTTCCAACTCAGGTCGTCGAAATATCGCCATAGCTCCTCCAACGCATCAAACAACGAGAAATAATCCGCACACTGTACTCGATTCGCATCGACAATTGCATCGGGGCTTGGGCACAGAGGGAACGGGTGCGGAGCGATGCGGCAGAATGTCTGATGCAGGCGGATGCGTGAGACAGCGCAACTGGCGGGAAAGATTCCGATTAAGTAACCTGTCCTCTTTCCCCCTGCCTCGTTGTTCGGACCAAATGAACCAAACAAACCAAAGAAACTAAATGAACCAGAGAAACCAGAGAGACAAGCCCAGGCTCGTTCACTGTACAATCATGGCTTCTGGTAGCACTCTCACACTGGAAACGAAACGATGCTCGTGACATCGGAGTCCAATGGCCGGAATCGGCGGCAGGCGCTCGTAGCCGCTGCGCTGGTGGCCTGGGCGGCGGGATTGTTGGTCTGGATCTTCCCTCCTCTGTGGTTCTTGTTGGGCCTGAGTCCGTTTGCCTACTGGTGGGTGCGGCGACGGTATCTCCGGCGGATGGCGGTGATGCAGCAGCCGTTTCCCGACCAGTGGGAGCGGATTCTTCGCGCACAGGTCGCATTCTTCCAGGCGCTGGACGATGCGGGGAAGGCGCGGTTCCGGCAGCTGGTGCAGATTTTTCTGGATGAGGTCCGGATCACGGGCATTCGCACCGAGGTGGACGAGACGGTTCGGCTACTGGTGGCAGCGAGTGCGGCGATCCCGATCTTCGGATTCCACGATTGGGAATATCATCAGCTGCGTGAGGTGCTGATCTATCCGGACGCGTTCGACGACGCGTACCAGAGCCGTGGAGGGTCAGACGAAAACATTCTTGGCATGGTCGGCCTGCACCATTTGAGCGGGGTGATGATTCTCTCCAAGCCGGCGCTCCTGGCTGGATTCGCCCATCAAGCAGGCCAGCAGAATGTGGGGGTGCATGAGTTCGCGCATCTGGTCGAGAAGGAAACGAGCGAGTATGGGCTCCCGCCCGAGGTGCCTTGGCCGGTAGTCCGGCAATGGGTGCGGTACGTGGCCCGTGAACTGGCTCGGCCATCGAAGCATGGCGCCCACATCAGCGCCTATGCCTATACGAATGAACACGAATTCTTCGCGGTGCTGGCGGAATATTTCTTCACGTCGCCCGAGCTGTTGAAACGTCGGGACCCAGTCTTGTACGCCATGCTGCGGGACATGTTTCACCAAGATACTGGGTCACTGCTCCACCTGATGCCCCGGCGCCGCCAGGGAATCGGCCGCAACGCGCCCTGCCCCTGCGGCAGCGGCAAGAAATACAAACACTGTTGCCTCGCAAAGGCCGGCGCCACAGAGCCCACACCAGCGGCATGAATGACGGCCCCCTCAGGTCTTGAAACTGATGCGGATAAACTTCATGTGTCCGTCGTGGCTTACCTCTCTTCGCTCCGGCTCGCTCAACTTGACGCCAGCTCTGTATGGGTGATGAATGCGTGTCACAGCCGCTCGAAGGCGTCGACGACAAAGACGTTCATGCCGATGCAGGCGGGCTGTTCAACGCGTTGGCGGACCTGATGGCCCCATGCTCAGTAAAGACGTAGGGCAGATACTTGACGTTCCGGCCCCGCCTCACGATCACGGACTGCGATCCTGAACGGATCAACGTCTCTGCCTGCTCCAACCATCTGCTAAGGAGAGTGGCCAGTGGCCGAAGTTGCCCTTGCCTGCGCGCATCGGGCGACCACCGCTTCATCGTGGGGGCTCTGCGAGCAAGAAGGGCACCTGGCCACTCTTCCCCGTCCCTCCAAGCTTGCTTGCTCTCTCTTCAGGGATGGGGTCTGATAGATCTTCCACTGCGCGCGACTTTCTCACCCGCCCACCCACTGGCACGCCGAGACGTGCCATTAGCCCGGGCGAGGGCCTTCCCAGGCCGCGCGTTGCGCGAGCACAGAAGATCATCAGGCTCCATCCCCCCACCCCTTGAATCTTCGTTCTAATGCGGACTATCCTCTCGGTATGGAATTGCCGCATCTGAAGGACGATCCCTATCTGAAAGTGTTGCGACCGCTCGTCGAGGCCTATCTCGCCTTCTGGCGCATCGACACACGCCATATCAAATCTCTGCGGCTGACGCCTTCACAGTTCGATGTCATCGCCACGCTGGGAGATACGGAAGGCATGACCTGCTCAGAACTCTCTACCCAGACGCTCGTCACCAAAGGCACGCTCACCGGCGTCCTCGATCGACTCGTCTCCAAAGGTCTGATCCGGAGGGATGCGATGAAAGGAGATCGCCGTTGCACCAAAATCTCGTTAACCGTGAAAGGCGATGCGCTTTTTCGAAAAACCTTTGCAGCCCACTTGGCCTTTCTTCGTCCATTCTTTGAACGGGCCTTGAGCCCTGAAGAAGTGAGACCAGGCTCGCGCGCTGCTCCTGCGCCTGCGGGATAGTTTCCAACGCGAAGGTTAAGGCTAAGGTCGAGGCTCAGGGTACCATGCAACAGATACGGTATTACTACCAACACCTCAACCTGTGTGAACTCATGCGCTTAACCATTCTCGGCTCCGGCACAAACATACATCCCACGCGAGCAGCATCGGGCTATCTCGTCCGCACCGACCATACGATCCTGTTGGACTTTGGCCCCCGCACGCTGGCGAATCTCCTCAAGACCGGCGTGAACCGGCATCGAATCACCCACATTCTTTTCTCCCATTACCACGCCGATCATTTTTCAGACTTCATCACCTATTTCTTCGATGCGATGATCTTTACGAAATACCAAGGAGGAACAAGACCGCCTCTCACCGTCATCGGCCCTCGCGGGACCAAGAAATTCTTCCGAACCCTTTTCGCCACCCTGCCAGGGTTCACACAGGCGCCGTTCGCGGTTCATTTCAAAGAAGTCGCCGATCGGGCGTTTATGATTGGAAAGACGACCGTGATTCCCCGAACGGTGACCCATACACAGAACCTCCATTGCCTGGGATATCGAATTGAGTATGGCGGGAAGGCGCTGGCCTATTCCGGCGACTCGCAATACTGCGACAGCCTCGTGCGCCTCTGTGGAGACGCCGATCTCGCGGTGCTGGACTGCTCCTTCCCGGCAAGTCGACCGAACCCGGTACATCTGCATGCCGGTCAATGTGGGCAGGTGGCTCAAGAGGCGGGAATCGGCCAACTCGTCTTATCGCACTTCTATCCAGTCACCGACCGATACAATGTGCGGGAACAGGCAGGGGAAACGTTCGGGGGAAAGATTGTGGTGGCGCGGGACTTAATGTCAATCAAACTCTAGCAGGATGCTGAAAAAGTCCGCCAGCGTCGTTCTCGCATCGTTCGATCCTCGACGTACCCCAGAGGGTACGCCTCCGGTCTTCACTCGCTGCGGCCTCGCTAGACGATCTTTTTCAGCAACCTGCGAAGTCGATGAAACTTTCGGCCAGTCCCGCTTTTCACGCGCCTCTCGCAATTCTCGCGCTATTACAGTCCGCCTTCGCGGTTGTCGCAGCCCAGGATCTCGATGAATTTTGTCAGGCGGGCCTTTCTGAGGGGATCGTCGAGTTTGGCATAGATGGCTAAGAGGTTCTTGATCATGCGGGAGAGAATGGCGCGCACAGGACTTTCTTGCAGATATTTCTCGTCGAACCCATAGCCGGCTTCGGTGAGAAACCGCTGGCAATTTTTCTCGGTCAGCAATGCCCCCCCGTTAAAGCAATCGACGAACACCTTGTAGCGATCCGATTCGTACTTCACTAAGAAATGCCCCGGCATTCCGATCCCATGAACCGGAAGGCCCAGCCGCTTCCCAACCAGAAGATACACCGTCGAAAGACTGATCGGAATACCCGTTCGCCGGTCAATTACACAGTTGAGATAACTATTCTCCAACTCATAGTAGTTCTTCGTGTTGCCTTTGAAGCCCTGCTCCGTGAAGAGATAGCGGTTCAACGTCTTGATCGTTTCCTCCCCCGATGCCCGCGGGCCGATCCGATCTTGCACCTCCTGCGCCATCTCATCGAGCTGTCGCCTATACAAATCGACTGTCAGGGAGGGGTAGGCATAGCGGGCGATCAGAAACGCGCCGCGTTCAAGATCCATCGAGCCGTCAGGCAGCGCCGCCAGCTGCGTGAGTTCATCCTCGAGATTTCCACCGCGGATTTCCTCGAGTATCGACACAAGGCGGTCGGCCATTTCCGGCTGTTCGATTTCCGCTTCCTGAAGCAGGGGAACCGCAGTGGGGCCGATGTCGATGAGTTTTCCGCTAATGGTCTGAACGATCTTCTCGTCCTCATCGGACAACAACCGGATCAGAGCTCGGATTTGGCTTTCGTTTATCAGCATGGTGGGATTCCCGAACAGCCCGCTCATCAGCCCATCGCCCGGCGAAAGACTTTGGCGCTCCCGTAGAGACAGAGGGCGTCAAAAATCACCATGACGACCACCACCATCCCGACATGGGGGAGAGCCTCGGTCCAGCCTGTCAGAATCAACGGCCGCACTGCGTCGATCGCCCAGGTCATCGGATTAAAACGCGCCAGAAACCCCATCCAGGCAGGCATTCCGGTCAACGGCACCAGGGCCGAGCTCAAGAAAATCGCCGGAAGCGATAAGAAGCCCAGCACTGAAAAGAAATCGCCGTGACTTTTCACGGAAAAGGCCATCGCCATGGAAATCGCCGTGAGACCGACGCCAAAGAGCATCCCGATCATCAAGATCGCCGCAATGCCAAGAAGCCCTGTTGCCGGCTGCACGCCGAATAGAAAGGCCACTCCGAGGATCACGAGCACTTGGAGCGAAGTAATGGTCATGACGA
>CAWAIH010000006.1:0-317669 GCA_963781915.1 uncultured Nitrospiraceae bacterium | reverse complement strand
ACGCCTGGGATACGTCAGGGTTGGTGGCCAACCGCTGAGCGATAGGACCGGCACGGAAATTTAACCCACTCCCGGTCGTATGGGTTCCACCGTTCAGGAACGGCATCGGCGTCATATAGAGCTTCTCCGGCATCATGAACGACACGGTTTTCCCTGCCTCAAGCGCCACTTCGATCGGCTGCCCAGGGGGATTGCCGGCCGTTACAATGTTGACGGTGTGCGGCACAGTATCGTGCACTTGCACCATCAATTCACGGAAGCTGTTGTTCACCCCAAAGCCGACCGGCTCAACCGTACGAATGTCCGCGACCGGACCACTCCGGATCGCCTTCCCGGTCTTCGGATCGTGATACGTGGATCCTACTGGTTCGGCGATAAAGGTTCCGAAGCCGCCATGCGGCCAAGTGGTCGCGCCGAATGCGTGGTCATGCCAGAACACGGTGCCCACGTCCGCATCGACCCAGAATCGCTGCCGTACAAACTCCACCGTCACGATATCATTCGCCGGGTGATCGTTCTTCAATCCCTTGGTCAAGGTGATCGTGTTACCGTTGATCCCCTTGATACGGGAAATTTCGTTACCCTTCACGTTATCAGCGCCGACGAGTATCAACGTGCCGACGTGGTACTGGCCTGCATTCTTTACGGTGATCGAGGTTGCCCCCCTTTTCATCTGCGAGGTCAAGACCGTATTCATCGGGAGAGGCAACCCTTTTTTGTTCTTCTTCTCCAGCATCGTGAAGGGGCGGACCGACTGTTCATAGGAGAAACCGGTGATCACTCCGTCCGATGCTTGGTTATCGAACTGGAGGAAATGCCAGTGGGTATTGATCTTCGACGACTGGAAGTTCGTATAGTCGTCGTCGTCCCATTCGCTGGTCAGCGTCCAGTCCACACAATCGTAGATGTTACCGCGGACGACTAAGGGATATTTCAAATCGTCGTTCGCACGGATGGCTGCCTCTTCTTCATGGAGCACATAGATCAACCCGTTTGGGTCAATCACCGGCGGCTCTTTACCCTGGGCCTTGGCGATCTTGATCGGCACCTTGATGAAGTGGACATTGAATTCCTTCCGTCCGGCGTTCTCCGGACAGAGACTCCAGATGCCATTCTCTCCCGGCTTCGCCTGGTCATTGCTCTCATCTCCATTCGTCTCTCGGCGGATCATCTCCAGCCACGGTGCACCGGAGTGATTCGGAGAAAACATCACTCGCTTGCCGAAGTGCGGCGTCAGGTGAGGCCAGGCCACCTTGCCGGTCAACGGCTCAAACATGATCGGATGCCGCTTGCCGGGATGGGTCGACTTGTATTTGGGATTGTCCGTCGTGCTCTCCTTCTCGCTCATCGCACGATTCCCCTCCCATGCCCAATCCAACACCGTAGCATCGTAGGACACAAGCTGGCCCTTCTCATCATCCTTGTGGCCAGGCTTGCCCATCGTGGGCAACTGCATCTCTACCCAATCCTTTAACGTGATGACGGCAGGGTTGGTGGTCCAGTTGGTCTTGCCTTTGCCGATGATCATAAATGCTTTGCCGAACCAATCGACTGTCTGGCCGACGAGCTTGTCCGACGAGATTGGAACCCTGATCCGGCCCTTGCGGTCCGGCAGCTCGCGCAGATCCGGCATTACGTCGTTCCGCAAATCTCCCTGCTGGATCGTGTTATACACACGCCAGTAACCCCACATACCAGACACATAATGATGCGCGACATGGCAATGGAAGAGGAAGTCACCAGCCAACTGCTGGCAGAGGCCGGAACCGCACTCCGTCTCAAGGTCGAGGGCTTCGGAAGGGCCGATGACTTCGACGTCAACCCGGTCTGACTTCATGCGAATCACGGGATACTTTACCGGACCATTCCCTGCTGTCGCCCACAGATTCATATCGTCGATCGCCCGGGGGCTGCGTGGCCACCGAATGGTTCCACCATGCGGATGGTGCGAGTGGAAGACTTCCGACCCACCATGCACCAGGCGGAACTTGGCCGGATCTCCGATGTAGGAACGAGGAATTGTCGGCGAAGGATCGCCGAACGTATAGGAGCTATAGCCCATCGACTCGTCTTCGAACCCAAAGTACTCGTGCTGCAAATGCATATTGTTGATGCCGAACGGTTCGCTGCGATAGTTGATTGCACGGCCGCCTGGACGATAGGTATCGGTCAATGGATCACGCTGCGGTAGAAAGTCGCCCTTCTTATTGAGCGGGCGGAAGGCCTCATCGCCGATTTCATGATAGATCAGCACAAACTCGCGGAAGTCCGGGCCGGTCCCGTTTTTAATGATGGTCTGCCAACCGCTGGAGGCCGGCGTGGGATCGCCTGCGCCAAGCGGCTCGAGATAGCTCGATCCACGCGGCTCGACGACAAACGCGCCAAACAAGCCCATCACCGTCAACTCACGATCTTGGGCATAGGTATGAAATTGACGGACACCTTCCTGAATGTTCGGATGGAGATACCATTCGAACTCGCCGATTTTCTTCTCTTCAACGACAGAGTCGGAGTTGGTCGTCGTTGCTGCAGCGCCGGTGGCACTGACCACCATGCTCGACCCGTGAATATGCAGGCTGACTGGTCCGCCACCTTCTTCCAGCTTGTTTGAGAGCTTGATCTTGATACAGTCGCCCTGGTTTCCGCGGAAGACGAGGGGCTGAATCCACTGGGCCTGCACGCCTGGAATCACAGCGCCTGGATCGAACCCTTCCTTGTCGCGCGCTTCCTTGTTCTTGACTTCTTCGGCGCGCACCTTATCCACATTCTCATCCAGCACGTACATGTAGCCGGGATAGAAATCGAGCCACTGGTTGAGGGTGATCTCGACGTTGATCGTGGAGATATTGTACTGCTTCACCGGAGCGGTAGCAGGACACTTTCCTCCGCCGGTCATCGCCACCGGTTCCACTCGGGGATCGGACACAAGGAGCAGGTCCTGACCGCCTGCTCCATACTGGTGCATCATGGAGGAGGTGTTGTACATCCCAGTGTTAACACCCTGCATCTGAGGATCCTGGGCCATATGCTCCATGATCCGCTGATGCTGTTGTTCAACCATCGCAGAACGTTCTGGCCTGCCGCTCATCGCATCCTCGACGATTGTCTGGCCTTTGAGTTTCTCAGCCCAACCAGGCAGCTGATGGTTCATCCCGACGTGCTGCGACGGCGTCTGTCCAGGCTTTGAGGGATTCTCTGCAGATGCGAGCGGTACCCCGATGAGGGCTATCGCCGCTATCGCGCCGAGCATGCGGGTAAGCACGCAACCCCTTAGCTTGTGTATGAACATGGACCGGCCTCCTTAAAATGGTGTGAACAAAGCCACTAGCCTATCTAAATCAATACGAAATCCTTAAGCTTAGAAATGGTTTGCAGTTATATCAAACCTCCCCGAGGATCTGAGAGCGGGGGCATCTTCAATAAGTAGGCGGAAGATACTGAACTTCACATATGCTGTCAACCCCCCTCGTATAGCCTCTTGCTGTTGCTGATACAGCCCGCCTGTCCGCTCGCGCTAAGTCCCGCACCGCATAGACGCATGCAGCATCCAACCTCTGAGGTCTGAGAATTTCTTCTTCGATGCACCCATCTCCGCTTATATGCGATAATGGCGACTATGCTTCTGAAACGTTGGCTGGTGGGCGATCCGCTCAAAAGTACGCAGGCACGACACGAACGCCTCTCGAAAACCCTCGCTCTCGCGATTTTTTCTTCAAACGCGATCTCGTCCGTCGCCTATGCCACGGAAGAAATCCTGCTGGTGCTCATCCTTGCGGGTACCGCCGCCGTTGCCTGGTCCATTCCCATCAGCCTTGCGATCCTGTTTCTCATCGTCGTCTTGACCATCTCCTACCGCCAAATCATCTACGAATACCCGGAGGGTGGAGGGGCCTACATTGTCGCCCGCAACAATTTGGGGGAACTGCCGGCTCTGACCGCCGCAGGAGCCTTGATGATCGACTACGTTCTCACAGTCGCAGTCAGCGTGGCGGCAGGCATTGCAGCCCTGACTTCTGCTGTACCGAGTTTATTCGAACATCGAGAAGCCCTTGGACTGGTCGCCATCATCTTCATTATCATGATGAATCTTCGTGGCGTGCGGGAGTCGGGGAAATTCTTCGCCGTCCCCACCTACTTTGCCATCGGAGCCCTTGGAGTGATGGTGGCGATCGGGACTATCCAAGCCCTGCTAGGACAACCGGTCTCTGTAATGCCTGAGCACAATACGGCAGTCGAAGACCTGACGCTATTCCTGATCCTACGCTCGTTTGCCGCAGGCTGTTCGGCCGTGACCGGAATGGAAGTGATTTCGAACGGTGTGAAAGCCTTTCGCCGGCCGGAGTCCCAGAATGCCTCGACCACGATGATTCAGATGTCACTGATTCTGGCGGTGTTGTTTATGGGTATCAGCTTCATGGCGGCCCATCATGGGATTCTGCCAAAAATGGATGAGACGATCGTCTCTCAATTGGCACGACTCACGTTTGGCACCGGAGTCCTCTATTATGCGCTCCAAATTGGAACGATGCTGCTACTGGTCCTTGCCGCCAACAGCGCCTTCGCCGGCTTTCCCCATCTCGCATCGATCCTGGCGCGCGACGGCTATATGCCCCGCCAGATGGCGACATTCGGCGACCGCTTGGTGTTCTCGAACGGGATCGTCATTTTGGGAATCCTCGCCTGTTTCCTCCTGGTCCTTTTCCACGGCGACACCCACGCCTTGATCCCGCTGTACGCCGTCGGTGTGTTCATCTCCTTCACGTTGTCCCAAACCGGCATGGTGCGCCGATGGCTGGCCAAGAAGGGGCCTCATTGGCGAGCGAAACTGATTGTGAACGGTGCAGGCGCCGTCACGACCGGCATTGCCACCATCATCCTTGCCAGCACCAAGTTTACACAGGGCGCCTGGATCGTCTTTCTCCTCATTTTCATATTGGTCTTAATGTTCCGTTCCATCCGCGCGCACTACAAAGCCGTCACTGAACAGATCGCACTCACGCGTGATCACCGGCCTCCGCTTCCACGACGCAATATCGTCGTCATTCCCATCAACGCCGTCAATCAAGCGGTCATTCGCGCAGTCGATTACGCACGCAGCCGTCCCGGTGAGGTTCAGGCGGTAATGGTAGATGTGGATGCAGAATCCACGGCGCGCATTCAAATCCAGTGGGCCCAGTGGGGCTGTGGTGTCCGGTTGTCGGTATTACCCTGCCCATACCGTTCTGTCCTGAGTTCCTTCCTCGACTACGTCGAGGAGCTATTGAAAAAAGAGCCGGACACCTGGGTGACCGTCGTGATCCCGGAAATTCTTCCCGCCCACTGGTGGCAGGGCATCCTGCACAACCAACGCGCGCTACTCCTCAAGACAGCGCTACTGTTCAAAGAGCGAGTCATCCTGACCGATGTCCCCTTCCACCTAAAGAGGTAAACGTGAAGCGTGAAACGTTAAACGTCAAACGTCAAACGAGGTGTCGAAGCCTCGGCCTGTTCCTGTTGGCAACTTGCCTCATTCTCGCAGCCCAACCGGTTCAAGCGTTGAAGATCGTCGAGCCGGCGGAAGGGGTGAAGCTGACGGCGGGAAAAACCGTCACAGCCAACGTGGACCTCGGAAAAGATTCCGGTATCATCAAAGTCCGCTACTATTGGTATGGCGAACAGGATGACACCCTGGTAGAACAAGAAGACGCCACGGCGATGGGGTCGATCGTTGCACCGGTGGCGCTGATCGGATTGTCCGACCATCACCCGGCCTTCGGCGGCCCCTTGTTGGTTCCGAAAGACGGCATCGGGCCCATGCGCTTGCTGGCGGTCGCAGAAATCTCGCGCGGACGATTAGGCACCAGATCCATCTTCGACGAAATTGTCGTACAAGTCGAACCTGCCGCTACCCTCACCACCATCGACTTTGAAACCGACAAGCCTTTGCAACTCGGACGCGCCGGCCAATCCTCCGCATTCGGTCACGTAGACTCCCTGGGCAAGATTTTTGAACTGCCGGTCGCGGGCGAGTTCACCGACGGTGTGACCCGCCGGATCAGCTCACCGGCCAGCGGCACCAGTTACAAGTCCTCCAACGACAAGGTCATCAAGGTCTTGAAGGATGGCCTGCTGCAAATTGCCGGAAACGGAAAAGCCACGCTCACAGTCACGAATCGCGGCAAGCAGGCTCAGCTCGACATAGATGTGAACGTCAATGACGAACCAAATGAACCGCCGATCGCCGATGCAGGGTCGAACAAGACCGTGAAGGCTGGGTCGAAAGTGAAGCTGAGCGGATTGAAAAGCCGCGATGCGGAAGGCGAAGCACTCTATTATTCGTGGAGTCAGGTACGAGGCAGCAAGATCCCGCTGCTGGACGTGGATAATGCCGAACCCTCGTTCCTCGCGCCGACCGTGTCAGAGAAACGGACCTATAGGTTCAAGCTGAGGGTGACGGATAAGAAGGGGGCGGATTCGGTGCCGGCATACGTGGACGTGACCGTTGAGCCCTAACGGCTGCTGAAAAAGGCCCCCAGCATCGTTCTCAGTCGTGTGTCTCCTTGCGACGTACCCTCTCGGGTACGCCTCAGTCGCCCCACTCCCTGCGGCCTTGCTGGATGGGCCAAAGGATTTAAGCAAAGGGCGTCGCCGACCGAAATGACAACTCAATCTCTAGCTCCTGCACTGGTTTAAGGACCAAAGCAGTGCCGACACGTAAACAAGCTTTTCAGGATATTGTTCGACAACTTGAAAAGGAATTTCGTATCCGGTTTTCCGGAAACCTCACCGCACCAACCCAATCAATCATTGATCGAGTAAGACACTCCCTCTCCTGGCTTCTACGAGCTGCCGAGCTATCCGATGAAGATCGACCGCCGCGTTTTGTTGATCTCTGGATCGCGCTGAACGCACTTTACGGTCAACCACGTTACGCAAAAAAGTTCGAGCCACGAGAAAGAGAAGATTTCATGGAATTTGTGCAAAGGCTGACCGAACTCCAATCTGGCCAAGGTCAGCTCAGCCACTTAATCGGCAAGAAGCACTTTCAAGTGCGAGCGCGGGAGCTTATCCAGAACAAGTACCTCTGGAATGAATGGTGGGGTAAAGAACTAGACAAGCACCGAGAGCGATCACATGAAGGGCTACTTCGATTTGAAAAATCATTGAGGAATAATGATACCGTGACCTGCCTCTTCTGTCTCTTTGAGAGGCTATTGGTCCTTCGCAACCAAATAGTTCATGGCAGCTCCTCTGCGTCAACACGAAAAAACAGGGATGCATTATATCCGGCCATCCTACTTCTTGAAGAAATTCTCCCAGAATTCATTCGACTAATGGTACATGAAGGGCAGGGTACTGCCTGGCCGCCAGTACCCTATCCCGGAAAAGATACTCCTCAATATCCTGAGCAATTCTGAAAAGCCAAACTCTTCATAGAAAGACCGGACTGCATAAGTGAACAAACAGTGCGGAAACCGTTTCCTTTGAATAACCGTATGGCCTCCACGCAGTTAAACCGGCCCCGGCCCGTAGGTTATGCTGCCCTTCCAGAATTTGTCGACATGCAGCGGATTGTTTTCAAGAGTTTGCCCTCACGAGTCCTTTCCCCTATACTGACCCCATCACGAGACGTAGCATCCTAAGCGAAGGAGCCGATCATGGCGACGCTCACGATTTCCCTTTCAGATGAAGAAATGCGGCGGCTGGAAATGCTGGGCAAGCGCGAGGGCCTGACCGTCGAGCAGATGGTGCGCCTCGGCATCCACGATTTCATTGGCCAGCCTGATGACGCGTTCCACGCTGCTGCCAAGCGTGTGATGGAGAAGAACGCCGATCTCTACCGCCGCCTCTCGTGACTCGGTATCTCACCTTTGCTGAAGTTTTGGAGCTTCACCAATCTGTCTTGGAACGGTGGGGTGGTGCTGGTGGAATTCGAGACATCAACGCCCTTGAGTCTGCCCTTGCTCAACCACGCCAAAGTTTCGGTGATGCTGACCTATATCCCGACCTCCCTTCTAAAGCGGCAGCGCTCTGTTTCTCCCTCGTCCTCAATCACCCCTTCATCGATGGCAACAAACGCATTGGGCATGCCGCGATGGAAGTCTTCCTGATGGTGAACGGGCAGGAACTCCGCGCAGCGGTGGATGACCAAGAACGCACCATACTTGACCTGGCAGCAGGCCAGCTTTCACGCGACGCATTCTTGGAGTGGGTCAAGCACCACATCACCCCTGCCCAACAGTAACCCCGCAACCTAGTCACACCTTTCCCAGACGTATCGGCCCGTAGGTTTGGCGGGCTTGGTGGAGTTCCTTGATATGACGGCGGAGGGCTGGGCCGAATTTGGAGGCGAGGACTGCTTTTCTGTGGGGCTCGATATTCTGCTCGACTTGCTCGATCGCTTCTGCCAACTGCTTGACCAGCCGCTGACCTGAGCCTGTGAGCCACTTGAGATGCCAGCTGGCATATTCCAAATCCTGGATCGAGTAGCGGACGGATTCTACTTCTTCAAGACAGCGAAACCTGGCTCGCTGCAGATCGCGCTGGGTTAGTCCTGCCCTCTTCCATCTTGTCGATCCATCCACCCCCGATGCCCATGTCGACAATCGTTCGAACAGCATCGCTCCCATCGTAAACGTGAAGGCCGCATGGAGAATGCCTCTGAGCGGACGCAGGCTGCGGCGCCAGGGGGAATAGAATATCTGCTGGTTGCGATCTCCGTGATAGAGAATCTGTTTGCGCAATAAAAGGTTTAAATGATGATGACTGTTCTCGTGAATCACATCATCGATCAAATCGAGGTTGTCCCGGTCGAAGCAGTTGATGAAGGATAGGCCCGGCCTGTGCCGATAACTGAAGCTGACGACGCCCTTGGCCTTGAGCGGGGCAATCCGCGAGGTCAAGAGTGTGAGGACTTCATGCCCTTCCGGCCAAGCCTCTTCAATGGTCGTCCAGGCCTGTCCGATTCGAGCAACCTGATTAGCTGATGTGGCAGCTACAGTACGAGGCTGACGGTCCTTTCCATAGACGAGCGTCGGCCCGACTGTCACGGCACTCGACTGTGTCTCTGTCGCCACGACCGGCGGCTGGTGCGTCCAACTCCACTCCAACCGATTGCCTCGCCTCATGCACAGAGGCGTCACGGTTCGGCCGATCTTCAAGGACAACTCTTGCGGAGAAACTAGAATAACGGCTTGACCGGACGATTGTTTGAGGGCTCTCTTCACCGAGTGAGGCACCTCGTAGCCATCACCCTCCATCCCCATCGCCATCGTTCCGAACATCTCTGCCCGTTCGACGTTGTGGCCAAGATCTACCTGTATGGTCCAAGACTGAATCTTGCGAGACGCGCACCACAGCATCGGAAGTCCCGGCACGAGACAGAGCGATTCCTGTGTCAGCTCCCGTGTGAGGCGGGTACAGAGATCGTTGAGTCGCCGTTCGAGTCCCGAGGCCTGCGAAAGCCCGCGCGGAAATAGATCATCCAGATAACTGTTCTCGAAAAATTTCTCTTCACACTCGGCAAATAACTGCGCCGCAAACTCACGGGGACTCCGTTCCTCTCGAATTTGTTTGAGCAAATCGATGAAGTAGACCAAATCGTTCAGCGCTTCGATCCAGCCAACCACCTTCCAATGGGAAAAGGTATCCCGTTCGAGAGCTTGCCCGAGGAACCGGAAGTAGGCCACAGGCAAGGCCAACGATTTTGCAACGTCTGCATATTGGCTTTCCAAATCCAGACAGAGATCGCCCAGAAGTCGTTTCATCGACAAGCGAAACTCTTCCTGAAGACGAGCCAGTAACGGCACATCGAGCAATGGCATGGAGAACGACGCTCCGAGATGGAGAAAGTTGGCCCGCATGATCCATGAACGCTTCTGCTGCAATCGCCGATCCGCTGCTACGACGAGCCTTCGGCCGGCGGGCTCGCCCCTCGGACCTTCAACGTACTGCAAGAGTACGCCTCGGGTCCTCACGGCTCCGCGCGCCGGTCTCGCGACGCGGCTCAACGATTTCGCGACGAACCGTCATGAATCATGCGGGCTAGACTGTACCGGAGGAAGGGACGCGCTGCAAGAAGGGCGAGCAGGTGCAGTCTCATGACTGGCAGGTGAAGTAGTCGCCGGGGGTTAGCGAGTGAGGGTGCCTATTTTTCTCGGAGTTCCGTGAAAAGCCTTCTTCGGTAAGTACCCAAGCTCATCCAGGCGCAGTTCTTTGACATGCTGCATCACATGATCGCTGAGATCAGTCTGCATGGCTGCTTCCTGCTGCGGGGTGGAATCTTTTACTAGCGTGAAAGGCAATTCATCCTTCCAGAGCAGTTGGCCATCGCGATTCATGAGGTACAGATAGAGGCGTCGCGAGTCCTCTGCTTTCCACCCCCAGTCGCTCGGGTGCGAGGGTGAACCGACTGCAACACGACTGACGAGAACCGTATCGACACTGAGGCTCCGCGTGACTTCCTTGGCCAGGATACTACGATTGATTTCTTCGGCTTTTGCCGAACGTGGACCGATCACGGTGGCTCCTGCCGCAATGCTCACCGGCGTTTCGACACGCAACGCGGTCTCCTCCTGCAACAGGGCAGCAAGCCGCGCGCCCATCTCCGGATCGCCCTCAACCGGAAGGACTGCCACGCTCGTCACCTTCAAATTAGGAACAGCATCGCTCGATTGATCCTGCTTCGCCACCCATGATTGCTCAAACGGCTCAAAGGTCACGTTACTGCTCCTCATTGAATCCACTGCTACCGCTGCCACCCAAGCTCCTGCGACGCACCCTTGCAGCAGGAGGGATCCGGTTACAACCAGACTGAGGGTAATGACACGCGCATAATCGAGCCGACTCCAGCTTTGGACCATCTCTAGTTCGCAAGCTTTTGTCATAAGGGCGAGTTTCATCAAGAGATACCTCCGCAAGAGAAATGCCGTACTAAAGTGAGCCTTGCACGGCATCTCCAACCTGTCGAGTTCTTTACTGTTATCGACAGACCAGTGGAAATAGGGCCCGCCAAATCTCGCTGAATTTAAGGTATGAAAGAGACAGTTCGACGGACAGGATTGAACGGGGCGGAGAAGAGCCTGTGGGGCCCAGGAAAACCGGGGCAGAACTGGAACTCCTATTAAACCCTTCTTGGTGTTGCAGTAAGGAATCGGTGCTCGTCGGCATCATCAGACCAACTGACACCGATCCCGGATAGGCCGTCGTATTAGGCGACGCGACGGAGCCGCGGTACTGCCGTTTTTCTCTCGATCAATTGTGTAGCTCCTGACTGTTGAATCATGCGATGTTTCTGAATGATCGGATCGACAATGTTCCCGCAAGACACACATCGCCACCCTTTCATCCACATTGGAATACTGCTCTCCCGTATGTCGATCAAATTATCTGCCACCATGAACCCGTCACATCTTACGCAATGCATGGAACCCTCCTCTCGTTAACGCTGGAGCCTGTCCCCTACGACACCACACCCAATCACTTTCTAAGCCTAGCAGACCTGCGGCCAACCGCTTGCCCGTCTAAGAGAGCAATCGCGATGCCACGGGTGTCGTTACGACTGCTTGCGTGTTTTCGCAGTGAATCGTAGAGTGCGGACGAACAACATTCGGTCTTAATCGCTTAATAGGTGTCACACATTGGCCCCATGCGGCAAAAATGATCTGGGTTACGAGCGATAGCCCAAATGGGGAATATTCCCTTGTGGCCGATTGAAGGCAAATGGTGGCACTGAACGCGACAGAAATTGCGAAGGTAATGGATGAGCTGGCTCCGGCCTTGACCGGAGGCTGGATTCAAAAAATTTACCAGCCGACGGATCGTACCGTGGTGTTGGAGATTCGCACGCCGGGACAGACGCACCGACTCCTCATTTCATGCCATCCTGAAACCTCCCGGATTCACGTCATCACGGCGGCCTTTCAGAATCCACCGACACCTCCACCCTTCTGTCAATTTCTCCGCGCCCACCTGCAAGGCGCACGCATCGACCAAGTCGAACAGATTCAAGGAGACCGGATCGTTCAGCTTGTACTGACTGCCAAGGAAGGTTCCTGCAAGTTGGTCGCAGAACTGACAGGCAAGACATCGAATCTCCTCGTACTCGATAAGGCTGGCCTAATCCGACGAGACCTGAACGGACTGAAGGATCGTGTGGGACAGCTCTACCTTCCTCCCGCTCGCCGGCAACGAGAACGAGGCGCCGCCGACCAGTCGCGATTCAGCCAGAACATCTTCAGAATCGCCATTTCCTCTGTCGGCTGCCATCGAAGCCCATTACTTCACAGCGGAAGCCACTTCCGTTGTCGAGACCCTGCGGAACACCAGGGCAGGGATTCTGAGAAAATCCATCAAGAAGCTCCGCCGCCGTATTGAGGCATGGCAGGAAGACCTCGCAAAGGCAGAAAAGTACAAGACCTATGATCGCTATGGCGAACTGATCAAGGCGAACCTCGGAACCATCCGTAAGGGTCAGACCGACGTAACCGTAGTGGATTATTTCGATGAGGAGCTTCCCAACCTGACGATCCCACTCGACCAGGCCAAAACTCCTCAGGGCAATATGGACGACTACTTCAGAAAACATCGGAAGCAGCTGGCGGCAGAACGGGAGTTGCGGCCACGTATTGAAGAGGGGCAGAAAGGATTGGAGACTCTGCACCAGGAAATGACTGCGATTGAACAGGAAACCTGGCAGCCGCCCGACAAACCTCATCCCACCCCTGTGCGGCCTCTCCCGCGGACAGGCAAAAGAAAAGATCGTCAGGAACAACGCCAAGGCCCCTTCCGCCGCTTCACCTCATCAGACGGGTTGGCGATCTATGTCGGAAGAAACGCGCGCGAGAACGATGAGTTGACGTTTGGCCTCGCCAAGAGCGATGACCTCTGGCTGCATGCCCGCGGCACGCCTGGCTCACATGTTGTGGTGCGCCTGGAAAAAGGAAACGATCCGCCGCCCGAGACAATCCGAGATGCCGCGACCCTGGCGCTGCTCTATAGTGATCTGAAGAAAAGCGGCAAAGGTGACGTCATCTATACGAGACGCAAGTGGGTCAAGAAGGCGAAGGGCCAAGCCCCAGGGGCCGTCATCGTCACGCAAGAGAAATCACTGCATGTGAGTCTGGAAAAGAAACGATTGGATGCGCTCAAGGCCCGATCAGCCTGCGAGTAACTGCTTGAATTACTCACTGCCTTTCCGCTCATTCCCTTACCGTCCTACAGGGCCCACATATGAGCCCTCCTCGTCTTTCCCTGCTATTCATGCTGTCAGAAACCTAGATTATTCTCGCCATGCATGCTGCTCGGCACTATGCTGAGGAAGGATACCCACACTATGTCAGAACAGCAAAACAATGTGTCTCGGTCCGCACCCCCGACCATCCTGCTGGTGGATGACGAGCCGTCCATCACGACGCTGTGCAAGACGATACTTCAGCAGGCAGGCTTTTCGGTCCTCGATGCCGACGGCAGTTCGGAAGCACTCAAAATCTGCACCCAGCACGAAGGGCCTATCGATCTCCTGCTCACAGACCTCATCCTCTCCCCTCCAGGCTTTCAATTGGCCTCAAGTTCCAATCAATTCCCCCATGTACATGGCCACGAGCTGGCCATCCGCGCGCTCCGCATACGGAAAGATCTGCGAATCATCCTCATGTCCGGCAACATCGACAAGGACTTGGCAGGATACGGCATACGCCGGGGAAGCCTCCCATTTCTCCCCAAACCGTTTGAGATCCAAGCCCTGGTGACACTGGTGCGACAGGTTCTCAAAGCGTCTCCGCCTTCGATCGAGAGTCTGACGGCAGGCCCTTCCGGAACTCCAACGGTCGGGGATGGGTGGGTTGATTAGCTGACGGCAACCATCTCTCGTCCCGCAACAACACGCAAAACGGGGCTGCTATCTTCACGATAGCGGCCCCGTTCACATTCGCGATTACGGATTACCAGCGATCGCGCTTACCGCCGCCATCGCTACGACCACCCCCCCCGCCCCCACCAAATCCACCGCCAGTGCGAGGCTCCTGGGGACGCGCTTCATTCACCGTTAAGGTCCGGCCACCCATGTCCGCACCGTTGAGAGCGGTAATGGCCGCCTGCGCTTCTGCATCCGAAGACATCTCGACGAAGCCGAAGCCGCGTGCCTGGCCCGTGAACTTGTCCGTAATGATCCGCGCTGACGCGACGGCGCCATGTCGCCCAAACAGATCGCTCAACTCCTGCTCAGTTGCCGAGTAGGGCAACCCACCGACATAAATCTTCGAACCCATCTGGGGTTCCTCCTTTGAGAATGATGATATCGTCTTGTACGCGAGGAACGGGGAAGGAGCGGGCCGAAGACGCGAACAATGAGGCGACTTAGGTCTGACTTCCGACGAGATTCTCGGGCAAGACAACATCGATGCTGCAGACCTGAATGTTTCACTCCACCTCACCGCCAGGCCCATGCAATAAGGTGATGGTAGGCTATCATAGCCCTTTTTAAAATGGCAATCCGAGTCCTAACCCCCACTCGGATTACTCCCCGATACGCACCAGCAACCCCCGTTCCCTGCATAGCTCGAACATCCAATGGAAGGCGGCAATGACCATACCCAGGAGCACTAGATTGAGGCCGGTCGCCCACCCAAGATGAGTAATCGGCTCGGCAGAGGTGTTGATCACGGCGCGCATCCCTTCAAACACATGGGCGGCCGGGTTCATCCAGGCAATAGCCTGCAACCACCCCGGGAGCACTTCCATCGGATAAAATACACAGGAGATCGGCTGAAACAGGAACACCATACTCCAAGCCAACACTTCAGCCTCCTGGCCAAATCGCATGATGAGGGCCGTGGTCAGTACCCCGATAATCCATCCCGTTATCACGAGATTCAAGACGAACGGAATCAGCCACAGACCGAGCACAAAGATATTGTAGGAATAAAACAGGCCTGCGCAGACCACCATGACGACAGAGACGGCCATGACTTTGAGAGTGCTCATGACCATGGTCGCGGCAAGAAACTCGCTCGGCTTGAGCGGACTGGCGAATAAGTTCATAAGATTCCTTGCCCAAATCTCCTCAAGAAACGAAATAGTAACCCCCTGCTGAGCTCGGAACAGGATATCCCACAGAATCAACGCGCCTAAGAAGAATGTGACAACTCCAGGGATCTGCTCCTGGAATTTCATGAGGTAGACGGTAATGAATCCCCAAATGACGAGATCCAGAAACGGCCAATAGAAGATCTCCATCATACGCGGCAAACTCCGCCGGTACAGGTACATGTACCTCATCACCAATGCATAAATCCGATGAGCCTTCATCGTTCCCTTTTCCCCCTCCCCACTCCGGCTGGCAAGAGCCTGTTCTCCGAGGAGGAACCGGGTAGGATGTTCCTGACTGCGCGCGTCCAACGAGGGCCTTCTCAGGCCGCGCGTTGCGCGAGCAAAGGGAACATCCTAGGCGGTTCCTCCTTCTCTATTTTTCTCTGGCCAACTTCACAAACACCTCTTCCAAGTCCGCCTGACCGAACCGCGCCACAATTTCCTGCGCCGTCCCCTCCGCCACAATCCTTCCCCGCTGGAGAAAGATGATCCGATCCGACATCTCTTCCATCTCGTGCATATTATGAGACGAATAGAGCACACTCAGTCCCGACGATCGTCGCTCCTCTTTGAGGAAGCTCCGGATCTTTTGCGCGATATCGGGATCCAAACTCGCCGTCGGCTCATCGAGAAACAGAATTTTCGGTTCGGTCAAGAACGCCTTGGCCAACCCAAGACGAGTACTTTGGCCGGAAGAGAGCTTGCGCGTCACTTTATGGCGGAACTCCTCCATCTCAAGGCGCTTTATAATGTCGTCGACTCGCTCTTGGGCCTGAGAGAGGCCGTACAGCCGCGCAATCACCCAGAGGTTCTCTTCGACTGTGAGCGCCTGCGGCAGGGCGACATAGGTCGAAGAAAAATTCACTTGCTGGAGGATCTCCTCACGGTGAACCGCCAAGTCGAGTCCAAACATCTGAATGGAGCCGGCGGTCGGGGTCACCACCCCGAGTAACATCTGAATCGTGGTGGTTTTCCCTGCTCCGTTCGGGCCCAACAATCCAAGAATTTCACCCGGCC
The DNA here is from genome assembly GCA_963781915.1 of uncultured Nitrospiraceae bacterium. GTDB lineage: Bacteria > Nitrospirota > Nitrospiria > Nitrospirales > Nitrospiraceae > Palsa-1315. Next base: position 301,586 of record CAWAIH010000006.1, on the reverse strand, counting down.
TGATGTCGAACGAAATGTCGTTGACGGCGACGAACTCGCCGAACCGTTTCACCAGATGTTGGACGTGCAGAACGGATGTGGACATGAACGATCGGCGGCTTAGCGTTCGGGAGTGGAGTTGCTGGTTTCTAGTTTCTAGTTTAAAGTTGCTCGTTTCGGATTGCTGAAATTCCGGTCTCGAACCTGAAACTTGGAACATGAAACTCGAAACTTGAAACGCCTGGAAAAGATACGCTTCACGAGATACGCTTCACGCTCTGCTGATCTTCACGAGGCTGCGATCTTGGGAACTGCTTCATGATCAAGGCAGCCACGCCGACGACATCGTCCATGCCGAACAGCGGAACGTCGAGATCGACAGACTTGTCCGATACCACCGCGAGCAACCCTTCCGAGGAAACAGGGATTTCGCCGATCTGATCACGGACGATGACAATCTTCGGATACCCTTCGTGCTTCCATCCTTCGGCAATAATCAGGTCATACGTATGATCGAGAAACCGATCTCTCACTTCTTCAACTTTCATCTGATCGGACACATCGGCAAACATCGCCATGCTCCCCTTGGAGAGCACCATCACGCTGCTGGCGCCGGCCCGCTTGTGGCGCCAGCTATCTTTCCCTTCCGTATCGAGATCAAACCCGTGTCCGGCATGCTTTACTGTCGCTACCTTGTAGCCGGCCCGGACTAACTCAGGAATCACGCGCTCAATCAGCGTGGTTTTCCCGCTATTCGAGCGACCGACAAAGCAAAGAATAGGTACGGCCATTGGTGGAGATGGTCAATGGTCAATGGTCAATGGCAGACAAAAATGATTCCTACCATCGACTAGTGACGGATGACCATTGCCTCCCTTCTCTATGAGCAACAGGACGGACGGTTGGGATCGGTGTGACTATGTTCGGAATGGCTGGCCCAGGCCTCTCCGCTCAACAGTTGAACCGAGACCAGGTCGCCCTGATTCACTCGTTCAACTTCGACCGGGATATCGATCAAACAATTGGCCTTCACCATAGACGTCAATATCCCGGACCCTTGCGCGCCAGTCGTGCGAACCTTGAATACCCCTTCTTCTCTTGTAAGCACGCCGCGCAGAAAGTGGCGACGATCTGTCCGTTTGGAAAACTTCTCTTGGAAAACCGCCTGCACGACCGGACGGCCATAACTCCGGTGCCCGCTCATCTTGAGCATGGCTGGTCGTACCAACTGTTCGAATGTCACCATTGAGGACACGGGATTCCCCGGCAAACCGAAGGCCAGCTTACCCTGAATCTTGCCGAATGCGAGTGGCTGCCCCGGCCTGATCGCCAGCTTCCAGAAATTCATTTCTGCACCCAGCTCGTGGAAGACCGCCTTCGTAAAATCGTAGTCGCCCATCGACACACCGCCGGACAGTACCAGGATATCCGCCGTCAGACCATGTGAAATCTTTTCCTTCAGTGCCGCAGGCGTATCCTTCGCAATCCCCAGCAACAGGGGAATGCCGCCTGCTTCTTGCACCGCAGCTGCAATCCCATAGCTGTTGGAATTGATGATCTTTTCATCGCTGAACCGTTCGTCCAAATCCGCCAGTTCATCGCCGGTCGAAAGGATCGCGACGCGGGGCCGTTGATAGGCAAATATGAACGACTTGGCAAGGATCGCCAGCATCCCCGCTTCACCAGGCCGAATCTGGGTTCCCTTCGCAATGATGCACTCACCTCTTTTGACGTCTTCGCCTTGTGGCCGAATATTGGCGCCTTGTTGTTCCGGCTTAAAGACGCGAACGGAATCGGGTGTATGCTCAGTGTCTTCAACCTTCAAAACCGTGTCCGCTCCCTTCGGGAGGGGAGCCCCGGTCATGATGCGAATTGCCTGTCCCGCGCCGACGGATTTCGAAGGCATCTTGCCTGCAGCCACCTCTTCGATCACTGTGAGCGTGACCGTTTTCTGAATGGCATGTTCCTGCTTGATATCTTCCCACCGCACCGCAAACCCATCCATCGCGCTATTGTTCCAGGGCGGATTATCCCGTTCCGCCACAACGTCCTCTCCGAGGACACGTCCAAGGGCATCGAGGATAGAAATCTTCTCCAAGCCCAGCGTCGGCGTGGACTCCAATACGATCCGTTGCGCCTCTTCCAGCTGCGTAAGCCCCTCTGTCGCCTGTATCGCTTTCACCCTCTCTCCTTTAACAGGATGCTGAAAAAGTACCCCAGCGGCGTTCTCGCATCGCTCAGAGACTCAACGTACCGAAGCGTACGCCTTCGCCTCTTCGCTCGCTGCGGCCTTGCTGACGGCCTTTTTGAGCATCCTGAGACGATTGTGACATCGGCACTGTAGGGAAGATTCATGCTGCATTTTGGTACGCACTGAGTTTTTCCGCAGCCTGTTATCAATGGGCCTGCGGAGACGCAATCTTCACCAGCGATCCGCGTTTCTTGCAGAACGCTTCAACCTTATTCGCAATCTCGTGATAACACTCAGCCGTGGCCGTGTCGGAATTGAACATGGCAAAGGGCTCCCCGGCATCGGATTGGATCACGACATCGGGATCAAGCGGGATGCGTCCGAGGAAGGGCACGCCCATATCGGACGCGGAAGCTTCCCCGCCGCCCTTACGGAATACCTCAATATGGTTGTGACAATGGGGGCACTCCAACCCGCTCATGTTCTCGATGATCCCGATGATCGGGACTTCGCTGTCCTTGCAGAACGTCACCGACTTGCGGGAATCCAGCAAGGCCACTTCCTGTGGCGTCGTCACGATCACCGCGCCGCTGACATTGCCCAGCAGATCGATGGTCGTGACCGATTCGTTTCCGGTTCCCGGAGGTAAGTCGACAAACAAAAAATTCAGATCCTGCCACTCGACCCCGCCCAAGAGTTGATTGATGAACTCATACTTGTACGCATCGCGCCAGATGATCGGATCGTCAGAATTCTGCAACAGGAAGGACATCGAGGCGATTTTAAGATTATAGGCCTGAAACGGGATGATCCCGCCAGAGCTGCTGATCTTGAGTTTCTGCCCTTCGGCCCCCACCATCTTTGGAATGTTCGGGCCATGGATGTCCATATCGCAAATGCCGACATGCCATCCTTTGAGCGCGAGACTCACGGCAAGATTGGTCGTGCAGGTGCTCTTTCCAACGCCGCCCTTGTTGCTCATGATGAGCACCTTGTATTCGATCCGTTCCATCCGTTTGGCTACCAGCCAGCGACTGTGCCCCTCCTTGTCCTTCTGACAGGTTTCGTTTTCATCGCAGATCGCGCAGGCCCACATGTACACGCAGGCATCGCTGCCGCTGGAACTGGGAGGTTGAATGACGTTCAATTCACGAGCCATGTATCTTCCTTCTGTAAAAACCGTTACGCCCGATCCGCGTGATTTCTTTATCGTCGCCGATCTGTCGGGACACCAACGTAGTCATTGTCTCCCGCGTTAGGGAGTCCTACCGACGACGCCTTGCCGCTTCCTGCCGCTGCGGTGGCCATTGCCGGCATACCTGCCCCCTCCTCCGCTGGCTTCTTTTTGTTGAAAAACCCTGCGCTGATGATCCCTACTTCGTAAAAGATATACATGGGCAGGGCCATCAAACATTGGTTGAAGGGATCGGGCGTCGGAGTAAGAACCGCCGCAAAGATAAACGATCCCAGCAGGGCCCACTTGCGGTATCGTTTGAGAAACGGCGCATCGACCCACCCAAACTTCGCCATGAGGGTGATCGCGAGCGGAACTTCGAAAATCAGCCCGAAGACCATGAGGAACCACAGTGCAAATCCGACGTACTGCGCAATAGAGATCTGCGGGACGAAGCCGGCGTTGACGCCATAGGAAATCAAAAAATTCAGCGCAAACGGAAGCACGAAGAAAAATGAAAAACTCACGCCTGCGTAAAATGCCACGGCGCTCAACAGCACAAACGGCCCGACAAATCGCCGTTCCTGCGCATGGAGTCCCGGCACGACGAATTGCCAGACTTCGAACAATAGATATGGGGTCACACCGACGAGAGCAAAGAGTCCGGCTACCTTGACGTTTTGCCATAACGCTTCTGCCGGCGCGAGAAAGACCAGCGGAACGGTCGCCAGATCGGTCGGCGCCCACGACAGGGAGCCAGGCATAAACATGTTTTGGAGCGGGATGCGAAGCCACTTGACCAGCGTGTCGGCAAAGAAAAATGTGCCGACAAACACCACGGCAATGATGATCACCGCGCGCGTCAGCCTGACTTGGAGCTCCACGAGGTGCTCCATGACCGGCATTTTCTTATCTTCCAGCGGCTTAAAGATCGTGTCTTGCAGCCACTGGTTCAGCGAATTCAGGCCGTTAGACATACGATCCGTTCATCCGACGGTTAGCGGCGACCGCTCGGATGCCGAGCGGTCGCCGCCAGCGTCATGCCTGTTACTTAGGATTGACCGCGACAAACAGGTTGTTCCCCTGTCGACTCAGGAGCAGGACAGCCAACTCGTCTTTTTTCAACTTACTCGAAGCTTTCTGATAGTCGTCAAGAGTCTTCACGCCTTCGTGGTTCACTTCCTGAATCACGTCGCCGCGCTGCAGACCCGCCGCTTCCGCAGGGCCGCCGCCATCGACCGACATTACGACGACTCCCGTCATCTTTGCCGGGATGTTCAATTGACTCATCGTCGCCGCATCCAACCCCTGCACTCGAAGGGAAGCCAAGACATTATCCGGCAGCTTGACCGTCTCAACTGGCTCCTTGGGAGCTGACGGCTCCTTTTTGGCCAACATTTCATCCGTCGGTCGCTCCGCCACCTTCACAGAGATGGTCTGCTCCTTGCCGTCCCGTAACACCTTCACCTGCGCATCCTTGCCGACCATTGTGCGCGCGACGAGATTTCGCAGCTGACTCACGTTTTGGACTTCTTTCCCGTTGAATGCAATCACCACATCGCCGCGCTTCACACCCGCAGCATGGGAAGGGCCGTTCTCATTCACATCGCTGATGAGCACTCCTTTGCGCTGTTCCGGAAGCTTGAAGGATTTGGCCAAGGCCGGCGTGATCTCTTGAATCGCAACACCCATCCAGCCACGCACGACTTTGCCGGTCTTTTGCAGGCTGTCGACGATATCCAACGCAATGCTGCTGGGAATGGCAAACCCGATTCCCTCCGACCCGCCGGTCCTTGAGAAGATGGCCGTATTGATCCCGATGAGTTCTCCGTGCAGATTGACCAGCGCCCCGCCGGAATTGCCCGGATTGATTGCGGCGTCGGTCTGAATGAAATCTTCATAGTCTGCAATGCCGACGTTCCCTCGCCCTAAGGCACTGATGATGCCCAGAGTTACGGTGGAACTCAATCCGAACGGGCTGCCGACTGCCAATACAAGGTCGCCGACCTGTAGTTTCTCATACTCAGCCCATTTTAAGGCCGGGAGGTTCTTCGCCTCGATCTTGACCACAGCTAAGTCCGTCTTCGGATCCGTCCCCACCACTTTTGCGCTGAATTCCCGTCGATCACTGAGCGTAACCGTGATCTGCGTGGCGCCTTCAACCACGTGGTTGTTGGTCACAATAAATCCGTTCGGATCAAAAATGACACCGGATCCTGCGCTTTGATCTGGACGACCATGCCCCGGAGGCATCGGCGGAGGGGTCGGAAGTTCACCTCCTGGCGCTTCTTCACCCGGTGGTCCACCAAAGGGACCTGGAGGCATCGGCGCTCTTCGGCCTCGTCCCCCGCCTTCCCCACCCCCGGTCACCGCAATATTCACCACCGCCGGCGTGACCTGTTTGACGATCTCTGAGAATCCTTGAGTCAGTCCGGCTGAAGCCCCAGCGGCAAAAGCTGTGGGCTCACCAGGCAGGACAGCAAACGCGAAGGCACTCATGACCAGACCGATACTTGCGACAAGACCTCGGACATTCCCTCCCTGACTCCGCGTGACCATAACAGCGTTCCTCCACAGGGTTAACCGACGAGACACCCAGATGAATGGCACATTGTACACTATCCCTTCCCAGGCCTTCAAAGACTAATGACTAATAATCCCCATCGGACAGGCTCCTAGGAACCGGTTCTCCGAGCCCGCGCCTCGGACTCTACTACCCCGAGCCAAGAGTTCTGCAGCTTCAGGAACAACCGCTTCGCTGCTTGCTCAAAGGACACCACACGTAGCGTGCTCGGCGCACCCTCGTACGTCGGCGGCCAGATACGCCGCTCATCTTGAGGGCGAAGGTAGACAGCCGGATACCATTGATTGATCCCTGGCGCGCTCGGACGATCCAGTGTGGCCCAGCCCCGCCCCTCAGCCTGCATCAAGATCTGATTGTGTTTCAAATCCAACAGGGCAAATTCCAGCAACGACCAGTTATCTCGACGAAACCCAGGTTGCGCATGCATGGTTAGTCCCCAAAAAAGCGTCACGGGATATTCCTGTTCAGTGCTAGAGACGACCACGATGGCCAGATAATCGAGCCCCCGTTGCCGGCCCAGTTCTAGCGAACTGGGCCCAATCCCCATACGGCTGCGGCCTGATACGGTCGGCTGAGATCACCTCTGTTATCGCCACAGGAATCGCACGATCGAGACCCTGTTGTAGATTCTCTCCAAGGCGAACCAGTGCCTCGTCCGGCAGATTCGGAGCCGCACCTGGCTCTGTCGTATCCGACACCACAACAAGCCCTGTCTGTAATGGGCGCTGATCGATCCGGCTGAAAGCGTCGTCGAAGGTCTTGTGTTCTGAGGAAACATAATCGCCAATCCGTGCCGGTGGAATGGCGGAGGCACAAGACACCAAAAAAACCATACTGAGCAGGAGACTAAACTGATTGAGCAATTGGCGCATTCTCAGTCTCCTGGCAGTTCAAACTTGTCCGTCACTGCGGCCATCTTCCTGTACGTTGGCCTCCCAACAGCGGATCTGTCAAGTCCGGCGGAGTCCTCCGCTTGCATTCCCGTCTGGGGCTCGTTACCATCGTCGATCTGGGCTCTGGTCTGACGCCGTCTGTTCGGTTTACCGCAAAGAGGGTGGTTAGCGATGCCCTGCCAAAGCGCCTCAGGTTCCATCCAATGGTCGATCGTCGTTCCGGCTCACAACGAAGCTGATCGTATTCTTCCTCATCTTCAAAGCATCACGACATTCTTGCGGAACCAAGGACAGCCCTTCGAAATCCTCGTGGTCGACGACGGCAGCACCGATGATACGGCCACCGTTGTTGAAGCCCTCGCCTCTTCGACCCCGGAGATTCAATTACTCCGGGCTCCACTGCGCCAAGGCAAAGGCGCCGCCGTACGGCGAGGGATGCACGCTGCCATCGGGCGGCTGCAACTATTTACCGATGCGGACGGCGCCACTCCGATCCAGGAACTCACCCGGCTCGAACAGGCCGTGATGGACGGCGCCGACGTGGCTATCGGATCGCGCTCACTCGCCGCCCGGTTGCCGGACTATGCGGTCCAGACTCGCTGGTACCGGACCATTTTGAGCTACCTGTTCAACACCCTCATCCAGGAAAGAGGCCTCAGAGGAATCGCCGACACTCAATGCGGATTCAAGCTTTTCCGTCAAACTGTGGCAGCAGACCTCTTTGGCGTCTCCACCATCAACGGCTATGGCTTCGACGTCGAACTGCTCTATGTCGCTCAACAACGCGGATATCATATCGCAGAAATTCCGGTGAATTGGTCTCATCAACCAGGCTCAAAATTTCGTGTCATCAGAGATGGGCTTGCCATGCTGCGAGAATTGGCTGTGATCCGACAGAACTGGGCCAAGGGCTACTACGCTTCTCCGTCCCAGGCGCAGAATTTCCATCCCACAACAGCCGGTCGAGTCGGACTCCCGCTGCAATGAAGCCTCCCGCATGATAGCCGAGCGTCACACACAAGACTGGCGAGAAAAGCTCGCCTGGCAGGGGCAGGGCTCACACCTTACGCGAGTTTCGCCCCGCTCGCTTGTCGCGCGCCGCTCCCCCATTTCGCTGCGATGGGCCATCCTCTTGGGTCTTCTCCTCACAGCGGGCATACTGTCGGGATGCGAGAAACTGGCTTCACCGTTTCAACGAACTCTCTTACCGGATATGGGTCCGCGTCTGGCCAACTCCGTCAAGCTGACCTTCGATCCCTCCTTCACCAATCTCAAAATGCAGTACATCGATGGATGCAATAGCCCCCATGAGCTCAACGTGGGGGAAGAAGTCGAATCGATCATGATTGACGCGGCCTCTCAAAATTTTACGGCTGTCACCGTCACCGGTGGAGTCCCCGCACAGATCCCGCCAGACAAAGAGATCGTGGTCACACTCCAACGCTCAGGCCTCAAACTTTGGGCTGATAATGTCTATGATCGAGTCCCTGCGGACATCACCCTCGAAACGCTCTTAACCTTCAAGGATGCTACGGGGAAAGAACTTGGCCGACAGACCGTTGCCATCGCGCACAACCAACGGCTTATCCTGGAACCGAGCAACCGCCGATGCGAGTACGGCAATATACGCGAGTTTGTGCATGACGCTGGGATCGCCCTCTCGACACAATTCATCCGCACCGTCCGTACCCAAATGGCAGCGACGGGCAGCTTCGCTCCCGCACCGGTGGAAGGAGCGCCCGCTCAGCCTGTTCTACCGATGGCAGCCATGCAGGCCAAAGGCACTTTGTCGGCGCTCTCATTTAAGGCCACTGTACTGGACGAGAACAGCAATTTGGTCTTTGAGGGAGGCGAGCGCATTCGAGTACGCATCGACCTCGTGAACGGAGGAGCACAGGACCTACTGGGTGTCACTGCTACCTTGACAGGAACCGCCTCACTGCTCGCCCAATTTCCTACAAACTCCCTAGCCATAGGACGGCTGCAACCGGGCCAATCCCGCTCAATCGAATTTGCGGCAACCTTGCCGCAGTCCGTCCAACAGCAAACGGCCGAGATTCGCGTAGCCGTCTCTGATTCAGGAGCCCGTATTCAGCCGCCGGTTCAAACCCTGGCCCTGTCCATCCACCCTGGCAGCATCAGGACCGACGACGTGGATCACATCCCTGCTGTGACCACCGGGTTTCAACAACCCCACACCTACGTGATCTCAATCGGGATCGGATCCTATCGAGACCAGCAAATCCCCTCCCGCAAATTCGCGTCCTTGGATGCTGCGATAGTCTCAAGCTATTTTCAGTCCCTTGGTGGGGTGCCAGCCTCCAATATTCGTCTACTACAAGATTGGAAGGCGATACGTTCGGATATTGACGAAGCGCTGTTGGATTGGCTGCCGCCTCATATGAACAGGGATGCGGTCGTTATTGTCTACTTTACCGGTCTTGCTTCGGTCTCTTCGACGGGGGAGACATTCCTCGTCCCATACGATGGGACTGCCACGACTACCTCACGTTCGTACCCACTCAAAAATTTGGAGACAGCGCTGGCCCGCTTGAAAGCAAAACAGACGGTGTTTTTATTCGATGGCGTTGTGTCGCGTATGGGGCCAGATAGTAAAACCATCCTTCCCCAATGGAATCCTGCCGGAGGCTCAACTATCCATGTCATTGGGCTCAGCGGCATTGGGCAAGGGTTGGAGGACGACCAGCATCGGCATGGCCTGTTCACCTATTATCTGCTGCGGGCGCTGCGCGGTGAAGCCGACACCAATCGGGACGGCGACGTGACGCTCGGCGAAACAGTGGCCTATCTCAGCCAGAAAGTGCGCTGGGCTTCCAAGACCTACATGAACCAGGAACAACGCCCGTTTGCGGTGCCGGCGGTCAGCCCAATCGATCCCTCTGCTGCCTTAATATTGACCAAGCCAGCTGCGATCCAGGGCACCGAAACCCAGTAGCAGAATACTGAAAAAGTCCGCCGGCAGAAACAAGCTGTTATTTGGTTTGCTTGGTTTGTCTTGTTTCTTTGGCTGAACCAGACTAGCCAGATGAATCAAATCAACCGGATAAAAAAAGAGGGTGGAGGATTCGATCCTCCACCCTCTCATTAGCCTTGGGGCTGCGACGAAACTACTCGCCTTTACAGAATGTCCGCTCGTAGTTGATGATCGTCCAGGCTTCTTCTTCTGTAATAATTGCCGGGGTCAAGGAGATCATGCCTGTGCCGACACTCCCATTCTTGATGATCCAGAGGAGCTCGCCATCTTTCCGCTTCTTATGGAATTTGCAATTTGTGAAATCGCGGGGGCTTGGATTCAGCACCTTACCGGCCTCACCCTGGCCATTTCCTTCCTTGCCATGACAATTGAAGCAGGTACCCTTACCCTCATACAATGCCTTTCCTTTAGCAATGCTCTCAGGGGTCGCGGCAACCGGATTCTTCATGGCCTTCGCATCGGACATCTGATCAGCCGGAACGCGGGACTTGAGTGGATCTTTCTCCTCGGCTCCAACCACTGAGGCCGAAAGCAATATCAGCGCTGCGCTGATTCCCAGGAACTTAGAAAAATACCCCATCAGATTTCCTCCTTTGTGTTTAACCACCGCACGTGAACTCGGCATCGATCCGCTGACTCATCAAATCCATATCAAAGCGACAAAACGCGGGCGAATATAACAATGGTCTTCTACTCATGTCAAGCAATTCAGCCTGCTATCGGAAGGTCTTCCAACTCCGTAACTCCATCGCTTCACGATTCCGTTTCCGGTGCATGCTCACTTCCGTTCCGACGGATTTCGTTGAGTCCTAGTCAGATACATATCAAGGCTCGTGCCAGGATTCTCTCACAGTGAGACACGATATTTCCGCTGGTTAGGGACATGTATGACTATGGAAATCTCGGAAGCCTCAAAAAAAGTGGCGCCATTGTGCCTCAACTTCTGCAGCGGCGCCCCATTCCTCAATGCCACGCACGTCTGCAGATCTTTCTGGTCTATTCGGTCTGTCTCGTCTGTTTGGTTAAACGAAACTAGCCAGATGAACCAGACAGACCTGAGGTATCCCAGATGCGCAGGCCATCAACATTCTGCGATAGGAACTGGTTGTTCCCCGGTCTGCTAACGCTTGATGACAATGTCGCGTGCGACTTTTCCACTCGGACCAAATGGCTTTTGAGGTTTGCCATTGAGTTCGGCCTTGACCCCCCCTGCGTTACCAAGCGTCAGGATAAACTGGTCCTGACCTTTCCATGTAGCTTTTTCTCCGGGTCGCAGCAAGGCTTCTTGGGGACTGCCCCCATCGATCTGAATGACGACCCAACTCAGCTCTATCGCCTCAAGATCCAGCGCCAACTGTCCCTCTGTTGTTCCAGACCCTTCGAGTGAAATCCCTCCCAACGGTCCGTCGGTCGCCAGCGACGAAGGAACTGGAGCCACAGGCTTCGGCACAGCCGAAGCTGTGGTTGCCGGGCTGGTCACCGGCTCAACGTGATCCCCCACGCTCGCCTTGGCTGATACGACAGGGGCCTCGCTCGGTTTGGTATGGGGAGCAGGCTGGTCCTGCAGGACCGTTTCGGGTTGAAGGGTCAGCGGCGTGTCCTGAGATTCTGGAGCCGGTGCAGTGGTCCGTTTCGATCCTGAAGATGGAAGGTCCGAGCTCGAACGATGGACCAAGAGCGACGACTGTTCCCGGCTTAGGAGGAAGATGAGTGCAAGAATTGCTATGCCGATCGCAATCGCGACAGCCTTTCGGTTAGCTTGACGCTTCCGATCTTCTTCCGCCTGCTTGACTTTCAAACGCTCCCGCTCAACTTGCTTGTCGTAATAGGGACCGGCTGACTGAGCGAATCGGTGGATCGCATCCTCTTCATCAAGCCCAAGTGACCGAGCATAGGACCGGACAAAGCCTCGCGCAAACACCTGATCGGGCAGCTTGGCGAAGTTCCCATCTTCCAGTGCCTTTACAAAATCGGTTCGAATCCTCGTCTTCGAGGCGACTTCGTCGATGGTGAGCCCCTTGGTCTCGCGCACCTGCTTGAAAAATTCACCGATTGATTCCATGGGTGTCTCTCTACGGCTTGAGCCGTGTCAGCAATTCCTTCGCAGCTGCGGCATACTCACCGCCCTTATCGAGCGTCGTCACCTTAGTCAGCATTTCCCTTGAGCGGCGTTCGAACCCCAGCTTGTAATACGCCCGCCCCAACTCTAATTGTAATAGAGCCGGAGGAACATTGGGCGGATTGACCACTAAGGCATCCTCAAACGCTTCCATGGCACCCTGAAAATTACCCTCGTGAGCCAGGACCCGACCGAGATGGAATCGGGCCAGGTCCGGTGTTGCATATAAGGGATTGGTCAGCGCCTGACGAAATGCCGCGATCGCTTCGGTCCACCGCTCCTGTTTCTCTAAAACCTGCCCCAGATAGGTGTAGGCTTCCGAGTAATTCTCATCGAGTTTGGTCGCAACCGTGAATTCCTCCTCAGCCTGAACCAATTTACCCTGCAGCGCCAGAATGTGGCCGAGCCCGTATCGTGCTTCTTTATTGTTCGGATCGAGCTTCACGGCCTTCTGAAACGACACAAAGGCCTTCTGCTGATCGTACTCCAGACTCGCGATGCCTTCCTGATAATAGCCTTTGGATTTTTGCGCCGAACCTTCCGATGTGGCACAGCCGGACAACCATCCGATCGACAGGGCCGACACCAGCAACGGACAGGCCAATGATCGAATAATTGAACCGACACGGCGAATCTGCATCACGAAATGTCCTCAAAATGGGTCAACCGCTTAAAGGCTCGAAACCGTTCCTGAACTTCTTTGTAATCCAGGATTCGCAAACGGTCAAGACTAAAGGCTTCTACGGTAAATGACGCCATCACGCTCCCGAAGATAATTGCTTGTTTGAACGCCTCAAGCGAACGATCGCCGGTGGCCGTCAGATAGCCCAGGAAACCGCCGGCGAAGGTATCCCCCGCACCGGTCGGATCGCGCACATCTTCAAGCGGAAAGGCCGGAGCCCCGAACACCTGCTTTTCATTGAACATCAATACCCCATACTCCCCACGTTTGATGATGAGGTGCTTGGGTCCGCGCGCGAGTACTTTTTTCGCAACCTTCACCAGATTCGAATCTTCACCGAGTGCACGGGCTTCTCCATCGTTAATGATCAGAATATCGACCTGCTCCAAGACCCGCCATAACGCGTCCCGTTTGCCATTGATCCAAAAGTTCATCGTATCGCACGCGACCAGCGGCGGACGCGAAAGCTTCTGCAGCACATCCAACTGAAGCTCCGGATCGATATTACCCAAGAACAAGAGATCCGGGGATCGATAGGCATCGGGAATCTGTGGCCGAAACGTTTCGAATACGTTGAGTTTCGTATCGAGTGTGTGCGCTTCGTTCAACTGATGAGTGTATTCCCCTTTCCAGCGAAATGTCGCCCCGGGCCTCCGCTCCAACCCGGTGACATCGATGCCACGGCTCTTGAGAAAATCCAGGTGTTGCGGAGGAAAATCTTCCCCCACGACTGCAATGAGATCCACACTGGTAAAATAGCTGGCCGCCGTTGAGAAAAATGTGGCCGAACCTCCAAGAACCTCGCTGACCTCCCCGAAGGGTGTTTTCACCGTATCGAGCGCAACCGATCCGACGACAAGCAACTTCCCCATAGCTCACCGAATCCCTTTCTTCGCCGGAACAACCCGATCAATTAGCAAGGACAACTTCCGTCGAATCGAGGCGGGCATCCGATCCGGCGCCGTAATAATAGCATCCTGCAATGAACGCTGACAGGAGCAGGCCTTGACGTCGGCCACCGCACACAGCGCGGTCCGCAGCAGCTGTTTGGCTAACGTGACATTCTGGCGGAGAGTGGTCAAGATCGACTCGACCGTGACGGCCTGTTCTGTCTCATGCCAACAGTCGTAGTCGGTTGCTAAGGCCACCGTGGCATAACAGAGTTCTGCCTCACGTGCGAGCTTGGCCTCGGGAAGATTCGTCATCCCGATCACACTCACACCCCACTGACGATATAACCGAGACTCCCCTTTGGTCGAAAACTGCGGGCCTTCGATACAGAGATAGACGCCACCCTGATGAACAGTGGCGCCGACCGTGTGAGCTGCACCCGACAATACCGTACCGAGCGAGGGGCAGACCGGATCACCGAACGCCACATGAGCGACAATTCCTCCCTCAAAGAAAGTTGACACCCGCCGTTTGGTGAGATCGATAAACTGATCCGGCAACACCACGTCACCGGGCTTGATCGACTCCTTCATACTGCCGACTGCACTCACAGAAATCACCCGGCTCACCCCGATCGACTTGAGGGCGTATATATTCGCACGATAGTTGATCTCAGAAGGATTCAACCGATGTCCACGTCCATGCCGCGAGAGGAAGGCAATACGAACCCCTTCCAACTCACCAAGTACCACTGTGTCGGACGGAGACCCAAAGGGGGTCTTGACCGAAAGTTCCTTGACCTTCCGAAGACCCTCGATGTCGTATAACCCGCTGCCGCCGATAATCCCGATGTCTGCGCGCACTGCCTTCCCCTGTCGTGTCATCCCTCATCCTCAAGTAAGTGTGTTGAAAAATCGATCTATCTGTTCAATCACCCGTGTAGTCGTATGCAGTACAGATTCCGACTCCTCGATCATCAGCCACTGAATCCCCGGCTCCTTTCGGAACCAGGTCATTTGTCGTTTGGAAAAATGTCTCGTGTCCCGTTTAAACCGCCGAACCATTTCAGCGGCGTCATACTCGCCGGCCAAGTGCTCAGCCACCTGCCGATACCCCAAACCTTTCATCGCCGCGCTGTCGCGCTGATATCCCTGAGCCAGGAGCCGCTTCGTTTCTTCTATCAACCCATGAGCCATCTGCCAATCAATCCGCCCTTCGATACGCCGGTACAGCATATCGCGGTCTCGGTTCAATCCGATCATTAAGGTTGCAAAGGGCCGTTCAGCAAACCCATGCTCCTGTTGAAAATCCGACATCCGACGACCGGATAACTGGTACACCTCCAGCGCGCGGATCACTTTTGATTCGTCGCGTGGATGCAACCGCGCCGCAATCACAGGGTCGACATCCACAAGCCTCGCGTAGAGACGATCAGACCCTTGGTCCTCCGCCTCCTGCCGCAGTGCCGCCCGCACAATCGGATCGGCCGGTGGCGCATCGCACAAGCCCTTGAGGAGGGTCCGCACGTAAAGCCCTGTACCACCCACGACCAGGGGAAGGCGGCAGTCCCGATAGAGACGCTCGATCTCATCGATCGCCTGGCGGCGATACAATCCTGCATTAAACGATTCATCAGGATCGACAAGATCGATCAGCCGATGGGGAACCGCCTGGCGCTCCTCTGAAGCCGGCTTATCCGTTCCAACATCCATACCACGATAGACTTGCCGCGAGTCCGCCGTGAGCACCTCGGTCTCGAACACCTTGGCTACCTCGACCGCAATGCGGCTTTTCCCCACCGCGGTCGGTCCCACTATCACGACCACAGGCTTGGCCAAGACCTGCGTCTTGGAAAGACGCCGCGTCGCACTTGCTGGAATGGCCATCACGTCCATCCAACCCGACCAAACAGCTTGGCAAGCTCATCTGTTGAGAGGCGAAACGCCGTACGGCGCCCGTGCGGGCAGGTCATAATCAACCCTTCTTGAACCCAGTCATCAATCAGCTGTTGAATTTCAGGAAGGGCCAAGGCCCGTCCGGCCCGCACTGCTCCATGGCAAGCGAGCGAAGCCAATACAGGTTGAACCCGCAGTTCCAGAGACGATGCGCTGTCCCACTCTGTTACATCGTCGAGTAAATCCTGCACCAAGCCAGCCGCATCCACCTTGCCGAGGCCGACCGGCACCCCACGAATCGCGATGGCTGTGGCGCCGAATGGTTCAATCAGGAGGCCGAGTTTCTCCAAATCATCACAGCGTTTGAGCAATAGCATGCACTGCGCCGCGGACAGCTCGATCGGCTCAGGAATCAACAGCGGCTGCGAGGGGATCTCCCGGCTTTGCCACCCTCGCCACAGTCGTTGGAAAATAACGCGTTCGTGCGCCGTATGTTGATCGACTACTTGCAGCTCTTCACCCACCTGCGCCACAAGATAGGTCCGGAGGATTTGGCCGAGCGGCACGATCTCGGGTTTCTCTGCCCGTTGATATACCGAAGCTGCCTCGTGGGCAAAGGCCAACTGAGTTCCTTCAACGCTGCCGGACAGCGACACCCTGTCGCTGCCATTGGTCAAAGAATCCTGGCCGCGAGCTGAGAGGGAGGCGGCCGGATGAGAATCCTGGCGTGATGAGGTCTGCCGCTCGTCCGCAGGAACGAACTCCGTCGCCGCCGGCGAGAGACCCAGCACGACCTTCCGCTCGGAACCGCCGAGTGCATGACGGACCGACTGGCGCACCAACTGATGAAGCGATTCCGTTTCCGCGAACCGCACTTCCTTTTTCGTAGGATGCACGTTGACATCGAGCCGATCCGGTTCGATGTCAATAAAGAGCACGAACGTCGGGTGAGACCCTTTTGGGAGAAACGATCCATACCCTTCCATGACCGCATGAAACACGGTCGCATTGCGGATAGGGCGCCGGTTCACAAACAATTCCTGCGGCATTTTTGAGGACCGCGCATGGATAGGATCGACCATCACGCCACGGACCGACAATCCCCCCGTCCTGCCTCGGATCTCAATGGTCCGATCGAGAAACGTCTGGCGAAATACTTGGAGAATTCGATCGCGATCCGCTGTCACGGCTGGATAATTGAGAATCTCCTGTCCGTTATGAGTCAGGCGAAAGTGCACTGAGGGCCAGGCGAGACCTGCAAGTTGCACGACATGGCTGATATGGGAAAATTCAGTCGTGGTCGACTTGAGAAATTTCTTCCTGGCCGGTTGATTGAAAAAGAGATTGGAGACTTCGATCCTGGTGCCAGGCACGGGTGGCGCGTCCACGATAGGGGCACCCGCTCCTGCGACTAAGGTGAGCTGTGATCCCACCGCATCCTGCCGGGCCGCAGTCGCCACCAGCACATGGGAAACAGACGCGATACTCGGTAACGCTTCGCCGCGAAAACCCATCGTCGTCACCGAGGCCAGATCCCGGTCGGACCTGAGCTTACTAGTTGCATGCCGCTCAAAAGCACGAGGAAGGTCGGCGCGACTGATTCCCTCGCCATCGTCCGTGACTCGAATGAGGGCCAGCCCACCGTTCTTCACATCGACCGTGATATGCAATCCCCCCGCATCGAGACTGTTTTCCAGCAACTCTTTGACGACGGCGGCAGGGCGCTCAATGACCTCGCCGGCTGCGATACGGCTGACTACATCGCCCGGAAGGACATGGATCTTGGCGAAGCAACTGGCGGCGGGCATGAAACTAGACTCCAGGGGATGTCAACAACAAGGGCGCCACCACGAGCCGTCTCGATGGACGTGCGATCATCGAATCTCAGCCAGCTTATTCTTAGCCAACTTCGCTTCATCCGACGTCGGGAATTCTTCGATGACCCGTTTGAGGTTCTTCTTCGATTTGGCAAGATCTCCGGTTTCTCCCGCCGCGAGCCCCGATTTAAAAAGCGCCGCCGGCACCTTCTCGTTTCCCGGATACTCCGTCGTAAGATACTCAAATGATTGTATCGCGCGCACATAATCTTTCTGCTGGTAACAAGACTCGCCTAGCCAGTAGTAGGCATTCGGCGTCAGCGACGTGCCGGGGAAGTCCTTCACAAATCGCTGAAAACCCGCCACGGCAAGATCGTACTTTCCGTTGAGATAGTCATTGTACGCCAGATTGAACGCCGACGTCGGGGTAATCGTGGAAACACCTGGCATTACCAGCGGCGCATCTGCAGGGGAGACAGACCTCTGTGGTTTCGAGGGACGAGTGGGATCGACTTGAGATGGCTCTATCTTAGGCAGAGCCGGAACACCCATTCCTTCGTCGGATTTGGCCAACCGGCCCTCTAACCTTTGGATCCGTGCAGACAGTTCATCGAGCTTTGGATCGAGCTTCTGCCTGGTAGATTCAGTATCCTTCATCCGCTCCAGCGACTCCAAGCGTCGTTGCAACGCATCCAACCGCTTTTGATCTTGATCCTGAGACTTCGACACCGTCGCCAAGTGATCACGCACTTCCACAAAATCCGCGTGGTTGGCACATCCGGCGAGCCACACCATCGCCCCAGCCATGAGAATGGCCAACCCCCTTGAGCCTATATTCTTGTAGATCACGGTTATCGAAACTCCTTCAACTGGATCGTTTATCGGAGCGCTCTCCGCTCTGACTGACTTGAGGGAAAGGGGACTCCACAGACTCGACTACCCTTGTCACTACTGCGGACGATCGGTCTCTTCACCTTGTTCAGAGAGAGAAGCCGAAGGCCTTCACCGCTCAGACCTTTCGGTCTCGGACACAGGCGCTACTGTCGATCGCTGGGCCGGCTTTGTGGTTGACTGACGTGTCGCTCCCTTGTTGCCCCCTCGTACATGAGCATCCTGCGCCACCCGATCGACGGCTTTGGAGAGGGCATCCAGACGATGGTCCTGTTCATTGAGGCGGGCAGCGAGCTTCTGCGCAACAGATGTAACACTCGTACTGACCTCGCCCAAGTGACCGGTCACGGCTTTGCTCTCCTGCTCTCCTTGATTCACCCTTTCGCTCAATCCGGTCAGCGAATCTCTGAAGGCCGTGAGGGACTGACTGAATTGTGCGAATTTTGCCGACAGCTGTTCGGCCCGCACCTGGTTATCCGCCTGCGCCTTATGCTGCTCATCCAGACGTGTATCGAGGCTTTTAGCAAGTCCGCTGTTCGTCTTCTGCACGACCTCGATGATCTCCTTTCGGATCATCTCCATCTGCCGACTCACGTCGTCCAGACGAGCATTCACATCGATACGGAGCTGATCGCGGTCTTGCTTGTTTTTGACATCTTGCGCGTTGAGGCTTTCGCGTACCTGATTGTAACGCGTTGTACCATCCACCTCCAGCTTGCCAGCCAACTGTTCGAGCCGTTTGGTTTGTTGCTCAAGCTGCAGAGAGCGCTGCTTGAAATCTTCCTGTTTGGCCTGGAGCTCCTGGGCTTGATGCAACGCCCGCTCCAACTCGCCCCGTAACTGGGGCAACTCCTGTTCCCGAAGTACCGAAATCTCCTGACTCTGTCGCGCGCGAGTCTGTGCCGACTCGTCGCTCGACTGCTTGATGCGCTGCTGAAGATTTTTTTCTGTCTGTTTGAGATCAGACTGTTGGGCAACACAGCCTGTCGACAACAAAACATAGACTACACAGATCGTCGCCCACGTTCCATTTATATTCGAACCGTTCCACATTATTGCACCTACAAATAATGCAGCTCTCCACCGCAAACTACGAGGTCTTTGGTGAAGGGCAACAAAGGAATCCCCGGCGCTCTCTTTACGGACGACAGAATCGCAACCGCCGTGACAAAAATACGTTGCCTACTTTCCGGACTTTATCAAAATGCGTCCTCGCCTATTCTGCTGATAGCACGACTCCGCATGCTCATTGCAGGACGGTCGCTCTTTCCCATACGACACCACGGACAGGCGATTGGCAGCGACACCGAGTTCGACCAGATAGTTCCGGGCGGCTTTCGCCCGCTTTTCCCCGAGTACAAAGTTGTAGGCGACGGTTCCACGCTCATCACAATGCCCTTCGACCTTGATCAGCGCATTCGGATTGGACTTCATCCACTCCGCATCGTGACTTAACGATTGACGCCCTTCCTCGGAAATCACCCAGCTATCGTAGGCGAAAAACACATCTCGCAGACCTGCTGCGGCTGAAGCAGCCTGCTCAGCCCTGATTTCCTCCATTTGTCGCCCGGCACTGCTGGCGGAATCCATCTTACCCTGCGTTGTTCCACTGCCCAAACGTTCCTCCGATGGGTTCTTGTCGAGGCCCCGAAGCCCGCCGCCACCAGACTGAACGCCGGTGTCAGGGAAGTTGCCGACACCGGACTTGGAACTATCCGTTCCCCCCTTCGCCGCTCCTTGAGTGGACTGGGAGTCGCCGCCGGACTGTACAGACTTTTTGGAACAGCCAGGCATACCAATCAATATGATGCTCATCGCTAGCACCGAGCCACATGTCCAGAGCGTCCTGTTCATAAGTCGTTCTCCTTTCCCTAGGTTAGCCATCGCGACCATGTATGTACCCTCATTCATCCGTTAGAGTCAAAACGTCATCCTCACCATGCCGGAGACCAGGAAGGCGCACTATTATGCGTCCCCTGAAAGGTAAGCCGTTCTCTGCCTTTCCCGTCGGCATCGATCATATAGATCTGGCTCTTTCCATCTGCCGTCGAACTGAACGCCAGATGCCGGCCATCCGGCGACCAGGAAGGTGAATCGTCGACACCCGGTCCCGTCGTCAATTGCGTTCGCTTCTGTCCGTCCGGGGAGATGATACAGAGCTTGTACTCTTTATGTGTCCGGCATACATAGGCGATCCAGTTCCCGCGCGGCGACCACACTGGCGCCGCATTGTAATCTCCTTCAAATGTCAGACGGCGCACGTTCGACCCGTCTGAACTCATCAAGAACAGTTGCGGTCCGCCACCCCGATCCGACACAAATACCAACTCTCTCCCGTTCGGAGACCAGGAAGGAGACAAGTCACCGGACGGATTCACCGTCAAGCGCTGGATGGCCTTCGTCCTTGTATCCAACCGGTAGATCTCAGAATTACCTTCATAACTGGAGGCAAATGCCAGAAAGTTTCCATCAGGAGACAGTGTCGGAGTAATATTCAGCCCCCCCAAAGAAATCACCGTCCATCGCTTACCCGTCGCTAACTCGATCATGTCGATGTCCTGCGTATTGCGATTGCGATAGGCGGTAAAAATGAGGAATCGTCGATCTGGAGACCATTGCGGCATGAGGTCAAGAAACCCGTCGGCGGTGAGTTGGCGCGTATCGTACCCATCATAATCCATGACAAACAACTCGCGGGCAGTCCCCTGCTGAGCCACATACGCAATTTTCGTCCGCGCGATACCCGGCTCGCCCGTGTAACGAAACACCAGTTCGTCGGCAAAGCGGTGCGCCATCTGCCGCACAACCGAGGGCGATCCCGCATAGCGCTTCCCCCCTACGACTTCATCGCTTCCGCTGTCATAGACGAAGCCTTCCATGCTCACGTCGGCTTGTTCGCCCGAGTCTTTCATTCCCGCTTTTCCCCAGACCAAGACTGAGACACCCTTTTCAGTCGCCTGTTTGAATACGGCCTTAGAGCCGGCCCCTTTCCCATTGCGCGTGCCGGGTGTTTGAATCCCAAGACTGGGTAAATCCACCAGATCGAAGACCAAGGACCGTCTCACATCATTTTTCAAGATTTCTTCGATGCGCCCCGCCAACCAGTCGGGGCCTCCTGCATTTTCTATCTCTGTAACACCTAGGGAAATCTTCTGGAAATCTGGACGGGTGGCTTCGAGGAATACATCCGCCGCCCCGGATTCAAGAATGCCGACGGCTGCGGCGATGAGCAACAACCCCCCGAACCAGGCACTGATCAGTTTTACCCGTGTCATCCGGCCAATTCTCCAACTCGAAATACCATTTCTATATCTTTATAGCTGTCTGCCATATCTGCAGGAAACACAGGCAGAACTCGTGGCCGCAGCACTGCGCGCTGGCCCGCCATATCAAAGTAGGCATTCCCGGACGACTGTTGCACGACCACGTCTTTGATGATTCCATCCCGTTGAAGCCGAAACTTGACGATCATCGTATAGGTTTGCCCCGTCATATCGACTGGAGGTGGCTCCCACTGGCTGCTAATAATGGACTGCACGCGAGCCCAGTAGAGATTCGACCCAGCCGTACCGGAAATCCTCAGGGTTGTCTCGGGTGTCTTAACCGCCTGAGCTTTCACCTCTTGCTGAGGCGCCGGCGTAACTGACGCCTCACTCGGTTTCACCTCTTTCGGGATTTCCAGCTTAGCTGCAGGCCTGAATTGTTTGATCTTTTTCAGTTCTTCTTCTAACTCACGATTCAGATCTTCGCTGACCGTAGACCGCTGAGGAATCTTCGCAACCGGGTCTTGCGCCACATCCGGAACACGTGGGATATCGAGCGCTTTTGGCGCCTGTTGGGCCTGAGTCGCCGGTTTTTTTGCGGGGCTCAAATCTCCAAACTTCGGCGCATCCGGCGGAAGCTGAAGATCCTGCAATATATCCCTTCTCTTCTCGCCTATTGGAGGCGCCACAGAAGGGGCTGGACTGGGGGCCACGGCCTTGACTAACGACGCCGGTTTCGCAGCCTCTGGTTGCCTCGCGGGCGTCGAAAGACTGACTAACGACACTTCCACAGACGTCGAAGGCCGTTCACCCTTTTGCGGAAGCCGAAGCCCAACCGCCACGAGCAAGACAACTAAATGAAGGACGAGCGACAGCACCACCGTGCGTTTGAGCCGAGTGGACAGCCTGGATCGATCGTCCTGATTGAACCACGCATCTGACAGGACCGACGCCTGGGATACCATAACAATCCCGCCCCCTCACGCACGTTGCATCAACTTTTCCGCGGTGGGAGACGAGGAGGATCTAACTCCCCCACGCGTTCTGGACCGACCGGTTCCGTGACCATCCCGATCTTCTCAATCCCGGCCTTTTTGACGCCGTCCATGACTTGCACCACAACACCGTAAGGCACGTCGCGATCAGCCCTGAGGTACAGCGACACATCGGGATTATCTCGTTTCAAGAACTTCAACTTCTGTTCCAGCTGAGCCACCCCGACCGGATCCTTGTCGAGATACAGACGCTGATCCTTTTCGATTGTGAGCACCGTGCGCATTTCCGGCTTAATCGAATTCGTGGCAGAGGTCGGCAACTTAATGTCCATCCCTCGATAGAGCATCGGGGCGGTGACCATGAAAATAACCAAGAGGACGAGGACCACATCGACGAGAGGGATGACGTTGATTTCTGCTAAAAACCGGCGATGACGGAGTTCAAGGCTCATCCTTGAACTCCGACCGGAACTGGCTTCGTCTTCGATACGGTGGCGGTCGAGAGGGAGGCCAAGATTTCAATAGTGACTGAATCCAATCGGAATGCCGTGTTCCGAATCCGAGTCAGGAAGTAATTATAGGCAATGACCGCTGGGATAGCGGTGAACAGACCGGCTGCCGTCGCGATGAGGGCCTCTGCAACGCCGGGAGCGACAGCAGAAATACTCGCAGTCCCCTGGGTGCCGATCTCACGAAATGCATCGATGATTCCCATCACGGTCCCAAGCAGTCCGATAAACGGAGTAATATTCCCCGTTGTGGCAAGGAACGGAAGATAACTCTCAAGGCGTGAGAGTTGGCTTTGCGCAAGATGGGAGGCCGTCCGCTCCACCACATGTCGATCAACTGGTCCCGACCCGTTACCCCCCCTGCCCTCGACTGACCCAGCCCCCACACGTTCCATGATCCCTTCGAATACACATGCGCTGGGACTTCCTTCAATTCGTCCAGCTTGCCGATACAGCTCACCGAGATCTCGTGCTTTCACGAGGATAGCCAGGAACCGCTTGTCCTCCAGATCTGCCATCCGAAATACTCGCCATTTGGAAAAAATAATGGCCCATGAGATGACTGAGAATATCAACAGGAGGAAGAGCACAATCTTGGAAACTGAGCCGAGTGAGCCCAGCACTCCAGTTAGACCTGTTTGAAACATACGGCTATGACCTTTCCCGGCTCTGGCAGAATGCTGAAAAAGTCCTCGGGGGATTTCCGAGGGTTACGGATTTAGCCTTGACCTCAACCTACAGCAGAGATTGCGCACTCACTAGCGCAGCCCTACGAAGCAGCCTGCGCGCGGTTCCCCTCTTGTCCTAGAAGTGCAAACCGTTGAATTTCCACTGTACCACAATAATTCTCTGCACCCTGCATAGGGAGCAATCACAGTTCTGCTTACAGAGTTTAGCAAACTCAGAGGAAATTGGCGGGGCCGACGGGATTTGAACCCGCGACCTCCAGATTGACAATCTGGCGTCCTAACCAGCTGAACGACGGCCCCTCGAACACAATTTATAGCGGAAGATGTGAATGACAAGACTATATCTAGCGGTTGGTCCCGTCTACAATTTCATCATTTTCGTTCAACTATCCGTTCTGCTCCCAGTGAACCAACCTTGGCCCTGGTAGGCGGAACAGGGATCGAACCTGTGACCTCTGCCTTGTAAGGGCAGCGCTCTCCCAACTGAGCTATCCGCCCGATTTCCTTAGCAACGTGGGCGGATGCTACCAAGTCCACCTGCCCTTGTCAATCGAATCTCGCGCGCTTCTTGCCGTTTTCGGCCCCTGTGCATTTCGCACATATTGAGTCGCGCGTCCTCATTGGTTATGTTTTTTGCTTCCGGCGCAGGCCCACTCGGGGGAAATATTTATCATGTACCCGCTTGAGACGTCCCCGTTCAATATGCGTATAGATCTGCGTCGTCGCGATATTCGCATGTCCGAGCATCACCTGAACCGATCGAAGATCCGCGCCGCCTTCGAGCAAATGCGTCGCAAACGAATGCCGGAGCATGTGAGGCGAAATGACCTGTGTCATCCCCGCTCGCCGTGCACGGTGTTGCAGCAACTTCCAAAAGGCTTGCCGCGTCAACGGCCCGCCCCGCCTCGATACGAACAGATACCGTGAAGCCCGCTTTTTGAGAAGCCGTGGCCGCGCCTCTTCCACATACTGCTGCAGCAACTGCCTGGCCCCTTCGCCCATCGGCACAAGACGCTGCTTCGCGCCCTTACCCGTCACCCGAAGGTACCCGACATCAAGATTTGCCTGCGCGATATCGGCCATCACCAACTCCGATACACGAAGCCCCGTCGCATAGAGCAACTCCACCATCGCACGATCACGCAAATCTTCGGGGGTTGGGACTGGCGCCAGATCCAGCAATGATGTGACATCGTGCTGCGATAATGTTTTCGGCAGTCGAATGCCGCGCGATATCGGCGCCAGACCAACGGTTGGATTCTCCTCGATCATCCGTTCCCGCGTCAAAAAACGGAGCCAACCACGAATAGCCGAGAGGCAGCGTACAGAAGAGGCGCGAGACAGCCGCGCCTCGTGCAAGGAGCGGAGAAATCCCGTCAACGTCTTCTGCGATAGAGCCCCGATCGGCACAGCACCGGTTCGATGCAAGTAGGAGTGGAATTTACTCAAGTCGCGGCGGTAGGCTTCAACCGTATTGACGGAGAGACCACCCTCCACCCGGAGATGGCTCAAATATCGCTCAACCAGCGGATCCAGCATCATCTGTGCGATGATAGCCAAACGCTCGGATGAACACAACGAAGGCTATCGGGGTTTACCTTGACACCCAGACAGGAATTCCGATAGTAGTCACATGCGAATGACAAAGCCCTCAGACCTCCAGCAGGATGCTGAAAAAGTCCGTCAGCATCGTTCTCGCGTCGTTCAGAGGCTCAACGTACCGAAACGTACGCCTCGCCTCTTCGCTTGCTGC
Source organism: uncultured Nitrospiraceae bacterium (assembly GCA_963781915.1). GTDB lineage: Bacteria > Nitrospirota > Nitrospiria > Nitrospirales > Nitrospiraceae > Palsa-1315. The sequence continues at coordinate 276,266 of CAWAIH010000006.1, read as the reverse complement.
GGCCTTGCTGGACGGCCTTTTTGAGCATCCTGCGGCTATAGCGTCATTTGTGAGATCCCAACGGTGCTTTATAGATAAACCGAGTTATTCCGAAGCCTGCTAGGAGCTCATGGCCCGCCCGTTGATACTTTCGTCTTCACATCGCACGTACGCCCTTTCTGCACGCTGGTGCCTGTCCCTTATACTTGCCTGGAGCATACTTGGGCCAATCACCGGGTTCGAGTTCAATTCGCCCGTCTATGCAGAAACAAGACCCGCTAGCCCTGCAACCCATCCCGCGCTGAAACAGGCGAAGCGCCTGATCGACGCAGGTCAGGCAGAAGAAGCCATCACCACACTCCGTCGTTTTCTGGCTACCTCCCCGAAACCGGAGCTGCTCGACGACACCTATCTACTCCTCGGGGCAGCCCTGCACAACGCAAAACAATATATGGACTCCTTGAAATACTTGCAGCAACTGCAGACTGAGTTCCCCGACTCAGAGGTGACAGAGCGAGGCAAGTTGATGCAGGCCCGAGTCCACGCAGCAATGGGGAACCTCGATCTGGCCTTGCCGATATTGACGGGTCTGCGCAATCTTTCCAAAGATGACAGCACGAAACGAGAAGCCCTGCGGCTGAGCGGCGATTTCTACGCGCAAAAAAAGGACGCAACCCGTGCCATACAGGCATGGCTCGATGAAGTGGCCTTGGGAACCGACGACCAAGCGGAAGACGTGCGAACCCGCATTCGCGATCTAGCCAGCCAAACGTCCGACAAAAAAGCCCTCGATCAAATCCGGGACACCTTTCCGCGCAGTTTTCCCGGCGACCTCGCGTCCCTCCGACTCATCGACCTCTACGTCGCCCGAGGAGAAGAACACCAGGCCATCCGGCAGATCCAGCAATTTCTCATGAATTTCCCGACCCACCCGCAGTCAGAGAAGACCTCGGAACTCCTCACCACACTCCAAGCCAAACAAAAGTCCAACCAGTTTTTCATCGCCGCGGTCCTGCCACTCTCAGGAAAACTCGCCCCCTTTGCCGGTGAAGTTCTCAGCGGGATTCAGCTGGCGGTTGAAGCCAATAGAGACCGGACAGGAAGCGCATCGGTCGGTCTCATCGTCAAAGATTTGGAATCGGATAACACGTCGTTTCTGGACGATTTCTCCGAGCTGCTGAACGACGATCGTCCTCTCGCCGTGATTGGGCCGCTCCTCTCGAAAAATCTGCCGGTCATGGCTGAACTTGCCGAACGGGCTCACATCCCGTTGATCACGCCCGCGGCGACCTTCCCCAACGTCAGACGACTCGGCAACTATGTGTTCAGTACGGCGCTCACCTATCAACTGCAAGCCAAACGAATCGCGTCCTATGCCATCAAGGAGCAAGGCTTTCGCCGATTCTGCATCCTGCACCCCGACACCACCTATGGCCGTGAGTTGGCCCGGCTCTTTGCCCAGGAAGTGCGTCAACACGAAGGGGAAGTGATCGCCATTGAGTCTTACAAAGAGGGCGAAGCCGACGTGAGTGCGCAACTCAAACGCATGAAGGCAGAGGACCTCAAGCGGTATGGTTTGTCCGTGCCGCTCGATCAAACCAAACTGACCGGAAAATTAACAAAGCTGGACAAGAAAATTTTCTACACACCGGGCTTCGATGCGATCTTTATTCCGGGCCGCGCAGCCGACGCCGGCATCATCACCTCCCAGCTCAATTTCCACGACATGAAAGTGCCCTTCCTTGGCACAAATGGATGGAATTCTCAGGATTTCGCGCGCACAGACGATTCGTCGATCGATGGAGCCGTGTTCGTTGACGGCTTCTTTATGGACAGCCCCATGCCAACGGTGCAGGATTTTGTGGCCCGGTATAAAAAACGTTTTCAAACCAACCCGACACTCTTTGCGATCCAGGGTTACGATGCCGCGAAATTGGTGCTCGACGCGGTTCGACAAGGCGCCTCCTCCGGCGAATCCGTCCACGAACAGTTGATGACACAGCCGGATCTCTCTTCCCTTGCGGGGCCGGCAGCGTTTGGACCCGACGGAACATTGAATCGCCCGCTCTTCCTCATACAAATCAAAAAAGGCCGATTCCAACAGGTGAACTAACCCGCATCATGGATGAATGCTTCTGTTACAATCGGCGATCCGCTGCTCTTGCGCGTGAAGCGTCGTTCGTGAAGCGCGCAGCGCAGATGGAAAGAGTGTGTCTGTATCGTCCCATGCGAGATACGTTTCACGAGTAACATGTTTTCGGGTGATTTCGCCACGAACCGTCATGAATAATGCGGACTAGAAAGCAAACGGCATGAACTCCATACCGCAAATCCTCCACACGATTTCCTACATGGGGCTCCCACTCCTCTTTGCCATGGTATTACACGAATATGCCCATGGCTGGGTCGCCAATCGGTGTGGCGATCCGACCGCCAAATTGCAGGGACGGCTCACCATGAACCCACTGGCCCACATCGATCCGTTCGGAACCGTCATCCTGCCGCTGCTCTGCCTGCTGATGCCGGGAGGATTCTTACTCGGCTGGGCCAAGCCGGTGCCGATCGACCCACGCAACATGGGCCAACCACGTCGCGACATGGCGCTCGTCGCAGCAGCGGGACCGGCTATGAATCTCGCGCTGGCCGTCGGCAGCGCCCTTCTCTTCGCAATCCTCTTGTCGATCGATCCCACAATCGGAAACAACTCGTCCAAATCAGAAGATGCCGCCCTCCTGGATACGTGGCATACAATGTTCCTCCAGCCGATCGCCGTCATGTCGTACTACTCCGTCTTGATTAATGTTCTCTTGATGCTGTTCAATCTGCTGCCGCTCCCCCCATTAGATGGCGGGAGAATACTCACGAGCCTTCTCCCGGACACTGCGGCGATGGCGCTCAGGCGTGTGGAACCTTACGGCATGTTCATCCTGATGGGGCTGATCATATTGGACCCGCAGATTCATGTAATCCATACCATCACAGGTACCTTGACCCACAGTCTCACCAATACCATTCTCTCCACCGCAGTCGGTCTCGGAGCAGGTAACGCACCATGACCATACCCGGGAAACGAGTCCTCAGCGGCATGCAGCCAAGCGGACTGATGCATCTCGGCAACCATCTGGGAGCATTGGAAAACTGGAAATCCCTCCAAGATCAGTATGAATGCTACTTCTTCGTCGCCGACTGGCATGCCCTCTCGACCAACTATGCCGACACCAGCCGTATCCGTGAGTTCTCCCGTGAATTGCTCATCGATTGGCTGGCCGCCGGCATCGATCCAAAACGGTCCACCCTGTTCATCCAGTCCCGCATCCCGGAACATGCGGTCTTGCATCTATTGCTCTCGATGATGACGCCCATTTCATGGCTGGAGCGCAATCCGACGTACAAGGAAAAGCAGGAGGAAATTAAAGAAAAAGACCTCAGCACCTACGGCTTTCTCGGCTACCCGGTTCTGCAGGCGGCCGATATCTTGTTATATAAACCCGATTTCGTGCCGGTGGGAAAAGACCAACTCCCCCACCTCGAACTCACCAGGGAGCTGGCCCGACGATTCAACGACATCTACAAGACTCAGGTCTTCCCTGAGCCCAAAGAACATCTGACGAAATTTCCCAAGGTGATGGGCACCGATGGCCGGAAAATGAGCAAAAGCTACGGCAACACCATCAATCTCTCGGACGCCGAACCAGTCGTTCGCCAGAAGCTCAAAACCATGGTGACCGATCCGGCGCGCGTACGCCGAAACGATCCGGGCAATCCCGACATCTGTCCGGTCTACGATTTTCACAAAATCTATTCGCCGCAAACGACGCAGGACCAGATCGATAAAGATTGTCGAACCGCCACGATCGGCTGCATCGATTGCAAAAAGCTCGTCGCCGACCGAATCGTCGAACGCATGACACCGGTGTGGGACGCGCGCGGACGCCTGAGCAAAGATCCCGCATACCTGAACGACATCGTGACAGAGGGGAGCAACAAGGCCGGCGATGTCGCCAAAGCCACGCTGCATGACGTGAACGAGGCGATGAAGATTTAGCTGGGCGCTGAAAAAGTCCTCCAGCTTCGTTCTCAGCTCATCGAAATCCTCAACGTACCCCTGAGGGTACGCCTCCGGTTTCGACTCGCCTGCGGCCTTGCTGGACGAACTTTTTGAGCGCCCAGCGAAATACTTTTCTTTGTACCAAAGATGTGAATCCTCGAAGTCCCCCCTAGCCCCAATTACCGGTCACCATTTTCACTAGCCCTCCGGTTCGTAATCGGCAACTTCAAGTTCAATCACCCGCCGTCTTGACGCCGACGCATTTGTCCCTTCTTCCTTCTCCCTGAAGCACTACACTGCAACTTCCCGTCATTGACCCATTTTGATCTGACATGCCGACCATCAAATGTTACGCGCAGGAAATCTGCCTGTAACATCACCCATCCAACGGGGGATTGTGAGGGACAGTCTACAAATTTTACACTACGTTATCTTTTCGATGGGTGGCCCCGATGACTGCTCGTCCTGCTTGCAGTGCTACCTCGATTTCTTACATGAAGGAACTGACCATGGAGACGCTCACATCGGCGAAGGGGACCATACCGATTCACAGTCCTACCAGCAGAGGGACATGGCGTCAGGCTTTGTGCCTGTTGGTTCTGGTCGCACTAAGCCTCACCATAAGTTCCTGCGGGGGCGGGAACGATTCTCCACAAACCTCGCAGCAGATTGTGGCGCAACTCGAACAGCAGGGTTATCTTAAGGCCTCCAATACCGAGGCCAATGACGTGTTCGGGTACAGCGTCGCGCTTGCCGGCGATACTCTGGCCGTGGGAGTTCCCGGCGAGGCCAGTGACGCGACTGGGATTAACGGCAATCAAGGGGACAACAACGCCCCAAACAGTGGTGCGGTCTATGTCTTTACTCGTACAAACGGGGTCTGGAGCCAGCAGGTCTATCTGAAAGCCTCCAATACCGAGACCAATGATGGGTTTGGTGGGAGCGTCACGCTCGACGGCGACACTCTAGCCGTGGGGGCGACTGGTGAGGCCAGTGCCGATGGCAACCAGACGGATAACAACGCCCCGAACAGTGGCGCGGTCTATGTCTTCACCCGTACGAACGGAGCCTGGAGCCAGCAGGCCTATCTGAAAGCCTCCAATACCGAAGCCAAAGACGGATTTGGCGTCAGCCTCGCACTCGCCGGCGACACTCTAGCCGTGGGGGCAACTGGTGAGGCCAGTGCCGATGGCAACCAGACGGATAACAACGCCCCGAACAGTGGCGCGGTCTATGTCTTCACCCGTACGAACGGAGTCTGGAACCAGCAGGCCTATGTGAAGTCTTCAAATACCGAAGCCAATGATGGGTTTGGAGAAAGCCTCGCGCTTGCTGGCGATACCCTGGCCGTGGGAGCGACAGGCGAGTCCAGCGCCGCGACCGGAGTCAATGGCAATCAAAGGGACAACAGCGCCCTGGAGAGTGGTGCCGTCTATGTCTTTAAGCGCACAAACGGAGGCTGGGGCCAGCAGGCTTATCTGAAAGCCTCCAATACTGCGAGCTTAGATTGGTTCGGGTACAGCGTCGCGCTCGTCGGCGACACCTTGGCCGTGGGAGCGCTTTTCGAAGCCAGTGCCGCGACCGGAGTCAATGGCGATCAAGGGGATAACAGCGCCCTGGACAGCGGCGCCGTCTATGTCTTCACCCGTACGGGCAGCGACTGGAGCCAGCAGGCCTATGTGAAGGCCTCCAATACCGAACGCTCTGACTTGTTCGGCAGCAGCATCGCCCTCGCTGGCGACACCTTGGCCGTGGGAGCGTTTGGCGAAGCCAGTGCCAATGGTAACCAGACGGACAACAGCGCCCCGGACAGCGGCGCCGTCTATGTCTTCACCCGTACAGGCAGTGACTGGAGCCAGCAGGCCTATGTGAAAGCCTCCAATCCAGGGGGCTTTGACCTGTTCGGCAGCAGCATCGCCCTCGCTGGCGACACCTTGGCCGTGGGAGCGTTTGGCGAAGCCAGTACCAATGGTAACCAGACGGACAACAGCGCCCCGGACAGCGGCGCCACCTATATCTTCTCACTGCAGTAAAACTTGGGGAGGCGCGGCACTGCAATCTGTGGCCACTACCCTTCTCGTCTGGCGATCAGGTTAATCCACCGCCCTTTGCGCTCCCGGTTGGTTATTATTTTCAGTTCAAGAATTGTCCACCCGGCTCCGCGAACCGCACGAGCGAGTTCCTCCTTTTTCCAGCGGGAAAAATAGCGTCCGGGAACCCATCCGTCAGTCACGATGCGGCTCTTCACGCCATAGGTCACCGTCGCAGCGAACAAGCCGCCTGGACGGACAAGCTTGCATAGGTCGGCCAGAATGCGGCGCGCCTCCGGTTTTGGAAGGTGCATCAGCGAAGCGGCGGCCCAGAGGCCATCGAACGACATCGCCTGAAAGGGAAGGTCTCGAAGATCGGCGCGGACCAGCGGCAATGAAGGATATCGGCATCGGCCTGCTGAGAGTAGCGCATTTGTCCGATCCACGCCCACGACACGATACCCGCGCCGCTCGAGATCGCCCGCATCCTTGCCTCCTCCACAGCCGAGATCCAACAGCCTTGCACCGGCAGGGAGGTCCTGCAGCCATTCGGCCAACAACGGTGGCCGGCGATGCCGGCGCCGGTTCCAGCGGGTGACGCACTCCTTAGCCGATCGTTCGTATGCATCGATCGTCTGCAAGACAAGTTGAGTTGTGTTATCGTGAGACAAAATTAAGATGATCCTTTATGCCGCGAGTAGACGTACCATGATTGCACTGGCCTTGGCATTCATCCTACTGGGAGTGAGCTGGAGCACCGCATGGGCAGCCGATCCTCCCTGCGACAAGTACCCCATTGTGATACAGACCAAATGTGCGGCGATCTGGAAGGCGCTGAACCAGGAAGACGGCCCCTTGATCTCGCAATTCGGGTTGGACCAGCTGAAGCGGCGTGAGGAAGGAAAAATCAACGCTGAGCAACACCTCGGAGAAAACATGGCCTTCATTAAGCAGTCCACCGAGAAACGTCTTCAGCGATTGAAACAGCGAATGGAAAAAGAGTAACGCATCTCAATCGAGGGGTTCAACCTGCCCGCAACATCCCTTAGCCTACAGACTCAGGTTCTTTTGGTTAAGCGGACGCTTAGTGGGTGCCTGATGGTTGTCCTTGATGGCTGCTCAGAAGTGAGGAGTAACATACCCCATGCGAATACTGCTGGTTGAAGACGATCTGAACCTTGCTCAGTTCATCCGCAAAGGGTTGAAGGAAGAACAGTATGCCGTGGACTTCGCGGCCGATGGCGAAGAAGGGTTGGCCTTGGCCTTGGCAAATCCTTACGATCTGTTGATTCTCGACATCATGCTGCCAAAGCTCGATGGACTCACACTCTGCCGCCGTGTCCGGGCGACGGGAAACATGACCCCGGTACTGCTATTGACCGCGCGCAACACGTTGGAGGCCAAAATCTCAGGTTTCGATACTGGCGCGGACCAATTTCTGCCGAAGCCGTTCGCGTTCGTCGAGCTCCTGGCTCGAATCCGGGCCTTGCTGCGCCGAGGAGGACCGCAGCAGTTGATCCGCCTCAAAGCAGCCGATCTGGAGTTGGACCCGGCTTCTCACCGCGTCTGGCGGGCGGGACAAGAAATATCGCTGACGAATAAAGAATATGCCCTGCTTGAATTCCTCTTGCGAAACAAGAATCGGGTGTTGACACGAACGGCGATCATCGAACATGTGTGGGATATCAGCTATGACCCGATGACGAACATTGTGGATGCCCATATTCGGGCCTTGCGCGCGAAGATCGACCGAGACTTTTCACCCCAGTTGATTGTCACGGTACGCGGCGCTGGGTACATGCTGGAAGAGGCGGAATCGGTCACATGAAGTCCCTGCATAGTTTGATCCGTCAGTCTGCGCTCATTCTGATGGCAGCGCTTCTCCTGGTCTTTTCTGTTCTGACCTACGCCGGAGGCGATGCCTTGTTGCACCGCTTTGTGGATGGCCGGCTGTTCGGGTTGGCGGAGACGATGGCCAAGATCGTTGAGCAACACCCCGACATTATCGAGAGTTCCAGTGAGGAATATGCGCCTGCAGCCGAGGTGATCCGAGGCAAAAATAAAGAGCGCGAGGTGACCCATTCTATTCGGATCTTCTCCCCGAATGGTCGATTGGTTTGGAATAGTCCCAACGCAGTGGCACAGACGCCGGTTCCCGATCACGTCTTCGAACAAGTCCGTCTCGGAAACAGCCTGTATAGAACCGCCGAGACATTGGATGGCAGGTGGTCGGTACGACAGCTATTCGTTCCGATTCCCCGGCAGGGCCCGGTACGGCATATTCTGCAGGCCGAAGCATCACTGCTCCTGTACCGGGAGACACTTATCGGTCTCTTGATCCTGCTGACACTCGGATCCGGGACCATCCTTTTCGTTGCCTGGATAGGCAGTGGATGGTTGGCCAAGAAAGTGATGACTCCGATCGAGGTGTTGAGTACCGGTGCAGAAACGATGTCGGAAGCCGACCTGGGGAAACGACTCACTCTGGATTCACCCTACCAGGAATTCCGTCGACTCACCCAGTCGTTCAATTCCGTCATGGACCGATTCCAACGGAGTGGTGAAACTCAGCGGAGATTTTGCGACATTGCGGCCCATGAAATGAAAACCCCCTTGACCATTCTGCAGGGCAACCTGGATGTCGCCCTCATGAAAGCCAGGACCACGGAGGAATATCGTGAAGCCCTCATCAATAATCTTGAGCAGGTCGGGCGGCTGATTGCCCTGACCCGTTCCCTCTTGACCCTCGCGAATTTCACAAGCGGCAAGCCTCCGGTTCAACTCGTGCCTCTCGCCCTGGAACCCTTGATTCAAGATCTGGTAGATGAACTGACCCCCCTTGCCGATGACCGCCGAATCACATTGAAGTTTGAATCCCAATCGGTACCACCCGTCCTCGGCGATGCCCAGTGGCTCAAGCAAGCACTGATCAATCTACTCGACAACGCGCTGCACTATACGCCGTCCGGCGGAGCCGTGACCATCCATTTACAGGCAGTCAGGGAAGGAGTTGCTGTGGCTGTCGAGGATACGGGCCATGGGATCGAGCCGGAACATCTTCCTCATCTTTTCGAACGGTTTTATCGGACCGATTGGGCAAGGGCGAAGGATGCAGGCGGTACCGGACTGGGGCTGCCTATCGTCAAGGAAATCGCAGAAGCCCACGGCGGAACCGTTTCGGTCACGAGCCAAGTCGAGAAGGGCTCGATTTTTACTCTACATTTGCCAGTCTCAACGAACCAGACTATTCCTGCATAGTTTGTCAGGGCTCCAAATCCTCCTCCCTCTTTTATTTTCCTGCTGAATTCCAGGGCTTTAATCGATATGCAAGGTGCGATCGCACACCGCGAACCTGTGCTGAGCCGCTTCAGAATGATGAACAGTTCTTCATCGTCCGTTCACGATCCGTTCATCTTAGCGAGTTACCCTATCTACGAGGGAAAGGCCTCGAGATAGACACAAAGAGTCACCCTCTTCTAGGAATCGGAGAGCGAGCGTTCAGCCGCATATCGATGGAAGGCGTTATGAACAAGATACTTCGTTCCATGGCCTTGTTGGTCCTCGTTCTTGTTGGCTTGGTGGGCTGTGGCTTCGAACCGCGAGCTGTCGGGGATGTGAATCCTACCCATGTGGAGGAGATGAAGCAGACCCTTCGCGATCTCTGGGTCGGACATATCTTTTGGGTTCGGCACGTCGTGTCGAATATCGCGACAAACGATACGGAGGAGCGGGATGCCGCCGAGAAGGAAGTCGTGACCAATACAAAACAGATCGCAAACACGATGACGCCCTTTTACGGTGAAGCCGCGTCGGAAAAACTCTATCGCTTGCTGGATAGCAACATTGGTGCAGTACAAGAATACTCGGAGGCCACCGTCGCGGAGGATAAGCGGCAGCAGGATGCTGCGCTGGCCCACTTGGCGTCCAATGCCGACGAGATAGCCGATTTCCTGAATCATCTCAATCCCTACCTGCAGAAAGACATTGTTCGAGGCCTGATCGCGGCACATGGAGCCCACCATGTTCTCCAAATCAACCAGTACAAGACAAAGGACTATGCGCCCCTAGGGGCAACTTGGCCGATGATGCGACAACACATCTATGTCATTGCGGATACTCTCACGACGGCATTGGTGAAGCAGTTTCCGGATAGGTTTTCATGACTGGAGAGTGACGGCGTTGCCAACGTAGATTCAGCGGGGAGAATGACCAGTCAAACAATGGAGTTGATCCCATGCTTCGTAAGATAGTTTTGATCTTCTCGCTCTTCATCATATCTGCCGTCGTGCTGATGACCCCTCTGGTCGCGCACTCGGATCCGGCAGACCCCGAAGAGGTTGCCCATATGAAAGCTGGGCATCAAAAGATCGAGGGCGTGGTAAGTGGGGTGAAGTCCGGTCTCTATACCGTCAAAACGTCTACGGGAGCCACGCTCACGCTGGCTGAAGCAGCGGCTGTTCGCCACGGCTATAGCGTCCCCAAAATCGGTGATGAAGTGACGCTCTGGGTCAACGAAGGCAATATGGTCATGGATGTCCGTCCGAAAGGACACCCGGACAAGGCTCCTCGCTTCATCTCCGGCATGCTCTCATCGATCGATAATGGCAAGTCCCAGCTGACGTTATCGACGTTGGGAGGGGAGAAGGCTTTTCCTCTCAGACCCGAAAACCGCATGTTCAGGGATATTGCTGTCGGCGCCCAGGTCACGATCGACGTGAATGACATAGGAGAGGTCATCGACATTCACAAGGTCAAATAGTAAGGCGTGGGAGCGACGAGAATGTAACGACAGTCTGATAACCGGGAGGTTGATCATGAAACAGAACATGGAGTCAAAACAATCAATGCGAGACGGATCTGTGGCAGAAAGCGGAGGCGATCATGTCGTTCAACCCCTTCCCGCAAGCGAGCAGTTCTACACGAGATCCTGCGCTCGTTGTGCGGGCCTGCTCGTGACTGAGTGGGAATCCCAGCACACAATGAAGCGGATTGGGGCACAGAAAAGTCGGAGCATAGGAAAAGGAGGAACAGATCATGGGCACTGAAAATGCGGATGCAGACGAGGCCGTTCTGAGCATGCTTCAACGCTATGAAGTGCTCACGATGAACGACCTCATTATTTGCCAGCCAGACTTTAGTTGGGCACAATTGTTTCTCGCAGTCGACCGGCTGAACCGAAAGAATCTCATCGCGCTCCGTCGAATCGGCTCAAATTATCAAATCCGCCGGATGAACCGATCGTTGCCCCTCAGTCAGGACCAACATCATGAAGAACCCGCTGGTTCTCGTCGGTGATGAGCCAGAGACATGCAAAATGGTGGTTGTATTTGTGTGAGGCTGCAACCCGTGCGGACCATCCTGCTTTTTTGCCTCGTGGTGATCTCTGGGCTTCTATTGTTAGGGGTGATGACGTGGTTCGTGGTGAGGGAATGGAGGTGAGGAGGTGGTTGGGAAATACTCTAAGATTTTAGTGTGAGCGGCTAAATCTACCAGGCCAGTAACCACAAGCGCACGGTGAATAATTTCCCCACGATCGGGTCTATCGATCGAATCTATAAAATGTGGGGTGAAATGACGTGCACCGTCAGTGCGCCGTTCTGTGGCGGGGCGGTACGAACGCCGCAGAGTATCTATGCGTGCGCATTCTACCTGCTATGCCAAACTGTGGCACGATTTCACTCCAGAAATTCGGACTGGGCTGGAGACAATCTGGGTGCGCACCACCTATGCGGACGGGGCCAATTTCGAGAACCGTCGAGTCCAACTGTCTTTCTTCTGGCGCTTCTAGCTGGTTGCGGTTGGACTTTCCTTGACATTGCAATTCATGACCATGCCGTGTCTGTGTGTCTCCAAGCCATTCAGAGTTTGATAAAGAATTTTTCATGGCCCCTTCATGATTCGATCATGTGACAGAGCTACAGTGACACCAAGGACTGAGGACACAGTGACACTCTGAAGCCACCGACACATCGCATCGAACCAACAACCGGGAGGCTAAGTCATGGAACGAAGAATCAAGCCAAAAGAACCGGAATGCGGCGGAACGATGAAACAGATCGGAAGTGGAGAGGCCGTTCGGTCCCTTCCCGCGAGCGAGCAACTCTCCACGAGATCCTGCGCTCGTTGCGCGGGCCTGCTCGTGAGCGAGTGGTACTACGACTTGCATAATACTGGTGAACACCATGTCGAGTCCCTCAGCTGCGTGCAATGCGGGAACCGTGTCGATCCCGTCATCTTGCGGAACCAAATCCGGCCTTCGGTCGAACGCCAACCAGAACGACAGGCGCGGCCAAGGTACTCCACAAGGGCAGGTATATTGAGCGAACTCGCATGAGCCACAACAACGGGTATGGAAGGAATAGGTATGGGGATGTCGTGAAGGGAGGATGAAATGAAGAAAGGAACTGAACGAGGGAACGTGTGGTCGATTGTCCTGGCAGGCGGTGACGGGGTGCGAACCAAGGACTTCGTTCGGCGTTGGCTTGGCCACGAGAAACCGAAGCAGTACTGTACCTTTGTCGGCTCTCGCTCCATGTTCCAGCACACGCTCGACCGCGCGGCAAGACTGACCCCTTGGGAACGGGTGGTTGTGGTCGCCGCCCGGCACCATCAAGATGAAATCTGGCCCCAGATCGATGGAAGGCCCGCAGGCATGGTGCTATTTCAGCCAAAGAACGTGGATACCGCGGCCGGCATTTTTCTGCCCCTCACCTTCATTCTTACACGCGATCCAGCAGCGACTGTCGTGATCTATCCATCGGATCATTTCATCTCCCCGGAAGACTCGTTTCTGTCGGCCGTGAAACAGGCGGTGCAGGGAAGCACCGGACTGGGGGGCCGGCCAGTCTTGCTTGCGGCCATGCCGGATAGTCTGGAGCTGGAGTATGGCTGGATCAAGCCGGGACGAGTGCTGGGTTGGGCAGGGAAGGCGGCCATCCACGCGGTGGAGACGTTCTATGAAAAACCCGACGAGGGCATTGTTCGGGAAGCGAGAGCCACCGGCAGCCTATGGAATACGATGGTCCTGGCAGCTAAAGGAAAAGAACTCTGGCGCTTAGGGCGAAAGTGCTTTCCTGAAATGATGTCCCTCTTCGAACAGCTGAAAAAGGTGATCGAAACCTCCGAAGTACTGAGCGTTCTTGACGCGATCTATGAATCCATACCCTGTCGGAACTTCTCCTCGCACCTGCTCCAGTGCATGCCGGAGCGGCTTGCGGTGATGGAGATGCGGGATATCCTCTGGAGTGACTGGGGAAACCCGGAGCGTATCCTGTCGGGTCTTGAGAACTTCGGGAAACGACGGGCGGCTGCGCAGGATCCACTCCCCTTCCTTTACGTGGGGTGATCGACTGATCGGCCCATTCCTATAACGAAGGAGACAAGAAAGAATGAGTATTCTCGTGATTGGTGGAACCGGACTGGTTGGCAGTCACGTGGTACGCGGTCTTCTCGCCAAAGGGGAAGCGGTGCGTGTTTTGACCCGCTCAGCCGACCATGCAGATGTCCTCCCACTTGGAGCTAGCGGCATCCTTGGAGATCTGTGCAAGCCGGAGACGCTGCGCTGGGCCATGAGAGGAATCGATTGCGTGTGTCTGGTCACACCGCTCAGCCAGACAGAAACAGAGGAGGGGGTGGCGGTCGTGGCGGCGGCGAGTCGAGTTGGGGTACGGCACCTCGTCTATCTGTCGGTTTATCATGTGGAGCAGGCTCCACATATTCCCCATTTCAAGTCAAAAATGGAGATCCACAAGGTGCTTAGAGATTCGGGGATGGCATTTACGTTGATCATGGCCAATAACTTTTTTCAGAACGATCTGGTATATCGCGAGTCGATTCTCGAGGAAGGGATCTATCCGCAGCCGATCGGCGACATCGGCCTGAATCGCGTCGATGTGCGCGATATCGCGGATGCTGTGGTTGCCACCCTGACCCAAACAGGACATGAGTTCCAATGCTATCCGCTGATCGGTATGGAAGTATTGACCGGGCAGGACGTGGCGGAGACCTACACTCGTGCCCTCGGTCGCAAAGTCCGGTACGGCGGAAATAGTCTCGATGTCTGGGCGAATAAGGCGAGCCACATGCTGCCGGGCTGGTTGGTCCCGGATCTGAAACTTATGTACGAATTCTTTCAACGCCAGGGGCTCCGGGCGAGTGAAGCAGACTTTGCTTTGCAAGCGAAGGTGCTCGGTCATCTTCCCCGCAACTTCCATACGTTTGTCGAAGAGACGGTTACGACATGGGAACGAGGCCAGCCTCGCGACCACGCCATAGTGGGGTAAAGAAACCGATGCACTCTCTGTAAGAGATAGTCCACTAAGACAAGGAAGACTCCCGCCATGGGCGGTACCGAGAGAAAGTCACGATGCCACTATACCAGGACAACGCGAACGTAAAAGAGATTCAGGAGGCTTACCAAAGACCCGCTGACCGATCTCGAAGTGAACAAGTTTCTCGCAGACTGTAATGTTCAATGCAAAGTTGCATGGGCTAGAAGAGGAATCCCACTGTGAATCTGAAAGGTCTTGTTCATCGAGAAATCGGGGAGGGACTGACGGAAGAGGAGTTGGCCTCTACCGTTGGGGTATCTGTACGGACGATTGCCGACATTCTGGTCGGCGATCTCCCGCAAGACCCGGCAATCTGGGAACAATTTGCGCGGCATTTTCGCATTCATGCTGATTTCCTGCGGTTTGGTGGTCCGCCACACTCAGAGGGACTGTTTGACGTCACGGAGAGCGCTCATCCCTCTCCCCTCGGCCCGATGAGGAAAGTACCGCTTCTGAGCTGGGATCAGATTGATCAGATGCTCTCGCGCCATGAGCCGCCTCGCCTGATCCATGCTAAAGCGCTGCTTGAAACAGACGTTCCAGGAAAACGCACCTTCGGGCTACAGATAAGAGACGATTCCATGCAGCCCCTCTTCAGCGAAGGCGAGGTCATTTTCGTCAATCCTGATCTTCCTGCTGAGCCTGGTCATTACATGCTGATCGAGAGTGAAGACAGCCGCCCCGATGGGGCCCTCTTGCGGCAGCTGAAAGAAGTCGACGGACAGGCGATTCTTCATCCGCTTAATCGGCTGTATGAAGACACCTTCGTGATGAAACACCAGCGTGTCTGGGGTCGAGTCGTACGGTTGCGAAAGAATCTTTGAAGATTGCGGGTGATCGCGGTGGCCTTGGTGGCTAGCCATATGCCAGGCGCCCTGCGTGGTCATGCTTTCTTCAGGAAAATGTGGAGGCAGTTCATGAAGAGGATGCTTATACTGGTTTTGTTACTCGGGCTCGCTACGTACCCGGCGATGGCCGCGGCACCTGTTGAGAAGGGGGCCAAGCAATCAGTCAGAGGGCAGAAACAGAGTCAGGAAAAGCCTTCGCCGGCTCAACCACCAGAAGGATCGATGGTGCTGGTGCCGGCTGGGGAATTCACGATGGGTAGTACGACGGGAGATGCAGACGAACAACCGGCGCATCTGGTTCAAGTAGACACCTTTCTTATCGATATCTACGAAGTGACAGTGCGGCGGTATGCGGCCTTTCTGCAGGCGACAGGAACCAATTCGCCTTCGAACTGGAACACGATGAACCAACCAGCGCACCAGAAGTACCCGGTTGCTAATGTGGATTGGGCAGATGCGGCTGCTTACTGCAAATGGGCTGGCAAGCGCCTGCCGACAGAGGCGGAGTGGGAGAAGGCGGCGCGGGGGACAGATGGCCGTCTCTACCCATGGGGCAACGATCCTCCGACGCCGCGCCATGCAAACTTTTGGAAAGCGGGGTCGCATGTCCATGGGACATTGGCAGCAGTGGGGACGTTGGAAAACGGCAAGAGTCCCTATGGTAGCTATGATATGGCAGGAAATGTTTGGGAATGGGTCAGCGATTGGTATGACAATGACTATTATAAGAACAGCCCGTCGCAGAATCCGACAGGACCGTCTTCAGGCGAATCCAAAGTACTGCGGGGTGGCGCCTGGGACAGCAGTCCGCAGCAAGTACGATCCACGCTCCGGTACTTCCACCGATCGACACACCGGCACAAGGACTACGGGTTCCGGTGCGTGATGACTCCGTAGTTTTTTCCTCTGCTGACGAAAGGGGCGAAGTTGCGCAATCCATTGTAGGAATGGGCAATCCGAATCACCTGACCCTGTATCGATGGTAATCCGATGCCGGAAGCTTCCCACTGTGACTAGGCCGATGACATGACCGTCTAGCCTCTCGCGTGCGGAAGATGAGCGAGTCTGCCCACAGTCGAGAGCAAAAGAAGGTCAACTATGAGTTCTGCCACAAACCAGACCACGTATTTGGTGAAACTGACAGACCGCCGTCAGTTGGCGGAACGCACCATGGCCTTTCAATTTGAGAAACCGGAAGACTTCACGTTCGAGGCAGGTCAGTCCATCAATATGACATTCGTCGATCCATCGGAAACGGACAGAGAAGGAAATACACGCACATTTTCCCTCGCGAGTGCTAGGAACTCTGCCGATCGGTTCGCAAGTCAAGATCGAAGGGCCGTTCGGCACCCTGGTCCTCCATGACGATCCAGCCAGGGCCATGGTATTTCTGGCCGGCGGGATCGGCATTACACCGTTTCGCAGTATCCTGTTGCGAGCAGCCAGAAAGCAATTGCCTCACCGTCTGTTCCTTTTCTATGCCAACCGCCGGCCGGACGACGCCACGTTTCTGCACGAACTGCAGGCCTTGCAACTACAACACCCGGCCTACAAATTTGTCTTCACCATAACGGACCGAAGCGAATCGCATGCTTCATGGAAGGGAGAAACAGGGATCATCAATCAAGAGATGCTTGCCAAACACCTCATAAGTGAGGCAGCGGCAATCTACTATGTGGCAGGGCCGCCAGGGATGGTGAAAGTCATGCGCATCTTGCTGATGAGGCGCTCAGCGGTATATCGTTGAAAAAGATTCAATAAGGAGATTGTCTGATATGAGCGGGGGATGGCTGCGAACATGCATTCGGCGATTTCTAAACCACGCTGCCTTGCTCATTAGCATTATCATATTGAAGGCGGCGCTTCCATCTCACGCGGTAGCCGCAGAGTCGGTTCCAGAGTTTTTCCCACTTCGTCCATATAATTTTGACGTTTCGTTTAACCAGCGAACATTTGCGCCAGAGACCAGAGTCATTGCTGCCCAGGCCGGACTCACTGCCTTTCGCTACGGCAACCTTGAGGTGAGAACCGTCTATCAATACTATAGTCAGCATACCCCTACATTTACTACAGACCAGAATTCCTTGTATCTGAATCCCCGCTGGAATAATTTCATCGATATCTTGAATTTTCCAAAAGACTACCCGATAAATCGGATCATTCGACATATTCTCTTTGGTCCGCTGGAAGACCGGGCGGTGCCCTATCTTGGAGCACTCGCTGGCGGAACGATCCCGGGCCGAGATTCTAACTCCCCAGGCTATCTCTATGGAGGCCAGGTGGGAGTGCGATTCCCTGTGGCTCGAGGATTTTCGGTCGATATGGGACTCCAATACACACGACTTGAAATTGACTTCAAGGATAAATCCGACTTGTCACAGCAATGGCTCTTTACAATCGGAGTTCGATTCTAAACAGGATAATTGTTAGTAGATCCATTATGCGCGTACGATCGATTACGCAGAGACTATGGCACATCCTGAAGGAATACGGCTGCCAAGGTATCCTCCCGTTCCTGATCACGTTCGGATTCTTTCTGCAAGGATGCGGACTCATCTTCGATGCTGTGGAAATGGTGCACCCTCTTGCATCCCATGAATTGTCTGCTATCTGTTCGCGAGGACAGTTCCGTGTTGGAATTTCCGTTGAACCATTTCGTCCCTTTATATTTCCAGCCGTGTACACCGATGAAGGGGTTCGTGTCACTGGCCTCGATGTGGAGCTGATCCGTGAGGTAGCCGACGCTCTGACCACATATTGTGGCGGACAGAAACCCATCGTTCCTACATTGCACCTCACCCGGTTCCGTGATCTCTTCATCGAGATGAATGAAGGGCACCTTGATCTTTTTGTCTCATCTATCGGTGGGAATCTTCCGGGTGCAAGACCTGGAGGCCTATGGTATTCCATTCCGTATTTTCATAACGGCGGCATCGGGGCCATGATCCAAAAGTCGGAAGTGGCTGAGAGAGTACGGGCTCAGTTCCAAAAGCAAGCTGGAAATCCTGACACGCTCGCGGCGATCCAAGCAGGGCTTTCCGGCTTGACCGTTGCCACTCAGAGGGGGAGAACCGCTCACCTCTATGCAGAAGTCAATCTTAAGAATATCCGGTTGCTCATATGCGATTCGCTTCCAGCCGCCGTGGAGACGAAGGACTCAAGCATCGATGTGATTTTGTCCGAACATTCCATCCTCGATTATGTGACGAAGCACGTGTGGCCTGACTGGCACCTCCTCACACGGAATGATGGAACGCCCTTGATTCTGACGCAGGAATACTTCTCCATTGTGACGGTTGAAGAACACAGGCGTCTGCAGTGGTTTCTCAATAACTTGCTATATAGGCTAGAAGAATCAGGGCGGTTGGAGCATATGCGCAGGCGTTGGGTAGAAGAAGACTATGCTCCGACTCGACGGGCAGCCACAGAAGGCTTGCCGTTTGAAATTTCGAAAGTGCCGGAACATTATGACCAGGGACAGTGTCGTCTCACAACTGGAAGCTGAGCAAGAAAGACTTACTAATGAAATCTCGTGTATTGCTGTTCATCGCCCTAAATCTTATATTGTTGCTTGTGTGGCCAAGTATTGGTTGGGCGCTGGCACTTCGTGAGGAAACTGAAAAAACCGCCCAGCATCTAGCGATACTGCTTAATGTGGGACGTCTTATCATCGAACGCAATCAAGCACTGATTGATGATCCCCGGAAAGGCGATAAAGGATTTACTCCAGAGGTATTTGAACAGGCGGTTGTTGATGAGTTTATCCGTCAGACACGCATTGACCTGAAGGATCTCCCCTCGCATCTTCCCTCTCTTGCGAAAGAATTATTGCCGGTATTGCTTCAGTCGAGCAAGGAGGTGGTGGCCGATGCGCAACTTGTGATCAATCAAAGAGGCATTGGGTATAAGAATTTTATTCCGGCCACCTTCGGCAGCCAAGCCGGTCGAAAGTTCTCCAATCGCTCTCACGTGAAGATAAAGCAAACTACGCTCAATCCAAGGAATTTGAAAAATACGCCTGATGCGTACGAAGAAAACGTATTGAGACGGCTGGCTACTCAACCGGCCTCAAACATCCCCATCACCGAATGGATTGATAATGAAACGACCCTGAGGGCCTTAACCCCGATATATTATTCGCAAGACTGTCTGGCCTGTCATGGCAGCCCCAAAGGTATCTTGGATATTTCAGGCTATCCACGTGAAGGCGCCCAGGAAGGCGATCTTGCCGGTGCGATCAGTATTCAGATTCCGGTGAACAGGAGCAGATAACGAATGGCTTATAGCGTATGGCGCGAACAAAGAAAGTCCCGGCTATTCTGTACCTACTATCGGCCACAACCCATGCGTCAAATGCTCATTTCTTCGGACGAGCGACGCTTCACGCGCAAGTGCTCATGAATAATGCTGGTTAGGTCTTTCTCCGGTTCGGCAGATGGCCGGAGCGCACCTGGCAGGCCACTACGTCCATGATCACGTGGAGATCAGAGCGGTGACCTCGGCTGCGTCGTAGGGCGGAGAGCATTCGACAATCTCAATTCCTGCTATGGGCTTGCTGTCCGCGATGACCTGAAGAAACTTCAGTACTTCGCGTGGCAAGAACCCGCCTGGTTCCGGCCAGCCGGTTCCAGGCACGAAGGCGGCTGGCGTTGGTAGAAGAGCGACGGCTTCGACGTGAAAAATCGTGAACCGGCCCGGGAGCTTCCAGGCTTTCTGACGGTGATCGCAGAGGAGCGGTCTCGCGCCGTAGTCTAATGGCCGGCTGCGGTCGTGAATCAAGTGGTGTCGAAAAGCCTATGGACCGGATTGAGAGAAATTATCGAGCCCTCCTGGCTGTCGCTGTTGTGCTCAACTCGCGGCGAGATATGCACAGCCTTTGGGAAGCGATTACCGCCGAGATCACCAAGGTCATTCCGTGGGCAAGGGCGTCTGTCACCCTGTACGATCGTGAAGCCGACGGGTTCAGGTTTTATGTCATTTCAACGACATTTGCGAAGCTGGTGCTCCAACGTAATGATGTTGTTCCACGTGTGGGAAGCGGGATGGGTTGGGCCTATGACCATAAAGCTCTCCATATCCGTCCTGACCTGAAGCGGGAGCAAGTCTTCCTTGAAGACAAATGGTACGTTCAAGAAGGTCTCGGACGAATGATCAATCTGCCTCTTCTCGTGGGAGACAGGTGTCTCGGTGTTCTCAATATTGCCAGTAGAGAGTCTGGCGCTCCCGATCCAGCCGACCTAGAGTTCTTGACGCAAGTGGCCATGCAGATCGCCTACGCGATCGATCATGTCCAAGCGTACGAACAGATCGATCGACTGCGAGACCAGCTTGCCAAGGAAAACGTCTACCTCACCGAAGAACTGAGACTCGTGAAGAACGTAGGCTCATTGGTGGGAAAGAGCCCTGCCTTTCAGCATGTGTTAGGGCTTGCACGCGAGGTGGCGCCCACTCCGGCGACCGTGCTCATTACTGGTGAAACGGGGACTGGCAAGGAACTGATTGCTCAAGCGATCCATGATTGGAGTCCTAGGCGCCCAAAACCCATGATTCGGGTCAATTGCGCCGCCTTTCCAGCAGGGTTGGTCGAAAGTGAATTGTTTGGCCATGAACGAGGTGCGTTCACCGGAGCCGACCGCGCACGCGAAGGCCGGTTTGAACTGGCCCATGGTGGAACCCTCTTCTTGGATGAAATCGGTGAGATGCCTTTGGACACACAGGCTAAGTTGTTACGAGTCCTACAAGACGGCATGGTTGATCGTCTGGGTGGGAAACAGCCCGTTCGGGTTGATGTTCGCGTCATAGCCGCCACCAATAGCGACTTGCCTGCCGCCGTCAAAGCCAGCACATTTCGCGCCGATCTATTTTATCGTCTGAATGTCTTTCCCATCGCCTTGCCGCCATTAAGGAACCGCCCGGAGGATATTCCTATATTGACTAGGCATTTTCTTGAAATATACAGCGTCAAACTCCTCCGTTCGTGCAAGGATATTGACCAGGAATCTTTAGAACGGTTGATTCGCTACACCTGGCCCGGCAATGTCCGTGAACTGGAAAATGTGATCGAGCGAGCGTTGATTCTTTCTCATGAACCGATATTGCGGGTCAACGAACATGTCTTGGGTTCGCATGACTCCTCCTTCCCTGCGGCGCGACCATCTGGCCTCAACGATCTCGAACGATGGCACATTCTGCAGACCCTCACACTGACAAATTGGCATATCGAAGGTCCTGATGGCGCGGCTGTGCTTTTGGGAATACCACCCAGCACATTGCGCAGCCGGATGAAGCAATTTGGGATGAAACGACCGTCTTCTTAGCTGAAAAAACTGAATATCCTTCCCGCATTTCCTCTCTCTATCCTCTCAGAAATAGCAGCCCGCGATCAGCCGTGGGGTGAGCCCGTGGCTGGCCGCGATCAGTCGTGGAATATCTCCGAACCTCATCGGTCGTTCCTCAAGCCAACCGCAAGCAAGCCCGGCATTCCAGTGAGTTACAAGTGAGCCGCTGAAGAAGAGTTGAACGGCACAGCCTATGCTTTATTTAAGCCCGTACTGGTGTGACTGCACTATGCAGAGATTCAACCGCAAGCGGAACAATGCGGCGACGTCTAGATGAGAAATAAAAAGAACGTATCAACTCAAGAAATTACAGAGAAACCTCAGATGTAGGAGGAACTGCATGTCATCGCATGGAACGGTAGCTGTCACAGTAGACGATATACCAGCAGCAGAGAAACCCCAAAACGGGGTGGCGGGGCTGAAGCATTGGCGGTACGACCTGATGGCGGGGCTGCAAGTCGCCATGATGGGGATACCGCTCTCGCTCGGGATTGCGATTGCCTCCGGTGCGCCTCCTGTCTGCGGGCTGATTTCGGCGATCATCGCTGGATTTGTCTTTCCCTTCCTCGGTGGCGCCTATATCACGATCAGCGGTCCGGCTGCCGGCCTGGCACCGGCGCTGTTGGCCGGCATGATCGCGTTGGGGAATGGAGATTTGGCGGTGGGCTATCCGATCCTGCTGGTGGCCATTTGTATCGTCGGTATCGTCCAGGTGATACTAAGCATCTTCAATGCCGGGCGATTCGCGCTGTTTTTTCCCATCTCGGTGGTGGAAGGCATGTTGATGGCGATCGGCATGCTGATCATCATCAAACAAGTCCCGGCATTTCTCGGGTACATCACGCCGCCCATCAAGTCCATTCCCAAAGCCATCATGCTGGTCCCCGAACAGGTCATGGGCCTGAATCCATTGATCTGCGCCATTGGCGCCGTGACCCTCTTCCTCCTCTTTTTCATTACCGGTATCCTGTCCCGTATCAAACAAGCGTGGGCGAAGTTCATTCCGGTGCCACTCGTCGTGATCGCCATGGCCGGCCTGACCGCGTGGGTTCTGGGGCTCGAGGATAAATACCTCATTCACGTACCCAGCGATGTGTTTGAACATGGGATCGTATTCCCCCATTTTCAGGAAGCCTGGGAAAGAAGAGACTTATGGTGGCCGCTCATCCTCACCATTATCACGCTGACACTCATCGACGGCACCGAGTCGCTCGCCACAATTCAAGCCATCGATAAGATCGATCCATTTAAACGCAAGTCGAATCCCAATGTCACCTTGCGGGCCATGGGGGTTTCCAACACCGCCTCAAGTCTGCTGGGTGGATTGACGATCATCCCCGGTGGGATGAAGAGTACGACCAACATGCTCGTCGGGGGCCGCACCCTCTGGGCCAACTTCTATTATGCGGTTTTTCAGTTGATCTTCCTGTTGTTTGCCACAACTCTCATCAATCAAATTCCAAAATCGGCCTTGGCAGGATTGCTCATGTGGGTCGGATGGAAGCTCTGCTCGCACAAAGTCTTCCAGCGGATCTTTTCGGTGGGCAAGGAACAGATGTTTATCGCCATGGTCAATGTCGTGGTGACGTTGTGGACCTCGGACCTGTTGGAAGGCATGATCGTGGGCACGGCGACGAAGATCGTGTTGCTCGTGAAGGACGTGGTACGGGTTTCTCCGGCTGGCGGGGTGGGGGCCGCCTTGAAAGAATTGTTCGGCAATCCTGTCATCCGAATCGGAGACGGCCGTGGTGCTCGTGAGGTGATGACCGTCGCGGCGAACGCGGTGTTGCGAGGCACCGTCGGAGAAATGAAGAATCCCTACAAAATCTACCTGTCGTCGGCCACCTGCATGAATCTGGTGAAACTCGACGCGGCGCTTAAAAGTATCGTGATTCCTGAGGGCATGAAAGCCAACTATATGCTCATTTTGGCCGGAAAAATTGTGGATCACACCACCATGGAATATTTGCACAATTTCCAGGATCGAGCCATTGAAGGCGGGCATACCTGTGTCCTCGTCGGGATGGAGCACTTCCGTGGACTCTCGGACCATGCCCTAGCTTATCGCATAAGCCAGACCCCCGGTAACCTCACCGCCTTCGCATGAGGAGGCACTCCTGCGCAGAAGCGTCAGGCGAAGGACGTTGCCTGGCGGTGGATGGACGGACGAACGAATATATTGAGCAGAGACAATACCGGTTTTCTCCATGCAAAAAAACGAATTGGCTGAGACCTGGAGAATGCGTTGATGGCCGATGTCATAATCTATTTGGGGCCACACGGACTGCAGGGACGGACAGAAGGGTATGCCACGGAGTGCGAACGAGGCATGGCACAGCAGGGCCCTGCGTCCGTATTCTCGTTGGCGCTACGCGACCTTCTTACCGCCGGCCCCTCCGAACTCATCCAGCGATTCACTGAGGGTATGGATCGGCTTTTCGAAGGTACGAGCATCTCACCTATGACTGTGTGGTCACCATCGATCGCGATTTCTCAAAAGAACGGGCAAATCAAGGTCCAGGCGGAGTTGCCTGGCTTAAGCAAAGACGACGTACTGGTAGAACTCACTCAAGACAAGTTGACTATCAGCGGTGAACGAAAGAGAGCGCAGAACGATCGGCACGAAGGGATGGACTGGTCCGAACGGTTCTGTCGCTCGTTCATGCGGACGATTCCGATTCCCAACGACACAGAAATGGAGAATGTGAAGGCGACGTTTGAGAATGAAATCCTTACTGTGTTGCTGCCGGTCCCCAGCAGCGGACAATCACGTCGACTGTCGGCCAGAGTGTGGGCTGATCTGGAAAAGGCGGAGGCGCTAAACTAATGATCATCAGAAAGCGAAAGGCGTATTCGAAGAATACCAAGCGGATAGGCATTCACTCACCAGCACCCTATTTCTCTCTTAGCCCTGAAGGTGACGGCGCCGTTTAATATGAAGGGCGCCGTCATGAGATTCAGACAATCCATCATCCCAACAGTCACTCTACTGGTCATGATCATGGGACTCTTCTGCGGAGCCGAGGCAGAAACCGTCGAAGCAGGCCATTCGACAGTTTATATCTGAGACCATAATGACCGAACGGTCCCGGGAGGCCCATGATAACTGCTCCGACTTTGTCCAAACAAGCAAAGCCACCACGGTCATTCGCCACATGCCCATACGAAAACGGATCGACTGGTTGATGGATTATGCTCACCGCCATTCAGCGGAGTTTCAAAGTTCAGAATCCTATCAAGCGCGCAGCCTCTATATCGCACAGCACCCAACCGACGTTGTCGCGCTCAGTTGTATGGATGGACGCATCAACACCTCTGTGGCTGTATTGAGGACCAGAAAGAAGGACGGATTTACGGAAGCGCACAATGGCCGGAGATGACCTATTCACTGCCGTAGGGGTTCAACCCTCGCGACGGTGTGAAGAGTATCCACAGCCGGAGCCACAGGAGTTAGTGCCCTCGTCCATCGTTGGCAACATAAGATTTTCCCTCTCAGACCCGAGAGCGGAATGTTCAGAGAGATCGCTTTCGCGCTGAGGTCACGATCGAAGTGACTGACAGGGAAAGATCGTCGACATTCAGAAGGACAAATAGTAAAGGCACTGAACTCTCTGTGGAATTGATTGGTAACACTGTTCAATAAACTGTCCAGAAATTAAGTGGGACAGTACAGTGATGCACTTCGCAGATTTTCGTACACCAAAAGCCGCGACCTCTGGTCTTTAAGTTCCCCCGCACCATTCATGTCGTACATTTTTATATTTACACCTACGTACATATATTCAAATATCGGAAAGGCAGACGATGTGCCGCCTAAGATGCGCGTCTTTCCCTACGTTATCGGTGTCCCAAGTTTGGTTTATGGATCACCTGCGGACGACTCTTCTTGAGTCTAGTAATTTTTCGGTGTCACCATGATACTGTTGGCAAGAAGCATCGGGGGATGGCCACCGTTATCCAGAAGTCCGTTCTCCGTACCATGTAAATAAAGGATTGTTCGATCGGAGATGTGAGCGTATTGATCCAGAGGTGAGCTTCTTCCCTATGTCCCTTCTATGTATTCACGGCCACGATTTCCCTATAGGCGCTTGCTCGAGATAATTCATTATCAATAGTGCTGGCAACTGCGAGCGCTCCTGAGATGTCACCGTCTTTCGCTCGGGTGAGTGCGACTCCGAGTAGGACCGCATTTCTTCGTAACGGTGCTTCGATGTGGTTGGCTGTCTCGATCGCACCCTTTATGTGTCCCAATCGTGCCTGTGCGAACGCAATGTGCATCAAGGCACTATTACGATTGATTTCATGGGGAATTAGGTTGGCTGTGTGAAGGGCGCCACGCTGGTCTCCGGCCTTGAATCGACTGATGGCGATGGCTTCCATCGCGGATGACCGGACTGTCGCATCAGCAATCCTGCCCATCGTGTCGAGTGCCGCATCGATCTTATTCAATCGCAACTGCTGCTCGACAACGTCAAGTACCGTGCACGCCAGCTCATCGCATGCGAAGAGGACGATCTGTGTTCTCGAGTTCATTCCCCATACATATACCGCCATGGCTCATGGAGAGGAACTCAGAGAAATCGCAGGTGTACAGGAGAATTTCTACGAGGGCAATGATAGGTAAATTACCTGTTGCTCACACTGGTGGTCGTAGGACTTCCCCCGTGACATCCGCGATATGGTCTTGGGACCATCGAATCTGAATGTCGCCCTTACCCTATGGATCTCGTCGATCACGGAAGTGCTCTTTCATATCATGGAGCTTTGCCGCGTCTCCTACGTCTTAGTATCACCAGGGAAAAATTACGAACCCCTTAATCTCGCCAAACGGAACCAGAGGGCAAAGTAGATTCTGTACTCTCAATGGGTACTTAGAACATCATCGATTGCCGAACATGTTCGCGACTGGGTCAAGTCATATACGGATAACAATGACTGCATCCTGGTTAATGAGTAACATATCAATTGGGCTTCATGAGCCACGCTCACGCTAGTAATATCAACAAGATTTAGTCCTGGGCATAGCCCATGGGCTTGTTCTGTTTCTACCTCAGTAGTCTGGAGAAGCGCTGTGTGTACTAGTTCTAACGCATTTCTCTCGGAATCATTTTCAACTCTCAGACATAGAGAATCGTTGAGCCAAAAGATCTTCATTGTGGCCCCCTAATCTTGTTCAAGGTGTACTGCCACCCCCGAGTGGCGTGACGTTGGCCCCGTTCTGAGACGGTTCTTAACTAGAACAGACGGCTTCTTCGTCAGTCCACATCACCTGACGTTGTGCGACGAACTCGTTTGGGGTCAGGTGCCCGAGCGAGCTATGCGGACGGCGCTGATTGTAGTCGCGCCGCCCCGTTTCGATGATGCTCTGCGCCTCGGCGAGTGAGGCGAATTGGTGCCCGTTCAAACACTCGTCCCGCAAGCGTCCATTACACGATTCAAGGAAGGCATTTTCCACGGGTTTACCCGGTCGAATGAAGTCGAGTTGCACGCCCCGACGATAGGCCCAATCTTCGAGCGCTCGCGATGGAAACTCGGTCCCGTGATCCACCGTGATGGACCGGGGGCTTGAAACACCGGTCAGTACCCGATCCAAGGCCTGGCCCACCGTCTCACCCGACATCCGAACACCGGCCTCTAGCACAGGACTGTGGCGACTCCAGTTATCCACGACCGTCAAGACTCGAAACGGCCGCCCATCCGCTAGGGTATCATGCACGAAATCCATGCTCCAGCGCTCCGTAGGACCGGTCGGGATCGGAGCTGGACCCCGATGCAACGCGATATGCTTGCGACGCCGGACCCGCATGCGGAGCTGCAACCCTTCCAGTCGATAGAGCCGTCGCACCCGTTTGCGATTCACGCGCCAGCCTTCGCGTCGTAAGAGCACCCAGATCCGCAGAGCCCCAAACCGTGGGCGGGCATGGGCGAGATCGCGAATGCGCATCCGCAACGCGGACTGATCTTTCGCTCGGCTGCGTCGGTCCCACGCGGCCCGACTGAACTGGGCGAGGCGACAGGCCCGCAGGCAACTGACCTGAAACGTCCCGTGAAACCAGGCGGCCAGTTCTCGACGGCGGGCGGGCCGTAGACTTTTTTTCGCAAGGCCTCCGACCGCATATGCTTGTCGAGCGAGCGGTCGGCCACGAGCCGTTTCACCCGGCTGTTTTCTTCTTCCACCTGTCGGAGGCGCCGCAACTCGCTCACGCCGAGGTGCGCATACTTTGTCTTCCAGGCGTAGAAGGTGGCCTCACTCACCCCGAGCTGCCGGCAGAGGTCGTCAACGGGGGGGCCAGATTCGGCTTGGCGAATTGCGTACACGACCTGCTCCTCCGAAAACGTCGATCGCTTCATGGGTCCACTCCTTTCGTCAGGGACCGCCGAAGCCGCCATCGTACTCTAGTGTTAACCTGCCGTCGTTTTCCGGGGAGACGTCAATCTCCAGTTGGCCTTTCCTATTGGGGAAGCACAATGGTTATCAGCATCCCACCCATCACGTCTCCTGCCTTGAAATCCCTCCGTAGGCTCTTTGGGTGCACATTGTGACAATCGGCACAATGCTGAGACACGGCTTTATCGGGATAGAGGGCTTGGAAGATGCGAGCCTTGCCCTCGGTTGTAACGGCTGTATAGGGACGATCGGGAGTCGCGAGGATCTTCATCAGCCCGGTCCGCTCGAACTCTGTCGTGGGGCGATGCTCTTTATTTATCGCCCAACTGCTGATCAGGCGGAATCGAATCGCTTTTCCCTGTTTAGCCATGAGCCGCCCCGATTCCTGTAAAAATTGTGCGGGTAAAGGGAGCCCTCCGTCCACTCTCCAGTGTTCCGAGGCAGAGACCATACCTTTCTCCTGCATCCGATCTACAATCTCGGTCTGGTAAAAAGTTCGATCCGCCTGGACCACACTATGCACATACTCGGCCACGATTTCGGGCGATATGCCCTTGGGTGAATCTGTCTCCTTGCTCGCAGCAGAGAATACCCACTGACCGAGAAGGCAAGTGAAGGTGGTGCCAACGGCGAGTCCCAACCAAAGCCCTTTCATCATCACGATGCGTCCTCCATTTCTTGTTCTAATTGTGGCTTGATGCGGACTTGGGCTCCGATAGCGGCGCTCGCAAACCAAAAATGCCGAACAGGTCGTGAACCAACTGTTTTTGATAGAACGCCTATGCGACCTTACGCGAGGAAGCTCATGGCCCTACACGTGTTCTTCACAAGGGAGCGGCCAGCACCTGCGAGGCGCTCCGCTCGCGCCAGTAAGACTGTCACTACGGCCGCTTACCCCTCTCCGGCACGCCGGCAACGGCCTCGGCCGCACGTTTCCTCCGTGAAATATATATTGGCTCTCCTCTTCCTGTGAGGGAGCCAACTTCATTCATAGCGGTGGCCCTCCTGATGGACGCTTCTCTTATCATAACTGCAGCGGGAGGAGGAGAGGGTTTGTCAACAGCCTGCTAGCAAGATGAGCGTCATCAGGGCGGACGTCACATCGATAACGAGGCAGGACGTCAGCACGTTGCCTTTGAGCAGAACAAACAGCTGCTCCAGGAGCACCAGTTACTTTGCCCTGTGGGACGACCCTAACATACAGGGTGGACCGGGTTAAGGGGGGTAGGTCAGTACCAGAAGATCCTTTTAATTTTAAAGTGCTTTTGGTCTGAACGCGTCCACTCGCCGAGTTTTCGGTCAACGGAGTGATCTCTTGTCGCCGCCCGGCTGCGCGAGATCCCCTTTGCAAAGGCCCATTCAAAGATGTTCAACTCCCTGGCTCATAGTCGGCCCTGAGGCCACGTCCTAGGCACCGAAGTTTGTGCAGACGCTCTGGAAGCGAAGGAAATATTCATCACAGAAAACGACTGCACATCCAACGATGTTATTCCAGACGACGGCAACGTCTATGACACCGAGCGCATCACGTTTCTACGCGCATACTTAACGCAAGTCCAGCGACACGAGCTGGTCAAGCCTCGCTGCATTTTTTCCCGAAATACTCCTTCCGGCTGACCGCCACGTCCGTGACGAATAGGACCCCGGAGTGTCGATCGAACAGCGGCCTGAGTCCGGCGAGGATCGGATTCACTTTTTCTTCCGGGACGACCGTCATGACTATTTCGAGGCTTTCCTGCTCGCTGAACATGAAGTGCGCTTCATGCATGCCGCCATGGCCTTTCCCCGACACGTTACCGATGATCGTGTAGCCGGTCGCTTTGACTTGATCCAGCAGCTCGGTCACGAACGACCTGTGTTCTCCTGCCACAATCACACGAATTTCTTTCATCGGATGCAATGTCAACGTACCCACAATCGATCTCCTTCCTTGGCGGGTTGGTTCATTCCGGCTCCGCTAGCCCGCTCAGTTTAGCCCATTCGCCCGTCGGCCGATAGCGATAAAATATACTCTCCTCCGGTTCCAGTGCGACGACGTGCACCCACTCGTTGCGATAGAAGTATTTCAGCACATCGTGTCGCTCGATCAGCTTGTCGAGCCGTTCGCGCGGCGCTTCGACGATAGTGAGCAACCGCATCGGCTCGTGGTAAGGCACCTCGCCATTCATGACGGTTTGCTTGGCCAATCCAAGCCGGAGATCGCTCCAGGGTCCCGACATGATACCGAGTCGCCCCACCACGTTGTGGTAGATTTTACTGCCGCTGCCGTACACATCATTGTCAACCGCGGAGAAGTAGTGTTCCATGTTGATCCATTGGCCTACGACTTGTGGACCGATCAACAGCACCTCGAGCAGACGATTGCTGGGATCTTCCCGATAGTCGTAGGAATGAAGAAAGACACGTCCTCCTAGGTCCAGGCCCTTTGTCAGCTCGCGCCGTCCGATCACGAATGCCGTATTGCTTGAGAGACCCCACTCAGGCCTGACCTGGCTCCAGTCGGTGCTCCGTCGTCTGACGAGTGTTTCGGCCTTTTGTCCCTCCATGGTCCGCTGCATCTCTGGAAAACGACCGCAGCGTTCTTGGCTGGTGAGCGCAGAAGCCTTCTTCAGATCCTCCTGGAGTCGGGCTAAGTCTGCACGGTGCGTCGGCGGTACGTCTTCCAAGTCGAAGAGTTGTACCTCGTCGGTTGTCGTGTCCATCTGGCCGGCGAGAAAATGCGTATCTGGGGGAATGTCAATCCCAACCTTGCCCAACCGTTCTCTCATTTTTTGATTGTTCGCCATCATCGCGAGGACGCGGGCGTTCGGCTTGCCCTCATTTCCGCCGCAGGCGCCGCAATCCAGGGCGGACTCGTAGGGATTGTTGTCAGATGTGCTGCCGTGAGCGCAGAACAGGACGATCCGCGCGAAGTTCTTCGTCATTCCCATCATGCGCAGGGCCGTGTCCACAGTGAGCACCTGTTCTTCGAGCGTGAAGCCGGTTCGTGTGATCCGTTCCTTCTGTCGGGAAGCCGACCGCGCGTTAAGCGTGTAGTCGCGGCGCAAGGTTTCGACAATGTCGCGCATTGCCTCGCTCGAAAGGCCTGCTTGGTTCGCTGTCTCGATCAATGCCGGCTCCGCCTCGCCCGGGTCACCCAAAGCCCATTGCCGTAACCCCTCGACCAGTGCAGGCGTAATGCGCGAGCGGCGCAGCCCGACCCGTTCGGTCAGCGCCTTCGTGACCAGAGCCTGCTGCTCGGCTGCCAGCATTTTAGCAGTTTCGGCCGGCTCCAGCTTGTCGACGGTGAGTGTGGTGGCCAGCGCAGGCACGAACAAGCGCTGCAACCGGGAGGTCCAGCGCCGGTAGAGGGCCGGCAGCAACGTTTTACCGAAAATGGGGAGGCCGTAGAACCATCCAAGCGATTCCACCATGACGTACGGCGTCACGACGTTTTCCTTTAGATCGTGCAATAGCGTGTGGCCTGCTTGGACCCACTTGGTCCAGGCCTCGTACTTCTTGACCTTGTGGTCGAAATAGCTTCGGGGAATTTCTCGTACTTCGTTCTTGGCACGCATGATCACCGGAAACTGTTCGGTGTCATGTTCCTTTCCCCAGGCCCGATATCGAATGAATGCAGCGAAAAATCCGGCGAATCCAAAGGTCTCGTTCGGACCAGTGGATTCGAGATGGCGCCGGAAGGGCTCACATCTCACATCGATGCAGTAGACCGACTGCGAATTGGGGCGGGGCGGAGACGCCACATTACTGCTTGTGTTCAGAGAAGAGATCTTGATCTGACTTAACAGACGCTCTTGATAGCCCGTCTCAAAGGCCTTGAGCCACAGCGGCCCATGGTCCGATTCGGGGAAAGCCTCTATCCACTCGATCAGTCGCTTCAGGGCATCGGGAGCGCTGTCGGCGAGTGCGATCGCATCGATGTCGGACTCTTGAGCCAACGCCAGCAGTCTCTTCGCCATCCCACGCCTGGCTGCTGCCAGTTGGCGCGGGACGACCTCGGTTCGGTAGCGTTCGATCACATTGCCCCAGCCGTTTCGTTTCTGGTGGCGCAGCCGATCGACTTCCTCGGCGTAGAGGGCCGGCAATCGGCCGGCGACCCTTTGCCGTCTCAGATAATATTCTTCCGGATAACTCCACATGTAAGCCGTTACGGCATCGTAGCGCCCTTCGATGCCGAGTTCTTCGAGACAGGTCTTCTGAACCAGCTCGCGCGCGTACCAGAGTCGGATGGCCAGGAACTTCACGAGTCCCGCAGGATAGGCTTTCTGCCACGGGTACTCCCGTTCCTCTCCGCGCCACTTGATAAAGCCGGCCCAACCGGGCAGTGCGGTCAATTGCAGCGACAGATAATCCTGCCGGAGCTCTACTGGAATGCCGAGTGCATCTAAACTGTCGAGGAGCGCGTCTTCAGGATGGTCAGGAAGTTGTGCGATCTTTCTGCAGCTGTCCCTGATTCCGCAGGGAGACCATTCGTGAGAGGCGAGCGCCTTCCAGGCCCCGTAGAGTCCCTTTTCTCGCTCCGGCATAGGCCAGGCCGCATGGTCTTCGTCCAAGAACGCCTCGCACCACCTGATCAATTGATCGTTGATCTGCCTGACGACCTGCGTGCCGAACGTGTCGTCGCACCAGTGCGAGAGTGTCAGCCAGCGCCCCAACGCCGCCTGATCGCTCGCTACGATCTTGTCGATCCGCTCGCGCAAGTCCGGCACCGTAAGAGTAGAAGACAGCTTTGCCGAAATTCGCTCGACCACCTCATACGAGGGGTCCGGCAGCGCTGCATCAAGTGACTCCATGATTGGCGTACAGAGTCCTTCGGCCAGACAGGCGCGCAACACATCGCCGTGTTTCAGTGTATGCGATCCGATGCGCACCTCCTCGTGGCGGGCGAGCGGTCTTAACACGGCGTCCAGATCTTGGAGTCGAATGCGTCCCGATTTGAGGTAGGCGCGATAGTGATGGCTGGGCAGGTAGCCGTTGCCTCCCAAGAACTGCTTGCCGCGCCGGACGGTCTCCTCGAACGGAAGGTATTCAAGGCTATGGAGCGGATTATGGTGCACGAAAGTCCGCATCGGCCAATACTGCGCGACGACTTCGCCTGCGAGATGGACAATCCCTCGCAGTTCCATTCGCCTCGTTTCGATGTCGGGTCGGTTCTCTACTTGTCCCATACAAACAATTCCGTGATGGCGCCGGTTGCCGTCGTGAGCGTGCCCGCTACAAACAGATGGGTCGGGACCACGCCCAACGCCAGCAACACCACAACGAGGATC
This sequence comes from uncultured Nitrospiraceae bacterium, assembly GCA_963781915.1. Classification (GTDB taxonomy): domain Bacteria; phylum Nitrospirota; class Nitrospiria; order Nitrospirales; family Nitrospiraceae; genus Palsa-1315. The sequence goes on along the minus strand of CAWAIH010000006.1, from coordinate 243,035 downwards.
GTGAGCGAAGCCAATTCGCCGGGAAGCAGATCGGTGTAGCGCAAATCATAGCGATGCATTCCGAAGAGCCACTGCTGCGCCATGCCCATGATGTACCATGAAGCGGCAAGCCAGGCCGATCACGATGATGACGATCGCGATGGAGAAGGAAACCTCGGACAACAGAAGCAGGCCCATGAAACCGGCGAAGAGGCCGAACGGCGGCAGGCCGGTCGCAGCCAAGACCAAAAGCGAGAGAAGAACAGCATAGCGCGGCATCGTCGCTGCCAACCCGCTGATGGATCGCGGGTCCACATCGTCTCCATAGCGCGTTCGGATGACCTGCCAAGCGAGCAGCAGTCCGCTGGTGGTGAACCCAACTGCCCCGACGAAAACCGCAGCGCGCGGTGTCATGGCCCTCGTCGAGGCACCAAAAAACCACCATAGCATTGAGTAGAACGACAAGCTGCTGTACGACAAGAGAAGTCGAACGCGCGATTGCGCCAGTGCCTTAACCGCACCGTAGAACGTGCCTGCCAGGGCAAACAGGCTTACAGTCCAGGCCGCTGCGTCAGGGACTGTCGGCATGACCGAAATTGCGCCGTGCAGTCCGATCACGGGGAAGAGCAACACGATGAACGAAGGTAGGCTGCCGGGGAGCCGCGTAAGGGCAGTGATATGTCCCTGGTGAAACGGCATAAGGGGCAACAAAACTGCGCAGGTGAACAAGGACGTGACGGAAGAGAGCGGCGGGGCAGCCACGAGGGAAATCGTGACGCATCCAACGGCGAGTGCATAGGTACCGATCCCCAACCAGGAAATTGGCCACAATGGCGTATGGTGGCGGTAGAGCAACCCGATGAGTGAACTGAGCAGCACGAGCAAGCACACCTGCCCCATGACGTTTTGGCTCGTCAGGATGACAAATCCCAGTCCGAGAAACAGCAAGGTCGTGATCCACGACAGTCGCAGATTCTTGTGAACCGGCTGTCCCAGGAGAGATGCACAGGCGGCGACCGGCAGGAGATAGACCAGCACCAGATTTTCAGGTGAGGTCGTGAGGGATCCCGACATTCCGGCAGCCGCGGCAAGGCTCAGGATAGACACGACGACCGACCAGTTCCTGAGATAGTCCGGTCGCGACCAGACCGCGAAGCCGAACGCTGCTCCCAGAAGAGGGATGCCTGCCAGCAGCCATGAAGCGACGGCACTATCCATCACCGCGACCATCCTCGCACGCTTTTGTCGAATCGGTCCAGGAGTCGGCCGACGACCCCGCCCAGTTTTTGATAGACCTCATCCGCATAGAGCCGGTTCATGAACAGGACGTACAAGCGAATCCTCACACCGTCGACCCACGACGGCATCCAGACAGTACGCCCATGGGCCCGCATGTAGAGATAGAACCATCCGGCGATCGTCGTCAGCGTCGCCATGATGATCATCAGGTCGAAGAACCAATCCGGGAGAGCGGCCGCCTTGAAGTAGGACGCAACTTCCTGCGGGTTCGGGTAGAGGAACGCCGTAAAAGATTCTACGGCGAATAGATAGACAAACACGACGAACAGCAGGGTCAGTAGCATCACGGACGACACTTTCCACGAGGCCACGGCCTTCAATCGTGTCAGTGTCATGATGGCCTGCGAGGAGGTGATCCAGATGAAGAACAGAAAGATCACCGTGCCCTGCGACTCAAGCAGTGGAATATGCAACACGCCGTGCGTGACGAGGAGAATCAGCAGGGGAATCAAGAGCGTCGTCACGAAACCGGTCGACCAGGTGAGACGGGAGAAGCCCTCTTCCTCGTCCTGATGGTCATGGTGGGGGAAATGAGGTTCCTGCCGGGCCTTATGGATGACGTTGCCACAGTTCAAAAACACGGTCGCCTTGAATAATCCGTGCGCGATCAGGTGGAAGACTGCGAGAGAAAACGCGCCCAATCCACATTCCATGATCATGTAACCCATCTGGCCGATTGTGGAGAAACCGAGCGTTTTCTTGATGTCGTTTTGCGCCAGCATCATGCTGGCACCGAGGATAGCTGTCAGGGTGCCGACGGCGAAGGCGACGTGGAGCGTCGTCGAGCTCAATCCGAAGAGCGGCGCCAACCGATTGATCAGAAACCCGCCGGCATTGATGATGCCGGCATGGAGCAACGCGTGCACCGGCGTGGGGGCATAGAGCGAGCGGGGCAGCCAGACGTGCATCGGAAACTGCGCCGACTTGCTCATCCCTCCGATGAACAGCAGCAGCGTGACGGCTGTGGCTCCGTTGAGTTCCCATCCAGGCAGAGGCGAGAGCGTGACCGGCGTCTCAGCCGCCTTGACGAACAATGGCTGGAACTCCAATGTGCCATAGAGCGAATGGGCCAGGACGATCCCGGAAAGAAACGCCACATCGCCGACGCGCAAAAGTGTAAACGTTCGAAAGGCGCCTTCCAGCGTCGCTGCATGCGCATGATTGTGGGCCAAGATATAGAGCAGGTAACTCAGGAGCTGCCAAAAGATGAACAGCATCATGAGATTGCCGCTCGAGACCATGCAAAGCAGTACGAAGGTCGTAAATCCGATCAGCGAAAGGTACCGGGCTTCATGCGGGTCCTGGTACAGGTATCCGACGGAATAAGTGTAGATGATGGTTCCGACGCCGGAGATTAACACCATCATGATCGCACTCAGCCGATCGATGTAAAAACCAATGGGAAAAGCCAGCGTCGCAGGGGACGAGGGGTCGTAGAACCGAATGGTGATGGCCCCCTGTGTCGCCACATACCAGAGGGTCACGATGGCTCCCAGCAAAGCTGCGCCGATGGGATAGGCCGCGATCCTGGCGCGTCGCTGTCGGGAGTTCTCATCGCCGACCAGCACGATGAGCGCCGCGAGGAGCGGGAGGAATGGAACTAGGATGACGGAGAACACTGGTACCTCATGATGGTCGACGCAGGAAACCAAGAACACCAGAAAGCCAACCGGCTTCTCCGACGACCGATCGAGGCAATCCGGTTGGCTTGCTCTGCGACTGGCCTTTCTCTTGAATTGCCGGTCGCTCTAGTGAAATCCGGCTCAATGACAACTATGTAGATAGAGCCGGCTGACGCATTGACATCGGTGCCCACTGTCCCTGCGACTCGTAGCGAACAAACTGTCCGGTCAGGATGTCCAAGACGATTAGGTGCAGCCATAGATTGTCGAAGAGTTTCTGAAGCGGAAAGTGTTTTTGGATGATGTGGCTGACAATGGCAGGTCGGCCCTCGACGACAAAGGTCAGGCGCATCGGTTCATATAGCCAGACCATTTGGAACGGCAGGCCGGTGCGAAGGTCGCTCGCGGCTCCGTCCATCACCCCCACGAGCCCCCTCACATTATGTGGGACCTTTGTCCCTGTGCAAACGCAACGTGCGTCAAGACACCGTTACGATTGATTTCATGGGGAATCAGGTTGGCTGTGTGAAGAGCGCCACACTGGTCTCACCCCTCGAGTTGACCGATGGCAATTGCCTCCATAGCGGCCGCCCAGTCGGTCGCATCAACCATCCTGCTCGCCGTGTAAAGAGCAGCCTCGATCTGATTTGATCTCGCCTGCAGCTCAACAAGGTCCAGTAACGTGAGACCCACTTCGTCACCAAATGAGAAGGGGACGGGCATCATTCAAGGGTTCACTAGGCAAAAATATACCACCGCTGCTCGCGGGAAGGAACTCGTGAAAACCGAAGGAGTGCAAGAGAATTTTTACGAGGCTGGATAGGCTGATCTGTCGATTAGGGTGTGCATACGATGCCGTGGGTGAGCGCGTATTTGATCAAATCCGCGGTGGTTTTGAGATTAAGGTGGTCCATCATCTGCGCCTTATGAAACTCGACGGTGCGTGAAGTGATATTCAACCGGATTCGCAATTTCCTTTGCCGTCCGTCCCTCGGCGAGGAGCTGCAGGACTTCTCGCTGGCGCATGGTGAGGCCTTTCGATCTCTCAGAGGATCGGGACAAAAAGACATCCACCAGATCTTTCGTGATCAATGGCGTAATGTAGGAATGGCCTCTGAGCACGGCCCGTATTGCCTGTTCCAATTCATCCACCGCCGATCCCTTGAGCACATAGGCTGACGCCCCTGCCTCAAAAGCCGACCGCACATACTCCGAATCGGCATGCATCGTCACGATAATCACTTTGGCTTTTGGACAGATCTTTTTCAGCTGTGCCGTTGCAGCGATGCCATTGAGCAACGGCATGGAGATATCCATAATGACGATATCAGGCTGCGCTGTTTTCGCAGTTGCCAGGAGGGCCTGCCCATCGCCGGTCGTGCCCACCAGCTCATAGTGCGCTTCCAGAATGCGGCGAAACCCCTCCAGGACAAAGGTATGATCGTCTGCCAGTAAGATACGCGGCTTAAGCATCGAGTGTTCCTTCCACCAACTGAATTTCCGCCAGGATCTCTGTGCCCCGCAGGGGTGTCGACTTGATCTCCAACGTTCCCTTCGCCATGCGCACACGCTCTTTCATGCTCAGCAAACCCAAATGCACGCTCGTCTGATCTCGTTGCGAGGTATCAAATCCCACGCCATTGTCACGGACTGAGAGGCTTACCCCATCGGACTCGCAAATCAGCTCGACCTCCACCTGCGAGGCCTGGGCATGTCGAGAAATATTGCTGAGGCTTTCCTGCACGACACGATACAGGCAAATGCTAACTTCCGGCGGGAGAGGGGCCGCCGGATCTTTATACTCATAGGTGCTCTGGATGCCGGAGCGTTCGGAAAAATCATTGACCAGACGGCGTAGAGCCTTCGGGAGTCCCAAGTCATCCAACATGGACGGATGAAAGCGGTAGGCCATTTGTCGCACATCGTCCGAGACCGCGGTCAGGGTCTCGGACGCCCGTCGAATTTGATCCTGACGAGACTCCGGATCCTGCGGCGGATCTTTCTCCATCCGCCGAAGATCCATCGAGAGCATCGCGAGACGTTGATTGATGTCGTCGTGCAGGTCGCGGGATATTCTCCGCCGATCTGCTTCCTGTGCCGTTAACAGCTGGCCTGCCAAGGCCCGCAAATCCGCACGACTCTGCTGGAGTTCGTGCTGACTGGTCCGCAACACGGCGTCGCTTGTCCGAAGCGACTGCTCGGTGTCCATATGTTCTTTGATCTCCATGACGAGCGCTTGATTCACAGCGGCGAGTTCATGTGTGCGAGCCTCCACCCGCGTTTCGAGTTCATCGTGCGCCCGCTGCAACAGGTCTTCGGCCCTCCGCCGATGCAGGAAGAACAGCAAGGGCAGCCAAATCGCCGTCAGGCTGAACAACCGATTGGTGACGCCCATCCACAGTGGCACGCCATCGAGCGTGGGCTTCAGCATGATATCGGTCATGTCGACCACAGAGCAAATGATCGCCGTGATCAGTGGGCCTTTCCGATATGGCAAGAGAAAGGACAGAATGACGAGCCCACCGTAGAGCACGGAATTCCCGATTCCCAGAGGAAGAGATAGATCAAGGAGGAAGACGCCGATGCCCAAACCGACGATAAGGATCAGCAGCCGTCTGGTGGTATTGCGACTCTTTGCATCCCGTTTACGATACATGGTTTACACCGACTTACCTGAAGCGGATTGAGGACTCGACGGCTCAATTAGGAGTCCCGAATAAGTTCTTCTGTGACTGGTTACGCCAACACCATTGAACTCTTCTCATCTCTGTCCATTATCCATCCGCGAAGGAACCGGCAGCAAGAGCTTGCACGTCGGTCAAAGGCAATTTTGGCGGTATCGTGCGATTGGAACAAAAGGTTTCAGGCCGGGGAACCTCCATTCCCACTCAAAGATCTTGCCTTAAGAGAGAGGATAGGGGTTTGCACGAGCGGACCCTACTGGGGAAAGTTACAGGTCAGCCGTGAAAATTTACGAGGGGAGTATTTTAGCTCACCGAATCGGCTGTAGGATAGCTGCGTGAAAACAATGCATGCCATGCGTACGAGGCCTGGCTCCTTCTCGATATGGAATACGAATCAAGAACGAGCGACTCGTCACGTTGATGAAGAAATTTTCATGATGTTTTCATGGGCCCATCATGTGATGGAGCTAGAGTGCCAACAGAAATACAAGACACCGTGATGTTCTGAAGTGAAGAGTCTATCGCGCGCGTCGAATCAACAACTGGGGGCTGAATCGTGGAAAGAAGGTCGAAGTCAATATCCCATTCGGCCTTTCCCGGCGAGCGAGCAGTTCGCGGCGAGATCCTGCACGTGTTACGCGGAGCTGCTCGTGAACGGTTAGACCGTCACAACGCTTGGAGGAGATTTCTCACATGAATCAGCTCGTCCTCATTGCCCTGAAAAGGCCGTACACCTTTGTTGTGCTGGCCATCCTCATCGTGGTGTTCGGGGTGATGGCTGTGTTCGAAGCACCGACCGACGTCTTTCCGGTTATCCAAATTCCCGTCAGCTCTGTCGTCTGGATCTACGACGGCCTCATGCCGGCGGATGTCGAAGGGCGCATTACTTATGTCTTTGAGCGCTTCCTGACCCAGACAGTCGAAGGCATAAAATACATTTGGAGCAATTCATTATTCGGCAACTCCATTATTAATATCTATCTTGAAGACGGAGTCGACCTGGGTGGCAGCGAAGCCGATATCGCTGCGATTGCGCAGACGACTGTCAAGGCACTGCCGCCGGATATTAACGCGCCCATGGTCATGCGTCTGTTCCCATCCCAAGTGCCGGTGGCCACATTGCAAATCACCTCCGATTCACACACACCGGCGGAGCTCTATAACCTCGGTATTATGCGAATCCGACCCCTCCTGGTCACGATACCGGGCGCGATCCTGCCGCATCCCTACGGCGGTCAGGACATGCAGGTTATGGTCAATCTCGATCAGCAGAAATTGCTCGCCCGCCATCTCACCCCGGCGGATATCCACCAAGCCCTTAGTAGGCAGAATCTCGTGCTGCCAGGGGGGGACATCAAGATCAAGTCAACCGACTGGATCGTTTTGACCAACTCGCAACCGCTGAAGATCGAGGACTTCGACGACATCCCGATCAAGAAGGAGGGCAATGCCTGGATCAGTCTGCGCGACGTCAGCGTGACGCGTCTCGCCGGCCGTGTGCAAACGAACGCCGTGGTGGTGGACGGCCAGCAGGCCGTCATCATCGTCGTGATGAAGAGCAGCGAGGCGTCGACCCTGGAGGTGGTGCAGGGGATCAAGGACATCATCCCGCGCATCCAGGAGATCGTGCCCAAGGGCGTGAAGGTGAAGCTCCTCATCGACGCCTCGGGTTTCGTGAAGCATGCGATCGCGGACGTCCTGCACGAAATGGTGATCGCCGCCGCGCTGGTCGGCGTCATCGTGCTGCTGCTGCTCGGCTCCTGGCGGCCGACGGTCATTGTGGTCACCTCGATCCCGCTCTCAATCCTCGCCTCGCTCATCTGTCTGCACATACTCGGAGAGTCGATCAATGTCATGACCCTTGGCGGCTTGGCGCTGGCCGTCGGCATTCTCGTCGACAACGCAGCCGTCATGATCGAGAATATCGACACGCACCTCGAGAAGGGTAAGGCGCTGGAAACAGCGATCATCGACGCCGCCAATCAAATCGTTCTCCCGGTGTTCGTCGCCACGCTCGCCATCACGGTCGTGTGGGTCCCACTGTTCCATCTGAGCGGGCTCTCCGGCTGGGTGTTCCCGCCGATGGCAGAGGCGGTCATCTTCGCGATGGTCGCCTCATTTATCCTGACGTACACGCTAGTGCCCACCATGGCGAAGTATATTCTGAAGGCTCACCACACGCCCGCTCACGGCGGACAACCCGAAGCGAAACCGTCAAAGAATATCTTCGCCCTCTTCCAACTGGGGTTCCAACATCGCTTCGATCAGTTTCGTGAAGGCTACAATGCACAGCTCGAACAGGCGATCGCTCATCGCGTCCCTTTCGTCATCGTCTCCTTCACAATTGCGGCAAGCTCCCTCGTCCTTTTTTATTTCAACGGGCGCGAGTTTTTCCCCGAGATCCGGTCAGGGATCTTGCAGATGCACATGCGAGCGCCGCTCGGCACGCGTATCGAGGTTGCCGCGCGTATCACGTCCCTGGTCGCGAAGGACGTCGAACGGTTGCTACCCGGCCAGGTCTCAGACATCGTGAGCAATTGCGGCATACCAGTCGGGGCGCATAACCTCGCCTTCATTCCGACGCCGACGGTCGGCACCCAGGATTGCGACCTCACGATCGCGTTGAAGAATGAGGAGTCGCCGGTGTGGGAGTACCGAGACACTCTCCGTAAGGGGTTGGCAGAGCGCTATCCGGGGACCGAATTCACATTCCAGCCGGCCGATCTTACCGCGAGGATTCTGAACTTCGGCTCTCTTTCGCCGATCGACGTGCAGATTAACGGCCCGGATCTCTATGCCAACCATAAGTTCGCCCGTAAATTGGCCGGCAAGTTGCGACAGATCCCCGGCTCCAGCGACGTGGTGGTTCAGCAGCCGATGGGCATGCCGACCCTGCTCGCCGAATCCGACCGTAAGTTTGCGCTCGGCGTGAACCTTGACCAGACGGACTTCGGCAACAACGTGCTCGTGACCACCACTGGCAGCCAACAGATCGATCAGAAATACTGGCTCGATCGCACGACCGGCATGTCCTACCGAATCAATGTCTACACGCCGCAGGCGCAGCTCACGAGCATAAACGATCTTAACATTGTCCCGGTGAGTCGGGAGCAGACCGAATCCTCGGAAGGTGTAAGAAATTTGCAGCTCCTCGGCAATTTGGCGAAGATTTCAGCAATCGGCACGCCCGGTGCGATCACGCACGGAAATATCATGCCGCTTATCGACGTCTACGTGTCCGCCGAGGGACGCGACCTCAACTCCGTCCTGGTAGAGACCGAGCAGGTCATCCACAGCATGGAGTCGGACCTCCCCCGGGGCGCGACGATCGAAATTCGCGGCCAAGCCGAAGTGATGCGCGCCGCACTTACTGAAATGCTGTTCGGTCTCATCGCCGCGGTCGTGCTGGTGTATCTGCTGCTCGTCGTCAACTTTCAATCCTGGCTCGATCCCTTCATCATCATTATGGCCTTGCCCGGCGCACTGGCAGGCATCGCAGTAGCATTGTTCGTGACCCATACGAACATCTCCGTGCCGGCGCTGATGGGCGCGATCATGACGATGGGCGCGGCAACGGCCAATTCGATCCTGCTCGTGTCCTACGCCCGCGAGCGGATCGCCGTCCATGGCGACGCAATACGGGCCGCGATGGAGGCCGGAACGGCTCGGATCCGACCGGTGCTCATGACCGCTGCGGCCATGATCATCGGCATGCTTCCGATGTCGATAGCGAACTCCCAGAATGCGCCACTGGGCCGTGCGGTCATGGGCGGCTTACTGATCGCCACCCTGTTCACCCTGTATTTTGTGCCCTGTATGTACGCCATGATCTACAACCGGCGAACCACTCGCCAAGAGGAGCAAGTCTGATATGAATAGCTTGCGTGGTAAAGGCCTGGCGATTCTGGCAATTGTCGTATGCGTAGTGTATTTCAGCTACCGTTACTATGAGGGAGGAATCAGTGCGGCAGGTCTGCAAGAGAAAACTGTTGACCACGCTACCCAGAAGGTGTCCGTGATCAACCCAAAGATGTTGCCGCCGACCGAGACGATTACGCTACCCGGCAATATTCAGGCCTGGTATGAGGCGCAGATTTATGCGCAGGTCTCTGGCTATGTGAAGATGTGGTACAAGGATTACGGCGCGCTCGTGAAACAGGGCGATATGCTTGCTGAAATCAATGCGCCGGCTCTCGACGCCCAATATGCCCAAGCCAAGGCTGATCTGGAAACCGAGCGTGCCAAGAATGTTCTGGCCGAACTGACCGCGAAACGGTACGTGGCGATGCGCCAGCACCAGGCGGTCTCGGAACAGGCGATCTCGGTACAGGTTCAAGAGGCGAAAGCCCAAGCGGCGAGAGTCAACGCTGCTGAGCAGAACCTCAAGAATTTCGAGGCGCTGATCCGGTTCAAGACGATCGTCGCGCCCTTTGACGGTACGGTGATCGCCCGCAACATCAACGTCGGGAACTACGTCAATAAAGAATCTAGCTCTGGAGAAGGGAGTTCTGGCGCAATCAGGGACCTCTTTACCGTGGCCGACGTCAGTAAGCTGCGTCTCTTCGTCAGTGTGCCTGAGGCGTTCGGGCCCTTTCTCCAGCCAGGCCTGACGGCCGACGTGACGGTGCCACAATTGCCCAATCGTCATTTCACCGGTAAGTTTCTGACCGTCGCGCGTGGGTTCGACGTCAGCACGCGTACGGCCATCACCGTATTCGAGATTGACAACGAGGACGGGGCGCTGTGGCCCGGCTCCTACGCAACAGTCCATCTCACGGCTCCGGTCGAAAGGAACATTCTCACCGTTCCAACCACGGCGTTGGTCTTCCAGGAGCACGGCGCGGAAATCGCCATGGTGGGTGAGGACGACCGCGTACATTTCAAAGCAATCGCCGTGACAAGAGTCCTCGATAATGCCATGGAGATCTCCGAAGGGATTTCTGCCGGCGACCGCATTATCAACAATCCCAGCGCCGCGTTGCTAGACGGTGACAAGGTGATCATCGTCACGCCCGCACCGGGATATGAAATTACAGATGCCCTTCCGCCAAAAGATTTGCCAACCACGAAAGCCACGCCCGAATGATAGGCGAGCGCTTACGATTGAGAGCAGAGGTGTCGCGCACCAGTCGCGCCGCGGTGCGGTGGTCCAGTTTCATGTTGCTAGCGCTCACTCTGCCTGCTTGTAGTTGGTTCCCGGCAGTCGATTTGTCGCCCTCTTATAAACCACCTGAATATGTCGTCCCCGCTTCATGGCGTGGGTCGAGTCCCTTTGTGGAGGCGACGCCGGCCGATAGCGAACTCCGTCCGGATTGGTGGAAACTGTACGACGATCCGGTGCTGAATAGACTTATCGAGCAAGCCATGGAGGCGAATCCGGATCTGCAAGCGGCCGCGGAGCGCTTCGTTCAGGCCCGCGATGAGATGATGAAGGCCCGGTCGCAGTACCTTCCTAAGCTCGGCTTGGGGTTCGGCGCCTCCAACAATCGGATATCCAGCGAGAAGTTATTTCGTCCTGAGGGTATTCCCCTTCAGCAACATACCGTGGAGCTTGGAGGAATCGCATCCTGGGAGCCCGATTTCTGGTCGGCGCTCCGCAATGCGACTCGTGTTGAAATCTATCGCGCCGAAGAGCGTGCCGCTGACTATGGGCTCGCGCGTCTCAGCCTGCAAGCGGAGATTGCGGCGGATTATTTCACACTACGTGGTTACGACGGGCAAGTAGCGATCTATAACCAATCGATCGCTCTCTACAAACAGTCGCTCGCCCTTGTCGAGAGGCAGTTCGCCGGCAAGATCGCATCGGCACTCGACGTGGTCCGCGTCGAATCTCTGCTGTTCAGCACTGAGACGAAACTAGCCCAGATCCAAGGCCAGCGCCAAGTGACGGAACAGGCGATCGCCATCCTCCTCAATATGGCGCCGGGCAGTTTTACGCTCGAACCGGTCGATGACCTTCGAGTGGCGACGTTCACGATTCCACGGACTATCCCTTCCACCCTGCTTGAGCGTCGACCCGACATCGCCGCGATGGAGCGCCGGATGGCGCAGGCGAACCGAGTCATCGGTATCGCCCGCGCCGCCTTTTTCCCCAATGTGTCGTTCCGGCTTGGCGGCGGGTACGAGAATGACGGTTTCAGTCTGATCAAGGCCGCCACGAGTTTCTGGTCCTACGGGTCGGCCATTGAACTGCCGGTCTTCCAAGGGGGCTATCGCCGCGCCCAATTGCAGGAGGCTTGGTCGGCCTATCGCGAAACGGAAGATCGATACCGTTCGATAGTGCTCAACGCCTTTCGCGAGGTCGAGAACAATTTGAGCTTGACCAATCGGCTGACCGTCGCGGCCAATCACCAAGACAACGCCGTCGGCGCCACGTTCAAATCACAAAACATGACCATGGTGCTCTATCGGGGTGGTCTGGCTTCCAGCCTTGAACTCATTTACGCGCAGCTCAGCACGCTCACGGCGCGCATCGATTCCGTTGTCATCAAGGCCGACCTGCTCAGGTCCTCCGTTGCTCTCATCCGCGCGCTCGGCGGAGGGTGGAACCGGAAGCAATTGCCCAATGACGATCAGATCCAACCGTTCAATACGTTCCAATTTACCAATCTTGCCAAACCGCTGCCTGTTGGGGGAATCGATGTCAACGCGGCCAACAACCGGATGAATAACGATTTAACCAAGCCGTCCATTCCTTAACCGTCTCTCATAAGCTTGTACGTTAGTGCGTCAATCGCAGGTCAACACCCGCCTAATGGATGAGGGTTTGCACCCCACTCCTATCGAGGGTTGCACGGCTTGACTGTCTTCTGTAAGTCTCCAAGTCAGGAGATGAACTACTGGCCGCGGTTGAGAAAAGTGTTCCTGATCCGATTCTCCTCGACATGAAGATGCCGAGAGAACGGGGATCGAGACCTTGGAGGCCATTTGCAAAATAACGCAAGGTGCGGTGGCAGTCTTGCGGACTTGCTACGGAACAGTCGAAGAAGCTAACGAGGCGATGAAGCTGGGGCCTATGATTTCATCATTAAGACCATGGACCTCCAGCTGGTAAAACAGGCCGTTAATCGGGCCTTTGAGCATGCGCTACGCCATCAGGTTGAGCACGGCCATTGATGAAGATTTTTCATGGTCCCTCCCGGATTGATCATCAGCGATGAGCGTAAACGAAAGCGGGACGATCGGCGTGAAGGGATTTACTGGTCCTAACGGCTCTGCGGCTCGTTTATGCGGACAATCCCAATTCCAGACCGGGCACAAGTGGAGAAGGTGACGGCGACGTTTGAGAATGAAATCCTTACTGTGTTACTGCATATTCCCAGCAGCGGGCCATCACATGGACTGTCGGCCAGAGTACTGACCGCTTATTTGGAAGAGGCTCAGGCGCTAAACAAATGATCATCAGAAACCGAGAGGCGTATTCGAAGAATACAAAGATGCAGGCTTATCCATTTCCTTCTCCGGAATCCCGTATAAACCGCAATTTCCCAACGGCAACAAAGTCATCGGTCAGGGTTTCTCCGATGAGATCAAAACGTATTCATCGATAGCCCTCTTAATGCATTAGCACCGATCTCCGAATCCAACATACTTCCAAGGGCAGATCGACCATCCATCCGTATTCATGACAACTCGTCAAGCAATCACGCAGTCGCCACGCGAAGCGTGGCTTGACATGGCGCCTGGAAGCCCCAAAAGGAGTGCGCCCCTTTCATCGGGACTCTACAGGAAGTTTGGCCCCTTGCATGAGTAGGCAAGGCAGGAAAGCGTGTTTGAAATAGTAGGTTAGATGGGCTCGCACATCATTGGCATACGAGCCCAAAACCGTTTAGGATGATGAAGAACTCTTCATGATCCGTCCATATGCGACCGTTATATTCGTACGGTGGCTTACGGATACCGGAATCGCTCTCGGAGGTTTTGAAAAGCCAGGATTCAACCGAAACTTAGAACAGGTTTCGATGGAGGTCTTCATGCACAAGTTATTTCAGTCTATGGCAGCGTTGGTACTTGCACTCGCCGGCCTGGTGGTCTGTAACGGCGAAGCGAGTGCGGCCGGAGATGTGAATCCAGCCCGTGTGGCGGAGATGAAACAGACCTATCGCGATCTCTGGCTTGGGCACATCTATTGGGTGCAGCACGCCGTATTAGATAGCACGACGAAGAGTCCGACGGAACGCGCTGCCGTCAAAACGGAAGTCGACGCCAATACGAAACAGATCGCGAGCATGCTTACACCATTTTACGGTGAAGCTCGGGCGCAGAAATTCTTGAGCCTACTGGATATCAACATCAGCGCAGTGAGAGAATACTCAGAGGCCACTGTTGCGGATAATAAGAGCGAGCAGGAGGCTGCGCTGGCCCGCTTAGGGAGCAATGCCAACGACTTCGGCTCATTCTTTAGCGGAATCAATCCCTATCTGTCGGAATCCACTGCTCGGGGGCTAATCGCAGCGCATGGAACCCACCATGTACTCCAAATCAACCAGTACAAGAAAAAGGACTATGCGCATCTAGATGAAACCTGGAAGATGATGCGCGAGCACGTCTATGTCATTGCCGATACAATCATGGCGGCATTGGTGAAGCAGTTTCCTGAAAAGTTCTCATGACTGGAGAGTGAAGTCGTTACCCGAGACGATTCCGAGGGAAGAACACAGAGCGGTCATGAATACTCCAGGCTACGCGCTTCAGGAAGATGAAGCATTCTTTATGATTTCTTCATGGACCGAAACCTCCTGAGCACGTTGCAAAAACGAGAGGGTGCCGCCATATGAACCGATGGGCCGTACAGTGGGTGGGTCAAATCCGCATTCAACACAAGGTGTGGGCGATGCTCTTGTTGCTCTGTGTGCCGCTCAGTGCGGGCATTGCCATCCACCTGTATGCTGTCCAACAGTTGCTTGCTCTCCAACAACAAAAGCAAGACCTTATGCTGGCTGATCAACAGGTCCATGTGCTGGGGCGACTCGCCGTCGATATTGAAGACGGTTTTCGCGGCTATGTCTTGACCCAGCAACCAGCGTTTCTTGCTCCGTTGGCTGAAGCTGAAGCGAAGCTCAACCAATCGTTGTCGGATACCTCAACGTCGCTGGCGAAGGTATCCGGCTCTCCGAGCCAACTCCCTCCGATCGAGCGGCAACTAAAAGACCTGCTGCGATCGAAGCAGGAGTTGATCGCAGACATTCAGCATGGACTGGCGGACAAGGCGTTAGCGTATGTGCGGTCGGGTGAGGGGCTCCGATTATCCGATCTCCTCCGCGCAGACCTCCGGACCGTCGAAGATCGCTTGATGCGGCAGCGAAATTCGTTGAACGAACAAGCGGACGCGCTGTCGCAGCGGACGTTTGTCGGACTGTGGATCGTACTGGCCGGTGTGGTTGCGCTGGGATGGATCGTCTCGCGCGTCCTAGCCTGTTCTCTCACGGATCCGATCACGCGGTTGCAATCCGCTACGGCAAGGATCGGAGCGCAAGTCGATGTGGCCGGGATCACCGAGCTGTTGGCTAATGGCCGAGGAGCAAAGGACGAACTCGGTCAATTGGCAGAAGCCTACCTCGCCATGGCCCGCCGTATCGAGACGAACATCCAGGAGATCGAAGCGCTCGACACAATTGGTCAAGAGATCATCACCATCGGCTCGGACGATTTGGATGGGGTGCTCCGACGTCTTACAGACCGAGCCGTGGAGTTGGTGCAATCAGATATCTGTTTGGTACTCCTTCGCGATGAACGAGTAGGCTGTTGGATTGTTGAAGCAGCATCCGGCGAATGGAACGACCGTTTGAAGAAACGGGTCATGCCGTGGGAGGAATTTCCGGTCGGCGTTCAAGCTTTTGATACGCGCGCGGTGGCCACCGCGGAATGGATTCGTTCGGATGAGTGGCTGCAGATGGTCCGGCGCAACTTGATCGGGAACAGCATGCTGGCGACTCCACTTTTGGCGCAGGAGATTCCGTTCGGTGTCCTGTTGTTTCTGAAAGAGCGACGCCGGGCCACGCATGAGTGGAATCAGCGACTGGCTGAAGGTTTGGCCCAGGAGGCTGCACTGGCCATCTCAAATGCGCGGCTGCACGAAGCGGCACAACAGAAACAGCGGGGGTTGGTGACACGCCTTCGACAGCTCGAGCATCTGGCTGAAACCCTGGCGCACGATCTCAAGGGGCCAGGGGCTCGCATGCAAGAACTCGCACGGTTATTGGCCCAGCAGGACAGAGGACAATTCGATGACCGGACGAAACGATGGTTATCCCTTATCGAAGAAAATAGTAAGGATCTTGTGCAGCGAGTAGAGGGGATCTTGACTGTAGCTCACGTGGGAGCGGAGCAAGAAACCTTCACGGCTGTTGTTCCTAACGCAATAATTGAAGAGGTATTGAAAGCCCGATCCGGTGAGATCGGCGGGCTTTGTGCCGTGGTACATGTTGAGTCAGGGTTACCGCTCGTTGCCTGTCACGGCGCCTCTCTCCGGCAGATATTCGATAACCTCGTCTCAAATTCCCTTAAATTCACTCGAAAGGGAGAACCGCCCGTGGTGAGGATCAGCGGGCGCATACAAGGCCCTATGGTGGCTTTCTCTGTGGAGGATCACGGGATCGGGATCCCTTCGGCCCAACGCACTCGAGTGTTCCAGCCGTTTGTCCGTTTGTTGACGTCTGAGGCAGCCGGCGACGGGATCGGGCTCACTATCATCCAGCGCATCGTGGAACTCTATGGCGGTAAGGCATGGATAGATGGAGCCGAGGGGCCGGGCTGCACGGTATTTTTCACGATCCCGAGGTTTCAGGAACAAGAGGGAGCCTTGAATGCCGGGATGCAGGTGTCGAGGGTTCCCACTGCGGTTGATGTCGTCCGGCGAGAGGTTCTGTGAGGAAGGGAGAGATGATGACACGTGGCGGAGTTTCCGGCATGCGATCGACCAAAACCAAATCCAAAGCGCCGTTCACGATTCTGATCGTCGAGGACAACGCAACGGACGTTGAGTTAATGCTACACGCCCTTGAATCGGCGGATCTGAAACCGCTCGGGGGAGATTTTGATATGGAAGTTCGCCCTACGGCAGAAGGCGCCTTGCAATTGATCGGAGAACGGGCGGTCGATCTAGTGCTGACCGACATGATGTTGCCGGGAATGGACGGGTTGGATCTCGTCAGCCGCATTCAAAGGATCGATCCAAACTTGCCGGTGCTGGTGGTGACGCGGATGAACGCGGTCCCTCTGGCCGTGGATGCGATGCGACGAGGCGCCTTCGACTATGTGCTGAAGCCGGTCAATGCAGAGGACTTGGGGGTACGACTTCATCGGGCGATTCGAATCTCTGAAATCCTGCGGCGACATTCGGTGTACGAACAACAGGACCGGCAGGAGTTCGCAGCCAATAGTTTCGTGGGGAGTAGCGCCGCGTTCGAGAAAATTATGCGGAATATTCGTGAGGCGGCTCAGGTCCGCTCGACGGTCTTAATTACCGGAGAAACCGGAACGGGAAAGGGGATGATTGCACGGGCGATCCATCAGCAGAGTCCTGAGTGCGATCGGCCATTTCAAGTGATTGATTGCACGACTGTTCCCGAGGGGATAATGGAATCCGAGTTGTTCGGGCATGTGCGGGGTGCCTTCACCGGCGCGATCGTCGATAAGCCGGGGCTTATTGAGCTGGCGAACGGCGGCAGCGTGTTCCTTGATGAAATCGCGGAGCTTCCCCTTCTCCTCCAAGCGAAACTTCTACGCGTCTTGGAGGAAAGCGAGGTGCGTCCCGTGGGTGGAACCAGAGTTCGCCGGATCAATATGCGCTTTATCGCTGCGACCAACAGGGATCTCGAAGCGCAAGTGCGTGAGGGGACCTTCCGGAAGGATTTGTACTATCGGCTCGCTGTCATTTCGATACGGGTGCCCCCGCTCCGCGAGCGTCGCGATGACATTTCCACTATCGCACGTCATTTGCTCAGCCGGCTTGCTCAATCCATGGGCAAAGCGCAGTGCCATTTTGACGAAGAGGCTCTGGGAGCCCTTGTGTCCTATTCCTGGCCCGGGAATGGACGGGAACTCCGCAATGTCTTGGAACGGATAGTCATGCTCGCGACTGACGACATCATTCGGGCTCGAGATGTCCGAAGCATGCTTCCACAGAGTGCGGCTGAAAGTCTCGCCTCAGTCGACCCGAGTCTGACCATCCTTCCATACATGGAGGCGAAGGAACGAGCGCTCGAAGAATTTACAAAGTCTTACCTGCGTGTCAAACTGGCGCAGCATGGCGGTGTCATCACAAAGGCCGCTGAAGAGAGCGGTATTCCACGGCAACATTTCTCACTGCTCATGAAACGATTTCTGGAAAGCGAGGATGTCGAGAATTTGTAGCAACTGTCGCACATTCGTAACAATCCAATCGTTGACTGGATTTATTCTCTGTTATTCACGCGATCACGTTACGTTTTCGTAGCATGACGATCTCGTAAAGTGTTTCATGGGTCATTCTGTCAGATCATTTGGCATATTCTCGTTGACGAATATTCTGATATGCGAACGCAACAAATTCACATATTGGATGAAATATCATATTTATCAAATCGCGCATATCATCATATTCGATTAACAAAACAACTTTTACTTCCCCCCTCAAGTACCTTTTCGTAATTCTACTTTTTCACATATATTTCAATATGTTAACAAATACGATTTTGTCACAGCCACATTCTTTTCAATCTGGCATCTCTTTTGCTGTCGCTGGTAATAGTAAGTCAGTGTGAATTCAACTTTGCCACCGTATGTAAATTTCGCCGTTGATTTTTGGTGCAAGGGCTCAATTGAAAAGTTTTCGCTATTGACCACTTACTGTTTGGCGAGAACGCTACGGTGCGATGTCAAATCGACCCACTATCGAATGCGCGATTGCAGGAGAACCGTTCCTGAGTAATGGGGCTAGGTGCGAGCGGACAACGCGCACGTCAAGGCCAAGAGATTTCAGAATAATGAAGAATTCTTCATGATCCCTTCATCAAAGGATCATGTGACGAAGCTAGAGTAGCTGCCAACAGCTGAGATGGCAGCATATTCATGGCATTGCTTCAGATTCTCAAGAAATAAAAGAAAGAAAATTTCCCCTGTAAGTGCTTAGAGATATCGCGTGGGCTTGATAAAAGCCCTCAACTGTAGGAGGTGTGCCCCATGTTTTTATCACGAAGGCAGTTCTTAAAAGTCACAGCAGGGACGGTCGCCGCCGTGGCTATCGCAGACAACGTCCTGGCGTTGACGGCCCTCCAGCCGGTCATCGAAGTCGGCAACCCCTTGGGGGACTATCCGGATCGGTCCTGGGAACGGGTCTATCATGACCAGTACCGGTACGACTCGTCCTTTACCTGGGTCTGTTCTCCGAATGACACGCATGCCTGCCGCGTGCGGGCCTTCGTCCGCAACGGCGTCGTCATGCGGGTCGAGCAGAACTACGATCACCAGACCTATGAAGATCTCTATGGCAATCGCGGCACCTTTGCCCATAACCCCCGGATGTGCTTGAAGGGGTTTACCTTCCATCGCCGGGTCTATGGCCCCTATCGGTTGAAGGGGCCGTTGATGCGCAAAGGGTGGAAGGAATGGATGGATGCCGGCTCGCCGGAGCTCACGTCGGATGTGAAGCGCAAGTACAAGTTCGACAGCCGCTTCCTCGACGATATGCTGCGGGTGTCCTGGGATACCGCGTTCACCTATGCGGCCAAGGCCATGATCATTATTGCCACGCGGTATAGCGGCGAATCAGGCGCCCGTCGGCTCCGGGAGCAGGGGTATGCACCGGAAATGATCGAGATGATGAAGGGGGCCGGGACTCGCTGTTTCAAGCATCGCGCCGGCATGCCGGTCCTCGGGATTCTCGGCAAGATGGGGAACACCCGAATCAACGGCGGGGTCAATGCGCTGTTGGACACCTGGATCCGAAAGGTCGGTCCGGAGCAGGCCCAGGGCGGCCGCTATTGGTCGAACTATACCTGGCACGGCGACCAGAACCCTGCGCATCCCTGGATATTCGGTGTCCAGGGATCTGACTGCGACCTTTCCGACATGCGCTTCTCCAAACTGAACACGAGCTGGGGCAAAAACTTCGTCGAAAACAAGATGCCGGAAGCCCACTGGAAGCTGGAATGTATCGAACGGGGCGCCCGGATCGTGGTCATCACGCCGGAATATAATCCCACCGCCTATCGGGCCGATTACTGGATGCCACTCCGCCCCGCGTCGGACGGGGCGATTTTCTTGGGTGCCATGAAAATCATCGTCGATGAGAATATGCACGACGTCGACTTCCTGAAGGGCTACACGGATTCGCCCATGCTCGTCCGGACCGATACCTTGCAGTTCCTCGACCCGCGCGATGTGGTCGCCGACTATAAGTTCCCAGACTTCTCCAACAGCTACTCGGGCCGGGTGCAGTCCCTCAAGCCGCCACAGGTTGAGCGGCTCGGCGGGATGATGGTCTGGGATCTCAACAAGAAACAGGCGGTCCCGCTGCACCGTGAACTGGTCGGCTGGCACTATCAGAACAGCGGAATCGACGCCGCATTGAACGGCACCTATCGCGTGAAGCTGCTCAATGGGCGCGAAGTCGATGCGATGCCGGTCTGGCAGATGTACTTGGTGCATTTTCAGGATTACGACCTGGACACCGTCCATCAGATCTGCCGAACGCCGAAGGATCTGTTGGTGCGGTGGGCGCGGGATTCCGGCTCGATCAAGCCCGCCGCTATTCATAACGGGGAAGGGACCTGTCACTATTTCCATCAAACCATTAACTCCCGCGGCGCCGCGATGGTGCTCATCGTCCACCGGCAACGTGGGGAAATTCGGTACCGGACAACATACCTGGGCCGGCAACTACAAGGCCGGAACATGGACGGCCACGCCCTGGTCCGGGAGCGGGGCTCGCCGTGCATACGGGAGAGGATCCCTTCAACATCACCCTGGACCCGAACGCACACGGCAAGGAAATTAAGACCAGCTCCTATTATTATGGGGAAGAGGTCGGCTATTGGAACCACGGCGACACAGCCCTGATCGTCAACACGCCGAAGTACGGCCGCAAGGTGTTTACGGGCAAGACGCACATGCCGACCCCGAGCAAATTCCGGTGGGTCGTCAACGTGAACGTGCTCAACAACGCCAAGCACCACTACGACATGGTCAAGAACGTCGATCCGAACATCGAGACCCTGATCTGTCAGGATGTCGAGATGACCTCGGACATCAACCACAACGATATCGCCTTCGCTGCGAACACCTGGATGGAGTTCACCTATCCTGAAATGACGGTGACGGTGTCCAATCCCTGGGTGCAGATCTGGAAGGGCGGGATCCGGCCCCTCTACGATACCCGGAACGACCTCGATACGTTTGCCGGTGTCGCGGCCAAGTTGGCGGACATGACCGGCGACCAGCGGATGCGTGATTACTTCAAGTTCGTCTACGAAAACCGGGTCGATGTCTATGCCCAGCGGATGCTCGATGCCTCCAGCACCTTCTACGGCTACAGCGCCGACGTCATGCTGAAGTCGGAAAAGGGCTGGATGGTCATGGTCCGCACCTATCCCCGCGTGCCTTTCTGGGAAGAGACGAACGAGTCGAAGCCCATGTGGACCAGGACCGGCCGGTACGAAAATTACCGGACCGAACCGGAGGCGATCGAATACGGCGAGAACTTCATTTCGCACCGTGAGGGGCCGGAAGCGACCCCCTATTTGCCGAATGCCATTATGACCAGCAACCCCTATGTCCGGCCGGACGACTACGGGATCCCGATCACGGCGCAGCACCATGACGACAAGACGGTGCGGAACATCAAGTTGCCGTGGCAGGAAATTAAGCGGCATGCCAATCCCTTGTGGGAGAAGGGCTACCAGTTCTACTGCGTCACGCCGAAGACCCGCCATCGGGTGCACAGTCAATGGTCCGTGAACGACTGGGTGCAGATTTACGAGTCGAACTTCGGCGATCCGTACCGCATGGATAAACGGACCCCGGGGGTGGGCGAGCACCAGCTGCACATCAACCCGCAAGCGGCGAAAGACCGCGGGATCAACGACGGCGACTACGTCTATGTGGACGGCAACCCGGTGGACCGGCCCTATCGGGGCTGGAAACCGTCGGATCCCTACTACAAGGTCGCGCGGCTCATGATCCGGGCCAAGTACAATCCGTCCTATCCGTACCATGTCACGATGTCGAAGCATGCGCCCTACGTGTCCACACCAAAGTCGGTGAAGGGCCATGAGACCCGCCCCGACGGGCGCGCCATCGCAGTGGATACGGGCTATCAGTCGAACTTCCGGTACGGGGCCCAGCAGTCCTTTACCCGGAACTGGTTGATGCCGATGCACCAGACCGACTCCTTGCCGGGCAAACATGCCATCGCCTGGAAGTTCAAGTGGGGCTATCAGGTCGATCACCATGCCATCAACACGGTGCCGAAGGAATGCTTGATCCGGATCACGAAGGCCGAAGACGGCGGGATCGGGGCCCGCGGGCCCTGGGAGCCGGTGCGGACCGGGTTCACGCCGGGCCAGGAAAATGAGTTCATGATCAAGTGGCTGAAAGGCGAACACATCAAGATCAAAGTCTAGCGAGACATGCGCGAGACGCGGGACTCGTGAGACTGGAAAGAACACAACCGATGATGAGGAACGGGATCAGACAGAGGAGACGGATGGCGAGTCTCGCAGGGCTCACCCGTCCCGCTGGTCTCGCCCTCGACTGAAAGGAGAGAAACAATGCCCGAAGTCTATAACTGGCACCTGGGACGGAAGATGCTGTATCCCTACGAGGAGCGGCATCCGAAGTGGCAGTTTGCCTTTGTCTTCAATATCAACCGGTGTTTGGCCTGTCAGACCTGTTCGATGGCGGACAAGTCGACCTGGCTCTTCTCGAAGGGGCAGGAGTACATGTGGTGGAACAACGTGGAGACCAAGCCCTACGGCGGGTACCCCCAGTTCTACGACGTGAAGATCACGCAGCTCATCGAGCAGGTGAATCCCGGCGGCCAGGTGTGGAACGTCCGGGTGGGCCGGAAGCACCATGCGCCCTACGGGGTGTTCGAAGGGATGACCATTTTCGACGCCGGCGCCAAGGTGGGCCAGGCGGCGATCGGGTACATTCCGACGGACCAAGAGTGGCGGTTCGTGAATATCTATGAAGATACGGCGACCTCGATGCGGGCCCTGGTGGAAGGCATCGACAAGACGGGCTTCTCCCGGGATGAACCCTGGAAGATGACGGGCAGCAGTCTGCCGGAGCACGAGACCTTCTTTTTCTATCTCCAGCGGATTTGCAACCACTGCACCTATCCCGGCTGCTTGGCGGCCTGCCCCCGCAAGGCGATCTACAAGCGGCCGGAAGACGGGATTGTGTTGATCGACCAGAACCGGTGCCGCGGCTATAAGAAGTGCGTGGAACAATGTCCGTATAAGAAGCCGATGTATCGAGGCACGACCCGCGTGAGCGAGAAGTGCATTGCCTGCTATCCCCGGATCGAAGGCAAGGATCCGCTGACGGGCGGCGAGCCGATGGAAACGCGCTGCATGGCGGCCTGCGTCGGGAAGATCCGGATGCAGAGCTTGATGCGGATTGGCGACGATGGCCTGTGGGCGGAAGACCGGTGGCATCCGCTCTATTACACGATTCGCGTGGAACAGGTGGCCTTGCCCCTGTATCCGCAGTGGGGCACGGAGCCCAATGGGTACTACATCCCCCCGCGGCATAGCCCGCGCGGCTATGCCCGCCAGATGTTCGGGCCCGGCGTCGATAATGCCATCGAGAAGTACTTGGTACCGAGCCGGGAACTGCTCGCGGTCCTGCAGCTCTGGCGCGCGAGCCAGCAGATCGTCTTCCGGTACGATGTCATCCCGGGGCCGAAGGTGTTCGAGACCCAGATTCACGGGAAGCGGTTCGAGATGTACAACGACACCGTGCTGGGCTTCAACAAGTCGGGCAAGGAAGTGGCCCGGATTCAGGTGGAGGAGCCGATTTACATCCGGCCGGCGGAACGCGTCAACTGGCTCTAAGGGTAACCGGTCATCCCAGTCGCACGGGGCAGAGCACTCATCTGAGCGCTCTGCCCTTTGTGTTGACCCCTCCGATGCCATGCGGTCCGCCGGCGTCCTGCCGAACGGTGGCCCCTACACTGGCACGTAGACCACTCCATAGAGAGTCTGTGCATTGCATTGGGACCGATCTCCGAATACAACATCCTTCCAAGGACACATCGGCCACCCATCCGTATTCACAACGGCTCATCGCGAAAACATTCCTACGCGCGTTCCTCGACGAGATCGCGACACCCTAAGCCCATCAAAGGGTCTATCTCGCATACCACAATGCAGACATGCCCATTTCGCCCCGCACTTTACTCGTCATAAACGATATCTCACTCGCAAGAGCAGCATATCAGTGGTTGCACTAGAAGCCTTCGTGAATATTGCTGGCTACGTGTGATCGCGCACCGTATCTGTATGTGCTCAAGACCGCTTGGGGAGATGAAGATTTATTCATGATCCGTTCACGCTCCCTTCATATCCGACTGTTACAGTCGGACTGTGACACAGAGGATGCCGAAATCTTTCTCGCGACTTTGAACATCCAGGTTTCACTTGCAAGTTGTGGTCAGTTTCGATGGAGGGCTTTATGAACAAGATACTTCGGTCTATGGCAATGTTAGTACTCGCCCTCGCTGGCCTGGTGGGATGTGACGGCGAACCACAATCAGCAGTGGATACGAATCCAGCCCGTGTGGCGGAGTTGCAGCAGACCTTTCGCACACTCTGGCTTGGGCACATCTATTGGATGCAACACGCCACATTGAACAACGCGCCGAACAGTCTGGCGGACCGGACTGCTGCCGAGAAGGAAGCCGTCGCCAACGCAAAACAGATTGCGATCACGGTGACACCCTTCTATGGCGAAGCAGGGTCTCAGGCACTCTTTACCCTGTTAGTCGGCCATGTCGCCGCAATCAAAGAATACTCCGCAGGCACCGTTGCGGGGATTCAGAGCCAGCAGGATGCTGCGCTTGCCCTCTTGGCGTCCAATGCCGACGCGATCGGCGATTTTTTCAGCGGAGTCAATCCCTATCTCCAGAAAGACACAGTTCGCGGGCTGATCGCAGCGCATGCCACGCACCACGTCCTCCAAATCAACCAGTACAAGAAAAAGGAGTATGCAAAGTTAGAGGCAAGCTGGCCGATGATGCGACAACATGTCTATGTCATTGCGGATACGTTGACAGAGGCAATGGTGAAGCAGTTTCCAACCGAGTTCTCATGACGTCGTCACCTGCCTCGATTCCGAGGGAAGAACATAGAGCGGGGGCTACAGATCCTCCGTCTTCGACTTGTCCACAGAGCGTCCCGCTGACTCCAATAGATCCCGGCCCACGACGATCGGCGCCTTGAAATGAACGGCCAACGCGATCGAATCGGATGACCTGCTGTCAAACGTCTTCACCTGATCCTGCACCGCAACGGTCAACGCACCGTAATAGGTTCCGCCTTGTAGCGTGATGACGGTTCGCAACACTTTCCCGCCATAGGCCTCCAGGATCGTATGCATCAAATCGTGAGAAAGGGGACGAGAGAGTGTCTCGCCGCTCAACGCGCCTTGAATCGACAGCGCGACTGTCAGATCGACGAAAACCGGAATAGCCTTGCCTTCGGCCAACAAGAACACGACAGCGCCGCGATCGGAAATACGAACCTTCACCTCGGTGATCGTGACCTGCGCCGAGGTCGCCGGTGAAGATTCATCCGCATGCGCAACGGAGAGCGCGAGAGCGCCGAGAAAACAGATAGAGAGGACGAACCGCATGTATGTCGTCATGGTCACCTCCCCCACCGGTCAGACGCGGAAAAATTGATTTGTCTCCTTCTCCAGCCCAATCTCGGTCTCCGGTCCATGCCCTGTCACCACGATCGTCGAATCCTTCAAGCTATACAACCGTCCTCGAATAGATTGTTCGATGGCATCGAAATCTCCGCCCCAGAGATCAGTACGCCCGATGCTGCCGCGGAAGAGTGTGTCGCCGGCCAAGACCACGTTGTCGAGAGGGAAATGAAAACTCATGGACCCGGGAGTGTGGCCTGGCGTATGGAGCGCAACAGCGGAGACCTGGCCAACCAGCAGTTGCTCCTCATCCTTGAGCCAATAGTCTGGCAACGGCACAGGCAGGTACACCACACCGAACATCCGGCACTGCAATTCAAGATTCTTCCAGAGTTCAAGATCATCCTGATGCAGACAGATCGTCGCCCCCGTCGCCTTCTTCATTTCACCGGAAGCGAGAAAATGGTCGAAATGCGCATGGGTGTGAAGGATGTGCGTGACCCTCAACCCCAGTTGCTGCACCTCGTTGAGAATTCGCTCATGCGCACCACCGGGATCGACGACGATGGCCTGCTTCGTCACCGGATCGCCGATGATCGAGCAATTGCAGCCAAGGGGTGGGACGGAAAATGTTTTTCGGATCATGGCAGACATGATGAACCCATGCTACCGTCCTAGCCCATCAGGGCGCAAGCAGCGGCCCTTCTTCTGGTTCGAGCTGAGGCTGAATGGCCCAAACGACTTCCGTATCGGATAACGCCCAACTTCGTCCTTGACGGCGACACCACACGAGGAATCCTGCTCCGGTGCCGTCTGGGCGTAGGACGTCGACGTACAGCAGCGCATGATCGTTGCGCAGGCCTCGCGCGACGCGAGAGAATGCCAGCCGATTTAGAACCGACGGCGCTTGAACCTGTCTCGCATGAGCCCAGGGGACTGGCTCCGACGTCTGCGGCGGTGCCTGTCTCGCTACTCCCAGTCCCCAACCGTACGGTGTGAGGGAAACCTCCGGCTCTTCGAGCCTGCCCTCCGTGGCGAACCGGTAGCCGACCGCAAAGTGAAATTGTCTTTCAAGCCTGCTTGGTTGCCGATTGACTGCAATGAACTCCCGGATGAGGTCAGCCGGGAGTTTACTGCCAAAGTACTCCTCCTCATGAAAAGCTCCGATGGTCGTCACTCCCTCCTGATCCGGAGAGAGACGGAGCCGGGTCATGCGTTCGATTACGACCGACTGAGTCGCTGACGTGAGAAACTTACTCGTCACCACTTGGTCATACAAGGCATAGTCTTCAGCAGGGATGGCCTCAGACTGCCGATCTGACGCCACAACCGTTCCCGGCGCTTCGATGAAGCCACCCATCATGAGCAGCATCGTTAAAATGAAAACCACCAAGCGAGTCATCGTAGGAATCTGCAAAAAGGCTCTCTTCATACACAATAAACCATTCCACCATTCGGATGCTCAAAAAGACCGTTCAGCAAGGCCGCAGGCGAATCGAAACCGGAGGCGTACCCTCAGGGGTACGTTGAGGATTTCGATGAGCCGAGAACGACGCTGGCGGTCTTTTTCAGCATCCGGTGAGATTGAGCATAACTTCCGGAAAGGGAAACGGTCAATTCACAGAATCCGGCGTGGACAAGCCGACACGAAGCGTGGATAATCCTGAAGTTCAAATGGAGGGACATGACGTGCGCAATAAGACCCACTCAAACCAATGGATCCTGTGGATCGGAGCGATCGCGCTCTGTATCTCAGCCAGCGGCTGTAAGCCCGACGACTCGCCGTTTAAAGCGGAGAATGAATCGCTTCGCAAGCAACTGAGCAAACAGGAGTCGGTAGTCAGCTCGCTGCAGGATGGAAACAAGGTCATGCATCAACAGATCGATCTCCTGAACCAGGAATTGCGCGACGCGAAGCAATCGGCCGAAAGCGCCAAGGCCGAGGCCAAAGCCACCGCTGACAATTTGGCAATACAAACAGCCCAGGCAAAAAAGCTGAGCGCCGATGTCCAAAAAACCGCAGCGGCCCAGGCGGCGCAGAATATCCATGTCGAGGAGAAGGGAGCCCAGACTGAAGACATCCCCCGCCCTTGAGTACCGTCGCCAAGATGGTGGAAGAGTCCCTCAGCCGCAACGGATACCACTTCAAAGTGAGTATCAAGACCGATCAGAAAGCGGTCTACGTGACGGAACGGAAAGTTTCTCCACCTATCTCGCTTGAAGTCCCAGGCTCACGGAATCAATATGTGCTGTCGCTCCATGCGCTCCCGTCCAACATCACCAAGCTCAACGTCAAGGCCGACTTCGAAAAGCTGGCCCAGGGTGGACGTATCCTCAGCGTGAGTGCGGAGGAGGTCTCGGAAATCGAACGAAGCCTTATCCGGGAGATCAACAAAGCCCTCGGTTCCCCCACCAAGACCTGATGTGCTAGATGTCCATCGATCCGTGAAAGGTGAAAGGTTTCGTAGAAAAATCCCTCGGCAGCCCCACGTTTCACCTTTCACGTCTTACCTTTTACGCCTCCTCTGACTGCGCAGCAAAGTTTCCTTTCCTTGGTGAGGCGCGCGCCTCGTGCTAGCATTTCCCTCCTATGGCTCTGTCAACCAGCGTGCACGATCTCCGCACCCTCATTCGTTCCTGCCACCCGCTGATCACCATCGAAACGGTAGAGGAGGAACGAGTACTGGCGTTGCTGCAATCAGTTGCCGCCCAGGAACGCATGCCGCTATTCGAGTGGTCTGTCACGAGAGGACTCACCCGGCACGACGATGGGCCGACACTCAGTAAAATCACCGCCACCCCTCTGGCGGTCCTCCAACATCTGCAAGGCCTGACAGTCGAGGCGGTCTTCTGGCTCAAGGACCTCGCGCCGCATCTGCAAGATCCCGCGGTCGCCCGCCAACTCCGAGAAGTTACGGCAGTCTACGATCGCTCCCGTTCCACCTGCGTGATCACCGGCCAACCCATTACCCTACCGCCCGATATTGAAAAAATCGTCGTCCGGCTCGATCTGCAACTGCCGGATCGAGACGAACTGCAGTCCATGCTCCAGAACGTCTTACAGTCGCTCGGCCCCAGAACCTCGCTTCTTCGCCCACGGTCAACCACGGTCGTGCAAAGCATCCTCAGCTCCATCAGCGACTCCAAAGCGGCAGACAAGGGCCCTTCGGCCAACGAGCGTGACGCCATTCTCCGCGCCTTGCAGGGGCTGACGCTCCATCAGGCCCGACAGGTCATCACGCAATGTATCATCGAAGACGGGACCCTCTCTGCCGATGACGTACAGAAAATTCTGAAGCGCAAGGTGCAGGCGATCAAAGATGGCGGGCTGCTTGAATACTATCCGCTTGAAGACAACCGGTTTGAGTTGGGTGGATTCGTCAATCTGAAATCCTGGTTGGAACGTGCGAAGGTCGGTTTTACCGCAGAAGCCAAGGCCCTCAATCTCACGCCCCCCAGAGGAATCATGCTCGTAGGCGTGCCTGGCTGCGGTAAATCGTTGGCCGCAAAGGCTATCGCACGGGAATGGCAACTCCCACTCTTAAAGCTCGATGCAGGCCGGTTGTTCGATAAGTTCGTCGGTGAGTCGGAAAAGAACTTCCGCAAGGCGATCGAAATGGCTGAATCGCTTTCGCCCATCGTCCTGTGGATCGATGAAATCGAGAAGGCGATGGCCGCTGGGAGCGGAAGCGGCGAGGCCGATGCGGGCTTGAGCCGCCGGCTGTTCGGGGCCTTTCTCACGTGGCTTCAGGAAAAGAAACAAGAGGTCTTCGTCGTGGCCACCGCCAACAATCTTTCGTTGCTTCCCCCCGAACTCCTTCGCAAAGGCCGATTCGATGAAATATTTTTTGTGGATCTGCCGGACGACGGCGAGCGGGAATCCATCTGGAAGATTCACCTGGGTCTTCGGAAGCAGGACCCGAAACAGTTCGATCTGCCCAAGATCGTCAGCGCCAGCGACGGCTTCAGCGGTTCGGAAATCGAGCAGGCTGTGGTCGCAGCCCTCTATCGCGCACTCCACCAAAAAACACCGCTGACGACCGATCTGTTGATTGAAGAATTGACCAACACTATGCCACTCTCCGTGACCCGGCGCGAAGACATCGATCAGCTCAGGGAGACGGCCCAAGGCCGGTTCGTCAACGTACGGTAAGAAAATGCAATTCCTCTTCATCCTGGCCGCAATCGCAGTCATGACACTCGTAGGCTGTGCCACGCAGGTCGAGCATCCTCGTGTGCCGCTCTCGCTAGAGCGCCCCTGTTGCCGGTTCGTCGAACCGGCGCCGAGCCGCCGTGCGATCGTCCAAACAGCGGCGAAACTGGTCGGCGCCAAAACGATTGTAAGCAACGGTCGGCGCATTGCTTACGATTGTGCCGGGGTGACTCGTGCGGTGTTTCTTAGACACGGAATCGACCTGTATGGCAGCAGCGACAGCGACCCAGAAGCAAATGGCGTCCGCCTCATCTATGCGCACATACAGCAACAGGGCACGCTCCACCAGGGACCGGTGGCTCACCCAGGCGATCTCGTCTTCTTCAATGATACATGGGACTACAACGGTGACGGCAAGGTGAACGATCCGTTGACGCACATTGGAATCATCGAGCGGCAGGAGCCGGACGGCACTGTGATCTTCATCAGCCGCGTAGCCGGGGCCGTCGAACGCTACCACATGAATCTCGCCCTACCGCACGTCCACAAAACCTCCGAGGGACGCGTGCTCAACGACTACATCCGGCGAAAAGAGCTCGGCGACCCAGCCGATACCGGCCATCTCACAGGAGAACTCTTCGCCATATTCGGAACCAGGGTCGGCCTCTAATGCAGCAGCGGCGGCCTCAACACCAGCGTCATCTTCGCCATCGGCTGTTGGGCCTGCGCCGGAAACTCCTGGCACTGCATCTGGTGCTCATTGCAGCAGAACAGAAAACCTACGAGCACGTTCATGGACGCATCGGCTCAACAGAGCTGTTGCTTGAACTGATGTTGAAGGACCCTTGGTTCATCTGGCTGCATCCTGTGTCGGATATTTTGGTCCGGATCGACTATCTGCTGAACGACGAGGCCTTCGATATCACAGAAGAGAATGTCGATCACCTATTCAACGAAGCCCGTCTCCTGCTGCGTCCGTCGATCTCGGGCGACGGATTCGAACGCGCCTACTACGAAGCTCTCAATCGGGCTCCTGATGTGCTGCTCGCTCACTTCCACGTCACGCGTACCTTGCTGAGAGAAGCTGCATAACTTCGTCCAGTACGACCCCGGTCTGTCTGGTTCATCTGGTTGATCTGGTTTGTTTTGTTCAGCCAATTAAACGAGACAGACGAGACAGACCAGACAGACCGAACAGACCAAATGAACAAGACAGGCCGACGTTCTTGTTCCTACAGTCTGCTACAGTACGAGAATGAATGTGCCGATATTCACGTAGCAACAGGGATCGACCTCCTGACTAAATTTTATTTATAGGGGCCACCATTTTTCAAATAACCTGCTAAAGTAATTTCATGGCGTCCGTATCACAAAAGAACTTGATCAAGAAGACCTTCCTTCTCCGCGAGAAGATCCTCGACGTAAGGGGCAGCCTCTTGAGTCTTCACAAGGCGCTCATCCTGGCAGAACAAGTCACCTACGAACGCATCAATGGCCGCGTCGAGTCAACCAGCGAGCTGCTGCACTTGGTGTTGAACGATCCTTGGTTTACCTGGCTTCACCCCATATCGCAGTTGATCGTTCGCATCGATGAACTCTTGGATGACAAGTCCGAGCTATCGCTTGTCGAGGTGGAACACTTTCTGATAGAAGCCCGATCCCTCATCCGTCCTTCAGAGGAAGGAGACGGGTTCGAACGGAGTTATTACGAGGCCCTTCAGCGGGAACCAGACGTCATCTTCGCCCACGTAGAAGTAAAGAAGCTTCTCACCAAAGTCGCCGCGTAATTCTCTCGCCCTCAGCTTCGTTTCATCGCCACATTGTATACAAATCAAGTTTTCGTTGCCCGTACCGATACTTACAAGTAGACTCATGTACGGAGATTATGTCGATGCAACCACGATGTCATCTGCGAGTTCCAGTCCACTACCCAGCAAGTATCCAATGCGATACCGGGGCCGGAGAAGGGGTCTTGTTCGACCTCTCCCCCACTGGCTGCAGAATACGCAGCGACATCGCGATGAATGCGGGAGCCTATCTCGCTTTGCGGATTGCTGTTACGCAAGAACCAACCCCCCTGGCCGTAGAAGTCTCGGTGATTCGCTGGTGCAAAGACGGCCACTTCGGAGTGGAGTTCCTTCGATACAGTCAGGGAGACCGTGAACGAGTCACAAATCTTCTAGCAGCCTTACCACCGACAGAAATACCCGCCCGGCCTGCTTACGCGACGCCGACGCTCACCGCCGTCGGCTCGTGAAACGCAAAACGTAAAACGTGAAACGTGAGAAGGGCACGATCCGAACTTTGACCTTCGGAGTTCGACGCATCGATATACTTTCCGCACAAACTTCCTTACCTTTCCAAAAGCACAAAAGCGACCGGCCCGTAAGGACCGATCGCCTTGCTTCGAATTACCCGCGCGACATTATCGGCTAGTTCTTTTCGTGTTTGTCACCATCTTCGTGCTTGTCACGATGCTTCCCATGGCGCTTATGTTCACCATCCTTCCGATGTTCCCTGCTCTTGCCCCTCTCGCGATGCACTTTTTTCATCTTGCCATGATTCTCTTTATCTCTCTCGACCTTTGGTACACCCATCGATGGAGCGGGAACGGGTGATGGAGACGTGTCCTGAGGAGCCGATGCTGCCGGTGAGTCTGTCGGAGCCGGAACCGATTCCGGCGCTTGCGCCAAGGCGCTTGTAAAGGCGTACAACACGGCAACGGCCGTCATTGAGGCGATTGTTCTGGTCATGCAAATCCTCCCTGGGTTAGGTTCGAACAATGAGGTGGTCAGCACCCTCCTCACCAACGCAAGGGCGGTGCCACAGAGTGGGAAGAAAAACGGCTGCTTTTTGAGGGAAATGGAGAGCAATGACCGGCGGTTCGATCCAACTGCACAAAGACTGAGGCCAGATGGAGGAGAAACCAGCCAGACAGCCTCACTGTCAAAACCGGCTATAACCGGCCTTCATCCAGCTCGATCACATCGGCCCAGGTGGAGACAGGCGGGAGGGAACTGAGCGGCACCGCGCGCTTCGTGGCAATGTCTTGAATGCGCCCCTGAAACCGCTGCCGCGCCGCATCATCTTTCGGACCGGAGGACAGCAGACCCTGCGACCATTGTGTGATTTCTTCCTGAGTCGGTTTTCGACTGTTGGCCCTCACCCAGGCAAGCAATTCCTCATCCGTTCCGCCGGCTAACACCCGCTGTTCGAAGGCCTTCGGATCGATCTGAAGAAAATCGACCAGGTACTTATCGAACCCCACCGTGATGTAGTTGTAATCCTGAATCGCGCCCGCATGCCGCAAACGAATCTTGTCGATAAACCGCCCCAAGTGAGCAATGCCACCGAGGAGGGCTTTGGGACTGCGGGGATAAGTTTGAGCACTCATTGAACTCGCCATTTCCTCTCATGGGTGTACAACTTTCAACCCAAGCACGTCCTCAAACGGATCATAGTCACGATCACTGTGAAGTAAGGCGTACCCTTCCAACAGACAATACGTCGCGATCAGACAATCGATCGGCTTGCGAACAGTTCGCCCGGCAACGCGAAGCCATCGATAATTTAGCGCTGCTTGGACGGCCAATTGAACAGTCCCCGTCTCAAAGACCTCGAATCGTAGAAGCTCTTCGTGAACGGCATCGAATTGCTTATCTGTGGGAACACCCTGCAACACTTCACACAGAATGAGATCGGTGAGACCGAGGCGTTCTTTGGTCAGATTGGCTTCTAACCAGTCGGCGTGAGGAGTGCGCGTTCCGCGAAAGTAATCGATCCATACCGTCGTATCGACGACGATCATGAAGCGGCCTTGATGCGGCTTTCACGCATCGCACTGAGATCGCCCTCCCACGCAATCTTCCCGCGCAAACGACGAATACCTTCTTGCCCTTTCACTTTAATAAGCATGCGAAGACCTTCCTCGACCACCGCCTTCTTAGTTGAGAGACCGGTGGCCTTCATCGCCTGCCGCATCAAGCCATTATCGATCACGATGTTGGTACGCATAGTCCCCTCCAGGAATATGTGTGTACGATTGACATAATAATACACACACGTCCTATGGATGGCAAGGAGAGAAAGAAGTCGGTCGAGAAAAAGAAAGTTGCGTTACAAACATGCTTCCCGCTGGCCTGCCGCCGCTGCTCCCCACCTCCCGGAACGCCCCTTCCGGGCTTGGCCAAGTGGAAGCCTTCTGGAATTCCTTCAGCTGCGATCTTTCGATCGCAGTACTTCAGTCAGTTCCAGCTTTCCTTCTCAGCCAAGCCTCGATGTGTCCCCGTTCCTCCGGTGAGGTCGCGCGGCAGCAGTGCCAGCGGTCGAAGTAAATGGGTGGGGCGAAATGGGGACATTCTGAATTTCCGCAGACAGTGATTCAGTTCAGGCAACAAGAAATCCAGAAGGTTCCCTTAAATCTCCCTCGGTCCGCTCAACTGCCATGTTATACAGCTGCCTTCGCTAGTTCCCGTGAAGAAAACGAAAAGACCTCAAAGCAATCATAGAAGATAGCAGCGAATGCATAGGCTTCATCTGCCTCATCATATCGAATTCGATACTTGAACACCTCTTGATTCTCACCTCTAATAAGCTCTCTACTAAGGAGCTGTCTAGATGTCTCGACAGCTTTTATTGTTGGCTGATGAGGAACTATCTGGTCGGAATGAATTCCGCTGTAGAGGTTGGGAGAAACGATGATAATAGGTAGTTGCCATTTGCGTTTGTAGGCGTCGAAAAATAACGCTTTCGCCAAATGGTCTATGCAGCTATCGAAGCGCTTTCGATCAATCTTCGAAGCGTGCAGTTTTCCTTTGGCGACAGTTCCCTTGTCTGCAAAGAACGATTTGTACACATGCGGCCTACGAGCCACAGCGCGAAGGAACCTCCCAAAGAACTGGTGTTGGCCAACTTTGTTACCCATTGCTGCTGTCATCGCAATGACAGCCAATAGGTACTCGTCGTCCTTTGACTTCAAGGAATTATGGCGATCACAGGAAGGTACTGTGATGAGATTACGCCGCAGGTCTCGACCAATCTCTTTGACCTTGGGGAAAAAGTACATCGGGGGGACATGCTCCCTTGAAGTTTCAACCGAATCGCACATGTAGCAAGTGGTGGCACTCGTCATTTCGTACTCGCCGTATAACTAGTGAGTAGATTGGTCAGCCTATCTCGGTCAATGAAAACACCGATTGCAGGAAAATGTAATTTGTTTTCGTCCCCTTATCAAGAGAGTCATCGACGGTCTAGAACACGACAAACGCTGCACGCGTTGTCATAGTCATAAGTGGTGTCAGGAATGGATCAGGACTTCACGAGGGTATGCCGGGGCTCAGAGCGGACTTTGCCAGAGGAGCGGGGACCCGCCGAGACTCCGCCGAGAAGGAAAGCTGGAACGGATTGAGGGACTGCGGGTGGCGCGGCGAACTGGGTGCCCCACCGCGCGGAGCGGGGTCCCTACACCGGGCGGGGTGCGAGCACGGTGGGGCTGTTCGCCGTGACAGGACCCGCAGGCTTAGTTTGCCAGTCGCTTTGCAGATATTGCCGGCTTGGAGATACTTGTCGATCCCCGCCGCCATCTTTCTTCCTTCGGCAATGGCCCAGACGATGAGCGAGGCGCCGCGTTTGGTGTCGCCGCCGGCAAAGACGCCGTCGAGGTTGGTCATGAACTGCTCGTCCACCGACACCGCGCCGCGCTGATCGTACTTCACGCCGAGGCTGTCGAGGAGTCCATTCTTCACCGGGCCTGTAAAGCCCATCGCGAGAAGAATGAGATCAGCATCCATCTCGAAGTCGCTGTTTGGGATTGCCGTGAACTTCCCGTTCTCGAATTTCACCCGATTGCCATGAAGCTTCGTCACCTGGCCGTTGTGGCCGGTGAACTTCGTCGTCGAAATACTCCACTGCCTATCGCAGCCTTCTTCGTGCGCATGCGAAGTGCGGAGCTGCATGGGCCAGAGCGGCCAGGGGGTTGAATCAGCACGAGTCGGTGGCGGCTCCGGGAGTAATTCAAACTGATGCGCTTCGACACAGCCCTGTCGGTGCACCGTGCCAAGACAATCGGACCCGGTGTCGCCACCGCCGATGATGACGACGCGCTTGCCCTTTGCCGTAATCGGCTCATCCGTGACGGAAATCCCCGACGTGCGTTTGTTCTGCTGCGTAAGGAACTCCATCGCGAGATGCACGCCCTTGAGCTCACGGCCAGGAATCGGCAGCTCACGGGCCTGCTCCGCGCCCATGGAAAGGCCGACGGCATCGAACTGTTCTCGCAGTTGTTCGCCTGTGATATCTTTCCCAATCGTCACACCAGTCTTGAACTCGACGCCCTCGGCTTTCATCTGCTCCAGCCGACGGTCGATAACCCACTTTTCCATTTTGAAATCGGGGATACCGTAACGCAACAGGCCGCCGATGCGATCGGACTTTTCAAAGAGGGTGACGCTGTGGCCAGCGCGCGCCAATTGCTGCGCCGCCGCCATACCAGCCGGACCTGAGCCGACAATGGCCACAGTCTTGTCCGTCTTCATCACCGGCATCATTGGCTCGACATAGCCTTCATTGAAGCCACGGTCGATGATGTTCCACTCAACGATCCGGATAGAAACCGGGTCTTCGTTGATGCCGAGCACACAGGCCCCTTCACAGGGCGCCGGACAAAGCCGTCCGGTAAACTCAGGAAAATTGTTGGTGGTATGGAGCGCCTTGAGCGCGTCTTTCCAACGGCCACGATAGACCAGATCGTTCCAGTCTGGAATCAAGTTGACAACCGGACAGCCGGTGTTCCCCTGGCAGAACGGCACGCCGCAATCCATACAGCGGGCGCCCTGCGTCTTGAGCTTGTCATCGGAGATGGGCTCATACATCTCCTTCCAGTCGAGCACACGTAGCTCGACCGGCTTCCGCTTGGGGCCCTCACGGGCGTATTTCATGAAACCTTTGGGATCACCCATTTCTTCGAGTCCAAAGTTCTGAGTTCTGAGTTCATACTGATCGGCTGTGTCTCTTACCCTACCCCTTACCCCTAACGCCTCACCCCTTACTTGGCAGCGGCGGCTTTCTTCTTCCGTTCTTCCAAGACGCGCTTGTAGTCCACCGGCATCACCTTCTCGAATTTCGGCAACATCGCTTCCCAGTTATCGAGGATGCGCTTCGCGCTCCTGCTGCCGGTATACATAAAGTGAGAGGTGATCATCTGATGCAGCGTCTTCTTGTCGTCCGCCGTCTTCACCTTTTCCAGCTCCACCATGCCGAAGTTGCAGCGCGATTGGAACTTGTCGGATTCGTTCAGCACGAACGCTACGCCGCCCGACATACCGGCTGCAAAGTTTCGTCCTGTCTGACCCAATACGACAACCACTCCGCCGGTCATGTACTCGCAGCCGTGATCGCCGGTCCCTTCGACGACCGCCCTGACACCGCTGTTCCGCACGGCAAACCGCTCGCCTGCCATGCCGTAACAATAGGCTTCCCCTTGCGTCCCGCCATAAAGCGAGGTATTGCCGATGAGAATCGTCTCTTCCGGCACATAGAGCGCCTGCTTTGGCGGAAATACAATAATCTTCCCGCCGGAGAGTCCCTTGCCCAGATAGTCGTTCGACTCGCCTTCGAGGATGAGCGTGATGCCATGGGACAGGAATGCGCCGAATGACTGTCCGGCAGAACCGGAGAACTTGATGGTGATGGTGTCTTCCGGCAATCCCTCAAGCCCGTACTGTTTCGCCACACGGCTGGAGAGCATCGTCCCGGTCGTACGGTTCACGTTTCTGATCGGCAGATCGAGTGTTATCTTTTCTTTCCTCTCCAATGCCGGCTTGCACAGCTCAATCAGCTTGTTATCGAGCACGTCTGCAAGACCATGATCCTGCTTCTGCACGCAATAGCGGGCGATCTCCGGCCCGACATCCGGTGCTTTCAACAGCGGCGTGAGGTCCAATCCCTTAGCCTTCCAATGGTCAACAGCTTTGTGTATCTTCAATTTATCCACACGCCCGACCATCTCGTTGACGGTTCGGAAGCCCAGCTTGGCCATGATCTGGCGCAGTTCTTCCGCGACGAAGAAAAAGAAATTCACGATATGTTCCGGTTGCCCGACAAATTTCTTTCGCAAGGCCGGGTCCTGTGTCGCAATGCCGACGGGACAGGTATTGAGGTGGCACTTCCGCATCATGATGCAGCCTTCGACAATCAAGGGCGCGGTCGCAAACCCAAACTCCTCGGCGCCCAACAATGTCGCGATCGCCACATCTCGCCCGGTTTTCATCTGCCCGTCGGTCTCGACCCGGATACGGCCCCGCAGATCGTTCAGCACCAACGTTTGATGCGTCTCGGCCAGGCCCAATTCCCATGGGACTCCCGCGTACTTGATGGACGAGAGCGGAGAGGCGCCGGTGCCGCCGGAGTCGCCGCTGATGAGCACCTTGTCCGCATAGGCCTTGGCCACCCCGGCCGCGATCGTGCCGACGCCCACTTCCGACACGAGCTTGACCGACACCGCCGCGTCAGGACTAGAATTTTTCAAATCGAAAATGAGTTGCGCCAGATCTTCAATGGAATAGATGTCGTGGTGCGGCGGCGGAGAAATGAGCTGCACGCCGGGCGTCGCATAGCGGAACTTCGCAATGTTCTCATCGACCTTGTGCCCCGGCAATTGCCCGCCCTCGCCCGGCTTTGCCCCCTGCGCCATCTTGATCTGCAGTTCTCTCGCATTCACCAAGTAGTGGCTCGTGACGCCGAACCGCGCCGACGCCACCTGCTTGATGTAGCTGTTCTTGGAGTCGCCGTTCGGCAGAGGAATGAATCGAGCCGGGTCTTCTCCGCCCTCGCCGGTGTTGCTCTTGGCGCCCAGGCGGTTCATCGCGATGGCCAGCGTTTCGTGCGCTTCCTTGCTGATCGAGCCGAACGACATCGCACCCGTTGTGAACCGCTTGACAATCTCCTTGGCCGATTCCACCTCCTCGACTGGAATCGCCTCAGGCAGAAACTTGAACTCAAGCAGCCCGCGTAGGTTTGCGCGCCGCTTGCTCTCGTCGTTCACCAGTTGGGAAAACTCGGCAAAGGTCTTTGGGTCGTTGGCCTTTGTCGCATGTTGCAGCTTGTAAATTGTGTCCGGATTCCAGTTGTGATGCTCGCCCTGGATGCGGTAGTGGATCTCCCCCCCGAAATCGAGTTGCCGTATCGGAGCCGGTTCATAGGCCAGACGATGGCGCCGAAGCGTCTCTTCCCCGACCTCCAGAATGCCGATCCCCTCCACACGCGACGGCGTCCCGGTAAAATAGCGTCCGATCAGTTCACGATTCAATCCAATGGCTTCGAAGATCTGCGCGCCGCAGTAGGATTGCACGGTCGAGATGCCCATCTTCGAGAAGATCTTGAGCAGCCCCTTGTTGATCGCCTTGATGAACTTGCCTTCCGCGGTCTGGGCATCCAGACCCTCGGGAAAGTAACCTTCGCGGTCCAGGTCCACAATCGTCTCGAAGGCAAGATACGGATTCACAGACCCGGCTCCATAGCCGATCAAGCAGGCGAAATGATGCACATCGCGCGGCTCACCGGTTTCCACGATGAGGCCGACTTCGGTCCTGGTGCAGTCGCGCACAAGATGATGGTGAACAGACGCAATCCCAAGCAGGCTTGGAATCGGCGCCCATTCTTCGTTCACCCCGCGATCGCTCAGAATCAAAAACTTGTAGCCATCTTTAATCGCCTGAGAAGCCTGCCGGCAGAGATCGTCGACTGCAGCCCCCAGTCCCTCGGGCCCCTCGGCCACCCGAAAGAGCATCTTGAGCGTCTTGCTCTTAAAATGCGGATCGGCGATTTCTCGGATCTTCTGGAGCTCGGCATTGGTCAGAATCGGCTGTTTGACCCTGATGCGGCGGCAGGACTCAGGGTTCTCATCCATCAGATTCGGCTTGGGCCCGATGCTGGTCGTCAGCGACATCACCAGTTCTTCGCGGATCGGATCGATCGGCGGATTGGTCACCTGGGCGAACAGCTGCTTGAAATATTTGAAGAGCAGTTGCGGCCGATCGGACAACACCGCCAACGGCGTATCCGTGCCCATCGAAGAGGTCGCTTCCTGCCCCTCCACGACCATGGGAGTGATGACCATCTTCAATTCTTCGATGGTATAGCTGAAGGCCTGCTGGCGCTGGCGAATCGTCAGATGGTCCGGCTGCGGCACATTGCTCGGATCGGGCAATTCATCGAGCGAAATCCGGAATTCCGTGACCCAGGACCGGTAGGGCTTACGGCTGACGATCTCGGCCTTCACTTCCTCGTCATCAATGATGCGCCCTTGCACCGTATCGACCATGAACATCCGGCCAGGCATGAGGCGCCCCTTCTGCCTGATCTTCCGGATATCCATCGGCAGCACGCCCGCTTCCGACGCCAAAATCACCAGGCCGTCCGTCGTCACTTGATAGCGGCAGGGACGCAATCCATTGCGATCGAGCGTCGCACCGATGAACTTGCCGTCGGTAAAACAGACCGCCGCCGGACCGTCCCAGGGTTCCTGCATCGCCGCGTGGTACTCATAGAACCCCCGCCGATCCAGATCCATTTGCGGATTTGCGACCCAGGGTTCAGGGATCAGCATCATCATCGCGTGTGGGAGGGAACGGCCCCCCATGGTGAGAAATTCCACGGCATTGTCCAAACAAGCAGAGTCGCTCTGCTGCTCGGAAACGATCGGATAGAGCTTGGCCAGATCCTGGCCGAACAGATCGGAGTTGAGCCGGCCTTGCCGGGCGCGCATCCAATTCACATTGCCCTTGAGCGTGTTGATCTCGCCGTTATGGCAAATGTAGCGATAGGGGTGCGCCAACGGCCAGGTGGGGAACGTGTTCGTACTGAACCGGGAATGCACGAGGGCCAGCGCGCTCATCAGGCGCTCATCCTTCAAGTCCTGGTAGTAGGCAGACATCTGATGCGGAAGCAACAGGCCCTTGTACACGATGGTGTTCGCCGACAGGCTTGAGATGTAGAAGTAGTCCCGTCCCTGAATCGCCGATTCGCGAACGGCCGTTTCCACCCGCTTGCGAATGACATAGAGCTTGCGTTCAAACTGCCCTTCATTGAGGATATCGCGCGCGACGAATACCTGCCGCATAAAGGGTTCGGTGCTGCGCGCCACGGGGCCGATCGCATCGCTCTTGACCGGCACATCGCGCCAACCAAGAAGACGAGCGCCCTCCTCACCGATAATTTTCGAAAAGAGCGCTTCACACTGTTGTCGCGCATCGACCTCACGCGGGAGAAACACCATCCCGACGCCATACTCCCCGGCATTGGGCAGCGCAACCCCCGCATCGCCGGCCGCACGCTTGAGGAATTCGTGCGGGACTTGCAGCAGAATCCCGGCGCCGTCCCCTGTGCAAGGGTCACAACCCTGCGCCCCGCGATGGCTCAGATTCTCAAGAATCTGGAGTCCCTGCTCAACAATGGTATGGGATTTCTGGCCCTTGATATTGACGACAAAGCCGATCCCGCAGGAGTCTTTCTCCTGTTCAGGGTCGTAAAGGCCTTGCTTCGGCGGAAGCCCGGGGATACTCATCGCTCGTATCTCGTTAAAATTACAGGCTTGTTCTCTGCTGAACTGAGGCTACACCAGGGAGGCAATCGGAATGGCTAACCCCGTCACTCACAAGGCAAATTCCGTTCATTTTCGTTCCGCTCACCTTAATAGAAGCACGATTCTTCTGTCAAGATTCCCCCTCGCACA
Organism: uncultured Nitrospiraceae bacterium; assembly: GCA_963781915.1. Classification (GTDB taxonomy): domain Bacteria; phylum Nitrospirota; class Nitrospiria; order Nitrospirales; family Nitrospiraceae; genus Palsa-1315. The sequence continues at coordinate 201,719 of CAWAIH010000006.1, read as the reverse complement.
GGGGGCTCATGCCTGCATGTCCCCCAAAGGGGTAGCTGGCTTGACTTTGTTTCCTCCTCTGCCCTACCATCCGCCCCATGCCCCAAAGCCCAATTACCCCCACTATCAATAGCATGGCGGACGTCTGGGAGGCGTACCGCGATGAGTTGGAGGGGATGGAGCGCCAGGCTCGGACGAATCTCGACTCCAGTGTGGCACTCGTCAATACCGTCGCCGCCCACATTCTCAACAGCGGCGGGAAAAGAATCAGACCGTTTTTACTCTTACTCTCTGCCCGCCTCTGCGGTTATACCGGTCGCGACCATCACCAACTTGCCAGCCTGGTGGAGTTCATTCATACGGCGTCGCTGCTCCATGACGATGTGGTCGACGAGGCCGATATCCGCCGGGGACGGCAAACCGCCCGAAAAGTCTGGGGCAACCAAATCAGTATCCTCGTCGGCGACTACCTCTATTCCAAAGCCTTCTGCCAGGTCGTCGACTTCCATCACCATGGGATTAACGAAGTGCTCGGCGAAGCCTGCAAGAAGATGGCGGAAGGCGAAGTGCTTCAGCTCTATTACAACGGCAACCCCTCCATGTCGGAAGCGGAGTATCTCAAGATTGTCGAATACAAAACGGCCGGTTTGATTGCCGCCGCTTGCCGCATGGGCGCCATGCTTGCGGATGCTTCAGAGGCTCAGCAGGATGCCCTCTTCCGGTTCGGCCTGCATCTTGGGATCGCCTTCCAAGTGGCCGACGACACGCTCGACTACACCGCCAACGGCGAACACTTGGGCAAATCGCTGGGACAGGATCTCCGCCAAGGCAAAGCCACCCTGCCGCTCTTACATCTTCTGCATCATTGTTCTGAGCAGGACCGGCAGATGATCGTCGACCGTATGGAAAGCAGAACCCTGACAGAAGAAGATCTTGGGCGGTTCATCCACTTGATGGATAAAATGGGCTCGATTACCTATGCCATGGACCGTGCGCGATCCTACATCGCTGCAGCCCAACGAGACCTCGACCAGTTCGAAGACAGTACGGCCAAACGCGCCCTCTCGGTGACCGCCGACTATATGGTCACTCGCGATCGATAACCTTTCTTCTGCCGGTCCACGCCACCGGGGCGTCGGAGGGCACCGCGCAACAGGAAAGGTTCTACCCCTCATGTCGTTGCGCCGCAACGGCCCCAACCATTTACTAAATAGAGGATCTCACTATGTCGACGATTATTCCATTTCATGGCACGCGGTACGATACGACGGTTGTCGGAGATATCAAACAGGTCGTGGCGCCGCCCTACGACATCATCGATGCAGCAGGACAAAAGGCTTTCCACGATCGCCATCCACAGAACATCATTCGACTCGAATTGGGGCTCGATCAACCAGGCGACGGTCCGACTCAGAATCGATATACGCGGGCCGCATCGACCCTTCAGGGTTGGCTGAAAAGCGGCGCATTGAAACCCGATGCGCAGCCCACCCTCTACTACCATACGATCGAATACATGCCCCCCTATGCTCCAGCCGGCTCACCGACGAAAACTCTCAAGGGTTTTCTCGCCACCGTCAAACTGGAAGCGCTCGACTCCGGACATATCTACCCGCATGAGAATACACGCTCGGCCGCCAAGACAGATCGGCTGAATCTCCTCGAAGCCTGCAAGACGAACTTCAGCCCCATTTGGTCCCTCTACTCCGACCCGCAAGGAACGGTGATGGGCCTGTTGGAAGGAGCCATGAAGGGGAAGCCGGCTTCGATCGACTTTCGCGACGATGTGGGGTTCCGTCAGCAACTCTGGGCTGTGACGGATCCGGCTGTGCTGAAGCAGGCCGTCGACACCTTGCGCGGTAAACCGTTATTTATCGCTGATGGCCACCATCGCTACGAGACCGCGTTGAACTATCAAAAACTCCGCCGGCAGCAGGCCGGATCGCCGGTCGGTCAGCATGCGTACGACGCGGTACTGATGCTGCTGACTTCCCTCGAAGACCCTGGCTTAACCGTACTTCCGACACATCGGGTCACGACCACTACCTTGCCTCCCTATGATCATGTGCAATCATTGTTAGGTGCCACATTCGACCTGCAAGAGTTTCCGTTCACTGTTGCTACGCAAGCGACCACTCGCGCAAAATTTATCGAGGCCTTACGAACTCACGGTCGTATGGTTCCGATGTTCGGCCTGGCGTTGAAAGGCGAGAGCCGCTACGTCACCCTGAGCTTGAAACCGGCCCACCGTCCTCCTACTCAAGCCTCTCCCCGCGCCAAGCTCGATGTGTCGTTGCTCCAACAACTCGTCGTCGCGACACTCTGTCCAACGCCACAGGAACAGGAGGTCATCCTCTATACGAAGGATGATCATGAAGCCTTGGATTGGGTGGCGAAGGGCACGGGAACCGGTGCCTTGCTGCTCAACGCGACAAAAGTCAGCGAAGTGCAAGCCGTCGCAACAGCCGGAGAACGCATGCCCCACAAGTCGACGTACTTCTTCCCGAAACCGCTGACGGGCTTGGTGATGAACTTAATGGAGAGTGAATAGGTCAATGGTCAACAGTCACTGGTCACCGGGAAAGAGGCACACCTCGTCCTATGACTCCACCAATGACCGTTGACTAATGACCGTTACCGGAGGCTGCGCCGGCAGCCGCATGGGGTCCAGATGAAGGCTAAACTTCTCATCGTCGACGACGATCCCGATATTGCCACGATGCTGGAGGATCGTCTGCAGGCCTCCGACTATGGAACGGTGCTCGCGCGCGATGGGGTCGAGGCACTCGAGATGGTCGAGCAGGAAGCGCCTCACCTCATGTTGCTCGATCTGGATATGCCACGCCTGACCGGCCTTGAGGTCCTCAAGCGACTCCCGAAAATCAGATTAGCCGAAGATCTCCCTGTCATCGTCATGACTGCCCATGCCTCGATCGATGCCGCCGTCGAGGCGATGAAAACCGGCGCCTACGATTTTCTGACCAAGCCGCTGGATAAAGATCACCTGCTCCTCGTGATCGGCAAGGCCTTGGAGCGCGATACCCTTAAACGGCAGGTCGCCTGCCTCAAGTCAGAAGTCGACAGCCGCTACGCCTCGATTGTGGGCATGAGCGAAAAGATCCGTGGAGTGATGGAGTCGGCCCGGCGCGCCGCAAAGTCCGATGCCAGCGTCTTACTGCTGGGGGAGAGCGGCACGGGTAAGGAACTCTTCGCCCGTTCCATCCACCAGTGGAGTCTGCGTCAGGCCATGCCGTTGGTGGTCATCAACTGTGTCGCCCTCACGGAAACGCTGCTCGAAAACGAACTCTTCGGGCATGAACGCGGTGCCTTCACCGGCGCGGATCGCCTGCAAAAGGGCAAGCTGGAGATGGCGGATGGAGGCACGATCTTCCTGGACGAGATCGGCGACATGTCGCTCCCGCTGCAAGCCAAACTGCTGCGTGTGCTCCAAGACAGGGAATTCCATCGAGTCGGCGGCACACGCCTGGTGTCGATCAATGTTCGGATCATCGCCGCGACGAACAAGAATCTCCGGCTGGCCGTGAAGACCGGTGAGTTTCGCGAGGATCTTTTCTTCCGCTTGAACGTCATCAGCCTGACGCTCCCTCCGCTCCGCGAACGATCCGATGACCTCCCCGCCCTGGCCATGTTTTTCTTGAACCGGCATGCCAGGGAAGCAAAACGTCCCGGTATCATGTTCAGCCCTGCGGCAATGGAGGCTATGGGCCGGTACCATTGGCCTGGCAACATTCGCGAATTGGAAAATGTCGTCGCACGGGCCGTCGTCTTGCACCAGTCGGACACCATCAATCCGGACATGCTGTCGTTGGATAGCCTGGACCGCACTTCACCGGGCGAACGCCGCCCCCCTTCATCTCTCCCGTACCATGAGGCAATGGACCAACATAGCCGTTACATTATCGAACAGGCCATCGAAGAAGCGGAGGGCAATCAGACAAAGGCAGCAGACCGCCTCAAGCTCCAACGCACGTACCTGGCCCGCTTGCTTAAGCGACTGAAGGGAAAAGAGGGGACGAATTAAGGGTAGTGGTCGGGATAGGGGATGGTTGATTTGGTTCATTTGGTCTATCTGGTCTGTCTGGTTCAACCAAATAAACAAGACAAACCAAACAAACCATTAAACGAGACAGCATTCTGCTACGCAGGCAACTGCCTTGCTGCCAGAGTGATCAAACCGGCTGATGCATCCTGTTCGGCTTGTGCGTAGCGTTCCGGCGTCCCGATGTCTGACCAGTACCCTTCACAGTCATACCCGAGCACCGTTTCCCCCCGCTCAATCGCCGCCACATAGGGATCGATAATTGTCGAGGCCACGCCCTTCGGCACATCGCGCAGAAGCCGTGGACGGAGCACATGGATCCCGGCAAACATGCGAGGTTGAGTCGGCCCCTGATCCGTGCGTCCACGCCCGGTGATCCGCACGATGCGGTTGTCCGAATCCATTTCCACCAGACCCCACCGTGCCGCCTCAGGGTCTTTGCGCAAAACCAGCGTCGCCACGGCGTCTCGCTGCCGATGAAACTCGTACAACGCGCCGAGATCGAGGTCCACGAGCGTATCGCCGTTGAGCACCAACACCGGCTCACCGGAAAAATACGGCTCTGCCTGCTTAAGCCCACCTCCCGTGCCCAAGATCGTCGGCTCGCGCGAATAGATGATCCGCAACCCGTACCGCGAGCCGTTGCCGAGCGCTTGCTCGATCATCGGTCCAAGGTGGTGCAGATTGATCACCACATCATGGAACCCGTGCCGCTTCAGCAACAACAGATTCCACACGATGAGCGGTGTGCCGGCGATGGGAAGGAGTGGCTTCGGGATCGCGTTCGTGAGCGGTCTCAGCCGAGTCCCCAAGCCCGCTGCAAGGATCATGGCCTTCATACGAATCGGTGAGGGGTGAGGAGTAAAGGGTAAGGAGAGGGAATGATCCGTGCCATCCTCATCTGTTCACCCCTAACTCCTCACCCCTTACCCCTAACCGTTTCACTGCAGTTCCGGTACGTAGGGGGTGAGATGCTTCCGGAGCGTTGCCAGCTCTGGATACTTCCGGAGATTGCCTTTGACGTAGTTCAAGACACGTGGAATGTCGGCGAGGAAATTGGGATTGCCTTTGACGCGATCGATATAGACAAATCGCCCCGCCGCTTTCAGGTTACGCTGGATGCTCGTGAAGTCGAACAGGCGGCGGAAGGCCTCCCGGTCGGTTGGCATCTCCTGATGCTTGGCTATCCGATCGAGAAAACGGTCGATCAAGCGGTCGATCAGTAATTCATCGAGTTCGATATAGGCGTCGCGCAGCAGCGAGGCAAGATCGTACGTCGCCGGCCCCAGCAGCGCATCCTGAAAATCGATCACACCCAGCCGCGCGCCATCCACCATCAGATTGCGCGAGTGATAGTCCCGGTGGACGAACACGCGCGGTTGGCCGGCGAGCGACTCGGCGATCTTCTCGAATTCGGCACGAATAGGCAGGTAATCGTCGGCGCACATCGGTTTCCCCTGCCTCGCTACGATCCCATATTCCAGAAAATGGTCGAACTCCCACATGAGGAGCGGCACATCGAAACTCCGGTGGAACGCGAGACAATTCTGGTCGGCGAGTGAAGTTGCCTCCGATTGCATCTGCGCGAGGGCATCGACGGCCTGCATATAGCGCGCTTCCACGTCCGCCACGCTCGCCTTACGACAGGCTTCCGACAGGGTGAGATCCCCAAAGTCTTCAAGATAGAGCAGCCCTGCCGATTGATCATAGTGATAGAGGCGAGGAACAGAGACCCCGGCTTTAGATAAATGGGAGAGGATGTTCAGAAACGGCAATTCGGCGACATGATGAACCGCCCCGCTGACGGCTTCTTCCGATTGCTTGAAGGCCTCCGGCTCGGCCAACTGCATGAGAATGACCGAACGAGCAGCGCCCCCGGTCAACTCGATGCGAAAGTACCGGCGGTTGGAAGCATCACCAGCCAAGGGCGTGAGTGCCTTAAACTGTCCCTGAAGGGGAATCAGCGCCTCGATCGTGGCAACCACGAGGGCACGATCCGGCAAGGCCAGCGGCTGTTTCGGCGCAGCAGGATTCACAGTAGCCATAGGCTGCGCATTATACTGATGCGAGGAAAACTTGTCACTCCGAGGAGGAAGACGGGCAGCCTGGTCGTCCTCCTGCTCGCGCAACGCGCGGCCTCAGAAGGTCCTCGTTGGACGCGCGCAGTGGAAGATCACAACTCCCATCCCTGAAGAGAGAACGAGCGAGCTTGGAAGGAACAATATAGATGGATGAGGTTCGCTCGATGCGCGCAGTACGGGCAGCCTGGGCCACTCCGTTAAAGAGAAGTAAAAAGAATTGGAAAGCCTTCGTTATGCGGGAGCACTCAGGATAGGCCATCGAGCCAAATGAACCAGTACGCGCTTCAAGAAGGCTGCGGCTCTGTGGGATCGGTGGATTCGGATCGGGTCTGCCGCGCGATCGGGTCAGTCTCGGGTGTGCTACGCCCGACATCGAGAAGGATGGCGACGAGCATGTCGCTCAGGACGTTCACGCCCGAGCGGGCTCTGGCAATGATCCAATCCACTGTCATAATGAGTGGAATGGCCGCACCGATGACATGAGGCGGCAAGCCGGCCGCTGACAGCACGAGCGGCAAGACGATCATTCCTGCCTCTGGAATGCCGGCGACACCGGCTCCCGCGATCATTGATGCGGCGACAATCAACAACTGACTGCCCATCGGCAGGTCGAAGCCCAGCGCTTGGGCGAGGAAGAGCGCGGCCATCGCTTCATAGAGGGTGATGCCGTCGTTGTTGAGGTTGGTGCCGACACAGGCGGCGAGGCGCGCCGATTGAGGCGAGACCTGCATGCGATCGAGGCATCGGAGAGTAACCGGCACGGCAGCGAGGCTGCTGTTGCACGACATGGCGGTCATGATCGCGTCGGCCCCCTGTCCCAGATAGACCTTCGGCGACTTCTTCCCGACCAGCCAGGCGACGAGCGGGTAGTAGCCGAGCCCGTGGATGGCGAGTCCCACGAGCATGGTGACGAGGAAGATCCAGAGGACGGCGAAGACGCCGATGCCCGCTTTGCCGACGACCTGCGCGACGACGCCGAAGACGGCAAGCGGTACCGCGAGGATGATCCATCCGAGCATCTTCACGAGCCAAGAATAGATGTGCTCAATGACCCGCACGAGGGTATGAATGACTCCACGCCCTGGTCTGCATTACCATGCAAGCGGCGAAGTGTGGCGCCGATGCAGAGGGCGAGAAGCACGACTCCGATGATGTTGCCGCTAGAAAACGGAGCCATGATGGTACGGGGAATATAGGACGCGAGGTATTCGATCGGACTCTGCGTCCCCGGTCTGCACTGTTGCGGAGGCGCTCGCTGATGGCTTGGCAGTTGGCACGACATTCAGCAAGTCCTCGACGTGGCCATTCCAGGCTAGGCCCGGCTGCCAAGTGTTCATGATGACGAGACCGATCGTCATCGCCACGGAGACGTTGACGAAGCAGATGAGGAGCAGCTTGGTGCCCTGACGTAGCGGGAGGCTGGTGCGGATAAGCGCATCGAGGATCGCAAAGAAAATAAGCGGAATGGCGAGGGTCTTGAGCAGCGTAACGAGCAGCAGGCCGAGCCAGCCCAGATCCTCGTTCTTAGGCCGCCCAGATAGGGCGTCTTGACCGAAGATCCCTCCAAGCAACGTGCCACAGGCCACGGCGATGAGCACTTGCGTGTAGAGCGGCAGAGGGATCAAGCGTGGGGTGTCTTGCATAATGGTCGGGTGTGGCCCGCGGATGGTTTATCTGGCAGGGATAGCCTTCTCACCCGTCCTGCCTTTCTCGTTTGTCACACCCTTCTCGCGGTTTATCATCCCGGCCTGATGAACCGCCAACTTAACGCTCCGATGACTGCGCCAGCCGTATCGGCCAGCCAATCCAGCCAGCTCGACTCGCGGAATGGGACGAAGAATTGATGTCCTTCATCCGTCATCCCATATAGCGACGCCACGACGATAGCGAAAAGGAGCGCCTGCGACGCGACTTGCCCGCTCACACCCCAACGGAAGGCCCGATAACAGAGTCCGCCAAGCACGGCATACTCCACCGCATGCAGAACTTTGTCGCTGATTTCTTCAAACAAGAGCGGTGGCAGTTGCTCTTCCGGGTGAGACTGGGACGACAAATAAAAAATCGTTCCGGCATACAGCGCCACCGGCAGCCAGTACCAGAACACTTGAACCATCGCATCTTGCCGGGCTACGTCACGCATCAATTTCCTCTCGCTCCATTTCCGGCCCTATGCCATACTTATATCTGACAGATTGCCGAAAGACTACAAAGCCATGCGAATACTTCGCTGGTCGCATCGGTGATTTGACCAGCAGAAAAACTATCCCGCAGGAGGCTCAAAAAGGCTGTCCCGCAAGGCCGCAGACGAGTGAAACAGGCCGAGGTCGAGGTTCAGGTTGAGCGAAGATCAGATTCCTTTTTTCTCAGCCTTGACCTCAGACTTAACCTTCTGAAAGCTGGCGGACTTTTTCAGCCTTCTTGCTAAAGCATTCGACTATGAAGACTGCTCACATCTGTTTTCTCTGGCACATGCATCAGCCCTATTACACGGACCCGGTCTCGGGGTCTGCCAGTATGCCCTGGGTGCGCCTCCATGCCACCAAAGCCTACTACGATATGGCCTATGGGCTGGAGAAGTTTCCTGAGGTCAAAGCGACCTTCAACTTTACCCCTTCGCTCCTGCGGCAGCTGCAAGAAATCGGATCAGGGACGGTGCGCGACCTCTTTCTGGAATATGCGCAGCGTCCGGCTGTGGACCTCCATCCGGAAGAGAAAGCCTTCCTCGTCCGGCATTTTTTCTCCGCCAATTGGGCCACAATGGTGCGCCCCTATCCTCGCTATCATGAATTGCTCGTGAAGCGCGGGGCCGATACCTATGGCCGCGACTTGGAGCGCGTGGCGCGGCAATTTTCCACACAGGATCTGCTGGACTTGCAAACCTGGCACAATCTCGCCTGGTTCGGCTACGGCACGGTCAGCCGCTATCCGCGACTCGCTGCGCTGCGTGCAAAAAATAAAGGCTTCACAGAAGAGGAAAAGCAGGAGGTATTGGCCCTCCAACTCGTGGCCGTGCGTGAGATAGTCCCGCTCTATCGACGACTTATGGAGCGGGAACAGATTGAGCTCACGACGACTCCCTTCTTCCATCCGATCCTGCCCCTCGTCATCGATACAGACTTCACCCGGCGTGCCAGACCGGATCTCCCCCTCCCCTCGCGATTCCATGCGCCGGAAGATGCGGAGGCACAGCTGCAACGGGCCGTCGAGTTTCATGCCGCCACATTCGGCCGAGCCCCCGTGGGCCTCTGGCCGTCGGAAGGCTCCGTCTGTCCGGAATTGATTCCGATGTTGCCAAAGGTCGGACTACGCTGGCTGGCGACCGACGAAGGCATCCTCGCCCGCTCGCTCGACGCGGCCCAGCAACCCTGGCAACGTCACCGGGATCTCTACCAGCCCTACCGGGTAGGCTCGGAAGGCCAAGACGTCACGATACTGTTTCGCGATCGGGAAATCTCCGACGCCTTCGGGTTCGTCTATCATAAGACCACTCCTGAGATGGCCGCCGAGGATGTCTTGCGCCGGCTGCGCCACATCATTCACGAAGCGCCGCAAGAGCAGGTCACCGTTGCGATTGTGCTCGACGGGGAAAACCCATGGGAACACTACCACGAGGGGGGCGAACAGTTTCTTTCGCTCCTCTACAAGGCCTGCTCGACCGGCGCGCTCAGTCACGACGGAGTTCGCACCACCACCGCGACAATTTCCCAAGCGCTCGAAGCCGCGCCGGCCACTCGCAAGGATCAGCCATCTCCATTCGGGTTCCTGGATCAATCAGGACTACAAGATCTGGATCGGCCACCAGGAAGATAATCAGGGATGGGATCTGGTGAGTCACACGCGATCCCGTCTCGCCGATATCTCTGCCACGCTTCCCCCCGGTCGCGCGCAAGCCGCCTGGGACGAGCTCTATGCCGCCGAAGGCAGCGATTGGTTCTGGTGGTATGGGGACGATTTCGATTGCGGCTACAACGACGAGTTCGATCGGCTCTTTCGTACCCACCTTCGGAACGTCTGGACGATCGCGGGGCTGACGCCACCGGACCAGTTCAATCAGCCGATCTGTCGCCCACGCGGCGTGCCAGAGACAGACATCGTCACAGCACCCCTCGCCTTGCTGAACCCCTCCCTGGATGGGCTTGCGACCGACTTTTTCGAGTGGCGCGGAGCCGGCAGAATCGAAACTCAGCCGCCGCTCGGCGCAATGTGGAAAGCCGAAGGAGTGCTGACCAATATCCAGTTTGGCTGGAGTCTTGACCGGCTTTTTCTCCGCCTCGATCCGGACGAACAGTCACAACCACGCCAGGCTGAGCTGACGGTCGAGCTGCAGCTGCAGACACCCGAACATCTCTACCGCCTGTCATTTTCACTCGCGCCGGCTGAACAGCATCAGTTTCTGCTCTCGCAGAAACTCGCAAACGGATCCTGGCAGGAGATCGGCCCCTACCAATCGATCTGTCATCGGAAGATTATCGAACTGGCTGTGCCGTTTAAGGACGTACAGCTCACCGCCGGCCAGGAAGTCCATATGACCATCTTGGTGCTGGAACATCGCTTGGAAGTCGCACGCCACCCGCACCACAAGCCTGCGATCTTCCTTGTCCCAGGGCCGGAATTTGAGGCGAACCTGTGGCGAGTGTAAACAGCGCAACGCGCTGAATGATGAATTTTGAATGTTTAATGATAAATTACAAGAGTGAAATTCCTGTACGAATCTGCCAATTTTTCCGGTCAATTTAACATTGAACATTACACATTCCACATTGCTTAGGAGAGACCATGCCCGATCTAAGACGTGATCCGATTGTCGGCCGGTGGGTGATTATTTCGACGGAGCGGAATGCCAGGCCTCACGACTTCGTTCCTGTGCAAGCCGCCCGGCCTTTGGCCGCAACCCTCTGCCCCTTTTGCCCGGGGCAAGAGCGACTGACACCGAAAGAGATCATGGCCTACCGGCCGCAGCCTGGCGCACCCAATAACCCGAACTGGACCGTGCGTGTCGTGCCGAACAAATTCCCCGCGCTCCAAGTTGAAGGCAATCTCGACCGCCAAGGCCTCGGCCTCTACGATCGCATGAATGGAATCGGCGCCCATGAAGTCATCATCGAGACCCCGAGCCACACGGATAGCCTGGCCGACATGCCGACAAAACGGATCGAGGACGTGCTGTGGGCCTATCGCGATCGTATGATCGATCTGAAGAAAGACGTGCGGTTCCGCTACATCCTGATTTTCAAGAACCACGGAGCGTCAGCCGGCGCGACATTGGAGCACAGCCACTCACAACTCATCGCCCTGCCGATCATCCCCACCAGCGTCATGGAGGAGATCGATGGCTGTCGGGCTCATTATGTTCAGAAAGAGCGCTGCATCTACTGCGATATTATCCGGCAGGATCTCGCTGATGGCGATCGCATCGTGGCGGAAAATCCCGAGTTCCTCTGTGTCACCCCCTTTGCCCCGCGCTTTCCCTTTGAAATGTGGATTCTCCCTAAACGCCATGCCGGCTACTTCGAAGAGAGCCAGAAGACACAATTCGAGTTCCTCGCGCCGATTCTCTCGGAGGCACTCCGACGGATGGACAAGGTTCTTGCGAAGCCGTCCTATAACTTTATCCTCCATAGCTCTCCGCTCCATGAAAATACCGGGGATTTCTACCACTGGCACATCGAAATCATCCCAAAGCTGACTCACGTAGCGGGATTCGAATGGGGCACAGGCTTCTACATCAATCCGGTGGCGCCGGAAGAGTCGGCGAAGTTTCTGAGGGAGGCATCGCTATAAGTGCCTGTTCGCTTTCGTATCGAGGATCCGACACTCGCTGGTTCTCTGCGGCACATTGAACAGCTCATTCGCCATGCCGGCGGTCGGATGTGGCTGGTCGGCGGTTGTGTCCGCGACCTCGTACTGGGCCGGCAACCCCACGATCTGGACATCGAAATTTCCGGGCTGCCGCCTGGCCGGCTCCATACGCTGCTCACAGAACATTTCTCCGTGCAGTTCGTCGGCAAGACCTTTGGCGTCTTCAAGTTGCAGGGCCTGCCCATCGATATTTCCATTCCCTCCCGCCTGCTCGCCGACAACGAGCCCGCTACAGGACATCTGAGACAGTCCGATCCAGACATGGACATCGACGAAGCGCTGGCCCGGCGCGATTTCACCGTGAATGCGATGGCCTGGGATCCGGACACATTGGAGTTCCACGACCCCTTCAACGGACGGGCCGATCTCGATGCACACATACTCCGCCACATATCGGATCGTTTCACCGAAGACCCGCTTCGCGTCTTGCGGGGCATGCAACTGGCCGCACGGTTTGGGTTGACCGCCGCGCCGGAGACAGTGGCTCTCTGTAAGACCCTGACGCAAGACGGGCAACCGAGCGAACAGCTCTGGGAAGAATGGAAAAAGCTCCTACTCCAGGGCGTCAAACCATCATTGGGTTTACAGTTCTTAAGCGACTGCGGCTGGCTCCGCTTTTACCCGGAACTCGCGGCACTGCAAGGCTGCGCGCAAGACCCCATCTGGCACCCGGAAGGCGATGTCTGGATCCACACGCTCCATTGTCTGGACTGGTTGGCCTTGGAATGCACCGGCAACCAACATGACGACCTGATCACAGGCCTCGGCATCCTCTGCCACGATTTCGGCAAACCTGCCACGACCACCAGGGACTATGGACGCATCACGTCGCGCGGCCACGATCAGGAAGGAGAGGCCCCGACGAGACGCTTCCTCGAACGCCTGACAAATCAAGAAGATCTCATCAACGAGGTCATTCCCCTTGTGCTCTACCACCTCCGCCCCCGCGCGCTGTTTGACGCGAACGCCTCAGACAGCGCGGTTCGACGGCTGGCTAAGCAGGTCAAACGAATCGACCGGCTGGTGCGGGTCGCGCGGGCCGATCATGCGGGCCGTCCGCCAAAACCCTTCGACGGATTTCCTGCCGGCGCCTGGCTGCTAGAACGTGCGCGCAGACTGGAAGTTGAAGACCAGGCCCCCACCCCACTCGTCACTGGCCGCCATCTGCTGGAACTGGGCATGCTCCCAGGACCGCGCCTGGGAGAAATCCTGGACGACTGCTACGAAGCGCAGCTCGATGGATTGTTTTCAACCCTCGACGAGGGCCTGGTCTTTGCCAGAACCAAGCTCCCCTCTATGCGTTAACGAACGCGAATTCTTTTCTCTCATATTCTCTTTCTTCATTCCGCATTCCGCATTTCTACTTTCCCCGAACGCCCCTTGCTCCATCATGTATCAACGGCTTATGATCCCCTTATGCAAGTCCAACTGAGCCATCCAGCCAGAACGGTTGAAATCAAGGGCCCTAAGAAGGTCAAGGATCTCCTGCGCGAGCTGAATCTCGTCGTCGAAGCGCATCTGGTCATCAAAGGCGACGATCTTGTGACCGAAGACGAAATGCTCTACGACGGCGACCAGATCGAAATTCGACCGGTGATCTCGGGGGGATAAGCCGGTTCATTTCGTTTATTTGGTTTATCTGGTTGCTTTCGCCTAAACCAAATAGACCAGACAAACCAAACAAACCAGAGAAACCAGCCTATGAATTGCACCAAATGTAAAACCAAAGCGGTCATCGGCCTCCCCCGCCACAATGCGGCCTTTTGCAAGGGCTGCTTCAACGGCTTCGTCCACGATCAGGTGGCGCGAGCGATCAAGTCGGAGTGGATGTTCGGAAAAGAAGAACGAATTCTCGTGGCCGTGTCAGGCGGGAAAGACAGTCTGGCGCTCTGGGACATTCTGCTTAAGATGGGCTATCGCGCCGACGCCCTCTATGTGGACCTCGGCATCGGAACCTATTCCGAGCAGTCGCATGCCAAGGTGACGAAGTTTGCCGAAGCGGTGGCTACTTCACATGGAGCTACACTCCACCTCCATACGGTCGAGCAGGAGGCTGGAGCGGGAATCAAGGAACTGGCTCAGCTCATCCATCGCCCCACCTGCTCGACGTGCGGCACGATCAAGCGCTACCAGTTCAATCGTGTGGCAATCGAACAGCAATACGATGTGATGGCCACGGGCCACAATCTCGATGACGAAGCGGCTAGGCTGCTGGGCAATGTGCTCCATTGGCAGGAAGAGTATCTCGACAAACAGGGTCCATCGTTGCCGGCCTCGGTAGCAGGGTTTGCCAAAAAGGTGAAGCCCCTGTTCCGGCTCTCGGAGCGAGAACTCGCCGCCTATGCGGTCTTGAACCGAATCGATTACATTGTCGAGGAATGCCCTATGGCGAAAGGCTCCAAGATGCTCCAGTACAAGGAAGTCTTGAATCGTCTGGAGACCGAGTCGCCGGGCACGAAACAGACCTTCTACTGGGGCTTTCTCGACAAGCAACGTAAGAAGCAGCCTATGGCAACTACCATGGCGGAAAAAGACCGGGCCGTCCTCCACCCCTGCGCCTCGTGCAGCCAGCCCACCACCGCCGAGGTCTGCTCCTACTGCAAAATGATGGCGCGGGCGAAAGCCCATTCCACATCGTGAATGTCCGACACCGCCGACTCCTGATCATGAGAGCCGGTCTGCTGGCAGCGGTTGGCTGCTTGTCTCCGCTCATCACGAACGCCAGTGAATCGATCTCCCCTCCTGCCAAAGGCACACAGACTGTGGGACTCGCCATTGGCCCCTTCTTTCCCATCCGTTTGCTGTCCAGCCAATCCTCCAAGCTCTTCGGTACAGCGGCAATGCCATCCTGGTCGATGACGGTCACCGACCCCATCGGCGCCGCCAACTGGTATCGAGGCCAGGTTTCCTTCGGCGCCGAGCTGCTGGCCTTCGGGACGTACGAACCGCAGACCAGCTATGGAATCGGGATCACGCCGAAACTGCAATATACTTTCGTCGGCCTCGATCGGCTGCGGCCCTACATCGACGGTGGCGCAGGCCCGCTATGGACCGATCTCGGTGGCCAGGTGCCGGAACAGCCTGGGCAGTTCAACTTTGTCGTCTGGGGCGGGGCCGGAGCTGCATGGGTTCTGACTCCGCAATGGGCACTGAACGTGGGCTATCGATTCGTTCACATTTCCAATGGTGGGACACGGACACCGAATTCCGGCCTCAACTTCGGCCTTCCGTTTATCGGGCTCTCCTACTCCCTCTATTGATCGCTCAATCAACTCTTGCAAAGCCTTAATCGACCCCGTAAGCTGCATTGCGGAAGTGCTGAGAATTGAGTGCTGAGTGCTCAGTTTGGCGGATGTCGAAAGTGATCGCTTACAACGGGTAACGAATAACGATTGACGGTTAACGTCCTCTTCCACCATGGCTACAAGTCCTCGCGACTTCTATCAGATTCTCGGCCTTCCCAGGTCTGCCTCGGCTGACGACATCAAGAAGGCCTATCGTCGCCTCGCGCGCCAAGTCCATCCCGATCTCCACAGCGGTTCCAAGAAGTCAGAGATGGAGAAAAAGTTCAAGGAGTTGAACGCGGCGCATGAAGTTCTGAGCGATCCGGATAAACGAAAGAAATACGATCAGTATGGCGCCGACTGGGAACAGGCCGAGGCCTACGAGCAGGCGCGCCGGCAAGCCGGCGCCCGTGGGGGAGGAGGCCAAGAGGCCCCGTTCGGGGGAGAAGGCTTTTCCGATATCTTCGAGAACCTGTTCAAAGGGCGCGGGCGAGCCGGGAATGGCCGCGGTATTGCCATGCAGGGCGAGGATCTTGAAACGGAAGTGCAACTGACGCTGGCCGAGGTGTTCACCGGTGTCACGAAGCGCATGACCTTACAAGAGCCAGTGCCCTGCTCCACCTGCCATGGGAGCGGAGCCTTTCGCGGACGCCACTGTCCAACCTGCCAGGGGCAGGGCGCCACATTGCATCCCAATACGATCGAAGTCCGAATCCCCGCCGGGGTCCAGGATGGGACGAGGGTGCGCGTAGCCGGCAAGGGACAACCAGGCGCCAACGGCGGCAAGCCAGGCGATTTGTATTTGCGTGTGACCATTGCGCCGGACACGGTCTTTCGCCGACAGGGGAGCGACATTCATGTCTCTCTCCCCGTCTTCCCCTGGGAAGCGGCCTTAGGGGCCGATGTGATGGCTCCCACACTGATGGAACCGGTCCGGGTGAAAGTTCCGCCGGGGAGCCGGGCCGACAGTAAGCTTCGGCTGAAGGGTAAAGGCCTCCCCGCTGCAACCGGTGGCCACGGAGATCTTTTCCTGACAATCCAGATTGTGATGCCTCCCTCATCGACCGGCGAAGAGTGCAAACTCTACGACCAACTCAGAGCCTTCGCGCACCCGGACCCACGCGCCGAACTGATCGCCCAGGCCCAACGCCGATCACATCCCTAACGCTCCCTAACAGGACACTGAAAAAGTCCGCTGGCGTAAGAAAACCGTTATTTAGTTTGTTTGGTTTGTCTTGTCTATTTGGTTGAACCAGACCAACCAGATAAACAAAACAAACCAGATGAACCAGACAGGCCACACACGTTGTGTTGTCGGCTTGCGTTGTGTTGATCGATCTGGCAAGCTACATCCTCTTACAAAGAAAGTTATGACCTGCGTGATGGAGCTGCCGGCTGCACTCGCGGTGCAATTCTTGTTTAATCGGCACAACATTCGGTCAACCTAAGGAGGCAGGCATGAAGCAGGGAAGACAAACAATCGTGGCACTGGCCGTTGCATCGGTATTTGCGTTGTCCGTCGGTGTGTCATCGGTCTGGGCCAATGAGCCAGGCTATGGCAAAGAAGGGCACGGAGGTAGCGGACATAGTTCGATGGGTGGACATGGCAAGAGCATGATGCACAACAGCACAGGCCAGCTGATTCGCCATCTGCTCAAGCATGAAAAAGAACTTGGGCTCACCGCAGAGCAAGTGACGAAGCTCAAAGATATGCAGCTCAACCTGGACAAGACCCGTATCAAGAGCGAAGCCGACATCCAGGTAGCAGAACGTGAGTTGAAATCCCTGACCGAAGAAGAGAAGTCCGACCTGGGAGCGATCGAAGCCAAGTTGAAACAGAGCGCAGATCTGCAAGTCGCATTACGCATGGTCTCCATCAAGGCTCGCCGGGATGTCTATGCCCTGTTGACTCCGGAACAGCGCACCAAGGAAAAGACCGAGCATGAGAAAGTGATGCAGCAGCACAAGGATGCCGGCAAGGGTTACGGCAACCCTCATGGCGGTACGGGCGGCCCGATGAAAGACAGTCCGCATAAGGGTGGCACGTTGAAGGGACTACCCCTCCAACAAGCCTAATCGTACAGTGTGATCCAGTAAGGGGATGTCATGCCGAAGGAGTTAAAACTCTTAAGCCGCAACCTGTTGGCCGGTCCCGATCGGGCTCCGGCCCGCGCGATGTTGAAAGCCGTTGGATTCACCGACGAAGACCTGTCTCGTCCGATCATCGGTGTCGCCAACACCTGGATCGAAGTCATGCCCTGCAACTTCCACCTTCGTCGTTTGTCGGAACGGGTAAAGGCAGGCATCCGAGCCGCAGGCGGCACTCCCATCGAGTACAACACCATCGCCGTGTCGGATGGCATTTCGATGGGGACCGAGGGAATGAAGGCTTCGTTGATCAGCCGGGAAGTGATTGCCGACTCAATCGAACTCGTGGCCCGTGGACACCTGTTCGACGGAGTGGTCGCGTTGTCAGGCTGTGACAAGACGATTCCCGGTACCGTGATGGCCCTCGCTCGCCTGAACCTGCCGTCGGTCATGCTCTACGGCGGCTCGATCATGCCGGGCCAGTTTCAAGGCCACGACGTAACCATTCAAGACGTGTTCGAAGCGGTCGGAAAACATGCGGCTGGCACGATGAGCGGCGCCGAGCTCAAGGATCTCGAAGACCATGCCTGCCCTGGCCCCGGCGCCTGCGGCGGTCAATTCACGGCCAATACCATGGCGATCGCGTTCGAATTTCTCGGCATCTCGCCGATGGGACGAAACGGGGTGCCGGCCATGGATCAGAAAAAAGACGACGTGGCCTTCGAGTGCGGGAAGATGGTCATGGATCTGCTGAAGCGAGACATCAGGCCCCGCCAGATCATCACAAGAAAGTCTTTGGAAAATGCCATAGCCGCGGTCGCGACGACCGGAGGCTCGACGAATGCGGTTCTGCATCTCCTCGCGATCGCGCGCGAAGCTACTATCAAATTGGACATCGATGATTTTGACAAGATCAATCGAAAAGTGCCGTTACTCGCCGATCTGAAGCCGGGTGGACGGTTTACCGCATCGGATCTCTATGCAGCTGGAGGGACCACGTTGGTCGCCAAGCGGCTACTCGATGCAGGCATATTACACGCAAACCAACCAACCGTGACTGGACGAACGATCGGAGAGGAGGCCAAGAATGCCAAGGAAACATCCGGTCAGCAAGTCCTCCGGCCGCTGTCCTATCCAATCAAGCAGACCGGCGGGCTTGTAATTCTACGGGGCAATCTTGCGCCTGAAGGCTGCGTCGTGAAGGTGGCAGGGCACTCGATCATGACGTTCCGTGGCCCAGCGAAGGTGTATGACCGGGAAGAGGATGCCTTTGTCGCCGTGCAATCCCGCCAAATCAAAGCGGGCGATGTTGTGGTCATTCGGTATGAAGGCCCGTCCGGCGGACCAGGCATGAGAGAAATGCTTGGCGTGACCGCGGCTATCGTCGGTGCAGGATTGGGGGACTCTGTCGCACTGCTTACCGATGGACGTTTCTCCGGCGCCACCCATGGACTGATGGCAGGCCATGTCGCACCGGAAGCCATCAAGGGCGGTCCAATCGGCGCCGTGAAGAACGGCGACATGATTGTCTTCGATATCGCCAAACGGACGCTGACCGTGGAACTCTCGCAAAAAGAGATCAAAGCTCGGCTCAAAAAGGTCAAACAGCCGTTACCCCGCTATACCTCAGGCGTGATGGGCAAGTACGCGCGGCATGTCTCGTCGGCCTCGGAAGGGGCCATTACGACGTAGCAAGCGGCGTATTCGATTCTATTTCCCCTTCATCTTTCCTCGCATCTCTGACATCATGCTGTCGAGGTCAGCTTCTGCCTTCGCACGATCGCTGACCAACTCATCGAGATTATATGGACGAGCCTGAACCGGCTGAGCCACATCTGGTTTCATCGTCGGCCTGAGCGAAAGATCTGATGGATGAGGCTGGGCTGGTTTGGCTTGAGGCTGAACTGACGGGGCCGGCTGGTCAATCTGGTCTGTCGGATCTATTCGGTTTACCCCCCTTGCTCCCTTACCCCCTCCCCCTCCCTCTCTCTCTGCCCCCACTCCTTGCTCACGCAACCATTGTGTCGCGACACTCGACTTCAGTGAGAAACTGATGCTCATGATCGGAAGGCCATCCGAGGCTACGCGGGCAATCGCCGTGTTGACCCCAACCATATGTCCCTCTCCGTCGAGCAACGGACCACCGGAGTTGCCACGATTTATCCCTGTCTCAGTTTGAAATACGTGCTTGCCCTTAACCCCGTTGAAATTATCGACCTCGGCGCTGATCACCCCGGTGGTAAGAGTCCACAGCCCCCCCTGTTCTGGATGGCCGATGGCCACCACTCGATCGCCGACTCTGGCCCGACCTGACTCACTCACATCGACGACAGGCAGCGGCTCAGCCACGCCATCAAGTTTCAACAAGGCAAGATCCAATGGCTGTGAATAGGTCAGAACTTTGGCGCGGACCATCCGGGAGAGGTCGCTCTTTAACTCTCCCGTGACTCGGGCCGGCTTGAGAAAGACAGACAGGCGAGCGAAGGGTTTCCCGGTCTGTTCTTCGATTACAACGTGGGCATTGGTGAGCACCAATCCGTCCGACTGAATGATCGAACCGGTTCCGCCACTCCCTTTCCTGCCGCCATCGGCATACCCCATCACCATCACCACGGCTGGGGAGGCTTGCTCGTAAATCTCACGGGGGGACAACTCCTTGCCGGATGCCACATTGCTCCATATCAAGGAAAGCAGGAACAGGGTTCCCCATGTTAGCGATCTCATCATGGCCTCCATTTTCTGGCAGAATAACCGAGCGAGACTGGCGAAACGGGCGAGACAGACAACGGTTCGAGGTCCGAAGTTCGAGGTTTCCTGAACTTCGAACCCGGAACTTGGAACTTCTGGTCGCGCCGTTCTCGCATGCGTGCGCTTGCGATTGTTTCGAGATTCCGTTAGCCGCGTTTATAGAACTCCGCAATCATCTCGACAACGTAGGACTGTTGGGGCTCTGTCAATTCTGGATAGATTGGGAGAGACATTACCTCTTCAGCTGCCCGCTCAGACAGGGGAAAGGATCCCTTCTGATGCCCTAAATCGCGATAGCAATTCTGAAGATGCATGGGGAGAGGATAATACACTTCCGAGCCGACGCCCTTCTCTTTAAGGAAGGTACGCAACTCGTCACGCTTCGGCACTCGCACAGTGAATTGGTTATAGACGTGGAAATTGCCAGGCGCCGTTGGCGGCAACGTCACGCGGTCCGCATATTTCGTCTGGGCGAACAACTGCTGATACCGTTCGGCATTCCGTCGACGTCCCTCGGTCCACTGGTCAAGATACTTTAGTTTGACCTGGAGCACGGCGGCTTGGAGCGCATCGAGGCGACTATTGAATCCTATTGCCTCGTGGAGATAGCGTACCTGGCTCCCATGGACACGGAGCATGGCCATCGAGTCGGCGAGGGCCTTGTCGTTGGTCGTGATGAGCCCCCCGTCCCCAAACCCGCCCAAATTCTTGCTGGGGAAAAAGCTGAAACACCCGGTATCTCCAAGTATCCCCGCTCGCTTGTCTCCCTGGCTGGCCCCAATCGCTTGGCAGGCATCCTCGATGACGTACAACTTCTTCCGCTTTGCAATCTCGTTGATCGCGGCCATATCCGCACATTGCCCGAAAAGATGAACGGGAATGATCGCCTTCGTACGAGACGTAATCGCTCGTTCCATGAGCGCCGGGTCGATATTGAACGTATCCGACTGAATGTCCACAAACACCGGCTTCGCGCCCAACCGTGAGACTGCAGCCGCCGTGGCAAAAAACGTGAACGGAATCGTGATGACCTCATCGCCTTCCTTCACTCCCATCGCCATAAGAGAGAGCAGCAATGCGTCGCTTCCCGATGCGCAACCGATGGCATACCGGGCTCCGATATATTTGCCTATGGCCTCCTCGAACGCGACGACGCGAGGCCCCAACACAAAACCCTGCTCATCGCAGACGGTTTGTATCACCGCCAGTATTTCTTCACGAAGAGGCTGAAACTGCGCCTTAAGATCAAGGAGAGGAATATTCATATTGGTTTGCCCCCTACCATCGCCGATGCCATCAATACATGGGTTGGAAACTGAAAGCAAGTGGGGGTCGTCTCAATCGCATTGGCAGGTTTACTGAAAGTCTCGCCGCTGAAAAATAATGCCGGCGAGGAGGAGGAGGAGCCCTGCATAGGCGAAACCGTAGGAGACCGTCAACGCCATATCTGACGCGCCAAAGTCTAGCCCGTGGATGACATGGCCCTTCAGATTGAATCGTTCAAGATTCGGCAACACGTAGTAAATGACGTTGATGATCGTCTGGCTGATCTCGTCCAGTTTTTTCGCGAGTTCCTTCAGATCGCCAGACATGTGCCCGATCACGTAAATCCCAAGCGTGAAAATGGCGCTCAACGTTGAACTCGTGAACGTCGAAAACAAAAGTGCGACAGCGGTAATAACCATGAGCTCGAGGAAGATCAATCCGATCGATTGAAAAAACAAACCCGTAATGGGCACGTCCATGACGTACAGCACAACCAAGAGGCCTATCACCATGACCGCCGTATTCGCCAGTAAGGTAATCACCAGTCCAAAATACTTCCCCAGCAAAAACGCGTATCGAGGAATGGGTTTGGACACGATGGTATAAATCGTCTTCCGATCGATCTCCTTGCTGACGAGGCCGATCCCCACAAATATCGCGATCAGCACGCCGAACAGATTGATGCTGGCGAGCCCGATATCAAGAATAAGGCGATGGTAGTCGCCGATTGTAATCCGCGACAGCAGGATTGAACTGCCGATCATCAGCAAGGCGAAAATAAGCAGATTGTAGAGCAGCTTTTCGCGGAGATTTTCGCGAAACGAGTTCAAGCTGATTGAGAGAGTCCGGGCAATCATTCTTCGCCTCTCTGTTCACGGACCTGGCGCATGAATAAATCTTCCAACGAGCCGTTTTGCGGCGTCAGAGAGATCAGCTTGGCCTTTGCCGTTCGAATTCGCTCAAGCACCTCGTTCACAGACTGCTGGCCTTTCAGGGTCAGCAGGGCTCGATCCCCGGTGACCGTGACCTTCTCGGTGAGCGGCTTGACCTGCGCCAGCCCCTCGGAGCCGAGCCCTTCGACAAGGACTTCAATCGAGTGCGTAGAGGCTGCGCCGATCAAATCCGAGACGCGCCCCATCGCGACCAATCGGCCCTTGACAAGAATACTGACGCGATCGCACAACATCTCCGCATCGTGCAAAATGTGCGAACTGAAAAAGATCGTCTTCCCTTCTTCCTTCAGGCGCAGGATCAAATCTCGGATTTCTTTTCGCCCAATCGGATCCAACCCGGACATCGGCTCATCGAGCACCACCAACTCCGGGTCATTGATCAGCGCCTGCGCAATACCGATGCGCTGCAACATGCCTTTGGAAAACTTTCTGAGCTGCAAATCTCTTGCGTGGGACATCCCCACCAGCTCCAACAGTTCACCGATGCGTCGATTCACTAGGGGCCCCGATAACCCAAAGAGATCTCCGTAGAACCGGAGAAACTCAGCGCCCGTCAGATAGTCGTAGAAATAGGGCGACTCCGGAAGAAATCCCAGGCGAGCCTTTGAATCCCGGTCACCGATCGGCTTCCCGAATAACCAGGCCTGTCCGCTCGTGGGGTAAATCAGCCCCATGAGCATTTTCAGCGTCGTCGTCTTACCAGCCCCATTGGGTCCGAGAAACCCAAACACCTCCCCTTGCCGAACCTCCAGGTCCAGCCCTTCAAGCGCCGTCACCTGGCGACCCCAGAAGCCAACCTTGAAGGTCTTACGAAGCGCTTCAGTTTTTAGAATAATTGTTGACGTAGCCATGCAACACCTATTCGGGATCACCTTCCCTTGCCATTGAATCTGAGGCGCGGTATACACGCATTCGTTCAGAATGAGTACTGCTCGACACCTCGCCTGTTGCCGGATCAATTCGATATTCTCCGCCGTATGGCTCGTGAGGGATCTGTACCAGCAGTCCTGCTTCGACCAGCCTCGCAAGAGATGGCGGACGTGTGTCCCGGGTTTCAACAAACTGTTGAATCGCCCGCTCAAGCATCTGAAGATCCCGTTCCAGACTCACTCGTGTGATGCGGCGCATGAGTCGTTCGCGAATCTTCTCATCGGTCGTTTGATCGAGCATGCCGGCGAGAAACTCCAACGCGACGTCAGGATCGTTCCCTTGCGCATACAAACGAGCGGCCAACCGAGCCGTATACAGCGGAGGGCCGACTGGAAACTCTCCTGGCACCTTCGCAGCTTGAGCCAGATAATCAGCGGCTATCCGATAGTTATTCAGATGGAAGAAATGATTGAACCCCAGCCTAAACGGGATCTGCCAGGAGTCAGGATTGGGAGCCAGTCCCTTTTCGAGCAACTGATTGCTCAAATCGACCCGCTCTGCAAGCTCAGCCAGCACAGTGCCCCCCGCCTCATAGGCATAGACATACTTGGGATCCAGTGTGGTGATGACATCGAGCGCGTGGTAGAGCCACTCATAGTCCTGATCACGGACCACCCGATCGCCTAACACCTGCACCACGCGCAACCACAGAAGGTCTGCCCCCACATGGTGATAGCCCAGCAACGCCGGCCGCAAGACCTCTCCGCGGGGTAGGAGACGAAGCTGCTCCAGCTTGGCTGTACGGTCGCCACTGTGCTGTTCCAACTCCTGTTGAAGCAGCACGACTGTACCGAGCAAGAGACTGGCGCAACACCACAGGAGGGAAATTCGAATTGCCGGCTGGGAGACTCTCATGGCTAAAATCACTGAGACCTTGCAACGGTAAAACTACCAGAGTGAGGACATTGTATATTGGATCCCAAAAAGCAGCCGGTCAGGGCTGGGATCTCCAGCCCTGACCGGGTATGCCCATTCCTAGGATTTCCTAGAATATTGTGTCGTTGAGTAAGCAGTTAGTCATGTTGCTGATATCCGATACCTGGAACGTGCCATTGGCAGCATTACCAGCAGCGCCACCATTGCCATCCAAGTCTCCCTCTGCTTGAGCAACAAACCCGATAGTCGGAGCGACGGCAGGGCCTGCAGCCATGGCTACGCAAGCACCCTTTACCGGCCCAGGAGCTACTGTCGCTGCCAAGCTAGCCTCGAGCCTGTACTGATACCGAACCGCACCGGCCGGCACAAATCCGATATCACCAAACGTACCGTTCGCCTGGGCGGCCACACCGGCAGGAGTGAAACATTGCACCACGCCTGATGCAAGTTGAGACGCAGGCGGCCATGCATTCAAGGCGCCGTTGTTCGGAATGGCTACTGGCGCAAGTAAAATTGAGGAGAGGAAACAGCGGTTCTCAGCCTGGAACGCCAAATTCGCTGTCTTGATCGCGCTGAGGTTCGTCTTGGCTTCAGACGTTCGCGACCGCATCTGGTACTGGATGAAGTTCGGGATGGCGATGGCCGCCAAGATCCCGATGATCGCCACGACGATCATCAACTCGATCAGGGTAAAACCCTTTTGTCCCTTCACTTGCTTAAACATCGTACTGCCTCCTTGTTGATGGTTCACTACCCTTCCCCTTCACATCCTTGCTTCGCTCTTATCGGAACTCGTATCCGATTTCTGTTACCTGGTCGTATAGCAGGTTCGGTGCCCGCTAGACCGTCAGGCGATGAGAGTCATGGACTTATTAAATATCAAGTGGTTATGACTCATCGCGTGCCATGCAACAGACTCAAGTGGGGGTCACCTCTTCCACTTTTTCTCCGATCTGCCAATATTTGTCATCGACTGTACGGGACCAGGCACCTTCCCTGACTCTTTCCACAGAGAAGGAATATCGGTGAACTTCGCCACTGGCATGAGACAAGCAGTCAGTGGAAACAATCATTTGCCGTGAAGTAACTGGACGAATCAGGGTTTCAAGTGCAGCGGAGAGGACTCAGGGAGATGCTGTAGCTGAGATCACTACTGAGGCAGGGGATGAAATGGGTGGCCCAGGACTTCTGTTTAGAGAGGAATGGACGTATTACTGGGCACGTATCTTCTCAGATACACGCTGCTTGGCCTGTTGGATACGTTCTTCCTGTGTTGGGTCGCCCATACCCAGGTCACGGAATCGGTCCATCAACTTATTATTGGATGGATCGAGTTCCAGTGCACGGAGCCAGGCCTCGCGGGCATCTGAGAGGTTTCGTTGTTTGGCGTAGATATCCCCGAGATGCTCATAGAGCACCGGGTCATCCCCGGCGAGAGAAACAGCGCGCTTTATCTCGGTCAGAGCTTCAGTGAACAAACCGGATTTAAACAGGGCCCAGGCGAGACTATCGATATAGTACCCATTACTGGGTTTGAGCGCGACAGCCCGCTTGGTCAAGGAAAGCGCTTGATCAATTTTGACCCCCCGCTCTGCATAGCTATACCCAAGATAGTTGAGCGCATCGGCATGATGGGGGTCCAGCTTGATCGCGACCTCCATGACGCGCACGACGTCATCGAATCGATTGAGCTTGTCGTAGACCGTGCCAAGATTGAAGTGTAAATCGGCGCTTTTGGGGTTCTGGCTGATGCCTTCTTCCAAGGCCTTGGCCGCCTCGTCGAATTGATCCTTCTGGAAATACGTCAATCCCAACACGATGTGGGCTTCAGCCTGTTTCGGATTAATCGCGATCGCCTTCGTCAGGTGCGTGACGGCTTCAGGAAATTGCTTCAATCGATAGTACAACAGACCGAGATGCAGGTGTCCTTCGAAGAAGGACGGCTCAAGCTGCACGTTGAACGTATAGGTCTCAATAGCCATCTTCGTGTCCTTGGACTCCTCGTAGAGAAATCCAAGGTAATCTCTGACCTTGAGCTCGGTTGGGCGCGCCTTGAGGATCTGGGTCAGTTGATCGATGGCCTTGGGATACTCCTTCTCTTCCCCATATAGAAGCGCCAAACGAAGCTGCGCATCGAGATCCGAAGGATCCTCTGCCAGCAAATCGTTCAATTCTTTCCTGGCGCCCTGAAAATCCTTTGCGCTCACATAGAGCCGAACCAGCTGGTGCCGGATATCCCGGTTTCTCGGGTTCACTGTCTGGAGATATTTCCGTAACACGGCGATCGCTCGATCATGAGACTGCCGCGATTCATAGATCGAGGCGAGCGCATGATAGGCCGGTTCAAACGAGGCATTGACTGCGATCGCCTGCTCCAAACTCGCCGCCGCCTCTTCCCCTTTCCCTGCATCGAGGAGCATCCGCCCCAAATGATAATGGCCGACGGCAGATTGGGGGGCCCGTGCCAAACCGGCTCGAATAGCCCGTTCCGCATCTGGTTGCCGCTTCAGACTCAGAAGCAACAGACCCTGAGTGAAATAGGGATCACCGGAGGTTGGATCGAGATCGATCGCGCGATCCAACAGTTTCACCGCACGCTCTCCTTGCCCCGCACTCGCCAAAATACCTGCCATCTTCGTGAGTAGCTGACTGTCTTGGCTCGATCCCTCTGCCACTTGGTCCGCATAACGTATGGCATTGGGCATATCGCCCAGCGAAAAATAGAGACCGGCCAACCTGGCTTTCACAGAATGGGACGCCGGATCCGCCTTCAGCGCAGCCTGATATTCCCGAATCGCACGATCCATATCCTGCGCAAGCTCGGCTTGATACCCCAGCATAAAATGATAAGAGGCGGCAGCATCGAGGGGATGAATCGAGGACGCAGCCTTCGCGGTACCGGCAGGGGCGAGTATCTTGTCAGGCGTCTGAGGCCCGGCAGCGCAGGCTACAAGTACCAAGGAAATCAGTACACACGTGATTCCCTTGTGCGCCGTAAAACCCAGGCTGTCCGCCGTTCGGCTCGGCATAAAGCTTGTCGTGGGCACTCGGACGATCCTCATGGTGGATTCAGGGTAGCGATGCAGGTAGATAGGCTGAAGACCGAAGGCTAAAAGCCTAAAAGCTTTCAGTCTATCTACCTGCGTAGCTCAGAAAGATTATACGAGTGGGGTGACACAGGGTCAAACGACTTCGCGATTGTCGAGGCTCTCAAACTTCGCGAAGCGGTCGTGGAAAAAGAGTTCCTTTCTCCCGATCGGGCCATTGCGATGTTTACTCACGAGAATATCGGCGATGCCTTTTCGTTCGGAATTCTGGTCATACACATCCTCACGGTAGATGAACATGACGACGTCTGCATCCTGTTCTATGGCTCCACTCTCACGAAGGTCGGCAAGCATGGGGATCGGCGGCTTGCGAGCTTCCACTGCGCGGCTGAGCTGGGACAGCGCGACGACCGGTACGTTGAGTTCCTTGGCCAAGGCCTTCAACGAACGGGAGATATCTGAAATTTCCTGCTGACGGGATTCTGAATCGCTCCGCCCCTGCATCAGCTGGAGGTAGTCGACAATCAATAGATTCAGCCCTTTCTCCGCTTTCAACCTGCGTGCCTTACCCCGCATCTGCTGCACGGTGATACCGCCTGTATCGTCGATATAGATCGGCGCTTGTTCCAACCGGCCCGCTGCTTCCGCAAGACGCCACCAATCCTCTTTTTGAAGCTTCCCGGTTCGGAGACCATGCGAGTCGACTCGCGCTTCAGAACTCAGCATACGCAGGACGATCTGCGGCTTTGACATTTCCAGGCTAAAAATTCCGACCACGGTGCCCGCGTGGATGGCGGCGTGGGCTGCCATGCCCAACGCCAGGCTGGTCTTTCCCATGCTAGGCCGCCCCGCGATCACCACGAGATCGGAAGGTTGGAGCCCCGCCGTAATGTCGTCGAGGTCGTAAAATCCGGTGGGAACACCCGTGATATGCTCTTTTCGTTTTGATAGTTTGTCGACGAGATCGAGGCTTTCCTTAATGATGGAATTAATGGGGGTGAACGACCGATCCAATTTCCCCTGGACGATGCCGAACACCGACCGCTCCGCAAAATCGAGCAGGTCGTCGACGGAAGAGGTGCCTTCGTACCCGCGCGTGAGGACTTCTGTGGAGGTATGGATCAGCTCACGCAGTAGCGCCTTGTCGCGCACGATCTTGCAGTGGTAACGAACATTGGCGGAACTGGCCACGCTCTGCACAAGTTCCGCTAAATAGGCTGCACCGCCGATGGCCTCAATTTCTCCCTGCGCCTTCAACCGTTCCGTCAACGTAATCTGATCGATTACTTCTCCAATGTCCGACAATTCCAGCATGGCACGATAAATCTTCCGATGCGATGTGCGGTAGAAGCTCTCTTCGACCAGCAATTCCATCGCCTTGGCCATCGCGCTGTTGTCGAGGAGGACCGCGCCGAGAACCGACTGCTCTGCCTCTAGATTCTGAGGGGGTAATTTGGGCTGTGACAGATCGGCAGATGACATGGATTTCATACTCGTGCCTTGACCTGCCGCCGGGACCGGCGAGCCGCGGCCACTAGGTCGGCAAGCCTCACTTTCTTCGAAAGACGGCTGAGATTGCCGGTTCGGCTGCCCTGCCAATGAGCAGCGAGGGGCTCGATCACCAGCACGTCATCATGGTCCATCCCTGGGGCGCCGACCACGACCACAGCCGCTGCCTGCTGAGCCAACCCCGCCGTCACTGCGGCAGACACCAGCGCTGAGTCGCTCCCTTTCATCGTCTGCTGTACCACTCGGGAGCGAGTCCGGCGCAACTGTGCCGCGACCTCCATCAATCGACCAGTGGCCCGGCGTGGCGCAGCCACAAGATAGTCGACTCGCGCCGAGACCGATCCTTCCTCAGGGAACTCCACAGTGCGGAAGAGCCGGTCAACATCCAAACCAAAACCGGTTGAAGGCAATGGCCGGCCAAATCGGCCGATCAAGTGATCGTATCGCCCGCCACCGCCTAACTCAGCCCCTATCCCTTCGGCAAACACATCGAACACGACACCATCATAATAGTCGAACCCGCGGAATTCCCCGAGATCCAGAAGCAGCGACTCCCGGTAGCCAGCCGCACAAAGCAGCTGATAGACCTGGGCAAGCCGTTCGAGCGGAGCAGTCAACGCCGGATCACCGGCCGCGAGAACCCGGCCGCGTGCCAGCACCTCCTCTTGACCGTACAACTCAGGCGCTTCCCGAATGGCACGCGCCGCAGTCTTTGAGATACGCTCGGCGGCTAGGAGCTCTTCGAGTCTCGGCAGATCCTTGCGCGCAGCCGCCTGCTCAGCCAACTTTTGCCCCTGCGGCGATAATCCAGATCGCAGCAGAAGTCCCTTAATAAAACCCACATGCCCAAGTGACACTTTAAACGATCGCAGACCGATCGTACGGAGACACTCAATCATCAAACCGATGACTTCACTGTCGCTCGCGACATCGTCCAGTCCAATAAGCTCGGCTCCGACTTGGAAAATTTCTCGGCCTCGCCCGGCATGTTCCTGTTCATAGCGAAATACCGACGTTCGATAGGAGAGCCGTAATGGCAGTGCCGAACCCGTGAGCCCCATGGCCACCGTTCTGGCGATCTGCGCCGTGGCATCCGGACGGAGGATCAGCGTCCGCCCCGTCGTCCGATCGACGAATTGATAACAGTGCTCGATCAATTCCGGCTCAAGCCCCGGAGCCAGGACGTCGAGATACTCGAACGTGGGGAGAATGATCTCCTCGTAGCCCCACTGATTCACTTGGCCGAGCAACTGCGCTTCAAGACGGCGCACCTGCTTCGCCGCATGAGGAAGAATCGTCGCCATGCCCACGGGGACGAGCGAACGCTCACGGGACAAGAGAACCTGTCCCGAAGAAGGGCTGGGCTTCGGAAGAGCAAATGCCATGGCTGACCTGATGGATGGTGCGCGGGGTTAGGACAGGGCCGCGACTTTGACTGAGAGAATATCTTTGCTGGATTGGATCGTCTCAAGCACCTTGTCAGGAAAGACCGCATCGGAACCAATGATGAGCATCGCGTTCCCGCCTCGCTTCTGAAGCGCGCACTGCATCCGGACGATGTTGATTTGGTTGTCGCCGAGCACCTTCCCCACCATCCCGATCACCCCTGGGCGATCGACGTTTAGGATCAGGAGCATGTGTCCTTCCGGCACCACCTCCACATTGAACTGATCGATCTCCACCACGCGCGGATCTTTCTTGTGAAAGAGCGTGCCGGCTACCTGATACGACTTCTTACCGGCCTCCACTCGCACACGAATCAAGCTGGTGAAATCTCCCGCATCGGAGCTCTTCACTTCCTTCACTTCAATCCCACGCTCCTTCGCGACGATCGGCGCGTTCACATAGTTCACGGGCGCCTCCATCATCGGGGTCAGCAATCCCTTCAACACGGCGATCGTGAGCGCCGCGATCGACAAACTGGCCACCTCTCCGCTGTATTCGACGGTCACGCGCTCAAGCCCGCCATCGCACAACTGCGTTTGTAGCTTTCCCAGCTGCTCGGCTAACGAAAGGTAGGGCTGGAGCCTCGGGAGTAACTCCGGAGAGACCGACGGGATATTGACCGCCCCACGGGCAATGCCCTTGGTGAAATAGTCGACGATCTGCTCCGCGATGCCGACTGCCACATTTTCTTGGGCCTCGGCCGTCTGGGCCCCGATGTGCGGCGTACAGATAAAATTATCCAGCGTCAATAACGGATGATCCGCCTTCACCGGCTCTTCTTCAAATACGTCGAACGCGGCGGCGGCCACGCGCTTGACCTTCAACGCGTCGAACAGATCGCCCTCGTGAATAATCCCGCCGCGGGCGCAATTGACAATCATGACCCCCGGCTTCATCGTCGAGATCGATTGCGCATTGATGAGACCCTTGGTCTCAGGCGTCAACGGTGTGTGGACAGAGATGATATCGGCACGCTTGAAGAGCTCATCCAGCGGCATCATGGTGACGCCCATCTTCTGCGCACGCTCTTCGGCCAAATAGGGATCGTACGCCACTACGCTCATGCCGATTCCCTGCGCCAACTTCGTGAGATGGCTGCCGATTTGCCCCACTCCGACGATGCCGAGCACCTTATTGTAGAGTTCGACACCCATGAATTTGTCTTTTTCCCATTTGCCGGCCTTCACGGACACAGTGGCTTGAGGAATTCTCCGGCTCATGGCGCAAATCATCGACATGGTGTGCTCGGCAGTGGTGACGGTATTGCCACCCGGCGTGTTCATGACCACGATGCCGCGACGGGTGGCCGCAGGAGTATCGACATTGTCCAGCCCTGACCCGGCCCGCCCGACGACTTTCAATTTCTCGGCTGCCGCAATCAGTTCCTCGGTCACCTTAGTACCGGACCGCACGATCAATCCATCGGCGTCCTTGATCTCCTTGAATAACTCTTCCTTCGGCATCTTGGATTTCACGACCACGGTGAATCCGGCCTTTTCCAGCAGCTCCACACCCTGCTTCGACAAGCTATCGCTGATGAGAATTTTCATGCCCATTGTGTCTGCCCTATCGTCAGAGTCTTGAGATAGACCCCTATGCCATGAGAATTTCTTGCGCCTTTGCGACGCCGCTACCAAGCTTCACAGGATGCCCCAGCCCTTTGAGCACCATTTCAACCGCTGCCACGGCCATGATGATATCGAAGCGATCCATGTAGCCCATGTGGGACAGCCGGAAGATCTTTCCCTTCAAATGGTCTTGCCCGCCGGCCGCTGTCATGCCGTATTGGACTCGCAGATTCTTGTAAATCGCCTGCCCGTCCACACCTTCCGGCGCTAACACGGCAGTGAGAGCATCGCTGGGTGATTCTTTGGGAAACAGCGCGAGCCCGGCGCCCTGCATTCCTTCACGCATGGCCTTCGCAAGCAGAGCTTGACGTCTGAACAGCCCCTCAAGCCCTTCCGCCTTCATCATCTTCAGCACTTCCTGCAAACCGATAATGAGAGACACGGCCGGCGTATAGGCTGTCTGATCCTTCAGCTGATTCTCTTGCTCTTTCTTGAAATTGAAATAGAACGCCGTGTTCTTCGCCTTCTCTGCCAACTGCCAGGCTTTGTCGCTCACGCTGACAAATGCCAGGCCAGGCGGAAGCATCAGCGCCTTTTGTGACCCTGTAACCACGACATCGATCCCCCACTCGTCGGTCTTGATGTCGAACACGCCGAGGGCGGTAATGGCATCCACCACAAGAATGGTCTCGCCATAGGGCTTCACAACTTCCGCAAGTGCCTTGATATCATGAGCCACACCGGTGGAGGTTTCACTCGCTTGCACATACACCGCCTTGATTCCCGGATTCTTTTTCAGCGCATCGGCCACCGCTTGGGGATTGACTGCCCGCCCCCATTCCACTTTAATTTCTGTTACCTCAGCTCCGAATGTCTTGCAGAGCTTGGTCCATCGCTCCCCGAACTTCCCCCCATTAATGGTGAGCGCTTTGTCGCCGGGAGAGAGAAAGTTAGACACCGCCCCTTCCATGCCTCCGGTTCCAGAGGCTGCCAGCATGAGCACGTTATTTTTCGTT
Organism: uncultured Nitrospiraceae bacterium; assembly: GCA_963781915.1. Classification (GTDB taxonomy): domain Bacteria; phylum Nitrospirota; class Nitrospiria; order Nitrospirales; family Nitrospiraceae; genus Palsa-1315. The sequence goes on along the minus strand of CAWAIH010000006.1, from coordinate 169,009 downwards.
TGGAATAGCCACTTGAGTCCATTGCGGACCTCCGCAAACACTTTATCGAACTCTGGAGCACGATGATGGAACATGGGCCGCGCCATGGCCAACAGCACCTCGGGGGGCACAGGCGTCGGGCCGGGAGCCAGCAAGTACTGCTTCAACATCGACTGATCCTCCTACCGAATAACACGTGAAAAATCTTACGCGAGACCGGGGGACGATACCATTGCCTCCCAAAAGCTGTCAAGGCGAAGAACCTAGCAGATATGCGTGTTTTCATACTGTTGTGGCCTTTCGATACCAACAGTGCTTCCGCTTACTATTCTGTGCAAACGATGGAACCTCTGCCTCTGAACTACCATGGCGGGACATCATTCCATTGGCAATTCCTTGACACGAGCGCAGTCCAACGATAGTCTAGTCTCACGAACATGACAATGCTCCCCCTCAATACCGAATGCCACGGCTCTTTGATGAGGCCGCTCAGGCCAAGACATGCCGTCCTCCCGATGGCTTTCTTCCTCAGCCTGTGGTTCAGCTTCTCCGTTCCTGCTATGGCAGTGCAGGCTACAACCCCTTCAAAATCGACGACAGGAGCCCCCGCTACAACGATTGAGAACGAGAACGTAACGGAGGAAGACGACCCAGACGAAAATCTGGTCCCACTCGACACCGAAGGCCCGCCATCGGAAGCCTCCAGCCCTTCAAAAGCATCAACGAGCAGCGTTCCGAGGACTGAAGATCTCATACAGTTGAACCCGGCAGGAAATTCACCGGCGACCGTTCGTTTTTCAGATGCTTTAAATCCCCCGGCCGAACTAACCCAGATGCAAGATCCTTCCCGAAGTGCCGCAGATCAGACGGAATATACGAGCTATGATATTCCAATCGTCCTGGACTCCTCGGTCCAGGCCCATATTCGTTACTTCAATACAGCCATCCATGGTCGCTTCGGCGAATGGCTCTTCCGACTCAGCCGCTATCGGCCCCTTGTTGATACGATCTTCACGGAATTTGACCTCCCCAGCGATCTGGTCTACCTCTCCCTGGTGGAAAGTGGATTCAACCCGTATGCCTACTCGCGAGCCAAAGCCACGGGCCCCTGGCAGTTCATGAAGGGTACAGCCAAGGTCTATGGGCTTCGTGTCGACAATTACGTTGATGAACGTCGGGACCCCATCAAATCAACGGTTGCTGCGGCACGCTACCTCCGCGACCTCTACGACCTCTTCGGCGCCTGGCCACTTGCGATGGCAGCTTATAATGCTGGAGAAGGCAAGGTGATGCGAGCCCTCCATAAGGCCCGGGCCGAAAGCTTTTCCGAGATTTCAAAGACCCGATTGATTCGGCGAGAGACAAAAGAGTACGTACCACGATTCATGGCCGCCACCATTATCGCGAGGAATCCCGATCGATACGGCTTCACTCAGGAATCTGCCGAACCGCATCAATTTGATGAGGCAATCATCACACGAACCGTCCATTTTCGCGCGATCGCTAATGTCACCGGCATCCCCTATGAAGAGCTCCGGCTCTTAAATCCTGAGCTGCGGCGCGACGCAACACCACCCGGCGATGAGACCTACCACTTAAAGGTTCCGGTGGGAATGAAAGCGAAAGTGGAACAGTTATTTGACCGCATCCCGACCTATAAGTTCCCACAGCTTCCGGCAAAGGCTCAGTTTGTTACCGCCGGGCCTTCTCGCTGGTATAAAGTCCAGGTGGGAGACACGCTGGGAAAAGTATCGAAACGGTTTCGCATCCCACTCAAGACACTCAAAACAAAGAATAGCCTCTCCAATCCGACAATTCGGCCGGGCGACTTTCTTGTTATCAGCCGGTAAGCTCAATTCCCCTTTCCGCTAACCCACAAAATGGACCGAGCGAAAGCCGGGATACCCACAGAGGCAGAGGCCTGCTGTCTAGGGAGCTTTCTTGCTTGTTGAGGGAAGAGGGGATGGAGGACTCTTCTTCGATGGGACAACGGCCGGAACCGTTGATGTCGAGGCAGGCTGTGATTCCAGCGATTTCTTGGTATCCAATATCTTGGTACGGATCGTCGCCTCGCTGGTGAAAGGAGAGTTCGGATAGGTCTTTATCAATTCCTGATAGCGCGCCGATGCTCCATCGGGCCGCGCTAGGGATTCTTCCAGCCGTGCCAACTCAAATAGCGCCTGATCCCGGTTCAACGTGCCGGGAGTCTCCAAGATGCCGGTGAGGGCCTTCACGGCTTGATCCCTGTCTCCCTTGTGCAAGTACACATAGGCCAGGCGTTGTTGCACCAACCCCGCCATTGAAGCATTCGAGCTATATAATGTAAGAAATCGCTGATAGGCATCAATTGCCGCGCCCAGTTCATTGGCCTGGACCAACGTATTTCCCAAATGATACAAGGCGAGTGGTGCCGTGGAGGTTCGTGGGTATTGATCGACAATTTGTCGGTACCGCGAGATCGCTTCCTTGAGCGCATGATCAGCCTTTTGAGGATCATTGGCGGAAGGAGCCGTTAGGAAACGCATCGCTTCACGTTCAAGGTCTTGGGCTTGCTGCACAGCCTGGCGATCAACATAAAAAACTCCTCCGACCACGGCAGCCGCAAGCACCAACACTCCCAGACCGACCAGTACAGGGCGGCGATAGTCCTGCGACCTATGCAGCGTATGGTCAAGCCAGCTCAACATGTGGGCTTCATCGACCGGAAGAGTTTTGGCCGGAACCTTGATACGGTAGCTCATGGATGGATTCGTCGAAGAGGGCGAGACCTGTTTCCTCACATTGTGTGCGCGCCTTATACTAAGGATATCACGATTTTGTCAATGAGGTAGCTCTGCGTTTCGGTTCTCGGAGAACAGGTGCTCTCCCATCTTTTAAGATAGGCCACTTCACATGTTTGAAAAGCGACTCAATGAATCGGCTGCGCGGCATCTGACCAGACACCTCACTCCGCTCCATTCCGGCGTCGGTCCGATAGTTGAAATGGCAGGACGCCAAATTCTCTTGCTCGCTTCAAACGACTACTTGGGCCTGGCCATGCACCCAGAGGTGATTCAGGCTTCCGTCGAGGCGACACAACGGTTTGGCGCCGGGGCCGGGGCGGCTCGTTTGATCTCAGGTTCGTTGCCGCCGCATCAAGACCTAGAGTCTGCTCTGGCACAGTTCAAAGGAACCGAATCCGCACTGACGTTTAGCTCCGGCTACCTTGCCAATATTGGGACCATCCCTGCATTGATCGAACAAGGCGGATTGATCCTGGCCGATCGCTTATGCCATGCCAGCCTGATCGACGGCTGCCGTCTCAGCGCAGCCGATTTTCGAGTTTACCGCCACAACGATACCGGCCACCTCCAGTCCCTTCTGGCCAAGAGGCGCCGGGCGCGACGCACCCTGATTGTGACCGACGGCCTATTTAGTATGGACGGAGACCTCGCTCCGTTGCCCGAACTCAGTCGATTAGCCCTGGCCTATGAGGCCGACCTCTATATCGATGACGCCCACGGCACGGGCGTGATGGGACCGCATGGGCGAGGAACGGCCGAACACTTCGGCCTCGATACACAGATCCCGTTTCAGATGGGAACACTAGGCAAAGCCTTCGGCAGCAGTGGCGCCTACCTCGCTGGATCGTCGGCTTTAATCCGTTATCTCATAAACACCAGCCGCTCTTTCATCTTTACCACGGCACCCCCGCCGAGTTCGGTCGCTGCCGCCCTGACGGCGTTACGAGTCATACAACGAGAGCCGGAGCGGCGTGCACGCCTGTGGGCCAACCGGGAACGGTTGTTTTCAGGATTGACCCAATTGGGATTCAGCCTGTCCCCCAGCGTCAGCCCGATCATGCCGATCCTCGTCGGCAATGCCGAAACCGCACTCGTGTTTGCCGAACACCTGTTCGCAGAAGGCGTGTATGCGCCGGCGATTCGCCCTCCTACCGTTCCGGACGCCACCAGCCGCATCCGCGTCACAGTGTCGTCCGAGCACACCACCCGCCACATCGATTACGCCCTTGCCGCATTTCAACGCGCAGGACAATCGACAGGACTGATCTGATCGAATTTCTCTCTCTTCCTACTGAACCACCAAAGAATGTTGTAGCCGCTTGCGGCTATTTCCTTGCTTTCCCATCACCCTGTGGCATGATTCATTCAAGTCGCCTGGATGTCCGATAGGCCATCATCTCACTACTCTTATCTTATCGAGGAGTCCTCTTCATGGATATTTCGAAGCTCCTGACTTTCACGGCAAAGGAGGGCGCATCGGATTGTCACATCAGCGCCGGCGAGCCACCGATGATCCGCATGAACGGGGATCTCAAGAAGCTCGATCATCCCCCACTGACCACGGAGGAAACACACTCGCTGGTCTATGACATGATGAGCGATACGCAGCGGAAAAATTTCGAGGAAAAACATGAGTGTGACTTTTCTTTTGAACTAGGCGACATCGCCAGATTCCGCGTCAATGTCTTCGTCCAAAACCGTGGGCTTGGCGCCGTCTTCCGAAACATTCCCACCCAGATCATTCCAATGGAAAAGCTCGGCATGCCGCCAATCGTGAGACAACTCTGCGACCGGGAAAAAGGATTGATCCTTGTCACCGGCCCAACCGGATCTGGCAAGTCGACGACGCTGGCATCCATGGTCGATTATTTGAACAACACGTTTGAAGGCCACATCATCACGATCGAAGATCCGATCGAGTTTATCCACAAAACAAAAAAATGCCTCGTGAATCAGCGGGAGATGGGCGTCCATACCCTGTCGTTCGCAAACGCACTAAGAGCTTCCCTCCGAGAAGATCCGGACATTATCCTCGTGGGCGAAATGCGCGACCTGGAAACCATCCAGCTCGCACTGACTGCTGCAGAAACAGGCCACTTGGTCTTTGGCACGCTCCACACCTCCAGCGCGCCGAAGACCATCGACCGCATCATCGACGCTTTTCCCCCAAACCAACAGTCCCAAATTCGCACACAGATCGCAGAAGCCTTGGAAGCGGTCATCACTCAGACCCTGCTGAAGAAAAAAGCAGGCGGGCGTGTCGCCGCTCTCGAAATCATGGTCGCCACGACCGCGGTCCGCAACCTCATCCGAGAGGGCAAATTGCACCAGATTCCCGGGATCATGCAGGCCAGTCAGAAAGACGGCATGCAAACGATGGACATGGCGCTGTACGAGCTAGCGACCCGTGGAGTCGTCACGAAAAGTGAAGCTCAATCGCGCAGCATGAATCCCAATCTGTTTGGAACCGCTACGAGCGGCGCAGCCTAGGATATTTGACAGGGGAACGGGGGGAGCGATGGATGTCCGCAGTCTCTTGAAAGTCATGGTGGATCAAGAAGCCTCAGACCTCTACTTGACCGTCGACTCGGCGCCCGCCTATCGCGTCCACGGCTCAACACAACAAACCTCCGCGCCGCCGTTTACCAACGAACAACTCGAAGCCCTTGCGCTTGCGCTGATGCGCGGTCAGCAGCGCGGGGAATTCGAGGAAAAAATGGAAATGAACCTGGCCCTCTACTACAAGGAGCTCGGTCGATTCCGTGTCAATGTTTTTCGGCAGCGAGGGAATGTTGGCATAGTCTTCCGGCATATCAAATCCGAGATCCAGACCGTCGAGCAGCTGGGCCTGCCTCCGATTGTCAAAGACATCGCCATGACAAAGCGCGGGTTGGTGCTGGTAGTCGGAGCCACCGGTTCCGGAAAATCCACCACCCTCGCAGCCATGATCGATCACCGCAACTCCACCCATCCCGGCCATATCGTGACCGTAGAAGACCCGATCGAATTCGTCCATAGTCATAAGCGATCGCTCATCACGCAGCGAGAAGTCGGTTTCGACACACTCTCATTTCAAAACGCGCTCAAGAACACCCTTCGACAGGCGCCGGATGTGATTCTGATCGGCGAAGTCCGGGACACGGAAACGATGGAAGCCGCGATCACCTTCGCGGAAACCGGACACCTCTGCATCGCCACCCTCCACTCGAACAATGCGAACCAGGCCATCGAGCGCATCATGAATTTTTTCCCGGTGGAGCGGCATGCACAAATCTATCTCCAATTATCGCTCAATCTTCGCGCCATCATCTCACAGCGGCTCGTGCCATCCGTGGACGGGAAGCGAGCTCCGGCACTGGAAATCATGCTCGACACCCCCCGCGTTAAAGATCTCATCAAGAAAGCCGAAATTGATTTGCTTAAAGAAGCGATGGAACAAGGGGTGGATGAAGGCTGTCAGACATTCGACCACGTACTGTTCCAACTGTATAAAGCAGAACGGATTTCGCTTGAACAGGCCTTGATCAATGCCGACAGTGCGAATAATCTCCGGCTCAAGATCAAGATCGAAGGTCTTAGAGGGGACGATGCGATCAACGCGCTCCTCGACAAGAAATCAGGTGACCCCACGACCGGCGCCTTCAAGATCCAGGGGGGAGCCTCAGGAAATGTGACCCCCTTGCGCAAACGCTAGCTCCTTCACCACCCACTCGCCTCACATCGCCAATCCGGCAAGAAACACCGCGCTTACTGAGCCGCCGCACCCCCTTGCCGCTCAAGATACGACGCTATCTTCTCTAGCGCGAGGGCGCTGAGTTTCGCACCGTACCAAATCGGCATCGTGCTGGACGGATATCCTGGCACGACAAACAGCCCCGGTTCGAGGACCGACTCGATCACATACTCACGCACCGTTTTCGCGTGGCCCCGGTAAGCCGGATCGGCCAATCGCACAGGCCCAGTAGCTCCTAATAGGAGGGGCGGCCCTACGCGGCCATCGGCCCCGGAAATGCCTGGAACGGTGTGGCACACCGCGCAGCCAGCTTTCGTAAAAATCTCAGCGATCGGTTCATCTCCGGTGACCAGCGGAACTCTGTCAGGCGTAAGCACTGGCACCGATGAGGCAGGCACCGGCGTCGCTGAAGGGGGATCGAGGGAACGTAGGGCCAATACCGTCCCCAGCAACAGCGCAACTATAATGAGGGGTGTGATAGATCGTTCAAACATGGAATCGGTCGCAGAAAAAGCACTGCAAGCCACGCACCGTGGCGCGTAACGTACGAGATATGCGAGAAAGGCGCGACATGAGCAGACTGGATTCTCACAGCATTTGACCCGTCACGCTTGTCCTGCCTGTCTCACGCGGCTATCCTACGGGAATGTTCTAGTGTATCCATCCTGCACGGCAAACTCAACGTAATGAAAAGACTGAAACGGCGAGTCGGCCACCGAGAGAAATGGAGATAGGATGTGGTGTCCCCAACGGGGCGTTAAACCCTTTAACTCACATCTCGGGCACATCATCATGCCGTTTTCTGGGATAATCAAGCTGGCGGCCTAGCATGGAGAGGTGGCGGGACCGGGTCACCTTCACCGACAATTCCCCACTACTCGATACCCGGCCTCTTCCGCCTCTGCCGTGCTTTTAATGCTACTCGGTTCTGAGGCGCAACCTGGCTGTAGTTGGGACAGTCTGGCCGGTGATAGATGTGATGTTGGAGTGCTTCCGTAGGGCCTCTTGCAGCACTTCCGTAGGGCTGGACGCAGCTGTGATGGCGTGATGTACTTATATGCAGCGGGGGGCGGTCAGTAGCAGTCAGGAAGCAGATGTGGGAACCTCACATAGACAGAGCACTGAGGCAAGAGCGGAGAGGCGTCTGACACAATTTTTAAAGGACACACGCCATGCTATACGAACTATTCATGTTTTGGGTTGTTGGTAGCATTAGTGTGGCTGTAGCCAGCATGGTGCTTGGTGGCTTATTGTGCGTGTGGTGTGCCTTTATAGCTCGTAGGCGCACCCGATACGTTTCCAACAACTTCCCGCATCAACTAAGCCACCAATGAAATAGCTCCCTCCCAAGCTTGCTCGCTCATGCCCTTCAGAACCCGTTGTCCACTTCATGCGTGCGCGGTCGAGCTGTTCACCACCCGCTATCCCATCTCAATGATCCGCCCCAACCGTTCGAGCATTTCCACAATGGCAGTGACCTCCTCGATAGACATGCTCTCGCGTTTAGAGCGTTGGTTGCTCAATGTATAACCTTGTCTACGCCGAAGGTTACATGCGACTGCGCAATCACTTCTTGCCGCATGCAAGTTTCCACAGAGCGTGGTCAAGACTGCCTGGTGAAATTCGTAGCCATCTGTTTTTGCCTGAGCTGCGATCAAGCAACTTACCGTTTCCCATATTATCCGAGAAGTACAGGACCGTAAGCCCCTCAAAGCGCTGTTCGGCACAGTCATATTCCATTTGCGCCTTTGCCGACAAATATGAGACATCCGCCTTGGCTTGTATTGTCTTGAAATCGAACAGTACCGACATCTTCACCAGATCCCCTTCGCGGCGCATGGTGGCTGAATCGGCGTAGACAGTTGTTCCAGCGTCGCTTTCACCAAGCGACATCCACTCCGCATAGGCGGGTCCGCTACTCACTAGGAGTGTTAACAGTATCCCGAAACTCAAAACGTGGGTCAGCGGCAGCGCGAACAATGAACCTGTGTTGTACATAATGGCGCGGCGCACAGGGAAGCGGCGGAAGGGACGAATCGAGAAGGGCATGGGGGGCCTCACAGGGAGGGCCAGTGTAGAAGGGTAACGGTTAAACCTCAAGGACGGGCGTGGGGAAATCCGTATATTGATCGGCAGGAGTGTGTCGGAGCCGTGAGGTTCAGCGAGGAACTGACGGGGTCTTTGGCTTCCACTCTCGCGCCAGCTTCTGCGCCTTGGCAATCTGGGCAGGGGTCATCTGTTTGGCGAGCGCATCACGAAGTTCTGCCGCTGGCTTATCTCCGTTCGTTGCCGCCAGGCTGTACCACTTATGCGCTTGGACAATATCCTGCGGCACCCCTTGGCCATCATCGTACATGATGGCAATTTTCGTTTGAGCAAGCGCCTCTCCTTGGTCTGCGGCCAAACGGAACCATCGCAGGGCCTGTTGATAGTCTTTCGGAGCACCCTCTCCGTTAAAATACAACGTCCCCAGATTGAACTGCGCCTTGGCCTGCCCCTGTGCTGCCGCTTTGGCATACCACTGCCGTGCTTGGACATCGTCCTGCTGTACACCTCGGCCTTTGCGATACAGCACGCCGAGGTTGTACTGCGCGAGGGCATCCCCCTGCTCGGCGAGTGGGCGCCACTCATCCAAGGCAGTGGCATAGTCTCCACGGTTATGGGCATCCATACCAGTCTGAAAGTCAGCCCATGCCGGCACGACGAGACAGACGATCGACAGCACAAGGGCGACGGGAAGTCGGTGTGCTATCGGCGAAAGGGGACGAATCTTGAAGGGCATAGGGGGCCTCACCAGGGGACGTATTGTAGAGGGAAGCGAGAGACGACGCAAGGATCACAGGTGTGACTCAGGCCGATACTAAGGCCCCTGACAAAATGTCAGGTTAAACCGTAGATGCGCCTTATCATTACGTTTGGCACTAGGCAATTCATGCTATAGTGATAGCCTCCTCAAGAGGAGGGCTATCAATATGGACAAGTGGAAACCTATCCACGTCGGCGGTGCCACCGTTTTGGTGTGGGCAATCAGTTCCCACGTCTTGAAAGATCCCGGCGCCGATGAGTCACACAGTCACACAGAATCGCAAATGGCCCGGGCCACCAAATGGGACGGGATGCCGTCAAGATGGCTGTGAACACTGGGGCCTCTTCAGGTCCACCACCCATTGGCCACCGCAAGATCCTCAATAGGATTCTGGCCTCATGGTATGTCGATCCTCCCTTCGATAATACGGAGAGCATGAGACGGCATCGGCTTGTCGTGCAGAGATGAGGTTGTGTAAGACTTCGATAGTGTCGCCATCGAGGACGGAGAGAATGGGGCCGATCAGCTAGACTGCCAGACTCACTGATCGAATCGCTCCTTCAGCACCAATTATGTCAGGCAGACATTCCAGCAGGTTCCGCGACGCGCAAACCAGCCTCTAACGACTCTGCCCTGACAATGGCGGCTCAATAGATCCGGCCCATTCGGCAGCACCCCTTCCGCTCCAACTTTTGAAGATGGGCTTCGCAAGGTCAAACTATAGCTGTTTGACGGTTTTCCGCTGAATCGCCGCCGCAGAATACCCCTTCCCTTCTGAGAGGCACACTGCCTTCCGAGGGCAAACGGCCACAATGAAGCCATTTATCAGAGGGCATCGTAGGCCGGTGGAGGGATGTCGCGGTCATTGGTCGAGAGACTTCGCCAAAGCTGCGCACGACCCTTGAAATAGGGGCGCAACCGACGAGGAATGATAGCCCGATGGTAGAAAGATGGACGGCGGCGAGGGCGAAAGATTGTAGCCATGAAACCTCCATTTGGTGTAGCTGCCACACTTTCCTGGAGGCTCGAAACGCTGAATCTCCCAGATCACAAAGGCGTTTAGCGCTTCTCTGGTGTCCCCAACGGGATTTGAACCCGTGTTACTGCCTTGAAAGGGCAATGTCCTAGGCCAGGCTAGACGATGGGGACGAAACAGAGATGCAAAAATGAGTGGGACTCTTACCATACTTCAGACTCATGTGTCACTAGAGGAGGCAGCAGACTTCATGAGGCCTGGTCGCGTTTTCGCTTCGAATTCGGTAGGATAAACCATACCGAGCGCATTGAAGCCTCGTCAGTTAAGAACTCAAGGAGCACGACTTATGTCAAGAGCCCGATTCGCATTGTACAGATCCCTGCTGCTCGTTATCTGCTGCCTGATAGGAGCCGGTTGTGCCCACGATACCTATCAAGAGCGGGCGAACCTGATTAAGAATCATGCCGACGCGTTCTATGACAGTCTGAAAACCAACCGAGTGGAATCTGCAATCAGGGAGAATGAGCAGATTGAAGCGATGGCGAGCCAGATGGGAGACACCGTCAGAAAACGGGCCGGCCAACAAGGCACCACCTCGGTCGAGCGGGAATTTGCCTTGATGAACACCGCCAACGAAGCCGCAGCCACAAACTGGCTCGCACTGGGCCAATACTTCACCATCAAGCGCCAATACCTCCAAGCCCGTACCACCTACCGACGCGTGATCGACACCTATACGAATCCCTCAGACCGGCCATACCGGGAACAGGCCCTGCGCGCCTTGAAGGATTTGGACATGCTGAATCCTCCCACAACAACGACGAATCCGTGAACGGCGGCCGCCCCCTACGCCAATTCTCTCGAATACTTCTCAGTGGACTCCTGCTGCTCAGCTGGGGTTGCGTCCACCGAATTCACGTCGCCCCTGCGCCTACAGTTGTTTCGCCGACCACCATCGCGCGTTCACTTCAAGTCATTGTGCCCTTTCTCGCCGTGGAAGGGGCCGATCATATGCCGGGCATCGCCTTGCTCGAGTGGCCGGCACAGGATCTCCGAATCGCCGCAATCGACTACATCCAATCGCGGCGGTCATTTGCCTCGGTAAGCGATAAATCCGCCGATCTCACCCTGACCGTTAAAGCCTGGCTGGTAATGCGATCTCACGATACATACCACTATCGTGTACGCCTTGAATCAGTCTTGGGCTCTTCGGAGAAGCCGGCGATCAAATCGTATCTGGTGGAAAAAGAAACGGCAGGGTCGAGCGTTCGATGGGTCACGGCTTCGGATCAGACCCCTATTGCAGAAGCAGTCCAAGCCGCACTGGACGATCTACTCACGCAGATCGAAGCCGATCATCCCTTGTATCGGAAATAACCCGTTGAAGATGAAGGGACTAAGAGACTCAAGACCGTCGGTCAAGGAGGCGCACGGCAAGAGATCCGGCTGTCACACCGGCCACAAATATCGCACCGACTATCCAACCAAAAGAGAGGCCCAACTTCCTCGGTTCACGACGCCGAAGTTCCCGGCTCAGATTCGGCATATGGGATTCCGGCCCGAGCCATTCATCCTCAGACGGACGTTTTGAATCTTTCTTGAAGAGAATAGCTGTCATCTTTTCACTCATGACTCCCCTACCTCCCTACAAACCCGCCCATACCAATCCCACCTCTGCGCTCTGAAACTATGGATCCTACGCAGTACGAGAACCAGTAAAGTTGGCCCAGGCCTCATTGATCTGTACGGTCGAAGCCGGCTCAAATACATGGCAATCAAGACGTAGCGAACGATCACCGAGTGGAATGTTCAGAGAATCACAGTGATGTGGCCGGTCGGCATTGGCATGTTGATTGGGGCGAAAGCTATTACAGGATACGCACATCCTCGCGACAGAGATCTCACCCTGTTCTTGGAGGCTACGAATGACCTTTACCAGGGATGTGAGGAGAATGACTTGCTCTGGCTCAGAAAGTGCCTCCGTCGCAGTCGCCAGCCGATCAGGCATCCGGGAAGAGGGTGTGCAAGATCGATTTCCTTTGGCCGTCAACTGCGCCATCACAATTCGGCCATCGCTCATGTCCCGACGCCGTCGAAGCAACTGCTTCCGTTCGAGCGTGGCAATAACCTCTGACGCCGTCGGAAGCCTGATGGCCAACTCATTCGCCACCGTTGAGACCTGTGCACGCTGCCCGGGTTTGGACCGAAGAAGCGTGAGGACCTGCCTCTGTAACGGGCCAAGACCTGCTCGACCTTCTCGCCGCCACGTCCGACTTTTCATCGCAAGCCCGATTTTTTCCAGGCCGGCTGCCAACTGAGTAGTCAACGCAGCTGCATCCTGTAATGCCGATGACTTCTTCCCGCTCTTGAGCACATGCAGTCTAGCCATAGGAGCTCCTGTTAAATTACCAGTATTTTCCAAGTGTAGTGCGCGCGCTGTCCCCACGTCAAGATTCCGGATGGCACCTTGACCGGTATCCCCATGAGCGAAGCAGCGAAGGAAGCGATTGGAAGATGCCGACTGGCCTGGAAGCTGGAACCAGAGATCGAACAGCTCTGCCGGCATTACGAATAGGCGGAAGTACTTCAGCAACGATTCACAACCGATACAATCCGACAGGAAGAACGGCAGCTTGCCAAACCGCCAATCCTCGACCAAGGCCACAGGTAGGTTAGAACGTCTCAGCCAACAGCGATTGGATCAGCCCTTCCGTTTCCTGATATCGGCCCTCACCGATCCGTACATGGCGAATCACACCCTGTCTGTCGATAAGATACATCGCAGGCCAGTACCGATTGCCATAGCGATTCCATGTCGAGAAGTCATTGTCGATGGGGATCGGAAAGCGGATGTCGTGTTCTCGGATATATTGTTTCACCTTCGCAAGGTCGTGTTCGTAAGAGAACTCCGGCGAATGTACGCCGATGACCACGAACCCCTTATCCGCATACTTCTGATACCACTGCTTCACATAGGGCTCGACATTTCGGCAGTTGTAGCAACCGAAGGTCCAGAACTCGACCATCACGACCTTGCCATTCAGGTCGGACAGATGCAAGGGCGCGCTGTTCAGCCAGGTTTCATTCGTAATGTCTGGCGCCTTCATGCCGACTCCCGCATTGGCCACGAACCAGGTGATGAGCACCCCAGCCAAAAGCGCAGTGACGCCCGTCAGAACCCGCTGTATCATGGTCCCCTCCTTGTTCACGTGCTACTCCCCCCCCTTACGACCCTGGATCTATTTCGCAATCGTAATTGCCGGTGTCGGGTACTTTGTGAGATCCGCCACGGTCATTTGGAACAGGTTCGACAAGACCGCAAAGGCTTCTTGATTCCAGCTCGGGACCATGCCCTGACTTACTGGGTACCTACGAACTGAATAGTAGCGATTGTCGAACATCACTGAAAATTGATAGTCGCCTGGCTTCGTATCGGACTCCTCGATTTCAAGCGTCCTGGCAGGATTCCTGACCACGGTCTTGGTTCGAGGGTCGGGGGACACCATGATTTCCAGTTCCTCCTCGATACTTTTCGCCACGAAACCAATGATCGAGTTCATACTGCGAAGAAGGATCGATCCATGCAAGGGATACTCACCGCCCTGAAAGCCTGGTCTAAGGTCGACCAGGATGGAGTCGGACGGCATACGTTGGGCTTCCTCGTGTAGCCGGCGCCGCTCGTCATTTGAAAGGAGGCTCGAATCGTAGTTGGCAATCAACATCCGGCCCACGGCCTTGCGACGAACTGTGTGGACATTTCCCTCGTCATCGCCTTCCCAACGAAAGCCCTTTTCCAGAGCCGTCACGACTTCTTCTGGGTTCGGCGGGCGGTTCGTTCGGACCCGGTGGCTCTCCTCGAAGAAAATCGGTCCGACGAATAGTTTCCGCTCCGCATCCAACCCGGCTAAATGCAGAAGACGGCGGCGAAATTCAAGATAGCCATCGCTCTGCGATGGCGCGTTAAACAGGATGGTGGGACCGCGCCCATCGTCGATCGCAATCCCACGCGCCATGAGGCGCAGGATCATGTTGATATCGTAGCCCTGCCGGACGAGAAACCAAAATTTATCTTCATCGAACGGCCGCAGAACACGCTTGGTGAATTCTTCGCCGGTAATCGGGACGATGGTAATCGTCGGATTCTCGGCGACGCTGACGCTGTAATCCAGATTGATAGGCCGGTCGCGCGAGGCAACGACAGGCCCAAAACTGCCCCGAATGCCCGCGCTCGTGCGGAAGTCGAACGTGGCTGCCACGCTGGAGACCGCCGTAAAATGCACAGGTCGATGATGGCGGGCGCGCACGATATTCAATAAGAGCAGGTCCGCCTCGACGTAACTTACCGTCCGGTCATACTCAAGTACTGCCCTGTGCATGACGATGGGAGAGAGGCAGCCCGTGAGGAGGAGCAAGAAGACTGAGGCCAAGGTCACGGTTGAGCGAAAATGGAAAGCAAGCATTTGGCTTCTGACAATCGTGATGATCTGCGAGTTGAATTCTCATCCTTCAACCTGAACCTCAGTCTCAATCTTCGTTCTAAATTCCGGCATACCACTCATACCCTTGATCATCCTCCCAATATCCACCCTTTCCGCCGGCAGTGCCGGAAAGTGTCTCTACCAACTCAACCTTCATCACATACTTGGCCTGTTTGTACCCGAGCTGCCGTTCAAAGCGAAGCCGTACCGGGGCGCCATGGGGTACATCGAGGGGCTTGCCGTTCAGCTCATAGGCCAGGATCGTTTGCGGGTGGTAGCAATCAGCCAGAGCCATGCTTTCGTAATAGGACACACCCTCCTCATCCACATCGGCACAGTGGAAAACGGCGTATCGAGCAGTTGGCAATGGTTGAACCTTGTGCATCAAATCGCCGAGCGGGATACCGGTCCACTTACCGATGGCACTCCAACCTTCGACACAATCGTGCCTGGTGATTTGTGTTCGCGCCGGCAATTCTTTCAGTGCTGCGAGCGACCAACTCATCGGGGCCTGAACCAATCCACCGACCTCTACCGTCCAATGGGAGAAATTATTCGCCAGATGCTCTGCATAGGCTTCTGTGCCAGGATCGGTATTGCCATTTGCTGGGAATACCTTTGAAATGTCGGCCTCTCCATATTCTTTTGCCAGCGCGTTGGCCGGCGTGACAGCCCGTTGCACCTGTTCGGTCAGTTTCTCCGCCTTGCTCAAGACCGAGGGAAACCAACTGCTCTGTGATAGGTTGTCGCAGCCGGCGAGGGCCACAAGACTCGCGGCGCCTAACGTTCCCTTTAGAAACTGTCTTCGCTCCATCGCTCGTTCATGGGGAATCATGGTGCCTCCTCAGTGTGTCAATGAGATGCCAAAGCAAATACCAAATGCCTTTCCCGCAGCAGGATGTTCAAAGGACCTACCGTTCTCACCCACCCAACCCCGGCGCACCAAGATGCGCCGTTCCGCGTGCAAGGCCGCAGCGAGTGAAAACCCGGAGGCGTACCCTCTGGGGTGCACGGTGCGACGAATAAGGAGCACCAAGTCTGTACGTGCCGCTGAGTGGTGAGGCGGCCGGGCCCCTGTTGAGGGTCTGAACGATGCAAGAACGACGCTGGCGGCTTCTTTCAACGTCCTGCTCCTTCATGCTTCACGACAAACCATCCCGTCACCATCGAGCGGATGTTGTTGAAGAACCCTGTCAGAATCACTTCCACCACATGAACCACAATGAACCCGACGAAGGTAAAACAGGCGATAAAGTGAATCGTTCGCGCTGCCTGCCGTCCACCGAAGATCGTGAGCAGCCAGGGAAACGCCGTATCGATCGTCGGTGACATCGTGAGGCCCGTCAAGACAATCAACGGCGCCACCACACCCAGAATCACGACATAGGCGAGCTTCTGCAGCACGTTGTACCGCTTGGCCTCCTCACCTTTTGGATGCCGGAGGACAATGTGATCTTTGACGGCCTTGCCGATGCCGCGCAGATCATTGCCGGTGGGAGCCAGGTCGCGAGCCGCATGCCGGCTGATCAGCGCATAGGCTGTGAAGAGTAGTCCGTTGATGACGAGAAGCCACGCGAAGAACAGGTGCCACTGCCGTCCCATCGCCAGAAACTTGACGCTCGGAACGGTCGCCCAAGCAGGGAAGGCACGGCGCGAGCCATCCGAATAGCCGAGAACTCCAGTTGTGTCGAATTTATGGCCTAGAATCGTCGTGATGCCGCGCATCTCGCCGCTCTCGGCCTTCATGGGACGGATCGAGAGAAACGGGTGTTCACGATCAGAACGGTCGTCCCAATAGAGGGCAGGATGCGCGTTGAAAATTTGAAGCCCGCTCATGATCAGGATGATAAGAATAGGAACGTTGAGCCAATGGCTGATTCGTACCGGTAATCGATGGCGGTAGATCTTCTCGACAACCGAAGCTGAAATAAGTTGTGCGGCTGGGATGTCACCCTGGTTCGAAGTAAGCCCAGTAAAATCAGGCAGTTCTTTGGATGGGACCTGGTCGGTCCTTATTCCGAGTTCCAAGTCTTGCTCGTCCTCCCAGCTTTTACTGGTTCCCGCTCCTTCGTGAATGAGTGAGGCCATGATCGTATCTCCTCTGGCTTGGGGTGACCTATCTGCCGGTTGGTCGAAGCACGGTCTCAATTCTTACAGACTGGTGCGAAGCGGAGACAGAACGGCCTGCGGTCGGTGTAAACGACCGCAGGCCGTGAGGATCGAAGACGGGAAGGCCGGATGGGTGCCTACTTCCCCATGGCCCCCTTCATCTCGCCTTTCATCTCATCCTTCATGCCCTTCATGTCGCCCTTCATCTCATCGTGTTTGCCCTTCATCTCACCTTTCATTTCGTCCTTCATGCCCTTCATGTCACCCTTCATCTCATCGTGTTTGCCCTTCATCTCGCCCTTCATGTCCTTCATCTCACCCTTCATGTCACCCTTCATCTTCCCCATATCCTCGGCAAATGAAAGGGAGCTGAAACCAGCCAGACACATGACCGCAACGAGTGACAACATCATCTTTTTCATCGAAGACCTCCTATGTGATTGTAAGAAATAAATGACCTGACTCAGCCTGGCCCCTTCGAACATCTCTGTCAACACAACAGTCGACGGACTAATCGGAATCTACAGTCCCAGGGGTTGTTGCTACTCGTACGCGACATTCACAAAGACCTTGATCGCGCTTCGTTCCGTCGTGAGCGTCTGCATCATGTCCTGATAATTCTCCAGCCCCGTCACCGGATGCGTCAGCAACTTCGGAAGCCAGCCCGGAAACTCTAGCTCGGCTCGCGCAAAATCGTAGACGCCAGCCTCGAAGTATTCGCGATTGGCATTGACCGTCCCGACGACCAGTTTGTTTCCGAGCACGAAATCCAGGTTGATTTTGTCCGCCGGGACGGAATGCTCACTGTCGCCTCCTGTCACGCTCGCCAGCACCAGTACACCGTTTTTGCCGAGACATTCCATGGCCTCGAACGCCACGGGCGAATAACCGGTCGCTTCGAACATGAGGTCGAACGGGCCAAATCGTTTTGCGGCTTCTCGGATCGACAGATCGTTCGTCGAGATGTACTGCACACCTAATTCCTCCAAGAGATCGAGGTTGCGCGACGGCCTGCTCTCTTTCCCAAAGCTGGTGACGTCGAAACCCTTCATCTTCAGAGAGAGGGCCGCGAGCAATCCCACTGTCCCCGCGCCCAGCACCGCCGCTTTCTTGGGCCTCCACACCTTAAACCGTCGCTGCGCTTCGTGGGCCTGGATGATGCCCTTTTCGATTATGGATGCCGGTTCCAACAATACCGCGACATCTTTGAGCCCTTTCGGAATCTTCACCAAATATTCCGGGTCATCGACGAACAGCTCGGTCAGATACCCATGGCGGAGATTGATTCCCCGCTCGTAGTAGATGTCCTCACTGGTCATCTCGTATTGGCCGATCTGGTCGTAGAAGCTGCCGCCGGGACGCCGTACGGTCGGCACCACATAATCACCCGGCACGAACTCCGTGACGTTGGGACCGACTTCCAGCACCCGGCCAAAACACTCGTGGCCGATCACGAGAAAGTCATAGCCGGGAGGAGCCTGGCCATATTCGGCAGCGTTGATTTCTTTATCCGTTCCATCGACACCGACGCGAAGCACTTGCACCAGCACGCCTCTTCCATTGGGAATTTCGTGGACCGAGGGCTTGGGCAGTTCCGCCAGGTGGATTGAGTTTGGCTTTCCAGGAAGCACGGCTATCGCTCTCATCGTACATTCTCCTATCATTACCTACATGCCAATTTACTTTATCGTGATTCGCGACTCATACCTGTGAGAGCTTCGCCCAGCGTCCAGATCGATGCTCCCAAGAGTGCCAGGTCCTTCAATAAGAATTGTCCCGGCGCGACGGACAGGGCGGGAAACCCACCCAAGCTTGCCTCCCACACAGGTGGCGTAGACAGGATGAAACTGAGGGTGCCCAGGAACAGCACCGCGGCCAGCGCGCTCCCGGCTGCTGAAATCTTTGCGGAGACGGGCCTGGCAGCAATCATCACGGCGATGGCAATTTCCAGCACTCCGAGCCAATTCGAGAAGGCTTGCACGCTGAAAATGTTGTAGAGCCAGCTCATCAAGGGGCTATTAGCGACCAACGGTTGAATGCCGCTTGCTTCGTAGGCGGAGAACTTCATCGCCCCGATCCAGGCAAAAACTACAACAAGTCCATAGCGGGTCATGAATGTTCCCAGAGCCTGCAGTTTCTCGCTCAAGGCGGTATCGGTATCACTCTCGATTGGTATCGTGGCAGTGGCTGTCGTGTTCATGGCACGTCTCCTTCTTCGATCTGAGGTTAAGATTGCGGCAACCAACTCTCTCTTCGTTGTCGGTTGTCTTCATCGCTGCTGCCACGTAGTCGCCTGAGCCCTACCGTCCTTACATGACGTCCTTTAGATGAACGACCTCGCAGGATAGCCGATCGAGATCGACGAGAAGGGCGAGCCACTCAAATCAGGTGCCGGTCGCGCTTTTCCAGCCAGTCTCGCCCGTCGCGTGATTGAGAGGTCGCACCGAAACAAGGGAACTTACAGATCTGTAAGATTGAGATCGCGGCGTACGACTCAGCTTCTATGAACCATTGCCGCCTGCTGGTGATCGGAACGATGGCTTGGCTTCTGACTGGCTGTCAGGCCATGCCGGGCTTCATGCAATCGGCCACGCAGCCGATTGCACCTCCCGCTACGTTCAAGGTCCTCACCTACAATACGTTGCACGGGTTGGAAGTCAGCACACTCTGGGTGCGCAAGGTTGAAACGGACGAACAACAGAGGGCGCGATTCACGCTGCGCATCGAGCAATTGGTCAAGATGCAGTCTGATATGATCTTGCTGCAAGAGGTGAATCCCCTTCCAGCCATGGCCGAAGACTATGTGGAATCACTCAAACAACAAGGGCTGAGCCATGCCGAAGTACATCAAGTCGATGCCTGTGGATTACGGCTTGCGCCGGGCCTAGCGATCCTGCCAGGACTGAACAACGGCCTGGTGATTCTTGCCAAAGCACCGCTCACGATTCGTAAGTTAGACGGTCTCAAACTGAGCGGCCCGTTTGGTGGATGCGGGGATTACGCAGGCGTGCAGTTTGGGGAACTACGTTACGCGCTATTGGCCGAAGTGACGGACCCTGCAACAGGAATGACCTATCTTGTTGCCACTATGCATCTGCATTCGGGTATCGAACGGAATGCCAAGGTGCTTCACGACCTCATGGAAGCTCACAGCCAGGGCCATCTCCAGCACTACGATCAACTGATGGCGGAGCTGAAGATGGACGAGCACCGCCGCCAGATGGAGCTGCACACATTGATGGACGCGCTTCAGCAGCACCAGATGCACCGGCACTATACCGGAGTGATCTTCGGCGGCGATCTCAACTTTGAAGTGGAGTCGCAGGAATACCGACAATTGGGACGAGCCGGATTCACGGATACGGCACAGATTGCGGCAGGAATGCCGATGTGGAATACCTACGACCCGATGAGCAACCCCTTAGCAGGCCGCGAGGAAGAAACGCTGCCATCAGCATTCACCGAGGCTCTTGCGCAAGAAATGAAGATGGATCAGGACGAGGCAGTCGAACGATATCGCCATGCCATCGGCATGGCCAGGCGGATCGACTTTCTGTTCAGCATGGCCTTCATGTCCAACGCCTGCCTTACCCAAGAACTCTTCGGCAAGCCGGCAATGATGGGCGATCCCACCGGCTCCGACCACTACGGCGTGCTGAACACCTACACCTATCAACGCAAGGACTGTGACCCGCATTGATGTCGTGGCTCATAGGATCGAGCCATGAAAAGTGGCAGCCTACTGGCGCAGGCAAAGACAACTCCTCACTTCTCTCACCTCCGATCAACACCTGCCGGAAGAGAGGGGATATAATTGGCATCCACGAAATCTTCCCACACTGCGTCATGAGCGGCCTGCATGCCCCGCCCTCGGACGTAGACCATCTTGAGAATGGGTTCTTTCCCGGACGCTAAACCGGTCATCCGTCCGACGACGAGCATATCGCCCCAATGGTGGTGTGCGTTTGGAAAGCTCTGATGGTCCCCCACGACAACCCAATACCAGCCGCCCTCGGGGTGGTCTGGGCTGGGAGGGAGTTGAGGCCGGTAATCCTGGTCAAGCGGACGATTCACCACGTGCAACCAGAGGGCATCGCCTCGTTCTTCCTCCTCCAGGATCACGCCGCCCATGATGACAAGCCGGTCTCGAAAATCCTGGGGTGCCGCGGTCAACTTCGACAGCGTGACGTTCGGCACCGCCTCGCGCAGATATTTACTTGGCACCGGACTGCACCCGACGGAGATGCACAAGACCAGGAGCAGAACCGTCCGGCCACACCAAGTCTGTCTGGTTCTAGAAAACCATTGCATGTCTCTATGCCTCCCTTAGTTGAATGCCCGCCCTGCACGACGAGATTGCAGCTCAACCTGAATCCCGTCGATAGCCTACCCAGCCGTTCATAGGACGCCGGCTGCCCGCGCACTGTTCATGAACTGTTCGATGCAGTCCTTGATACCCCGCTTAATGAGCAGATCGCTATTCATCCAGTCGACAGACTGCTGAAGGTTGGAACGGCACACCGAGGTGAAGACCGCGGCATCCGTTCGATTGACCTTGAAGGTCACCAGAACTTCGAAGCGTTGCTCGATCTCTCCGACATAATCGAGAAAGAAATGCTCTACCGTGCCTGACAGGACCCGCGACTCGTCCGGCTGCACGCGGTAGCCAGAAAAGACCAACTCCTGCCTGACCGCATTCGTGAAAAACTCCCCGATATCCTGTGATAAATACAGGGCCTCGACGTTACGGGAACTCGACTCCAATTCTTTCTGCTTCATCAGCCCGGTCGGATGGCCGGCATAGATAAACGGCGCGACTTGAACCGCCCCGTTTCCTCTTATCGAGTTGGAAGGCTGGTAATCAAGGTACAACACCCTGGGGCAGCCGACGCTCAGACAAGCCACGATGAATAGCGCAGCCACCGGCCATCGATGTTGGAAAGTTGCCATAGGAATCGATATAGAATCCAGCACCGGAATGGCTGAATCAGTAGAACGAATGTATCTCAGCGAGAATGTGCCGAGAGCCTACGGAGAGAAGAAACGTCTGTCAATAGTGAAGACGGCCTGCGCGACGGACCTCGCTCACAGAAGCGGACCGTACTGGCCGGCAAACTGCTGGCGCAGGTGAAGACGATTCACTGGCGAGGGATACAGCTTGGGGAGGTTCCTAAGCGCAGAGGAAACGAGATCGATCTGTTTGACATAGCTTCGGCAGTGGGCACAGAACGCGAGATGCAGGCCAATCCGGACTTTGGTCAGGGTGGGAAGGCGATCGTCCAGATACTCGGAGGCATAACCCGTGACATCCCAGCACGTTAGTCCTTCCGAAACATGTTCTTTCATACAGGGGCCTTTCGAATGAGATGTCACCCCTGAGTCCCCCCACTCACAGATTTCTTACATCGCCATCTTTCGGCCCTCAAGATAGGTCTCGACGGCGGCTCGCACTCGCTCCCGCGCCCGGTGGAGACGGACATAGAGGTTGGTTTCCGTAATCTTCAATAATTCGCAGACCTCCTTGGCATCCACGCCTTCGACATCGCGAAGGATCAAGACCTCTTTTAAGGTTGCAGGCAGTGCCTCGATCGCCCGCTGCATCGCATTGACCGCTTGCTGGCTGGCAAGCAATTTCTCCGGTGTCCGTTCGTCCCAAGGCTGCGGAGGGAAGGCCCAGTGGCCGGCCCATTTGCCCGTCTGTTGGAAACGGGACGGATCGACCGCTTCGTCGTTGTCGTCATCGTAGGACTCGAAGGCCGAGAAGGTCGTATGCCGCTTCTCGCGGACGCCGCGATCCTTGGCCTTGTGAATCAAAATCCCACAGACCCAGGTGCGCAGCGACGACCGGCCTTCGAAACGATCCAGACTTTCGATCACCGCCATCCAAGTGTCTTGCACGACTTCTTCAGCCACTTCCCGATCGGCCACGTAACCCATGGCCATGCGGATGAGCGCGCCGTGGTGTTGATTCACCAGTGCATCGAAAGCCCCCTCGTCACCGTGTTTGAGTCTCACGAGGAGTGATTCCTCGCCCTTCCCGAGGCCTGACGACGTGGCAGCCTGTGACCTCTGGCTGATTGCTGGGCTGTGACCCATAGATTCCGTATAGGTGGTGACGTCTGCGTTCATGACCGGCCTCCAATCTGCAGCAACTCCGTGATAAAACCGGGTGCGCTCATGAGATGTACTTGTGTTTGGGGAAGGCTATTCAGGACCTCAACCCCCCTGGCATCGATGAAATCGACATGGGAACAATCCAGATGCACGGCTTTCTCCTGCAAGAGATACGAGCGGCACTCCCCATCCAGGAGAACGGCCCACTGATCCGTGATCTTTCCTTCGAGCTTGATGAGCACATCGCGCCTAGTTTCTTGAATTTTTGTAATCTTGAGCATCATCTCTATCGCTCCCTTGGGTTCGTCTGATGAACAGGTATTCAGCAACAGTGATGCCAGGCTACGTAGATTGCCGGAAATGCGTGTAAGTAGTTGATGGGAAATGCTAAAAGCTTGAGTCTTTCGTAGAGAAAGGGCGAGCGGACACGCAGATCAATTCCTAATATATTGGGAGCGTCCCAATTAGTTGGGAACTTTCGATGGGGAAAGAGCGAATGGCGTATGGCTGATAGCAGGGGGAAAGAAAAGGAAGTGGAAATGCGCGATGAGAACGCTCAGTGCGTGTTACGTCTCACGTTTCACGCGTGTGATGTCGAGTTTTTTCATGCGTGCTTCGAGTGTGGTGGGGTTGAGGCCGAGGACTTTGGCTGCGCCTTTTTCACCGCTGACACGCCAGTTGGTCTGCTCCAGCACGTCGACGATATGCTGGCGTTCCATTGCTTCGAGCGTCAACGTCTTCCCCTCGCCGGTTTTGCTGTGTGACGGCGAGAGCCAGTCGATCGGTTCCAACTCCGGCCCTTCGCTCAAGATCACCGCACGCTCGATCACATGCTCCAGTTCACGAATATTGCCTGGCCAGAGGTAGCGCTGAAGCCCGGTAATCATCCGTTCCGGAATTCGGTCGATTTTCTTGCCGAGGTTCGCCGCAAACTTCCGCACGAAGTACTGTACCAACATGGGGATATCGCCCTCACGCTCTCGCAAGGCCGGCAGGTGGATTGGGAAGACGTTCAGGCGGTAGTAGAGATCGGGCCGAAAGTGACCGGTCTTCGACTGTTGTTCGAGATCCCGGTTCGTCGCGGCGATGACGCGCACGTTGACTTTGAATGTCTGCGTGCCACCGACCCGTTCGAACTCACCTTCCTGCAGCACGCGCAGCAATTTTGACTGCAGATCGAGCGGCAGCTCCCCGATTTCATCGAGAAAGATAGTTCCCTTGTCGGCCAGCTCGAAGCGACCCATTTTCTTCGTGAGCGCGCCGGTGAAGGCGCCCTTCTCGTGACCGAACAGTTCGCTCTCGATCAAGCCGGCTGGAATCGCCGCGCAATTGACTTTTACCAGAGGGCGGCCTTTGCGCGGACTTAGATTATGGATCGCGCGTGCGATCAATTCCTTCCCTGTGCCAGTCTCGCCGGTAAGGAGCACAGTCGAGTCGGTCGGCGCGACCCGTTCGACATTCTTGAGCACCTTTTTCAACGAGGCCGATCCACCGATTAACTCTTCGAAGTTGTGGGTGCCCTTGATTTCCTCTTGCAAATAGACGTTCTGGGCCTCAAGCCGAGCTTTCTCCTGCTCCATCAACACCTGCTCGGTAATGTCGAGGAACATCGTGCGAGTATAGGTACCGCTGGGATCGGGCCGCGACCACCACTTCATCCAGAGCGGTTTGCCATCGTCTTTCCGTCGCAGCTCCAACACCACGCCGCTGGTGTCGATACCTTTGCCGACGGAAGCGAACGCCCCTTTCAGGCGCTGTTGCGCCTCGGGGGTATTAGGCACAAAATCCCTGCCGTAGAGACCCTCAACCTGATCCGCCGTGATGCCGAGTGACTTCATCGCCGTGCGATTGACGCGGAGCAACTTGGAATCGAGCCCTTCATGGACATAGGCGATCGGGGCCTCGTCGAACAGGTCACGGAGACGCTCTTCGTTGTCCTTGAGCTGTGCGTCCATCTGTTCACGTTCCAGTTCGGCCCCAGCTCGGACTCCGAAGATCTTGAACACAGACAGCACGCGAGGATCGTCATGCATCGGCTTGGTGTCCATCACGGCAAGATGACCCATCACCGTGCCGGAACGGTCTGAGACAGGAATCGCCAAATAGCTCTCGACCCCCAGCTTGGCGAGGTCTTCCTGATGCTCCGGGAACAAGTCCTGAACCTTCTCAGGAAAGAGACACACTTCTCCCGCCAGCACCCGTTCGCAGGGCGTGTGGGGCAAGTCGTATTCGAAGTTGTCGAGAAACCCGTCGCCCTTCCAAAAGGCCAGGGTCCGTACGCGGGCGCGGTTGCCTTCGACGAGCTTGGAGACAAAGGCATACTTGGCCTGCAGGGCTTCGGCCAGACTCTTTACCAGGGAATTAAAAAAATCCGCCCCGGTCGTCGCAGCCGTCCCCTCGTCGATCTTCCGCAGCGTCAGGTCACTCTTGCGCAAGGCGCGCTCGAAACGCAGCCGCTCGAATTCCGCGGCGGCCCTCGTCGCAAAGATCCCGAGAATCGACGTCGCACGCAGGTGATCCGGCATCGGCTTGGAGTCCATGATGGCCAGATGCCCCACGACCCTGTCAGAGGAATCCACAATCGGGACGCCGCAGTAACTTTCGACACCGATGTCTTGAATCAGCTGGACGTGGGGATACAACGCGCGTAGCTCGTCCGGGTGATGGACACATTTGCGTGTCAGGACGGTTTCACAGGGGCCGCGCAACGGCACGTCAAACTGTGGAAGCGGCCGGCCCTTGCCCCAGCCCGCTTTCGAGCGAAACTTGGCGCCGTCCTCGCTGAGTTCGGAAATATAGGCATAGTCCACGCCGAGCGCGATCGCCAGCTGCTGCACGAGCGACGGGAAAAACTGTTCGCCGATTTTGGATTCGACGCCTTCGACGATTTTTTGTAGCACCGTACCGGTGTGGGTCAATTCGCGCGTACGGGCAGCGACTTGCTTCTCCAATTGCTCATGGGATTGTCGGAGTGACTGTTCCGCCCGCTTGAGGTCCGTCACGTCGCGGGACACCGCCAACAGCTTTTCCGGCCGGCCATCTTTGTCGAGAATGGCCGTTACGGAGACGTCCCACCATTTAGGAGTGTGCGTCTGCATCGTTGGGAAGTAGCCGGTAAACCTTCCCACCTGACCCTGCCGCGCCTGTTCGATCGCAGCCCTCGCGTGCTCCTGATCCTGCCCGTCCCAGAACTCGACCCAGGGCGAACCGACCAGTGGACCGAAGTCGAAAATTTCAAGCGCCGTCATCCCATGGGCATTCATGGAAAGGAGGTGCCCCTTGAGATCGAGCACCTTGATGCAATCGTGGCTACTTTCGATAAGACGAGCGGCGAATTCCTCGCTACGCCTGAGAGCTTCTTCGAGATGGGAAGAGGGCATCGGCATCACCCTGTGACGGGACTCAATGGGTAGGCGAAACAGCGGTGAAGTCTAGCATCGGGGGGGAAAAAGCTGCAACTCCAGGCTAGCAGGGACAACCTGCAACTACGAACAGGCGTCGATATGCTGTACATTTAATGCCCGCGTCCAAGACTCCGGTGATGTTCTGAGCAGTCGATGCTTGGTTCTGTGAGGAGAAGCAGGATACGCGCATGCTCTTCTCGTGTACGATCAGGAGCTGGTTGAGTGCCTCGGCCCATGCCTGCCACCTCCCCGCTGACTCTCCTCTCGGATGATCGAATGTTTCGAGCCGCTTCTATCGAAGGGCAACAGGGCCAATTTGGCGCTCTGCGCCAGCGGCTTGAACAGTTCTACCGTCTCGCGGGAGATTTTCTGTTTTGAGAATAAGACGATCGTGAAGAACTCTTTGGATGGAAACACTCCCCCAAACCCCAGGACCGATTCAATTCGGAAGGGAATGACAAATTCCTCTTGGGCCGGCACAAAGGGGCTACCCTTGGCATCTGGCACATGAAAAACATTGTACGTTTGCTCAGCCCCACCGACAGGCAGGTCTGATTCTAGTTGTGGCTTTGATTCGAGTGCTACGCCGAGCTGCTGCAGCAACTGTGAAACCATGGGGAATTGAGCAACGGACTGGCTGCCGGTTAATGGAATCGATCGGTAGTGCCGGGAGCGACCTCGCTCATTCCATTCAGGCTTCTCTCCTGCCGTCCCGAATAGTGTAAGGCATTTCATGTCCAAAGAACCTGGCCCACAAGCCAAAGCTCGCCTGGCACAGTCCTGGGACTGAGGATCAAGTTCCCGATAGGCGCGAGTGAGAAAACAGCGGACCAGGGCACAATCTTGCCGACCAGTCTGATCATTTCCAAGCTGCCGATAGAGATAGGAGGCAATCCGTTGGGCAACGTCCTGCGCGGACGAGGCCCCTGCTCCAAGCTTGCGGAGTTCCGAGGCGCATTCGGTCATGTCCGAGATCGAGAAGGAAGCGAGGCTGTACATCATCAAGCCTCTCAGAGGTGAGTAAAACGGAGGCTAATCTAGTGAGCGGATAAGAAGCCTGTCAAGGTGTCGAACGCGCGTTTCGCGGTTATTCATTCTGGATTCGCCGCCCATGCAGCGGCTGAACAGGACGGGCATTTTTGCCAATGATCGAGGCGAATTGAGCGATTTGCTGAGCGGACATCAAGATCGGATCGCGCACGACAATCCACTGGACGCCTTCGGTACAGGGCGGCGTGGTCAATGAACCGTGGTAGGAGAAATGGTGGCTGTTGGACGGAATGATGTCTTGAGGGTTGAACTGGTGCTCTGAACCTAGTTCTCCCGCTTTTATGGGAAGCATGGCCCAGAGTTCTACAAGCGACTGGTTCGATGAGCCCGTTTCAACGAGCAACCCGATCACGACCACGTGTCCCGTCTGGTCTCGGTGTACCAAGTGAATCTCCATCGGGTAGGTCCGCCCATCGACGTGATGTTCGCTCGGATCATGGAAATGAAACTGGCTCAGGTAATAGATCCGGCCATTAAGATGCACCTCGTTCCCCGTCGGCACGTTCACTTGAATTGTATGGCCGTTGTCCAGCGCCCGCACGAGACCCGATTGATATTGGAAGACCAGTCGTTCCTGCTGCTGCGTATGGCGTGGCATCGAAATGTCGATCGGCGATTGGTGTGAGCCTGCCTCGCAAGCCATGTAGGCCGAGCTCCGCATGCCCCAGTGAGCCGCGCCCTCCTCGCCTTCATAGCCCCAGTGGGACGGCGCAGATTCGTCTGCGGCCCACGCGTCACCCATTCCACCGATCAGAAGTAAGATCACCAACAGGAGACGAGTCATCATATTCCACCTCGGAAGAAATTTATGTATTTCTGACAACTGCACCGCAGCAAACGTGGCAGTATTCATGGCGATACGATTTGCATGATGTGTCCATCTGGATCGCGCACCTGAAATCCCTTGGTGAATCCTAACGCCTTGTCGGGTAATGTGACGACTGTGGACGACACGAACTGCGCCATTCCTCGCAGGGTGGCCGCGGCGGCCTCCACATCTGGAACGACCAGCGTCGTCTGCCAATGCCAGAGATCAGTCGGGTGCGAATCCATCGGGAACGGCCTTCCCGCTGTCGGCAGTTCATACTCCAAGAACTCCACGTCTGGCGGACTTATTTGAGGGACCAGGCCGGTTACGCGCGTACGGGCACCGGGCAAACTGTCGAGATACTGTTGTGTCGTACCCATATTCAGCGTGCCGCCGGCCACAGTCATACCGAGCAGATCGTGATAAAACTTAGTACTGTTCTCCGTGCTCCGCACGGTCATAGCCGTGTGGTCGATGCCGAGAAACAGAGTTGAGCCTGGTTTCTTCCAGCTTAGATTGCCCTTGCCTTCCGGGAACCAGAGTAATTCGAGATTATGACCATCCGGGTCGCGGAACTTGATAGCCTTGATGCCGGCTGCAGCCGGATTTGAAATCGGAATCGTTTGCGGGCGAGGCGAAATCTGTCTGACGTGATGTTTCCTCAGCTGCATCCAGGCCGTTTCCATGTCCCGCACGACGATGGCAACGTGTTGGAACCACAGATCGTTGCTGTAGGACGGCACGGGAATCGGCCGCACATCCGGCGGCGCCAGAAACTCGATCAGCTCGAGCTGTTGCGCGCCAAGCTGCATCCGGACCACGCGCGCCCGTATGCCGAAAATGCCCCAGAGTTCGTCATATTCAGGCCCATCTACTTCCACATCGCTGACGGGTTTGAACCCCAACACATCGGAATAGAATGCGACGGACCGGTCCATCTCCGATACGGTAAAGCCGATCGAGCCAACGGCTGTTACCGATGCCGCGCTGTTCTCTCCCGCGAGGGCCTGCATCGCGGGCAGGAACATGAACATTGTAAGGATCAAACAGGTTCGAATGAGCAGGCTCCTGAACAGCATGATCTATCCCTGTCCGGAGATTACCGGCTCTGCGGTCAGCCCACCAGTCGGTTGAGGGACGGCGATAGTGGCCGGAGCATGGCCACGGACGGTCTGGAATTGAACGAGATCTTTCGTGAAAATCACATCGAGCAGCCAATCGAGCAGCACACGGACTTTCTTTTCAATACGCGGTAGCTTGCTAAGATAGACCGCCCGCCACAAGGACCAGGCAATCACTCCCGAAAAATTGAAGCCCAATATTCTGGCTACGCCTGTACGTCTCCCAATCGCCGCAAGGAGACCGATGGTCTTGAATCGGAAGGGTTGCTTCGCCGTCCCGCGAAAGGCCGCCGTGACATTGCGGGCCGCCACCGCAGCTTCGCGCATTGCATGTTGTCCCGTCGGTGGGTGGTAGCCACCGGTCAGCTGATCCGGGATCAAGGCGCAGTCACCCAATGCCCAGACGCCTGGCCAGTCCGGCACTTCCAAAGAGTCGTTCACGAGTAAGCGCCCCCCTTTCAATTTGCATGGCAACGTAGCGAGTAATGGATTGGGCGCGGTCCCGGCCGTCCAAACCAGCGTGCTGGTCGTAATGTCGGTTCCATCGCTCAAGCGGATGTCATGATCCGACATCTCGACAACTTTGGCATTGGTCCTGATTTCAACCCCGCGCTCCGACAATTTTTCGTGCGTGTAGCGGCCCAGCGCCTCGCCGAGTTCTGGAAGAATAACCGGACCGGAATGCACGAGCACCAGGCGCAACATGTCGGGCCGCAAGTGCGGATAGAATGGGAGCGCCTCCCGGAGAAAATCGTTCATCCCGGCGATCGTCTCTACCCCGGCAAACCCGCCGCCCACAACCACGAAGGTCAGAAGCATCTGCCGCTCCGGAGCCGCACATTCAAAATTGGCTTCCTCCAGATGGGCGATCATCCGATTGCGGAGATAGATGGCGTCGCCGAGCGTCTTCATCGTGAGGGCCCACTCTGCCAGACCCGGCAGACCGTAGAAATTCGTGACCGACCCGAAGGCCAGCACCAGATGATCGTATGAGATGATATGCCCGTGGTGCGTCTCACCGTGGACCAGACTGATCTGCCGCTGCTCCAGGTCGATCGACTCCACCTCGCCATGAAAAAACTCCACGCGGCGCAAGAGCTTACGAATCGGGTTGACGATGTTGGTCATGTCCAGGTCGCCGGAAGCGACTTCGTGTAGCATCGGGGTGAAGAGAAAGAAGTTCTCGCGGTTCACGAGCGTCACACACACGTTGGCATCACGAGCCAACGTTTTTTCAAACTCGATCGCGGCATAGACTCCGCCGAAACCTCCGCCCAGGATCACGACATGTTTCCGTCCTGGGATCACCTGGCAGGATCCTCCATGGTCTGCTTCATTCATGCGAGGAATCATCGGCGCAGCCTTTCCAGAAGATGGTCTCCCACCCGCAACGAGTTGGCCATGATCGTCAACGAGGGGTTCACCGCAGAGCTCGACACAAAGAAGCTCGCATCGACGACGTAAAGATTATCCAGATCGTGCGTTTTGCAGTTCACGTCGAGCACGGAATTCTTCGGATCGTGCCCGAACCGCACCGTCCCGCACTGGTGCGCTGTCCCGGCAATCGGGATTTTCTTGCCGAGATAGAGGTGCGTCGGCAGCAAACGGTCTTCACAGCCGATGTGATTGAGCATGCTTTTGAGCTTGGCAGCGAGGCGCTGATACGCTTCCAGATTGTTTTCCGTATAGGCCAGCGTGATCGTGCCATCTTTGCCGACGAGCACGCGATTGTTGGAATCAGGCAGGTCTTCCGAGGTCATTCAGAAGTCGAGCGAGTGTTTGGCCATCGCATCGAGGGCCTTGCCGGGGGTAAAAGGCGGCGCGCCGGCCCGCAGCGATTCCAAATCTTGCTTCCCGATCATCGAAATGTGGCCCATGGGATAATCCCACTCTGCGGATGGAAAGTAGAAATCGTTGAGGCCGATGGTCTTCTGAAACACCGTCGGGTTCGGCCGTTTGGAAATCGCAAGCATTGCCGAGTTGTTGTGGCACATGTAGTGACGGCCGACGAGATCAGAGGAGTTGGCCAGGCCGTTCGGATGTCGGTCGGTCCCGGAGCGCAATAACAACGCCGCCGAATTGATCGCTCCGGCTGCGACCACTACGATATTGCCCTTGTAGATTTCTTGCTGCCCATTTCGCTCGACGACAACTCCGGTCACCTCTCGCCCCTCGCCTCTCGCCTCTAGCCTGGTCACGAGCGCATTCGTGACCATCGTCACATTGGCGTACTGTAATGCCGGATCGACGCAGACAACTTGTGAGTCAGCCTTGGCATTGACCAAACAGGGAAAACCATCACAGGTATTGCAACGGATGCAGGCGCTCTTTTCTTTTTGTTCCTCGTTCAGCATCACCCCAACCGGCAGGTGAAAAGGCTTGTAGCCGCACTTCTGCCAGTCGTTGTGTAGCTCTTGAATGCGAGGTTCGTGCATAAGGGCGGAATATTTGTAGGGCGCACTGGCCTTCGGTTCGGTCGGATCTTCCCCGCGAGTACCATGCACGTGGTACAGGTGTTCAGCCTGGGTGTAGTAGGACTCCAGATCTTCGTAGCGGATCGGCCATTCCGGGGAAACACCGCCGTGATGCTTCACCTCACCGAAGTCTTGCTGGCGCATACGCAGCAGCGCCGCGCCGTAGACTTTTGAATTGCCGCCGACGTTGTAGTGGATGCCGGGATGAAATGTGCCCCCATCCTTATCCTTCCAAGTTTCCTTGGCCTTGTACTTATTGTCGATGAAGACCGTCTTGGAACTCCAGTTGTCCTTCTCCCGAGGCAAATAGCCGCCCCGTTCTAATAGGAGGATTTTCATACCTGACGAAGCGAGCTTGTAGGCGAGAGTGCCGCCACCTGGGCCGGTGCCGATGATGATCACGTCGTAGTGGGTCAACGTAGACATTGGGACCTCCATGATACTGGGAGGTAGTCGAAGCACAAGCCGGAGTCTTACAACCAGGGGCATGAGGCACGCTCGTCAGGTTCCTGCGCTCGTGCGCCGCGCGGCATCAGTAGGCAAGAGGTCCAAGGTGGCGGGAGCTTTCCATGCTCCTGGAACGAGCGCCTTCAGATGTAAGTGGGGAGGAGACTTGATTCGATAAATTGGGACTTTTATCCCACAGTGAATGGTTCTGCCTTCGTAGGAGCTTGCCGACGCAACTTACACTCTTGGGAAGAGTAGCAAGAAATCTCTCGGGTCCTTCTCTTGAAAACATAGACAAAGTTCAACTGGCATCTCCCTTGCTCACCAGCCCTCACCGTCGGATGTAACCAGCTCGTCACGAGAAATACGCGTGACAAGGGCAAAACATAGCAAGTGAGTGAGTTCATCAATGAGAGAACACAAGAAGGAGAGAACTATGAGGCGCATCATGAAAGTCATGTGCTTGATGTCGGCGGCGATAGGACTGCCCCTGATCCTGTCGGTCGAGCTGAGTCATGCCCTGCCTAGTTTCGGAACCAACACCGACGTGGCCTGTCAGGCCTTCAACGGCACCACGCCGTACGCCGATAAGAGCTGTGCGCTCTGTCACACTTCCAACAGTCCTTCCACTGGAGATTTGAACCAGAATGGACAGTTCTACAAAGGCAACAATCTGACGGCCATCTGCCCGGTCACCAATACCGCCCCTATCGCCAATGCCGGGCCGGGACAGGCTGTGACGACCGGAACGACGGTGACACTCGACGGAAGTGGCTCGAGTGACGCTGACGGAAATCCTTTGACGTACCTCTGGTCATTCGTCTCGATCCCCACCGGCAGTGGCGCGACCTTGGCCAACCCCACGACAGTCAAGCCAACCTTCTCGGCAGACAAAACCGGTCAGTACGTCGTCCAACTCATTGTCCGGGACGGCGTGGTCAACAGCACCCCTGCAACAGCGACGATTACCACCACACCCGGCAACACCGCACCGGTCGCCAATGCAGGCCTTGACCAGACAGTACAATTGGGCGCCACGGTCACATTGAATGGCAGCGGCTCCAGTGACGTAGACGGTAATTCCCTCACTTACCAATGGTCGTTTGTCACCGTGCCGACCGGCAGCAGCGCAAAGCTATCCAGCCTAACCACCGTTATGCCGACCTTTGCGGCAGACACTGCCGGCCAGTATGTGATCAAGCTTCTCGTCAACGACGGCAAAGTCACAAGCACACAGGACACCGTAATCATTACGACGACAGGCGGCAATACTGCGCCAGTCGCCGATGCAGGACCGGATCAGTCTGTACAGATCGGAGCAACGATCACGTTGAACGGCAGTCGTTCAACTGATGTGGACAGAAACCCCTTGACCTACGACTGGTCATTTGTCTCGATGCCAGCCGGTAGTTCGGCAATATTGTCGAATCCAACCGCAGCCACGCCATCGTTGGTGGCCGACAGCGCCGGCGCTTACGTGATCCAACTCGTCGTTAACGACGGCATGGTAAACAGCACGCCGGATGCAGTGACCATTGCGGTAGCGGCAGGTAATACTGCGCCGGTGGCAGATGCCGGGCCGGACCAAACCGTGGCGGCTGGTGCATCGGTCATCTTGGATGGCAGTGCCTCGCACGATGTCGATAGGAACGCCTTGACCTACCAATGGGCGTTGACAACCAAGCCGGCTGGGAGTGCAGCGACACTCGCGAATGCCACCACGGTCATGCCGAACTTTGTCGCCGATGTGGCAGGCCAATACATCGCCCAACTGATCGCCCATGACGGTATGGCGAGCAGCCCGCCGGACACCGTGATCGTCACAGCAGGCGCCGGCAATACAGCGCCGGTGGCCAATGCAGGGCCGGATCAGATTATCGCAACCGGGACGACTGTCGTCCTGGACGGCACGGCCTCGCGCGATGCCGACGGGAACCCCTTGATCTGGAAATGGGCAATGGCAGCCAAACCGACCGGGAGCATCGCGGTGCTGAACGATCCCACAGCGGCCAGACCATCCTTCATTGTGGACAAGGATGGAGAATACGTCGCTCAACTCGTCGTCAATGATGGGAAACTGGACAGCCGCCCTGCGACGGTCATGATTAAAACACCGGTCATGCCGCCGGCGCGCGGGATCTATATCAGTAGGGCGCGATGGAATGCTGAGACAGGAAAACTTCTGATGGCAGGCCGGGCGGCCAACGGAGCCACCGTCGAGATTCTCGACGCCGATACGGGCGCGCAGATCGCGACTGGTGAAACCGGACGCAATGGCCGATTTAGGCTGTATGTGAGCGTCCAGATCACGCCCTGTGCGCTTGTCGCCAAAGCCAGTGGGTTGACCAGCCTCAGGACCCCGGTGGCCGGCGCCCCTGCGGCTTGTGGCAACATCAAGCCGCCACGGGACAACGACAAGGATGACGATAAGGAGAACGGCAAGGAGCGCGACCGCAAATCGCTCTCGAACCAAGACCGAGAGCGAAATGGAAGCTCCCTCTTGAATCGGAACAGCCAGAATCGGTAACTTAACGCCGGCTAGATCCGTAAGGAAGATCGAAGCAAGCCGCCAGGGTCTCTTGCAAAAGAGGCCCTGGCGCGCGGCATGATCACAGAAGAAGGTGAAAGTTGAGGCTCAGGTTGAGCGCTGACCAATCCGACTCGGCGTCTTTTCGACTCTCAACCTCGACCTAAGCCTTGGCCTTCCGATGAGACGCGCGCAGTAAAGGCAACCTCACCACTCCCCTATTAAAAGCTGAGGAAAGGGCGCATGGCTTCTGATGTCATGAGAAGGGGACGACTTAGTTCACGCTATTGGAACAATTCCCCCACTGTGTAGGATTCCGCCTTCGTAGGGGCCTGCCGACGCAAATTACAATCCTTCGAGCAACAGGCATGAGAGCCCTTCGGTCTTTCCCTTGAAAACATAGACAAAGTTCAACTGGCACTCCGTTTGCTCACTGCTCTTCACTTGTCGGCTGTATCCAACTCGTTTCGATAACCACGCATGACTCTTATTTGTATCGAGGCGTGAGGCCAACCAAAGAGAGAAATCCGGGCCACGATACGGCCGTGAGCCTGCACTCTCTTTAATCGAACCAGGGAAAATAGTTTGAATCCAGACAGAAAAATCTCTCGTAGGGTGTGCTAGGGTGCGGTGTTCATTTAACTGTTTCAAACAAGGAGGTTGTGATGCATATGATAGGACGTATCGGGTTCATGGGATTAGGGATCGCATTAGTGGGCTGTCTCGGCGGAGCGCCAGTCTTCGCAGCGGATAAACCAGTAGAGGACGGGTCGAAGATTATGATTACGTCTCCCAAGGCCGGGGACAAAGTCAGCGACAGCTTTGAGCTGAAGTATGAGTTGACCAAGGGCTCTCAAGCTGCTCATGCCCATGTGTTCGTGGACAATGAGTATCAGAAGGGGTTTCAGGGAACCTTTAAGGGCCTGAGCAGAGGGACGCACCAGATCACTGTGACCGGTGCCACGAAGGACCACGCCCTCGTCGCCGCCAGCCAGACCATCACTGTCGAAGTGCAGTAGCGCTATATCCTGCCGTCTTCAGGCCGCCAGGGCTTCTTGCAAAAGAGGCCCTGGCGCGCCGCATTTTTACAAACCGTTTCCACCCGAGCCAGACCAACCTTCTTGCTCACCGAGGCCGCACAATCAGAAAGATGGGAAGGGATGGAGCCTGATGATCTTCTGTGCTCGCGCAACGCGCGGCCTCAGAAGGCCCTCGTTGAACGCGCGCAGTGGAAGATCAATCAGCCCCCATCCCTAAAGAGATAACGAGCGAGCTTGGAGGAATGGATATAACGGGCTGCAGTATTTGTTAAGTCCGGTTAATCCCGCAGCTCCTCAATGAAACGTCGAAGCACGACGAGACGTCTCTGAATACCGCTTACAAGTCCTTCGTATTTTTTTGGTAAACCATGGGAGATCGGAAGGCCAGGATCTGTAGAAACAAATCGTGCCTCGTAAGAAGAATCGAGACGTTCGAGCAAGTACTGTCGGGCACGATTGTACCAGTCATTTGCTTCCGTCTCTGGAGGTGGCAATGGCGGTCCTTTGAATGTCTTCTGCAGCAACCCATCTCCCTCATTAATAAATCGACCTAACTCTTCTCGAATAGCTCTGTTTCTGTATCTTTGGTCCAAACGATCTTGCAGATTGTGAGTTTGCCTCCTCAGTTCTCGATTCTCCTCAATCGGACTAAGCGGAGGCGGGTTCGGAAACGGCAGGTCTTTCAAGGCATTTCTTACGACGATATGTGAGAGATCAGTCGTACTGTTAGGTTTAACGGCATCCGAATGATCTGTCGGTAATGCTTCTGGATCTTTCGAGCAGAGTAAAGTGGCGCTGCTCCGATCAACGGTCAGAAATCCACCAGAAGTCTTCGTCTCGAACGCGCGACGGAAGACGATCTTCTCCGGCAGGCCAGAACTAAGCCAGTCACTCTGTTGTGACTTGAGATAGGAGTTAACATCTATTGTGCGGAGATCATCAACTTGAGCACATGCTGAAACAAGACTGGCTATATCTGCCTTGTTCGACCCCGCTGTTGGTGTAGCAAAGAACATTGCTAGGGGTATCTTGTTCGCATCTTCTCTATTTCTCAGCAAGAATTGTCGAACGACTATGCCTCCCATGCTGTGAGCCATGAACACGACTTGTTCATGGCCAGGTAGAACATCGTCGTTCTTTAGATGCATGCGCATATTATTCGCAATATCGGTAATGGGAAGACAATCTCCAAATAGGTGGGTTTCATATTGATATACGTAAATATCGAATTCTCGAAAGACAGCGTCATCCCTCATCAGATCAGGCCAGTACGTACCGTTGACGCTGGTCCAGCTTGACTTCCCATTTCCAGTAAGTCCATGAACAAGTACCAACACGCGCTTTGTTCCGCCTGGTCGCTTTACGACATACCCTGCAGTCTCGGTTCATTGGTAGCACGTTCGACAGATGTTCCGGACAGAGATGGGTGTGAGGTGCCAGCTTTACAGGCTGGAAAGAGTATCAATAGGGAGATGGCTAGATTGGAAAATAGAGTTATTCTGTTCATCGTGTGTAACTTGAAGAAAATCGAGAGCATTCTACTTCGCAGAATGGGGGAAAAGGAACTACGACTAGATCTTGTTACGCGGCACGCGGCGGCCTGCCACTGAAAGTTGACACCATCCTCTCTGAACCGTAGCTTGTCTCAGATTTCTTGTCCTTCGTGTGCCAGAGGGGAACTATGAAGCCGCGGATCACGGTCATTACGTTGGGTGTCGATGATTTGGAGCGTGCGCTGAGGTTTTATCGGGATGGGCTCGGCCTGCCGACTCAGGGAATCATCGGCACGGAATTCGAGCATGGCGCGGTCGCCTTCTTCGATCTGCAACATGGCTTGAAGCTTGCCATTTGGCCCCGCACGTCTCTCGCCCATGAAGCCAAGGTACCGTTGGGTCCTCGAAGTGCCACAGAGTTCGCGCTTGGCCACAATGTTGGGAGTAAAGCCGAAGTGGATGCAGTGATGGCGCAAGTCCAACAAGCGGGCGCGACGATCACCGATCCGCCGCACGATGCCTTCTGGGGTGGCTACACCGGCTCGTTTCAAGACCTTGATGGACATGTTTGGGAAGTGGTCTGGAATCCGGACTGGGATCTTGCCGATTAGTCGGATGGAGCAGAAAAGCTGTCAGCCTTCGTTTCGTAGCGCGCGGCGGCGGTGCAGCTCCTGTCGATGACGAATTGTTTTTGGGCACTCCTTACGCCGTCGCTCAGTTCGGAGTCATGATGACCTTGCCGTCGATAAACACCCCGCCCTGGCCTCCACCTTCACCGATCATGCCAATATCGGTCCTTTGATTACTGCAGTTGAATCGACCGCTGCCATAGTCCTCGCACTTTGTGCTCGAACCACCCGACGATCCACCACCACACAAAGCAGCGAGATTGAACTGCGGGGGGCCGCCTTCAACACCGCCGATACCATTCGCCAGCACCCAATAGTTTCCCGGCACGACGACGAGACAACGCTGCAACGCCGCCACATCGAGCGCGTGCAATTCCCGGCCATTGACGATCACACCGGTATGGCCTTTCGAGGCATCCCGCCGAATCGGACCGCCGAGCCTGAGCCCCGCATGGATCTGTCCGACACCAGGTCCGCCCTCAGGGCCCCAGACGCCGGAGACTTTGTCGTACCAGTACCGGCCCGGCTTGATCGGAACTCCGTACTTGTGCTCAAGCGATTTCCGTGTCGGCTCCTCCAGTGGAACACCGTTGACGACTACGTCTGCTGCGAAAGTTGATGTCGTGACCAGCAAGAGACCACACAAAGCTGACAATCTGACTATGCCGTTCATGTCATGACTCCTTCGTCGGAATCGTTGCGATCTCGCCATACCTCTGCAACGCCGAGGCAGCGTTGCAGTTCAGTTTGCAGTTAGGAGGGCGATTATAATCCACTCATCCACAACCCGTATATTCGGATTGGAGGTGAGCTCAACCTAGTCATCGAATAAGGAAATCAAGAGGGTCGTGAGCCTTTTCTAATTGATCGGCCTGAAGACATGTTCGACAATCCTACTTCGCATCGGTCTCCTTCTCGTCACCTAACGCCCTTACCCTATACTCATACCACGCTTCCTGCTTACACCCATGTTCACTGCCTTTTCATCCCTTACCCCTTACTCTTCACCCCTAACACCTAACCCCTCACGCCTCACCCCTTACGTCTTCAGGGATGTCGTACAAAATTGAAAAAAGATACAACGAAGTGTACAGAGTTGTACGTATAAGTAGTTCCCACAGTGCTAAGCTGTTGATAATGCGATGATGTCGTGCTGGATCGCAAATTGCTATTCCCTCTCGTGCGAGTTCACTTACATAACGAGGGAGGAAATTATTATGGATTGTCCGAAGTGCAAAGGATTGATGATGATGGAACGGTTCTCTGACTTCTTCCTGGTCTTTTATGCCTGGAAATGTATCAACTGCGGAGCAGTTATCGATAAGACAATCGCCAATAACCGGAGGAACAGCCTCGCTGCCAAAGCCACGAAAGAAGTTGAAGCAGCCACCGTGTAACATAGGGGCCAGCAGATATTGGGCCTCCAATATCACATGTATGGATTTCAACAATGAGCGGACCGGAATTCTTGTATAGAACGAAGACACCTGAATATTGCACATTTCGAATGAGGCTTGAGCCTGGCACCCGTTTCATAGCGCACGGCGTCAACTCCCAAGGGAATGCTGACATACTCCGCAGCCTTCCGAACGGTTACGGCTGAGATCAAAACCGAGAAAAAAGCGCCCGAACTTTTCTCAACCTCGGTCTCAACCTCAACCGATTTCAGTAACTGCATCTTGCCGGCCTTTTCGAGCATCCTGCTACTCATTTTCTTGCGCCATCACCGTTCGTAAGATCACAGTCGACTTTACGCACAAACAGAGATTTTCCTCCGTCTGCTAGACTTAGCCTTGGCGTAGTTGCCTCTTACGGATGCGCGTTATCCCAACGAACAGCGAGGTACCTGCATGATCGATTGGCTGATGGCCACATCCATAGGATTCGGTCTACTCGGCCTCTTATTTATGCTGGCTGGCGTGGCATCAGCACGTCGACGGAGGTTTATTCGCCTGTCGCTGCACACCACCTTGGCCCTGGCCTGCCTGGCATCAGGCGCCTTGTTTCTGACACTTCAGCTCTCGTTGCAAAACTACCGCGCTTTGACGCGCGAGGATCTCGCCGCAACCATTCATGCGGAGCCGGTGGGACCGTCACAGTTTCGCGTCACGATTCACCTGCCGGACGGGCGGACGGACAGTTACTGGTTGGCGGGCGATGAAGTCTACGTCGATGCGCACATTCTGAAATGGAAACCTTGGGTAAATCTATTCGGCTTGCACACGGCGTATGAGCTGGATCGTATTGCCGGACGCTATCACCTGATCGAAGATGAACGCAGGAGGCCACACACGGTCTACTCACTGGCGACCGATCAATTCGTGGACCTGTTCGCGCTTCGGCGTCGTTACGCCTGGCTGGAGTCGGTGGTCGATGCGGAATATGGGTCGGCGGCTTTCTTCCCCACGCACGATCGCGTCGCGATCGAACTCCGTGTCTCCACCACCGGATTGCTATTTCGCCCGCTGACGAAGTCGTTCTGACCGTACGGCGATGGGCAGGCATTAGACGCGGTAGTCCATCCCTAAACCTTGCCAGATTCCTCCCCAAAACGTAGCCTGTGAAAACGACCTGCCTCATGAACGCCGGAGCGGGTCTCTTATCCAACGATGAAATTACGGATCACAGTTGTTACACTTGGGGTCGTCAACTTGGAATGAGCGCTGCCATGCTCAAAAGATGGAAAACACCAATGACGCATGAGAACGGGCCTTCGGGGCGCCTCCTTTCCCGCCGTGAAATTTTGCGATATCTGGGCGCTACTGGTGCGGTCTGGCTGATGGCCGGCAGTCTGAATCCTAGACTGTCTGAGGCAGGGACGCTTGGACCTTCATGTGTGGTCCGACCAGAACAGATGGAAGGTCCGTATTTCGTCGACGAACGCTTGAATCGCTCCGACATTCGCTCGGATCCGACAGACGGGCGAGTCAGGCCCGGTACGCCCCTGACCCTGACACTACAGCTCTCACGCCTCAACGCTGGAGACTGTCAGCCGCTGGCAGGCGCACAGGTCGATATTTGGCATTGCGATGCGCAGGGCGTCTATTCGGACGTGCAGGACCCGGAGTTCAACACCATCGGCCAGAAGTTTTTACGTGGCTACCAGATCACTGACGCGCGCGGTGAAGTTCGATTTGTCACTGTGTACCCTGGCTGGTATCCTGGCCGGACCGTGCATATCCATTTTAAGATTCGCACCACGCCTATGGCCAAGCGGAACTTTGAGTTCGCGTCGCAATTATACTTCGACGATGGGCTGACGGATCGCGTCCACACTGCCACCCCGTATGTCGCAAACGGACCGCGCACTGCGCGTAACCAGCACGATTGGATCTTTCGCCGTGGTGGCGATCGCCTCATGCTGGCTCCGACGACTGTGGCTGACGGCTATGCGGCATCGTTTTCGATTGGCCTGCAGCTTCAGTAATAAAGCCATCCAGCGCTTGGCCTCCGACAAAATCCGCCTGCCCGAACGGCCAACTTCATTATCGTTCTTTGTATTGAGATGCGGGAGGCGGATCAGATGCTACTGCGGAGTATCCTCAAACCGGATGGCAACGCCTGAGATGGCATGCTCGA
This sequence comes from uncultured Nitrospiraceae bacterium, assembly GCA_963781915.1. Lineage (GTDB taxonomy): Bacteria > Nitrospirota > Nitrospiria > Nitrospirales > Nitrospiraceae > Palsa-1315. Next base: position 127,459 of record CAWAIH010000006.1, on the reverse strand, counting down.
TACGCGGCTGATCCGTAGCGCCTTGGGTCAGAATATACGGGTTAGAGCTAAAGGGCGTGTACCATCCATATCCATACAAGCCAAAGGCTGCCCCGGCTGGTCCCAGCAAGCCTGGCTCATAATAGGGGCTTCCCGGCTGATACCTCACGACCATCGGCACATCCGGCATGATCGCATCGGCCCCCAATGCGCGGGCGCGGTCCAGCATCGTCTGCCGGAGAGTCTCCATACTATAATTTGAGCTTCGTACGGTAATACGTGCCACTTCCACGTGGGATCGTGCAGGCTCTGCCGCAAGCCACTCGATAGGAGTGGCGGCACTTCGTGGTGGATAGATTCTGTCCGTGAAGTGCTCAGTGCTGGTACCGACGCATCCGCTGAGGAACGCCAATGCTGCGAGAGAGAGGATGATTCGTGGGAGAGCTATCATACGAGGTCTCTCGACATGCTGTTGAGTGGACTATACTACGATGCCTACTAAAACTCTACTCCTCCTTGGAGGGGGACGCTGGAGGGCAAGGAGACAGTCATCTCTCCTAATGGTGCGATGTGCCCGTTTTCCGCATCGTCCTTTTCCTTGTAATCTCCCCACAAATACGTATACTCCAACATGCAGATAGTGTCTGAATCCTCAATATAGACAAGAGAGAACGAGCATGGCCAAGATCGACGAGTTCTTTCGAATGATGGCGGAACAGGGTGCCTCCGACCTGCACATGATATCAGGTCAGCAGCCCGTCTTGCGGGTCGATGGCGAGTTGGAGCGGATTACCGGGCAGGCTGTTCTCACCCAGGATACCCTCCACCCATTGCTGGACGAAATCATGCCAGGGTCGAAGAAAGACCAATTTGAGTCCTCAGGCGATGTCGATTTCGGCTATGAAATTCCAGGGCTGGCCAGGTTTCGTTGTAACTGTTTCAATCACAAACACGGTCTCGGTGCGGTGTTCAGGAAGATTCCCAGTAAGATTCTGACGGCTGAAGAGCTAGGACTGCCGCCGATCCTGACGCGGGCGGCCATGTTGAAAAAAGGGCTGGTCCTGGTCACGGGTCCGACCGGAAGCGGCAAGTCCACGACTTTGGCAGCTATGGTCGACCATGCCAATAAGCATCGAAAAGACCACATTCTGACAGTCGAAGATCCGATCGAGTTTGTGCACCAGAGTCAAGGCTGCATCGTGAACCATCGAGAAGTGGGACTGCATACGATGACCTTCGCATCGGCGTTGCGCGGCGCGTTGCGTGAAGATCCTGACATTATTCTCGTCGGAGAAATGAGAGACCTCGAAACGATCTCCCTGGCAATCGAGGCTGCAGCGACAGGACACTTGGTCTTTGGAACGCTGCACACCGAGAATGCGGCCAAGACGGTCGATCGGATCGTGGAAGTCTTCCCCCATGGGGAACAGCCGCAAATTAGAAATACGCTCTCGACGGCGCTGCGGGTCGTGGTCGCGCAGAACCTGTTTAAGCGGATCGACCGGAAAGGACGTTGTGCGGCGTTGGAGATCTTAATCTGTACATCCGCTGTCGGCAATCTCATTCGCGATGCCAAGACGGTCCAAATTCCATCAGCCATGCAGACGGGAAAAGCCGTCGGGATGCAGACGTTGGACGATGCGATCCAGGAACTCTTGAGCTGGAAGTGGATCTCGCCTGAAGAAGCCTACGAGAAATCCATCGACAAGACTCGGTTCGCCAAGCTGCTCAAGACGCCTCCTGACGCGCTTCAATGATCGACGTACGCAACGGGATGCCCCTACATTGTCGGAACTTGCCCCATGAAGGGCTCCCCTTCTTCTCCCCCACCTAACCTCAGAAGTTCCGTATCATAGCAACGGAAGTAGACTCGTATACACATTGCCAAAAGATGGAGAATGTGGCGACTAGTCACGCTTGGCGCGGAAGGCTTCTGTCAGGCGGGCTTTAGTTGCAGGAGAAGGTGACGATATTTCGTTCGAATGATCCTGCTCTGGTAAGCGGCGCAGGGCTTGGCGTATGGCACGCAATTGGTCTCGATACCGAGCGCAGGCTTCGCAGATCCAATAATGGAGCTGGAGATTGAACCTCATCGACCAGGGCAGCGGTCGATCCAATGCTTGCGACGCCAAGTGGGCGACGTCTTTGCAGGGTGGCGTGATCCGAGCCAGCAATGCGGTGATCATATGGTGTTTTGCCCTTCTGCTGCTGAGTCGATCGAGGCACTGTTTTCTTACGCAGCAGTATAACTACTTGTTTTCCTGTAACCTTCTGCTATCGAGACCGATACCCAGATCTTCGATCAGGACCCGCAGAGGTTCCGCCACCGACCAGGCCTGGGCATAACAGCCACGCGGCCGATGGGGTGCGTCAGCATCGAAAACTTCTGAGACTTGGCCGAGGCAGGCTTCTTTCAAGTGCTCGCCAATCCCGTCTAGAAACGAACGTGCCTGCTTGAGCACTGCGGTTTTCTTCCCATGAACCTTAACCCAGGCTGTCACAAACGGACCCAACAAAAAAGGCCAGACCGTACCTTGATGGTAGGCGCCGTCTCCTTCCACCACGTCGCCTTCGTATCGAGCGCGGTAGCGGGGATCACGCGGGGATAGCGTGCGAAGTCCGATCAGCGTCAGGAGCTGCTCTTCGACGAGGCGAAGAATCTGCTGTGCCCGGTCGCGTGGAACCAACTCGTCAACCAACGAGAGGGCATAGAGTTGATTGGGGCGGAGCGACGCATCGTCCCCTTCTGGTCCGTCGATCACATCGTAGAGATAACCGCCGGCTTCATACCAAAACCGTTTACGGAATGACGCGATCGCTTGCCCGCGGTCGTTTCGGCATCGATCTGCATAGGCTTCGTCGCCAAACAGCCTAGCCAGCCGTTCGCCGACTTCAAGTGCTCGAACCCAGAGCGCTTGGATCTCCACCGGTTTTCCATGACGCGGTGTGACAACCCAATCACCGACCTTCGCATCCATCCAGGTCAATTGCGCACCGGGAACTCCGCCCGTAATCAAACCATCCTCGTCCATCCTGATCCCGTATCTGATGCCTCTGCGGTAACCGTCGAGAATCTGTTTCACGGCAGGCCAAGCAGTGTCGCGCACCCGAACCTCATCTTGGGATGCTACGAGATAACGGTCGATCGCGTGGATAAACCAGAGCGACGCATCGATCGTGTTGTACTCAGGTTGTTCGCCTACATCGGGGAAGCGGTTCGGCAGCATGCCTTCGGACACGTAGGCAGCAAAGGAGGCGATGACCTGCCATGCCACATCCATTCGACCGGTGACTAGACAGAGGCCCGGCAGCGAGATAAATGTGTCGCGACCCCAATCGGTAAACCAGGGATACCCGGCGATCACTGTTTGCTGCGTTCCTCGCTCGGAGAGGTACATTTCCGCAGCGCACCAGAGCTTGCCAGCCAAAGGATCATCGGCTGGGGCGGCTTGCTGAACTGTGTCTCGGCGAGATTTCTCACTCTTCGCAAGGGCCACGACGTCGAGCCGGTCGACAGTCTCGCTGGTGAGAGCCAAGGTTGTGGTAGATCCTGGCTTAAGCTCGAACGTGAACTCTCCGGGCGACCACCAATCTTCTTCAGCGTCGAGTCCGCGTTGTTGTTCAACAGGAAGTTGGATGTGCCGATACCAACTCGGTTCATGGCGATAACCCCCAGAATGGAAGGCCCTTACTTGAGGCGAGTCGGAATAAGGATGCCACAGAACCATTCCGTTCCCGACCTGAGCCTCCGTCGAGAGGCTTCCATTCTCGTGATGCGTACTATGATAATCCCGCCCGGTGAGCTTCGGTCTCACCCGCAGCACGGCTCTCGATGGCTTCTTATCGACCAGCTTCCATCGCACCATCACAATATCGCGACCGTGAATCGACAGGATCTCCCGCTGGACCGTTAATCCTTTGCAGTCAAAGGTCCAGGTCGGCCAGGGCTCTGTTGAAAATTCGATACAATGCTCATACGCGGACGGATGGACAGCGCCCGGATACAGATTTGTTGAGAGTGGAATCGTCTGGCCGTCGATGTCGAGCCATTCTTCGAGATGGTTGACCAAGACAAAGCGTTCGCTCGGCGGCTTGCGTGCGGTCAATAAGAGTGCATGGTAGCGACGGGTATTCGCCCCCGCAACTGTGCCGGAAGCAAATCCTCCTCTACCATTCGTTTCAAGCCATTCGAGACTCAAAGCCCGGTCGAGATTCCGGCAATCTTCAGTCCCGATCTTCACGCCTCACCCCTTACCCTTTACCCCTCACGTCTTCACTCCCCAGATTGTTGAATCAGCTTCGCCACCAATCCTGTCCAGCCCGTCTGATGACTCGCGCCGATGCCGGATCCGTTGTCTCCGTGGAAGTATTCGTAGAACAGAATATTGTTGCGCCAATGTGGATCGTCCTGCAATCGGTTTGATCTGCCAAACACCGGACGTGTCCCTTCGGCGTTCTGGAGAAAGAGGTGCGTCAAACGGCGCGAGACCTCCGCCGCCACTTGCCAGAGCGTGGACTGACGGCCCGAGCCGGTCGGACACTCCACCTTATATTGATCGCCGAGAAAGTAATGGAATTTTTGCAACGACTCGATCAAGAGATAGTTGACTGGAAACCAGATGGGCCCACGCCAATTCGAATTACCCCCGAACAAACCTGTACTGGACTCAGCCGGTTCGTAGTCCACGCGATGCTCACGGCCCATAACCGAGACCACATAGGGATGATCTTTGTGATAGCGCGAGAGGGCGCGAATGCCGTAGGGCGACAGGAATTCCTCTTCGTCCAGCATATACCGCAACACGGATTTCAGCCGATCGCGGCTCACGAGCGAGAGAAATCGCCGCACACCTCCATCGGAAGACTGCGTTTCCAGATGCTGCGCGAAGTCCGGTCGATTCTCGATGAACCACTGCATGCGGTGCTTGAAGCGCGGCAGGCTATCGATGAGTTCCGATTCGAGCGTCTCCACGGCAAATAGAGGAATCAGGCCAACCATCGAGCGGACTTTCATATGTGTGGTGTCCCCGTTCGGCAGGTGCAGCACGTCGTAGAAGAAGCCGTCTTCGCGGTCCCACAACTCGATCTTCTCGCCACCGATGTTGTTCATGGCGCGGCAGATGTAGACGAAGTGTTCGAAAAATTTGCTGGCCACGTCTTCGTAGGCCCGATTGTCCCGGGCGAGTTCCAGCGAGATCGTCAGCATGTTGAGGCAATACATACCCATCCAACTGGTAGCGTCCGATTGTTCAATGTGGCCGCCGGTCGGCAGCGGCGCGCTCCGGTCGAAAACCCCAATATTGTCGAGGCCGAGGAAACCGCCTTGGAAGATATTTTTCCCATCGGCATCCTTGCGATTGATCCACCAGGTAAAATTCAAGAGCAGTTTATGGAAGACCCGCTCTAAGAACACACGATCCCCAACACCCTTTCGCTTCTTGTCGATCTTGTAGATGCGCCAGGCGGCCCAAGCATGGACCGGCGGATTCACGTCGCCAAGAGCCCATTCGTAAGCGGGAATCTGTCCGTTCGGATGCATGTACCACTCACGCAACATGAGCACGAGTTGTTCCTTGGCAAAGGTCGAATCGACGAGCGCGAGGGGGATACAGTGAAACGCGAGATCCCAGGCGGCATACCAGGGATACTCCCATTTATCCGGCATCGAAATGACATCGGCGTTGTACAGATGGGTCCAATCGGCGTTGCGGCCATGCAACCGTTCACGCGGCGGCTCCGGCATGCTCGGATCGCCTTTGAGCCAGCGGTTTACTTCGTAGTGATAAAACTGTTTGCTCCAGAGCATTCCGGCAAAGGCCTGCCGTTGCACGCGGCGCGCATCTTCCGACAGATTGCTCGGTGCAAGGCTATCGTAGAACTCATTCGCTTCCTTGAGGCGTGTGGTAAAAACGTTGTCGAAGCCCTGTGTTTCGAAACCCGGGCTCTGCTCGTCGTTGGTGAATCGCAGTTTGATCGTCTTCGTCTCGCCTGGCGCAAGCGTCAGCACATACTGGGCGGCAGCTTTGGTGCCCAGGTGATCCGGATTGACCGCACCCTTCTCGCCCTGCACGACATAATCGTGAAAGCTGTCTTTCACATACCGGGCGCCTTCTTCGTCGCCATAGAGGCGGCGAGTGTTAGTTTCATTTTCAGTAAAGAGCAGCGTGGGCTGGCCTTCGCAGAGAAGGCGGCGTAGCCCGTAGTAATCATGCTGCGTCTCGATGACGCTCACCTGGCTCATCGGCTCCCCTTGCTTGAAACGGGGACGACGGATATCCGATCCCCAAGACCATGTGTTGCGATACCAGATCGTCGGAAGCAGCGTGAGCTCGGCCTGTTCGGGGCCTCGATTCGCCACTTGGATACGGATGCACAGATCTTCCGGCGAGGCCTTGGCATATTCGACAAAGACATCGAAGTAGCGATTTTCATCGAATACGCCGCTGTCAATCAATTCAAACTCTGGATCTTGACGCCCTCGACGGCGATTCTCCTCAACCAGTTGAGTATAGGGGAACGATGCTTGCGGGTACTTGTAGAGATACTTCATGTAAGAATGCGTCGGAGTCGAGTCGAGATAGAAGTAACACTCCTTCGCATCTTCACCATGATTACCTTCGTTGCCGGTGAGCCCGAAGACTCGTTCTTTTAAAATCGGGTCGCGGCCGTTCCACAAGGCCACAGCAAAACAGATCAGTTGATGGCGATCGCAGATACCGCCAAGACCGTCTTCATTCCAGCGATAGGCGCGGGATCTTGCATGATCGTGAGGGAATGCTTCCCAGGCCGTTCCGTGAGGACTGTAGTCCTCGCGCACAGTTCCCCAAGCCCGCTCGCTCAGATAGGGTCCCCAACGCTTCCAATGACGCTGACGCTTCGCATCCTCGTCAAGGCGCTGTTGTTCTGCCAGAATTGGGGGTTGAGGAGCGGAAGCGGTCTGACGATGAGAGGCCATACGACTCCTTCGGTAGAAACGTTATACAACTAGAGTCGTCCTGCTGCAAAAAGTCTTACGGCAGGCTAGTACCGATCCCCTGATGTAGTCAAGCGGAGCCGATAGGCACGTAAGCTATGTTGCGTTGGCGCTGGACACGATACTGGAAAAGAACAATTGCGTTGGGGATTAGCGGGGCAGTGCATGATCGGGATGGAATGCAGCGACGGCAGAAGTAGCGATCTGAAGGTCAGCCAGCGCCTCTTTCGCGTGATCGACGTAGTAGGCCAAGTCGAGGCCCGAATATCGCGCGAGTACGCGCCGGTACAGCGCCTGCGCTTCCATCAACTGCTCGGCCTCGACCATCACGGCCGCAGCCTTGAGGGTGCAGGCCGCTCCAAGCGCTTGAGGATCTATCGCCGTACGGAGCGGTCGGCTCATCACATGCGGTCCCCATGCCCTCATCCAGGCGGGAGGTTCAACCTCCGCCTGCGCCACCAGCTCGAACTTCTCGATGATCAGGGCCAACTCCGTGGGATCGGTGGTGACGAGGCACTGTTGATAGCGCTCCCACAACGGCATGACGGAGGGCGGAGCCTCCGACGTCGCTCGCTCGAACAGCGGCATACCATGGCAACCACTGAGGAGACTGATAAGCAGACAGACGGTCCAACGCATGAGCATCTGTCGACAACGTGTGACCGACCTTACAAGCCCTGAGGAGAAATCAAATGGAAAGAGGGATACTGAAAATTGGCCAGTCGGCGGAGGATCAAACCCTGAACTGCCGTTACGGAATGTTTGGCGGTATTACTGAGGCGAGCAGGAGGGAAACTTCTCAGAAGGCCCGGTGAACTGGCGGAGCGGAGCCACGCTGGGCTCCGCTAACCGCCAGGAGTCGTTAGACTACGCGACAACTGAGAAATTACTTCTTCGCAGCTTCCGCCATCTTCCCGTTCAGCATGACCATTTGGCCTTCTTGTAGCTGCATCTCTTTCCCGTCCTTCATCACCATCTTGCCGTTCATCATGACCTTCGAGCCGTTCGTCATGGTCATCTCACGATCCATCCGGCCGATCTCCTTGCCGTCCTGCATACGCTGCATCTTACCTTCCTTCATCATGACGCCATCCTTTTCCTCGGCCATCGCTGGGACGGCAAGGAATGACAAGGACAAGGCAAGCCCGACAACTGCGATTGTGATGTTTCTATAATTCATGGCTAAACTAAACCTCCATTAAGTTAATGAATGATGTGAATGAATTCTCCCTGACAACGTGAAACCTGGAGCGGCAAGGAGGACCGCATCCCGGTTTGGGCGGACTTGTGGCCGGCCTCGTTGCCACACTGTCCAACTGAATCGAGGTTGTACCTTCTTCTTTTGGGCCGGACACTTGCCGATGTTTGTGGTTGGTGTAGTGAGATTGGAGCTGCTGAATCAGACTGAACTAGCCGTTGTAGCGGCAGGCACACATTCACAGTTTGGGTTTGACAAACAAGACTGCGCATCACAAATAGCCGCCCGCCTTAATCCGCAACGGGCAAGCTCATCACGCAATGCGCGTGGAGTTTCCGGCGCGTTTCTTTAACCCACTTGCTCCTACAACAACAGACACACAAGATCAGATATCACGTGAACCTTGTAATCCACGGTCAAACAAGGCCATTTATAGTTCAGAGCTTCGCATTATTCACTAGTCCTGGAGCCCTGTCAAGTCCACAGGCGGAGGTGTGTAGAGAGCACATCATCTGTCCGGTTTTTGTAGCACGTGATCTGTCCGGTTTAGGGTGGCCCCTCAAGGAGGGCCACGATGACATGGGCACGGGTGCTACAGGAGGTGAGACAGATGCGGTTTGAAGAGCTGTATGAGCGGCGACAACAACGGACACTCACGATGGCGGCGGCGGCGGACATCTTGGGGATCACCGAGCGGACGTTTCGTCGCTGGAGTGGCCGGTATGACACCGAGGGAGCCGCGGGGTTGCAGGATCGGCGGATTGGGCGAGCATCGGCCCGTGCCGTACCCGTTGATGAGGTGCTGCGGATGGTGACGCTCTATCAGACGCGGTACACCGGCTGGACCGTGAAGCATTTCCACGAACGCTGGCAGGCCGAGCACGGCGGTACGCGGTCCTATACCTGGACGAAGAAGACGCTGCAGGCCGCCGGACACGTGGCCCGGGCGTCCCGACGCGGTGCCCACCGCAAGAAGCGGCCCCGTAAACCTCTTCCTGGCCTGATGTTGCACCAGGACGGCTCCACGCATGAATGGGTGCCGGGCTGTCAGTGGGATCTGATCGTGACGTTGGATGATGCGACCAGCGAGATCTACTCCGCCTTCTTCGTCGAGGAAGAAGGGACCCTGAGCAGCTTGCGCGGCCTGCGGGAGGTCATTGGCGCGAAGGGGCTCTTCAGTTCGCGCTATACGGATCGGGGCTCCCACTACTGGCACACAGAGGAGGCCGGGGGCCGCGTGGACAAGACTCGGCTGACGCAGGTGCACCGGGCCTTGCAGCAACTGGGGGTGACACTCATCCCCGCCTATTCGCCGGAGGCGCGGGGCCGGTCGGAACGGGCCTTCCGCACCCTGCAAGATCGGTTGCCCAAGGAATTGGCGCTGGCCGGGATCACGGAGAGGGCGGCGGCCAACCGGTATCTGACCGAGCGGTTCCTCCCGCAGCATAATACTCGGTTTATGGTGCGGGCGACGGAACCGGGCACCGCCTTCATCCCGTGGGTCGGCACACCCCTCACCGAGATCCTGTGTGTGCACGAGGAGCGGGTCGTGGCCAAGGATAACACCGTGCGGTATCAGGGCCTGAGCCTGCAGATCCCGCAGGATCCCCACCGATTTCATTATGTGAAGGTCACGGTCCGGGTCCATGAATATCCGGAGGGGACGCTGGCCGTGTTCCATGGGCCCCGGTGCTTGGCGCGCTCCCAGGCGGATGGCCGGCTGATCGAGACCGGGCGAGCCCACCCAGGCCCGACCCATCGGTCGGACGCGCTGCCGATCGTGCATCCTAGGGCAACGGTGCGCGACGAAATGTCGGCGCACGGCTGAAAGACTCGAAGAGAAGAACCGGACAGATCATGTGCTACATACACCGGACAAGTTAACTTGCTATCTACAGGTGCTATACTAGGCTCGGAAAACCAAGGGAGCTCATACGATGTTTGCACAGACCATGGCCAAGACCGAAATGACCAGATTTTGGCAGTTTATGTTTGATTTCTGCCATGAGGATTATTCTTGTGTGCTCGGATGGGGCATGGCAGGAGTCATAGCATTCCTGGGAGTTGTCATGTGTTTTGGTTATTTCATCACGCGCCTCAATAAGAAGAGGCAGTAGCCAAGACCGGCGGCCATTTCATTTACGCTCGACCTCCCTCATTCGATTCATTTGGCCACACCACTAGCCTGGAGCCGAATCTTCTCTTCCACCCTCGCCATTATCTCGGCAAACTGTTCAGGCTCTGGCGCCGTTCTCGGATCGAAACATCCGGCATCCCGCAACATGTGCAAATACTCGAACTCAATGAGCCACTTGCTCTTGTTGATTCTTTTTTCCGCGAGAGCATAATAAATCTCATGGAGCGGCGCCTCAGGCACTGAGCTCTGCATGGCATTTACATCGTTGAGTATGGTTGAAACCGTCTTCTTGCGAACGAGCTGCATGCCCATCGGTGTATTCAAGAAGTAAACTACGGCTGCACCGGCAGCGATGACCGCGAGAACGATCAAGAGAACTTCCATTGAATGCAGCCTACTCCCGGCAAGGCGAGCAGCACAAGTTGCTCCAGACACGATAAGAAGTATCGAATGTTTCCGGTTGAGATCTCACTCTCGGAGGGAGCTATTTCGTCTCGCGAACAGGGAAGAGACGGCGCGCGGGGCATCCCGGCTTGTTCTGAAAACGGACGATAACCATCTCGCTCATGATGCGGGCAGGGTCCTCGATTCTTTATGGTGAGCCGGCCGGGGCTCGAACCCGGGACCCTCGCCTTAAAAGGGCGATGCTCTACCAACTGAGCTACCGGCTCACGGAGCGGAAAGCGGGGATTCTATCACTGACGCCCAGTCGCTGCCTAGGAGGCAGCACAAGAAGACTGTTATTTGGTTTGTTTTGTTTATTTGGTTGAACCAGACTAACAGGATGAACCAGATCGACCAGATGAACCAAACAAACCAAATAAACTAAACAAACGAGACAGACCAGACGGACAGACCGCAAGAACAAGACTGGAGCCTGAGAGGGAACGCATCACTTACCGCGCACGTGAACGGACCTTGAGCGGATTGCGAAGAATAATGGTTTCACCGCGCTTCGAACCGGTTGAGATCATATCGATGGGACATTCGGAGATCTCCTCAAGGTATTGGAGGTAGCGCTTGGCTTCCGCAGGAAGCTGTTTATAGGTGGTCGCGCCCGTGGTCGCACCGGACCATCCCTTGAACGTCTTGTACAAAGGCTCACAGTCGGTCAGCGTTTGGAGATCGGCCGGCATATCCCGATAGAGTTTCCCTTGATAGCGATACCCGGTACAGACTTTGAGTTCCTTACAGCCGTCGAGCACATCCAATTTCGTGACGGCCAACGATGCAAGCCCGTTCACTTTGGTAGCGTAACGGACAAGGACACCGTCGAACCAGCCGCAGCGACGCGCGCGCCCCGTCGTCGATCCGAATTCTTTGCCTCGTGATTGAAGCCCCTCTCCCACCGCATCGGTCAATTCCGTGGGAAAAGGCCCGCTGCCGACACGTGTCGTATATGCCTTGGCGACTCCGAGGACCGCGTCGATCTTCGTCGGCCCCACACCGGTTCCCGTTGAAGCACCGCCGGCCGTAGAACTGGAAGAGGTGACATAGGGATAGGTGCCGAAGTCCACATCCAGGTGTGTCCCCTGCGCCCCTTCGAACAACACGGTTTTGCGTCTTTCGATCATCTTATTGACGAGCATCGCGGTATCGACAATATGGCTCTTCAGCCGGTCGGCATAGACCATATACTGCCGGAACACCTTGTCGACATCCAAACGCTCCAGCTTGTACAGTTGCTCGAGAAACCAATTGATCTCGACCACATTCTCTTCGAGTTTGGTTCGAAAGGCCTTCGGATTGAGTAGATCTCCCATTCGAATACCGATCCGCGACATCTTATCGGCATAGGAAGGGCCAATTCCTCGCCCCGTCGTGCCGATCCGGCGAGAGCCTTTCGACTGTTCAGCCGCTTTGTCGATGGCCTTGTGGTACGGCAGGATGAGATGGGCGCGCTGACTCACGATGAAATTCTTTCCGATCTTCACACCTTGGGTCTGGAGATGGTCCAGTTCTTCGATCAACGAGGCTGGATCCACGACGACCCCGTTTCCGATTACACAGAGCGTCCCGCGATAGAGGATGCCTGAGGGGATGAGATGAAACACGAAGGTGCCGCGTTCATTGATCACCGTGTGTCCCGCGTTGGACCCTCCCTGGTAGCGAACCACCGCATCGACGTCTCGGGCCAAGATATCCACGATCTTGCCCTTGCCTTCGTCGCCCCACTGCGCCCCGATCACTACAAGATTTGCCATCGCCTGACTTGCTCCCCCAAAAAAAGAGCCCTGGCTGGACTCATGGCCAGGGCCGGAGCGGTATGGTAGGGACGCCTCTAGTGATTGTCAAGAAGCGCGATGGTCATCCCCGCTTTCTTGACTGCCGCGGGAAGGCCATGTTAGCATGACGCTGTTTCACAAGGATTTTCGCGTATTTCCAAATCAACCGACATGGGGCTGTAGCGCAGTTGGGAGCGCGCGTGAATGGCATTCACGAGGTCGCCGGTTCAATCCCGGCCAGCTCCACCAAACATCGTCATGCAGGTTATGCGAACCTCGACACCCACATCTAATCACCGAATGACCATCGGTTCCCCTCGGTAAGAACGATCCGCCTGGCTCACGAAACTTCTCATGCTCCAAATCGAGTCGGTCTATAAACAATACTCCACGAGGGTTCTGCTTGAGGGTGCGACAGCGCATCTCCGCCCCGGTTCAAGGGTTGGACTGGTGGGACCCAATGGAGCCGGCAAAACCACGCTGTTCCGGATGATCCTCGGAGAGGAATCTCCCGATAAGGGAGGAATCCGCAAGCGTCCTCGTCTCCGCATCGGCTACCTGCCTCAGGAGCTCGAGACCATCACGGGCAAGAACGTATTGGACGCGACCCACCGCGATCTGTATCCGGAACATGAAGCCGAACGTATCCTCATGGGGTTGGGATTTTCGGAGATCGACTTCACCCGTGAAGTCGAAAAGCTTTCAGGCGGTTATCGCATGCGGGTGGCCCTCGCGCATCTGCTGCTGACCAATCCCGACGTGCTGCTGCTCGACGAACCGACCAACCACTTGGATAAACCGACGCAGCGCTGGTTCGAGCAATTCCTCCTGGATTCGGAGATGACGCTGTTGCTCATCAGCCATGACACAGCGTTTCTCGATCGTGTCGTCACCCATATCTGGGATCTCCGGCACCATAAGATGGAAGAATATCGGGGCAACTACACCTCGTTCCTCAAGATCCGCGCAGAACGGGATGCTCAGCGTGAAGCTGCCGCAGGGCGCCAGGCAAAGGAAGTCGCGCGGGTCCAAACCTTCGTGGATCGATTCCGCTACCAAGCGAACAAAGCCAGCCAGGTTCAATCGCGCATCAAGCAGCTCGATAAGGTCAAGATGATCGAGATTAAGCGCGACCCCAAGCGGGTGAAGTTCAAGTTTCCCCTCCCGGCAGCAAGCGGGCGGCAGGTCTTAGAAATACAGGGCGGGTCAAAACGTTACGGAGAGAAAGTCGTCTATGAGCGAGTGGATTGCTCCGTCGAACGGGGTCAACGCATCGCGCTGGTGGGAGAAAACGGAGCAGGGAAAAGTACGTTGCTCAAGATGCTGGCTGGAGTGCTGGAGCCTGATAAAGGCACCAGGGCGGTCGGCCATGGTGTCACCCTGCACTACTTCGCCCAACACCAGGCAGAGACACTGAACCCCGAACATACCATTCTCGAATCCCTTTCCGAAGTGTCCAGCCAAGCGGAGACGAACTTTCTCCGCGGGATTGCCGGCGCATTTCTGTTCACCGGCGACGATCAAAAGAAACCGATCAAGGCATTGAGCGGAGGGGAACGCAATCGCGTCGCGCTCGCACGGATGCTGGTTGAGCCGGCCAATACCCTGTTGCTGGACGAACCGACCAACCATCTCGACCCGGCTTCGGTCGATATGCTCACCGATGCGCTCTCGGACTTCCCCGGCACGATCATCTTTATTTCCCACGACCCCACCTTTCTGACCAGAGTCTGCACGCGGGTCATTGAGATCGAAGAGGGTAAGGCCCGAAGCTTCTCCGGCGACTATGAGTATTACTTGTGGAAGAAAGCGCAGGAGCTCGACTCCATCAAGGAGTCGAGTGACGACCTGAAGGGAGTGAATCGCGAGAAGGAAGCCGGACCGACTAGGGCCATGGCCTCGCAAGCCCCATCTAAACCCTCAGCCGGAGACCGACGCGATCTGAGCAAGACCCAAGCCAGACTGGAAAAGCAGGTGGCGCGGGCTGAAGCCGAGATTGCCGAATACGAAACCAAAATCAAAACGCGCGACCTCGAACTTGCCGACCCGGCACTTTATAAAAATGAATCCACCAAATGGAGCGTGCTGCAAACAGAATACGACGGCTGGAAGAAGGATCTCGTACGGCTCACTACCAAGTGGGAAACGCTCTCAGCCGAATTGGAAGACGTGAAACAGAAACTGACGGCATTCGCGTAGGCCGCCGCGGGACGGGAAGACTGGTTGATCTGGTTTGTTTGGTTCATCTGGTTGGTCTTGTTCAACCAAACAAACGAAACAAACCAAATAACGATCTTCGTACACTGGTGGGCTAGATGGAGGATTTGACCGTTTCTTCCAGATAATAATACAGCCAGCGGTTCTTCTCTTTCGTCACCAGTTCATCCCAGATCACGCCGACCAGAAACCCCTTCTCCCATGGCTTCATCCAGGCGACTTTCCCATCGAGCTTTTCCATCTGCTCCGCGCGATCCGAATCGAGAAATGCCAACGATACTGTCACCGGCTGGGCCATCGTCAGCTTCTCTTTCGTGTGCAACCCTGCGCCGACTTTATTGACGTTATCCAATACGGCTGTAATCGCCTTGGCCCCGCTCTTGGGTGAAATCAACGCGGAGCCGACCAAGGTCGCCCGAACAAACTTGCGCCGTTCATTCGTCACCGCAATCGAAGCAACCGATTTTGAGCTCTGCCGTTTCACAAGCCTAAGTATAACCGATTAGAAATCTTTGTCCACCACTCTCTGGGGGCCCCTTTAGGTATCTTTAGGCCGGTAGTAACGACGTCCCTTGAGCGATTCCGGGAGGTGCTCCTGCACCTTGGCCTGGGGATCGTCGTGGACATAGCGATAGCCTTTCCCGTACCCAAGCCCCTTCATCATCGAAGTCACGGCATTCCGCAAATGAAGTGGAACTCCAAGATTTCCATGAGTTTTTACGTCTTCCATCGCCTCAAGAAGCCCGATATAAGAGGCGTTATCTTTGTGCCTGGTGGCAAGATAGGTCGTCCCCTGGGCTAAGTTAATCTGCGCTTCGGGAAGCCCCACAAACTGCACGGCTTGAGCGACCGCAGTCGCGACCACCAGCCCCATTGGATCGGCATTCCCTACGTCCTCGGAAGCAAAAATAACTAGCCGACGGGCGATAAACTTCGGGTCTTCCCCCCCTTCCAACATACGAGCGAGCCAATAGAGGGCGCCGTCAGGATCGGAATCGCGCAGGCTCTTAATGTAGGCAGAGATGACGTTGTAATGTTCTTCGCCGGACTTATCATACCGGATTGATTTCTTCATCAGCGCAGCTTCCAGCGCCGCTCCATCGATCAGGCGTGTCCCGTCAGGCCCAGCTGGTTGCTGTGTGACTACAAAATCTAGCGCGGTCAGAAGCGCCCTCGCATCGCCGTTGCCATACCCAATCAGTCGTTGCCTGGCATCGGGTGACAGGTGGGCATTCCACTTTCCCAACCCGATCGCAGGGTCCGCGAGCGCCCGATCCAGAATATGCCCCAGTGCCTGATCCGAAAGGGACTTGAGCACAATGACCAAGGATCGAGACAGGAGCGGTGAGATCACTTCAAAGGAGGGATTCTCCGTGGTCGCGCCGACCAGGATGACCGTGCCCCGCTCGACATGGGGCAGAAAAGCATCCTGCTGCGCCTTGTTGAAGCGATGGATCTCGTCGACGAAGAGAATGGTCCGTTGACCGTTGATCGCCTGGCGCTGCTCCGCTGTCTTGATGATGGCCCGCAGCTCAGGAACACCCCCTGTGACCGCCGAGAAAGGCACGAACTGCGCTTTGGTGTGGCGCGCGACAAGATGCGCCAGCGTGGTCTTGCCAGAACCGGGTGGCCCCCAGAAGATGACGGAGGAGAGTTGATCTGCCTCGATGGCTCGCCGCAATGGCCGATCCGGCGCAGTGATCTCCTCTTGCCCCACAAAGTCCGCAAACTCTCGCGGCCTCAGACGCTCGGCCAAGGGAGCCTCAACGGATGTCTCTCCCTCGGGAGTACCAAACAAATCGGAAGCCTGATCGCGTGACGTCGTCATCTGAGTCCTCAAGAATGGCGTGAATTGTATACGCCAGGCTTTATGATCGCAAACAGCCTCTGGACCACCGTCAGGTGATGGGGTCATTGCTTGGAGAATGGCGAAAAATCCCGAGGCTAAGTTTTCCGGGAAATTAAATGCCGGAATGGCTGGAATGAGATGGTGGTCACAGGGTGTTCAAAACGGCTATCCAGCGCGGCCGCAGCGAGTGAAGGTCCGAGGCGTAGTATTCTTCACCCGCCCTCCCGAGCTGCCAAGACAGCTCGTTTCCCAAGTGGGGTACGTTGAGGATCTGAACGACGCGAGAACGAAGCCTGGGGAGAGGCGCGTCTCGGCGCGCTGGGGTTGGGCGGGTGAGAAGAATGGCGTTTTCAACACCCTGCCTAATCGGAGTCGCCGACGCTGCCTCGTCGGATCAGCTTCAAAAACTCCAGCCTCGTCTGCGGCTGACTGCGGAAGGTACCTAACATGGAGCTGCTGACCGCAACCGTGTTCTGTTTTTCAACGCCCCGCATCATCATGCAGAGATGTCGCGCTTCGACGACTACGCCCACGCCACGCGCGTTGAGCTTCGACTTCAGAGTTTCAGCGATCTGGACGGTCAGCCGTTCTTGGACTTGAAGCCGTCGCGCAAAGGTATCCACGATACGCGGAATCTTGCTGAGCCCCACCACCTTCTTATTGGGCAAATAGCCCACATGGACTCTGCCATAGAAAGGCAGCAAGTGATGTTCACACATACTGTAAAAATCGATGTCCTTCACGATGACCATCTCGTCGTATTCGATCGGAAAGAGGGCGCCATTCAGGAGCTGATCGATGTCGCGATGATAGCCCTGGGTCATAAAAGCGAGGGCCTTGGCCACTCGCTCCGGAGTCTTGAAAAGTCCATTCCGACCTGGCTCTTCACCGAGAGCCAGCAGCATCTCCGTGACCAGCGATTGCAGGACAGCCACATCCGCAGCTCTCCCGTTCTTACTGACGCCTTCAACCTCCTGCCGACCTCGCCGTTTGATTCCCTGCTTAGCCATGCGCTCCTCTCTACCCTGCATATTCGAAGTAGTTGTCGCGTGTTTCAATGAGCCCCACCTTTTCCAATTGTCCGGAGGGGAGACCCTTCACTAACAGATCCCAGATCAGCAACACCAGATTCTCTCCCGTCGTGGTGCGTTCGGCAAACTCAGGGTCTTGATTGAGATCGTGATGGTCGAACCGTCTGATTACTTGCTGTCCCACAGTCTGATCCAGCCGATCAAGGTCCACTCCTCCAGCAGCCGAAGTCGAAACCGTGCTCTTCACCGTCACCAACACAACATAATTATGGCCGTGCCCATTAGGATTATTACACTTCCCAAATACAGTTCGGTTGTCTTCGGATGACAGATGGTCCGTATGCAGCCTGTGCGCCGCACAGAACCGGTATCGTCTTGTCACACTTGCCTGTGCCATCGTGAATTCCGCTCACATTCAAAGTACAAATAGAGAAGCCAGGACCGCCGCTCAATTCGGACAATCCTGGCTCTCTCTGTCACTCGTTCGACTGATCAACTTGCGCCACCGCAGCGCCAATGCCTTAGGCGCTGAAGGAGCTGCCACAGCCGCAGGTGGTCTTCGCTTGCGGGTTCTTAATCGAGAACCCGGACCCTTGGAGGCTATCCACGTAATCGACTTCGGCTCCCTGCAAGAGAGGAGCGCTCTGCGAATCCATGATGACCTTGACGATCCCCTTTTCCACCACAGTGTCGTCATCGCCCATCTTTGACTCGAAGGCCATCCCGTATTGATACCCGTGGCATCCGCCACCCTTGACATAGACCCGCAGGCCGACAATGTCCTTCTCTTCCACCATCAATTCCTTGATCTTCTGTTCTGCAATCGCCGTAATCGTCAGCATGGTGATCCTCCTCGTGTGACCGGGCCGTCTTTCGAAGACCTGCCTGGAATGGTTTAGTGTAACATCTCTTTACTGAATTTCAATACCCTGGGGCTCTGACTGCGGCATAGGGGGAGCAACCCACTTGCCCTCCGGCACCCGCACAACCACGTCTCCGAGCACTTTGGCCTGGCATCCAAGCCGATGCCAGGGCTCGCTAAGGGCTTCCCGATCGAGGAGATCTTGCTCATCGAAGTCGATCTCCGACAGATTCTCAGCGCCCATCTGTACTTCGACACGACAGGTGGTGCAGGAGGCGTTTCCACCACAATCGTGGTTCAACCGACAGCCGAGCAGCTTCGACGCCTCCAACAACGACGTATTGACCTCAACTTCGCCAGTTCTGCCTTCAGGAAGAAGAAATGTCACGCGTGGCATCGTATGATCACCTGTCACTAGTCATCGATCATTCACGGTCACATCGCCGACTCTCATTCGGCTAATGATCAATGACT
This sequence comes from uncultured Nitrospiraceae bacterium, assembly GCA_963781915.1. Classification (GTDB taxonomy): domain Bacteria; phylum Nitrospirota; class Nitrospiria; order Nitrospirales; family Nitrospiraceae; genus Palsa-1315. Next base: position 108,514 of record CAWAIH010000006.1, on the reverse strand, counting down.
ATTGACTCATGACTCCTTTCTTCTCAGACCGCCACAGGCATCGGCTGATAGGGGCAGCGCTGCAACCGGATATGTTCTTCAAACTCGTGACGGAACAATTTCATGCTGCTCTGCACCAACACGGCGGCCCCGGTCACCAGCGTGCAATAGCCGGTTCCCTTCACAAACCCGCAGAGCTGGAGGAGACTCTCCATATCTTTCTCCGTCCCCTCCCCCTGCTCGACCTTCGTCATCAATGCGGCGAGATTGATGGTTCCCATTCGACAAGGTGGGCACTGCCCGCAACTCTCGACCTTGAAAAAATTGGAGAACTTGAGCGTCAAGGCCACCATGCAGGTCGCATCATCGACCACGATCACGCCAGCCGACCCAAGCCCCGTGCCGGCCTTCTTCAACGAATCGAAATCCATCGTCAGATCGAGCTGATCGGCCGTGACCATCGAGAACGCCGGTCCCCCAGGGAACACCGCCTTGATCTTACGCCCCCCCGGCACCCCCCCACCGCATTTGTCCACGAGCTCACGGATCGTGATACCCATCGGCATCTCGTACACACCGGGTCGATTCACGGAACCGCTCAGGGAGAACATCATCGTGCCAGGACACTTTTCTGTGCCGACCTGCGTGAACCAAGCCACGCCTTTCAGAAGGATCCGGGGAATATTGCACAAGGTTTCGACATTGTTGACCAGCGTCGGCTTCCCGTAGAGGCCGAAGTCCGTCGGATAGAAAGGTGGCTTCTGCCTCGGCATCGCCGGACGCCCTTGCATGGATTCGAGCATTGCGGTTTCTTCACCGGCCACGTAACTCCCGTGGCCTTCAAAGACTTGCAGATCCAGATCCACGCCACTCCCCAGGATATTCTTGCCCAAAAACCCTTGAGCCTTCGCCTGGGCCAACGCCTTTTTTAGATTCTCGCGTTCTTCGTGATACTCATGATTCACGTAGATAAATGCGGCCTTCGCTTGCACCGTGTAGGCCCCAATGAGACAACCTTCGATAAGCTGGTGGGGCGCATGCTTGAGCAAATACCGATCTTTAAATGTCCCTGGCTCATGTTCGCCGGCGTTACAGACAAAATAGTGTTCCTTCACCCGATGGTTGAGAACCTTTTCCCACTTGATACCGGTAGGGAAACCTGCGCCTCCTCGCCCACGGAGCCCGGCTTTCTTCAGTTCATTGACGATATCGTTCGCGCTCAACTCTTTAAGACATTTCTTCCAGGCCTCGTAGCCGCCGACCTTCCGGTAGGCCTCGATATCCCAGGGAACGCCATCAAGCGTTTGGAGAACTCGTGGTTCAGTCGCAGTAGTCATGCGTTCTTCCATACCCATTTACTGAGAAAGTGGAACGATACTATAAGGTGCCTGGCCGGCATTCGTCAAGGCAATGCCGTGATAATAGGCCTGAATCTCAACAACTTAGGGCCACTGCCCTATAGGAAACTGGGCATATGGGCCATCAAGCCGTAAACGGTAAGACGTATCTCGTGGGAGGCCGGAGTTTATAGCCAATGGCCTATTGCTGGAGTGAATGGCTCTAAGAGCTGATGGCGTATAGCTCGAAATCAGAATGACCGAAGCTCGTGCCATACGCCATATGCTTTTTTCTTTGGGCGAGAGATAAACGGACTTGCCGGCGGGCTCTCCCACCGGCAGTCGTAGGCCATCTTACCTGAAGTGGCTGCCGGCCCCCATGAACAGTAACATGGGAATCGACAACATAAAGTTGACCCGGGAAGCGAGAAGCGCTGTCCGGCCCCACTGGGCCATTTCCGGCGGCGCGGGAGTCCCCTGGGCTGCCGCTGTCACCGCCGCAATAATCCGCCTTTGGTTCGGCCAAATCACCGCGTGGACATTCGCCATCATAATGATGCCCAATAACCCGCCGATTCCCAGCGCAATCGCGCCGGTTCCGCCTCTCTGATACATGTAGAGGTACAACACAATCCCGGCAAGCACCGTGACCGTGGCGCCATGACGGAACCAGTTCAGCGCGGCAGGCATCAACTTGGGAATCACGATATTCTTGGTGGGTCCGTCCAGGCTCTTCAAGAATGCCGCATTGATCAGGTTGAAGAAGTACAACAAGCCGATCCAGACGATTCCAGCCAAGAAATGGGTCCAGCGTAACAGCAAACCAAACCAATCGGCATCACCGACCGCCGTGCCGGTCATCGCGAGATACCCCATGATCAACACCACCGCGAGCGCAAATCCCACGCCCATCGTCTGCATCGGACTCTCAAGAAATTTCATCGCATCTCCTCGTTCAGTGTATGACTACAACGCTCTCTGTACTGTAGCTCTGCGCGGAATGTCAAGCAACAGGACCCCGGCATAGGTCAATGGACGCTCGTCAATTAGAGGGAAAAGAACCCGCTCTTCTTACCAATGGCTATTGACCACTGGCCATTTCGTTACGTCATGAGGCGGTCGACTGCTATACAGAGTTCGCGCACTGCGCTGGCAGAGGTCGCTAATCCCGCCTTCTCCTCCGCCGTCAGCTCATATTCGACCACCTGTTCCGCCCCGCCTCGGCCCAACTTGACCGGCACACCGACGACGACATCCTGCAATCCATATTCCCCCTCGCAGAACACCGCACAGGGCATCACCCGCTTCTGGTCCTTCATGATCGCTTCGACCATATCGACAGCCGAGGCCGAGGGGGCATAGAACGCGCTGCCCGTTTTCAGCAGGTCCACGATTTCAGCGCCCCCCTCGCGCGTCCGTTTCACAATCGCCTCCAACCGGTCCTGCGACATCAACTCCGTGACCGGTTTTCCCCTTACCGTCGTGTACCGCAACAACGGCACCATCGTATCGCCATGCCCACCCAGCACCATCGCAGCCACGTCGGGGCCCGGCACACTCAATTCGGCAGCGATGAAGGCACGCATGCGGGCGGAATCGAGCACTCCCGCCATACCCAAAATCCGCGATTTCGACAATCCGCTCACACGACGCGCCACATGAACCATGGCGTCCAGCGGGTTGGTGACGAGAATCAGGATGACGTTCGGCGACCGGGACACCAGCGCAGAAACGACCGACTTCACGATTTTCGCGTTCGTGGCTAACAACTCATCACGGCTCATCCCTGGCTTGCGCGGGATTCCGGACGTGATCACCGCCACCGATGAACCGGCCGTTTCATCATAGCCGTTGGTGCCCACCACGCGGGTACTATAGCCGCAGACCGGCCCGGCCTGCGTGATATCGAGGGCCTTGCCTTGCGGGACGCCATCGGCAATATCGACAAGCACCACTTCGTACTCGTCCTTCTCGGCCAGCCGCTGCGCCGTCGTGCCTCCAACGTTCCCCGCGCCCACTACCGTAATTTTCGGTCTCCCCATGATTCCTCCGGTCCAGTTATGAGTTCTGAGTGCTGAGTTCTGAGTTGTTCTATTCGTTCCGCAACTCAAAACTCATAATTCAGAACTCAGAACTCCTCAGTGTTCATGTTCCGTCCAGCCCGCGACTTTAAAATTGATTGTGCAAACAAAATTGTCCCCATCATAGAAATTCACTTTAATCTTCTTCTTGCCATAGGTCTTTGCCAGAAATGCGTCCGGGTCATCGACCAACTCCTGATACCCTCCCGCCGGATATTCACCGAGGTCGTGGAAGACCACGATCATGCCCACTTTGACTTCTTGAAGAATCTTGGCCCAACAACGGGGATAGACCTCCCAAAACTTGGCCTCAATCAGATCCTTCGTCGGTTCCTGACGATCCTCCCCCGGCTTGATAGGCTGTGCAAACTTTGCCAGCCGGCGGACATAGGGATACTGATGCCCTGTAAACAGCTTGTGCAGCCAAGGCGGCACGGTCGGTCTTTCAATTGAATTCGTCATCGATTCTTCACACCCCTTACGCCTGACCCCTTACCTCATTTACGTCGTCAATCGTTGATAGATCCGCGGCAACCGCTTCGGCAGGGCTTCGAGATGATCGATGACCGCGAACTGCACGTCGCCGTACATTCTCCGGACATAGCCATCAGCCTCCCGGTCGATCGTGACACAAAACGGATGCACCCCCCGCTGACGCGCCTCTCGCAACGCAACCTTGGTGTCTTCCAGCGAATACTCGTCTTTATAACCGTCGTCGAGCGGACGCCCATCGCTGATGAGGACGAGTAGCCGCGTCCGCGCCTCTTGCGCTAACAACTTGGCAGTGGCATGTCGAATGGCAGCCCCATCACGGTTTTGCTGCATAGGAGCCAGTCCACCCAACCGCTGCGCTTCTTTCCCGCCCAACCGATCGTCAAAATCCTTGATCACCAGAAAATCCACTTGCCCCCGACCCTGGCCGGAATAGCCGTAAAGTGCATATTGATCTCCAACCGCTTCAAGCGCTTCACACAAGAGCACCAGCCCCTCTTTCTCCAGATCGATCACGCGACGGCCACTGTCCAACTGACGGCTGGTTGAACCACTCACGTCGACCAAAAACGCGGCTGCGACATCCCGCTCTTTTCTCTCCCGCCTGACGTAGATCCGATCCGACAGATCTGCCCCCGCCGCCCGTTCCGCGCACATACGAACTGCCGCATCTATGTCGAGATCGTCGCCCTCTGCCTGGCCAGGCACCCGCCTCAATCCCGGCGGCCGCAGACTTTCAAAAAACCGGCGAAGGGCCGAGACTTCGCTCCCGTGCGCGCTCAACGTGGCACCCACGATATCCCCGTTCCCCTCTTCCGCATCACGCTCGACGACGCGACACCAGTTGAGCCGATAGTCCTCGATCTGCTGGTCCCATTCCGGATAGCGCACCGTACGATCGCCGGGCCCGGCATAATCGGCCAGCGCCGGCTGCTCGACCTTCAAGGCCAAGAGTTCTTCCACATGAGAGGGCAACTGCCGCCCCCCGGCAAGTCGGTCACTCTCAGTTTCCGTGCGCATACCCCCTTGATTCTTTTGACCTTGCGCCGACGACTCCTGTGCTCCACCTGCGGCGCTCGCCATTTGCTCGATATCCTCAGATTGTTTCTGATCGTCCGATGCTTGTCCGTCCCGATCATGCTGACGAATGAACTCAGGATTCATTGCCCCACGATAGGCCCAATTGGTAACAGGGCGATAGTCATCGCCCATCTGCTCGGAAGAGGAGGGACCTACACCCAAATCCTCTGACGCACTATCGACCTGATCAGTTTGGATCATCGCCCCCTTTGGCGCCAGCAGTTCTTCGAGCCGCAAGTAGAGATCATGGGCGAGACGCACGGCCTCTTCCGCCGTCGCAGTTGGAGCCAGAATGGCCTGGCACATCGGCCAGAGGATGGCGATCTCGCCCTTGATAGCCTCGTGAATCGCGACATGTTGCGACGCGGCGGTCGACAGCTGGAGGAGTTGATCGACAACGAGTTCTTTGACGGACAACCCGTGCGTCAGCGACCGGGTCGTGATCGCCTCGCGCGCGAATTGTTGCAGATCTCGCCGAAGTCCCGGATATTCCCGCTGAAGCAGAAATTCCACCCGCGCATCCTCTATAAGCATCCACAAGTCCTGGATCAGTCCCGAATGGGGATACAGACGAAACAGCGAGGCCAAGTTGTCCGGCACAGCCTGTTTCGCAGAGCCATACTTCTGCCGCACCGCCATGATCAGGTCCGCGAGCGGCTCAAGGGTCAGCCGGTAGGTTCCAAATTCTACATGCCCTGCTTCGTGCGCCGCCATCACCAGATACAAGCGCGTATTCTCCTCAGCCGTGGGGTAGCGGCGGAGCAGCGCCGGCAGCGAGATGGTTCGCCCATCCTGGCTTACCATGGCTCGCGGAGATGTCTCCTGACTCAGCGAATCGGGAAGCGCTTGGATCGTCAGATCCGTCCCACAGAGTGCCTGCACGAAGAGTTTCACGGTACGGGCCACCTGGCGAAGGGGCACGCCGCTTAACGCCGCTTCCACCGACCTCAGCGCCTTCTGAGACTCCAGCGCAAAATAGGCCCTGGCTCCTTCGACACTGTAGGCCAAGACTTCCATCCCGGCTGTGAACCAGGCCTCAAAACGAGCCGTGGCTCCGGCAGACTCGCCGATCACGCTCAGCAATTCAGGCGCGCGCCGTAAATATGCCAGCGCGGTCTCTGCGTCACGTTCTGCCAGCAGAGCCCCGTACTGCAAGAGTTTTAATCGCCACCCCTCATTCGACACGGCGCGCAACAGGCGCGGCGACTCCGATAACCAGGCAATGCCAGACCCGGAGTCACGTTCCGCCAGCAACGACCCGACCGAGACAACCTTGGCCCTCACCGATTGGTCTTCGAGATCGCCGAGGATAAGCGGACTGGTACGGAGGAATTCGATGGTCCCGAAATAGTCCGTCTTGCCAAAACTATTCTGGGAAATCAGTTTCAACCCGAACGTCGCCCAGGCCCTGGCATCCTGGATAGGCAACACCCGGGCAACCGCGGGAATCTGGCGGACGTACTCCAGCGCAACGACGAAATCGACCTGCGTCAGTTCAAGCCCGATGTCTAACCAAGCCCCTAGCTGATCCGGCGGGATGACCGTCACGACCTCCGGTGAGACACGGAGAAATTCCAGCGCGACATTCGCATCCTGCTCGGCCAGCTCCAGAGCCGTTTTCAGCACCAATGCCCGGGCCGATGGTGGCTCGATCAGACCCAGAACCAGCGGACTCTCTTTGAAATACTTCAGTCCGATTGCACCGGACGATCCAGCCAACGCAATCCCCAGATCCAGCCAGGCCACGGCATCGCTGAGCCGACCCCGCTGTTGCAAGCCGGGAAACGATTCAATTGCGGCACAAGCGACCTTCGGCGAAACCTCCGCCAATTCATCGAGCAGCAACAATACACCTTCCACTTGATTCGGTATCGCAACAGCCTCGACGAGGAGGGAAACCAGATGCTGAGCTGTAGCCGGTCCCAGCTCCTCAGCCAACTTGGCGATCAATTGCTTATGAGTATCCGGCATCTCCATTCGCGATCCAATCCTACGGGGTTTTCCGGCAGTGTTGAGAAGTCCAGGATTGTAAAGGACGCCCCAGCGCTTGTAAACTATGCGCTACCGCGCGGGCATGGGGCAGAAAGTAGGGATCTAGGCTGAGGTCAAGGCTGAGTGAAGACCTGACGTTCTTCATCTGAGCCTCAGACATCTCCATGCTGGCGGACTTTTTCAGCATCCTGCAAGCTGCCTATCGAAAGGATTGCGGAATGGCCGAGCCCAAGCAAGAGAGCCTCGATAAAATGTGGAAGTATGTGAAGGGATTCGCGGAGAAGAGTGGGACCGCTATGCATCCCATGCCCGCAGTCACCGAGGCCGTGGTCAAAGGCCTCGCGATGCACATGGACGAACTGGGCAAACCCCTCTGCCCCTGCAACTTTTATAAGGATAAAGCGGCAGAAGCCAAACTCCGCCGCTGGATGTGCGCCTGCGACGAAATGCAGATCTACAAATACTGCCACTGTCTGTTATTCGTGCGTGAAGACGGTTTGCCGATCACGGAATATCTCCCGGAAGGCCACGAAGGCCGGGAAGTCTACGGCCTCGTCACCGATCCAACCCCTGACAAGGGCCGGGCTCTCAAACGCAAGGCAACTGCAGCACCGATACCCTTGGACGAAACGTCGGGATCGCCCTCACCCATTTCCTAACGACCATGCCATTGCGCAATCGACTTCTATGCGCCGCAGTCCTCCTACTCCTGTTTGGAATCCTCTGGTCCAGCCAAGCGCCGGCCACCGAGCCTGGCAATGTGTCTCCCGCCAAGACACCTCAACCGCCAGTCTTTAACGAAAAAGACTTCTTCTCCTACAAACAAAAAGGGCGAAGCACTCTGGCCGGACAGGCGTTTCTTGCATCCCCCTCTGGAAAGGCCATCACGCAAGCAGGCGCTCCAGTCCATCTCATCCCCATCACTCCCTACACCCGTTATTGGTTTGACCACAACGTCAGAACCTCCTCCTGCCTAACGACGGAGACCCCTGTCTCTCCTGAAAGCGTCACAGCAGCTCCACGTACTCCAACCGACTGCCTGCAGGAGGCACTGATTCAGTTGCGGATGGAAAAACGGCTGACTCCCTATCTCCGCACAACCAGAGCCAACCCCACCGGACATTTCTGGTTTACCAAGATCCCAGCCGGGCGCTACTACCTCGTCAGTCTGATCGAGGGCGGAGCGGGAGGCCACAAAGACGAACAACTAACCGGCCTAGCCTGGCTGGTTCTCGAACTAGACGCAGGCGAAAAACTCACAAACCTAGTAGTGACCGACTGCAAAGCCAGCCTCTGCTGAGCCTCTTCACGCAACAACGCCTTCTCTTCGTCCTCGTTCCCTATGACGAGATGGCGAGGCAGCTTCACCTGGCCTCCATCATTTTCTTACTAACGCCAAGCGAGATGGCTTTCTGTAGAATCAAAATCAGTTCTTTTAGACCCTTTGACAGCTACTATTGAACTTCAACTATATCCATAGGATAGCGGCTCGTTCTTCACGACGTTTTTGACGCGCTTCCAGACAGCCAGTCTTATCTGCCAAATGTCTTCCCATTCTTTGATTCTTAGGATGACGATAGAGGAATATACTGCCCACTTAATTTCTGGACACTTTGTTGAACATTGCTAACCATCAATTTCTACCGAGAATCCAACCCTCTTCGAGGCTCTACTTCTCAGGGGACAGCCAGGTGCACTCGCTCATGACCCTGCTGAGAGACCCTCAGATGTTTTTTGCTGGCTGGGCTTTGAATAAATTCAGTGAGTTTCCTCGACGCGATTGCCGTAGATGCCTGTCCACGATTGAAGTGGGGCACAACATTCTGCAGCTAACAATGGGCTCTGACCCGTCCATCGAGCGGCAGCCTCCTGCTGCCGCTCGATGGCAAATCGGCAAGCAATTAACTCACACCGACCGAATTGATCGCCAACGAACTCTGCTCTTTACTAGACTTCAGTGCGGGATCTTCGCGCCAAGCACGTCGACTTGCTCGATCTGTGGCGGTTCGGCAAGCAACTCGGATGCCTTGGCCATCAGTGCTGCCGCAATTGGGCCAGCCAAATGTGCCTTGCGGCCTGCATCATCAGCGAAGGCATCGAAGATGCCAAACGTCGCCGGCCCCAGCTGCAATGCAAACCAGATCGGTGTCGTAGCTTCCTGGTTCGCCAGGGCGAGCCCGCTTTCGAGAAAGCGGGCGACATCTGCTTCTTTTCCTGGCTTGGCTTTCAATCGCACGAACAGAGCAACTCGCACCATGGTAGCCTCCTCCTATTTGAAGTAAAACAACGTGAGTTAAATTCTAGTGATACGTGCCAATTTGCACTAGTGGCAGAAGTGACAATTATGCTACAGTTCTCGCCATGCGAATTTACGTCCTTGCTCTGAATGAAGTCTTCGACACCGGCTTAACTGCGCTGCTCGACACTTTCGGAACGGCGAATGACTTGGCGGAATCCGCTGGAACACCTTCGGCACGTTTCGATGTGACGATCGTGGGTGTCCGTTCCCACGTATACACCAGTCACGGGCTATCTGTGCCTGTACGGTCGGCGGTACGACTTGCGCGCCCAGATGTCGCGCTTGTGCCGGCGCTCGGGGCGAAGATGCCGGACACATTACGAATTGCGCTTGAACGGCGAGACATCACGGACGCACAAGCACTCCTTCGTCGCTGGTCTGGCAGCGGCGCGCTGGTGGGTGCTGCATGCACGGGAACATTTGTCCTTGCTGGCACGTCGCTGCTCAACGGCCATCGTGCGACCACATCCTGGTGGCTCGCCCCGTTCTTTCGTGAACGGTACCCGAATGTCATGCTAGACGACTCGCGAATGATCGTGAGTTCCTCTCGGTTCGTCACTGGCGGCGCAGCGATGGCACACCTCGATCTGGCATTATGGCTGGTGCGTCGCCGCAGTCCCGCGCTGGCGGCACTGACCGCTCGCTATCTGCTGGTTGACCCACGGCCCTCGCAGGCGGCTTTCATGATTCCCGACCACCTTGCGCACTCGGACCCGCTCGTCGAACGGTTCGAGCGATGGGCACGGAGACAGCTTGCTGATGGTTTCTCATTAAGCGAAGCGGCTCAGGCAGCCGTGACAAGTGAACGCACCCTGGCGCGTCGTCTGCAATCCGTGCTGGGCAAGTCCCCGCTTGCGTACTTTCAGGATCTTCGCGTCGAGCGCGCGGTGCATCTACTACAAACGAGTACGGCCAGTGTTGATCAGATTGCCGCTCAGGTCGGCTACGCAGACGGAGTGACGCTGCGCACACTCATTCGTCGCAAGATCGGCCGCGGCGTCCGCGAGATCCGTGCACGCGCCTGATCGATAGGCAACGAAAAGGTAGCGAACGGAGTCTTTCTTTTCGCGGCGGTGGGGGGATCTGGTTTCTGTGGCTCAATGAACGAAATAGCCAAAACAGACACTCACATCAGATACCCTAGTCTGGAGTCGACATCCGCTTCCTCGTCATACCTTCCCCACCGTTCTTCGGCCAGTCTGAAGAGTACGAAGCGACATCTCATTCTCAGGGAAAGTAGCTAGATCTCCGTTTTTCATTTGCTCGTCATTCATTGAAGTTCGAGTCCTGCCCGTAGGGTCTATTGTGTTCATTTTGTGCTCAAGCCCACCGCACTCCAGCTCACTCAGGCCTATTCTAGCCAAAGTTCGGGAATTCTGCGAAGCTATGCCCCAGTAGGGCTGAGTGAATTCCAGTGAGCTGGAGAAGGGTTACAAAAACGGTTTCCTAAACCGCTAGTCGGGCAGTTCTTATCCTTTTACTCTCTCAGGTCTCACAGCCAGGGCAATCCAAGCTGCGGCCATCGAACGAGCATACTTCTTCTCTTCTTTTACTCCAACTCGTGGCGGGATGGGCGGATCAGCTTCTACTGCGCGCGTCCAACGAGGGCCTTCTGAGGCCGCGCGTTGCGCGAGCACAGAAGATCATCAGGCTCCATCCCCTCCTCTGTTCTGCGAGTAAGGAAACTGGCCTCCTGTCTCACGCGCCTACATCACACAACCATCTTTCTTTCCAATTCTTATTCCTTTCACCCTCCCAGGCTGGCAGTGAGGTGATTCGGCCTGGCAGAGGCGGAGCAACTTCACCGAAGGAGCGGGGCCCCATCGAGAGTCAGCCAGGAAGGAACGCGGAAACTGACCGAGTCTGCGAGGGAATTTCCGAAGGCTACCGCCTGGCTGAGTCCGAAAGGGTCGCTCTGAGAGGTGAGGACGCGACCGCTCTCTGCCAGGCCGAATCACTTCACTGCCACCCCGTCACCTCATACCCCTTCTCACTCAAACACCGCACCACCGCATCGGCGTAAGCAGGATCGGGATCGAGCGGCTTGTAGGCGCCGCCCACTGAACCGATGATGACTCCGAGCGCCCCTCCGACCGCCGCCCCGATCGTCACACCAGGCAACCCACCGATAATCCCACTCGATGCACCTATTGCGGCTCCACTAATCAGACCCAGTCCTGCTCCGGTCGCCATGTTGCCACTTCGACCGCCGGTGCCGGGCTTCAACCCGGCTGCCTCGGCTTTCTGCTGACACATGATCACTTCAAGCTTCGCCATCTCCCGGCCCTGCAGCTGAAACTTCGCATTCGACTTCAACAACGGCCCCGGCCCCGCACAGGCCGCAACACTCAAGACAGACACAGCCAGAACAATTTGATAGACGGGTCTGGAAATCTTCTTCATCGCCCCTCTCCAGTCACAGGAGGCAAATCTTCTCCTCATCGTGGGATGGCTCGGTTGGGCTTCACTGCGCGCATCGACCGAGCACATTCTGATCGTGCGCGGTCTGCGAGCAAGAAGACCGACTGAGCCGTCCCACGATCTCTTTATTGCCATCCTGTGACCTCATATCCTTTTTCTTGCAGACACCGATTCACGAAGTTCGTGTAAGCCTGATTCGGTTGCGACGGGCCAGCAAACGCGTGGTACAAACCGGTCAGCAATCCCCACACTGCGCCGCTCGCAGCCCCGATCATGGAGCCTCGGCCTACCGCGCCTGAGATGGCTCCACCGACCGCCCCGGCTGCTGCGCCGACTCCGCCACCCACTACGGTGCCGGTCGCCACACGACTGGCCTTCCCTCTGCCTTCCTCCGCCCCTGCCGATTCGGCCAACTTCTTACAGTCTTCTATATCCTCTGTCGCTGCCTCTTTCCCCACCGACTGCAAATGGGCATTCGGATACAGAATAGGATGTGCCGTCGAGCAGGCGGTGAGCAAGAACAATCCCCCGACGATGGACAAACCCCTGTGCCTCATGGTTTCGTCGATCCCTTTCTATCTCCAAGGTTCAAACGAGTCATGACCATCTGCGCGGTGGCCCCTTTTACAAACACACGCTTATGCCGTCCGCCTGCACCGGAGTGAATCTGCACCGATGTAATAGAAATCGATAATTGGCGGGCTAAAAACCGGATCAATTCATCATTCGCTGCACCATCGACCGGTGGAGCGGCCACTCTGATTTTGATCGCGTCGCCGTGAATGCCCATGCACTCTGTGGAGGAGGCCTTCGGTTGGATGTGAACGGTGAGAATCGCCCCATCTTTGGTGTCCTGCACGATCAGCGAGTTCATCCGTGATGGAGCCCAGGGGAGGAGAATTAGAAGATAGCTTTTACCAATTCAAGAATGCTGCGCTGCATATCGGGATCGTCGGTGATCGGACGGGCAATCGCGACGTCGCAGGCTCGGTCAGTGGCGACCCCCTGCCGAATGAGTGTCCCGGCATAGATCAACAATCTGGTGCTGACCCCTTCTTCCAAACCGTGGTTCTTGAGGTTCCGCACCTTCCCGCCGAGTTTGACCAGGCTTGCCGCAAGATCACGGCTGACCCCTGCCTCCCGCTCGACCACGGTGGTTTCGACGTCAGGCGCCGGATAGTCGAACTCAATCGCCATGAAACGCTGCTTCGTGCTTTGTTTCAAGTCCTTGAGCACGCTCTGGTACCCTGGGTTATAGGAAATCACCAGGAGGAAGTCGTCGGCCGCTTCAAGAATCTGGCCTTTTTTTTCGATCGGCAGGAAGCGGCGATCGTCGCTCAGGGGATGGATGATGACCGTCGTATCTTTCCGCGCCTCGACGATTTCATCGAGATAGACAATCGCGCCATGCTTCACGCCGAGCGTCAGCGGCCCATCGATCCAGACCGTCTCTTGGCCCTTGAGCAGATACCGCCCCACGAGATCGGAGGCAGTAAGATCCTCGTGACAGGCTACCGTGATCAACGGACGGCCAAGCCTGTAGGCCATATGCTGGACGAATCGGGTCTTCCCGCAGCCGGTCGGCCCCTTGAGCATCACCGGCATCTTGCTGTTCGCCGCGACCGTGAACAGACCGACCTCGCCACGAACCTCCGCGTAGAACGGTTCCTGCGTAATTCGATAATGCCCAATGTCGAGTTCGCGTCCTTGCTGCATGACTAGGTCTCTCTGGTCTGTCTCGTCTATCTGGTCTATCTGGTCTATCTGGTTCGGTGGAACCACGATAAACGGAACCGAGGCTGAAGATCAAGCGATGGTAGGATGCTACAATTCGCAGCCTGACTTGTTCATTTGGTCTGTTTGGTTTTCGTTTGTTTGGTTGACGAAACAACCAGATAACGAAACAAACCAAATGAACCAGATCAACCAGATTAGGCGGCTTTCACACTGTCCAGCACTTCGCGCACTTTTTGCGCCAGCGCAGGGGGTGAGAAGGGCTTCTGCAGGAACCCGACCTGGCGACTCACGCCGCCCTGTTCAAACACCGGATGGTCCGGATACCCTGACATGTAGAGTACCTTGATCTCTGGTCGAATGGTCAAGATCTTCTCCGCAACTTCAGGCCCGCTCATCTGTGGCATGACAACATCGGTCAATAACAGATGAATAGGGCCCCCGTGTCTTGCGCTGGTAAGGAGGGCCTCAATGCCATGACGCGCCTCCAGCACCGTATAACCCTGGAGATGTAATGTCTCGTGCACGAGACCGCGGACTGCCGGCTCGTCCTCAACCAAAAGAATCGTTTCGTGGCCACGTGCCGGATCGATTATTTCAACACCTGGCACTGTTCCCGGCGCCTCTTGTTCAACCCGTGGGAGGTAGATCTTGAACGTCGTGCCGAGACCGGGAGCGCTTTCCACGAAGATGCTTCCTCCGCTCTGCTTGACGATGCCATAGACGGTCGAGAGTCCCAATCCCGTCCCTTTTCCTTTTTCCTTTGTCGTAAAAAACGGCTCGAACAGATGCGACTGGGTTTCAGCGTCCATTCCTTGGCCGCTATCGCGAACCGCCAGCAATACATATGATCCCGGCGCCACCCCCACGCCACCCAGGCTCCCCTCTTCCCCAATCGTCATATTCCGGGTTTCGATCGTCAGACGCCCGCCCGTGGGCATCGCATCCCGCGCGTTGACGACCAGGTTCATAATGACCTGCTCGATCTGTCCGGGGTCCGCCTTGATGGCGCCGGTCGACACATCGAGATCGGTATTGAATTCGACGATATCTTCACCGATGAGACGCCGCAACATACCGTCCATATTGGCAACGAGGGCGTTGAGATCGAGGACTTTTGCTGCGATGAACTGACGGCGGCTAAACGCCAGCAATTGACGCGTCAGCCCGGAGGCCCGATCTGCCGCCTTCTTCACCTCTTCCATATCCTTTCTCATGGCATCGGTAGGCCCCAAGCGGCCCAGGAACAACTCGCTGTACCCTCGAATCACCGTGAGGAGGTTATTAAAATCGTGCGCCATACCGCCGGCCAATCGCCCCACTGCCTCCATCTTTTGCGCTTGTTGCAATTGCGCCTCGGTTTCGTGCAACACCGCTTCCGTGCGAGCCCGCTCGCCAAATTGGCCGATCTTGAGACCGATGTCATCCGCCATCTTCAACAACTCGTCATCGGGCTGCCTTACCGAAAGACTGAAGAACTCGATGACACCCTCAATCTCGGTCCCGACAAGAATAGGCAACCCAACGGCCGCATGAAACCCAGCCTGTTGAGCCTGTTCTCTGCGAGGAAAATCGGCATCCACCTTGAGGTCCGCGATCCAGACCGATTTTCCGCTGGCCCAAATACGTCCGGGCAAATCTTCGCCGCGTGAAAACACACGCTGCAGGCTATCCATGATAAACGGCTCGGCCTGCAGGGATGGCGCCTTCCACTGATCGCAACAGCGCAACGTTCCCGTCGTCTTATCGATCCGCCAGAACAGGCCCAGATCCCATTCTAAACTCTCCCCAATTGCCTGAATAACTTTCGGCACCACCTCTTCCATCGTCGTCGCCTCGGAGAGGACGCGGGTCACCGCATACTGAGCTACGACACGCTGCTCAGACCGCCGGCGGTCTGTGATGTCCCTGATAAAGGCGCTGAAGATGTAGGCATCCCCGATTTTTGCCGGTGACACCGCAAGTTCAACGGGAAATTCATGCCCGTCCTTGTGTCGGGCGACAACTTCAATCCGGCGGTTCAAAACCGCGCCGGCCCCTGTTCGGAAAAATTCACGAAGGCCATGTTCATGCGCCCGACAATCCCGGTCAGGAATGATGGTTTCGGAAAGAGCCCGCCCCAGGGTTTCCTCGCGGGGCCATCCGAAAATTTCCGTGGCCTGCGCATTCCAATCGGTCACCATCCCCGTCGAATCGATGCTGATCACCCCGTCAAGCGCGGTCTCGACGATGGCTCGGTTTCGTTCCTGGCTCTGGAGCAACGCGGTTTCAGCGGCTTTCGCCCAGGCATTTTCCTGTTGCGCCTGTCGATGCTCTGTACGCAATCGTGCCGTCGCCCAGAGCAATAACCCCAGCAGGGGAACCCAGACCACCCCGCCTACAATCCACACTTCCCACAAGAACGCGTGAATCGGCGCCAGAATATCCTGGCGATCCATTCGTAGCAGGACCGACCAGGCCAGCCCTGCAGATCCTTTTAAACCCCTGGTCTGCGCGTAGCCGGTGACCACTTGGACGTGCCGGTGCGCATGCTCTTCTTCGATGTACCCCGGCGCACCGGCCTCGCTCAGTAACATTGAAGGGGAACTGAGTCCTTTCAGATTGGCGACCCCCTTACCTGGCAGATCCGAATCGACAAATACCCTGCCCTGCTTCGTCAGCATTTGGTAGGCAACTCGCACGCCTGCTCTTTGTCCTGCTTCAAGGGAGCGAACGGTCCTGACTGTCACTTCCTCCAGGAATGGAACCCCCACTCGCGAAGTCACGACACCCGCAAACGCGCCTTGCGGATCGAAAATCGGAGCCGTAAACGCGATCGTATCGACGCCGCTCTCCTCTTCCTGAACCCCGACGTCGGCGGTGTCGAGTCGCCGCGTCGCACGCGCGGTAATAAACGAGACCGTGCGGCTATCGTCGCGCCCTACCAGCGAGGGCTCCGTCGCCGCCACGACCATACCCTGGCTATCCGTAACCGCGATCAACAGATAGACCGGGGAATATTCCGTCTTCATCCATCTCAGGTACTCGGAGAAATCTATCGGGTCGGAAGCTTGCGCCGAAAAGGCTCGGGCCATCATGAGCACGTCGCCCTGACGCTCGAACAGCATCTGGTCGAGCTTCTCGGCCACTTCCGACGCAGCCAGCGTAAGCTCTCTTCCCGTTGCCTCCACGAAGCGAGCTTCGACGAATCGGGTCAAAACGATACCGGCTACGAGCGCGCATACGGTAATGGCGATCAGGAGATAGGGCAACCACCGATACGGGCGAAGATCAAAGTATGATGCAGTCGTTGAGGTCTTCATGAAGCACAGACCGGAAAGGCGGCAACGTTGGGAATCAGCATGACGGGATGATAGGCCTGTTTCGATGCGTGCAATCCTGGGATGCCTGCATCATCCATTGTATTGATGTATTCGGCCCCTTCCGCCACCGCCATTCGACAGGTCTCCCGAAATAGATACTGCGACAGACCCGGAATAGTCCGGTCGGTCACCTCTAAGAGGACACAGAATGTCGTGCTCGTCAACCAATAGCCGAAGGTATACGCGCAGAGACGACCGTGAATTATCACGACCTTTCCTGTGAGTCGAAGAGCCGACGCCTGCGACCAGATCACCTCATGGGCCGGCGCCGCATCGGCTAACAGCATCGCACCGAATGATTCAAGCCCTTCCGCTTGTTTCTGCCGTGACCAATCAGCGAGAAGGGCACGACAGTCCTGACGGTCGCCCACCTGATAGGGCCTCACCTCAAAAGACTGTTCACGCTCGAATCGATTGCACAGTGCTCGTTGAGATCGATACCGGTCGCCCGCCAAGGTCGCGAGGTCCGTCGCGTGATACAGGTAGTCAGATTCCTTAGGCGTCAGCCGATAGCCCAGTCGCTCGAACTCCGAAACTAATAGGGAAGACACGTTCTCAACTCGACTGACCGGCGAGTCACCGTTCCAGCGCCGCAACAGCCCCATCGCTTTCGACAGGGGCGCGTCGATTGAGCCGGCTCCGATCGGAGGCAGGGGCATGAACCAGCCGTCCGGCGATTGGGCGAAGAGGCAAAAGGCGCCCTCAAGCTCCATCCACCAATAGGCCAGTAATCCATTCCACATGTAGTGATAGACCGGCGAATAGGCTGCGAGCGACTGAGCGTGGCGCCACCCAGACCGGTCTAATGCCGTCGTCATGCGTGGAATAGCGTCCAGTGTAAAGCGATGCAGCGGCACAGACCCCCATTGAACAGCCACGGCATCGGTGAGGCGTGAAAGAAGCCCGATCACGACCACGTCCTCTTGAAACTCTCCGATGAGGCGAGGATGCGCAACGACGTGGTCACGGACGGCCGGTCGATCGAGCAAGGCCATCACCCGATCGGCATGACGCTGAATTTCCGCTGGAATCTCCTCTCGCATGAAGGGACATTTCGTATCCCACCCCAACAAGACCTGGTCATGCAGCTCATTCCACATCAACGCCAGAGGATAGAGCTGACAATCGAACGGACGTTGCTCGTAGATATGACACCTTGAAGTTGCTGCATCGAATGACGGGCAGAGATACCCCTCGCCGTGTGGCTCGGGAACCAAAATCACCTGCGACCCCAGCCGGCTGGGAAAGGCCGTGGCCTCAATGCCTCCGGCTAGAGCCAGGGTGATCTCGTTCTCGGTAAAGTACGGACGCAGGGCGCTATCGGGGTCGGGAAACCGGCAACAGACATCGCACTGGAGACAGGTGCGGCTCGGCACAAGTTGTGGCAGCGCGATCGGTGGTGTCACAAACGCACCCACCAACTCATCGGTATTTGCTGACATAAAAGGGATCCAATCGATGTGCGGCCCATACTAACACCATTCGACAGGGGTGCCCAAGAGGATGTCGTGTTTTTGACCGGCGCTCATCTCTGATCCCAATGCGGCGAGCGACGCTGCCCTTCCCTGCTGCCCTCTTCGCCCCTTGTATGGTCCCAAAGCCCGTGTTACAGTTCTTTGCCCTCACATGAGGAGCGCTCATTTACACGGATACTGCCTCTGTCTGACTTGGCTACCTCCGACCTTCTTCACCGTTGTGCAATCATCCGCGACCAGCTAAGCCAAGCTGGTCTCTTTCCCTCTCTGCCCGGACAGGCCTCGACTTCTGAAATCGTCACCGCCACAACGACCTGGCGCATTGCAGTCACACCATTCCTGCTCACAAACGATCAGTTAGGTTTTTTCCACCGACTCGGACCGCAGCTTCTCTCTTTTTATCAGGCCCTGAACCGCCTCTATCTCGATAGTGTACGCGGCCTCCAGCCAGCCTGGGTCGCAGGATATCTGGACCAAGGGAAGCCGGAAGGGCTCATCAACTACAGCCGCATGAAACGGTTTCGTGACCAGATTCCCGCAGTCATCCGACCGGACATCATCCCCACCCAGGACGGCATGGTCATCACCGAGCTCGACTCAGTCCCCGGAGGAATCGGGATGACCGGAGCATTGGCTGAAATATACAATGCCACTTCTCCGCCCCCTTACCCCTCAGAAATCGTCGGAGGCCCCGAGGGCATGGTTCGGGGATTTGCAGCTATGGTGAAAGCCCAGCTCGCCCAGCGCCCAGGATGCGTCGCGATCCTGATGTCGGAAGAAGCCAAAGACTATCGGCCTGAAATGACCTGGCTCGCGGCCCGGCTTCGAGCGATCGGTCTCGATGCCTACTGCCTGGAGCCTCGCCACATTCGATTCACCGAGGAAGGCCTCTGGGTCGCCGATGAGAAAATGGACCGGCCGATTGCCTTGATCTATCGTTTCTATGAGTTATTCGACCTCTTGAACATTCCCAAATCCGAACTCGTCCAATATGCGATTAAGAAGGATCGTGTCGCCGTCACGCCTCCATACAAACCGGCGCTAGAAGAAAAGCTCGCCTTTGCCCTGCTTCATCACCCAGCCTTGCGACCCTTCTGGGAAGAGGCATTGGACCGAGAGGTCTTCCTACATTTAACCACCATCATGCCACGTACCTGGATTCTCGATCCTGCACCCATCCCTCCGTCCGCGACAGTTCCTGGATTGGCGATCGGTGGGCGGGCCGTCATGAACTGGCAGGATCTGGCCACGGCAACCCAAAAGGAACGGCACCTGGTCATCAAGCCATCGGGATTCTCCGAACTCGCCTGGGGAAGCCGAGGCGTATCGGTCGGACACGATATGCCGCAGAACGAATGGGCCAGCGCCATCGGCAAGGCCCTGGCCGCCTTTCCCCAAACCCCCTATATCCTGCAGGAGTTTCACAAGGGCCGCCTCTATGAACTCGACTATTTCGATCCGGTGACCGGTGAGATGAACCGGATGTCCGGCAGGGCCAGGCTCTCACCCTATTATTTCGTGAGTGGCGGAAAGACCGAGTTGGCTGGTATCCTGGCTACCGTCTGCCCGGCGGATAAGAAAGTGATCCATGGAATGAAAGACGCGATTATGGTGCCCTGCGCAGTTGAAATCAGTCAGGGGTGAGGGGTAAGGAGTTAGGGGCCTATGATACGTGTTCATTCTTGTGTCATCACCTCACCCTTCACCCCTTACCCCTTACGAGCACTATGACCCTTTATCACGTCACCTGGTGTCCCGATTGTGAAGTGGTGCGCCGGAAACTGGCGGACCTCCACGTCGAATACGAACAGGTTATCGTGCCCGACTTTCGCCCGATGCGTAAAGTGGTCCAAGACGTCTCTGGCCAGTACTATGTACCGGTCCTCAAGGATGGAGACATCGTGCTGACGGAAACCGACGACATCCTCGATTATCTGGACAAGACGTACAGTCAGGAACGGATCGCCGGCAACTAGCCCCGAACAGCTTGCTTGATCCACTCGACTACAAAGGAGACCGACATGGAAGCATGGAGACGCATACTCGCCGACAGTATCGTGAAGCCAAAGGATTTGGCTGCACGGCTCGGTGTCGATGCGAATGAAATCGAAGCCATCGTGGGCGACTATCCGATGCGCATTACCCCCACGGTGATGGCGACGATCAAAGAAAAGGGCGATGCCATTTGGAAACAGGTAGTCCCGGACATCGCTGAAATGGAGGACTTCGAAGCGGAAGACGATCCGCTCGAAGAAGACCTCATGAGCCCGGTTCCACATCTGGTCCACCGCTATCCGGATCGCGTCCTGCTGATGGTGACGAACCAGTGCCCGATCTATTGCCGGTTCTGCACGAGAAAACGGCTGGTCGGAAAACCGGGATTCCTCAAGAAAGGCGAACTTGACCAGGCCATCGCCTACTTACGCGAACATACCGAAGTGCGCGACGTCATTCTTTCCGGCGGCGACCCCCTGCTCCTGCCGGATCATTTGTTAGAGCGCATACTCAAAGCCCTGCGTACCATCCCGCATCTGGAACTGATTCGCCTCGGCTCCCGGGTGCCTGGCACGTTGCCGGAACGGATTACCCCGGAACTCTGCGCGATCGTAAAGAAATATCACCCTGTGTATATGAACCTGCATTTCAATCACCCGGACGAACTGACCCCGGCAGTCAAAGCGGCCTGTGGAATGTTGGCCGATGCCGGCGTGCCACTCGGCGCGCAAACCGTGCTACTCAAAGGCGTCAACGATGATCCGGACATTATGAGACGGTTGATGCATCAACTCCTGCTCGCCCGCATCAAACCCTATTATCTCTACCAAGCGGACCTCACCAAGGGCACAAATCACTTCCGCACCACGGTCGAGACAGGACTGAATATCATTAAGTCGCTGCAGGGCCACACCAGCGGGATGGCGGTCCCGCACTTCGTCATCGATGCGCCGGGCGGGGGCGGCAAGATTCCCTTGCTCCCCGGCGACTACATGGTGCACATGGATGCCACGGGGGTTCTCTTGAAGAACTATGAGAACAAGGCCTTCCACTATCCGCAACCGCAACAGGGAACTGTGCGAGAACTACCGATGGTCAGTGCAGCGCCGGCACTGGGATCGTGCAGCAACGGAGAGCACGACGACCTGTGAGCACCCGGACCCCACAGGGCATTTTGCCCTACCAGCAAATTAAACAGCTGATCGCGAGCGGCGCCATCCACGCCGACGTACCGATCGAAGACCGGCAGATCCAGCCAGCCAGTCTCGATCTGCGGCTCGGTCGCAAGGCCTATCGGCTGATCAGCAGCTTCCTGCCGGAGTTGTCTGAGATTACAAGCCGACTCAATGTCCTGGATTTCTATCAGTCCGACCTCGTGATGTACGAGATGGACTTGACCGAAGGCGCCATTCTCGAAAAAGGCCACGTCTATTTGGTGCCGCTCTTGGAACGTGTAGCGTTACCCAAAGCCCTTCGCGCTCGGACTAATCCCAAAAGTACGACAGGACGGTTGGATGTCTTTACCCGCGTCGTGACGGACCTCAACACCGGATTCGATGAGATCCGAGCCGGCTATTCCGGGCCCCTCTATCTGGAGATCGTCCCACGCTCGTTCGCAATCAAGATAAAGACCGGCTACTCCCTCAATCAAATTCGCTTCGTGCGAGGCGATGCCACCGTGGCAGACCGTTCTCTTCAGACGCTCCACAAGCGAGAGCCTCTGCTCTACCATAACCTCCCCACGAAGCAGGCGCTGGACACCCGCGATCTCCGGACGGACCGTGGTCTGTTTCTCCGCATCGATCTGAAGGGAGACGACCGAAGCGGCGCGCCGATCATTGGCTATCGGGCGAAGAAGAATAGTCACGTCATCGATCTGTCGAAGGTCGGCCACTATACGGCGCTCGATTTTTGGGAGCCCCTATACCGCCACCGCCAGGACAGTCTCCTCTTGGAACCGGAGGAGTTTTACATTCTCGCGTCGAAAGAACGAATTCGCGTTCCCCCAGGCTACGCGGCAGAAATGGTCGCCTTCGAAGCAGCTTGTGGCGAACTGCGGACCCACTACGCCGGGTTTTTCGATCCGGGATTTGGGTACGGCCGCGGCGAGCTGCACGGCACCCAAGTGGTCCTGGAAGTCCGCCCCCACGACGTGCCTTTCCTGATCCATGATGGACAAACATTTTTTAAGGTTGTGTACGACAAGATGCTCGCACGCCCCAGCCGGCTCTATGGCACGGCCCTCGGATCCTCGTATCAGCGCCAGGGGCTCACCCTGAGCAAACATTTTAAGGTATAGCAGGATGCTCGAAACCCGTGAAGCCTATCTCGTGAAGCGTCGTTCGCTCAGAATTCGAACGTTTCACGTTTCACGCTTCACGCTTCACGAACGACGAGGAAACAGCTGACCATGTCGACAGAACCGACCAACGAGCCGGAGCGCCGCGAGCCCGAGGAAGACTCCGGGAGCGATAACCAGATGCGTGTCGCCGGGATGATTGTGGGCACTGCCCTCATTTTTATCGGCTTTCTGGATATATTTCTCTCGATCAGCGGGGGATTCGAAATCGACGTCATTCCCTTCTTGATTTATTTCGCCGGGGTCGCCGTGTGGGCGAATGCGGTTGTCGAAAACTTGACCCTCCGCTACAGCCTCATCGGCGGAGCCCTCGTTCTCGCAGCCGTTTTCTACCAATATGGGGAAGTCCTCTTCTGGCATAAACAAGTGTTGTTTTGGTCCACCGTGGTTGTCGTCATGTACTTTATGTTCAATGAACCGAAGAAACGCCCCTAACAAGAGCCCGGTCTCTCTGGTTGATCTGGTTTGTTTTGTTTATCTGGTTCATCTGATTCCTTTATCGAGTTCAACCAAATAAACCGGACAAACCAAACAGACCAAATGAACAAGTCTGCTGATGTGTCATGGCGATGACGATTTCGGTCATCATCCCTACACTGAACGAAGAACGAACGGTCATGGCGACACTCGCACACACCGCCACACTCGGCTTCGATGAACTCGTCGTGGTGGATGGAGGGAGCACCGATAAGACTCCATCCCTCGTCAACTCATACCGGCTCAGCGCTCAGTCCTCAACACTCAGTCCTATACAATGGGTCACCTCTCCACCTGGACGCGCCCGGCAGATGAATGAAGGCGCAAAGGCCGGCGGTGGAGAAATTTTATTGTTTCTCCACGCTGACACACAACTTCCAGGCGATGCGAAAACAATAATCGACACGGCATTAGCCGATCGACGGATGGTGGGCGGGCGGTTCGATGTCCGATTCGATCGCCCATCGTTGTGGGGAACCATCATCAGCTGGATGATGAACTGGCGATCAAGACTGAGCGGCCTCGCCACCGGCGATCAGGCCCTGTTCGTCCGTCGCTCCATCTTCGAACAGATGGGAGGGTTTGCCGACATGCCGTTGATGGAGGATATTGAATTCTCCCGCAGGCTCAAACGAAAGGGAGCAATCGCAGCCCTCACTGCGACCGTGACTACCTCTTTTCGTCGCTGGGAACAGCAAGGCCCCTTGCGGACAATTTTCAGAATGTGGGCCTTACGGTTCCTGTATTGGGTCGGTGTGAGCCCTCATACACTGAGCAGGTGGTATGGATTGGTGCGATAGCTCATGAAGCAGACTTCCTCTCCATCGCCTCACTCCTTACCCCTCACCCCTCACCAGGCCGCGCTGGTGATCTTCGCCAAGGCTCCTGTCCCGGGCAAGGTGAAGACACGGCTCTGCCCACCCCTGACGCCCGACGAAGCAGCCACTCTGCACGGCAGCTTCGTCCTCGACATGCTGGAGCGGACCACCCTCGCTGTCTCAAAATTACAGCTCCCCTTTCATCGGTACCTGGCCTGCGCACCTTCCTCTGAGCTCGTGTTCTTTAAAATTATGGAAGAACGGCAGAACGTCCGCCTGTTGGATCAAATAGGTGAAGATCTTGGCCAGCGGATGCACCGCGCCTCTGTCGATTTATTCGCCAAAGGCTACAAGCAGGTCATCATCGTAGGGGCCGATGTTCCGACCTTACCACTGTCGGTATATCAGGATGCGCTCGCGATACTGGGCCGCTCGGACCTGGTCTTGGGACCGGCCTTGGATGGCGGCTACTACCTCATCGGCCTCAAGCAACCGGCAGAACAACTCTTTACCGGAGTGCCCTGGTCCACCGAACGAGTGCTCGCCGCCACACAACAGAATGCCAAAGCACTGGGTTTGACGGTCGAACTCACCGCCGCCTGGCGCGACGTGGATACCATTGCAGACCTGCAATCGCTCATCGCAGAATGCCAAGAAGACAATAAGAAACCCAAACAAGGCCGGACCTTCTCCATACGAACAGCCGGAGCCCTACAACTGCTCGCGACCAGGCTCAAAACCCGATAAGATGGTAGGCCTCCACACCAAGCACGAAGGAATCACCTATGGCTGATCGTGTCGCACTCATCACAGGCGGAGCCAAAGGTATTGGACGGGGAATTGCGCTCGACCTGGCAACGCAGCAGTGGTCAGTCGCCATCTGCTATCGCACGAGTGAAGCGGAGGCAAAAGCCACAGCCGACGCGATCACTAGCCGTGGCGGTCGTGCGCTCTCAATTCGATGCGACGTGTCGGACCCCCAGGCGGCCAAAGGCCTCGTGGCCCATGTCGAACAGCAATGGGGACATATCGACGCACTCATCAACGGCGCCGGTCCCTACCACCGCGTGAACTTGTTCGAAGAAACGGTCGAGGGCTGGAACGAGATGTTCGACGGCAATCTCCATCCCATTTTCTATCTCGCCACAGCAGTCGCGCCGGGAATGAAGACCCGCAAATCAGGACGCATCATCAGCTTCAGTATGGCCAATGCCGATCAGATGATTTCTCAACCGGACGTCACAGCCCATTACATTTCCAAGACCGGCGTCTTGATCCTGACTCGCACGCTGGCCAAACTGCTGGCGCCCCACGGCATTACCGTCAATGCAATTTCCCCCGGCTTCATCGATTCAGGCAGTGCTCCGCCGGAAGAACTCGCCGGCATGACCAAACGCATCCCCGCCGGCTATATCGGAACGGTAGACGATACTGTGGCTGCAGTGCGCTATCTTCTTAGCGACGAGGCGAGATACGTGAACGGCGCGAATATTCAAGTCAGCGGGGCATGGGGGATATGAAGGGTAGCCTGAATGCCTTTCTTGCTCGCAGAACGCGCACACTCAGAAGTATGCTCGTTCGATGCGCGCAGTGAAAAGGCATTTCAGCCCACCCTCTGAAAGGAGTCAGGGGAGTAACAAAGAGAGGGAATTGAGGGAGGTTCTATGAAATCAGAACAAGAGCGGATAGCACATGGTCGGTTTGTCCAGGCCTTACAGCACGAACATCTCACTTGCCTCCAGCCTGGATGCGGCGGAGCGATGAACATTACCGATCACAGCCCCCATCTCGCTCGTATCAAGACGTATGAAGCCGAATGCAAACAGTGCCATACGAAGGAACAGATTACCGGCACAGAACAGCCGATCCCACCGTGGGACGGCGCCTCGATCACCATGATGGCTGAGGTGCATCTCCTACACGATCAACCCACTTGCCCTTTTGACGACACCCCCATCACCTTTACCTCCATGCCAAATCCCCGGCGCAAAGCCCGTTACCGCCTCTCCTGCTTCTATTGTGGCCGGCACGCCGAATTGAATTGGCCGCCGGCAGAAGCAAAGAGGTAAGGAAGGACACCCACGTTGGTCCTGTGCTCCCGGAACGCGCGCCCTCGGAAGGGCCTCGTTCGACGGCCGCACTTAGACCAACATGGGTGACCTTCCTAGAGAGAAGAAGCAAGCTTAGAAGAAGTATGAGAGGGGATCTCCCGAGTTCCTGCAACGCGCGGTCCCTCAGAAGGTCCTCGCTTGGGCTACTGGCACGTCTTGGCGTGCCAGTGGGTGGGCGGGTGAAAAAGTCGCGCAGTGGGAGATCAATCAGGCCCCATCCCTGAAGAGAAAACGAGCGAGCTTGGAAGGATCATTTAGAAGGATGAAGGTCGCTCGATGCGCGCAATGAAGACCACTCCAGCCTCCTCTCCGGATACGGGTAAAGAGTAGGGGAATCGGCGCATTGATGCACTTTACGCTACCATGGTAAAGTAAAGCCTCGTGAAGGAGGTGCGCCATGGCTGTTCAGAAGCTCAGCAGCAAGAATCAGATTGTCATTCCGAAGGAAGCCCGGCAGGCGATGGGTGTCAAAGGCGGCGATGAATTGCTGATTGTCGTGAAGGACGACCTGACGCTTGTGATGCCAAAACCCAAACAGTATGCGAAGGCCTTACAGGGGCTGGCCAAGGGGACGTATCCATCGGGCTACCTGAAACGAGAGCGCCGGTCGTGGTAGTGGCCTCTTCCATGAAAGGCCTTCCTACCGAACGTGAACGCATCAGCCTCGACACCAACGTCTTCATTTATTTTCTCGAAGACCATCCACGGTACGGGGCCTGGTGCGGGGCCTTATTCGACCTGATCGAACGGGGTCATAATCCGGCAGTGACATCGACCGTCACGCTCTTGGAATTGCTGGTCCAGCCCTATCGTGCTCAACAAGAGGAACTGGCGCAGAAGATCTTTGCCCTCACCAGTACCTACCCAAAGCTTGAGTGGGCGCCACTCACGCTGAATCTGGCAGATCAAGCAGCCGAGTTGCGTGCCCGCTATCGCCTTAGTACACCCGATGCCATACAGTTGGCCACGGCCATCGGCCACAAGGCCACGCGCTTCTACGGGAATGATCGCGGCCTGCGGCGGGTAAAAGAAATTGAGTGCGTCATCGTGGGCGATCTGACCTAACCGCGACTTTTCCTACGTCGTTCGTTCCTCGTAAATCGTAAGCGAGAAGGTAAGTGGCGAGACAGCTGGCATGGTCTCTGTGCTCGCAGAGCCCCACGATAAAAAGGATTGGAAGGACACCCACGTTGGTCCGTGCTCCCGGAACGAGGCCCTTCCGAGGGCCGCGTTCCGGCAGCACGGACCAACATGGGTGCCCTTCCAAGAGAGGAAAAGAAAGCTTAGAAGAAGTCAATTAGAGGGGAACTCCTGTGCTCGCGGAACGCGCACGATAGGATGGCTCGCTCGACGCGTGCAATCGAAGATCAACCAGGCTGCCCTTGAAAATGAAATGAGCGGATTGGGATAACGCGCGCAGTGGGAGATCAATCAGCCCCCGTCCCTGAAGAAAAAACGAGCGAGCTTGAGGGGATCATCTTTAGCCTCGCTCGACGGCCGCAGTAGAACCGCGCGTGGGTATCGTTCCGAGAGAGAAACACCAGTTGGGTGTGAGATTAGATGCTTTTCGAAGGCGGGCCGGGAAGTCGTTTAGGCCGTTTCGCGCGCACGCCGAGTTCAAGAGCGGTTTCCAAACGAATGACCCGGCCTACGAGATCTTCTATGTGGTGGTGGTGCTTGATGACGGTGGCGTTGAGTTGCTCGACCTTATCGGCCAGTTTAATCGTAGTGGCAAAGGCATCCCACACCCGTTCTGTCCACCCCATGGTTATCCTCTCTGAGAGGCAGCCCTGACAAGTTGCTGGATACGCCGTTCAGATTCCGCAACAAGATCAAGTGTGTGATCAATCGAACGAATGGCTTTCCCAGCAGCACGGCGGACTTGTCGTGCGAACTGGTCTAATAAAGCAGGATCTTCCTCCGGTGAATAGCGTTCTCCGCCTCGCCGCAGGAGCTCTCCCATGGTCAGCTTTGCCACCTTGGCTTTTCGTGCCAAACGCAGCTTCTGTGAGTGGCTCATCAGCACAGGCACTTGAACCCTGTTAGTCGGCATAGCCCCCCCGTTCCTGACCTATATAGACGATATACGATGTGTCACGAGATACGGATCTTTGTCGATATCTGCTCTGAGCACTCGGCTGTCGTCAAAAAAGACTGCCAGTACGTTTTTCTCATTTCAACTCTCTTGGCTCAGCGGGCAGGCCACCCCTTCAAAAAGGGGACCCGACGGCTACGGCTGACTCCACCTCGGGCCGGTTATTTATAAGGCGGGCTATTTTTTCGGTTTCCAGTCCTGCGCCAACCGCTGTCCTTCGGCAACTTGCTGTGCGGTCATCTTTGTACTGAGCTTATCCCTATTTTCTATAGCTTGATTCTGCTCTTCCCCATTCAGCCCTGCTGC
This sequence comes from uncultured Nitrospiraceae bacterium, assembly GCA_963781915.1. Lineage (GTDB taxonomy): Bacteria > Nitrospirota > Nitrospiria > Nitrospirales > Nitrospiraceae > Palsa-1315. The sequence goes on along the minus strand of CAWAIH010000006.1, from coordinate 80,101 downwards.
TGAGAGGCTGTAGTACCTATACGCGTCAACATAATTCTGGGTGACACCACGCCCCATCTCATACATGGCGCCAAGATTATATTGCGCTTCTGCAGATCCGTGGTCTGCAGCAAGGCGAAGCCACTCCACGGCTTCCACATCATCTTGGACAACACCTCGTCCTTGAAGATACATTTTGCTGAGATTATACTGCGCCCCTGCTTCACTTTGATCGGCAGCAAGGCGATACCATTTCACCGCTTCTACATCATTCTGGGGAACACCCCGCCCGCAGTCATACATTACCCCGAGATTGCTTTGCGCCTGAGAACTCCCCTGATCGGCAGCAAGGCAAAGCCACCTCACGGCTTCCACATCATCTTGGACAACACCTCGTCCTTGAAGATACATGTTGCCGAGATTATACTGCGCCCCTGCTTCACCTTGATCGGCAGCAAGGCGATACCACTTCACCGCTTCCACATCATTCTGGGCAACGCCCCGTCCTTGGTCATATAGGTAACCGAGCAGATATTGCGCCTGCGCATTACTCTGGTCAGCAAGTGGTCGAAGGATTTTCAATGCAGCCACGTAGTCACCACTGTCACATGCCTTATATGCTGCATCTACGTTGTTGGCTGCCGCTTGCTTAAATGCGTCAAATTGTTTTGGGTACTTATCGTTAACGAATTCCAAAACCCGGCTGCCGTCTGGGGGCATCGGGGAGAGAAGATAGAGATTTTCCTTAAACTCTCGTTTGATGCTTGCAAACTGATCTTCTAAAGGACTCAGAATATATTCCTGATACGCATTCGTTGTAGCGTCAGACCATTCTTCTCTCGAAAACATAGCTTTGTGGACCATAAATTCAGCCTGCACATCGCACATGGCACGATAGAACTTGTCAAACTTTTCGATATGGACTGCCGAGTTGAACTGCAGCGTATATAAGAGAAAAACCGCGCTGACTTCAACCATGCCATAGAAGTACACCCTCACTAAATGACTTAATAATTTGGGAGTGCCCTGATCTGTCAGCTGAGGGAAAAAGCTGTGTATCAATTCATCCCTACAGTCGGCGTTGGGAAGGCTGATCAGTTTCTGAGCAAGGGCAAGCCGCTCAAGGGCTTCGAGGAAGATCTTCCTGCACTCTTGGGCTTGGCTTTGCCGTGTAGCTCATGATGCAATTCTCTCACGTGCAGGATAAGATCCCTCTCTCCACCTCGCCGAATGATCAACTGTGGGTTCCGAGTCCTTCAATGCTTGAAATATGTCCAAGGTTTCGGGGGAGCGCGAGGTAGTGTCGAACACGCCTTCAGTAGTCATTTGGAGATATAAAAGACTTAGCCTCGGACTGACCCTCCCCCGATTTCATAGACACCTCCATAAGTGGGAGAATCATGAAATTGGAGGTCAGCATGCCAGACACCACGCGACGTCAGTTTACCGACGCCTTCAAGTCCGAGGCGGTCCGGCTCACGCGGGAATCGGGCCGGCCGGTGGCCCAGGTGGCTCGGGAGCTTGGGATTTCGGACAATGTGCTGTACCGCTGGAGGACCGAGCAACGACAGGTCGGAATCCCAGGGCCGCACGCGCCAGGCGGTGCGCGCCGAGCAGGACGAGCTGACACGGCTCAAACGGGAAAACGAGACGCTCCGGAAGGAACGGGATTTTTTAAAACGTGCGGCGGCGTTCTTCGCGAGGGAATCCCAATGAGATACCGCGCGATCCAGGAGCACGACCGTCGCTATCCGATCCGGCTGATGTGCCGCGCGCTCGCCGTCTCGGCGGCGGGCTATTACGCGTGGCGTTCACGGCCTGAGAGTACTCGGTCGGCGGACACCCGCACCCTGCTCTCGGCCATTCGCGTGATCCACCGGGAGTCCCGTGAGACCTATGGCAGTCCCAGCATCTGGGACGCTGCTGATCAAGCAGGGGCATCGCGTCGGCGAGCATCGCGTCGCTCGGTTGATGCGTGTCGAGAGGGGATCCGGGCCAAGACCGTGAAGAAGTGGCGCGCCACCACCCAGTCGACTCATCGGTTACCCGTGGCCACCAACACCCTCAATCGTCAGTTCACGGTGACACATCCCAATCGGGTGTGGGCCGGGGACCTCACCTACGTGTGGACCACCGAGGGCTGGCTCTACCTCGCCGTGATCCTCGATCTGTACTCGCGCCTCGTGGTCGGCTGGGCGATGGGTCCCCGGCTGACCGTGGAGCTGGCCGAGCAGGCCCTCACCATGGCGCTGGTCAACCGAACCCCACGGGCCGGGCTCCTGCACCACTCGGATCGCGGCAGCCAGTATGCCGCCACGAGTTACCAGCAGGTGCTCGCCACTCACGGCATCACCCCCAGCATGTCGAGCCGCAGGGCAACTGCTGGGACAACGCCTGTGTCGAGAGCTTCTTCGGGACCCTCAAGCGTGAACTCGTGTACCATCGGCACTACGCCACCCGTGAAGACGCGACACGGGACATCTTCGAGTACATCGAGGTGTTCTATAATCGGAAGCGCCGGCACTCGACCCTCGGCTATGACTCCCCAGCCGAGTACGAAGCGAGGACGGCAGTGGCTTAACCCGGTGTCCACGGAATTGGGGGAAGGTCAGACTAAATCTTTCCACTAAATGCGGGAATTGCCTTTCAATTAGGCTATAAAGAAGCCCCATGAAGTGTTCCTGTCTTACTTTCCTTTTGGTCTAAAGCGTGAAATGCTTCCTGGAACCATTCTCTCGTACGTCCTTTAGCTCAACACTCTCGTTGAGCTTGTTGGAGGCGTGCCGTCTTGAGCGCCAAGACTTAGATCCCGAATGAACGATTCCATCTCCCTTGGACCATAGACAGTCGCGATGTTAGGTGGCGACAAGGGCAAATGATTCCGAACGAAATGAATCCACCTTTTGTCCAGAGCAACATACTCCAAATAGGCAACGGGGACCACCAAGTGCAGGACATCCATCCATTCATTACTGTTCAACTTCATGGTCTCGTTTGCCACAAGGAAGAAATTGAGGATTCTCAGGATATCTTCCGTATATGGTGGACCCGGACGACGGATGCTTCGCCTGCTATTATTAGTCTTGGCGCCTGCCAGGACAATTGAATGGCCCTAGCGCGCTCTACCATCGGAGTCAAGCTAGCTTCAAAGCGATCAGCTATCGCTTTATATCGGGCAGGTATCTCTTCCTTCAAGTCTCGAAGCACGGCTGACATCTTTGGCATCGAAGGATAGTGCCGACGGATTGCATAGTCGAGCAAATCTAGATCTGCAGCCGGATGGCGACCATTGAATACTCCAGTGGTTATCGTTTCGTGCTGCCTCTCCAGAGCAATGACTTGATTTGGATCCATCTCCACAAACCCAAAGTCCAGAGAGTCCATGACTTCCGCAAGCGCATGGAGCTGGCCTTGACGTGATATCTGAGCAAGTTCCATAAGAGATGCGATGGAGTACATGATCTTTAAAGTCTTGACACCGCGCACAGCGCATCGGCTGTCTATAAATTACGCTGCGAATTCTACGCGAACTGTGCGCCCTATCCGCGCTTCAAGCGTAATCAGCATTTCAAGGCTGAACTTGTCCCATTTGCCACGCACGAGGTCAGAGACGCGGGATTGTGCAATACCGAGGCGCTTGGCTGCATCAGATTGAGTAAGCTTGTGCTTCTCGATGTAGAGGCGAAGATCGCTCATCAAATTCGCCCGCATTTGGAGCACGGTGGCTTCGGCCGGATCAAAGCCAAGGTCAACAAAAACATTGCCACTGGACTTGGTCATTTTCTTTTTCATAATCGGTCTCCGATCTGTCGATAACGTGCCCGAGCCAACTCGATGTCTTCTCTTGTGGTCTTCTGTGTCTTCTTCTGGAACGCATGCAGCACGTAGATAACCTCCGCGAACTTGGCAACATAGAGTACACGCCATTCTCCTAGGACGTGTATCCGGATTTCTCGAACGCCGGCATCAATGTTCTTAGATAGGGCTCGATGGCTGCTAGGGGAAGGAAGGGACCGGTGGAAAGCCGCTCATGTTGGCCCGCTGTGTCCATCGGACGAGCACATTCTGATCGTGCGCGTTCCGCGAGCAGGAGAGTTCCCCAGACGCCCTTCCTCCGTTCTTCACGCATGAACCACGGCAGCAAACGTCTTGACCTTGATTTTCCTGGACCGCGCTTCCACCTGAGCCGCATCATACTGAAACTGCAACCGCATCCACCCCTCCGCCGTACTGCCAAACGCCTTGGCCAAGCGAATAGCCATATCCCAAGACAGGTCTGCACTCTGGTTCACCAGATGACTCAACGCAGACCGCGACACACCAAGGATCTTCGCCCCTTCGGTCACACTCAAGCCATGAGGATCCAGACAGTCCACGCGCACCGAAAAGCCCGGATGGGGTGGATTCTTCATTTTCAAAGCCTTCATACCATTCTCCTTTTTCAATGGTAGTCCTCCAAATTAACCTCGATCGCATATCCCTCCTCAAACCGGAAGGTAATGCGCCAGTTTGCTCTCACTGTTACGCCCCACTCCCCTTTCCGGCTTCCCTTCAAGGGATGAAGCCTGTAGGAATGGACATTCATATCCTCAATCACCTCCGCTTGATGCAACCGCGCCAGAATTGCCTTAATCCGGTCCACCATGTCAGGAGGCAGCTTCCGGGAATCCCCCTCCTCAAAAAACCTTTTAAGCCCCTTGTGCCTGAAACTCGCTATCATACTTCAACTGTAGCGTGATGCGCACCACCAGTCAACTCGAAACATCCGTACGTGAGGAGTCGTTGCTTGGCTTGCCACCGCAAGAGCAATCTGCCGATCTGAGGTCCTGTCCGCAGCTCTGGTAGGTTATCTCCGAAGAGGCCTGGCTTGGTCATCATCTGCGCACAACCTTCTCACCCGCCCAACCCCGGTCGCGTTTGAGGGCAACCTTTCCCCAAGCGACCACCGCTTTCTCGTGGGGATTCCATGAGCAGTGGGGACCAAGCAGGCCCACCTTACTCTTCTCTCCCTCACTTGCTGCTGCATAAAATAACGAGGGCGACGGGTATGCTCTCACTGCGCGTGTCCAACGAGGGCGTTCTGCGGGGCATTTCGGTACGTCTTGGCGCACCAGGGTGGGCGGGTGAAAATATTCGCGTTGCGCGAGCAGACCTCTCTTCTTTTTCCTCTCCCAACCGCTGCTGAAACCACACTAGCAGGCTGACGGGCGAAAACGGAGGCCGCCATCACCGGAGAGGGCGGGACACAACTTGCCGCAGCTCGCGACCGTTGCTCTTTTTGAGCAACGGCGAAGCGCGTACTGTTTGAGTCGCTTTGGACGAGTTTACGGGCTTCAAGCGAGCCAAGCTAGTTGGGTGCCCTCGAAGGTGCAGGCGGCGGAGTGTCCGCCCGTCGGCCTACTTTCCGAACGCTTTTTTCAGCAGCGGCTCTATCTCGCCTTTGGCTGCCATCGGATCGAGCACATCGGTGTCGCCGTAAAACTGCCCGTCGATGAACACCTTGGGGAGGGTCGGCCAGTTGGTCATTTTGGCGAGCGCTTCTCGCTTGGTCGGTTGGGACAGGACGTCGATGAGTTCAAACGGATATCCATACTTGTCGAAGAACTGTATCGTCTCCCTCGTGAACCCGCACATCGGCATCTGTTTGGTGCCCTTGCCGTAGATCAAAATCTTGTGCGCGGCGACTTCCTTGTTAATTTCCTCTTGAATGGGATCTGCCATGGCTCGGCCTCCTAGGTTTCATCTGTGGTTTTAGCTGTAATTTCGAGTGCATGAATCCGCCCGTCTTTCATAGGGGCATCCAACGCCTGATAGATCATTCGATGCCGATCCAATAAATTCTTCCCTGCGAAGGCTGCAGAAATCACCACAACCTTGAGATGATTCATCGTGCCGGTCCGATCTGAGACCGTAACCGCGGCATCCGGCATCGTCTTGCGCACATATTCCGTCAGAGTATCTGGTGTAATCATGGCCTCTCCAATCTCGTCTAGTCGTGAGAATACCCTAGCGCCAGGCTCAAAGGCAATGCGAGGCCTGCAGGACTAGCAGACTGCGGTTTGTTTGGTTGAACGAAACTAACCAGATAAACAAAACAAACCAGAGCAACTAGCATCGCGCGTCACGCCCTCTGGCGCTGGTGGTGGATTTCAGCACAGGCTGGTGGATAGCCACCATGTCTTCCTGCGTCTCCTCACGACAAGACACCTCTTTACTGGAAAACTTGGGCCCATGCCGCATAGCCATGCTGGCACGGGCATTGCGTTTTACATGTGACAAGCACAGGTGAGCCGACCGTGACGCAACAACATTTACCTATTTACCGAGGAGGGTGTCATGAGTGAATTCAAATCAGGGTTTTTCGTCGGGGGAGAGGCCTGCGAAGGACGGGTGCTCGTGGTAGACGACGAGCCCGATATTCGTAAAGTCGTGAAGATGACGCTGCAGAAAGCTGGCTATGAGGTCCTTGAAGCGGAAAACGGTGAGAAGGCGATCGAGGTTATCAATTCCGGCGAAAACCGGCTCCTCCTCGATGTCGTCATCTGCGACATTCGTATGCCGAAAATCAATGGAGCCGAAGCCGTGGCCTACTTCAGAAGCAATTACCCCCGCGTCCCGCTCATCGTGCTGACCGGCTTCCCGGATACCGATATGGCAACCTCCTTCCTCCGGCAAGGGGTGGTGGATTACCTCGTCAAGCCGGTCGAAGGAGAAAAACTGAGATCGGCCGTTGCGCGAGCTATAGAACAGAGGGAGCTTGCAAAGCTATGACCTTGTCTTGTTCATTTGATCTGTCTGGTCGGTCTGGTCTATCCGGTCTGTTTGGTTTGTTGATTGAACGAAACTAAGCAGATGAAGCAAACTAACCAGATAGACAAAACAAACCAAATAACCAGACAGACCGGACGTACCACAATAGTTTTTCCGCAGACTTCTTGGGACATAATCCCCCAAGATGGAGCAGGTCAGAATGGAACGCTCTGACCCTACCAAAGTAGCCATTCTGGGAGCAGGTCGCGGCGGCCGCGCACTGGTAGATCTGCTGCACCACATCCCGTCGATTAAGATCGTCGGCATTGCAGATCGTAATCCTGAGGCGCCAGGACTGGAACGCGCACATGAACTTGGGATTCCCGTGACCACCGATGTGCCGGACCTGATCAGCAACCATGGCGCAGGACTGATTTTGGATGTCACGGGCGATCCGAAGATGGAGGCGTACTTGCATGTCCACAAACCTCCTGCCGCAGACATCCTCGGTGGATCCGCCTCCCACTTGCTGTGGACACTGATTCAGCATGAATCCAGGCTCGAAGCCGAACTCCTCCAGTCAGAAAAGCTTGCGGGAATCGGCTCATTTGCTGCGGGAATCGCGCATGATATCAACAATCCCCTGCAACTCATTTTGGGCCTGGCAGAAAACCTCACAGAGGAACGCGATTTGACCGCCGTCCATGAGCAAGCCCATGAGATTATTGAAGCCGTCAAACGAACGAGCGCCATCTGTCGCGATCTCACCCGCTACTCGCGACGCGCATCCCCTCACGAAGATGTACTGGTGTCTGTCAACGGAAAACTGGACGAGGCGCTGAAAATCGCACGCTACGCATCGAGTTTTCACGATATTGAAATGATCAAACAGTACCAGCCTGACTCTGCCGTGAAGGGCAATCCGGATGAGTTACTGCACGTCTTCGTCAACCTCATCACCAATGCGGTCCATGCCATGGAGCATAGCCGCGGCACACTGACGATCAAGACCGCCGTCCACGACGGACAGGTCGACATCAGAATCTCCGATACGGGATCCGGCATTGCTCCAGATAAAATCCCCGAGATTTTCGAGCCGTTCTTTACGACAAAGGCCCCCGGCAAAGGCACAGGGCTGGGACTCTATAACGTCAAAACCATCGTCAACAAAATGCACGGCACTATTACCGTCGACAGTCAAATCGACCAGGGAACGACCTTCACCTTGACCTTCCCCAACGCCGAACCTGCCGGACAAGGAGATCTGTCATGAGTCCCGCACAGCCCCCCTCCGGCACTGAAACGAGGTGGGGGCTCCAATTCAAACTGATTCTGTCCATGTTGCTCGTGGGGGTTGTTCCCCTCATGGTGGGTCTCGGTCTCGCCTTCTGGCAGGGCTCTCGCGAAATCCAGGTCGTCAGCGGCGAAAGCTTCAAGGCTCTTGCCGAGGAGACCGCACGAAAAATCGATCTCTTGATGTCCGATGAAGTCGCCCGAACTTCACGGATTGCGGTAGACCCTTCGATAATCCTTGAACTTGAGCACCGGCGAGATGCCCTGGTGGGTATGACAGAAGATGAGCACCGCCGAACGGTGGACAGGCTCAAGAGTGGCTGGGAAGCCAAAGACCCGGCGGCAGTCCAGGCCATCACGGGAAATAAAATGGCCGGCCTTCTTCAAGAGTATCTCTCAGGAGCCAAGAGTGAAGCCGATCAACTGATACCGCAAGTGGTCCGGGCGGCCACCAAGATGCTCTACATCACTGACGTGGAGGGCAACCTGGTTGCCGCATTGACCACAATGCCTCCCTATACCAATAAAGACACGGTCTGGTGGAAAGGCGCCTTCCATCGCGGAATCGGCCAGCTCTTCATCGAAGATGTGCACTTCGATGAACGTGCCCAGAGCTATGTCATCAGCATCTCGCTTCCCATTATGGATCGCATCCGATATGGAACAGTCGGCGTGCTCCATCGCGTGATCGACGCTAAAGAGCTGATCTCGCCCTCGATCTCGCCCATTCGCTTCGGCAAAACCGGCCATGTGATGTTGATCGACCATCGTGGCATCGTCATGAGTTGCCCCATTCTGCCGACCGGCGTCCGACTCTCCGATGCGCAGCTTGTTCCCCTCGTCACGCCTCTTCAGCCTGGCTGGGTCAGCGCTCCAAGCGATGGCCACGGCGGACAATCGACTTCGCTGATCGGATTCGCCCCGGTGCCCGAAACCAGCCGTGCCACTAATGACGATCTGAGCAAAGGCTCCTGGCATACCTTCGTGTGGCAGGCTTCCGACGAACTCTTTGCTCCGATTCGTCACCTTCTCACCTGGATGGCAGTATTCAGTCTCATCGCCGTCGGATTGATGACGTCCCTCGGCTATCTTGCTGCCCATCGTATCGTCAAGCCGGTGCGCCGATTACAGGCAGCAGCCCAATTGATTGGGCGCGGTGAGCTTCGGCAACCCATCGACATTCAGACCGGCGATGAACTCCAAGATCTAGCCGACGAATTCAATCGCATGAATCGCCAATTAGAAGCAGCCTTTGCAGGCTTGACCGATCAAGTGACCATCAAAACCCAACAAGTGGAGTCCCTGCTTCACTCGACAGACCAGATTCTTGATGCAGTCCCAACCCCGATCATCATGGTTGATCAAGACGAACAGGTACGGTACATCAACCGGGTCGGTCGTGACTCCTTTCAGGCCATACCTGATTCGACCACATCGATTCCGTTATTCGATATACTCCCCGTCGATGCCGCCGCACAAGCGCACCTGCGAAAAGAGTTGCGGCGCGCGCGGAGCGGAGACCATGCCACGACAACATCTGGGGCAGAGAATGCCGCTGCCGTCAGCACCGCCCGTGATCCGTTAGCCCCCATGATGGGAACGGAGGAATCGAGCAAACGACAGGAGATTCAGATTGGTCCCCGGCGGTATCACTATCAGTGGTTCCACATGGGGGGAAGAAATCAAGGAGAGGATCGGATCGGCCTTGTTTTCAGGGACACGACTGACGACAGCCTTCTCCAAGACCAACTCATTCAGGCCGAGAAATCTGGCAGCCTTGGAACCCTCACCGCCGGGATCGGACATGAGTTGAACAATCCACTCTTCGGAATTCTTGGACTGGGAGAAGCCATCGAAGAAGAAGCCGACCTCGACCGCGCCAGATCCTATGCCCGCGACATCGTTCAACATGGCCGTCGAATGGCCGCTATCATTCGAGACTTCACCGGCGTTGCGGCTCGCGAGACCTCGGACCAACGACAACCGGTTCACCTCGAACGGGAGATCGATCAGGCCATCGCAACACTGACGGGCAGCATGGACGCCTCAGGACTCACGATCCGGCGAACGTACGCGGGAAACACCTGTGTGCTGGCCCTCCCAGACCAACTCAGACAGGCGTTTACGAACTTGCTGATGAATGCCATACAAGCAATGAAAGGCCGAGGGGTCTTATGTCTCTCGACGGCCCTGACCGGTACATCCGCCGTGATCACGATTGAGGATTCAGGCCCCGGCATTCCGAAGCAGCATCTGTCAAAAGTGTTCGATCCGTTCTTTACCACCAAGGGACAAGGTGAAGGATCCGGGCTTGGGCTGACCGTCGCACGCCGGATCATCAAGAAATTCGGAGGGGATATCAGAATTGTGAGCCAGGAAGGAAACGGCACCTCCTGTATCGTGACTCTGCCGATCATTCCTTTTCTGCCACCCACACAGGAGGCTTCATGCACCGAGTCAACGTCTCGCTCTACACCGCAGCCCTCTCAGTCCTAATTTTTGCGCTGTGGTGGGAGCCCTACTCCCTCTCCGCAAAAGAACGGTCGGGATCGTCCGGCATCCCGCCGGAGAAGGCGGCGGGCTATATTTATGCCGTCATCAAAGCGGATCGCATGCTCTACACAACGGAAATCGTCAATCGACTCCAGGCAAAAGGCGTCACCACTGCGTCTGAACATTGGGAGCAAGAAAATGCCCTTATGTTACCGGCTCAGTTTCTCCAGCATTCGGGCAAGCTGGCAGCTGAGGACGGAAGCGGAATCCGATATCGACTGATCGGTCTCTGGCCTATTTACAAGCGCAACGCTCCAGCGAGCGACCTGGAGCGCAACGCGTTGGAGTCTCTTCGAAAGAATCCCAACTTGCCGGTCACCGGAATTGTGACCAGTGGCCGCCAACAATACTTTCAGGCCATCTATCCAGACCTCGCCGTCTCACCGGCCTGCATCGACTGCCACAATGGCCATCTGCTCAGCCCGAAACGGGACTTTAAGCTCAATGATGTGATGGGCGGGATCGCCATCACCATTCCGCTGGAATGACTAACCGGCAACAGTCACTGGTCAATGGTCATTGGCAGGAAGAACGACCTTCTTCCCGTTAACCGATGACGATTGACGAATTGGCTACGACGGTGTGGCAGGATCGGCTGGTGGGGTAGTTTCAGCATTGTGATATTCCTCGCGGTAAATCTGCACGATCGTCATCAATAGGCTCACCAGAACCGGCCTGACGAAGAGCCCGATGAGGCCGTAGAGCGCCAGCCCGCCGAGAACGCTGAACACAAGGAAGAGTACCGGTATCTGAACCGCCTGACCGATCAACCAGGGGCGGAGAAACTGATCGATCATCGACACCACGCCGATTCCCCAGCCCAGCATGGCCAGCGCTTTCCACAGCGGACCGACCGAAAGGAAATAGAGCACGACCGGCCCCCACACCAATGCCGTTCCGCCGAAGGGAAGCGGCGCAAGGATCACCGTCACCGCCGTCAGTACGAGGGGGAATGGCATGCCGAGAGCCAGATACGCCAGTCCTGCCAGGAAACCTTGAACGATCGCGGTCACTCCTATTCCCTTCACCACAGCCCGAATAGTTTGATCCGTACGATCGACGATTCGCTGCTTATGGGACGCATCCAGCGGAATCACGTCTTGGAGGGAGGCCAACCAACGTTTGCCATCCTTGAAAAGAAAAAACAGAGCAAACAGCATGAGAAAGAAATCCGTCACCAGCAGAAAGACGTTCTTCAGCAGATCGCCGACCTGATCGAGAAAGAAACGGCTCAGAAACGTCGCGGTCGCGAGAAGCCCCTGTTCCAGAGAATCAGGCGTCAATAACGTGCCGCCACTGATCTCCTGGAGGAGTCCTCCGATGACCGGCCATGCGCGTAATTGCTCCGGCAGCTTTTGAAGCGCCCCGCTCGCGATCCACTCGCGAATGGTCTGTTCGGCCGTACTGGCTTCGCGCGCCAGCAACACTCCCATCATCTAAATCGGAATGACCACGAGAGCCAGAACCAAGAGAGTCAGACAGGAGGCCGACACGATCTCCCGTCCACGAGCGAACGATGTGAGTCGCACATGGATCGGATACGTGAGATGGGCAAGGAGCGCGGCCCAGAGGACGGGGAAAAGAAACGGCCGAAACATCAGGGCGATCTGATACAGGAGCAACAGAAGGAGCGTAAAGAACACGGCAGTGAAGAGCTACGGCTTCGTCATGGATCGGATACGAACAGGAGAGAACCGGCAGACCTATCGGTGTGCGTCGCCACCGGACTTGTTATTTATCAAGCACGACAACCTGCTTAGCCCGATGTGCGGAGAGATCGCTGACGTTGCCCAACAACTTCGGAGTCTCTTCTTCCCAGGCGGTCACCCCCATGTCCATCACACCTTGAAGCTTCGCGCCTTCTTCTATGATGAGCACCGGCGTAAGAACTTCTCCGATGAGCGTGGCCGTCTTCATCAGCTGGACTCGCTCGTCCGCCATCACCTTTGCCTTGATGCGGCCGCTGCTGATCACCGTGCCGGCCGTAATCGTTCCCTGCACCAATCCATCCTCGCCGATGATGACGTGCCCCTTGGTCTGAATGTCTCCGTCGAGACGGCCATCGATCCGTACCGTCCCCTCAACATGGATCTCGCCTTTCAACACCACCCCTTTGGCTAAAAGGGTAATGTTGTCATCCGCGGCAAAGCTATTACTTTTCATACATCATCCCCCCTTCATGCCCGATCGCTCTGGACAGCTTACACTATTCCTCTTAGTGAGTCCTAGGAGAATCCAAAAGTACGCCGGAGCCGTTCCCATATTCCCCCTCCATGCACCTCACAATACACGACGGGTTCCGTACCTTCGATGAACACCTCGGACACTTGTTCGGGGCACTGAGACGTGGCCAACTGCCCGGTCTTCGGATCGATGTCGCGGGTGATCACACCAGGCGGCTTGACAAATGCGGGGACAGTGGGCGGGATAATCCGTTGCGCGAGATCCATCCAAACCGGTAAAGCTGCCTGCGATCCCGTGAGGCGCAAGGCCCGTTCATCGTCGAATCCCACCCAGACCCCGATCACCACGTCGGACGTGTAGCCGACGAACCAGGCATCGCGATAGCCGTCGGTTGTGCCGGTTTTCCCAGCCACCGTGCCTTGAAGCCCGAGCATTTTGGCTTTGCTCGCCGTGCCCCGCTGGATAACGCCTTCGAGCAGAGACGTCAATACATAGGCCCCTTGAGGCGAGGCCGCCTGTTGCCGATCAGGCACGCCAGTCCACACAACGTCACCCAGTCGGTCCCTGGTCGACCGAACCGTAGTCGGTTTGACGGCAATCCCTCCGTTGGCAATCGCTCCATACGCCGCCGTGATCTCCATTAAGGACACCGACGAACTGCCCAAAGCCACCGACGAAAGATCGTTGCCGATCGTGCTCGTCACACCAAGCCGGTGCAGCAGCTGCACAATCGACTTTGTTCCCACGGTTTTGGCCGCCTGCACCGCCGGCACATTGAGCGACTGTTCCAACGCGCTCCGCAGGGTAATCGGCCCTCGGAATTGTTTGTCGTAGTTCTGCGGAGACCAGGGACCGGTCTCCGACTCAAAGGTCACCGGTTCGTCTGTCAACAGGCTCGCCGCTGTCAACTGGCCGGCTTGCCCCTCACGGGCCGCTTCCAACGCCGCAAGATAGACGAAGGGTTTGAAGAGAGAACCCGGTTGCCGCTGCGCCTGAACCGCACGATTGAATTGACTCCGCCGGTAGTCTCGTCCCCCTACCAACGCCAGCACTGACCCGGTCTTGGGATCGAGCACCACCACCGCCCCTTGCACCGGCTCCAGCGAACTTTTGAGATGGGGACGCCCGACCTCTAGCTTGGCCAGCCCCTTCTCCAGCGATTCGGTGGCTGCCTGCTGGATCATGGGATCGAGTGTGCTATCGATCCGCAAGCCCTCCGGCAAGGGCACCACGCCGGCCTGTTCCACCTCCCGGAGTACGGCATCGACAAAGTAGGGTGCATCGGTCAGGACCTCTTCCGGCGGAGTCACGCGCACCCGCTCATTGACGGCACGTTTCCAAACCTCTTCCGTTAGGAGGCCTGTCTCCCGCATCCGCCGCAATACGACATCACGCCGGCCTTTTGCCAGCTCAGGATGTTTCGTCGGCGCATAACTATTGGGCCCCTTGATCAGTCCTGCGATCATCGCGACCTCTTCGACCGTCAACTCCTGAAGCGTCTTGCCGAAATAGCGGTGGGCCGCCTCGCTCACCCCATAGATCGAGACGAATCCAGCCTGTCCGAGATAGATTTCATTCAGATAACTTTCTAAGATATTCTGTTTCGTATACTTGACCTCCAGCACCAATGCCGCCAGCGCCTCCTTAAACTTTCTCCCCATCGTCCGCTGCGGCGAGTAAAACAAATTCTTCGCCAGCTGCTGCGTGATGGTGCTGCCGCCCTGGACCACGCCGCCCTTCGTGAAATTGGTCCAAAGCGCCCGTCCTACGGCAATCGGATCGATGCCGAAATGGGAATAGAACCGGCGGTCTTCGATGGTCAGGACCGTCTCAACGATCCGTGGAGGAATCTGCGCGAACGGAATCCATTCGCGCACTTGGCGTGACTCACCTCGCACACCGCTCAGGAGTTCCGGTTCCAGAAAGATGGGAAAGAGCGCAGTCCCATCGAGCGGAGACAGGACATCCGTCACTCGCCCCTGGTCCAATGGCAACGACACCATGGTCGCGCCGATATGGGCTTCCGGCTGCGGATGGAGATAGATCGTCAGCGCCTCCGCAGTCAGCTGATAGTCGCCCGAGGACTGCACTGGCGCCGTTACCCGCCGATAGCCCAACCGTTGCAGACGCTCAAGAAGGTGACTGTGCCTAAGCGTGAGATTTGGTTGCAACAGGAAGGGACCGCTGTACAACCGCAGGGGAGGATGATCATCGCTCTTAGGCAGCTCAAGAAAGGTCGCCAAATAGGCGCCATAGACGACACCGACAAGGCAAAATGCGGCAACCAGGCCTGCCAGAACCAAGCTCGCATATGTGACCAACCGGGCAGGTCTATTCACGATCGAGCTCCGATCTTCTGCGGCAGCAACGAGCCGATAACCATCCCTGCAGCCGCCATGAGAAACCCGACCAGTTGAGGGTGCCAGATCGAGCCTGACGGGACGAACAGTTCCAGCCCTATCCACGTTGTCAGCCCGGCCACAAAGGCGCACAAGGCCCCTTGTGTCGTCGCTCGAGGCCAAAAAAGCCCGGCACAGAGTGGAACGAAGGCCGCTACCAACGTCACCTCATAGGTACCGACCACAAGCTGGTAGATGCTGGAGTTGGAGGTTAGCGCAATCGTCAAAACCAGGACGGCAAAGATCACCACAACCAGCCGCATGACACGAAGAAATTCCCGATCGCTGAGGTGCGGCAGCACCCCTTTGATCACGTTCTCGCTCAGTATCACCGACGGCGCCAACAGCGTAGCGCTGGCACAGCTCATCACCGCCGAAAGGACCGCCCCGAAAAATACAATCTGCGCAAAAACCGGCGTGTGCTGCAGGATCAAGGTCGGTAACACAAGCTGAGAGTCCTGCGCGAGGAGCGTATTGAACAGAGCCGGATCGATCAACGTTGCCGCATAGGCGAGAAACATCGGGACAAAGCAGAAGCAGAAGTAGAGCGTGCCGCCCAGCAACGATCCTCTAACGGCCGTACGTTCGTCCTTCGCCGAAGTGACACGTTGGAATACGTCTTGTTGTGGAATTGACCCCAACATCATCGTCATCCAGGCGCCAATGAAGGGGACCCAGGCCGCAAACGTAGCCGGCGGAAAAAAGTCTAACTTGCCGGCGGCAGCCGCGTGCTCAATCACAACGCCCACCCCCCCCACCAACCCGCTGACGACAGAAGCGATATAGAGCAGCCCCCCCATGATTACAGAGATTTGGACAAAATCCAGAATGGCGATGGAAAACATGCCGCCGAAGGTCGTATAGGCTAGGACAATCACCGCGCCGATCACCATCCCGACCGGCTGACTCACGACGCCATCCGTGACGACGTTCAATACTAAGCCGAACACTTTAAACTGCGCCGCCACCCATCCGAGATAGGACGCGGCGATACAGACGGCACAGAGAACCTCGACGACGCGATTGTACCGCAGACGATAGAAATCGCCGACGGTCAGGAGATTCAACCGATAGAACCGGGGAGCAAAGAATAGCCCCACCAGGATCAAGCAGAGACTCGAGCCGAAGGGGTCGGCGACGACGCCGCGTAACCCTTCCTTCACAAACGTGGCAGAAATTCCGAGTACGGCCTCTGCGCCAAACCAGGTCGCAAAGACCGTGGCGATCACAATCGGCAGCGGCAAGCTTCGACCGGCCACTGCAAAATCCTTCGCAGTATGAACCCGTCCTGGCGGCAGCCAGTCCGACCCCCACCGAGAGGAGCAAATAGAGAATGGCGAACCCTAGAACCATGAAGACAGCTCTGGCATAGGAATAGACGAATTCTAGCTAGGCTTCGGCAAGGGCGCAACGGTCGAAGGTTGCTCTGGTCTATCTAGGCTGGCTGGTCTATCTGGTTTAACCAAACAAACGAGACAGACCAGATAAACAAGATAGACCAGCCAGCCCCCTATTCTCATGCGCAATTGCATGGTAGGCTGATATCAGTTGCTACCGGGAGGGATGCCGATGAACGATCACAACTTCCATCGTCGAGAATTCCATCGGAAGACAGCGATGCTGTGGCCACAGCTCCTCTTTGGAGCGATCGGAATAGCGATGGTGGTGGCCTGGGTACCGGCCCAAGCGGGCGAATCGCAGACACTGTGGGAATGTTCGAATTATACCGGCGACGCCCATACCCGTTGCTTAGAAGGATTTGCCGAGTCGCAGCGCGACCAGATCGCAGCGCTCCAAGGAAAGTTGCAAGCCCAACAAGAGACCGTCAACCTCTTAAAAGATCAGCTCGACCGTCAGGCGTCCGCGAACACTGAGCTGCAACGTCAACTGGTACGACCACCCACCACAGTCCAAGTGGTCCCTCCCCTCTACTCCTACCCCCCAGTAGGATTCAGCTTCTCCCTGGGATCCTCCTGGATTTACGGATCGCCATTTTTTTACCGCCCATACGGGTTCGGCCCGCATTACTATGGGCCAGGCTGGGGCCACCGTTGGTAACAAACTGGTTTGTTTCGTTTATCTAGTTCTTTTGGTCCATTTGATTAGTTCCGTCAACCCATAACCCAGACAAACTAAATGAACAAACCAGGATTCTAAGCATAATTGTCTTGAGCCCCACCGCGACATCGCATACCCTATGCAGGTTTAGAACTAGTAATGCCAGATCTGCTGCAGTCACACATAAAAGAAAGGACAGCTCATGCGCTCCATTGTCTCCTGTTTGGTAGCCCTGCTTTGCCTTGGGACCACTACGGCATTCGCGACGGCCCAAGAGCCTACGACGGAAGAACAGAAAACTGTCTATGCCTTGGGATTGGCTATCAGCCAATCGCTCGGTTCCTTCAGCCTGAGTGAGGCTGAGCTTGATCTTGTGAAATCAGGCATCACCGATGGAGTCCTCAAAAAATCCCCCAAGGTAGATCTCCAGACATTCGGCCCGAAGATTCAACAGCTGCAACAAGCCCGCGCCTCGGCCGTTGCAGATGCGGAGAAAAAAGCAGGAGCCTCGTTCCTCGCGAAAGCCGCAGCAGAATCCGGCGCCAAGAAAACTGAGTCCGGCGCGATCCTTACGACCATCAAGGAAGGAAAAGGCGCGACCCCGAAAGTCACGGATACCGTGAAGGTGCACTATCACGGCACCCTGACCGACGGGACGGTATTCGACAGTTCCGTCAAACGGGGCGAGCCAGCCACGTTCGGATTGAATCAAGTGATCAAGTGTTGGACGGAAGGGGTCCAACAGATGAAAGTCGGCAGCAAGAGCAAGTTGGTCTGCCCATCCAATATCGCCTATGGCGACAAAGGCGCGCCCCCGATGATCAAGCCCGGCGCGACGTTAGTGTTCGAGGTCGAACTCCTTGAAATCGTGACCAAGGAAGCCCCCCACTGAAGTCTTCACGAAGGCCGAGCGGGAGCATATCCCGCTCGGCTTCGTGCCCCTGTCCACGCGCATGAGCAACCATGCTCTTCCATCATCTCTCTTGAGGGCAAGCTAGATAGTCTCCCACTGCGCGAAAATTTCTCACCGCCCACCTGCTGGCAAACATTTTTCACCCGCCCTACCCTCCGATTGCTTCGCAATCGAATTCCCATGGACGTCGCCATTTGCCCAAGCGAGGAGCTGCTGAGACCGCACGTTGCACGAGCACAGGGGACCATCGAGTCTGCCCTCGTTTCACAGGCTGACAAATTTGTCTTGATCCCCATGCATAACATCGCATAACTTGTACAGCTTCAGGCCTTGCGACACCGAATTCATCGCCGTCACATACAAAGAAAGGACAACTCATGCGTTTCGTTGTCTCCTGTTTGGTGACCCTACTCAGCCTTGGAACCACTGCATCATTCGCAGCGACCCCAGAACCCACAACCGATGAACAAAAAACCCTCTATGCCATGGGATTAACCATCAGCCAATCGATCGACAGCTTCAGCCTGAGCGAGGCCGAGCTCGAGCTCGTGAAAGCCGGCATCACCGATGGAGTATTCAACCGCCCCTCTAAAGTGGACCTCCAGACGTTCGGCCCGAAGATTCAAGAACTGCAACAGGCCCGCGCCTCGGTCATCGCAGAACCCGAGAAGAAAGCAGGCGCCGCGTTCCTTGCAAAAGTCGCAGCAGAACCCGGCGCCAAGAAAACCGAGTCCGGCGCGATCCTCAAGACCCTCAAGGAGGGAAACGGCGCCATTCCGAAAGTCTCGGATATGGTGAAGGTGCAATATCTCGGAACCCTGATCGACGGGACGGTGTTCGATAATTCCGCCAAGCAGGGTAGTCCGACCACACTCAGAATGAATGAAATGAGCAAATGTTGGGTGGAAGGGATGCAGCAGATGAAAGTCGGCAGCAAGAGCAAGTTGGTCTGCCCGTCGAGTCTCGCCTATCGCGACAAGGGCCTCCCCCCCCTCATCAAGCCCGGCGCAACATTAGTGTTCGAAATCGAACTCCTCGAGATCGTGGCCAAGTAGCCCCGCCACTAACCGTGGCGCGTGAAGCGTGAAACGTGCGGACAACAGTCGGGCCAAACAGGGCCTGAATCGACGCTTCCGGCACGCAGCGAGTGGCTAGCGGGTCTCTGCGAGCAAAAGACCTGCGCCAGCCACTCCGCAATTTCCCTCTGATCTCGCTCGTACTTTCAGGGATGGGAGCTGATTGATCTTCTACTGCATGCGTCCAACGGATGCTTGTTCATTTGGTCTATCTCGTCCATCTGGTTTGTTTGGTTTATCGGACTGGAAATTCATTCAGAAGAACTAGACAGACAAGAAAGACCAGCCATCCAGACAGACGAACCCGGGCGCGTTGTGCGAGCACAGAAGATCATCAGCCTCCATCCCCTCCCCACTTGCAGTTTTCCCCTCCATACCCGTACACTCAGTCTTTCGCGATCCAGCCTGGCCTGAACAGTCCTGCCCGATCGTCTATCAGCTAAGCAACCATTGAGTCATCCGTACGGTAGAGCTATGCCACCTACAATTCTCTTGAGCTGCGAGTCCATCAGCAAAAGCTACGGGGTAAAACCACTGTTTGCCGATCTCTCGATCGGATTGGCTGAGGGCGACCATGTCGGACTGGTCGGGCCTAACGGCTCCGGCAAATCGACTTTACTGAAAATCATGGCAGGGTTCGAAGAGCCGGACCAGGGCACCAGATCGATGCGCCGGCAACTCCGCATCGGCTACGTACCGCAAGACCCGTCATTCGATGGAGCGCAGACAATCGAGGACGTACTCGCACAGGTTCTGATCGACGAAGGTCATGACCCCCACGACCATAGTAGTCGCACTTCCGCGGCGCTCAGCTTAGGAGAGTTTCCCGCAATCGACCAGTCCATCGCCACGCTCTCCGGAGGATGGAAGAAACGCCTGGCCATCGTCCGGTCATTGATGCTGGAACCGGATGTCTTGCTGATGGACGAGCCGACCAACCATTTGGATGTCGAAGGCATCCTGTGGCTGGAACGATTATTACGGGCCGAAGCCCGTGCCTTTTTCGTCGTGAGCCATGATCGGCGTTTTCTCGAAGCCGTGACGTCGCGGATGATCGAACTGAATCGCAGCTATCCTACCGGGGTATTCGAGGCTAAAGGGAATTACAGCGATTTCCTCGAGCAGCGGGATGCCGCGCTGCACGCGCAAGCCAACTATGAAGCGTCATTGGCCAATCGTGTCCGGCGCGAAGTGGAGTGGCTCCGTCGCGGTCCCAAAGCCCGCACGACGAAAGCCAAATCGCGCATCGACTCAGCCGGTCGTTTGATCGAGGAACTGAACAGCGCCGACGCCCGGAAAGACCAAGGCACGGCCGGCATCAACTTCACCGCATCGGGGCGCAGGTCGAAACAGTTGGTTGAAGCCACGCAACTCTGCAAATCGCTCGGCGGACGGCCGATCGTCACGAATCTCGACCTGCTGCTCGGACCGGGCCAGCGGATCGGATTGCTGGGACCGAACGGAAGCGGAAAGAGCACGCTGCTGAAGCTGGTGGCGGGCACATTGAAGCCTGACTCAGGCACCATCGCACGCGCGGACAAGCTGCGCGTGGTCACATTCGAGCAGCACCGCGAATCACTCGACCAATCCTCCTCGCTTCGTCGATCCCTCGCCCCTCATGGCGACGCGGTCGTCTATCAAGACCGCTCGGTGCACCTCGTCTCCTGGGCGAAACGGTTTCTCTTCCGGCCTGAGCAATTAGACCTCCCGGTCTCCCGCCTCTCCGGAGGCGAACAGGCGCGTCTTCTCATCGCACGACTGATGTTACAACCGGCCGACCTCTTAATCCTCGACGAGCCGACGAACGATCTAGATATTCCGACGCTGGATGTGTTGGAAGACAGTCTGGTGGAATTTCCAGGCGCCTTGATGCTGGTGACACACGATCGATGGCTCTTAGACCGCGTCTCCACCATGCTGCTCGCACTGGACGGCACAGGCCAGACCGAATGGTTCGCCGACTATGCACAATGGGAATCTGCACAAGAGCGCATGAGGGAAGCGCAGATTCGTACGGCAACGTCACGGCCATCCAAAGTATCCCGCGCCGAGTCGGACGCGACGCCGAAAGCCAAAAAGACAGGTCTGTCCTATCGCGAACAAAAGGAATGGGCGAAGATGGAGCAGCGAATCCTCCAG
Organism: uncultured Nitrospiraceae bacterium; assembly: GCA_963781915.1. Classification (GTDB taxonomy): domain Bacteria; phylum Nitrospirota; class Nitrospiria; order Nitrospirales; family Nitrospiraceae; genus Palsa-1315. The sequence continues at coordinate 58,757 of CAWAIH010000006.1, read as the reverse complement.
GCCGAGGAAACCATCGCATCCTGTCAGGCCGCAGTGGAAGATCCTGCCATCGCCTCCAATGCCGCGGCGCTACAAGAACGATCCGCCGCACTGGACGCAGCCCGCACAGCCGCGGAGCGGCTCTATAACCGTTGGACCGAACTCGAAGGAAAACAGACGGAGTCGGCAGGACAATCCTAGCAGCTCTGGTTCATCTGGTTTGTTTGGTTTGTCTTGTTTTTTTGGTTAACCAAGATCAACTCAATGAACAAAATAAACCAGATCAACCAAAGCAACCAGCCGGTTGCTTTGCAGGCCACGCCAAAATCTGTAGAATACACGCATGCGCCCATCAGCCTCGCTCACCTCTCTGTTGATCGTCGCCTTGGCTCTAATCACCTCCGGTTGTGAAACAACTGATCGGGTCCTCACGGCTGCTGAACGAGTTACCAAGGGCCAGACCGGCAAGGCCATCATCAATCTCGCTTCGGGAAAAGATCCGGCACAGATCGCCAAGAAACGTCTCGACCAGTACGTACGCGACCCCGACGCGCTGTTCAGAGATCTGCGCGAGGCAAAGAAAGACTTTGAGACAATCCTCGCTGTCCTTGGGGTGAATGTCGGAAAGACCTGGGGGAAGAAGGAAATCCAATTGCCCGAGCGCAAAAAATATGTGAAGTACACGCAAAACTATAAGAGCCGGGCGATCGTCGATTTCGATTCAGGCGAAATTCTGGTCGAAACGTTGGACGATCAAGACCCCCCACGCAGTCTCAAGAATGCCGTGATCACGACGATCCTGACCCCGCAAGATCCCCGGTCGGTCGATTTATTTTCCGACAAGGAAATCGTCCTCACCGGCGACAAGGATCCTTACCTATTCGGCCTCGTCCTTGATCAGCAGAATAAACCGATGCGCACGCCGGAGGAAGCCGAGCCGTTTGCCGCCTATCTCCTTGAAAAAAAATCCGGCACGCGGACAGTTGACCAGGACGGGACCAAAAAAACGGTTCACTACGTCACGCTGGCGATGGTGTCCAATCTCCCGATGAAGCAGGCGGAAAAATATCGAACGTTGGTTCACCAGTTTGCAGAACAGTATCGCATCAGTCCCAGCCTGGTCTTCGCGGTCATCCGTACGGAAAGCAACTTCAATCCCTATGCCGTCAGCTCGGCCCCGGCCTACGGGCTCATGCAACTGGTTCCCACCAGCGGGGGCCGTGAAGCCTATCGAAAGGCGAAAGGCCAGGACGTGGCCCCCTCACGGGATTACCTCTTCGACCCGGCCAATAACGTCGAGTTGGGAACTGCCTATTTGAACGTGTTGATGTTTAATCAGCTGGAAGCCGTGGACCACAATGTGTCACGCGAGTACTGTGTGATTGCCGCCTACAATACCGGCCCGAGCAACGTCTTCCGCACCTTCTCGCGTGACCGCACCACTGCGGTCAACCAGATCAACAGCCTCCAACCATCCGGTGTCTATGACCAGTTGCGAAAAAGTCTGCCCTACGAAGAGACCCGCCACTACTTGGAAAAGGTGACCGGCTACCGCAAAGCCTTTGTCAGCTCGTCGGAAAGCTCCAACTAATAACCAACGGCGGGTTCATCTGGTTTGTCTTGTTTGTTTGGCTGAACCAAACGAACGAGATAGACCAGATGAACCAAAGAAATCGCTGTTAGTGCGATGCGCCTTCCATTGATGCAGGCGGAATCTTTGTGTCAGAAGTATGCACATGCTCCGGCCTGAATCCCAGTCCGATCATCCGGGCGGGAATTCGACGGAGGAATGGAATTAACGCCAATAGCCGGATAGCGAACGGCGGCGAGAACCTATCCCTATTGGCGAGCACGCGTCTGATGACTCGATCCTGAATCATGAGCTGCGCTCGTTGCGTCATGCGGGTCGGCCACTCGCGCCGCTGCTGGACCCTGCGTAAATCTTCGGTGGTAACTGGGCCGTCGCGCAGCGGAGCATGCCAAGAGATTCGCCGTCGCGACCGCATCCTGAATGGCCAGGTTGATCCCGACACCACCAACCGGCGACATGGCATGTGCCGCATCGCCGATGCAGAGCAGCCCTGGGCGATACCACTGGCGCAACCGATCGACCTGAACCGTCAGTAACTTAATCGGCTCCCAGTCACGGAGTTCGCCGACACGATCGGCCACGTACGGCGCGAGCTGTGCGACAGCATCACGAAACGCCGGTAGCCCTTGTTCTTGCAGTTGATCTCGCGATCCCTTTGGGATGACGAAGCCACACTGCCAATAGTCGCCCCGATTCAGCATGATGAAGATCCGACCGGCGTCGAAGCGGCCTACGGGATCTCCTGGGTCACTTGCCCGCCTAGACAGACGGAACCAGAGGACGTCCATGGGTGCGCCGAATTCTTCGATCGAGAGGCCCGCCTTCGCACGAACGATCGAGTGTCGCCCATCGGCTCCCACGACGAGGTCGGCACGTACCTCAAGCGGACCATCTGAGGTGTTCGCCCGGAGCCCTACCACAGAACCTTCCTCCTCGATAAGCCCCGTCACGTCCGCTTGCCTCCGCAACTGGAATGTCGAATACCGCGCTGCCTCTTCAGCCAGAAAGTTCAAAAAGTCCCATTGCGGCATGAAGGCGACAAAGCGACAATGCGTCGAGAGCGACGAGAAATCCGCAACCGTCAACGCCAGATCGCCGAACTGAGCGTTGATCCGTGACACTTTCTGATGCGGCAACGTCAGCAACCGCTCCAGCAATCCCAATTCATGCACGACCTCAAGGGTAGAGGGATGGATCGTGTCGCCCCGGAAATCACGGAGAAAGTCGGCATGTTTTTCCAACACCACAACATCCACGCCTGCACGTGCCAATAGCAGGCCAAGCATCATCCCGGCCGGACCGCCTCCTGCTATGCAACATCGCACCGACCTCGTCTTCATCATTAGCTCGCCTCCCTTTGCTGATAGGAGACAAGGACAGCTACCATGCGCCAACTGTTAGCGTGTGGCTCGTATAAAGCAATCAGTGGTGTGATCATTCACCAGCCCAGCTGCCTGCATGTAGGCATAGACAATCGTGCTGCCGACAAACCGGAAACCACGCTTTTTGAGATCCTTCGACAATGCGTCGCTCACCGTGCTTGTCGCCGGAACCTGAGCCATCTTAGCCCAGCGGTTCACAATCGGTTTCCCACCCACGAACTGCCAGACGTAGCGATCGAACGAGCCGAACTCCTCCTGAACCGCGAGAAAGGCCTGCGCATTGGTCACCGCCGAGTCTATTTTGAGTCGGTTACGAATGATTCCTGGATTCTTCAATAGCAGGGCTTTTTTCTTGGCCGTGAATCGCGCTACCTTCTTCGGATCGAAATCCGAGAACGCTCGGCGATAGCCCGCACGCCGCAGCAAGATCGTTTCCCACGTTAGACCAGCCTGTGCGCCTTCCAACAGCAACATCTCGAAATGTTTTCTGATCATCGTGAATCGGCACACCCCACTCTTGGTCATGATAGGCGATGAAATGCGGCTTACCGCCGACCCATCCGCAGCGGGTCTTGCCATCGGAGATTGATTGGAGTCGCTTGGTCATCAGCAGTGCAATCGGTTCAAGAACGCAGCCGCCTTCTATCACGAGTTGATAGGAATGAACCATTTCGGCTTCATGCGACCGAAGTCGATTCTCTTATGGCTGCGAAGACTGCGCTTCGAGTCGAGTACGACAGGTCCGTCAGTCCCTCGCCAAAAGACCACCCAATGCCAGAAAGCACGATCCCGCTCTCTGCGCCATTTAATCGCGAGCAGCGCAAGATCCGGCAGGGCCTCCCATGAAGTGAAGGGCACTTCGGTACTTGCCGACCGAATTCCATACTCCTTGAGCAGCCTGCGAACGTGGTGTGTCTCGGACCACAGCATCGAATCGCCAGCGAAAATGCCGAGCCGATTTGCCACACGCTGCGCCTGCCGGTAGTTCACGCCCGCCAGCATAGCCACGGCAGCGATTCCACAACCAGTCCGTTCAAGTTGAATCACCGGCTTCATGGCAACTCCACTTTCAGTTTTCGTCCGCCTGAAATACTGAATCCCTGTTGCTGATAGAAGGCCAGCGTCCTGTCGAATTGAGGCAGCGGCGGCGTGGTCACTTCGAGCCTACGCCATCCCTTTGCTTGCCCCATGTGTTTCGCTTCCGACAGCAACGCCGCCCCGACGCCGTTCGACCGATAGGCCGGGCGCACAAACAGTTCAGGAATCGTTCCAAACGATCCTTCCGCGTACAGGGCAAAGCTCTCATACAGAGCCAGAAAGCCAAGCGGCTCGCCTCGATCCGCATCGCGAGCCAGCAAGACGCGGTACTTCCCATCCGTCATCCAGGATCGGGCCCGCGCTTCCGTCTCCTCCTGGTGAAAACTAAAAGTCTGAGTTCCGATCGCGGCCATGATGTCGCGAAGCAGTTCCCCAACCATCTGAGCGATGATCGGAGCATCATCAAGCTGTGCATGGTCGATACGAAGCTGCATGAGTTAGCAGGCCACCGTAAAATAATGTTGCACGCGAGGACTTCGGCGGTCCGCACGTGTGGCACGACAGGAGACCGTTCCCGCAGGATGCTCAAACAGTTCGTCCAGTAAGGCCGCAGCTTCTGAAGCAGGCTGAGGTCGAGGTCAAGGTTGAACAACGATCAGATTCTTATTCTCAGCCTTAACCTGAGCCTTAACCTTCCAGAAATCTGGCGGACTGTTTCAGCATCCTGTTATGCCATGAATTGTTGCAGAAGCACATAACCCTCTTCCCATTCACCATGCCCACTGTCGGCATTGATGTGCCCTGCCTGACCGATATCGACAAAGCTGCTCTCCCAAGCAATCGCACAATGTTCGGCATGGGCCAGCGATCCGAACGAGTCATTCGCGCTGGCGATCACGAAACTCCGAAAAGCGAGCGGCTTCATCGGCACCGGCACAAATCCACGCGCCGTGGCAGGGAAGTTTGCGCTCTGTGGATCTGGCACTGCCACGAGAAATGCGCCCTTCGGAACTAGCGCTGAACGATGAGCCCAATGAGCCACTAGAAGGCAGGCGAGGCTATGAGCTATCAACATGGGCGGAGAAGGGCACGCCCGCACAGCAACATCCAACGCACGAACCCAATCGTCACAGACCGGACTGTCCCAATTGCCCAGATTCACGCGCTGCCAATCGGAATGGCGCAGCACCCAGCGCGTTTGCCAATGTTGCGGGCCGGAGTTACCAATACCGGGCAGGATTAACACTGGGGTAGTGACGGACATCTCAGCCCCAGGTCTTTTGGCCACTCACGGCGATCGTAGCGTAGTAGATGGCCCAGCTGCTCGGATCGTCGGCAAACCGGCAATACCGTTCAAGATCGGACTGTCCAACAACTCCTGTGGCCAGATACTTCTCCCGCAATTGCTCAGCAGACAACTTCATCACTGTGGCTATGCCGGAACTACCCGCACAAAGCGGGGCATCGTTCTCCACAGTCAGACGCTGCAATCCCCGCCTTTGCATCAAAGCAGGCAACTTCAGTCCCAGTTCGTAGTCCAATCCTCTTGTGGCATACATCTGTTCGATGGCCTGATTGACCTTGCGCAGGGACTCCAATTCCTGCTCATCGCCGGTGATGCCACGGGAGGCTGAAAAATCAGGCTCCTCCAGAACAAGCCAGCCTCCCGGCTTGAGGCTGTCGACCATCTTCGTCAACGCCACCTCGTAGTCAGGAAGATGGATCAAGACGTACCGGGCATGAACCAGATCGAACAACTGCTCTGGAAACTGTGCGGTCCGAATATCGGCTCGCATGATACGCACATTCGATCGCTCCGCTTCACTGAGAAACTTCGGATCGAGCTCCACCGCCACGACCTGGGCCATCGGACCAACCACCTCACCCATCCAGGTCATGATTGACCCAGCGCCAGGCCCGACCTCAAGACAGCGCCAGCCTGCTTGCAGACCGGTACCGAGGAGCCTCCTCCGACTTGCAGGATCGAACACCTGCTCGATCATCCTGAGCCGTTCCAGTTCTCGTTGATTTTCAACTCGCTGAAAGACGTACTCCGATTGGGCCATGCTCCTACCTCGCTCAAAATAGGATAGCAATTCTGACGCGCCAAAACAGTGAAGGAGTATAGACGACTACCGGGCGGGGAGAAAAGCTGCCCTCTTCTTTGGTGATCACATATTTCACGCACTTATAAAGAGTGGCGCCACTTCTCCAATCAATAAGCAGTCAGTCTCTACTTGATGGCACCCACACAACTTGCCGCTTTTCACTATCGGTTTCTGCTATATTGCACGGAACCAATCCGTAAGGCAGGCGTTCGATCTATCGAATCGCTACCTGCGCGGGTGGTCTGGACACCACATTAGATGAGGGCTATTCGATGGAGACCTCGCAGAGGGATGTGCTTCTTGGGACGATCACATGGTGGGGCTTTCATGCTCTCCTTATGTGGATGGGAGCATGGCATTTTTTTTCTAGAGACCTTACCGACGGTGCCCTCTTCGCGTCAGATTTGTTCGCCGGCGGTCTCATAGGAGCCACCCTACTCTCTCTTCTTCGGCTGTCGGTGGGCTGCCACCTCCTTCGCTTTATTTCTCTCATAGGCATTTTGTTAGTGCTGGTTCGTCTGTGGCAGGGAAAAGCCGAATGGGGCAGCCTGACCGATGTGGCCATCTGGGCATACACGTTTTACTCCTTTGGCCCAAGTAGTTGGCGACATTCCCTCTATTCACGACTAGGCGTCTTCGGAAAGTTGAAGACATAGAAACAGCAGACTGACGGCTATTGGCTCAATCCTGGGACGAGCTGTTTCAAAGACTCCGCCTTGCTTTTGATCGCATCGCTACCCGCCGGTGACAGGGAAGACAATTGATCTTTAGCTTGTTTAATCGTGCCCATATTCTTTTGGAGCGCGTCCACATTTTTCTGCATCTCGATCAAGGCACTCCCGATCTGAGTGACTGATGTTTTTAACCCGAAGAGTCCTTGCGCTGAGGCCACATGCAACGAAACCCCACCTAAGCCAAATCCGAGCAGGAACGCGGCAATCGAGAAGATATACGCCGATCGTGTGACTGTCATAGGCCCATCCTTGGGTCATGTGATTCCTATCTGCTTTCTCGCGACGGCACGTAACGTCGCTCATTCCGTAACCTTCTCTACACCGAAAGTTGCGTGCATCAGCGCGATTACCCCTTGCCGCAGACTACCTCCCACAGAGCCTGATTAATACTATCTGGTTCGACCGGTATCCATCTGCCTGTGTCTACGTATCCATCAGACCGTATCCCGGTTGCCATACGGTGTGAGAACTCCGTGAAGGCAAGCAATCGAAGGCGTTTTTCGGCGCAGTCGAATTGTTTGTGCGTCTCTGTAGACATAAACCTGGTGGGCCCTCTCGCACTCCCTTGCATCCACTTGAAGTCAATTAATTGCCGCATCGTCACCAGAGTCCCTTCTCTGCGAATGCTGTCTGGGTCGACGTACATAGTCTGTAGTCCTGACAAAAGATAGTCTTTCTCAACCACCATCCACTCCGCATTCACTGGAGCAGTACTCAGAAACAGGAGTGTGATCAGTGCCCATAAACCCGAGAAGTAGGCCAACCGCTGTTTATGGCAGTTCCCCTTCACCTTGCGACGATTCATATGTGATGCGTCCGTGCAGTGCCACATCGGATCAACCAGCTTCATTCCACCACCCAGATCGCAAAGCCCTTTGCCTCGCGCAGTAATTGATCTGTTACACCGCCGCCGAAGATCCGTTTGATCCTGGACATCCCATGCCGGCCCACGACGATGGTTTCGTGATGTCCACTTCGCGCCTCTTCGAGAATATTTCTGGCAATATCGTCCTCATGGCCATACTTCACCTCCGCATGGCTCATATCGAAGCCAGACTGTTCCAGCGTTTCGCACACCTTCTTCAGGACATAGCACTCGGATTCCCGTTCCTTCCGAATCCAGGCTTCCTGCTCATCGCGCAACTGTACGCTCAATTGCTCCTCGGCGGCAGGATTCTCCGATCCACCATGCTCCAGCAACCCCCGCGGCATGGGCTTGAGCACATGAAAGAGGGTGAGGACAATATTAGGTGTTCGGCCCAGGAGAGATCCGACATACCGGACAACGCGATGGGAAGTCTCAGATTCGTCGACGGCCAGAAGAATTCGCATAGCAGGCTCCTTAGAGGTACAGGTCGCGATGCAGCGTCCTATATATTATCTCCCTTGAATCCTCCGATTCCAAGGGGCTGCCAGGGTAAGTCCAAGCCTAATTGCCAGAAGCTAGAAGCCTCTCTGACATTACCTTCGTGGCGAGGCGAAAGAGTAGCACCCTTACATAGGATGCTCAAAAAGGCCGTCCAGCAAGGCCGCAGCGAGGGAAGAGGCAAGGCGTACGCTTCGGTACGTTGAGCCTCTGAGCGAAGCGAGAACGCCGCTGGCGGACTTTTTCAGCATCCTGTTAGTGGTTACGGAAGGATGATGGCCTGCTCGGAATGGCCAATCATTTTGAGAGCGGCTTCCAACGCATCGGTCATCGACGGAGGGCCGCAGAGAAAGACCACGGCGTCAGGGCCGGGGGGCGGGAGATGCCTGCGCAGAATGTCCTCGGTGATCCGGCCCGTACCCTGCAGCCAACCCTTAGGAGGCTGCTCCAATACATGATAACAATGGAAGCTCGCGTGTTCGCGCCCATCCTCGTCCCACTCCTCCCGGAAGATGATGTCGGTCTCGGCCTTGTTGGCAAAGACCAGAAACAACTCGACAGGGAGGCTCTGGGCGAGAATCCAGCGAATGATGGAAATCATCGGGGTAATGCCCGTACCGCCCGCCACAAACCCCACCTTCTTCGCCATTCCGTCCACCCAATGGCCGCCTGGATTCGGCCCGCTCATCAGCACGATGTCTCCCGGCTCCCGGGCATGAAGATACTTCGACACCACGCCGGATTCGTACCGCTTGACCGTCAAGTCGAAGTACCCCGTGGCACCGGGCATCGACGACGGCGTGTAGGGCCGTTTGACCGTTTTCCCGTCGATTGTCGCGTGGACATACAGAAAATCGCCTGGCAGCATATCCAACGTGGCGTCGTCAGGCAGAGCAAAGCAAAAGGTCTTCGTGTCGTGGGTATCGTGATGAATAGCCGTAAGCTCGTAAGGCAGGGGCGTCTTCGACTTGATGCGCGTGACAGGCTCCAAACTCATGACCCTATCATACGAGCCTCAGAGAAAGGTCGCAACTGAGGAAGAGGTGGCGGTTACCAGGTTTATTTCGCTAGGAAAGTAGGACCTATCTCAAAATCGATTTGCGATGCCTGAGCAGCATCACTTTATGAGGTACTGTCCCGAGCAAACTGCAGAATCCTTTCAAATATCGAGGTGACGCTGATTATCTCCCTCGACCACAGGAAGGGATCCACAGTGACGGTTCCTCATTTTCATGACGGCCGACCGAATCGTGTCTGTCTTCTGAACCATTACGATACCGGGTGACATGACTTCATGAACAAGCATGGTCACCTCCTCTGGTGAATAAGATCGAAAGACTTCTTCCTCCAGATACCCCCGGTTAACAACAGCACAAGCAACGCCACTGCATGCCACAATAGAAACAGCGGCAGTTTCGTTTCTGCGAAAAATTCTGCGTGTCCAAAAACACAGCTACTTCCTCCGTTCTGCTTGATCAGCGGGTGTGAGGAAGGCTCTCATCTTGTACTTCACCGATATTGAGTTGCACGCGGGTGTCGCAGGAAACCAGCCCGTTACAGTGCATGCAAACTCTTTCTTCTCTCTGGCGAGAAGATCGACTTTGAAACAACACGGGCGACCTCCTAGCTAGTTGGAGATCGCCCGTGGATGGCGCTTAGGGCGCCCAAGCCGATTGCAGGACTTAGTACGGAATCACATGCAAACAATCCTTGCTCTCGTTGTTCCAGACCACATCGCACAGGTTGGACATGCGCGCCACGATCTGCGCCGCCACGCCGCCCGTGCCGCCGAACAATCCGCACCAGCCCAGGGTCACAAAGCCCCAGTGCAACGGCGCCGCAAACAGTTCATCGACGAACCAGAAGGCATGGCCCCACTCGTTGAGGCCCACGTTCGGGAGAATCATCATCGGCCCCACGATGGCGCCCACCAACGGGAAGGAGACCGCCTTGCTGAACTGCGGCAACCGGGTCATGGCGTAGAGGTAGCTCGCGACGCCGCACGTAATGTAGAGCGGGAACGTGAAGTAGAAGGCAATGATATGGCTGGCGGTGAAGCTGGTGTCGCGGATGATCACCTGATGCCACGAGGCATCCTGCTCCAGGGTATACGAGCCGGCCCAATAGACGCCGAACACGTAAATGGCGAGCCACATCATCCAATAGAAGTACCGCTTGAGTTCCGTCTTGGGATCCACGTTGGCCACGTTGCGATCGCGCGTGCTCCAAATCCAGCCCAGCGTCGCCGCCGAGAAGATGATGTTGGAGATCACGTTAAAGCGCCACAGGCCCATCCAGACATTCTCGAACTCCGGGGTCATGGAGTCCAAGCCGTGGGAATACCCGAAGACGCGTTGAAACACGACCTCAGAACCCACTGCCGCCAACATCGCGAACCAGCCGATCTTGAGCGGCTTGGAATCGTACCAGAGCGACATGTCATAGCCCCGGTCAGTACCGCCCCATGTTGTAGCCATACTCTTACCTCCTTCTAAATTAAATCAAAACCACCCCAAGCTCGATACGTTTATGCAACCGCTTTTGTTCACCATGTCAACTTAGAGATGCCACGATGATCATAGTACATATGATGGATGAAATCCTAACTCTGTTTGATATAGGAGTCAACAGAATCGAGGCACATAACACTTCCGAGGTTACATGCTTTGCCTATGCATAGCTCATGCCGCACGTAAAGTGGACCAGGGCATGCGATGATTGTCTGGGAAAAACAATATCATCGAGATCAATCGATGTTCGTAAATGCATCCGGACATTGACCCTGTACTAACAGGGTCAATGTCAACCCTCTCACGCAAGACGAGCGTGACTCATACAGATTTAGGAGAGGGCATGATACGCCGAAGCTGCCTGGCAAAACCACCGCGGGTCAAGGCTCCCATCAACGAAATAGGCAACCCTGCCTCACGCAAGCCCTTCGCCGTATAGTGATGGCAATGGTGGAATAGATGATATGACGACCTGGCGGCACAAAACCGACTGCTACCGACAATGCCTACCGGCTCTTCTGATGCAATGGTCGCTCGGAGATAGGACCGCAATCTCCGATACTCAGCTTTACTGATCTCGAACTTGAAGGCTTCAACCGGAGGCTTCTGAGCCCGCTCGGCCCAGATCGATTGATGAATTCCTACTTCGACGACACCTTCCGTCGGTAAAAAAAGCGCACGAATCACCCCTATTAAGCCTTGACGCTTCTCCAAATACCACGCGCGCTCTGCATAGCCCCATTCTTCATAGACACGCGCCCCTCCTGGAGCATCATCCAGTCCTGTGACACCCTCGTCGCCTCTGATATCGGCCCCCGGCACTTCGACAGGCAACGCGATCATTGAATGTGCCGCATCGAGTGACACGACGATTGAAATAGAGTCCTGAGCCTGAAGCTTAGGGTCATGCCTTGCAATCATACACAACACCTGTCATGCAGATCGGAAGCGTCTTGCAACAACAATGGAAGAAAGAGGGAATAATCTACTTCCAGGCCAGAAAAGAGTCAACCCTGGAATACATGGATTGCGGATGCAACCTTTTCACCCACCCACTGGCAGACCTGAGATACCATTTATATATAGACCAGGCGAGAGCCTTCCGATTGTCTTAGCCTCGCCGTAAGGGGAACAGCCAGGCTATTTTTCACTGCGCACGTCGAACGACCACCGCTTCATCGTGGGGTTTCCGTGAGCATGGGATACCTACCAGGCTGCCCCCCTCTTTATGTTTCCATCATTTCCAGTCGCGCATCGAATTCATGCCCGCAGGCTGTGCAACGAATGCAATCCGATTCGACCGTAAATTCATCTGATCTGATTCCCATACCACCGCACTCCGAACAACGCGCGAGGTGGACCCTTTGATCGTCTACGGTTTCGTATTGCGTGCCACGGAAACAATACACCGGCTTCCCATCGAGCAGCCACGGGTTCCCCGCGTTGTCGCGCACTGGCAATGCTACATAATGATGCTTCACGTAGTCTTCAAGTTCCTGACGGCTGGCGAACCCGTCCTTAATCAGCTTTTCTCCTGCCACTTCATAGAGCCCATTCTCTTTGACGATCGCCTTGGTAGGACCCATCACTCACCTCCCGTTCTGATAGGAGCGCATGACTAAAAATAAAAACAGATGCCATGAACAAGAAACGTATCTCGCTTTTCGCGCGTGACTCACGAGACTTGCGAGAAAATCGGAACAGGTCGGATGTTTCATCTTCGCGACTCGCGCCTGCCGCGCATGTCATGCTTTTCTCGCTCACAATTCATGAACGACGCGCGATCTACTGCTAGGCGATACCTGAGTAGTACCGAAGAATATTGGAGACGGAGATCACACCGATAATCTGTCCATCTTGCGTCACGGCCAGATGCCGGGTAGACCGCTCTTTCATCATGTGCACGGCATCGATAATCGGCCGATCACCTTCAATAGTTGCCACCGGTGTCCGCATGCAGGTTTTGACAACGGTCGTATTGGGATCCAGCCCCTTGGCCACCACCTCGCGAGCCAGGGCCGAATCGGTGATGATACCGACATACGATTGGCTGTTTGTAACGAGTAAAGATCCCAGCTTCCACTCCTGCATCAGTTGCCCGGCCTGTCGTAGGCTAGCGTCCTGCGACACGTTACGTATTTCATTGGACATATGCTCAGCGATCTGCGGGCCGATGAGTGTTCGCACGATCTTGCTTTTCTTCGTTCCGGTAACCCTGCGTGCTTCCAATTCCGATACACAGCTCTCCAACACGCGACCACGCTGTAGCAGGCTTTGCCGCTGACTATCCATGCCGGTGCCTTCCGGTGCTTCGTCCGTCATGTTCACCAATCCTGCCGCCTCACCCAACTCAGCATACTCATAGGCATGCAGCAAGTCGGAAGTCTGCCCCAGCAGTTCTTCGATCAGCCGTTCGGCTTCCAGATCGAACTCTTCCAGACTGCGCGTTGGCTTGCCTTTGCCTAGAAACGGAGCAAATTCGGTGAGCTGTTTCCGCATCCGTTCGATGCTTCGGTCAAGAGAAACCCGTGGTTTTAAGGGAGTGGTGCGGACAGCCATAGCGCCTCCTATCGATGTAGGTGAGCGGGAATGGCCGATCTTACCCCCCACGGATCAGCAAGGGCAAGTGGCCGTCAGAAGGAGGTACGTTCCGAGAGGAAAGATCAACTGTCAGTCGCGGTGGGATGTTAGAGCGATAGGTAGTGACCGGAGCTGAAAACCCGTTGACATCCAACCAGGTATAGGATTCCAAGTGACTCCACCTGTATAGGTTTGACCCATCGGGTTTCAAAGACAGTCACGGTCCGGCCCCATCCGGAGCGTGGGGTAAGCAGTTCTATCAGCTGCTTCGCGTGGGGGGCTTGGCCCATAAGGAGGAGTATCCCCTCCATACTCCGGTTGAGTGCGAAGGCCTCTCCTTGCTCGATAACAACCGACTTTCCCTCTATGGGCTCGAACACCGCGTACGAACACATGTGCCGATAGTCCATGCGCGCCTCACGCCGGCGTTCTGGAAGGGTAGCCATAACCGGCGTCACGACAGACACTTGATCGATGTCTTTATTTCCTACCTTCTGTTTCCGCTGTGGAGCCGCCGCGGAGTGGGAGAACATTGCTTCAAAAGTGTGCGTCGCCATGACTAGGCCTCCAATTTCATCGGGTATGGTGATGTCTTGAGATTTCAAGGAGGGAAGAGAGCAAACACCGTACCGCACAAGAGAGTGGGGCTGACCTTATTGTTATGGGGGTATTTCCACGTACTGCACCCTTCTATTCTCCATTGAGCACGTCCCTATGAAGGGAAACGAGTTCACCCTTCGAGATCAAAACCGCCCTATCAAATTGATTTCGCAGGAACCTTATTACTGTAGCCCGTGACCTACAGAAACAAGGGGATTCCTTCACACAGACTGATTGGTCTGGTCTATTTGGTTGATTTGGCTTATCTGGTTAGTCTGGTTCAACCAAATAACACTCTTCTTCCGCTGGCGGGCTTTTTCAGCATCCTGTTAGCCAGGATTATTCATGAATGCCGTCGCGAGGCGTTCGAGACCGAAGCCCGCCGGGGCTTCACGCAAGTAAGGCCGACGCAGGCGTACTGGTAGTCCGTCGAGGAGGCCGAACGAGAAAAGCCCCGCTGGGCAAGAGGATCGGACGACGTAGCAGGTATTCATGAATCGTCCGGGCTTGGTCAGCGGAGAAAGAGAAGACAGAGATACAACGCGCTGATGAATACCGACCCCACCATGACGGGAAACCCGAACTTGAAGAATTGCCAGAATGAAATGGGATAGCCGGCTTTGCGGGCAATATCCACGATCACCACGTTCGCGCTCGCACCGATGATCGTGCCGTTCCCTCACAGACACGCTCCGAGCGCCAACGCCCACCACAGCGGCATAATGTCTGGTTGATGTACCAAGGTCACATAATCCGAAATCTCAGGGTGAAGTGATCGGGCAAGATCCACAATCAAGGGATTCATTGCTGCAACATAAGGAATGTTATCCACCGCAGCTGAGAGCATCGCCGACCCCCAGAGCACCGCCATCGTGGATCCCGCAAGATTCCCCTGCGTCTCCGAAACCAACTGATCTGCCAGGTAGCGAATCACGCCGACCTTGACCAATCCACCGACCAGGATAAACAACCCGATAAAAAAGAAGATGGTTTTCCATTCGACATCGGTCAAGTAGGACAACTCTTCTGCATCCTCCGTCTTCCGTCTCGCATGACCGATCAGCATGAACAGGCTCGCGCCAAGGAGGGCAATCGTCGCCGGCTCAAGATGAATGAGCGAATGCAGACAAAACCCGACATTGACGATCCCAAGCAGCCAGAGACAGCGGTGCAAGAACGGTCAATCTGAAACGGCCTCCCGTGAACTCAATGCAAGCACCGCCGTTCGGAGATGCGGGGCCACGGTCATGGTTCTCCCAAAGATCAGCCACAGCACAATCAAGAACACGGCCATGATCGCCACCGCGATCGGACCCAAGACTAGTAAAAAGTCGAGATAGCTCAACTCAGCCTTGCTTGTGACGGACCATGTTGTATGTTTATAGAATCACTGGACTCATTCGCATACTGTCTTTCTTTCCATACAGTCCTCTTTCGAGTGCGTAATCCACAAAGCGCTTCTCTTTTTTTTCGCCGAGATAAGGACGCGAAGAGTTATGCGCTTTCCATGGTTCGGTTCTTGCGGAGGCCTGCCGTGCATCTCGTTCATACCGGGAAAGAAATGTTGAATCCCGGATATCAGAGCTCCTGTAACACCATGAGGAGGACACCATGTCGCATCGTCGCAAGAAATTCCTGTCGGTCGGGCTAGCAGGAGTGCTGTGTTCTACAGCCCTACTCGGCATCACTGCGGCTTACGCTGATGGAAAAAACAATTTGCACCTTCCCGGCATGCGGGACCGGCCTCACGCTCCGGAAAATTCCTTTACGCGCATGTTTCCTGAGTTGCCGCCCTTCGCTCCGCCGACCGACGCCGCACGGGATCAGGCCAAGAAGCTAGGAGAAAAAGGCGGACTCATCGACGCGTTGGATATTCTGACCGATCCCGTTCAGTCAATCTTAAATCCCGGGGAGTTTAGTCCGAACAATCCCGACAATCCCAATATGACGGCCGGCGTGACCTTCTTCGGCCAGTTTCTGGACCATGATATCACGCTCGACCCAAGATCCCCGTTGCTCGAACGGAGCAATCCCAAAAAAACGACGAACTTTCGCACCGCGGCGTTCGATCTGGACAGCGTGTATGGCGATGGGCCCGAAGCATCCCCGCTGTTGTATGACGTAAGTTCCGGCGATATCAAGCTGCGCGTGGAGCCTATCCCAGGCTCAGAGAAGGTCTCTCGCAAAGGAGCCATCCGTTTCGACTTACCGCGCGACCCCAACAATAACGCCATCCTCGGAGATAGCCGGAACGACGAGCATGTGATCCTTGCTCAGTTCCACTTGGCAGTCCTGCGCTTTCATAACGCGGTAATCGACCACTTGCGCAAGGATCCCACGCTTGCCGATCAATCGGCTGACCGGATCTTCAAACTGGCCCAACGCCAGGTCCGCTGGCACTATCAGTGGATCATCCTGCACGAATTCCTGCCGCTGACAATAGGGCAAGAGCGCGTCGATGACATCCTCCGAAAGGGACTCCGCTTCTATGAGGTAGACAAAAGAAATCCTTCTATTCCCATCGAATTTTCAGTGTCAGCCTATCGCTTCGGCCATTCGCAAATTCGTCCGAGCTATCGGCTGAACTTCGGCCCCAGCGTCACGCCTGCGGTGCCGTTCTTCGCGTTTATCTTCGACGATACCCAGGATCCCAACGACACGGACCCCATCGACCTGCGTGGCGGGAAGCGCGCACCGCGTCGGTTTGTCGACTGGCAAACGTTCTTCAATTTCGGCGATGGCAATTTCAGGCCCAACAAAAAAATTGACGGTAAACTTTCCAGCGTGGTGATGCTGCTTCCTGGCTCGCGTGGGCCAGCCCCTGGTCTGCCTGCCGATGGGGTACAGTCGTTGGCTTCACGCAATCTGATGCGGCACGTCAACTTCGGGATACCGTCCGGCCAGGCGATAGCGCGCAGAATGAGCCTTCCGGCATTGACACCGACGCAATTAGAGGCCCTCACACCCTTTGGCATGGAGAAGAGCACGCCACTCTGGTTTTACATTTTGAAGGAGGCGGAGCTTATGGAGAATGGTCTCCGTTTAGGACCGGTGGGAGGCCGCATCGTCGGTGAAGTGTTTATCGGCTTACTAAAGGCCGATGACACTTCCTATCTGGCCGCTCAGCCGAACTGGACACCGGTGCTGCCGTCTGCGACGCAGGGCGATTTTCGCATTACCGATCTGCTGACATTTGCCGGAGTGGTTCCACCGCTGAACTAACTGCAGCGATCGAAGGGGTTGGGAGTTTTCATTGCCTTGAGAGAGGGAAGGCTCCCGACCCACTCTTTTCTAACAGTATGCTTAGAAAAGATCTCTCCTCTCACTCGCCAGACCCTGCGGCTACTTCACTCACTCGGCCCGAATCTACCAAGACAGCCTATTCGCCTAGCGATGAGCATTTTTCTGGGGGGGGGCCTCTCCCCCTCAATCAGAGGGTTTATGTTCAGAGTCCTGCCAATAACTTATTTCTCAAGAGGTTCCTTGTTTCGCCCCTTGCACGCTGTATAATAAAAATTCGCTTTGGAGGATAATGCAGTCAACTGTATTTATCTCCCGTACCCATGCGGTGGTTTATACGGAGAAATCTTTGTGTTTATGGGTCGACGATTGTGCTCCACCTGCTTCCTCATCGTTCTCAGCGTTCTGAGTGCTTCGGCTTATCCCTCCAGCGCGGCCTCGCCGTCTCCGGCTCCTGAACAGGCTATCGTGGCATCGAAGGCGCTTCGTCTCAGCGTGAACGACGCCCTGGGACTGTTCCTCAGTCAAAACCTTGATGTGCTCATCGCCAAGTACGGAATCGAGTATACAAAAGGGCAGGAAGTCACCGCGCGGCTCTTCCCGAATCCGCTGATTTCGGTTGGGACACTCAGCTCCTATACACAAGGGAGGACCCTGTCGAATAGCGGGCAACTCTTTACGCAAGTCGCTCAGTTGTTCGAATTAGCAGGGAAACGGGGCTATCGAATCGAAAGCGCCGGGTTCGGCACGCAATCGGCAGAGGCGGCCTTCGAAGATGCCGTGCGACAACTCGGGTTTACCGTCAAGGATACCTATTACCGGGTTCAGTTGGCTCAGCGCAGGCTGGTGTTGGCAGAAGAGAATCGCGACCGTTTTTCCCGTATCCTCGCAATCAATACCATCCGATTCAATAAAGGGTACATCGCGGAAGTCGATCTCATACGGATTCGCTTGCAGGTGGTGGACTTTCACTCGCAAGTGATTCAATCGCTGCAGGAGGCAGAATCGGCGAGAGGCGATCTTCGTCAGTTGCTGCGGTTATCCCCCAAGACGGTGCTGGAATTGACCACGGATTTGGATTTCCGTCGGATCGATCCCAATATCGAAACATTACGCGTGACCGCCCTTGATGCGCGTCCGGACATCCGCGCCAAACGCTTTACGTTTTCCCAGCGCGAATCCGATCTGAAGCTGGCGAAAGCTTATCGGATTCCCGATGTGACGATCGGTGCCGGGTACGCAATTCAGGGAAGTCGGGGGCCTGATAATCCAGGTCAATTCGCGCTCAGCGCCGGCATCCCCTTGCCCCTGTTCAACCGGAACCAAGGTGGGATTCTGCAGGCGGAGGTCGCGCTCCAGTCGGCGGAAGCAGAGGTGAATAAGACCGTCAATCTGGTTGAGAATGAAGTGGAAGTCGCCTATCGCAACCTGCTGCAGAGTCGACGATTGGTCGAAGCCTATGTCGGTGGGGTGTTGGAAGATGCCCGCTCGACTTTGACGATCGTCGATCGAGCCTATGAGCGGGGCGGCGCCACGATTCTGGATTTGCTCGATGCCGCGCGCACCTCGCGGACGATCCAGCAAAACTATATCGAAGCCTTGTTTAACTATCAGCATCATCTCTTTCAGTTGGAAAGCGCCGTGGGGCAGGAGATCAGGTCGTGATGAGCCAAGTCAAGGGTGAGGCAAAGGCTGCGCGAAGGCGGTGGAGTCGAGGTTGGAGGCGGAACGCAGTTGCCTCTACCTTCGTACCTCTAACCTCAAACTTTCTAGCCTTGGTGTTAGCCTGTCTGGTTTTCTCTGCCTGCGGGCGAGGAGAACAACCCACGGTTTCCAATGCCGCGACGACTCCACCCCAGATGGCCGGACCGGCGGTGGAATCGCATCCACGGGTGGAAACGGCTCTCGTCGAATTTGGGTCGGGAGCCCATGATCTCACGTTGGTTGGGAAGGTCGCCTACGGGGAGGATCGCTATTCAAGAATTTCCTCTCCGCTCCAAGGGCGTGTTCTCGAAGTGCGTGCGCATTTGGGTGATCGTGTGCAGGCCGGTAGTGTGCTGTTGGTGTTGGACAGTCAAGAAATTGCCCAAGCCTATTCGGAGTACGTCAAGGAAGACTCGGACCTTCAATTTGCGACCCGCGCACGAGAGCTGGCCAAGGACTTGTATGAGAGTAAAGCGCTGGCGCTCAAGGATCTCAAGCAAGCGGAGAATGAGTTGATCAAGGCGCGCGCGGAATTCCGCCGTGCGAAAGAACGGTTGTTGTCCTTGCGGGTTCCCGCACAGGAACTCGAGAAACCGCTCGACCGGCAAAAAATCACGTCGCGATTCGAAATGAAGAGTCCCTTGACCGGGATTGTCGTGGAACGGAATGTGACGCCAGGCCAGTCGATCGGGGGAGATTCCGGTCAGGTCGTGTTTACGGTAGCCGATCTCGATATGCTGCAGGTGGTAGCGGATGTCTATGAACGGGATCTCGCGTTGGTGAAGGAGGGGCAGTCTGCCAAAGTCAGCGTAGAGGCGTACCCGGACGTGAATTTTCCTGCGACCGTGGCCAGCATCGGCGACGTGGTAGACCCGACGTCCAGAACCATCAAGCTGCGTGCCTGGGTCAATAATAAGGATCATCGGCTGAAGCCGGAAATGTTTGCGCGCCTCCATATCCAGGTCGGCGAGTCCACGCCGCTACTGACGATTCCCCGTGAAGCGGTGCTGGAAGTGGATGGGAAACAGTTTGTGTATGTCGTCGAAGGCGCCGATCGATATGTCAAGCGGGAAGTCAAAGTGAGCACGATTTCACCGGATCAGGTACGGGTCCTGGAAGGGTTGACGTCGGGACAACGTATCGTGACGAAAGGCGCGGTCTTGATCCAAGGACAGGAAGTCAAAGGGTAGCGCTCCCACGTACGGTTCTCCTCCTTCGAATTGGAATCTAATCGCACCCCATGATAGCCAGAATCGTCGAACTTTCTCTGATCCAGCGAGTCATGGTCTGCATCCTGGGCTTTCTCCTCCTGTTCGGCGGGCTCTACGCCTTTCATACCCTCGATGTCGTCGCCTATCCTGACCCCTCGCCGCCGATGGTCGAGCTGATCACCCAGTACCCCGGCTGGTCGGCTGAAGAGATCGAACGCCAAATCACGATTCCCATCGAAGTCGCACTCAACGGTATGCCGGGCCTCACGGATGTTCGCTCGCTCTCGATTTTCGGGTTGAGCGACATCAAGATCTATTTCGATTTCGATACGGAGATCTTTCGCGACCGTCAGGAAGTATTGAATCGGCTGGGATCGGTGCAACTGCCTCCCGGGGCGGCGCCGTCGCTGTCTCCTTGGTGGGCGATTGCCGAAATCTATCGATATGAACTCACGGGGGCCGGCGAGACCACGCTCACGGACTTGAAGACGATTCAGGACTGGCAGGTTCGACGGGAGTTCCGGCGCATTCCCGGCGTCATCGACGTGACGGCGTTCGGAGGGACGACCAAAGAATATCACGTCGATATCGATCCGGGACGATTGATCAGCTACGGCGTCAATCTGTCGCAGGTCATGTCCGCCTTGACCAATAGCAATGCCAACGTCGGAGGCAGCTATCTGACCATCGGCCCGCAGAACTACAACATTCGCGGACTGGGCCTCATCAACGGGATCGCAGATATCGAAAACGTGATGGTGGCGGAAAAAGACGGGACACCGATCTTCATCAAGACTCTGGGAAAGGTCGCGGTCGGGTCTCGGGTTCGATTGGGGAAGGTCGGCATCGATGAGCGCGACGATGTCGTTGAAGGCGTCGTGCTGCTCCAGCGGGGAAGTACAAGGCGCTCAATGTCCTTGAGAAGGTTCGAGGAAAGGTTGAGGACCTCAACACCGGGAAGTTGCCGCCCGGCGTCAAGATCAAAACTTTCTATGATCGCACAGCCTTGATTCATACGACGGTGGAGACCATCACGGACATTCTCATCAGCGGCATGGTCTTGGTCTTTATCATCTTGTTCCTGTTCCTGGGGCATTTGCGAGCGGCTCTGATTGTGGCCTTGACCATTCCGCTCTCGTTGCTCTTTACCTTCTCGATGATGGTCCTCATTGGACAGTCGGCGAATTTGATCTCGCTCGGGTCCATCGATTTCGGCATTATCGTGGATGCCACACTGATCATGGTGGAGAGCATCTTTTTCCATCTGGCACACGGGAAGAAGACCCCAAGTTTGACGTCTCACCAACAGATCGTGCGGGCCGCCCGACAGGTGGGACGGCCGATCTTCTACTCCACGGCGATTATCGTGGTGGCCTTCATTCCGCTCTTTACGATGACGGGTGTGCCGGGAAAGATCTTCGCACCCATGTCCATCACCTATGGGTTTGCCTTGGTGGGCGCGCTCTTGATGGCCTTTACGCTGGCCCCTGTGTTGTGTTCCTTCTTACTCAAGGGCACGATTCGTGAGGACGATACGGCGATCGTGCGGGGAATCCGTCGTCTCTACACCGGCATGTTGGAGTGGGCGTTAGATCATCGGGCTGTTGTCGTCGGCGCCTGCGTCGGGCTTGTTGCGCTGACCTTTGTGGCGCTGCAGTCGATCGGAGGGGAGTTCATGCCGGCCCTGGAAGAGGGGAATCTCTGGGTCCGCGCCACGATGCCCGTGGATATTTCCTTCGACCAGGCGGCGCGGTTGACGAGCGAGATTCGTCGGCTGTTCCGCGAATCGCCAGAAGTCACGACTGTTGTGTCACAGCTGGGTCGTCCGGACGACGGCACCGATCCGACGAGTTTTTTCAATGCCGAGTTTCTGGCCAATCTCAAGCCGGAAAAGGAATGGCGTCCCAGGTTGAGTAAAGATGCGCTGATCGAAGAGATCGATGGGCGGCTGAAAGACATTCCCGGAATCATCTTCAATTTTTCGCAGGTGATTCAGGACAATGTGGAAGAAGCCATGTCGGGGGTGAAGGGAGAGAACTCCATCAAACTGTTCGGCCCCGATCTGAAGACCATGGAGGCGAAGGCGATCGAGATCGAGCATGTCATGCAGCAGATCAAAGGCGTAAAAGATCTGGGGATCTTTCGCCTCTTGGGGCAGCCGAATCTGTTGATTCAGGTCGATCGTGAGGCGAGCGCGCGCTATGGGCTGCAAGTGGCGGATGTGAATGCCGTGGTGCAGGCTGCCGTCGGAGGCCAGGCCGTGACGCAGGTGTATGAAGGAGAACGGTTGTTCGATCTGGTCGTCCGGTTTCTCCCGGAGTTTCGGCAGGATGTCGACGCGATCGGTAATATCCTGGTCAGCACCCCGGATGGGGCGCGCATTCCCTTGAAGCAGGTGGCCTCGATCACGACGCAGACCGGTGCCTTCATGATCTATCGCGAGAACAACGAGCGCTATATTCCGATCAAGTTCAGTGTGCGGGATCGTGACCTCCAAAGCACCGTAGAAGAAGCACAAGCTCATCTGGCCAAGGAGGTGAGTCTTCCAGAAC
The DNA here is from genome assembly GCA_963781915.1 of uncultured Nitrospiraceae bacterium. Lineage (GTDB taxonomy): Bacteria > Nitrospirota > Nitrospiria > Nitrospirales > Nitrospiraceae > Palsa-1315. The sequence continues at coordinate 36,162 of CAWAIH010000006.1, read as the reverse complement.
GGTATCGGATGGAATGGGCAGGCCAATACGATCAACTCAAAGACGAACAAAAACGATTGGCGATGGTGGTGCCGATCAGTCTGGTCATCATTTTGTTTCTGTTGTACAGCGCCTTCGATTCGATCAAGAACGCCCTCCTGGTGTTGAGTACCGTCCCCTTTGCGCTCGTAGGAGGCGCGGTCTCGCTCGTGGTCACCCACACGAGTTTCAGTATCTCAGCCGCGGTCGGCGTCATCTCGACGCTTGGGGTGGCGATTCTGGGAGGGGTGTTGTTGATTTCCAGGATTGAAGATTTCCGGCGCACGGGGCTGACCATTCGGGAAGCTGTTCGGAAGGGGGCCGATGTGCAGATGCGTCCGATTCTCATGGCGACGTTGGGTGCGGCCATCGGTTTCTTGCCGGCAGCGCTCGCGACGGGCATTGGATCGCAGGCGCAGAAACCGCTCGCACTAGTCGTGGTGGGAGGAATGCTGACGGCAGCGATCTTGATTTTGGTCGTCTTGCCGGTGTTGTATGAAATCGTCCATCGGCGTGATGGGAATCATAGCGATGGAGAGAGAAAGGGGATGACCCTGCAACAACGACGTTCATCACTGCAATCCCTCTTCTTCAGTCAATCGCGAGACTAACCCCAAGTCCTCCTCGCGGAGGGCTCCAACATCAAACAGCCTGGCAGCGATCCGCTAGGCATCTCGTGCCGGTTATGCTACAAACCTGCCGAAAGATTGTCGGGCTCGCTCGTAGGTTGTTCACATGACGATGGGACAGCGTTCAAAATCTCTCCCGTGCGATTGACTCTGGCGGGAATCGTATGCAGCCTGGCCATGACCGGCTGCCTCTCACCCATCACGCTGAATCGCGCCGTGACGAGCCTATGATGAGGCGATCACGGATGCCAGCTCCAAACAACTGCTCATCAACATCGCCCGCGCCCATCAGCATCAACCGATTCACTTCACCGGTGTCTCGAATATCGCCGCGACGTTCGATTTCCGTGTCAGCGCCGGTGCTACTCCGGCCCTTACGGGAGAGGCCAGCAGGGGGCTCATGCCGATCTTCGGCGGCAGCGTGGCGGAGAACCCCACCATCAGTATCGCACCGATCGAAGGGGAAGAGTTCACCAAGCGGCTCTTGACCCCCTTTCAGGAAACCAAGTTCCTCCTCCTCCTCCGGCAACGGTACGACATCGATCTGTTGCTCCGCCTGATGGCCCAGGAACTGCGGATCACGGAGAATGGCCAGGAAGTCGCCTATCGCAATACACCGGCAGATCGAACGGGCTACGAGATGTTCCGCCGGGTGGTAACGCACCTCTCGGCCCTTCAAGATCAGAACCAACTCCATGCCGAACCGCTCATCTACAATCGGACCTGGACAATTCCTGCCAACTCGGTCACAGCCGAAGGCTTCCAGGCGTTACAGAAAGAGTATCATCGTCACCTACAACCAGAAAGACAACAGCTACACCCTTCGAAAACAAATCACAGGACCAATTCTCATCACCAACTATGACCCCTACACGCTCTCACCAGAGGAACGGGCCAGGTTGATCGATGAAACGGAGGAAGGGTACCTCAACGATGTCTCCTTCGACATCCGCCCAGGGCACCTCGGAGGGGAATACCCCCTCAAGGGAGATTTCCGGCTGCGGAGCTTCAATACCATTCTCAACTTTCTGGGCCGATCGCTAGAAGAAGATCCCGAATACAACGTCGACAAAGATCCGCGAACCCCAGAGGTCCTCGAAAATCCCGTCCACACCATGGAGCTCCTGCTGTCGGATAGCGCTCCATCGGGAGCCGACCTGTCGATTCAGTCCCACGGAAAATATTACGCCGTGAACACCACCGGACCGCTTGGCACGCTGGAACCGCGAGGCCTTCCAAATGCTGTATCTCTTGTTCCAGATGACCGTCAGCGAAGTGCCTCGCGTCGGAGTCCCCAGCATCACGATTGCGAAGTGACGGAGCCAGCCTCTGACTTTGACCAACACTAGATGCCGCACAGCCAGGAAGCGGCACCACGTCTGAAATCACTGACGGAAGCTAAATGGCCTGCAGGCTGTTCAGAAAGGCCGCAGCAAGAACGACAGCCGAGGGGCTGCCACCTTTCCGGTCGGTGGCTGTCCCCGTCAAATAGAGGGACAGCCACCGGACAATTCCGGAGCCAGTCCCTTGAGCCTCTGAGCGACGCGAGAACGCCGCTGGTGGACTTTGTCAACAGCTTGCTATCAACTTTCTACAAAGAAGCAACGAGGCAGCACTACATCGTCGGCTGTGCAGCCCACGCCTGATAGTGGGACTCATCACCTTCATGAATCTGTGCTACGTTGTAGGCAGTGCCACGCCTGGGCGATAAACAGTATGACCGAATCGGGATGCCACCATTGGAAAAAGCAAAGAAGCCTTACTGCTAATATGCCGGCCAGCCGGTTCGTGAAGCGGTACAAAATCACAGTGTCATCTTCCTGTACTACAAGGAAGCACCGATAATGGAGGAATCGTTCCCGTGAACGAAAGGAAGTTTTCCACGAGCTCACCATAGCTGCTGGGCAGCGTGCTGTTGGAAGGAAACCGGTCACAGACATTGGTTACCGATCTGTTCCCCCTCACATCGATGCCTTCGACCACTGCTAAGCCATCTTTCAAACCTGTCATCTTTGGCGATCGCTGGCTGGTCCTCTCGAACCATCCAGCCCGGCAGAGCGCAAAAAATTGTGTCTGGGAAGATTTCACTTGACAGGTCTTTACCCGGTGAGTACAAGTCCTTTAGCGATATCAATCAATCTGTCTTCGCGTCGAGACAGGAACTTTTACGGAGGTGAGATTTATGGATCCTGGTGGCAGTAGGCAAACAAGATTCGTGACATCCATGTATAGGCAGTCCTACGCGTTCTCCATTCCGAACTCTTGCCGCATCAGGTAAGCCAATTGGCCAGGTGGTGGCTCTTGTTCGGTCCGCGCAGGACGGATCGAGGAGAGCAACATCATGGCCATCGTGTGCAACACCAGACATGTCTTCAGGCTGAATCTTTTCGCACTCGTGTCCCCCCGGCTGGTCTTCATCTGCGGATGGGTTATACCGGCGCATTCATATAGAACCATACCCGTCCGCTGCGCACTGGTCCTTCTCGCATCCTTCTCTGTCTACCTCTGCTCAGAAGACGCGCTCGCCGTTCGTCCGTTTGTCACGGATGATGCCCGGATTGTCTATAAGGGACAACTCGGAACGGAAACATACGGCGGCACGACGGTGGTGAAGGGGGAGAGCCCCGCGTATGAGGCGCGCACATTGGAAGGCCTCGGCATCACCGACCGCTTCGAACTGACGGCAGGCGGATTCGGTTTCACCTATCAGGACCATCAAGCCCGTCCGCTCGACCTGCTGATTCAGCCCAAATACGTCTTGCACAGTTCCCTCGGCGCGATTCCCTCTCTCTCCGTTGCCGCGGCCACGTTGTTTCCCCTCAGTGGCAATCGCCAGCATTGGGATGGTTACACCATGGCACATGTCAGCTGGTTTCTGTTTACGCCGGATCCCGACACTGACCCTTATGATAACAACCTGGCCATACATCTCAATCTCGGCGCGAAATCACGGTACGATGCAGGTCCGGCGACGTATCAGAGCAAACTGTATTGGGCTGCGGGTTTCGAAGTAATCACGCCGGTGACACGCGAGGTTCGTTTCTTGGGAGAAGTGTTCAACGGTGATCCGTTTTCTTTTGAACAAAAATTTCCTGCCTATCAAACCGGCTTTCGCTGGTACAAGAATCCCATGGTCCAGATTGACTTTGTCATACGTGGCGTACGGCACGGCTCAGTGGAGACCCAAGCCCCGACGGGGGCGGAGTTTGCTCCAGGCTGGAACTACACGATGCAGGTAGGTCTACGCGTGTTATTCGATGTGTTTAGATAATGACCCTGAATTGCGAGATGTGAATACTCATCATAACCAGAGAAGGAGAGACAACATGTCACTTTGGTCCATCTTTGTTACCGTGTTCTTTGCGGAATTAGGGGATAAGACCCAGTTGGCAACCCTACTGTTTGCCGCAGACCCACAGGTGAGTCGGTTTGGGGTCTTCTGCGCCTCCGCCGGGGCGCTGGTCCTGTCCAGCTTGCTCGCCGTGCTGATCGGCGGACAGCTTTCCTCGGTGGTCTCCCCGAAGGTCTTAAAACTAGTGGCAGGAATCGGATTTGTGGTCATCGGAGGATGGCTGTTGTTCGAGGTCCGATCGTGACCAGACCGGCAGTGGAGGGCAAATAGTGAAGCTGACCTGGGTGAAAGAGTTTTTTGCGGGCTTTCTTCGCACCCGCCATATCGCTCGACACTTCCGCCGCCTGGCACTGCTGGACACGCTGGTCCAGACCAGTATCAGACGCGAAATGCCCACCACGCTGGCGCACACGCTGGTGGCCGCGGCCCAAAGCGACCCCGAGGCTCTCCTCCAGACGCTCGACACCCACGCCGATGGCCTGACGGGCGTCCAGGCCGACGCCGTACGCGAACGCGTCGGCCTCAACGAGGTCGAGCATGAGAAGCCGCTGCCGTGGTGGCTGCACCTGTGGCACTGCTACAAGACCCCCTTCAACCTGCTGCTGACCGTGCTGGCCATCGTGTCCTATCTCACCGAGGACATGAAGGCCACCGTCGTCATCGCGACCATGGTGGTGCTCTCCACGTTGCTTCGCTTCTGGCAGGAAGCCAAGTCGAACAAGGCGGCGGACAAGTTGAAGGCGATGGTGAGCAACACCGCCACCGTCATGCGCCGTGACCTTTCCGAAGATGCCGCACCGGTGTTCGACGCAACACTATGGTGCGCATATACGCATCAAGCCGGCGCGCCGCGTCGAAGTCCCGATCAAGTTGCTGGTGCCGGGCGACGTGATCGTGCTCTCCGCCGGCGACATGATCCCGGCCGACTGCCGCGTGCTGTCGCGCGCAGGACCTGTTCGTGAGCCAGGCGGCGATGACCGGCGAATCGCTGCCGGTGGAGAAGTTCGCCGCAGCAGCGGACGCCGAGGCACGACGAATCCGCTGGAGCTGGACAACATCCTGCTTCATGGGCACCAACGTCGTGTCCGGCTCGGCCACGGCGGTCGTGGTGGCCACCGGCAACCGCACCTACTTCGGCGCGCTGGCCGCAGCGCGTGACCGCCACGGATCGGGCGCCCACGCAGTTCCAGGCCGGCGTCAACCAGGTGAGCTGGCTGCTGATCCGCTTCATGCTGGTGATGGTGCCGCTCGTGCTGCTCATCAACGGCTTCACCAAGGACGACTGGCTGGAGGCCTTCCTGTTCGCCCTGTCCATCGCCGTCGGGCTGACGCCCGAAATGCTGCCGATGATCGTGACCTCGACGCTGGCCAAGGGCGCGGTGCTGCTGTCGCGCCAGCAAGGTGATCGTCAAGCGGCTGGACGCCATCCAGAACTTCGGCGCGATGGACGTGCTGTGCACCGACAAGACCGGCACGCTGACGCAGGACAAGATCGTCCTGGAGCGCCACATCGACGTCTGGGGCGAGGAGTCCGACGAGGTGCTGGAGTTCGCCTACCTGAACAGCTACTACCAGACCGGCCTGAAGAACCTGCTCGACGTCGCGGTGCTGGAGCACGTCGAGGTGCACAGCGAACTCGAAGCTGGCGACCGCATTCCGCAAGGTCGACGAGATTCCGTTCGACTTCCAGCGCCGCCGCATGTCGGTGGTGGTGGCCGAGCAGCGACGAGCATCACCTGCTGATCTGCAAGGGCGCGGTCGAGGAGATCCTCGCCGTCTGCAGCCGGGTCGCGCCATGGCGAGCGTCGATGAGCCGCTGACGGCGGAGCTGCTGCGCGCGCATCCAGCGCAGTGACGGCCGCGCTCAACGAGGAGGGCTGCGCGTCGTGGCCGTCGCGGTCAAGGACCTGCCGCCGGTCAAGACAGACTACCGCGTGCGCCGACGAGTCCGACCTGACGCTGATCGGCTACGTCGCCTTCCTCGACCCGCCGAAGGAATCCGCCGCGCCGGCGCTGAAGGCGCTGGCCGAGCACGGCGTCGCGGTCAAGGTGCTGACCGGCGACAACGAGCTGGTGACGCGCGAAGATCTGCCGCGAGGTCGGCCTGGCAGCCGAACGGCGTGCTGCTCGGCTCGCGACATCGAAGCGCATGAGACGACGCGCGAACTGGCGCAGGCCGTGGAGACGCACAACGTCTTCGCCAAGCTCACGCCGGCTGCACAAGGAGCGCATCGTGCGCGCGCTGAGCGCCAACGGCCATGTGGTCGGCTTCATGGGCGACGGCATCAACGACGCGCCGGCGCTGCGCGCGGCCGACATCGGCATCTCGGTGGACACGGCGGTCGACATCGCCAAGGAAGCGGCCGACATCATCCTGCTGGAGAAGAGCCTGATGGTGCTCGAGGAGGGCGTGATCGAAGGGCGCAAGACCTTCTGCAACATGCTCAAGTACATCAAGATGACGGCCAGCTCCAACTTCGGCAACGTGCTTCTCGGTGCTGGTGGCGAGCGCCTTCCTGCCGTTCCTGCCGATGCTGCCGATGCAGCTGCTGGTGCAGAACCTGCTCTACGACATCTCGCAGATCGCCATCCCGTTCGACAACGTCGATGAGGAACTGCTGACGCAAGCCGCAGCGCTGGAACCCGGGCGACATCGGCCGCTTCATGCTGTTCTTCGGGCCGATCAGTTCGATCTTCGACATCGCCACCTTCGCGCTGATGTGGTTCGTCTTCGGCGCCAACACGCGTGGCGCAGCAGACGCTGTTCCAGTCCGGCTGGTTCGTCGTGGGGCTGCTGACGCAGACGCTGATCGTGCACATGATCCGCACGCCGAAGATTCCGTTCATCCAGAGCCGCGCGGCCGCGCCGCTGCTGGTGATGACGCTGGCCGATCATGGCCATCGGCATCTTCCTGCCGATGGGGCCGCTGGCCGCACTACTTCAAGCTGCAGGCGCTGCCGCCGCTGTACTTCGTGTTCGCTGCCGGTCATCCTGCTGGGCTACATGGCGACTGACGCAGGCGATGAAGGGGTTCTACACCCGCCGCTTCGGCTGGCAGTGAGGAGTCGGCACAGAGGCGGAACAGACAGAAACTGCCGCGCGCAAACGAGACGCCGCAATGTTGGATCGCAAGGCCTGAGGTGGCCCGGAATCACAGACAGGTGGATTGCACGCCCCTTCCTGCCGCTCGATCTCTTCTGGACTGCGACAGCCAAGCAGTTGATGCAAGCGCTGCCGGTTGTAGAACCGATCCATGGAGTTCTCGATGGCCACGCGGCCACAGTCCATATTAATCGGACGCCTGTAGAGGGAGACGATTGAGCCCTTGAGAACAACGTTGTGTACTCTATCATCTGAATCTGTGGGGATAGCAATCTGATACAGAGGAATAACGTGGATGCCCAGCGGCCCACTATCTATGGTACGGTAAGAGGGATCTCGTGGGGTGTATCCATGCTGTACGTCGGTCGAATTGCCACGCTAGTACTATTCCTTTTTGTATCTCCCGGTCTTGCCGCCAGTCAACTCTACATGTATAAAGACGACTCAGGCACCTCGAATTTCACCACTGAATTGTACTCAGTCCCGGAGAAATATCGCAGCCGGGTCGTCCCTATTGATTCCGACAGCTCCTCACCCGTTGACGCCGGGGTGCCAAGCCCTCCTTCGGCTATCACCCGGATCGTCACTGCAACCGGCGAATACCGAATGGGCGATCACGACACCAGATCCGACGCTATCCGATTAGCCATTGAAGCAGCAAAGAGACAAGCCCTTGAGCAGGTGGCGACCTACCTCGAGAGCGTCACCGAAGTCAGAAATTTGGACGTCACACGGGATGACATCCGGACCTATACCGCCGGAGTCGTCATGGTCTTGAATCAGGAGGTCAGTACCAGGCTTGAGGGAGAGACAGTGGTGATCCATGCCGATCTTACGGCGCAAGTGGATCCCAATGAGGTCGCTCAGGCGATCACCGCGCTTCGAGAAAATGAGAGCGCGAAACAGGAACTCGTGGCACTCCGAGCCGAAACGGATCAATTGCATCAACAGCTCGATGCCGCCAATCAGGCATTAACCACCGCGGTCTCGCCCGATGAGGTTCAGACGCTCAATCAGCAACGTCAGGACCTGTTAAACCAGATGCAAACCAATGCGCTCGTTTCCCAAGCCTGGACCGATTGGGTCTATGTGAGGCCGATCGTCTATCCCTATCCATGGATCGGCGTGCAGCAAGTTCACGGACTGTTGCTCCAAGCGGGGCAGATCAATCCGCAAAATCGTCATCTTCGTGTTTTGCAACAAGTCGTGACGGTCCAGCGCGGCGCATTCCCTTCATCGCCTGCACCTGGATTCTCGCCGCCGATGCAGCCTCGTGCCTCCCTGCTTGTGCCGCCCCCGACCCCGCAGCAGCTCGCCCCCTCACCGCGTCTGAGTCAGTCACTGGGATCGAATCCTTCGACTATGCCGCAGCACTTCTCTACCCCTCTGCCCCCGACACTGCAGCAGATTCATCCACCCCATTTTGCGCAACCTAACCCTCCGGTGCTTCGCGCGCCCTATTCAGCACCCTACTCAAGCCAACCAATGGGTCCTCAACACTTCGGTGGAATGGGAGGGCGTTCCGGCGGGGGTGGTCAGTTCGGCGGCGGACATCGCGGTCGCTAATGATGTGTGGATAGTGCTGTTCGCCTATTGAGGTACGGAGGTCCTGGGATCAGAGCCGGCTGGCGTTGGAAAGAGATTTCGTTTGGGAATCACGGCGGTGCTTGAACAGAGTCCGGCCTCCTTGTTCACGTTGCGGTCCACGATCCGCACGTCGCTCAGCACTTCATTGACCAGCCCTTCGCGGACGACTTCAATATCCTGCTCCGCGTCTTTTCCCGTCCGTTCCCGAATACGGTCGGTCGATCGTTCTGTCACCTTTACATGAGCCAGCTTGGAAAGTTCGACACGCGCCGCCAGATCAGCGGAATGCTGGCAGAGATAGAGCCCCTTCGCGAGATTGCCAAACCCCGTGGCCCTGATGTATTCGCCGTCGGAGGGCCCAATCTCGGCGGACGGAATCTGCACTCCCTGTTGAACGGACGGAGGGGGCATGGCTGTGCTGTCCCCAGAAGCCGAGGCTTGGGGTGAGGATTGAGGGTCGCTTTGTTGTTGCGAATGCTCTTCGGCCTTCAGCTGTTGAAAGGCCTTGTCGGCATGTTGCCGCACGGCATCGGGATTCGTTGCTGGCGTTGGTGCCGTCGAACAGCCGAGCATCATAAGGACGCTGCCCAAGAGCAGTCCCACGCAGGCAGTCCTTTTAATCATTCCCTTTGCCATCAAGTCCAATCAGCCTACGGCTCTTATGGCAGCCTGTCAATCCGATGATAGACGATGAACATTCCTGCCCAGGTTGTTGACATTCTACGTGTTAGCTCTGCAGCCATGCGCACATGAGCACCCACAGACGCTATCTATATTCTTCGCAGGCTGTTCAGAAAGGCTGTCCAGCAAGGCCGCAGCGAGTGAAGACCGGAGGCGTACCCTCTGGGGTACGTTGAGGATCTGAACGATGCGAGAACGCCGCTGGCAGACTTTGTCAACAGCCTGTTGTCTTACTTTTTGTCCTTATGAATGTCGATGACCTCTCCCCTGTCATTCACTTCGATCGTGACCTCAGTGCCGACAGCGATATCCCTGAACATACGGTTCTCGGGTCTGAGGTGAAAACCCTTCTCCCCTCTCGTTGTCAACAGCGTCATCTGGGACATGCCATTATCGATCGAGGCGAGCGTACCGGTGATGAAGCGAGGAGCCTTGCCTGGTTGCCCTTTCGGACGGGCATCCATAACCATGTTGCCTTCGTTGACCCAGAGCGTCATCGCATCACCGACTTTCGGGGCGCGATGGCCCTCACGAACAGCCGCCGCTTCGGTCAGCGTGAGTGTGGCTCCGGTAGATGTCTTAACGGTATAGAGACCGGACTTCACCTCACTCACCACGCCCTCGACCTTTTGATGGCCCGCTCTCATGTGAGCGACCTCCTCGAGGTCCGTCGGATTTGATTGGGCGGCCAAAGGGGTCATCAACACGACAGCGGGGATGACGAAGAGCGAGAAGACCGAAAATATCTTACGAAGCATGTGCACCTCCTTTGTTCGATGGTCTGCTAGATCTCCCACTGTATAGGAAAACTGGTCCACAAACGTAACCCCGACGATGGATGAATGGGACGAAATAGGGTCGAGTCAATACTGTTGGGTAATAGGCTGTTTTCAGCGCCGATAAACGGCTATGGCGATTGATCAATGTCGTGGGCCTGCCCATATCTGATCGCCAAGCCTGACAGGTATCGGTCAGTCCTGGGAATATCGGTGGACCCCTGAGTCAAGAGATAGGGGTTCGACGCGTACGGGGTGTACCACCCATATCCGTAGAGACCAAACGCGGCACCCATCGGTCCGAGGAGGGATCGCTCATAAAATGGAGGGTTCGGCAATGAGTTAACGATTGCAGACGCCTCAGCCACAACTGCATCGGCGCCAAGAGAACGCGCGCGGTCGATGATTTCCTGGCGCAAGGCGTCCTTGCCCAGGTTTGTGCTACCTACCGTAATGCGAGCCAGTTCGATGTATGCTCGACTCGGTTCGGTTGAGAGCCACTCGACTTGGCTTTTGGGACCATGCGCCGGATAAGGAGGATCGACAAAGTACTCGATGCTGGTTGAGCCACAACCATTGAGCAAGCCTGTGAGTAACAGCAGGCAGAAACCGACGGCCAAGTAACGCCGGTTACATAGTTGATGGAGAGACGAATAGGCCGCTTGCCCATCATGGCAAGAAGACCTTAGAGGAGGAGTCATTGGTTGTATAAATCGCATGAGCGCTTCCTCCCGCTAAACATTCGATCACATTTAGTGGGCAACAGTCTGTGTGAACAGTCCCATATTGCCTCTCGTACGCCCCTCAGGATCCTGTCTGAGCATTGGGGAAGATGCTCTGCTCGATCGAGCCCATTTGAGTAGCTGTGCGCAGGACATTCAGCAGCATGGCCGGCTCATACAATTTATCAACAGTGTCTATCGCATCGACTTCACCCACATTACCAGGCCCGTAGTTGCGGCCACTAGAAAGGAGAATGACCGGCGTGTCAGGCCACGTGGCCCTGCAGAATTCGGCGAACTCGATGCCGCTGAGACCGGGCATATGACTGTCCGCAATGACAGCCTTAAAATGTCGTTTCCGCATCTCATCTGCTCCTGCCACACCATCAGAAGCCATTTGCACGGCATATCCCTCATGCTCCAACTGGACCTCCAAACAGGCTCGGCGACCAGCATCCTCGTCAACAACTAGTATTCGCTTTCCATATCCGTCCATACGGCCTCCTTGTACGCGTAAACTGGGCGAATCAATCAGCCCATTCTTGTTAAGAGCGGTCGGCCCCGTCAGACGCCACATTCAATGGAAGTCTGCCGGCCAAGTATGCTTCCGCTTCCACCGAAAATACGCCATCTGTAAGACTTGGAAATGGTTGTCCATGAACAAAAACTCCGCTTCAGATAAGGGCCTATCCTGATACAGCACATGGCGCAAGACCACGGCGCATTTCCCGAATTCCCTGAGACTGTTGTCGGTTTGGTTTGTATCCTTGTCATCACGTAACTTATCGGCTGCCTGAGTCAATCCGGTTTCACCAGCTCGGTGGGTCATATGCCACCTCCTTCTTCATTGTTGATTCACCGGTGAACAGTCATGTGGCGATCTGCTGATCCTGCTGACGGACAGAATTGTCTCGGGACATCAGTGCCGACGCATTTGTGGACGAACTTTTTCAGTCGCGCTCCCACTCTGCCCGTCAACAGGATTCCCCGCAGAAGGGCTGTGCGATACTCATGCGTACCTCCTTTGGGTCTGTACGATCGGAGTGGGTTGTTCGATATGTGAGGGTTCGAGCCTCCGTGTTTTAACTAAAGGAGGCGCAACAGGAAGCCGAGGTGTCCGACCGCGGGGACTCTCCGCGATAACACCGTCCGTTTGTGTGGCTCGCTCCGACGAGCGTGGCTGAGTAGCGCTCAGTTTTCTATTTCCCACTGTGTCTAGGTCAACCTGTCCCGACATACCAGAAATAACTCTGTTGGTGCGAATGCGCGGATCCTCAAAGTTTCCGCAGTTCAGACACCGAGCCGTCTCGATCCCCCTGAGGGACTTGTCCTCCACGAGACCGCAAATAGTTTCAAGGACCATCAACCCTCCACACCGTTCACACGACATATCGTTCCCTCCTGGCTTTTCTCAGTCGTTCTCTTGTGCCAAACACTGGGGCCTGACCATTTGACTAGAACATCCTCATGGACATCCGCTTGCACAATTTCCTTCATGCAACGCCTGCGTCGTCGCCCTGTTCATACGGAGGGATTCGTTGTCAGGTAGTGGCAGCGCGTCCTGGATCTGATTCGCGGCAACGAATGGCTGCCCTCCAAACAGGAAGGGGAATTCGACTGTAGCGGGTAATGCGGCAACAGACTGACTCATACTTCGCTCATCGGACAGAATGGATTTCCCGATTTCCTGAACTGGCCCAATGATTGTGGGAACCTTCTCGCGCGCAGAAATTTCGATCTCCGGCAGAGTCGCTCGCATCGCATGGATCTGTCTCTTCCCGTTGTACGGGAGAGCGAAAACTTTCATGGTCTTCATGGGAGCTTCGGCCTGGGTCTTACCGATGGATGTGAATATGGCTCGATTGAATAGAGCACTCTTGCGAATATTCTGGCTCAAACAAGAACCGATTATGGCGACTTCCTGATTCTCCATATTGCCCCAGACGATTCGGCTGCTTTTCATGTACGTCGCAACTTCTAGCACCGGAGGCAGTACAAGTCCCCCATAAATATCCCGCTCCATGGTGATGGTGAGTGGAAGAATATTTGAAGTGGTCCTCTTCCATGCCGGCATATCTTGAATCATGCCACCCTCTTCGATGGCCTGGCATTCCGCTGCCACGGCCAGACTCACTGAGTCAACGGTCACGACAAGGCTCACAGCGGCCAAAATAGACGTGAGCAGGGGCGCCAACCACCTGTCCTCCTGCTGTGCTTTATGAGGGGATTGAATTGTCATAGAGAAGCCCTCCTTTTTCTTCTGACCGTATGGCGGCATTACACAGGACATCGGCATGGCGCTCGATCAGACAGCGCCCAAACCCAATGTCAGATGTTCAACAGTCTTGAGGTAAGACAATTCCTACGTGCCTAGGGGAAGAAGCCTAGAAGGTCAGAATGAGAAGGAAAGAAGATGGACAATGGGTTGGAACTGTAAACGATTAAAAGCGGCGGACTGGTATCCCCTGTTGGAGTTGCACGCAATGCCGTTGGCGGCAGAAGTGTGACTGCGCCTTCCGCCCGCCATGATTTTCCTTAACATGTTCAAGCTCAGCCGTAACCGCATATCGCCGTTGCACTTAAAACTTGAATCCGCCATGGCCTTTAGGCAACCGCGTTACAATCACGTTGAGAAGCGCAGCCTCATCATCGGCATAGATGCTTGTTTGTATTTCGGCCCTCTCTTCTATCTAATCTGGGCGATAATGAGGTGATACGGCTGCGCGGCAATCAATCACTTCCGTCCCCTGTTACTCGCATGTTCTAACGCTCGGACCACAACCGGCTCTACCAACGCTAGGTCCAGGGTCTTGATGAGGAAATCGTACGCTCCCAGTTTCATGGCCTCGACTGCCTCCTCGACCGTTCCGTAGGCGGTCAACATGATCACCACCGCATCGTGCGTTTTCTTGCGAATGGCCGCCAGGGTCTCGATTCCCGTTCTCCCAGGCATCTTCACGTCGAGGAAAATCAGATCGGGAATATGTTGCTCAAGCGCGGACAGCAGTTCATCTCCGGACTTGAAGGCTTGGACTTGGTGCTGGCCCTGTGACAGTCGCTTCACGAGCGCGTTGAGAATCAATGGTTCATCGTCGGCGACATAGATGCGAGCTTGCATTTCGGCACTCCTTTCTATCTGGTTCGGTATACTGACTGGTGTTCGGGCCACGGGGCAATCAATCACCTCCATCATCTGAGACTCCCAGGTGATGACCGAGCTGCGCACGTGCATCTTGTCCTTCAGGTTGGGACATTCGGCACGGATGATCCCGGCGGAAAACTCAGACAAGAACCTGCTCTTGACCTCGGCGAGAGCACGGTCAGCACCGATTTCGTAGTAAGGCGATGCGACGAGTAGAAGAAAGCCGTCATCGGGGATACGGTAGTTTTTCATGTTGGCCTCGATGATACCAGCGGCTTTGCGGATGGGCTCGGCGAGGTCGGGACTGTAGGGACCAATGATCAGCGCCAGGTTGGGCATATGTAACCAGTCGAATCCGCGTCCGATGCCCAACATCCATTCGTGATGCTCGACATGCTCGTTTTCAAGCTCGCGGGTGCTTTGCCTGACTCCCGCGATGTGAGCGATGTTGCCCTGCACGAGGGGCAATAGATCTTGTCGCATCTGATGAGGCATGCTTGGGAAGAGCCGCGCCAGTACCGCGGGCAGGGTGTCCAGAATTGCGGGGGAGATGGTAGACAGGTCCAGAACTTCGCCGCCGATCCCATGGAGTACAAGGGCATCCTCGTCGGTCTCAAAGCCGCACACGAGAGGATACACCGTGTCGTGACCGCTGCCGAAGACCGCTTCCACCTGTCGTTTGATCTCAAGCGTATGGCTGCGAGCCGCGTCGGTGTCGTAACCGAAACCGGCACAGCCGCGATGGGAGTCGCCCTTGGAATAATGGTACGTGATGAGCATCAGCGTGCGTCACCCCTGTCCGACCATACTCCGTATATGGCCTGCCAGTACTTCCCCGAAGTACGGCCAGCCCAGATTGAAGCGGCCACCGAGATTTCGGATTGGCAGAATGATGCCGGACGGCGTGCCAGTGGCCACAGAGACGTTGATGCGTCCATCCATGCAATTCAACGCCACAACGGCGGTTGGATGCTGTGCAACATAGCGGCTGCGCGCCAAATAGGATTCTGAACTTTGAAATTCCACGGAATTGCGGTGAGCATGATCCATCAACCAGTCGATCCGTTGTCGGATGGGCATGTTGCGAACGACCGCGGTCGCGAAGCTTGTTTGGGACGGAGTCAGTGAGATCATCTATGTTACCCCTCTGGCCGTTCGGACATTATGGTCCTCAATGGGCTCAGTCGGTTGATACCTGGCGAACGGAACCTCAACAGAATCATGAGACGAGTTGTGCACCATCTTCTTCCATCCACCAATAGGCCGGCTCGCAAGGCCGGTAACAGTTTCGAACACTTGCGCGCCCAACCACACCCCCCGCCTGTCGCTTCCGCGCCTCCTCATGCGAAAGCGGGGAGATTCCCGGGAACTTGATTCACACGATAGGCCAGCGTGTGGTCCGATAGCGTGCGGAAGTGGTCCATCCCGACGAGGACACAGGTGTGCCCGGCTTCGATGCTTCGATCTTGGAAGCCATGCAAATATTCCATGGTGGTGTGGTCAACAACCTTTCCAGTTAAAATGATCATGTAGTTGGCTTTCATGCCCTCAGGGACCACGATACTTTTGAGCGCCGCGTCGAGTTTCACCAGATTCATACAGGTGACCGACGACAGGTAGATTTTGTAGGGATTCTTCATCTCTCCGACGGTGCCCCGTAACACCGCGTTCGCTGCGACGGTCATCACCTCACGAGACCCGCCTCCGCTGGCTCCGATGCGGATGACGGGATTACGGAATAATTCTTTAAATGCGCCCCCTATCCCCTCACCCGGAGAAGCCCGCACGACGTCCTTCACGAGCAAAACGATTTTCGTCAATGTGCCGACGATCATGCCGTCTAGGATATCTGAGGTGGCCAACGTGACCACGATATTGACCATGGCGATAAACATCTGTTCCTTGCCGACCGAGAAGATTCTCTCGAAGACTTTGTGCGAGCACAGTTTCCATCCGATCCACATGAGCAACCCAGCCAAGGCCGCGAGTGGAATATGATTGATGAGGGCCGCGGCGAACAACAAGATCAGCGTCATCATGCAGGCATAGTAGAAGTTGGCCCAGAGGGTGCGGCCTCCTGCGATCATGTTGGTCGTGCTCTTTAACCCGCCCGGGATGATCGTCAATCCACCCACCAGACTAGAAAGGCTGTTGGAAATACCCATGGCGCGCAAGGTGACATTGGGATTGGACTTTCGTTTAAATGGATCAATCTTATCGATGGCGGCGATCGTCGCGAGCGACTCGGTGCCGTCGATGAGGGTCAGCGTGACAATGATGAGTAAGAGAGGCCCCCATAAGTCTGTTCTCTCCAACGCTTCCACAAAATGGGGAAGGACGATGCCATGTCCAAACACATTGAGAGCTACCTTAATGAGGTATTGGTCCGGAAGCTCAAGGAGCCAAGCCGTCAGGCCGGCTAAGACGATCACGACGAGGGGCACCGGGATGAGCTTCGCCCACGTGGCCTGTATACGGGACAGGATGCCGCTAATAAAAAAGAGAAGAAAAAGAGTCACGGCACCAATGGCGCAGATGACCGGATTCATGCCCATAATTTGTTCGGGGATCAGCATCACGGCTTTGGGAATAGATTTGATGGGCGGTCCGATGTACCCGAGGAAGGCCGGGATTTGTTTGATAATGATCAGCATGCCGATCGCCATCAACATGCCTTCGACAACAGAGATAGGGAAAACCAGCGCGAATCTCCCGGCATTGAAGATACTGAGGATCACCTGCACGACGCCGACGATGCAAATGGCCACCAGCAAGAGTGGATAGCCTGCCGCCAAATCTCCATGACCCAGCGCGAGCGAACCGGCCAAGAGCGCCGGCGCCAGGCCGGCGGCCGGGCCACTGATGGTGATATAGGCGCCGCCGAGGAAGGGGAAGACAAATCCTGCGATGATCGCCGCGATCAGTCCGCAGACAGGAGGCGCACCGGAAGCCACCGCGATACCGAGCGAGAGCGGAATTCCCATCATGGCAACTTGCAGCCCCGCCATCAGGTCGTACCGCCAATGCTTCAACCCAGCGACCCCGTTCTGGGGTTTCTCGATGGCTGGAACGTCTATCTCGAGAGTTGCCGCTCCATGCGATGCATGCCGTTCCTCCTAAACTTCTGACCCTGTTATGCTGTGAAGCAATACGCATTGTTACTTCTCCAACGTAGACTTGGAACGCTACGTGAATTGTCTCTGCTCATCTTCTTTGCGCCTCCTTTGCGTCGCTCCTGTGCGGTTGCGTTCCTGCTCGTAGCCCACGGCGGTGTAGTACAGCACGAGATCGAAGAAGTGTCCAAGCAAGAGCTGTAGCTCCAGTTCCCCGTGCAGTTCCATAGCGTTCTCGGACAGACCTTCGCGCTGGACGAAGGTGCGCACGTGCTCCTTGGTGGAAATGATGGCCCAGACGAAGTGGCTGTAGGCCACGCTCTGCTGGGCGCGCGCCGTGCCCAGCTCGGTGTAACGCCGCTCCACCTGGGCATCGGCCTTGTCCAGCAGCCAGTCACTCAGGTTGCGATAGATCTCGCGGGTGCGGGTTTGGAGTTCGCTCGCCGGAACTTTGTTCAAATCGCTGCATCGCGGAGAGTTCCACACCTTCTCGCTAAGGTCGCGGGAAAGCTGTTCGATGTGATTCTCGATCAGACGCACCAATTTGACAGCCAGCATGGTTCACCGCAAGCTTCGGTTAATAAAATTGTTACCGCCTTGCCGCAAGCTCTTATTCAATCTGAGAGGCATTGCCCCTTTCACTCCACCACCCAGATCGCAAAACCTTTTCCGTCCCGCAGTAAATGATCGGTGACTCCGCCGATAAGTATCCGTTTGATCCGAGACGTCCCATGCCGTCCCACGACGATGGTTTCGCAATGTCCGATTCGCGCCTCTTCGAGAATATTTCTAGCAATATCGTCCTCATGGCCATACTTCACCTCCACATGGCTCATATCGAAGCCAGACTGTTCCAGCGTCTCGCACACATTCTTCAAGACATGGCACTCGGATTCCCGTTCCTTTCGAATCCAGGCTTCCTGCTCATCGCGCAACCGTACGCTCAATTGCTCCTCGGCGGCAGGATTCTCCGATCCACCATGCTCCAGCAACCCCCGCGGCATGGGCTTGAGCACATGAAAGAGGATGAGGACGACATTAGGTGTTCGGCCCAGGAGAGATCCGACATACTGGACCACGCGATGGGAGTTCTCGGACTCGTCGACGGCCAGAAGAATCCGCATAGCGGCCGACATCGTCGTCCTCCTTCCCTACCTCCATTCCCTCACCACGAACCACGACACCACCCCTAACGATAGGAGCCCAAAGACCACCACGAAGCACAAGAGGAGGATAGCTAGCACTGGTTATTACCGCACAAGAATCTAGCCACCACTTTCCATATGTCTGGCTCATCACCGATGAGAAGCAGCCAGTTCTTCATGCTGTTGTTCATGGTCAAGGGTACGCTCTTGATTTGTTAGACGAATTTGATAGCTCAGGCCCACCCGACGGAGCGAGATCAGATTCTTTCGGCTCAGCCGATCGATGGCAAGAAACAATTGTGCCCAACTGAAATCTGGTCGCCCGACGATGAGGTCGTCCATCATGAATACCTCATATCGTTGAAGCATGTTCAGAACGGCCTTATCTGCATCGGCACTTCCTGTACCCATGATCTGCCCCTCATTTTCATTTGTCATCACATTGCTGATTACAAGTGAGCCTGATCTCTCATCGTCATTGACCACCAGCGCCATTTTCTCATTGCTAATCATCGTGGCCCTCCTTCGATGAAGTGGTTTTAGGCAATTCCCGAGTGAACGCACCTACGGACTCGCGCGATATATTCGTTGGCTCTGGACCTTCTGCGTCGGCACAATGACAATGTCGGCTCTCGATCACAGCCCTTTCACAGACCAATTCGTACATCGCAGCCACAAGCTCGGCAGCCAACACACCTCCGCAGCGCTGACAACTCATCTTCAGTCCTCTCTTTCTCTCCAGTAGGCTCCCGACCCATGAGCTACGACGCGTACACTGCCTACCAGTTACAGCGAATCCGTGGTCATTTTCACCAACGGTCTGTGAACTGAAGTAAACAGCATCTCCTCATTGGAAGGGATAAGAGTAAGCCGCTCAAGCCTGTGGGAATTGGCTATTGCCGTCTGTAGGAATTGTCTGACGGAGACGCGGGAGAGCAAGGAAGTCAGCGCAGGACGTATATGGCGGCGGCTAGGGAACTACCCTGGCAGGCTGTGGAAAAACTCAGGTTGTGCACAATACATCGTTGGGTTCTGGCAAAATTGGCCGGTGACAGAATAGCCGCAGGATGCTAAAAAAGGCTGTCCAGCAAGGCCGCAGCGAGTGAAGACCGGAGGCGTACCCTCTGGGGCGCACGGTGCGACGAATAAGGAGCACCAAGTCTGTGCGCGCCGCCGAGTGGTGAGGCGGCCGGGTCCCCGTTGAGGATCTGAGCGATGCGAGAACGAAGCTGGCGGACTTTTTCAGCATCCTGCTAGAAAGTCACAGGAGGAAGCAGCTGATGGACTCACTCAACGATGTGATGCTGAAGCGCATAACGCGCCAAGTCTGCATTCGTTTTGAGATTCAGCTTCGTCAGGATACGGGAACGGTAGGTACTGACGGTTTTGACGCTGAGGGAGAGTTGATCGGAAATGTCGGTGATCGTACGTCCGGCGGCGATCAATCTGAACACCTGGTGCTCACGATCGGACAGGGAGTTGTGAAGCGGCTGCTCGCTGTCGCCATGTTGATGCAGGTGTGCCGCGAGGAGTTCAGCCGTATTGGGCGTGATGTATTTTCCTCCTTTCCAAATTGCTTTAATAGCATGAACCAATTCCTGCGGAGCGCTTTCCTTCGTCAGGTACCCAGCGCCACCCGCGCGTAACACGCGCACGGCAAACTGGTCCTCAGGATGCATGCTCAGCACCAGCACGGGAAGGCTCGGACAGAGCCGTTTCAGTTCGTGTAATCCCTCCAACCCGCCACGCCCCGGCATCGTCAGATCCAGCACGACCACATCCCACCGCTGTTTCTGTGCGAGCTCCAGCAGTTCGGGAACATTCGACGCTTCACCGACCACGGCCCCTGGGAATTCATCGACGAGAATCTGGATGAGACCGCGGCGTAGGTAGGGGTGATCGTCTGCAAGGAGAATGTTAATCATCTGTTGCCCTATACAGCGGGATATTGACGGTGACCGTCGTTCCCGTTCCCGACGTACCCTGAATGTCGAACGAGCCGCCCTGTTGTTGGGCTCGCAGGCGCATTCCAAGCAAACCGAATGCTTTCGGCCCGGCTTGCTCCACGCCCGTGATCCCCTTGCCGTCATCTCGAACTTGCAAGGACACTTGCTCACCGGATTGTTCCAATCTTATATCGACATTGGTGGCTTTTGCATGCCGCGCCACATTGGTCAAGATCTCTTGGAGGATACGGAACAGTGCAGTCGATTGCTCAGGGCTCAACGCCATGTTGCGAGGCCTGATGGTCGTGTCACAGGCAATCCCGGTCCGATGCTGAAACTCTCGTGCCTGCCATTCGACCGCAGCCTCCAAGCCAATTTCGTCCAAGACACCGGGCCTCAAGGTCGTCGCGATATCACGCACCGATTGAATGGTCGAGTCAAGGAGTTCCCGCGCTGAGGCTAGTCTTGCAAGCACCGCAGCATGCTGGGCCGGTTCGTTCGATTCTGTGATCCGTTTGTGGACCCATGCCACATCCAGTTTCAATCCCGTCAACGCCTGCCCCAACACATCATGAACTTCCAGCGCGATTCTGGTCCGCTCTTCCTCCCGCACCGACTCTAGGCGAACGGCGAGCGCCGCGAGTTGGTTGCGAGAATTGAGCAGCGCCTCTTGCCCTCGCTTCCGATCGGTAATGTCCATCGAATACCCGATGATGCCGATTGGAGAATCCGTCTCATCCTTCAGCAACGTGAGGGATAGCTGGGCGAAACGCAGTGCCCCGGACTTGGTCTGTCTGCGAACCTCGACCTGGTGGGTTCCTTTGGCTTTCGCAGGACCGATGACCCCACGCTCTAAGAACTCCCGGTCTTCCTCCGGGTAGATGAATGAAATATGTTTGCCGAGCGCCTCTTCCACCGAATATCCCAGCATCTTTTCCGCCCCTCTATTCCAGCTCATCACATGGCCGTCCAGGTCGATGGAGATGACGGTTTCCTGGATCTGATTGATAATGTCGGCCTGCCTTCGTATCACCTCACTCGCTTGTCTTTGCACGGTGACGTCGGTCCAGAGGCCGACGATTTCATGCGGGGATCCGTCCGATCGCCGAATCAACATCGCCTCGTCTCGAAACCAGCGATACTCGCCACTGCATGTCTGCCAGCGGTATTCCATCGCCAGAGTGCCCGTTTGCGATAGCTTCTCAAATTCCATCAAGACTCTTTCGTGGTCGTGGGGGTGAAGCCGCGAGACCCAGAGGGATGAGTCATCCAAAAAGGAACGTGGAGAGTAACCAGTCAACCCCTCGATATTCTCACTCACCCACAATGCGCCGTAGTCCCCCGAGGGCTTCGCAGAGTACATCACGACGGGTAAGGTCCGCAAAATCAATGCTTCGCGGGCTCGGCCTGCAAGCACATCTCTCTCGGCCTGCCTGCGCTTCGACAGGTCATAAGAGATCAGCCTTCCTCCCCCGATAGCGAGTAGAACGGTTAAGAATGTTCCGCCTACAATGAACGACAGTGCGAACGAGGCCGCGCTGTCTGCCTGTCTCGACCAGTTGACCAGTAAGACCTGCTCCTGGTCCCGCATCTCACCGAGCACCACTTTGATCTTATCCATGGTCTCTTTGCCGTTGTGCAGCCGGACTTTCAGCTCATTCGCGTCAACCTCTCCCGCATTCCTTATGTCGATCAATTTTTTGAGCTGTGCCAGCCTCAGATCGATCAGGCTGCGCAACGCAACAAGGTGCTGTAGCTGGACCTGGTCATCCGAAATCAGGTCGGTAAGGCCGTGCAGCACTGCATCCATCTGATGGCCCGGCTCAGGATATGATTGCAAGTACTGGTTCTCACCGGTAAGAAGATCGATCCGCTGCGTGGATTCCATGTCCTCCATTAGGGAAAACAGGTGCTCGATCTTTCCCTGCACTTGATGGGTTTGCGCGACCCGGACTTCACGACCTATGAGGTCGGTCGTGCTCCTATAAGAGACGAGCCCGATTCCAAACAGGAGAACGAGTACGACCCCAAGGCCCACCGCAATCTTCTTCTCTAGCGAAAGGTTCATACTGGCCCCAGTGGCCTGGTGGATCGACATGCGACGTAGCAGAACGAGTAGGGCCCGCTGCATATCAACACAAGCCTGGCGAGTCGGACAGAGCACCGTTGTCTGAGCGAAACGTCGATCGGACATTCAAACATCGATGTGCTTCCTTCAGGCAGGATGCTGAATCAGTCCACCAGCTGCGTTCTTGCTTCGCGCTCCTGTCCCTCGAACTGCATCAGAATGGCACAAAATGTAGCCTCTGTGGAACGACAGGTGGCACCTCGAACTTGGGATGTTCTATGGAACCGGACGATGTCGGGCGTTCCCCCAGCGTAACGCTCATCGTGCGCCTTACGCCGTCTCGAGACACTATGATCTCAACCAGCTGCTGTGCTTTCATCTGCTGGAATACCTTGCCATACTGCTCGCTGGTCTTCACGTCTTGCCCATTGACCGCGACGAGGATATCGCCGCCCAAAACCCACGACTCACCCTCGATGGTGACATCCAGTTTACCGGCACGGAGCCCAATCGCCTCGGCCGGACTTCCATCTTCCACATCGATGATGAGTAAACCACTGGGCAATGGAAGTGCGATCAGGTTTTGCAATTCATCAGTCACAAGCTTTCCTTTAATGCCCAACCAGGGGCGAATCACACGGCCATTCTTCCGTAGTTCCGCGACGATGGATTTGACGGTATTGATCGGGATGGCGAATCCGATATTCTGGGCGCCAAACAAAATGGACGCGTTAATTCCAATCACATGATCCTCGGAATCGACCAACGGCCCACCACTATTGCCGCGATTGATCGGCGCCGTGGTCTGAATGACTCTCTCTTGGGAATCTTCCTGTTTGGCCTCAATGAGTTTACCGAATCCACTCACGATGCCGGTCGAAAACGCATAACCCAATCCAAATGGATGTCCAATCGCCAAGACTTTCTGACCGATTTCCAGCTTGTCGGAATCACCCAGAAGGGCAGGAGAATACGGCCCTTTCGGGAGTGTCACTTGGAGTAGCGCGACATCCGACTGCGGATCGCTTCCGATCAGTTCTGCCGGAAGACGAGTTCCATCGTGCATGGTCACCATGATTTTGGCCGCCCCTGTTACGACATGGGCATTGGTCACGATTGAGCCATGCTCGTCGATCAGCACACCAGACCCAAATCCTTTTCCCGTAGCCTGCGTGATATGGTGAGCGCTGACATAGGCTGAGGCGATCAGGACAGTGGCGTTCGCCAGCTTCTTATAGACCCGCACACTGTTCATTTCTTCCGGCGTGACCAAGGCAGCCGCGAGAAGCCGGGGAGCTCCCACCCAAATGGTCAGGACTAGGCAGGCGACCAGCCAGGAACGAAGACACCCTCTGGAAAGACGGCAACGCAGCATACAGACCTCCCTATGATTCGATGTCTGTCCCCACAATCTCGGAGGGAGCCGGACCCGCCGGCCACCCTCCGTCGGCACTTATACTTTAGAAGGGCAACGTTCCTCGATCAATCCAAAAGAGCCTTGATGTTACTGTGAACGAGCGTTGACGAGAAGGGGAACCTGTATCCGGCTTGCGCAGGTATTGAAGATGGTCATCTTGGAGGCAATCGCCGAGAACCCGCCACCTACATAGGGATCACAGGGAGCCTCCCCTCCCTGAATCGGACGAGATGGGAAATTCACGGCTCACGATTTCCCGTTCGGCCTCCAGCCAATCCTCTTCGGCACAGCCTTCTCGGCAGCCCCGCTGGATATACAACTCATAGGCCCGTGTGGCGATGTGCGCATGCAGATCGTCGAACGACGATTGCGCGCGCTTCACAGTCTTGCTGATCGGCGTGGTTGCACCAGCCTGATTGATCATAACCGTGCGTGGCTTCCTCTCTCCTGTTTCTTGTGCTTTCGGCAACTTCATGATGCTTCCTCCCCTTCATTTAGGCCTGTACTCACATAGGCAGAATTGCCTGTCTCTTCCGGCCATATACCGGCATTCCACACGACATCAGCATGGCGCACGATCAGATGTCGTCCAGCCTTAATGTCAGATATTCAGCCGGCTTGCCGTAAGACAATTCCTACTCGCATGCAAGGGGGGCCTGGGAAGGCCAGGATGGGAAGGGAGGGAGAAGAAAGGATACTGGGGTAGGTCCGCGGGGGAGACAATCAAAACAGTCCAATGCCCTTGCTTCCTGTCTATTACTCTCGCAATGACGTTAACAGGTGCTTCCAATTGCCTTCACGGGTGAGCATGAAGGGACAGGGCCGTCTCAATCATTGAGACTCAAGTACGAAAAATCCTGAACAAACAGGCAGCCGCAATCGTATCCAGCTGGCATTGCATCTGCATAGTCCCACCATTGAGAAGTCCGTAGGATCATCCAGCGGCAGACTGGAAAAAAGGAGCACGTTATTATGGTGGTGCGACAATATCCTCGATTCCAAGCCACATTTTCCGGCACCCTCGTCCACCAGGGACGCCTCCATCCGATTGACAAGGCTCTCGACCTGTCACACAAGGGATGTCGACTTGAAAGCCCCCTTCGGGCCTCCGCTGGAATGAAGGTGGATCTGCTGCTTTATCTCCCCAAAGCAGAGGCCCCAATCCTGATCCAAGGCGCCGTCATACGCTGGTCCGGCGCACACGGAATCGGGATACAGTTTCAGTCCCTCACCAGCCCCAACCAAGAGCGGTTAACCCACACCATCAGGCAGCTCGAAACCACAGTGGGGCACAGTTAACCTGCATCGATAAGGCAGTGCCCAACACATCTCGCACGCACGGACAGGCGATCAGAATGGTCGAATGTCCGTGTTTTCTCGCCAGCCCTGATGCCAGGTGCTATAGTTCGAACGAGACGTTTTCCTGTCATTCATACAGCAACGGAGGAGGCATCATGGCAAGACAGCCCAAAACAGCGGGAGAATCATCCGCTACGCATGAATCGATGGAAGATGAGATCCGGTCTCTGGCCTATCAATTGTACTGCGAAGGCGGCTATCAGAACGGCCGTGATGTGGAGTACTGGCTACAGGCCGAGAAGCAAGTGCTGGTTCGCAGGAAAGCACACTTGCGAAAAGTCCTCTAGTCGCCGAGAGATTGCGGGTCAGCTGTCGTTGCTCGATGGTCCAAACTGCCCATGAAGCAGGCGCCTAAAAGGATCTGCGCCTGAACTCTCTCATACTTACCTCAACAAACACTGCCGCTTCTTTCATTCTTCCGCACAAAGCAATCGTCGCGCGAGGACGAACTCCGCACTCGTGGGCTGCAAGACCCGTTTCCGCCATCTCAACCCCGGGGGCCTTCACTTTCTCTGAATCCGGAAGCGTGCTTCGTGGAACTCCGGAGGGCAGGCTTCAGCATATCATCCGAGTCTTCGGTACAGCCTGATCATCTGCCACAGGCGGATGAAGGCGATTGGCCCGAACCACAGGGTCTTCGACGTATCCGCAGTTGATGCACCGTAATGTCGAGCCTACGAAGCCACTCTCCGCTCTCAAATCATAGTGGGTTATGAACGCAAATTGGTCGTTGACCAACAGCCCACGACATCGATGACAGGTCATACGCACCTCGTTAGCTTGGCTCGCCCTTCAACATCAGAGCCTCCAACTCAGCTTCATTACTTGCAAGGTGGACAGAGATGGGCTCAGACATGCAGGCACTGCCTCTGCACACTCTGCCTGAGTGAGGATGGTCTCACCCCTTCTGAGGTTTAGCGCGACCCCTTTTCATGATTTCCTCCCTCGATGCCAGTGCTCCCCACGAGCCCTTGCCTACAATTCGCACTCAGCAGCTGCAGGGTGAAGGATCCCGTACTGGCAAGGGTCAGCTGCAGTTGATTCTTCCGGCTCAAGCGGCTTACCTCGGAGAGCAGTACTTGTAGGGGAAGACTCTTGCAGCTCAACACCAAGTCATCAAGTCTACAATCAGGAGTGCATCGCATGACTTCAAGGATTTGCTCTGAAACGGTCAGATGACGAGACATAATAGAGGGCCTCCCTTTCAGGCAGGAGATGAGAAACGATACGGCGCGGCATTCTGCCAATCTGCCAGATGGAAGACTGGTCAAAATAGCTCACATTTGAAGAATATTTACCAGGCGGCGGTGCGCCTCTCCTGGCAACGCTGCCGATGTTGGGGAGGAACCTAATCGTGGAGGACGATATTGAGGAGAGAGCTGTGCACGGTCAGTCCACCGTTGTACTCGATAAAGCCCAGCTTGCGGAACTTGTTCATGAGGAAACTCACGCGAGTCCGCGTAGTACCGATCATCTCGGCCAGCGTTTCCTGACTGATCGTCGCCAAGGTAGGCTCAGGCTCGCGCTCTTTCCCAATGTAGGCCAGGAACAGCAGAAACATTTTCCGAGTTGCTGCCGTTGGCAGCTCATTGCATATCATGGCAAAGATCAGGCGACTGGAATGGAGAACATCCTTATTTCTGCTCGCGCGCCCTCTATCTCTATCGGAGAATTATTGACAGCCGATGCCGTCATTACAGTATGTTGGTCGTAAAGGTGCATCATCTATGACAGACCAGACCATTTCCGCCACATCGCTCCCCGGTCCCCCGGTGTCTCGTTGGTTTGGATTCTTTCCTGAATTTCAAGAGGATAGCCTCGGCTTTCTGTTGCGCTGTCACTCCTATGGTGATGTCGTAAAGCTCCCGATGGGACGGATGGCCGAGTGCCTCTTTCGCCATCCTGATCTGGCCATGTACTTCCTCAACCATCCTGCCGATGTCAAACATGTGCTGGTAACCAACCAACAGAACTACAAGAAGACTCAAGTCCCTCCTGGCGAATCACGCGTGTTTGGAAAAGGTATGTTGCATACGGAGGGCGAGACCCATCACCGCCAACGGCGGCTGTTTCTTCCCTTCTTCCATGGAGACCATGTGGCCTCCTACGCCGGTCTCATTACCAAAAAAGCAGACGCCCTCGCCACAAGCTGGCACCATGGCGCCACCATCGACATCGGACGTGAGATGACACAACTCACCCTGTCGGTTATCTGGCGCCTCCTGTTTGGACAAGACGTGAGTTCCGATGCCACGCAAGTAATAGAAGCCATGATGGCTGGACACCACTTAGTCTCGAAACAGTACAACTCCATGATCGCCTGGGTCACGCCCTTGTGGGTTCCGACGAAAGAGCATCGAGAATTTTCTCGTGGTCAGCAGTTTCTGGATGCTCGTATCGGGGATCTTATTCAAAGCCGCCGTGCGTCCCGACACCAGGGCCAGGATGTGCTTTCGCTCTTGCTCGCAGCCACCGACGAGGCAGGTCAGCCACTGAGCGACAAGGAGATTCGTGATGAACTCGCCACCTTCCTGGTCGCCGGCCATGACACAACAGCGACTGCACTGACATGGACCTGGTTTCTCCTCTCCCAGTTCCGAACCGTGCGAACACGTTTGACCCATGAGTTAGAGACCGTGCTGGGCAGCAGGCTCCCGACTGCAGCAGATGTGCCCCGGTTGGTCTATACCAAAATGATCTGGGACGAGGCGCTTCGCCTCTATCCTCCTGCCTGGCTATTACACGCGCGTAAGAGCCGCGCTGAAGACAGACTGCCCTCAGGAGTTTTCCTCCCGGCCGGCACCAGAGTGTTCCAGAGTCCCTGGAGCATGCACCGAGATGCTCGGTGGTTTCCCGATCCCAACCGGTTCGATCCAGACCGTTTCTCACCAGAAATAAAGCAGGCGCGGCCGGCTTTCAGCTACTTTCCGTTCGGCGGAGGCGGGCGCCGGTGTGTAGGCGAATCGTTTGCAGAAATGGAAGGCCTGCTGGTGCTGGCGACAATGGCCTCGAAAGTCCGCCTCCAACTGGTCGAGGGACAAACTATTCTTCCCGATCCTCTGATGACCTTGAAGCCGAAGGTCCCGATCCACATGACCATCGAATCAGTCGGTACCCTCGAACACCATCCCACGACAGCCTAAATAAGGCAGAGACGAGCACAAGACCAACAGGAAGGATCGTCGCGTGCAGACGAGCCGATCAGAAAAGCAGAATATCCATGTCTCTCGCCGACCCCGATAAGGTGGATTTCAGCTGGCGGGTCAGTTCCAATCCTAACACGTTGAAAGATCAGCGAAGAGAAATTCCAACCCCACCACCCCCTTTAGCCTCCTTGACGGAGGTTCTGTGTAGACGGTAGGCTGACACCCTTCTAAGTGGCGCCGATAAAGGACTCTGCGTGAAACACCGGATTCCCATTCCTACCATCGTCGCCATTCTTTTCCTGCTCTCAGGTTGTGGAGGCAGTGGAGGCGGGAACGATGGTCCCGTGATTTCTCCCAATCCGGGAACTGCATCCGGTCGATTGAATGTCCCGCCTGGCAACGATCTAGAACTTGAGCCGAACGATTCGCCCATTCAAGCACAAGCGGTAACCACGTCGACGACCGTGGCTGGGCGAGCATCGGTTCCAGATAGTGGCTTCCAACTGCCGAGCGGGAACAGAGTCCAGGATCTCTATCGCCTGACTGTAACCGAGCAAGTGCGGATTGTGCTCACGATTGCGGAGGATAACCACATAGCCAATGACCTGGATTTGTTCCTTCTCGATGACACCGGAGCCGTATTGCAGGCATCGGAAGCGCGCGACACAGGAATCGAGCTGCTGGAAACCCCGCCAGCGGGAACCTTTCTGGTCGGCGTGCGAGCCTTCGCAGGGGCGAGCAGCTACACCGTCTCCTTCAGGGCACTGAGCAGTCTGCCAACCGACGCCGGAGTCGAAATCTTTCCCCCAGGAGTCGAGATTATACCGAGCGAGGTCGTCGTCAAGCGGAAGGCCAAGCCTTCCACGAGAGCACTCAACCCCTCGGCCTTCGCATCAAAGCATGGTCTCACAATCACGGCGGGTGATTCTGACGATGTAGAACTAATGAAGCTCGACCCGTCTGAAGCATCAATGGAAGGCCTGCAGCAGAAGAACGCCGGAATCGCTGGGATTAAGCTGAAGAAAGAAGGCCACCCGACCAGCGAACGAAATTCGTTGCGATCCCGCACCTACGATGCGATTCGCCGGCTTCGCCTCGACCCTGAGGTGGAATATGCCCATAGTAATTACCGCCTGAAAGCGCGGCGCATCCCAAGCGATACCTTGTATCCTTTCCAATGGCATTACAATCAGATTGCGCTCGAAGAGGCCTGGGATCTGACAACCGGCAGTGACTCGATCATTGTGGCTGTCATCGATACCGGGGTCATCAGTCACCCGGATCTTCAAACACGTACCATTGCAGGCTATGACTTCATCAGCGATCCCGCTGTTGCAGGGGATGGCAATGGCCGAGATTCGGATCCCACCGATGCCGGAGATGACGCGAACGGTCCCGGCATACATAGCTACCACGGGACCCACGTGGCAGGGACGATCGGAGCTGTGACGAACAATGGCATCGGCGTTGCCGGTGTCACCTGGCAGACCAAGATCATGCCGCTGCGCGTGCTGGGTAAAGGCGGCGGGAGTTCCCTTGATCTCGCCGAGGCGATCAAATATGCAGCAGGCCTCCCGAATCTCTCCGGCGTACTCCCTCCCCAGCGCGCCCATGTGGTCAATATGAGCTTGAGCGCCTGCGCACAGAACCCCACTGAGCGAGCGGCGGTCGAAGCGGCAAGAAGCGTTGGGATCATCCTCGTGGCTGCAGCGGGAAATAATCGAGAAGGAGAACCAGGGTGCCCACCAGGAGCTTTGGAATTTCCAGCATCCTACGACGGAGTCGTCTCCGTCGCAGCCGTGGACATTCTGAAAAACCCAGCTCGTTACTCCTCCTTTGGTCCAAGAATCGTCGTCGCTGCGCCAGGGGGGGAGATGATCGCAGGGACGGATGTGAATAATGACGGAAATCCCGATGGGGTACTCAGTACCTGGCGAAATCCCCTGAATGGGCAAGACAGCTATGCCTTCGCGAGCGGCACTTCGATGGCAACGTCGCATGTGACAGGCATTGTGGGTTTGATGCTCGCGGTCAATCCTGCGCTCACCCCGCTGGATCTCGACCTGCTCCTCGCCGGCACCCATCAGCGGACCACTCGACGGATTACAACGGACTTAGGGTTGCCCGGGAGAGACAATGATGTGGGTCACGGCCTGATCAACGCCGCACAGGCAGTCCTAGCAGCGATAGAGGTCATTGAAGGACCGCCGCCCACAGCCTCGACCCTCACGGTGTCCGTCACGCAGCTCAACTTCGATACCATGCTCGACACCCTGGCCTTCTCCGCCGTCAATGCGGGAGGAGGAGCACTCTTCATCAACAGCGTGACAGATAACGTCCCTTGGCTCACGCTTACACCGGCATCGGGGAACGCACCGCTCAGGCTCCGTGCGCGTGCGGATCGGAGCGCGCTCTCCGCAGGAACCCACACAGGGCGGATCACGATCGCCTCGAACGCTAGCCAAAATCCAAACGCCACCGTGGACGTCACGGTCAAAGTGAGTGCGGTGGGAGACGGGAATGTAGGGCCCGTCTTCGTACTGGTGCTCAATCCACAATCGTTCGCCACCGTGGGGGCAGTAGAAACGAGCGTGGGACAAGACTATGCGTTCGCCATACCAGCGGTACCGCCGGGAATCTATGTTGTCGTAGCTGGGACAGACCGCGATGACAATGGTTTAATCTGTGAAGAAGAAGATGCCTGCGGGGTGTATCCAGACCTAGTAACGATCACCAGCGGCCAAAGTACGCCAACCATCAATTTCACTGTGACGAACTTCGTGACATCGCCAGCTAGCCTGCTGGCTGCACTGGCCGAACTACCCCGAGATAACTCGAACCGCCTCGCCCCCCTGTCGGAGAACGGTGGACCACTCAGGCTCCATCGCCTACGTTGACAGCGCGGGGGCTACCGTCAAAAAACTCACCCTGGTTTCAAGCTTTCTCGTCGATAAAATCATACCCAGCTCTCTCTAGCGCTCGCTGGACAGCCGGCATCACGGCGGGACTATCGGAGCAGGGCAGCACCGCCACCTCCGGTGCAGCCTGGAGTTTGGCCAGAAGCTGCGCCGCCTCTGAGCTTGCCAGCTCGTCGCAGGTTTCATACAGGCCCCCCGGACCTTCTTCGATTGTATTGTGCACTTTGAGCAAGGCACGAATCTTTGCAATGACAGCAGCCGTGGGAGGCGGCATGAGCAACGACGCGATGGCTCCATGATCCAGCCTGAGCTTGGCTGCGATAGAAAGCGGCTCCCCGCCTCGCAGTCGCTGGGCGGCAGGCAGGAGAATCTTTTCCTCCATGCCGATGTGACGAAGAAGCCCGGCTCGAAATTGATCATACGTTCCCTGATCGACAGAACCGACCTGCGCCACGGCCGATTGCAGCAACCCCTCCAGTCGCCCGTGGTCTTTCACAAGAAAATCTGTGATAGGCCAGGCCTTCTCGTTCGCTCCTGGTTTCATCCATTGCCTCCGATTACGCCTTCGACTGACTTGCCATCTCCGCGCGCGGACGAGGCGATTCGAAAGCCAGCATAGCTTCCCAATCGTACTGATTCAATGGCGGAAGGAGTCGTCGCACAACGGTCGTTCCTTTCCTCGCCACTGATCACCGAGGTGTCGTACAATCGGCCCCCTATGCGACTTCGTACACTTATCCGCTGGTGCGCAATTGCCTGTGGAGTCCTGGCGTTAGCGCTCGCCGTTTTCGTCTTGTCCTTCGACATCAACCAGTACCGCCGCCCTCTCGAAGCCGCCGCCAGCAAGGCGCTCGGGCGGGCCGTTACATTAGGCGGCCCCCTCACCCTCGCCGGCTCCCTTTCGCCCACGATCACGGCCGAGCAAGTCCGCATCGCCAATCCGGGTTGGGCCTCACGCCCACACCTCGCGGAAGCGGCGCGTGCCGAGATTCAAATCGATCTCCTCCCGCTGCTGCGGGACCAGCTGGTGGTCCGGCAGATTGGTCTTGATGGAGTCGATATTCTGCTCGAATCAACCGCAGATGGGACCAACAACTGGACGTTCGGCGAAAAGCCGGGCGACCTGCCTAACATGCTCCAGATGCCCTACTCTTTGACGATTACCGCTCGACGATCAACACTCGCCTATCGCTCCCAGACATCGAATGCCGGTTTCGCGTCGGCTACAGTCCAGGCTGTCGTGGCTGAGGATCACCCCTTACACCTGTCTGCTGAGGGCATCTTCCGTGGTGTCCCGCTGACATTGACTTTCGAAGCCGGCACGCCGGACAACCTTCGCACAGCGGCTGCACGCTGGCCGGTCACCCTTTCGCTGCAAGCTCCTGACGCGTCGCTGACCGCACAGGGAACAGCGACTCTACAGGCAGGAGCCCGTGACATTGATCTTCAAGTCGCTCTGCGCGGGGAACGCCTCAATGCGCTCGATCCGCTGTTTGGCTTGGAGATGCCGGCACTTGGCCCTTATGAATTGATCGGTCGGGTTTCAACCCAGACGGATGGAATTGCGTTGAATGACCTCAGAGCGAAACTCAGTGACAGCAATGTCGCAGGCGACGTCATCCTTGCTCTGACCGGTTCGCGCAAGCGTCTGGTGGGGAAGCTCACCTCTCAAACCGTCCGGCTCGATCAATTCCTGGACGCCATCAACAGACCCATCGAGTTCACCGAGTCCGCGAAACCCCCGGACCTGTCCTCCCTCGTTGCTGCCCTGCAAGGCTTCGATGCAGCCGTGGAATGGCAGGCTGAGCGCGTGTCCCTCAACTCCATGACCCTGGACAAAGTCAGCCTGACAGCGCGGCTTAAAGACGGTCGTCTGGAAGTGAAGCCATTCGCTGCAGATCATTTCGGCGGGCACATCGTAGGAGCCTTGGACATCGATACGCAGGGCGAAGAGCCGACCCTCGCCGTCGAGATTGCGGCGCACCGTCTCGATGTTGGGCGGACGCTCGCCCAGTTGACAGTGACCGATCGGATCGAAGGAATCGCCGATCTCACCCTCAACTTCAGCAGCCGCGGTTCGACATTCGACTCACTCCTTGCTCAAGGCACGCTACAAACAGCTGTTGGACCGTCGACATTTCTGTTGCACCAGGAGTCGCATGACAATCCGACTTCCTTCCGTCTCATCACCGCCGAAGTATCAGCGGCGCCGTCCAAGCCGATCACTCTGCAGCTCAAGAGTGTTCTGCGCGACCAGCCACTGACCCTCACGGCAATCGGCGGTCCTCTTGCTCATCTCGTCGAGACGCCGCAGACATGGCCCATGGCGCTGTCAGCTCAATCCCCCACTTTTATGGCCAACGTGACGGGAACCGTCGCGCCTCCGTGGAATCAGCCAGGACTTGACCTCGCTGTCACATTGAAGGGGACGCAATTACATACTCTCAGTACGATGTTCCCGGCATCGGGACCCTATGAGTTGACCGGTCAAGTGACCGGGGCCCACGACACATACCGTGTCTCGCGCCTGGCTGCTCGGCTCGCGGGCAGTGACCTAGCCGGCTCGGTGACCCTCGCTATGATGGCCCCGCGCCCACGCCTGACCGGCACGTTAACCTCCAAGAGCGTGGTGCTTGATCAGCTCATTGATACGAATCCCTCAACACCAGTCCCGGGAAAGCCCGCGCCACCCCTGGACTTTGAGATACCAATCGAGGCGCTCAAGAGGATTGATGCCGACCTGTCCTGGCACGTATCCAGCCTGATTCTGCGAGCAAAGCCTCTGGGCAACTTCGGCCTCACCCTGGACCTTCTGGACGGCCGCCTCCATGCAGCACCGGTACAAGCCCTCTCATCGGGTGGAACGATTCGGGGCACCCTCGACGTGGACGGATCCACGGTACCTCCGACTGCTTCCCTCACTGCAACAGGCCACAGGATAGATTATGGCCGGCTGACTCAGGTGCTGGGGATCACCGAACGTATCGCGGGTAACACCGACTTCGATATCGAGCTGACTGGTACCGGAACGTCGTTTCAGGGCTGGCTCCGGCACGGCTCTCTTTCTCTCGCCACAGGACCGACGACGATCACGATTCACGACCAGCACCAGGGTCCCGACCTGCAGTTCGCGATAGAGAAAGCCACAGCGGCAAGCAAGGAAGGCGGACCGGTGCAGACCACAGCCGAAGGGATCTTTCGCACGCAGCACGTCACAATCAACGCATCCGGCGGCACGGTGGCCGGCCTGATCGCGCATCACGGAGCCTGGCCACTGACCGTTGCGGCCAAGACCGCCGGCGCTTCCATCGATCTGAAGGGAGAACTGCGGCTCCCGCTTGATGGCAATAACTTTCTTCTCCAAGCTCACCTCAGAGGCGAGCGCCTCAAGGACCTCGATCCGATACTGAATCAGCAGCTGCCCGCCCTCGGCCCCTACGACTTCACGGGCACCCTGGCCGATACCAAAACAGGATACCGACTCACCAACATGGACGGTCGCATCGGTGGCAGCGATATCCACGGCAGCCTCACCCTCGAGGTCGGCGGCCCGCGCTGGCGGCTCGACGGGGATCTGAGTTCGGAGACCGTCACGCTGCCGATCTCCAATCAGCCAGCAGCTTCCCCGCCGCCGGACGAGACCAAGATCATCCCGGATGTGGTGGTCCCGACAACCGGCCTGCGTGAGTTCGAGATGGATCTCGGATGGCAAATAGACCGCTTCGTGGCCGGGACGACCGACCTGGGTAAAATCACCTTCAAGGCTCACCTTGAGAACGGCCGGTTACAGGTGGCGCCGTTCCGCGTAAGCCTATTTGGCGGCATCATGGAAGGAAGCCTGAGCTTGGATGCGAGCGAGCAGGTTCCCACAGTGGCTCTGAAGACCACGATGCGACATCTCGACCTCGCTCAATTGCTGAAAGGGTTGAAGGCGGCTGAGGGAATCGAAGGCCCAGCCGACATCACACTTGACCTCGAGGGCCGCGGAAAAACCCTTCAGGAATTGCTCCGTCGCGTCAACGGACAAGCCGAATTCATCGGTGGACCCGGCAACATCAAGGGCCGGTACTTGGATCTTTTGGCAAGCGAACTTGTACCGGCGCTACTGTCGGAGGCGTGGAAACCGCAGTTGTTGACGCAGGTGAATTGCCTGATCGCCCGATTTGGATTGACGGAAGGCCTGGGGCGGAGTGATGGGATCCTCATCGATACGACCCGCGTGACCGTTGCCGGAATTGGAACGGTGGACTTGGCGGGCGAATACATCGACATGGTGCTCACCCCGCGGCCCAAAAACCTCACCTTTATCAGCTTGGCGCACACCGCCCGGCTGAAGGGGCCGCTCTCCAATCCCGATGTGTCCACGGATCCGAAGGACATCGCCAAGAGCGCCGCCTGGGTTGCCCTTGGTGTGACGAATCCGTTCGGGCTTGCCATCAGTGTCGTAGCGCTCGGAGTCGGGGTCGTAGCCGGAGTCAGTAATGTTGGAACAGGAGTGGCCAACCCCTGTGACGTCGTTCGCACCGATAGGGATGGCAAGTTGAGTAACTTCGGGCAGACCTCACGCAGCTTACTCGACCGCGCCCAGGATCGCTGGAGTGACTTCCGCGAATGGCTCCACAAGTGATTCGACGAGAGATAGCCCAATAGCGCGCGGAATTGATTGGAGGTCCTTTTCGACAGACGGCCTGTAGCAAAGACTATAGGAGGCCACGCTTGTGGAGCCGCTTCTTCATGTCGTCAGCAGTCACCGGCTTCTCATCTCGGCGTTCAGCGACCACAGCAAGATCATGCAGGTCTTCCATCAGGCGTGAGTACCGCTTAAGAGAGAGCACCACCCCGGTCCTCTTGCCCTTTCGATCGGTCACATACCGCCCGCTGAGAGAAGTCATCTTGGCGGATCGTTTCGCAAGCATACTCATTTTATATGCGCACCCTTTCACACTTTGTCGAAGATCACTGCCCATCGCGCGCGGGCAAGTCGGATGGTTGCGAACACCATTATCTGCCCCAGGCCGAGCTTGTCTGAGTAGTGGACGC
>CAWAIH010000005.1:0-457274 GCA_963781915.1 uncultured Nitrospiraceae bacterium | reverse complement strand
CAATACTTTGCGGCGTGTGGCGGGCATGCTCCTCGGAGAAGCCAAGTTAATCAACATGGACATGTGCGCAACGATCATGCGCATAAGTCGCCAGAGCCAGATACAGAAATAGAGTCCCATCCCCATCGTGCGATACCTGCCAGTCCTCTTCTCCTGACGAAATACGAAATAAGGGATCCTGAGCCGTGCCCCCATACACATGCTTGTCCAGCATTGGGGAAAAGGGTAGACTCTGCTGCCAGATTAGCCTTTAGCCGTGGACGACGACTGCTCGGTACTGCACTCTCCATCATGCCGAAGAGAAATACATTGTGACCGCGGCACGAAAGCCTCCGAGAAGAACCGCTCCTTCTGCGACTCGCGCCAAGCACAAGAGAGCCAAGCCGCATCCTGTCAAAGCCATGCTGCCTCCAGGAATGCCCGCTCCATCGCTGGACCTGCCTGCAACATCGCCGGGTTTTCTGATCGATGGCATCGGCGCCTCCGCCGGTGGGTTGGAAGCCATGGAAGAGATAAGAGTGTGGGAGAGGGAAGGAACGGGTGCGGCGCAGGTTCCTGGTGAGCGATTCCCTGACCCGCACCCTCTTGTGAGAGGGGCGAGGTGATGGCCAAGAAACCGGACAGATCCACGAAGGTTACGGGGCTCCGCCTGCAGGCGGAGGAACTGCTCCGAGCGACCAAGCGTGATGTCGCGGCCATGCCGGTCAAGGATGTGCGAGAGCTTGTGCACGAGTTGCAGGTCCATCAGATCGAGCTGGAGATGCAGAGCGACGAGCTGCGTCGGACCCAGATGGAACTCGAGGTGGCCCGCGATCGCTATCTGGAACTCTATGATTTTTCCCCGGCCGGCCATTTCACGCTGGATATGCAGAGCAAGATAGTGGAGGCCAATCAGAGGGCGGAGACCTTACTGGGGGCAAACCGGAAAGATCTGATCGGACAACCACTCGCGCGCTTCATTGCCGCGGAGGATAAGGGCACGTTCCACCGGCATTACCTGGAGGTGTTGCGGACAGGCATGCGACAAACCTGTGAGGTGCGTCTCCGGAAAGAGGCCGGCGTCTCGCACTGGGTTTATTTCGAGAGCCTTGCGGTTCA
The DNA here is from genome assembly GCA_963781915.1 of uncultured Nitrospiraceae bacterium. Classification (GTDB taxonomy): domain Bacteria; phylum Nitrospirota; class Nitrospiria; order Nitrospirales; family Nitrospiraceae; genus Palsa-1315. Next base: position 456,176 of record CAWAIH010000005.1, on the reverse strand, counting down.
CGATGAGCCGGGGCACATCACCCATTGGCGGACGGCGCTGCTCGACGTCAGCGATCGCAAACGGGCGGAAGACGAGGTGCGCCACTCCGAAACGTTTATCAGTTCCATCCTTGAAAACCTGCCTGACATGATCTTCGTCAAAGAGGCCAAGGATCTCCGGTTCGTCCGCTTGAACAAAGCGGGGGAAGACCTGCTTGGCTACCTCAGGGGCGAACTCATGGGCAAGAACGACTATGATTTCTTCCCACACGATGAGGCGGACTTCTTCACCGCGAAAGACCGAGAGGTGTTGGCCTGCGGTCGCTTGTTGGATATTCCGCAGGAGCCGATTCAGACTCGGTCCGGCGAAGTCAGATACCTCCACACAAAGAAAATCCCAATTGTCGGGAAGGACGGGACGCCTCAGTACTTGCTGGGGATTTCAGAAGACATTACCGACCGCAGGCGGGTGGAGCAGGCCTTGCGACTTGCGAAATTCTCGATGGACCGGGCCGCTGACGCCGTGTATTGGGTCGATCCGCAGGCCAAGGTTTTGGATGTGAACGAGGCCGCCAGCCTTATGCTGGGCTATTCGAAAGAAGAGTTGTGCGCTATGACCGTCCATGATTTGAATCCCAATTTTCAGGCTGACATGTGGCCAGGGTTTTGGGCAGAAACAAAGCGGCGTGGGACCATAGTGCTTGAGACGGCCCATCGGGCCAAGAATGGCCGGCTGATCCCCGTCGAGGTGAGTGTTAATCATCTGTCCCACGAAGGAAAGGAATACCACTGTGCGTTCGTGCGCGACATCACCGAGCGCAAGCGGGCTGGGGAGGAACTCCGCGAAAGTGAAGGGCGACTCCGAGCCATTCTTGATAACAGCCCGGGGATGGTGTTTCTGAAGGATGCCGAGGGCCGCTATCTCCATATCAATCGCCAGTTCGAAAGAGCGTTCCATATGACTCGCGAGCACGTCGTGGGCAAAACGGATGAGGCCATCTTCGTGCCTGAGCAGGCCGCCGCGTTTCGTGCCAATGATCTCAGGGTATTCCAGGCTGGAGTGCCGCTCGAATTTGAAGAAATCGCCATGCATGACGATGGTCCTCACACGAGTATTGTCTCCAAGTTTCCGTTGTACGGTGGAGACGGAAAACCCTATGCCCTGTGCGGTATTACCACCGACATCACGGATCGGAAGCGGGTGGAAGAGGCGTTGCGGCTTAGCGAGGAGCGGTATCGCAGCATTTTTGAAAACGCCGTCGAAGGGATTTTTCAGACAACCCCTGAGGGCAAGTATGCCGCCGCGAATCCAGCGCTTGCGCGCATGTATGGGTACGACTCGCCGGAAGACTTGATCGCCGGGATCAGTAACATTGCCACCGAAGTGTACGTGGACCCTGGACGCCGCGATGAGTTTGTTCGCCTGATGCAGGAACAAGGGGAGATCAGCGGCTTCGAGGCGCTCGTATACCGAAAGGATGGCAGCTTTATTTGGATTTCGGAAAGCGTGCGGGCTGTGCGCGATCCATCCGGGGTGCTGGTCGGATACGAGGGAACGGTGGAAAACATTACGGAGCGAAAACTTGCGGAAGAACGATTGCGCGCCACGCTCGATCAGGTCCGCACGTTAAGCGGAAGACTTGCCACGGTGCAGGAAGAAGAACGAACCCGCATTGCCCGCGAGCTGCATGATGAACTTGGTGTTGGGCTGACGTGCTTGAAGATTGACCTCTCGCGCTTGACGACGATTGTGGGGGATGGCGTGAGCGCCGACGCGCGTGCCAATCTGGACGACAAGGTTCGCTTGATGATCGAACAGATTGATACGACCATTGTCTCTGTGCAACGGCTGGTGACGGAACTGCGACCGACCGTCTTGGACGACCTAGGATTAGTCGCGGCTATTGAGTGGCAATGTCAGGATTTTCAAAAGCGCACTGGTATTCCCTGCACCGCTGTGACCAGCGCGGACGATATCGTTATGGAACCCGAGCGGGCCACGGCACTCTTCCGCATCTGCCAGGAAGCCCTCGTCAACACGGCGAGACATGCCAAGGCCACGGCAGTGACGATCAAGTTAGAATCGCGAAGCGACTTCCTGCAGCTGGTGGTGGCCGATAACGGTGTGGGGATTCCTGATGCGAAGGTCTCGGACCGCCGGTCGCTGGGGTTGCTCGGGATGAAGGAGCGCGTTGCTCTATTTGGTGGAGAGATCACGATCCAGGGTAATCCTGGGAAAGGCACGACCGTCACTGCATGTCTGCCGCGAGGACTGCCTTAATCCTGAATCCACGGGAGGCATCCCATGTTAAAAGTCCTGGTGGTTGATGACTTTCCTCTCTTCCGGCGAGGGGTGAGGGATCTTCTGGCCGAGGGATTCCAAGACGTGAAAATCGGCGAGGCCGGCAATGCCCACGAGATGCTGGAGTTGCTGAGGCGGAAATCGTGGGACGTGGCCGTGATGGATATCAGCATGCCGGGTATGAGCGGCCTGGACGCGCTCAAACTCGTGAAACAGGAGTTCCCCGACCTGCCGGTGCTGATCCTCAGCATGCATCCGGAGGAGCAGTATGCGATCCGGCTGTTCAAAGCCGGCGCCGATGGGTATCTCACCAAATCCAGCGCGCCGGAAGAACTGGTCAAGGCGATCAAGAAGGTCCATGGGGGCGGCAAATATGTGAGCTCTTCGCTGGGGGAAACCCTCGCCTTCACCGTCAAGTCCGGCGCAGAGAAGAATCCTCACGAATTGCTTTCGGATCGGGAATACCAAGTGCTGTGCCTCATCGGCTCGGGAAAAACCGTCAGTGAGATCGCCGACAGGACGAACCTGAGCGTCACGACGATCAGCACCTACCGTACACGGATTCTCGAAAAGATGCGCATGAAGACCAGTGCGGAGCTGACCCGGTACGCGATACAAGAGGGACTCGTGGAGTAATAATTCTGAGTGCTGAGTACTGAGTTGAAACGAGATATGTTTGTACCCTCCTGCCACCCTTTGACCCCTGATCCCTGCCCTCTCCGGCTTCCGCGCTGAGCACTGGAAACGCAGCACTCTGCACTTCCCTTCGACTCTGTCGTACAAACCACGACATTGCTGGCTTTATCGATTCGACAAGAAAATCATGCATTCGTCGATAGGGCTTCGACCACAACTCGGCTATAACCTCGCGCATACGTACCGATGAACAGATCCCACAGTGACGATGAAACACTCCTCAAACACTTTTCGGGACGATGACCAGGCCGTTCAGTCGAGAGTCCCCCTCACGCCCAAAAAGGAGGACGCCATGGCAGAGGCGCATGTCTCCATACTTGACTCCGTCATTTGCCTCAAAGTGACCAGCCTGGTGTCCTGCACCTTCGATGAGCTGGTTCAGCGGTTGCCGGCCTATTCGTGGGCGCAAGTGTTCGCGGCGGTGGATCGGCTCAGCCGGGAAGGCACGCTGACGCTCAGGCGCACGCGCTGTTTCGGCTACGTCGTATCCATCGGGCCGGATACTCCGACTTCACAGTCTTCGCAAGACCGGAAAAGCCAGGCCCTGTTCGGGCGGCCAGGCTGATTCAATCCTCGCTGGAAGGTAATCATTCAGGAGCGTGGGAAGAAGGCATGATGTGCTGTGCGGACAAGAGCGTTCAGGGATAGGGAGGTCGATGCGGGAACGATGTTACGACTCCGCAACGGAACCGTAACGCTCGCATAATAGTGATCCAATAAATTGCCGCCGCGTGAACCATGAGGTGGCATGAGGCTCAGACAAAAGAGAACGGAGGTCTGACAATGGCGAGCCGGCAGAACGGTGGGAGAATGCGCGTAATGATTGTGGAACAGGACTTGAACTTTGGGATGAAACTCGCCGATTGGCTCGCAACTCACGGCTACCACCCGGTGTTCGTCAGGACCGTTGATGCCGCGATCGGTGCGCTGAACGGCGTCCGTCCGCGGGCGATCTTTATCGGACTCGGCTGTTCTGAGCCCCCGGCACGGATCGACATCGCTGAAGTACTCCTTATGATCCAGACCGTGTGTCCTTGTGCGCCGGTGATCAGGATCGCGGATCAGACCAGCGAGGACCTGACGCAAGTCGTGATCCGCCAAGGGGGTCGCCGTTTCCTGGTCAAACAGGTGGAATTCTCGCAGATCGGTGGGGTGCTTCAATCGGAACTGAGTGCGGCAACGGTGTAAGTGGCCTCGTATGGCACACGGTAAAGAACGCGGGATCGATGGGTAGCTGGGAGCATGCCGCACGATAGTATGGTCCCTATTTTGAAGGGACCAATTATCGAATGATTTGCCGTCGTTGCCATGGCTTCATGTGTCCTGTGGATCTTCTCGTTGGTGCGAGCAGCAACGGGCACGACAGTGTTCGTGGCTGGCGATGTGTCGCCTGTGGCGAGATCGTCGACCAGGTGATCGTTCGGAATCGCATTCGTGCGAAGGACCAGCGATTTGTCAGACGGCAGAAGAAGCCTCGTCAACCGGTTCTCAGGGTCCCGGCCTTCTAATGGCCGGCACGTGGGGCATTCATCAAGAATCGAGCCCAAGCTCGAGGGAGGTTGCCGTGGATGAATTCGTTCCGATCTGCTGTTTCTGCTCCAAGGTTCGAGACGATAGGAATATGGAAGTCGGCAAAGGTCCATGGGTGGATCTGAACACCTATGCCATAAGCGGGCAGTTGCCGCTCAGTCATGGATTTGTATTCAGTCACGGCTATTGCCCCGATTGCGCTGCACATTTTGACGAGCGCATGGCAGTTTATCGTTCGACGACCGCCCGGGAGTCACTGAGAGAAGCAGGGCGTCGCCTCATGGCGGGAGCCAGTGAAGGTCAGCGCGATGTGAAGCGTTTTTTATAAGGGAGGAGAAATTGTCATGCCCACGAAGGTCCAGTCAGTCTCACACCCCAAACAGCGTGCCACGCGAAAGCAGGTCGAATCACGGAACAACAAGAACACCACTACTAACCAGCCGGATGAACATTCCCAAGACTTCCATGCGCGGGTATCGGAGCGGGCCTACTCCCTGTATGAGGAGCATGGCCGAGAGGACGGCCATGCTTTTGAAGACTGGTTGGAGGCCGAAAAGCAGGTAATCAATCAAGGTTTGTAGCAGAAGGTTGAAACCATCCGTCATCTCAGTTTTCGCGGCGCTCTTCAGATCCCTGAAGCGTTGCTCACAGGATGATTGACGATTGATCCATTGCACCATTGAATCAATTCATGCGCAGACTATGGTAGGGGATGAGGAGTGACAATTGGATTCAAGAAAGTTCCTCAGGGCGAGAAAGGCTATTCGCATGGTAAACCAGGTGAAGGCGGCTCAGAACGACATGATCAATGGAAAGGTCCTGTCAGGAGGACCGGGAATTGTGGTGCTCTCTCCAATTCTGCAGATTCTCCATATGAATCGGCAAGCCCGTTTGTTAATCAGCGACTTGGTTTCAGCTACTCCAGAGGCTCAACAACCGAACTATCGAGCGGACATTCTCCCTCCGATACTTATCAATGTGGCGGGTGAAATCCTCAGGGCGCTTCGAAGACGCCATGAAATGAGCGAGAAGGGGCAGTTTGAGATCCGGCATTCTGCCAACGAGTCCGGCAAGCCGCTGTTCATTCGCGGAGTGGGGGTGCTGAATGGACAGGGAGTGGAGCAGGCCCGCATCGTGCTCCTCCTCACAGGACCAAGCGCCGACCATTCAGAAAATCACCGGAATCTCGGAAACAGGTTCTAAAGGCGCTGCAATTCAGCACGTTTCCGTAGTCGCAGGCCGTTTCTGTTTGCCTCTTCGCTGCAGCTTTTTCCTCCCCGGTGCTAGACTTCACCGCGGTTCCGCCCACCCATCGAGCCCCGTCACAGGGTGATTGATCTGCCCCCTTTAAACCAGGTTAGGTCCGGAGTTAGGATTTCCGGCTGACGAAAGGAGGGGGCATGGCACGGAAACGGTATACGGCGGAAGAGATCATTGGGCAATTGCGGACCATCGAGATTGAACTGGGCAAAGGGCTCGGCGTGGTCGACGCGTGTCGTAAGCTCGGCATCACCGAACAGACCTACTATCGCTGGAAGAAGGAATACGGCGGGTTGCGCGTGGATCAGGCCAAACGGTTGAAGGGGTTGGAACAGGAGAATGCGCGGCTGAAACGACTCGTCGCGGACCTCTCTCTGGACAATAGCATCTTGAAGGAGGTAGCCGCGGGAAACTTCTGAGCCCGGCCCGACGCCGCGAGGCAGTGCTCCACTCCAGAGCGGTCTTGTCGGTCTCAGAACGCCGGGCGTGTCGCGTGGTCGGGCAGTGCCGGGCCACCCAGCAGTAGGTGCCCATTCACGCGGATGACGAGGAGTCACTGTGTACAAGGATCGTGGCCCTGGCTCATGGGTATGGACGATACGGGTATCGGCGGATTGCACCCTATGGGAGATCCTCTTGTCTGGATTCTTATCGTTCTCCGAGGTCCGATCGAAGAGGGTGTGGGTTCACACCCTCTTCGATCTCCCTCATAGGTTTTGCAGGCGGTGATTTACCGATCCTGCTTGCCCCGCTTCAAGAGTGACTTGTCACCGCGGCTCTGGTCTTGCTCCGAGAGTGATTTATTCTCGTGCTCTTTCTCGTCCTCCTTGTCGTTGTCCCGTGGCGGCTTGATGTTGCCACAGGTGGCAGGGGCGTTGGCCACTGGAGTCCGGTTGCTCGTCAACCCATTCGCTTTGGCGACAAGCGCACAGGGTGTGGCTTGGGCACTCACATACAGCCTAAACCGCCCGCTGCGTCCGGTTTCACCCGTGGCGATGGATGCGCCCGTTGCTGCATCGAGAATCTCGACGCTGGCTCCGTTGGGCGCCCGGCCTGCCACCAGAAGTTTTCCTGTTTCGGCATTCCACCGAGCCCGGCTGATATAGATCCCGCGAGCCGGCGGCATGACCGTTGTCTTGATCATGACCGTCGCGGGGAAACTGTCGACCTTGCCGTCATTGACGATCAGTTGAGCGACGTACTCTCCACCCTTATCCACGGTGAAGGATGGTCTGGACGACGCAGGATCGCTAAGCGCCGCGATGCTCCCGGCCGGTTTGGCCGTCAACACCCAGTTCCAGGTCAAGGCGTTTCCATCGGCATCGCGCGAGGCCGTGCCATCCAGCATGACGGTCGTGCTGATCGCCACGATCTGGTCCGGCCCTGCATTGGCCACCGGCGCGGTATTGCCGGTTCCTACCGTGATGATCACGGTGTCCGGCGCGCTGCTTACCGTGCCGTCATTGACGATCAGTTGGGCGATATATTGGCCCGTTTGATCGGCAACAAAGTTCGGCATGGCCGTGGTGGAGTTGGCGAGCGTCGCAGCACTTCCTGTCGGTTTGGCTGTCAACGCCCATTGGTAGGTCAAGGCATTCTTATCGGCATCGTGCGAGGCACTGCCATCCAAGATGACGGACGCGCCGACCGCCACGGTCTGGTCCGGTCCGGCATTGGCGACCGGCGCGGTATTGCCCGTCGCTGCTGCAATGGTGACGGTATCCGGGGTGCTGTTCACCGTACCGTCGTTCACGACGAGTTGGACGATGTATTGACCCGCCTTGTCAGCCACAAACGATGGCGCGGCTGCGGTCGGGTTCGGCACCGTCGCCGTACTCCCGGATGGGATCGAGACGAATGACCAGTCGTAGGTCAGTGCGTTCTTATCGGCATCGGTTGAGCCGCTGCCATTCAGCGTGACCGTCGCTCCCACCTGGACCGTCTGATCCGGTCCCGCATTGGCGACCGGCGTGGTATTGCCGCCAGTCGTCGTAATAGTCACGGTGTCCTGCGTGCTCGTCACTTTGCCGTCGTTGACGAGGAGCTTAACCACGTACTGGCCGGCCAAGTCCGCCACGAAGGTCGGCATGACGATGGTGAGGCTGGACAACTTTGCGGTGCTGCCGGTCGGCACGGTCACAAATGCCCACTGGTAGGTGAGCGGATTGCCGTCGACATCGTTCGAGCCGCTGCCATTCAGCGTGACCATGGCACCCAATTGCACGGTCTGGTCAGGGCCCGCATTGGCCACTGGCGCGGTATTACCAGGTGTGGTGGTAATCGTCACTGTTGCAGGTGTGCTGCTCACCACGCCGTCGTTGACAAGAAGCCGGACGACATACTGACCGGTTTTGTCCGCCAGGAAGGTTGGTTTGACCGTCGTGGGGCCGGTCAATGTCGCGCCACTGCCGGAAGGGATCGAAACGAATGACCAGAGGTAGGTCAACGGATTCCCGTCCGCATCGCTCGAGCCACTCCCGTTGAGCGTGACTGTCGTTCCGGTCGTCACCGTCTGACCTGGGCCCGCATTGGCGACAGGCGCGACATTGCTGACTGGGCAGATGGCCGTCAGGTTGTTGCCTTTGAAGGATTGACCGTTCTGGTTCAAATCCGATGTGGAAGGACTGTTAGATGTGTGACAGAGTGCACAGCTCTTGTCGGCAAACGGCGTGGTGCCGTTGAAGGTCTGACAGGCGCTGTCGACTTGTGAACCAAAGCTAGGCAGTGCGTGACTCGATCCCACCGACACAACCAGTGGCAGTCCCATCACCGCCAACAGTAAGAATATAACTTTCATGGTGCGTCTCATGGTTCTCTCCTTTATGTAAGTGTCCAGGCGTTCTCTCATCGGTGGGTCCCACGCAGCAATACCAATACAATGATGCACATCTCACGCGTGCACGAGTACGCATCGTGCGCGACCATCGAGATGAGCTGGGTACAGCCGACAGGTGAGGACCAGTGAGCAAGCGGGGTGCCAGTTGAACTTTGTCTATGTTTTCAAGAGAAAGACCGAAGGGCTCTCATGTTTCTTGTTCTCAGATTGTAATTTATGACGGGAGGCTCCTACGAAGGCAGAATCCTGCACTGTGGGAAAAATGTCCCAATATAGAAATGGCTGGAGGCTTTGCCACTCGGGCATCTTGAGCAGTCAAGGGAAACTTTTCTGGGCGAAAGCATCCCGCCGCCAGGGTCCAGAATCCTCCCCACAAATCAATCCAGTACCGGTTGTAATGTTTCACGAATTTCTGTTGTACGAGATAGGTTCAGAAACAACCTATATTGATTCCCACTTGCGATGCTTCCTGCGAATCGTGGTGTAGTCCAGGTCATCGGATGCTCCCCTTTCTTTTGTCCAAACCCTGGCGAGGTTGCCACGATCATCTCCTCCGTCGCCAGGCGCCTCGCCTTCGACTACCTGGTCACGATTCGCACGGCACCCTGAATTGGCGCTAGTTTGCCTTGTGCGGGCTAACAAGCCTTCCCGCCCTTCCTCGTGATTGACAAACGTGATCGAAGATTGCGAGAGTTCAGTTGCTGTCGAGTTCTGACGAAACATATGGCGGCGACGTCATGACGAGATCACCGTTCCCGCGATACGCTTGAAATGCCGGCAGGGTCCCGCAGGCCCGTGGGGGTGGCTTCCTATCGACGCCGAGGCTAATGGCTCTCGCGTCATTGGTGGAAGACCGCACGCCAACGTACGCGGTTGACAAAGGAGGAGGGCCGTATGAGCGAAGGGCGAGTGCTGGTCGTGGACGACGAGGCGGATGTCAGGAAATCGGTACGTCTGATCTTGTCAAAGGCCGGGTATGACGTGGTGGAAGCTGAGGATGGAGAAGCAGGCGTCAGGGCCATCAAGCGCGTCGATAACCCGTTTTTTACATTGGGCGCCATCATTTGCGACCTGAATATGCCGAAAATGAGTGGGATGGAGGCGATTACCTATTTTCGATCTCACTTTCCCCATGCCGCTGTCATTGTGTTGAGCGGCGAAGTGACCTCCGAGAGGGCTGGGATCCTCCTCGTGCAAGGCGTATCCTGCATCCTGTCGAAACCGATCGATCAAGACACACTGTTGGCAGCCGTAAAAAAAGTGTTCGACGCAGGGGGGTGGCAGGACGATATTGCGACATGATGGGAACTCATAGGGTGACGGTTCGATGAGCAGCGCCCAGGTGATCGTGAGGGAGAACTTCAGAAAGACCCGAGGTAATCTAGGCGGCAAGAATCATCTTCCAGAGAAAAATGGAAATGTGTAAGGCGTGTCCTTCACTTCAGAAATATTTATTTTTGAACCGGCTCTACGATAAGTTAAAATCATTCAGAAATCGACCGATCCACTTTCGACCATGAGAGAGGTTTTTGACCATTTCGGCCCGACCCTAACATAGGATCTGGACCCGTTTAAGGGGGCGAGACCACTATAGCGGAAAATGTGACATAATTTCCGGGCACTCCTCCCAGGATTTTCCTCTCAACTTCGCTGCCACATCGGTAGCATCGGAGAGCTGACCAAGTCTATGGTACAATTGAGAGTATATTGTGAGGCGCATTCATGCTGGTCTTCGGCCAGATGCTCATGCTTTCGTTCGTGTTTGCTGTGTCTCACAGTTTTGCCGCCAGTCAAATCTACACGTATAAAGACGACTCAGGCACCCCGAATTTCACCACCGAGCTGTACTCGGTCCCGGAGAAATATCGCGATCGAGTCGTCCCTCTCGATTCCGATACCTCCTCACCCGCTGGGGCCGGAGCGCCAAGCTCTCTTCCGGCGGCCGTCCGGGTCGTCACCGCGAGCGGTGAGTATCGTATGGGCGATCACGACACCCGAGCGGACGCCGTCCGATTAGCCATTGAAGCGGCAAAGAGACAGGCGCTTGAGCAGGTTGCGACCTACCTCGAGAGCGTAACTGAAGTCAAAAATTTGGACGTCACACGGGATGACATCCGGACCTATACCGCCGGAATCGTCATGGTGTTGAATCAGGAGATCAGCACACGACTTGAGGGAGAGACCGTGGTGATCCAGGCCGATCTCACGGCGCAAGTGGATCCCAATGAAGTTGCTCAGGCGATCACCGCACTTCGAGACAATGAGAGCGCGAAACAGGAGCTCGTAGCGCTCCGAGCCGAAACGGATCAATTGCATCAACAGCTCGATGCCGCCAATCAGGCATTAACCACCGCGGTCTCGCCCAGTGAGGTTCAGACACTCAATCAGCAACGCCAGGACCTGTTAAACCAGCTGCAAACCAATGCCCTCGTGTCCCAAGCCTGGACTGATTGGGTCTATGTGAGGCCGATCGTCTACCCCTATCCATGGATCGGGGTGCAGCAAGTTCACGGACTGCTGCTCCAAGCGGGACAGCTCCATCCCCAAAATCGTCATCTTCGAGTATTGCAACAGACTGTCACGGCGCAGACCGGTACCGTGCCCTCAGCGCCGGCGCCCGGACTCTCGCTGCCACCGCCGCGTGCCTCTTTGCTTGTGCCGCCGCCGGCCCCGCAACATCTCGCCACCCCGCCCCATCTGAATCAGTCACTGGGGGCGAGTCCTTCGAGCACGCCGACGCCGCAGCACTTCTCCACCCCTCTGCCCCCGACACTGCAGCAGATTCATCCGCCCCATTTCGCGCAACCTAACCCTCCGGTGCTTCGCGCGCCGTATTCCACACCCTACTCAAACCAGCAAATAAATCCTCAGCACTTTGGCGGAATGGGAGGGCGTTCAGGCGGGGGTGGTCACATCGGCGGCGGACATCGCGGTCGTTAGCGGTGCGTAAACAGTCCTGTTCGCTTACTGGGGTCCGGAGGTCCTGGCATCAGAACCGGCCGGCGTTGGGAAGAGATTCCGTTTGGAAATCATGGCGGTGCTTGAACAGGTGCCGGCCTCCTTGTCCACGGTGCGGTCCACGATCCGCACGTCGCTCAGCACCTCGTTGACCAGCCCTTCACGGACGACTTCGATATCCTGCTCCGCCTCTTTTCCTGTCCGTTCGCGGATGCGGTCGGTCGATCGTTCCATCACCTTCACATGAGCCAGCTTGGAGAGTTCGACACGCGCAGCCAGATCAGCCGAATGTTGGCAAAGGTAAAGCCCCCTCGCGAGATTGCCGTAACCGGTGGCTCGGATGTATTCGCCGTTGGATGAGCCAATCTCGGCCAATGGAATCTGCGCCCCCTTCTCAATAGACGGTACGGGCATGGCTGTGGTGTCCCCAGGAGCCGAGGCTTGAGGTGAGGATTGGGGGCCGTCTTGTTGCTGCGAATGCTCCTGCGCTTTCAGCTGTTGAAAGGCCTTGTCGGCATGTTGCCGCACGGCATCGGGGTTCGTTGCAGGCGTTGGCGCCGTCGAACAGCCGAGCGTCATAAGGACGCTGCCCAAGACCAGTCCCACGCAGTCAGTCCTTTTGATCATTCCCCTCACTCCCAAGTCTGATCAGCCTACGTCTCTTCTGGCAACCTGTCAATCCTAATGGACCGGTTAACCTTGTATGGATCAATACACAGTGGGACACTCCTGCCTGGTCGGTTGCGTCGTGGACGCAACAAGCGCGTGACCTGCCCCAGGAGAGCGGGTGGTGGAACCGCAAGCGGAGGACATCACGATCCAGACGCACGGCTACGACAAGTGCGGACACATCAATCGATGAGCTTCTGCTACACTTGAACCGAGGAAGGAACATTCCATGGGGCCTGTGCGATCTGGATTGTTGGGCATCCTTCTGGTGGTCACCACCGAGGCGTGGGGCCAGGTTTCCATCGGGAGCCTCAGCTCGTCTGCCGACTCCTCCAATTTGGAACTGGTGACACTCCAAGGTGTGGTCCATCTGTCGCGTTCGCGTCAGAATGAATTAGGAGGGAGGTGTGGGAGTTCCTCCTTCACGCTGCAAGATGACACCGGCTCCATTGACGTGGCGATCCGTCGCTCGAATCGTCTGATCGAGCCCTTGAGAGACGGAGACCGGATCCAAGTGACCGCGCAAATTCACGTGTTCCGAAACAGTGGGAACCTCCCCCTCCGCATCTGTGTCGAAGCCACGACGATTCAACACCTCGGTCGATAATTCCAACGACACAAGGCCCCCCCTCCGAAGTACTACCTTCGGGTCTTTCGCCCCATGCCCCGTACCGCTATTCTCCTCATAGAGCGAACGTTCACAAGCTGAGTTGCAAGGAGGCGTCATCATGACCACTCTACGCGCGCTTGTCGGAGGAAGCTTCCTGCTGGCCGTCATTGGACTCGTGGTTTCCGTCCCGCTTGGTTGGTCCATTGTCCTCGGTATTGGCCAGGTCTACCCTGGGAAACTCATCAAGGGCCGACCATACCAGCGGAACGATGAGTTGATGCAGAAGAAGATTCTTCCGCGAACCACGGATGAGCAGATCAGGTACAAGATTGTGGCGAAGCAGAAGTGAGATCAAGCGGTAGGGGGTCAATATGGATTGCGGGATTATTGGATAAAGGAGGGCCTGAAATTGGATGAATATTATAGTGGTCACAAAATTACATTGAGGTCAGGCCACCAAGATGCCGGGACGTGGACATGTCAGTATGTGGTTGTGAAATTCGGCAATACTGATATGGGAAAGCGAAGTGGCTATGCAGATGGTCGCTTCCGTTCCCGCCAAGATGCAGAAGCAGCCGCTCTAGCAAAGGCCAAAGCGTTGATTAATTCAAACTGACCACTGCCGGAAAAACATAACAACGGAGCACTTGCTCGACAGCCTATTTGAGTTTCATCAACAAGAGCTAGATGAGGCTTTAAGTGCTCGACTGTGGCGGTTAATGCACCTATGCTCATACCAAGTCAAAACAACAGTCAGATTTCAACTCCATCCGTTTCTAGTCCTTAAGTGTTGGGCACCCGACAGGGCTTATTTCCCCTCACGATTTGGGTCCCCTTACGCTCGGCCAAGTTGAGTACAGGGGCTCAGATACAGTCTTTTTAACCAGAAAAACCAGAGAATTTCACTGCGGTGGGGGCAAGTGATCCAACCATTGCTGGCCTCCAATTTCATGATTCTCCCACTTATGGAGGTGCCTATGAAATCAGGGGAGGGTCACATCCGGCTTAGGACTCCATATTTCGTAAGAAGAAGAGGACTGGCAGGTGTTGCGCGATCGGGGTGGGACTCTGTCTGTGCATCTGGCTCAGGTGACGCAGGTGCAATGCGGGCAGCTGCCCGCCTCACCGATCCTCGCAGCTGCCGTAGGTAATGAGCTTGGGGGCGAGTTCAGCCGAACATGCGGCTCAACTCCTCGGAATCGACACAGGCGACGACCTCTCTCACCCGTCACGAGAACTCGCTCGGAAACTGCTTCACCAATGCTGACGTGAGTGTATCGGCAATGAGATAGACGTGTTGTCGCATCATCGGCCAGGTTTCCCCTAGGTGCGCATACTCCTTGTTCTTGTACTGGTTGATTTGGAGGACATGGTGCGCGACATGCGCCGCGATCAGGCCCCGAACGGTGTCTTTCGGCAGGTAGGAGGGATTGGCTCCGTTGAAAAATTCGGCGATGTCGTCGACATTGGACGCCAAGCGGGCCAGCGCAGCATCCTGCTGGCCCGTATGCCCCGCGACGGTGGCCTCGGAGTATTCTTTGATGGCGGCAACATGGCTGGTCAGCAATGTAAAGAGCTGCTCAGACCGTGCTTCGCCATAGAACGGCGTCACCATGTTCGCAATCAGTTTGGCGTTGGCCACAACTTCCTTCTCGGCGGCATTCCGCTCTGCCAGACTGTTCGTCGCGTTGTTCAACAAGGCGTGCTGAACCCAATAGATGTGCCCCAGCCAGAGACTGCGAAGGGATTGCTTCATCTCCGCGACACGGACTGGATTCGTCTCCTCGACCGCGTGCGATTTGTAGTCACAACCCACCAGGCCAACGAGGGCGAGGACCAACACCGCCATAGACGGATATATCTTGCTCATAAAGCCCTGCATCGCTGTACGGTTGAACGCGGTCCTTTCTGATGCAGTACCCCGAGGCGGTAGTGCACCTCTGCGTCGCCTTCTTCCGCCTGTCTTCTGACATCGGCAATCTGAAAGATCTCTGTCTGTTGTTCTAGCGTGATACTCATAACCATTTCTCATCTTTCTCCGACTATTGTTGTCAGCTCACGAAGCGACGTCGTGCGTTCATCGTGGTTCTTGAACGTGCGACGTACTGGCGGCATGGTGCGAGCGAAGAGAAACGGAGGCCTACCCGATCAAGCACGTGAGGTCGTTGATCACGGCAAAGACCTGATAGTGGCTAATGACCTGAGCATCGAATAGGACCAGGACAGACCCAGTTAGTAGGTTTACCTTCACATGGGCCACACCCTCCAACTTGGTCAACTGGCTCTCCATTTCGCCGGCCATTGCATGGGAGCCTTTGACTTCGGGGACCTTGATCCGGATCCTTCCATCAGGGATGTGACCGGCTTCAGTTCCATGCATAAACGGATCGTCTCCTTCCTAAGAGATTCCTTCACTTGTTGACCACCCATCTGTTTGGGGTTGTCATAACCGTACCCTACTAGATATACCGTACAGTTCAGATGTTACGTACAGCCAAATAGTGTATTACAGATACGTAAACTTAGCCAACTATTTGGATATATTGCTTTTCCTGCAATCTGGTGCAGTCCTGACGTGTGCCTCCGATGATGCGCGAGTGGATCAGCAATTCTCATGCCGAGAGGACACCGCTCATGAAGATTCGCATGTGCGTGAATTGTATATGGGGAAGATCTTGAGGCGCAGGACAAGTGAATGGGAATCAATACGGAGGAGAACGAAACGATACAGCCGTGAGCCTAGGAGGAGGTCGTTCAATTTACATGTTGTGGCCCGCTTAACATGTGGACAGGGAGCTTTGTCGCTGCTGGCCCATGAGGCACCCCCCTTCGCTGATTATGCATGGAAGGTGTCCACAAAATCAGGTGAAGGCCATCGGGAGTATGCGCCAGGAGATATGGTGCTCGAAGGGCTAGAAACAGAAGCACGAGAAGCCAAGAAAGGTTTGTGGGCAGATCCGCAGCCGGTGCCGCCGTGGGAGTGGCGCAGTGACAAAAGCTTCAGCCTGTAGCCTTCAGACCCTTGCCCGTCTCGCTCATTGCTTTAATAGTGGCGCGGATTTCTGCTTTGGGCTGTCTTGCCCGGGGTTCTGGCTGCCGAATTGTTTTTTAATGGATTCCAGTTCCTGCTTGAGGGCTTCCACCTCCTGAGCCAAGGCCTCTGTGGAGCGAGCCCGGGCTTCGGCCGCGCGAGCTGCTTCTAGCGACGCTTGGTCCAGTAGCTGATAATCGACGGCAACAAACCTGTCGGTGAACTTTTCCATTGTCGGCGGATTCGGGCTATCGGCTCGGAGAGCGGCTTTCGGAATGAACCGCAGCGTACGGTACCTGAGGCCTGAATAATCGAGTGGTTCCTGCGATCGGTAGGCGATATCGCCGAAGTCCAGGTTCGTCCGCATCGGGTTGTAGCGATATTGAGAGAGGATCACATACAGCTGCCCGCCATAGCCATAGAGAGACCCGGTGGTCGTTTCCGTGGTCGGTGATTGAAATCTATTAGAACCTTCTATCGTTGTCACGACACGATACTCGACAGACTGATTGGCGGTTGCCGTACGTAAGCCCTCCGCAAGGAGTGGAGCGAGGAACTGGATCTGATCTTCCGAGAAGAGAGGGTAGGTAGATGGCTGTCCTGCAAAGCCTTCGACGACACGACGATGGGGCCCAATACCTCTTTCATGAATCTCTAAGCCTGTCAATAGCTGGGCGAGAAGGGCTGGTTCCAGATTGATCGGATGACTGGCCTGAATCAATGGGTCAGCAATCGTCTGCAGAGACACGGATCCGCGAGCGTCCTCAAAGAGGATTTTTCCAGTCGGGGCAGTCGTGCTGCAGGCGGTGCCGGCTAAACAGAGCAGGGCCAGCAGAAGCAAACGACTGCAAAACAGTTTCCCTTCCTGATACTTTGGTGAAGGAGTCATCGGTGAGAGTGAGTTTAACACAGATGATCGGTCACTCCCAGAAGGGCGGGCGGGAGAGACGGGCGAGAGTGGTGCGCCTCGCAGGGGCTAGCTGGTCGTCCTGTGCCAGGCCTGGCTACGACAATAAACCCGTGAGTTGCGGTGGAGGACAGAGGTGTCGAGTCATGAGATCACGTGGAGCAGTTCAGCGGCTGGATCAGCGTCCTTCAATCCGCAGGCCGCGGCCGTAGGGATTCGTGGGACTGCTGGGGCTGTAGGGATTCTTGATCGAGTCCGGCGAATATGGAGAGCCATAGCGGCCGTAGGAGTTACTCGTCGAGTCTGGATCAAACTGGTTCGCGCTCAGTTTGCCGCGATAGTTCCCCTGCTGGTCATACAGCCGCGGTGCGTCCGTTGCAAAAGGATTCGTTGCCGATTGATTGCTGAAGGGACTGCCGTAGGGGCTGAAGGGATTGTTGATACCGTCCGAAAAGGCTTCATCATGCCTACGGTATCCTCGGTCTTCAATGACGGGTATAATCATGGAGCATAGGTTATTCATCGTCAGCATACCGGGTAGGAGGTGCGCGATGCGCATGGCCCTGCTGCTCTCGGCGCTAGTTGTTACGGTTGTGGCACTGCCGTCTCCTCCCGCATGGGCCTACCGGGACCATTTCACGCCGGAGCAGAAAGCGCTGCTGAAGAAGATTCAGACGGTGCGCATCGAGGCGATGGCACTCACCGACAAGGGCGCCGGTGACGCGGCGCCGATTGCCGAACTCGTCGCCCGCCGCATGGGCGAATTGGGATACAGGGTCGTGGGCGAAGCGGGTCCACCGTATGACGTGGTGATCAAAGTCAAATGTGAGCAGCGAAAAACATGGGAAGGCACCACGGCGGCCGGCGGCGATGCGGACTTACCCGATGCCCCGTCTCGGCTGTGGAAAGGCCCCGCCTGTCAGATGACCTATCTCCTCGGGACCATGAAGGTCAAATGGCAGAAAGAGGTCCGAACCGAGGTTGAAGAGGCAAGCCAAGCCGCACAATCAGCGAACGCGGGAGATCCGGGCGTCTATGCCCTGAGCAAACTGCGGGAGGCGCTCGAGACGTATGAATTTCCCTTGTTGCTGGCGGCGGAGTGGGGTCAGCCGGAGCGTCTGTTAAAGCTGCTCGATCGATCCGACACGCCGCAGGCCAGAAAGCTGAAAATCATTTCGCTCTTAGGCGAGATGCAGGCCGACGAGGCCCTGCCGAAGCTGAAAGAGGTACTCAAGGATCGCGACCTGGCGAAGCAAGCGATTGGGGCGATAGGCAATCTCGGCAAAGAAGGCATTCCGCTCTTGGTGGAGATCCTGAATACGTCACCGGATCTCGAGGTGCAAGCCGCGGCAGCCAAGGGGTTGGGCCAGCTCGGCGGACTGCATGGGGATGTCTCGGTCGTGCCGCCGCTGCTGGCCAAGTTGAAGGATCCGCAGACCGACTGGTCGGTGCTCACGGAAGTGGCGTGGGCGCTGGGCAAGATTCCGGATAAACGATCGATCGAGCCGCTTACCGATCTCGACAGGAAACTGCAAGCCCTGCGCGATCCGGAGAACGTGCCGTTGAAGAAACTCAAAGACGCGGTGTTCTGGGCGCTCAAACAGTGCGATTCGTGGGAACATATCAGCTGATTGACAATTCTTTGCTCGATCCCCATCGTGATCCAGGCCCTCGACCCTGGCTTGGAGCACAGGGATGAACGAATCATCGCCTTCGTTAGCTCCCAAACGTGCCGCAGATACTCTGGAGCGGATCACGCTGCAGATGGCGTCGAGTCTCAACCTTCAGGTGGTTCTCGCCATGATCACTCAGGGTCTGGTAGAGAAAGAATGGGGGATATAAAGGGAGGAGATTCTGAGCTAGCCCTGTTTGCGTGGACACTTTCAACAGGGGACAATAACCCGTGGAGGTGTCTAATGGCGGAACGACAACGGTTCACCAAGGCATTTAAGGTTGAAGCAATTCGGCTCTGAAATTCCTCTGGTCGGCCAGCGGCAGCAGTGGAACTTCAGCCCTCAAGGCACGACGGGTGAAACAGAAGATCATCAGGTCGAACTCTCGGCAGTCACCGTCCTCGAATTAAGTATCATTCCAGACAGCAGGGGGGGAAATACGTTCGCTTCGTTGGCGCAAATGCGGCTTGCTTACCCTCGCACTCAACCGAACCGCCCAACAACATTGTTTCAGAAAGACTGAGGGTCGAGTCTCGCACTCCAACATTTCGTGGCGCGTAGCGGGGATCTGGTTCGTCAGTCTCTTTGGTCTGTCTCGATTGTGTGGGTGGACGAACGAGAGAGGCCTGACAGACCCGCACACGCGATAAACTGCGCCGGAGTCGATGGCCTCTGATTTGTCACGGGCGATTCTGCCACGACGGACGAGGTTCGGTTGTTTCACTGGTGATTTTCGGATTCGAACGGGCAGCCAGATCCCGGTTCGACCATGCATGAGCAGAGGTGGTGCGCAGCTCGTTCTCTCGCGAGTGACGTGGGCGATCCGCTCACTTCTTTTTGGCCGGAGGGTAGTTTTCAAATGCCGTGGCGATTCCCTTGTTGGCCATTTCAACATTCTTCTCCGGGCTCTCCTTCAGCGTTCCCACGATCGTGGCCCGCCACACCAACTCCTTTTTCGACGACTCAGCCAGATCCACAATTAAGGTGCCTTCCTGATACTCGTAGGTAGTCACGCCACCGCCATAATAGCCGGTGCGCCACCCGTACTGGCCACCATAGGCGCCCCCTCTGACACCAGTGCTCTCGACACGTTGCTTGTCCTTTACACCAACCCAAAAGTGTACCAGCAGATCGGGATGGTCTTCCAAGCCGACTTGCCGTAGGCCCTTGGCAGTCAGCTGCTGGCCAACCATCTCTTCGATCCGTTTTCGCAAGAGTGAATTGTCCAACACCCCGTTCTGATCTCTGTCCGTCAGTCCTGTGAAGGCAAACGTGCGAAATACAGAGAACTCAGCGGACGGATCGAAATCTGTCTGCACCCTCGGCCCCACACAGCCTCCGGTGGCGAGTAGCCCCAGTGCCAACCACGCGATCAAGAATTTGATGGTCATATTGTGTCACCTTCCCACCATGAGAGCCCTTACAGAAACAATACGCTCAAAACATATACCGAATCCCAACTTGTGTAAACCTGTCATAGGCCTCGCTAACGCCCAGAGAACCCTCGTGGGGTCTTAGATTGACCGTGCACATTACCTCAGACCGGAAGAAATGAACAATTACCTGGCCGCTTTCCCGACGCTTGGCGGGCCGGCTCCCAAGACTGCTTGTGAAATTCTTCAGCAACGAGCCGTTGATACATTCATCCATTTCCCCACGCCCCGCCTTGCGGTTTCCTCAGCCCCCTCCTACAATACGCCTCCCTGCGAGGCCCCCATGCCCTTCACGCTTCGTCTCTACCATCGCTTCCCCGTGTACTGCTCCGCCTCGTACCACGCCGGCCTGTTCCAAGGACAAGGCACTGTCTGGAACTTTTCGCTGAGCGGGTGGAAACTCTCGGGCGATGTTCCCCTGCAAGTTGGACAGATGTGCTCCTTGACCGTCAATTTGCCGATCGAAGAAAGCATCGTTGTGGATGCTGCGATCGTGCGCTGGGTTCGGGGCCAAGAGTTCGGCCTGGAAACCTTGGCGATTGAGAAGCAGACGCATAGTCGGGTGGAGCACGTAATCAAACGACTCGTAGAGGAATCCGGTGAGAACATCGAATGAGCAACGACCGCCCCACACGTGAAAGCATGTCCATCGAGGAAGCGACCATCTCTATAATATGTGGGAGATGGCAGCGGTTGTGGAAGTGTTGGAGCGGAAGGGCCTCTGCACGAAACACGACCTCTACGACATCATCACCGAGTTCCGTCGCAAGAGTCCCCGTGTCAGTATCCCTGAGACCGCCTTCCCCGAGCCCTACTAGCTCACCGAACCCGAGGATAAGATTATCGACAACATCTTAGAACTACTGAACAAGCACGGGCTGACCTCGCACCAGTCGATGAACTTGCTCGAACGGTTGGAACGGATCATTGAGATGGGCCAGAAGTTGTCGAAGGGGACGACGCACTATGAAAGAGGCTGCTTACGAGCAAACCAATCGCAAGATTATGACGAAGCAGACGTAATCCATGAGCGCACGCAGCCTCATTCTTCTTTTACTTCTTGTACCACTCCCTGGCTGCGTCGTGACGTATGGAAACTTTCCCGACGCAAGCTTTGAGTCCCTTCCGAAGGACCATGAGCCCAAGGCTCTTGCATATCACGTCAACCCTATTCCGTATGCCCTGTTTGACGCATCAAGCGGGGGTCCGACCAATCAGGCGGACTCCAGTGTCGTCGTCGTGATTGTCCCCAACTGGTATCCCTTGGCCATGAAAGATTTTCGGGAAGCAGGGGTTCGCGAAGTGTCGCGAACGCTAAAGGCCAGTGGCATGTTTTCTGAACTGATACTCGGAGAAGCGAGTCCTTCGGGCGAAGGAACGTATGTCAATATCGAGTTTCACAATCACGATCCCTCTCCAGGAGCGGTATCAACGGCGCTTCACCAACTCAACGGATGCGGTGTCATTCTCCTCTGTCTCCTGGGGGTGTGGGGAGCGATTCCGCACTATTCGGATGAGGGGGGCCTGACCGTGGATTACCACCTGCATAAGAATGGGACGCCGCAGCATACCTACCAGTATCGGATTTACAAAAAAGGAGCAGGGGGATTGTTGTTGCTCCCGTTTGCCTGGCTGAACTTCTTCACCGACGATTTGAAGGACGCTCTGCGCGCAACCACGCTCCAATTCCTTATCGACGCACAACGCGATGGCAATTTGTAGCCCCCTTATTCTTCAACTTGCCGCGTCAACTTTCCTGCCATCTAGCCAACTGTGATACCGGCGTGATCCGGTCCAGGATTTCGGCGCTATCCCGCAAACTTTCTGGATAGTGGTGGGCATAGGGCTGAGCTATCATTGGTAACGGATGCGCAAGGAGGTGCGGTACCTTGTCCAGCTCTCTTTCTGCCTGACCCAATCGTGTGACGAAGGTGCGCCGGCGATCGTGGAAATTACAAGATATGGATGACCCCTCAGTTTGGTCTAAATTGCAGCAGTCATCAAAGGGCCTCACCATGCCTACGGTATTCTCGGTCTTCAATGACGGGTATAATCATGGAGCATAGGTTATTCATCGTCAGCATACCGGGTAGGAGGTGCGCGATGCGCATGGCCCTGCTGCTCTCGGCGCTAGTTGTTACGGTTGTGGCACTGCCGTCTCCTCCCGCATGGGCCTACCGGGACCATTTCACGCCGGAGCAGAAAGCGCTGCTGGAGAAGATTCAGACGGTGCGCATCGAGGCGATGGCACTCACCGACAAGGGCGCCGGTGACGCGGCGCCGATTGCCGAACTCGTCGCCCGCCGCATGGGCGAATTGGGATACAGGGTCGTGGGCGAAGCGGGTCCACCGTATGACGTGGTGATCAAAGTCAAATGTGAGCAGCGAAAAACATGGGAAGGCACCACGGCGGCCGGCGGCGATGCGGACTTACCCGATGCCCCGTCTCGGCTGTGGAAAGGCCCCGCCTGTCAGATGACCTATCTCCTCGGGACCATGAAGGTCAAATGGCAGAAAGAGGTCCGAACCGAGGTTGAAGAGGCAAGCCAAGCCGCACAATCAGCGAACGCGGGAGATCCTGGCGTCTATGCCCTGAGCAAACTGCGGGAGGCGCTCGAGACGTATGAATTTCCCTTGTTGCTGGCGGCGGAGTGGGGTCAGCCGGAGCGTCTGTTAAAGCTGCTCGATCGATCCGACACGCCGCAGGCCAGAAAGCTGAAAATCATTTCGCTCTTAGGCGAGATGCAGGCCGACGAGGCCCTGCCGAAGCTGAAAGAGGTGCTCAAGGATCGCGACCTGGCGAAGCAAGCGATTGGGGCGATAGGCAGTCTCGGCAAAGAAGGCATTCCGCTCTTGGTGGAGATCCTGAATACGTCACCGGATCTCGAGGTGCAAGCCGCGGCAGCCAAGGGGTTGGGCCAGCTCGGCGGACTGCATGGGGATGTCTCGGTCGTGCCGCCGCTGCTGGCCAAGTTGAAGGATCCGCAGACCGACTGGTCGGTGCTCACGGAAGTGGCGTGGGCGCTGGGCAAGATTCCGGATAAACGATCGATCGAGCCGCTTACCGATCTCGACAGGAAACTGCAAGCCCTGCGCGATCCAGAGAACGTGCCGTTGAAGAAACTCAAAGACGCGGTGTTCTGGGCGCTCAAACAGTGTGATACGTGGGATCAGTTCAGTTAAGACCTGCTACCGGCCACAGGCCCCAGTCTGCGGCAGGGCTTTTCCAGGCCGTACCCCCCATTCAATCGTCTGTCCGACGTGCCCATACTCTCCCCATTGCTACAGTAAAACGGGCGGGGGAGTGGTCAGCCACTGCCCCCGCCCCAACTAAAATAGGCAAACTGCGTTTCCTATTTCGTGACGCGAACCTCGACGCGGCGGTTCTTGGCCCGGCCCGCATCAGTCGTGTTCGGCTCAACCGGCTTGGTCTCTGCATACCCATGCGTCGTCGCGGCGCCAAGGCCACCTTCAGTCAGCGCCTTCGCTGCATTGGCCGCGCGGGATTCAGAGAGTTCCTTGTTCGTGGGGAACTTCTTCTTCAGTGAGCCCCGGATCGGCACGTTGTCGGTATGACCGTCCACCGCCACCTTGTACTCGGGGAAATCCTTCAAGACTGCCCCGACTTGCTTCAGCGCATCGGCGCCCGCCGGTTTCAGTTCATCTTGGCCGGAACCGAATAGATAGCTGGAGGCCAGGTTAATCAACAACCGCTCGTTGTTGAGATCGATGGTGATGTCCCCCTTCTCGATCTCAGGACGAAGCGCCCGGACCAATCCACGCGAGGCTTCTTTCAGTTTCGCCATCTCGGTAGAGAGTTCGCCGCGCAGACCGGCGAGTTCCTTGTCTCGATCGGCCAGCTGCCTCTCGAGTTCGGCCACCCGTTGCTTGCTCGCGGCAAGTTCGGCTGCGAGCTTATCTTTGTCGCCGGTGGAGATGCCCATCGCCGCGAGCTGGGCCGCGAGCTGTGCCTCGAGATCAGCGTTGCGTTTATTCGCGGCCGCGAGCTGTTGTTGTGACTGGTTGAGGCTACCCTGAGTTGAGGAGAGCTGGCTCGCGAGCTTGGCGGAATCGCCGGCACCGGAACGAAGAGAGGCGATCTCCCGATCGCGGTCGGCGAGCTGTCGTTCCAGCTCGCTCACGCGGCTGCTGAGTGCGCTGTTCTGTTTCTGTGCTGCGGCCAGCTCGGCGGCCAGGTCCCTCGGTGCTTCAGGGGGAGGATTGCAACGAACGTCAGACCAAGCCGTCCATCCGTGAGTCTTCTCGCAAATGGGGCTCAAATCCGCGTTCTTGACGTCCTTCTCCAAGCTCCCACAGCCTGCCAGAGCGACCAAACTTATTACTAGGACGGAGGATTTGAAAAGCTGCATGATGATCTTCCCTTTCTGAATCGCGGGGTTCATCGATCGTGTGAGTCTTCCCACTCCCGCATCGTGGGAAATCTCGTGGTAACGGTGCCGCCTAGGAGCGGATCCGATATTGACCTTTCTACTGCGGCCAATGATCCGCCACCATCTGCGTCGTGCTTGGCTCGAAATAATCGGTTGCGTAATATAGCGGATGTACCTCAGGTTTTTCCAGGCCTGCGGCTTCGCATCTGGCCGCACCTCTTTCGCCTCGTCACGAATAGCAATGTCGTGACAGGCTCCTAGTGCCGGCCTTTCAGAGCATCGCGGATCTCCATCAACAACTTCTCTTCGTTGGTTGGTCCTGCCGGTGGTGCTGGAGGCGCCGGAGGCGCTTCTTTCTTAAACCGGTTGACCTGCTTGACCAGCAGGAAGATCGCGAAGGCAATGATAATGAAGTCGAAGACGGTTTGCAAAAACACCCCGTAGTTGAGTGTCGGGGCCCCCGCGGCTTTCGCAGCTACGAGCGATGGCTGAGTGGTGCCCGAGAGGGTGACAAACAGACCCGTGAAGTCGACTCCTCCCAAGAGCAAGCCGATCGGTGGCATCAGCACGTCGCTGACCAGCGAGGAGATGATCTTCCCGAATGCTCCGCCGATAATGACACCGATCGCCATATCGATCACGTTGCCTTTCATAGCGAATTCTTTAAATTCTTTCAGCATAGTTCTTCCTCACGAGGGTTAGGGTGCACAGCATTGGCTTCTGTCGGAACTACCGTTTCTTGGTCGTATCGAAGTTGTACCCAAGGGTCAGGAGGTACAAGTTGTCCGTATCTCCGGTGCCCTGCGCTGGAGTGCTGTTATATCGTGTCGTCACTTGGATGCTGCTCACGAAGCCCTCAAATAGTTTGAAACGGACGCCATTGTCCATCGTCATGTAATAACTTTTAGTATCCTGTAACGAAGGGTAAAATTCCTGGTAGTGGTAGAACGTCATGCGGTCATCCAAGATCGGCCAGTTCAGCCTGACTGCCCACCGGGCGCGGAGTGATGTTTGATCAGGAGCAGTCGTGTAGTCTTCATTGAAGTAGGAAAGTCCGGCCTCGGCATAGAGCGTCATGTCTTTGAGCCATGGGACTATCATAATCGCCCTTTTCAATCAAGTTGTAGCCGGGACCGGAAGAAAGGGCGGTTCGCAAGTTGAGGTCCTGAAAGTGATCCTTCTCAAAGTAGGCGGACGCGAACCAGAAAAAGCGTTTGGTGATAAAAAAGTCCATCTTGATCAACGCTCGCGCGTTTCGAGCAGAGAGCTGGTTGTCTTTATCACCATAGACGTACCGACCATTGATAGTCAGGCGGAGCTGCTCACTCCGAGCCACGAAGTCTCCGAGGAGGCTGGCATTTCTCAGATGGCTGTTTCCGGTTGCTTGCGTGTAGCCGCCGGTCAGTGTGCCTTTATAGATAACCGGGGCTTGGATGATTGGATTCAGAGCGGTGATCGAATCCAGCGGAACCTCCATTGTCCCCTTCAGAGGCTCAGCTCGCACATTGATGGTTCCGTTGGGGCCCTCGGTGGCCGTGCCGATCAGCACTGACCCTTCTTTGAGATGAAACGGGATTGGGTGGTTGATGGCTAGCTTCTCCACGTTGGCCCATTTTATCTTGACGATATTATCCGCCGCCGCCGCAGTCTTGATATGGAGCACCCCGTCAGACATTTCGATGACTTCGCCATAGAGCACCCCGCCATCCTTCAACGTGACCACGTCAGGTGGCGCAGGAGTGGGTGGGGTATCTGACTACTGCTCGGAGCATCAGCGGCTGCGACAAGTTGTGGCGTAATCAGACAAGTCAGGAGAACAAAAATCCAGAACCCCTTCTTCATCGAATCCTCCACGCAAGATGAGTGAGTGCCATGAGTCCATTTCCACATGCTAGATATGTTGAGAGCCGTAGGATCATTCAGCCATAGTGAAAAGGTTGCAAGTCTATAGCTCAGGTAATAGTGGAGTGGCAAGCATAAATTCCTCGACAGATGCTGATGTGAGCGATGCGAGCATCGCATGCGGAGCAATGGTTGCCGGAAGTAAGCAAGGCTAATGTCGTTGACAGCGATGGACTCATTTCATCACACATTTTTGCAGATGTATGATTGGTAGACAGGTGAGGTGAGGGCAGTGTCCTTCATTCCTGTGGATGATATGGTATGGAGAGAGTTATTTCGCCACAGAGAGGCGACGAAAGAATTGCGACGGGTTCGAATACGGAGCGCTGGCGCTCACCTTGCTGGTCATCAGACCGCGTGTTAAGATGCCGCCTCGCGAAAATTGGTGCGGAGAGGTGCGAGAGTGGTCGAATCGACATGCTTGGAAAGCATGCGTCCCAGCAATGGGACCGTGGGTTCGAATCCCACCCTCTCCGCCAACTGAAGACGTGAGGCGTAAGGGGTAAGAGTGTGGGAGAGCATGAAAGTACCAAGGGTGGGATTCGAACAAGGGGGATCGCGGGGGATGTGTCCCCTGCGTGGGGAGCATACGAGGGGGCTGGCCCCCTCTGTAGGAGCGCGAGCAGTTTCTGCGCGCGCGACTTCGAATGCCCACCCTCTCCGCCATCTGAAGCCAGTGCTGAGTTATGAGTGCTGAGTGTTGAGTTCGCAAGAGCCTGGGAGTGAAAAGTTGGCTTTACCGCCTGTGAGTCTTTCTTTTAACTCACAACTCATAACTCAGCACTCAGGACTTTAGAAGAAGGGGCTGGGCCCTGTGCAACAGAACCCTGTGAACCCCGCCAGGTCCGGAAGGAAGCAACGGTAAGCGGTCAGTTCTATGTGCCGCAGGATCACCTGGCCCCGCTCTTCAATGTGAGGCATGAGGCGAGAGCAAGGGCGATGGGTCAAAAAGAATGTTCGAACTTCTAGCTCCTCGCCCAGTGCCTCTCGCCACGTAAAGTATGGATTACCAAGTCTCTGCCAGAAAATACCGTCCAGGCACGTTTAATGACGTGATCGGACAGTCACACGTTGTTCAGACGCTGGTCAATTCCATTGCCACGAAACGAATTGCCCAAGCCTATCTCTTTTCCGGAACCCGCGGCGTGGGGAAAACCACGGTCGCAAGAATTCTTGCCAAGGCGCTCAATTGCGAGCGCGGGCCGACTGGCACGCCCTGCGGCACCTGTTCCAATTGTCTTGAGATCGCGCAGGGGACCTCTGTCGATGTCATGGAGATCGATGGAGCGTCCAATACGAGCGTGGACGATGTGCGCGAGATCCGCGAGAACGTCAAGTTTGCCGCCTTTCGCGGGAAATACCGGGTCTACATCATCGACGAAGTTCACATGTTGTCGAACTCCGCTTTTAATGCGCTCTTAAAAACGTTAGAAGAGCCGCCGCCGCATGTGGTGTTTATCTTTGCCACTACCGAGATTCACAAGATTCCGGCGACGATTCTCTCCCGCTGCCAGCATTACAACTTCCGCCGAATTGCGCGAACCGAGATCGTTGAGCGGCTGCGCCATGTGGTCGAACAGGACCAGATTGTAATCGAGGAACGGAGCTTGATGGCGCTCGCCAGGGCCAGCGAAGGCAGCATGCGCGATGGGTTGAGCCTGCTCGACCAGGCCGTGGCGTTCGGCGGCAAGACGATCGTGCATGCAGACCTGGAAGCCTTGCTGGGGGCGGTCCCACAAGAACTTGTTCGCGCTATAATTCAGGCGATCACGGCTCAAGAAAGCGCTGCAGGTCTTCGCGTGCTGGCCCAGCTGTTGGACCAGGGGCACGATCTGCGGGCCTATTGTGCAGAGGTTGTCGAGTATCTGCGCAACATGTTGGTGGTATCGGTGGTGCCCTCACCCCAAGAATGGCAGGGGTTGATCGAAGCCTCCGCGGAAGATCTCACGCAGATGGCGGCTGATGCCCGCTCGTTCTCGCCTGAGCAACTCCAGGAATTGCTCGCGGTCTTTACTCAAGCGGAGGACTCGCTCAGGCTCAGCGCCCATCCCCGGTTCGTGCTCGAAACAGCGGCCGTGCGCGCGACGCGGTTGCTGCGTCGCGCGGATGAAAAGCCAGGACAAACAGTGCAGCACACTCAGCCGGTACGTCCATCTCAGCCGGCCCCAGTGCGCACGGGCCAGCCGGTTTCACCGGCTCGTTCCACAGATCCAGCGCCCTCCTCGCCCCCACGGTCTCTTCAATCGACAGTTCCTATGGCAGCCGCTTCGATACCGTCGAGGTCTCCTGTTGTCGGAAACATGGCGCCTCTACGAAGCCATTCAACGAGCCCTACGAATGTCAGATCTCCTGGCATGGTCGGTGAGGTGAAGGGGCAAATGCCCATGGCATCGCGCCCGACTGATGATGGTCGGGTTGCAGTGACGCTTAATTGGGAACAAGTTCAAGAAGAAGTGGGCAATACCTCTTCCAGGATTGCCGCCTTTCTAGAGAGAGGGCGGTTTGTGGGTGTGGATGGTCATGTGGTGACAGTTGGATTTGCCAAGCAGGAAATGGCGGCCCGAGGGATGATCGAGAACCCTGACAATATGGCGGTGCTCACATCGATCTGTGAACGATTGAGCGGTCAGACCGTTCGATTGCGGATTACTGAATTGTCGGAGTCGGACCCCTCTGGGCCGACGATGGCACAACTCAGGGTGGCAAAGGAAAAAGAACAACGACTGGCACTCTTTGAGCAAGCACGGGCACATCCTGTCGTCAAGCAGGCGCTTGAGATATTCGGTGCAGAACTCGCAGAGGTCAGATCGGTGTCGAATCAGAAGGAGGTTGAGGAATGAAGAACCCGATGGGCAATATGGGAAATCTTTTGAAGCAAGCGCAGGCGATGCAGGCGCAAATGGCGAAGGTGCAGGAACAGGCATCGTCGAAGACGGTGACTGGAACGGCTGGTGGTGGCAGTGTGGCGGTGACCGCTAATGGGGCCATGCAGCTAGTCGGCATCGTTATCGACCCCGAAGTGGTGAAAAGCGGCGATGTGGAGATGGTGCAAGATTTGGTCATGGCCGCATCGAACGATGCCCTCCGGAAGGCTCGCGAGATGATGGCGGATGCGATGAAATCAGTTACTGGCGGGATGAACGTCCCAGGACTGCTCTAGCAGGATGCTGAAAAAGTCCGCCAGCATCGTTCTCGCATCGCTCAGAGGCTCAACGTACCGAAGCGTACGCCTCACCTCTTCGCTCGCTGCGGCCTTGCTTGGGACAAGGCGCGTTTCGGCGCGCCAGGGTTGGGCGGGTGAGAAGTCTGGCCTTTCCCCGCATCCTGCGTGGCATTACCCTATTGCTTTCGAAGTGGGGACAATCGAATTTTCACCGTGCCGCAACAGTTTTTCCGCAGACTCCTCTAGCGGGCAATTACGTCATGGCGGTTGATCAACAGGGATTACTCGCACGATTGGTGCGCGAGTTAGTCCGTCTTCCAGGCATCGGCCAAAAAACGGCACAGCGATTGGCGTTCCATGTCTTGAAGGCCGAGCGAGAAGATGCGCTTCGCCTAGCCGAGGCGATACGCGCCGTCAAAGATGGGCTCTCATTTTGCCGGCAATGCCGGAACATCGCCGAGGGAGAACTCTGCGAATTTTGTCTCGACCCAAAGCGGGATCGGACGAGAATTCTGGTAGTGGAAGAACCGAGTACGACCTATGCCATTGAGCGGGCGGGAGCCTACCGTGGCTTGTATCATGTGTTACTCGGCGCCTTGTCTCCATTGGACGGCGTCGGACCGTCCGATATCAGGGCCGAGGAGTTGGTCGATCGGGTGAAGCTTGGAGGAATTGAAGAAGTAATCCTCGCGACGAGTCCAACGATCGAGGGCGAAGCAACCGCCATCTATCTAACGAATCAACTCAAACCTCTCGGGGCCCGGGTTTCGCGTATTGCCTATGGCATTCCAGTCGGGATGGATATCGAGTATGCTGACGAGGTGACGTTGCTGAAGTCCATCGAAGGCCGTCGGGATCTCTAGCAAGACTGTTATTTGGTTTATTTAGTTTGTCTCGTTTGTTTGGTTAAATCAGACCAACCAGATGAACAAAATAAATTAGATGAACCAGATAGACTGGGCTCATGCTGCCCATTGACCCCCCCTCCAAGCCCCTGCTATAGTTTTGCGATTTCAGACGGTTTTACCCCTCAAGCAGGTTGCAGCATGAAGACAGGTCCTTCCGCCAAGCGCATTTCGCCCACTCCACCGGCAGCCAAGCCTGTCATGGCCAAGCGCAAAGCTAAGACATCGTCCCAGGGGAAAAAGTACGCGGCTATTCGTCGTGACCTTGAACGGCAGCGCAAGGTTATGTTGGAGGAGGCGGTTGAGGGTCTCGCCAATCCCAACGGCCAGGAGGCGTTCCCTGATGTCAGCGATCAAGCGTCTGCGGAAGCCGAGCAGAATTTTTTGATGCGTATCCGTGAGCGCGAGCAACGGTTGATCAAGAAGATCGATGAGGCGCTTGCTAGAATGGACCAAGATATCTATGGTAGTTGTGAGCGCTGCGAAGAAGAGATTCCCTATCCCCGGCTGAAAGCCCGCCCAGTCACCACCCTCTGCATCAACTGCAAGACGCTCGAAGAACAGGAAGAGAAGGTTCGGCGCTGAACGCGCTGTGCTTCTCCGCCTCGAACCAGTTCGAAATGCCGCACAATGTTTTTGTAAATGACTAGCAGGCTGCGGGAGAGTTATGCGGGTGCAGCAAAACCCCACTGGCCCGCACGTCTGAAACAACAGGATAGCCTCTTGCAGGATGCTCAAAAAGTCCAGCCTTCTCACCCACCCAACCCTGGCGACTACTTCACCCTCCCGCCCTGAGTCTGCCAAGACAGCCACTTCGCCCAAGGACGCGCCTTGTCCCAAGCAAGGCCGCAGCGATCTGTCACTTTATAAGGGGTGGGTGGGATGATCCCGACTGCGCGCAACATTCTCACCCGCCCACCCACTGGCACGCCGAGACGTGCCAGTGCGCGGGCGAGGGCCTTTCTGATTTCCCAACTTCCCTAGAGGGAGCAGGCAGATTGTTCTTTACTGCGCGCATCGAGCGACCACCGTTTTATCGTGGGGGCTCTGCGAGCAAAAAGAACGGTCTGTCTGTTCCCTCACATCCTTCTGAGGCCGCGCGTTGCGCGAGCAAGGGGATCGTCCCAGCTACCCCATCCCCCATTTTCAGCATCCTGCTATTGTTTTAATGCCTTAACGCGCTGTTGGACGAGTGCAATGCGATTAGCTTCATCGGGGATACCTTCGACCAGCGCGAGATAGGTTTCGTACTCCGAGATGGCCCGTTTAGGATTCGTAGGCTCGTAGGCCTCAGCCAAGTTGTAGCGGGCAATAGCATAGTTAGGGCGGAGTATGACGGTTTTTTCGAATGAGGCAAGCGCGTTCGCCTTGTCCCCCAGCTCCGTGTACACCGTGCCGAGGTTGTTCAGAACCTCAGGATTGTTGGGCCTGATGGCCAATGACTGAAGCATCTCTGTCTTGGCCTTTTCGTGCTGCCCCTTCCCTTTCCATGCCTGGCCCAGTTTATGGTGGACTTCTGCCAGCCAGACTTTATTCGTAAAGCCGCTTGCAATCGCTTTCTGATAGGCAATGGCGGCGGTATCGTAGTTCTGGGTTCCGCAGTAGGAGAGCTGCGCGGTTTGGCCACGCGCGAATTGCTGGAGCGAGAGGAAGGGTTCCTTGTCCTCTGCGCCTTGACTGTCGAGCTGTTGTCCGGGCTTCTGGCCCGTTGGATGGCGCAATCGTTCCAAGAACTCGCGTCGATAGGGTGAGAACAGCCGTACATAGGGGTCGATCGTTACAGAAGCCTGGAGCAACGTCGGATGCTCACGCGTACCTAGGACCAAGTATTGTGTTGTTGTTTTCTCGTCGCCGGTTTCGTACAGGGCACTGGAATCCATGCTCGTCTTTGAGGACAGGTTCGCCACGTTGAGATAGAACTCCAATACCGGCTTCAGCCGGGTTAAGGTGTGGCGGAGGACTGGATAGGGATTCAAGTCGAGCCCGGACGGAAAGGTAAAGACGGTTCCAACCAGTGTGCCATCTTCATCAAAAAAGTAGGACTCGTCGCTGTGCGATGCACTTCGGTCGGCAGGGAGAACCACTTCTTGTCCGGCGCCCCAGTCTTGTGTTTTGAGGGTAGAGGCAGGATG
Organism: uncultured Nitrospiraceae bacterium; assembly: GCA_963781915.1. GTDB lineage: Bacteria > Nitrospirota > Nitrospiria > Nitrospirales > Nitrospiraceae > Palsa-1315. Next base: position 423,799 of record CAWAIH010000005.1, on the reverse strand, counting down.
TGTCTTGAGGAAGCTGGACTTCGAAGTACAGAGGGTTGAGGGCTTCAGGAGGACCAGATCGCTTTCAGATGGCGGGAGGTTCGGTCTTGGAGCTGGAGTTTCGCATGCATTCAGCAAGAGGCTCAGCCCTAGCCCACAGACCACCCATGGTCGAAATGACATAGCGCGAGGCGTATGCGTGTCACGTGAATTCCGACTCACAAAGGGAGCATACACGAAACGTGAAAGGGTTTACCAACTGAGTGACAAGGCAACGCCCGCTCTCGTGAGGAGAGCGGGCGTTAAAATGAATCTGAGGGAGACGTGTCTGCGGAGATTATCGCCGCTGATTATCCAGCATGGAATCTTCAGTCGTGTATCCGAAAAGGTACGGGTTCTTGCTGGGGAGCTTGTAAATTGATCGGTTCAAGCCATAATCCAAGGCGACCCCGGCTGGGTGCAAGAGAAAACCAGCCCAGCGCCAGGGGTTATCGCTAGTAGCTGCTCCGGCCGCAACATCGGTATAGACCAAGGACGTGGGGTCCATCACGCTGTAGATGCTGGCCGGGGGAGCATAGCTTCCATCTATACCAGTCGATGCCTGCTGCTGGCTGTTTCCGGCACAACCGACTGCGGTGGCCAGAAGGAGAACTCCCACGGCAAGAGCTGTAGTCCTTGTAGTCCTCATAAGATGACCTCACTTGTCTAGTACGGTTCAGAGTCGATGGTCTCTCGATAGACTGAAGTGTAGCCGACCTTCAGGATTCTGTCCAGGATTGGAGCAGTTCGGGCAATATCATGAAAACCGTCAGTTTGGCCCGCAAGATTCATGGCTGTTTGGCGCGAACTGGCGGAGTAGCGCGCGACTCGCATGAGGTGTGAGCCCTGTTCCTGCTTGTCGTGCTTTTCCCGCTAGTCTTGCTTGGGCCAGGCATCGACGACTGCAGCCGAAGCGCCCATGAATAATGTGGGGTAGTCCAAGGGTATGAACCGGGAAAGGGAGGTGGAGAATATGGTAGGCGATACTGGTATCGAACCAGTGGCCTCTTCCGTGTGAAGGAAGCGCTCTACCCCTGAGCTAATCGCCTACAGGACGCGAAGTCTAGCACGGGGTCGTAAATTGGATCAACCGTGACACCGGTGTCACGCGCACCGAAGTTGCCTTGACATCCCCAAAATGCGGTTCCTACAATGCCACCGCTCGCAATCCTTCTTCGCGGAGTGTTACTCGCATGCGCGACGACATTGTCATTATCGGGGGCGGTTTGGCCGGATCTGAGGCGGCGTGGCAGGCGGCCAATCGTGGAGCAAAAGTGACGCTCTATGAAATGCGCCCTAAAGAGATGACGCAAGCGCACAAGACCGGCGGTCTGGCAGAGCTGGTCTGTTCGAACTCGCTCGGCTCCACGGATTTACTGAATGCCCCCGGCATCTTGAAAGAGGAAATGCGCCGCCTCAACTCGCTTATTATTCGGGTGGCGGATGAGGTACGGGTGCCGGCCGGATCGGCTCTGGCCGTCGATCGCGAGCAGTTTTCACTCAAGATCACCCAGGCGCTGGAAGGGCATCCGAACATTCGCATTCTGCATGAGGAGATCACAGAGATTCCAATGGACTGTCTCTGTATTCTGGCAACCGGCCCGCTGACATCCGACAAACTGTCTCAGGCGATTGCGCAATTAACGCATACGAAACATTTGTATTTTTACGATGCGATCTCTCCGATTGTGGATGCCGATTCCATCAATATGGATGTCGTATTTCTCGCATCCCGTTACGGCAAGGGCGGGGATGACTATCTCAACTGTCCCATGGACGAGCCGGCCTACAACGCCTTCTATGACGCGTTGCTCGCAGCGGAGAAAGTCCAACCCAAAGAATTTGAAAAGACGCCCTATTTTGAAGGCTGTATCCCCATCGAAGTGATGGCCGAACGGGGCCGCCAAACCATGCAGTTCGGTCCGTTGAAGCCAGTGGGCCTTGAGAATCCCAAGACGGGAGCGCGAGCCTATGCCGTGGTACAGCTCAGGACGGAAAACGCCCATCGCTCCTGTTACAATCTCGTGGGATTCCAGACTAAATTGACCTACGGGGAACAGAAGCGGGTGTTTCGCATGATTCCCGGTCTGGAACAGGCAGAGTTTCTGCGCTACGGCAGCCTGCACCGCAACACCTTTATCAATTCTCCCCAACTACTGCGCAACACCCTCCAGTTCAAGGCACGCGGCACACTCTTCTTTGCAGGACAGCTGGTCGGTGTCGAGGGCTATACGGATTCCGCTGCGATGGGAGGGTTGGCAGGAATCAATGCTGCGCGTGGTCTCGCAGGGTTGCCGTTGGTCACGCCCCCGCCCACCACCGCGCATGGCTGTCTTCTGTCGTACATCACGACGACAGACCCTCGTCATTTTCAGCCGATGAATACGAATTTCGGGCTCTTTCCTCCTCTTGCCACCCCGACGAGAGACAAGGAGCGAAAACGACGGCTTACAGGACAACGGGCGCTTGAGGATCTGACAGCATGGATGACGCAATTCGAGCTTTCATGACGTTTCTTGAGCTGGAACGTCATGCGTCGCACGAGACCGTGCGCAACTATGGTTCGGACCTCCGACAGTTTCAGATGTTCATGAGGGCGGAGCATCCCGGCGTGCCCACGCTCGATCCTGCCACAGTGCAAACGGAGTCCATTCTGGCCTATCTTCACTGGTTGGATCGCAAGCGTGAAAAAAGCACGTCGATGGCCCGGAAGCTTGCCTCCCTTCGCAGTTTCTATCGCTATCTGCAGCGAGAGAGCAGAGTGGGCCTCAATCCTGCCGAGGCTATCAGGACGCCGAAACAGCCGAAACATCTTCCGCGTGTCTTGACCAAGGACGACGCGGCAGCGCTGATGGAGTTTCCTTCCGATCAGGCAGGAGGGTCGCACCGAGACCGTGCCTTGCTGGAGACGCTCTATTCGACCGGGGCTCGCGTGAGTGAACTCGTGGGGATCAATCTCGACGATATCCATGCGTCCGAGGGGGTGCTCCATCTGCGAGGAAAAGGCCGGAAAGAGCGCATCGTGCCGATCGGAGAGGTAGCTCTATGGGCCATTCAGGCATATCTGGATCAACGGCCTCTGCCTCCGATGGATTCTCGAGATCTGGCGACGAAGACGAAGCATGTCTCGTCACCGGTCTTTCGAAATAGCCGAGGGGGACGGTTAACGACCCGGAGCGTCGCTCGCATCGTGGCCCGCTATTCTAGCCGGCTTGCCGGTGGTTCCGTGAGTCCCCATACGTTGCGGCATTCCTTTGCCACCCATCTCCTTGATGAAGGGGCCGACCTGCGGTCGATTCAAGAGATGCTTGGTCATGTTTCACTGAGTACGACACAAAAGTATACACATCTAGCCACGGACCAGCTCCTGGCCGTCTATGATAAGGCGCATCCGCGGGCTGGTCGCCCGACCGGCTTGCATGTCACGAAGGACGATAAGCCATGATGAGGATGGTCACAGCGGCAAAAACAGACTCTGAGCATCAATGCGCCGTATGGGGCGAGCATCGCGTGTCGCGCTTTTCTCGCAACGGGAGCTACTCATGAACAGACTCATTAAAAAAGCCAATGTCCTGATCGAAGCCTTGCCCTACATCCGCACATTCAAGGGCAAGACGATAGTCATTAAATATGGCGGTCATGCGATGACCGATGCGCCGTTGAAAGAGAAGTTTGCCCAGGATGTCGTGCTCCTGAAGTATGTGGGGCTCAACCCGGTCATCGTGCACGGCGGGGGGCCCCAGATCGATAAAATGCTCCAGCGCTTGGGCATCGAAGCCAAGTTTCGCCATGGCGTACGGGTCACAGATGAAGCCACGATGGAAATCGTGGAGATGGTATTGGCCGGCAAGATCAACATGGAAATCGTCGATCTCTTGAATCGCCATGGTGGCCTTGCGGTCGGCTTGAGTGGAAAGGACGGCGGGCTCATGCTTTCTCGGCCGCTCACGGCCAAAGCCTGGGCAGCCAGTCTGGAAAAGGATCTCGATGACGGCGAGGGGGACGAGGATTTTGGTTTGGTCGGAGAAGTTCAGTCTATCGATCCCACGTTGGTGCGGAAACTTCAGCAGGATCATTATATTCCCGTCATTGCACCGATCGGCACTAACCGGGAAGGGAACACATACAATATCAACGCTGATCTGGTGGCCGGAGCGATGGCCGCTGCGCTGGGCGCGGAAAAGCTGGTGATGATGACCGATGTGAAAGGCATTCGCGATGCGAACGGGCGCCATCTCTCGACGGTCTCACGCAAAGACGTGCAGCGGATGGTGAAGAAGGGCACGATCGGCGAAGGGATGTTGCCCAAGGTCCATGCCTGTTTGGATGCGCTCGGAGGCGGTGTCGGTAAAGCCCATATCATCGACGGTCGAATCCCCCATGCCATTCTTCTCGAAGTGTTCACGCGCAAAGGTATCGGGACCGAAATCACCGCATAGTCGGTTCATCCGGTCAATTTTTTGTTGTGGTAACCCACCGCCTGCGAATCACCCGTCAGCTTGAGGCCCTCGTCGGCGAACGCCATCCTGAGACAAGTCCTCGCGCCCTTCAGAAGACGGCGCATTATCTGGCGACGCAGTTTGCCAAGTTAGGATGGACCACCAGGGGTCAGCTTGTGAGTGCGTGGGGCAAGATCTATCGCAATGTGGTGGCGATCAAGTATCCGGACAAGCCGGGCCGAGAAGAGGATTTGCCGCCGCTCCTGATCGGAGCCCACTACGACACCGTGTCCGGTTCGCCTGGCGCGGACGATAACGCGAGCGGGCTGGTGGTTCTCCTCGAAGTAGCGTCACGCCTCCGCGCGCGACCTCTCGCGCGACCCATCTGGCTCGTGGCATTCTGTCTTGAAGAGCAGGATCGACTAGGAAGTCAGGCGTTCGCGTTCCGCTTGAAAGCCGAGCGTCGCGAGCTGGCCGGTGCGATTATTTTGGAATGTGTCGGGTTTGCCAGGAGCGAGGCAGGCACGCAGCAGAGCCCACCAGGCGTGCCCATCGCAGTGCCGACCCAGGGGGACTTTCTTGCCATTGTGGGCAACGAGACATCCCGACCTTTGGTGCGTCAGCTTGAACAGGAGGCCCGGCAACATGCGGCCAAGCTCAAGACTCTGTCATTGGTGGTGCCGGGCCGAGGGGAGGCCATGCCTCATACCCGCCGTAGCGATCATGCCTCGTTCTGGGATGCAGGCTATCCAGCCGTAGTGTTGACCGATACAGCGAACTTCCGAAATCCGCATTACCATCGTGAGACTGATACCGTGGCCACACTGAATCTGGAATTTCTCTCGAACGTAGCAGCGACAGTGACCGCAACGGCGATGCAGATTGCGGGAGTACGACTATGAAGGTGAGTCGCATGAAACTGCCTCTCGCAACCCGCCGTCTCATAAACGAGGTCTATGGCCGTCTCGACTATGGCGCATTGGGACCGGTCTACTGTTATGAAGGCGGCGATGAGTTCTGGCGAGCGAAGCGAAGGCTCTGTAACCGTCTCGGGAGTCTGGTCGCCGTGGCGTTGAGGCGAAAACTAGGACGGGGAGGCCGCAGCCTCTACGTCGGCGCCGGGGTGGCGGAACTTCCTTCTTTGATGATGGAAACGGTGGAACTGGGTCGGATGGTAGAACCCTATAATCTCAGGAAAGCCGAAGTCGCAACCCTCAACCGTGCCTGCCATTCGATTCCCGTCACATTCCACGCAATTGATGCGGCTAGGGCGAAGGGCCGATTCGACCATCTCTGGATGGTCAGTGTGTTGAATGACCCTGAGCGATTCCCGCATCTGTCGCCTCTGTCGTATGGGCGAGGCAATCTGCTCACCCTCGACCCTCTGAAGTTTGCTCAAGAGCGCCGCATCGTGCGTGCGTTGGTTGCAAGTTGTATGGGAAAGCTCATGAGGCCTGGCCTCGTCACGACTACCACAGAAGAAGTCATCTGGATTGCAGAGTGGTGCCACCGGCATCGGGTGCCCTACTTGGTCGGGAAACGCTACTATCCGACGGCACTGGTGGGAGATCCGATCTGTTTCATTCAAATCGGAAAAAACTCTCAGCAGGCTGCTGAAAAAGTCCGCCAGCATCGTTCTCGCATCGCTTAGACCCTCAACGTACCCCAGAGGGTACGCCTCGGGCCTTCGCTCGCTGCGGCCTTGCTGGACGGCCTTTTTGAGCAGCCTGCTAAATTCTAAAACCTGGCTTAGCTTTTGAGGTGCTATCCAAGTACTGTCCCGCGTACTTCACGTAGTTCTCTGCCGACTCTTTAATCCACGCGAGTTCTTCATTCGTGACCGGTCGCTTCACCTTCGCGGGTGAGCCAAGGATCAGGCTGTTAGGTGGGACGATGGTCTCTTCCGTGATCAGGGCCCCGGCTCCCACGATTGAGTCTTCCCCGATCACGGCTCCATCCATCACAATGGCTCCCATCCCGATCAGTACACGATCCTTAACCGTGCAGCCATGGAGTATCACCCCGTGGCCGATGGTCACCTCGTTGCCGATGATCAGCGGATGGGTATCGTGGGTGACATGGAGCATACAGAGGTCTTGCACGTTCGTCCGGTCACCGATCCTGATAAAGTGCACGTCCCCGCGAACGACGGCATGGAACCAGACGCTGCAATGCTCGCCGAGCACGACATCGCCGATGACGATGCCGGTCTCTTCGATAAAACAGGAGGTGGGAATGGTAGGTTTGACACCTTGGAATGTGCGAATCATGCAGCGCACTGTAGGGGAATCGGCCAGCAACCTGCAAGGGGGGGCGGTTCGCCGGTGGAGAGAAGAGCGTATTGCACGAACAAGAAAAGCCTTATATTTTCCACGCGTGCTATCGGCTATAAGCCATACGCCATAGGCTCTTGTCTTCGGAGGAGCGACGCTTCAGGACGATCGTGCCTGAACCTGTTCGATCGTGTGCAACAACGATTGATGGGTTTGGCAGCCTGTGATGAGCTTCGCATCGGAGACCGTGACCGGCTTGTAGGGCTTTATGAACCGGTCTTTGAGGCGAGCGATTCGAGTAACCGACAGGTCCAACCGTTCGGGAGAAATTGTGCCGGACGCCACCGCTTGCTCAATAGCTTCAAAGGCGGCGACTTCCCGGTCCCGATCTTTGCAAATCAGAAGGACATCACATCCCGCCAGCACTGCACGAACGGCAGCGTCTTCCATGCCGTAATGGTCGATGATCGCGTGCATTTCTAAATCATCCGTCAACACCACTCCGTCGTATCGCAACTCCTGGCGCAAGAACTTCGTGATGATGGCTGGCGAGAGCGTGGCCGGCAATTCGGGATCGAGAGCTCGGTAGAGCACATGCGCGGTCATTATCGACGCGACACCCTGCTCAACTGCACGGCGGAACGGGGGAAACTCGATGGTCTCTAATCGCTCCCGTGATGCCTCGACCACCGGAAGTTCCTTGTGGGAGTCGGCATTCGTATCCCCGTGACCGGGAAAATGTTTTCCGCAGGCCACAACCTTGTTGCCTTGCAGTCCCGCCGCCGTCGCCATACCCAGTTCACAGACCACATCCGGCGTCGTGCCGAATGCCCGATCGCCGATGACTGGATTGTCCGGATTACTATTGACGTCGAGTACCGGCGCCATATTCATGTTCACGCCAACAGCCCTCAGCTCTTTGGCAATGGTCGCCGCAGCCGCGTAGGCCAATTCAGTTGACCCGCAGCGGCCCAGCAGGTCGCAGGGAGGGAAAATCGTAAAGCCATTTGGAAGACGGGAGACCCGACCGCCTTCCTGGTCGATCGAGATTAACAGTGGCGAATGGGGGCTGCAGGCTTGCAGTCCATTGGTCAGATCAACCATCTGCTCGACGGATTCCAGATTTCGCGAGAACAGAATGACACCGCCCGGCTTGTACTCTTTGATGAACGAGGCCAGATCGGGCGTCACTGATGTGCCCAGAAACCCGACCATGAAGAGTTGCCCGATCTTTTCACGCGAGGTCATTTGATATCGCTCCAATACTCTCACTCAATGGTTTGCAAGCGTAACACCGCAGGGGTTAGCTCCCTGCAGGGTGCTCAAAGAGTCCGTCCAGCAAGGCCGCAGCGAGTGAAGGCCCGAGGCGTACCCTCCGTGGTACGTTGAGGGTCTGAACGATGCGAGAACGACGCTGGTGGACTATTTCAGCACCCTGCTAGATGCTTCGATCGATCAGGTACTGCACCAATAATCTGGTTCCAATCGCGGTGGGGCCCTTCGGAATGTAGGCTCGTTCCCGCTCGCTCCAATCCGTACTGGCAATATCGAGGTGTACCCATGGGCAGTCCCCCACGAACTTGCTCAGAAAGAGCGCCGCGGTGATCATGCCGCCGCCACGGCCACCGATGTTGCGCATGTCGGCGACATCGCTCTTGAGCTGTTCGAAATATTCCTCCCACAAGGGCATCTCCCACACCCGCTCACCGGCCTTCTGCCCCGACTTCCGAACCTGCTCTTTGAGCGCCTGGTCGGTGCCGAACATCCCGATCGCAAATTGACCGAGCGCCACCACGCAAGCCCCTGTGAGCGTTGCAATGTCGATCAAGGCCGCCGGTTTATAACGCATCGCATAGGCGAGGCCGTCGGCCAGGATGAGCCGGCCCTCCGCATCCGTGTTCTGCACTTCGACAGTCTTCCCCGACAGCGTCGTCACGATATCGCCCGGCTTCATCGCCCGGCCACCTGGCATGTTTTCCGCCACAGGCAGGATACTAATGAGACGCAGCGGAAGCTTGAGTCTGGCCGCCGCTCTGATCGAAGCCAGCACTTCGGCCCCTCCGGTCATATCGGCCTTCATGTGTTCCATATTTTCGGCAGGCTTCAGCGAGATCCCGCCTGTATCGAAGGTGATCGTTTTTCCAACCAGCACGACCGGCCGTGCGTCTTTGTTCTTGGCTCCATTGTATTCAAGGATGATGAATTTGGGCGGCTCCTGGCTCCCGCGCGCTACGCCGAGCAGCGCCCCCATCCCCAAGCGCTCCATCTCTTTCTGTTCGAGAATCTTGATCGAGATCCTTTCAGCCTTGGCGATGGCCTTCGCTTCGCTCGGCGACCCTGGCGGGAGTCAGGACGTTGGAGGGATGATTACAGAGGTCTCGGACAAAGACGGTGGCCTCTGCCGTGGCGACGCCGCGCCGAATCCCTTCGGTCACCTGCCGTAACTGACCCTTCCCTGGGATGAGAATCTTCATCTCCGCGACGTCTTGCCCTGAGACAGCCTCGCTTCGATAGACGGTGAACTGATAACTGCCCAGGATCGCCCCCTCAACCATCGCTTGCGCTACATCGAGCGATGACATTCCATTGGGTGTCACAGTCGGCAGTACCACCGCAAAGGACTCGACCTTCGACTGGCGAACGCGCTTCGCGGCTGAGCCTAGCGCTTGCCGGATCGTCTCTAGCGTCACCTCGTTCTTCTTGCCCAAACCGACCAGCAGCAGCCGCTTCGCAGGCACCGTGCCATGCGTGTGATACAGCAAGACTTCGTTGGCCTTGCCTTCGAATTCTTTGGACTGCACCAGCTTGCTCAACGAACCCCCGAGGGCCCGATCGAGCAGGGCCGCATCCTGTTTGGCCAATGCCTCTCCCTCACAGTGCGTCAGCACCAACACCTCTACGGATGCTGTCTCCGCTCGCCCAACCTGTACCGTGACCTGCATGATCTTCATTGCGAAAACTCCTTGTCAGTGGTCAATCGTCACTGGTCAATGGGTACAGAGGCTTTCCCACCAATGACCCTTGACCAATGACATCTCTCATACTCCGCGCATATCCGGCGCCCAGATGTACTTGTGCATCTGCAAGTGAAAACGGACCGGCAGGCGATCGGCCAAAATCCATTCGGCCAGCTCACGCATATCGAGCGAGCCGAAGACCGGACTGAAATGCACCGTACAACGGTCGGCTATGTCATACCGGGCAAGAATCTCACGAGCCCAGTCGTAATCGGCTCGATCAGCCAGGACAAACTTTGCCTCGTCCTTGGCCGCCAACTGAGAAAGATTCGGCCAGTGCATCCGATCTGTCATGCCGCTTCCTGGACACTTCACATCCAGGATGACGTGGACACGCGGATCGACCGGCGCAATATCGATAGCGCCGCTGGTCTCAAGGAGGACCGTATACCCGGCGTTGCACAGTCTGGTCAGGAATGGGAGGCAGTCGGGCTGGGCAAGCGGTTCCCCTCCCGTGACTTCCACGAGATGGCAGCCATAGGCGCGTACCTTCTCCAGGATCTCTTCGAGCGAGCATTCCTGTCCTCCATGAAAGGCATAGTCGGTATCGCACCAGGTGCAGCGGAGCGGGCATCCGGTCAGCCGGACAAACACACAGGGCTGTCCGGCGTAGCTCGACTCACCTTGAATGCTATGGAAGATCTCGGTAACGCGCATGGCTCAAGACGTGAAACGTGAAACGTTGATCGTGAAACGCGAGATGGAGGCCTGTGAAAACTGTACGACTGTAGAAACGGTTAACGTTGAACGATTCACGGCATTATTTCCACGTCGCGACCGGCCAGCCGAGGCGTTGGGCCGTTCGAGCCATGCCCCGGATTGGGTTGACCACCAGGGGGTGCCCGACCAGTTCAAGAAGGTCGTGATCGCCGGGGCTGTCGCCATAGGCGTAAGAACCGGCCAGATCGAGACCCATTTCCCGAGCGTGGACGATGATCAGCTCACGCTTGCCTTGGCCATAGGGCAACGGGGGAATCAACGCGCCGGTATAGACGGAATCCCGTTGCTCCGGCTTCGCGGCGAAGATCGTAGGTACGCCCAAGAACTCCGCGAGGGGTTCGATCAAGAAATCGGGCGCACCGGTCACAAGAATCAGCTGGTGCCCGGCTTGTCGATGCGCGTCCAACTTTGCGCGACCTTGTAAAGACACCTTGCCGATCATCTCCTCCCGACAGAACTCCTGCGCATACGATTCGATATCTGCGGAGAACTTGCCAGCCAGATACACTTTTCGTTCGCGGAGCGCGTGCAGAGAGAATGGCGGCATGTGTCCCGCGAGCCAGGCAGCGCTTCGGGCCAATTCGCTCCATCCCACTAGGCCGCGCCGCCACAGAAACCGGAAGAATCGTACCTCGCTGGCTTCTCCAGGCACGAGCGTGTTGTCGACGTCGAACAACGCAGCGATCGACCCCTGTGCCCGTCGTTCAACGATATCATCGAGCGTGGAAGTGAGGCTGTGGAGACTTTGCACAACGTTGGAGGATCCGGTGAGCATGAGCCGCCCGATTCTACCGGAGCCTCTATTGATTGACAAGGATTTTGGCCCACTTCTATAATGCGGCTCCCTCAGACTGTCACGCGTCGTTCATGAATCGCAAGCACGTGACAACGTGACAGTCTATTTGGAGCATCCTGAGCCGCAGGAGCTTCAAAAAGCCCTGCAACAAGGCCGCAGCGAGCGAAAGCACGAGGCGTACTGCTGAGTACGTTGAGAGTTTGAGCGATGCGAGAACGTAGTTGCGGGGGTTTTTCAAGCTCCTGCTAAGTGCCGAAGTGGTGAAATGGCAGACACGCACGTTTGAGGGGCGTGTGGCGCAAGCCGTGCGGGTTCAAGTCCCGCCTTCGGCACCAAATTAAACTCGCGTATGCTGGCGCCGGAGAAATCCAATTTTCGGCGATGTTAGTCCCTCGTCGTACATCAATTCTGCCCTCCATTCCGGCCTAGACACCCGGAGGCTATCTGTAAGATACTACAGCCCTCCCGACACCCCTGTTCAGGACCACTGGCGAGGGCCTGCGTACATGCGGTTCTCTCTACCCGATCAGCACCAACACAATAGGGCTGGGATTCGTCGCTGGAACGCTCGCGGCGTCTTTTCTGTTTTTCTTTTTCTTCCTCTTCACTCATCATCAAAATCTTTCCGCACAAGGCAGTGGTATTGTGCGATCGTACTGGCTGCATGTCGATGCTGATGATCCGTTCCCATCTGCAATTCAGCGCCATCTTGCATGGCAAGGAGTCGCACCATGAGTAGTACCGGCCATCTGTCCGAATTGGACTTGCTGCGCGGCCAGGTCGCCGATCTGTCGCGCGAGCTGGCGGAACGGGACCGCGTAGCACAAGATTTGCGGGAGCAATCAGACCTGCTCCGCGCTATCGCCGCAGGAACAACGGCGGAGACTGGCGAGGAGTTCTTCTCGGCCTTGGTGACACACCTGACATCAGTGCTGCACATAAAGTACGCGATCATCGGGGAGGTGCAGGGAGATCGCATCAAGAAGATCCGCACCCTGGCCGTCTCAGCTGGAGGCGCCCTCGTCGACAACTTCGAATATGAACTTGCCCATACGCCTTGTGCCACCGCACTGACACAGACCTTCGCCTGTTTCGACCGGGATGTCCAGGCTACGTTTCCTCAATTCCAGCGTTTGGCAGATCTTGGAGCCGAGAGCTATTGCGCGGTGCCGCTTCGGACGAAAAACGGAGCAGTCATTGGATTGCTAGTCGTGATGGATATGAAGCCTCTGGAACGCAGCGACGATCTGCAATCCCTGTTGGAATTCTTTGTCCCACGCATTGCGGCGGAGTTCGAACGGAGGCGGGGCGAGAAGGAACGTGCCCAAGCCCTGAACGATTTACAGAATGTCATAGAAACGATCCCTGATGTCATGTTCACCCTTGACACTCAAGGCAACTTGGTGAAATGGAATCGACGACTCGAGGATGTGACTGGATACAGCGCTGAGGAAATGCTGAACAAGCCTGCCTTGGCCTTCGTGCCTCCGGAAGAACATGCCCGCACCGCCTCTGCCATTCAACGGGCCTTCACGGAAGGGTACGCCGAACTTGACGGTCAGATGCTCACCAAAGATCTCCATGTCATTCCCTATCACTGGACCGGCGCTCTGCTCAAGAATTCTGATGGCGAGCCTGTCGGCATCACTGGAATCGGACGAGACGTGTCTAACAGGAAACGTGCTGAGGAGGCGCTACGCGAAAGCGAAGTACGTTTCGCGCTGGCCGTAGAGGGATCGAACGATATCCTCTGGGATGCCCAGCGGCTCTCCGGCGAGCCTTGGTATGCGCCGCAGACATCGATCTGGTGGTCGCCACGAGTTCGGGAATTGCTCGGCTTGGAGGAGTCAGAACCGTTCGAGACGCTCGAGCAATGGGCGGCAAGACTTCATCCTGATGACAAGGATCGCGTGTTCGGTCAACTGACTGCACATGTCGAACAGCGAGTTCCCTACGATGTTGAATACCGGCTGTGTACCAATCGAGGCGACTATCTCTGGTTTCGCGGGCGCGGGCAGGCACTGTGGGATGAGCAGGGAGAGCCTCGTCGCATGTCCGGCTCGTGTCAAGACATCACCGAGCACAAGTGGGCGGAAAAAGAGCTTTATGAATCTGAAGAGCGGTATCGCACGTTAATCGACCTCTCGCCGAATGGGGTATTCGTTTTTTGCAACGGCAAGAAGGTCTATGTCAATCGAGCAGCATGCACGACTTTGGGAGCCGCGTCGCCCGAACAGTTGCTCGAGATATCCTCATTTCACTTTTCTCATCCTGATGATTACGAATCGATCCACACCAGTCTCGCGCAGATTCTTGCTACTGGCGAACCGGTTCGTCGAGTCGAATGGAAGTACCAGAGGCTTGATGGAACCACGATCTTCCGTCGAGGTTGACGCTGGTCGTATCATGTGGAATGGCGAACCCGCCGTTCAGGTCATCTTCGCCGACATCACCGACCGCAAGCGGGCGGAGGAGGCCTTGCGTGAGAGTGAGGCCTTCAACATCAGTGTGCTCAATTCCCTCAGCGCGCAGATCGTAGTACTCAACTCGCAAGGCGTCATCATGGCTGTGAATAAGCCATGGCTGCTGTTCGCCGAGGAAAATGGGGCACCCCATCTCGTCGAGAATTCCGTGGGTATGAATTACCTCAACGTGTGCGCACAAGCGCCCCTATTCGCGAATGGCGAGGAAGCGGCCTCGGCGCAGGCCGGCATTCTGGCAGTACTGGCAGGTACGCAAAACGAGTTCTATCTGGAGTATCCCTGCCACTCCCCGGATCAGCAACGCTGGTTCCGCATGCACGTCACCCCGCTGCGCGATTCACAGGCGGGTGTGGTAGTTGCTCATGAAAACATCACCGAGCGCAAGCAAGTCGAAGAGGCCCTGCAGAAGAGCGAGGAGCGGTACGCCCAAGCCACGGCAGCTGGAAAGGTCGGCGTTTGGGAACTGGACGTAGCCACAGGCACATACCATGGTGACCTCAATCTCAAGGGCTTGTTCGGCTATCTGGGTGACGAGCTTTCGACAGATCCCTATGTGTGGCTCAACCTTGTGCATCGGGATGATCAATCCATCGCCGTGGACCACTGGCAACGAATCGTCAACGGTGAAAGGGACGATTACAACTATGAGCTGCGTATGTTTAAGAAGGATGGCACAGTCATCTGGACGGACATACGAGGTCATGCCGTTCGCGATCACGAGGGACAGGTTACCCAAGTCTTCGGTACGACGGTGGATATCACGGAGCGGAAACAGGCGCAAGATGCACTTGCCCTGAGCGAGCACCAGCTCCGCACCGTCCTCGATGAGCTTCCCGTGGGTGTGTGGTTTACCGATCGATCGGGCAAGCCGCTCCTGGTAAACCCGATGGCGAAGCAGATTTGGTCGAACATTAAACATATCGGGCTGCAGAACACGGATAACTCGGTGGGCTGGTGGGAGACTGTCGAACCAGCCACAGGGCCACATCGCTGGGCCTTGAGCCATGTGCTGACGACAGGTGTCTCTTCTCTGAACGAAACCCTCGAGATTGAATGTCTTGATGGGACGAAGAAGACCATTCACAATTCGACGGTTCCAGTCCGGGACGAGACCGGGTTTCTCATTGGCGCCATCGTGCTGAATGAAGACATCACCTCGTTGAGGCAGGCGCAGAAAGCTCTCAAACTGACTCAATCCTCTGTCGACCATGCCGTCGAGGGTTTCTTCTGGATCAGCCCGGACGCGAGGGTTCTGCATGTGAATGAGGCAGCTTGCCGCATGCTGGAATATACGCGCGACGAATTGACCGCGATGACCGTCCACGACATCGATCCGGATTTTCCTTTGGAAGCCTGGCCCACCTATTGGGACGAGTTGAAGGAGAAAGGATTCTTGACGTTCGAAACGAAATATTGGTCGAAGACCGGCCGTGTCTTGGACACGGAGGTCACCGTCAATTATCTGCAGTACGAGGGGAACGAATACAGCTGCGCCATCATACGGGATATCGGAGAGCGCAAGCGGGTGGAGGCGGCGCTGCGCCTTTCCGAGCAGCGCTATGCCTCGCTGCTCAACTCCGTTACCGGGATCGTTTGGGAGGCGGACCCAGCCACCTTTCGTTTCACCTTTGTGAGCATCCAAGCCGAGCATATTCTCGGCTATCCTGTTCAGCAATGGCTCAATGATTCGTCATTCTGGCCCGATCACATCCTTCCCGAGGATCGCGAACGATCCGTGGCGTATTGCGTGGAGCAGACGAAGTTGGGCTTGTCCCATGATTTCGAATACCGGATGCTCGCCGCCGACGGCCGGACTGTCTGGATCAGAGACATAGTCAGCGTGTTTGTCGAAGAAGGATGCCCAGTCAAGGTCCGCGGCATCATGTTAGACATCACCGAGCAGAAACGGGCAGAAAAGGAGTTACGGCTATCCCACGCCTTTCTCCGGCAGGTGATCGACATCGATCCGAATTTCATCTTCGCCAAGGATCGTGAAGGTCGATTCATCTTGGTCAACAAAGCTGTCGCCGATGCCTACGGGACGACGGTGGAAAACCTGATTGGCAAGACCGATGCCGACTTCAATCCCAACCAGAATGAGGTGGCGTTCTTTCGTCAGAAGGATCTGGAGGTGATGGATTCCCATCGCGAACGCTTCCTTCCTGAAGAAGTCATCACGGACTCCGGCGGGAGAACCCGCTGGCTTCAGACTGTCAAAAGGCCGATTCTGGATGAAGAGGGCCGTGCGACGATGGTGCTGGGCGCGTCCACCGACATCACCGAGCGCAAGCGCATGGAAGAGACGTTGCATCAGCGGGAGCGCGCCTTGCGGGCAGCCATTGAGGAACGTGAACGGATCAGCCAAGACCTGCACGACGGCATCCTACAGTCGCTTTTTGCCGTGGGTCTCACCCTGGAAGCCAGCAAGTCGACGATGTCTCCAACGGCTCGCAAGACATCCGGCCCACCGCTCAATCAGGCCATTGATCAATTGAACCAGGTCATGCACGAGATCCGGCACTTCATCGCGGGGCTGGGATCCGATCTGCTCCAGGGGAAGGACTTGTCGATGGCGCTGCAGCGCATGCTGGCATTGCTGACCCAGAATCAGGCCACGCGTGTGCGACTTGCGGTCGAAACCCGTGCCGCGAAGTCCGTCTCGGCTGAACAGTCCCTGCACCTATTCCTCGTCATCCAAGAAGCGGTGAGTAATTGTATCCGGCACGGCCGCGCGCAAGAGGCCAGGGTGTCGCTCAAGATGTTGAAGCAGGGTGTCCGGTTGAGCATTCGCGACAACGGTCGTGGATTCAACCAGGACGCCGTCAAGAAAACTGGGCATGGATTGGCCAATATGGCTGCCCGTGCGCAGAAGATCGGGGGACGGTTCACCGTCTTATCCAAGGTGAATGAAGGCACACGCATCGTACTCGACTTGCCGAACGAGGCCGCCGATGTCTGCAGCTAAACCGATTCGCCTGCTTTTGGTCGACGATCACCAATTGGTGCGCGTCGGCCTGCGAACCGTCTTACACAATCACCATCACGGCATCACCATTGTCGGCGAGGCAGGATCCAAAGCCGACGCGGTGCGGGTGGCTAAGGAGCTCAAACCGGACGTTGTGCTGATGGATGTCCGACTCCCGGATGGCTCAGGGATTGAGGCCTGTCGTGATATTCTCGCCAGTGATCCCACGGTGCGAGTGATCTTTCTCACATCGTTTGCCGATGATGAGCTTGCCCTGGCAGCCGTGCTGGCCGGCGCACAGGGGTACGTCCTCAAGACTATCGACTCCGACTTGCTCATTCGATCGATTAAGATTGTCTCGAACGGCCAATCTCTTCTCAGTCCGGCCCTCACCCAACGGGCGTTGGGTCGGATACGATCCGAGCCGGCTCAAGCCGGCCCGGTGCGAATACAATCCCTTGCCCCCCAGGAAGAGCGTGTCCTGGCGTTGGTGGCGAAAGGTTTGACCAACAAGGAAATTGCGTCCGAGCTGCAACTCAGCGATAAGACGGTCAAGAACTATCTCTCCAACGTGTTCCATAAACTGCAGATTTCACGACGAACACAGGCCGCCTCCTTCTTCATCAAGCGTCAGACTTGAAGATCCTGAAGCGCGAGACTCGCGCGACTTGCGAAAAAGGCGCGACGTGGACAGAGTGGATTCCTTCCTTGTCTCGCCCATCCCGCCTGTCCCGCCAGTCTCGCGCGGCGATCCTGGCAGAGCCAAACGCCTCCATCCATACCTTCGCGTCGCCGTCGATATGGCATCGGCACAGAAGATGACGCATTGTTTGTTTGCCGACTTACCAGGGAGATGATACAGTTCGGAAAAATTTTCTAACAGGATGCTGAAAAAGTCCGCAAGCTTCGTTCTCAGCTCATCGAAATCCTCAGCGTACCTCCGAGGGTACGCCTCCGGTTTCGACTCGCCTGCGGCCTTGCTGGACGAACTTTTTGAGCATCCTGCGGAAGGCTTTTCTGTTGGCCTAGACGTGCGGGCCATTGAATTTCCATCGTGCCACAACAGTTTTTCTGCAACCTGCTAGCCCGCCCGAAGCGTGCAAGATACCCGTGAAGCGTCTTTCGTTTCCAGATTCATTCCGACGTCTCATCTTTCACGAATGCAGGCTTTGTACAGAGAGCGAGCTTGACCATCAGTCAGAGAATCGCTAAGGTGGGGCTCCCTTGAGAGCCGTGAGAGAAGGGCCTGCGCGAATATGCCTCGTCTCAGCAAAGGGTCACAATCACAATCTCGGCGGCGAGGAACGGATCGTCCGCAGCCCTTGGTCGGGGTGTTGGGCGGGAGCAAGTCCGATTTCCCGATCTTAGAAAAAGCCGTTGCGATTCTTTCGGATCTCGGGATTCCACACGAATTGATGGTCGTTTCTGCGCACCGGACTCCGGATCGGTTGTTTGCCTATGCAGAACAGGCGCCCGCTAGGGGGATCGAAGTCATTATTGCCGGTGCCGGCGGGGCGGCCCATCTTCCCGGGATGCTGGCTGCGAAGACGCATCTGCCGGTTATCGGGATCCCGATTCCGACGGAGAATCTTCGCGGACTCGATTCGCTCCTCTCCATCGTGCAAATGCCGAAAGGGATTCCTGTCGCCACTGTGGCGATCGGAGGGGCGGAGAATGCCGGTTTGCTTGCGGCGCAAATCCTGGCGGGCCGGTATCCAGCGATTGCCGCTCGCGTGAAACTATTCCGTCAGACGCAGACGGACGATGTGCTCCAGTCTCCTGAAGCGAAGGGCCTGGTGACCAGAACGAAAGGTCCCGGTCGTCCGAGTCGCCGATCGTGAAGGCCGTCGCCATTGAGCCAGGATCTGTCCTGGGTGTTCTGGGCGGCGGACAATTGGGCGCCATGTTCACCATGGCGGCATGTCGTCTCGGGTATCACGTCGCCGTCTGGGATCCAGATCCAGAGGCGCCGGCTCACCGTATTGCCACGCACAGCTTTCCCGCCCCGTTCACCGACCGACACATTCTTGCGCGCTTTGCCGATTTGGCCAGCGTCGTGACCTATGAATGGGAAAATATTCCGGCGGAGCTCTGTCGAGCATTGGAGCAGCAGAAACCGGTTCGTCCATCGAGAGCTGTTCTGAGTGTGATTCAGGATCGCCTTGAACAAAAGGGGTTCTTGGCTTCCAACGGATTTCCCGTTCCCTCCTTCGCCCAACTGACCGCTCCAGAGCAATTGGCGAACACCGTCCGGCAGGTCGGCTATCCAGCCCTCTGTAAGACGGCAACGGCAGGTTATGACGGCAAGGGACAGTGGAGAATCATCCGAGAGTCCGATGTTCGGGAGGTGGAACAAGCATTATCGGAATCCGCTGGCCCTGGCATGCGATGGATCGTGGAGTCCTTAGTGCCGTTTGAGCGGGAACTCTCGATTCTAGTGGCCCGTGGAGCTGAGGGACAGAGTTGCACCTACCCCTTGGTTGAGAATGAACATGAAGAGGGGATTCTTCGAACCACCAAGGTGCCGGCCCCAGGATCGTCAGCTGTGGTCGAGCAAGCGGCCGCTCTTGCGTGTCAGGTCGTCGATCGACTGGAAGGGGTCGGGGTATTTTGTCTCGAATTGTTTCAGCTGCCCAGCGGGGAACTACTTATTAACGAGATTGCCCCGCGGCCTCATAACTCAGGCCATTACACGCTTGATGCCTGCAGCGTGTCCCAGTTTGAGCAACAGGTTCGCGCCATCTGCGGGATGCCACTCGGTGAAGTGAGACTGCTAAGCCCAGCCGTCATGGTGAATCTCATTGGGAACGATGCCGAAATTTTTATGAAGGGCGCAGGTTGTCGGACCCTGCTGGAAGTTCCTGGCGCCGTACTCCATCTCTACGGCAAGCGTGCGATTCGTCCCCGTCGCAAGATGGGACATGTCACGTTCCTCGGGGAGACGCTCAGTCAAGCCCTTGATCATGCCAAGCAAGTTCGGCGAATGATGCACGACCATCTGCATCGTTCTCGGCCCTGAAAAAACGTCAACCTATTCCAGCCAATACGCCTCCGGTTTTTCCGGACCTGCGGCCTCGCATCTGGCCGCACCTCCTTCGCCTCGTCACGAACAGCAATGTTAGACAGGTTTCCAGGGAAACCCAAGCTGTGAGACATTTTTTGGCCATTCCACATCGTTCTATTTTGTGATGTACTGTAGGGAGATTGATCACACGGCTCAGATCCTCATGGCGTAGCCTACCGAGAAAACATAGTTCCGCCCTGTCGGGGTATCGGTACAGGACTTGCTCATCTCCCATTGGGCTTCGGAAAAGCTATTTTGGCATGTGAGAACTTCGTTGGTCCGCACGTCTGGCACAACAGGAATTCCCTCGCGCAGGATGCTCAAAAAAGCTGTCCAGCAAGGCCGCTGCGAGTGAAGGGCCGAGGCGTACCCTCCGGGGTACGTTGAGGGTCTGAACGATGCGAGAACGCTGCTGGCAGGATTTCTCAGCATCCTGCAGTATTCGGTTGCCCAAACAGGAGAACCTACAGATGAGCAGTCTTGCTTTACCCTCTGAAAGTCATGTCGAGCCGTCTTCGGTAGATTCGTCTCACGACAGTTCGATTTCGCGTCCTCGATATGTTGTGCTTCAGTCGCTGGTCGGCGTCATGTTGGCCTACCAGTTATTGTCGGGAGCGGAACTGATAGCAAGCCGCTCAACGATCGGGGTGATCGTCGTTGGGTTGGTGGCAATGGTTCTTTGTCTGTGGTATGCGCCGACCTCGATCCTACAGGCTGCGTGGTTCAGCGGGACCGTGATTGGGATCGACACGGCTCTCGTGACCGCGACCATCTATCTTTCGGGCAATGCCCGGTCGGAACTCTATCTGTCGTACTTCGTCCTCATGCTCATTGCCGCCTCGGTGCGCCGGCTCTCCCATGTCATTGGGTTATCTCTGTTGCTCTGTGCCGGGTATGGCGTCATCCTCTATCAAGGGGTTGTACAAACTGGCGCTCTGTCGCCCGGGCATTTGATGGGAATACCGGTTTTGTTGGTGATGGCGATGTTCTACGGGCTCGCGTTGCAAACGATTGGCGTCGAACGGCAACAAAAAACACTATTGCTGGGGAATATCGAGGCTCTGAAAGAGACTGAACGGACCTTGCAAGCGTCGCGCGATCAGTTGGAGGTCCGGATCAAGGGTCTCAAGGGTGATCTCTCACGGTCGAATGAGCATGTTCGGCAGGAGAAGAAGGAACGAGAAGGCATTGAGCAGCAATTGCATGAGGCGCTGAAGATGGAAGCGATCGGTCGGCTTGCCGGGGGAATGGCCAACGAACTCAGCCATCTCGTTTCAGTGATCGGGAGGCAGACGGGTGTGGTCCTCTCTCGCCTCAAGCCGGACGATCCACTCTATGGGCCGGTTGATGACATATTTCGAAGCGGAGGGCAGGCTGCAGCCGTGACCGCTCAATTGGCTGGGTTGGGTCTCCACGACGGTCACGTCCGACAGGTACTTTCGGTCAAGGCCGTGCTGACGGAGATCCGTGGAGTGCTGAGAGGACTGCTGCCCGCCTCCATCGATCTCAGCATGGTCATTGAAGATGCGCCGATGGATGTGGAGGTCGATCGTGAAGGACTCGAACAAGTCCTGCTTCATCTTGCGGTGAATGCGCGGGATGCCATGCCACATGGTGGTCGGCTGCTGATTGAAGCGAAGCAGGCATTCCCTGGGCATGAGAATGGGCTGGTGAATGGAAGGGGAGGGCATCTACCCAAGGTGCTGGTTCAAGTGACCGATACCGGAAGTGGGATGAGCCGAGAGACCCAGTCGCACATGTTCGAACCCTTCTTTTCCACAAAGGAAATGAATGTGGGACTCGGACTTACCGCGGTCTATGGCATTGTGAAACACAGTGCAGGCCAGGTCGATGTTGTCAGCCGGCCCGGAGAAGGCACTGTAGTGCGCGTTGTGCTTCCCCTTGTACGACAGGGTCGGCCGCCTGCTCCATCGATCCTGGCACATGTCGCAGCCAAAGATGCGGAAACGGTTCTGCTGGTGGAGCCGAATGAAATCGACCGCAAGCTCGCGCTCTCCACATTGTTGCGGCATCGCTATCACGTCTTGGAGGCGAGCTCGTCCGTTGAAGCGTTGCTGCTCGCGCAGCAACATTCTGGCGCCGTTCATGTTGCCGTGAGCGATCTCATGATGCCGGAGATCGGAGGCCGTGACTTAGCCAGACGGTTGTTGGAGCAACACCCTATGATGAAGCCGCTCTTTATCTCTGGGTATGACGACGAGGCGATGGTGTCTCATCGCCTCAACTCCCGGTATCTCTTGAGGCGTCCCTATCGACAAGCCGGGCTGGTGGAAAAAGTTCGTGAGTTGCTGGATGCGTGAAAACCGGACGGTTTGTCTGGTTTGTCGCGTTTATTTGGTTGAACCAGACTAAATAGACTAACCAGGTAAACCAGCCTAGTCATCCCATCCGCCCCTGCGGCCTGGTGCAAAGAAGGGTACATCCGGGCGTTTGAACAGACCAATCAGTGCCATCCCAGCGAGAAACCCGCCGATATGGGCGAAGAATGCGACGCCTCCACCCCCACTGCCGACGCTCATCCCTCCACTCAACAGTTGCATGACGAACCACATACCGAGGACGACACCCGCTGCTACCCTTGTTGCGCCCAGGCCGGGCATCATCACCAGCACACGGGCTCGTGGAAACAACAACACATAGGCGCCTAAGACACCGGAAATGGCGCCGCTTGCTCCGATCATGGGAATAGACGAGGACGGATCGGTCAGGGCGTGGCTCAAGGCGGCCAGAATTCCGCATGTGAGGTAGAACGCGATGTACTTCGCATGCCCCATGGCGTCTTCGATGTTGTTCCCGAAGACCCAGAGGTACAGCATATTCCCGATGAGATGCATCCAGCCGCCGTGCAGGAACATGCTCGTGAGCAATGTGGCGTAGGCGGGAATGGTTACGCCCATCTCAGGGGGGTCGGCCTCCCCGAACACGAGGGCCGGGATTGCCCCATACTGAAAGACGAATGTCTCTCCTGAGCCGGCGGGAAGGCTTACCTGGTAGAAAAAGACGAGGACGCAGGCTGCGATCCAGCCGATCGTAACCACCGGCGTCCGTTCGGTTGGGTTGTCGTCATGCAGAGGGATCATGGTGCCCTTAGTTAGGGGAAGAAGACGTTATTTGGCTTGTCTCGTTTGTTTGGTTAAACAAGACCAACCAGATAAACAAAACAAACCAGATCAACGCTCAACCAGGAGGCCTGCGACGGTCGATGACTGATCGAGGGAGCGCTGGGTCATCCGGCAAGGAGCCATCAGGCCCAAGGGAGACTGAAAACCCCGCGGCGTGCGTATGGCCTCCACCGCCGAAAGACGCGGCGATGGCACCCACGTCGGTCCCATCCTCTCGCGAGCGCATGCTGTAATAGCGGCGTCCGTCACGATCGTGCCATATGACGCAAAATGGATGCTCCGTGGAGAGGCGCTCGCCGATCTGACTCGTCAGAACCGCGCTGTGAACCGACGGAACGACGGCTCCGTGAAAGTCGATCAACATCGCTTGCGCTGCAAGTTTGCTCACGAGTTCGCTTTCATAACGCAAGATGGCCTGACCTTCCTGCTCCAACTCCTTCTGCCTGAAGTGACTCCAGAGGTGATACTCGAATGGATAGGAGGCCACGGCCGCATTGATCTCTCGACTGGAGGGGAGAGCCCAAGTCCAGAGGTCTTTGTCTTGGATATAGTCGAGGAGCCATGGCGCCGGCTTATCGTGTGCCCATTCCCAGGCCAAGACCGCTCCGGACTTCTTCATGTCAAAATACGCATAGGGAAGGCCGGCGAGGGCTTTCTCTGCCGTGATGTGATGATCAAGCACGAGGAGCGCCTGTGTCTGAGCAGCCATGATTTCCAGCGTCTCGCGGGCATAGCTGAAATCCACGATGACGACTCGTTGGTCCTGCAGCCCTGTGGGGGGCGGATTTCCATGTTTGACGGGAATGAACCGAGCCGCTGGAAATTGATTCCAGATCGCCCAAGCGGCGCCGAATCCATCGGCACATTCGGCGTGATAGAGCACGACGGTGGGAGGCTCAGAGAATGGGTGCTGTGTGCGGGAACCAGCCATTGTGGCGGAGCATACCACGATGCTGCTCCGAGACTAAAGCGTCTTTGCGAGGAGCAATCAGAGGGCGTTGAGATGGTCGATCAGTTGACGCAACCGGCTCGCGCTCCGGCGATTGGAGATAAAGGCCAACCGAGGCAAGTCCATCAGATCCGGCTCGTCGAGTTCTTCGGGGAGAGGCCCGCGCAATTCGAAGGTGCCTTCGGATAACAGATCGCCAAACGTGTCATGAAGGCCGGACACCTGTTCTTCAGATATGCGGGTTTTCAGCCGCATGGCCAAGAGCCGGCCCACATAGCGAATGGAATGGAATCGGCGGTAAAAGCTCCTGATCTCATCGATTGCATCGTCCACGGACGTGGTGATTTTGAAAAGGCTGAGATCTTCAGGGTTGATCAGATGACGGGCCAAGAGTTGGCGAGTGACGAAGGCATACCAGTCGTCCCAATAGTCGCAGCCGGGACTCTGGAGACACACGATCGGCTGGGGATCGCTCTTACCGGTCTGGGCGAGGGTCAAAATTTCAAAACCTTCATCATGCGTCCCGAAACCTCCTGGGAACAAGGCAATGGCGTTGGCCTCTTTCTGAAAGATTAATTTGCGAGTGAAAAAGTATTTGAATGTGACGAGCTTAGGGTCATCGGCGATCGTAGCATTTGGGCCTTGTTCGAAGGGCAGCATGATATTGACCCCGAAGCTGTTCTCGCGGCCCGCGCCCTCCTGGCAGGCGCGCATGATCCCGTCGGCGCCCCCGGTAATGACCATGAACCCTTCCTCGACGATCCGACGGGAAAACTGGAAGGCCATCTGGTAGTTCGGATCATCCGAGGCGGTGCGAGCCGAACCGAAGATGCTGATCTTGCGCCGATCGCGATAGTTGTGAAATACGCGGAAGGCGTGACGCAGTTCTTTTACGGCGCGATTGACGATCTTAAGATCCAGGATGTCTAGATGAGAATCGTGGAGTCGAAGCGTTCCAGCCAGGAGTTCCTTCATGATCGCGGCTTGCAGATCGTCTTCCGGACAGTCAAGCAGCAGGCGAATTTGGCTGAGCAACTCCTCGTTCGAGGGGAGGGGACGGGAACGGGTCTGAGAAGTCTTCATTGGGTCATCCATATGGGGTTATGATTTATCATTCTAATGAGAAAAAATTCTATCAGCAGATCGCCTGTTGGTCAAAAGAACGGAACATATTTGTGCAGCTTCTAAGAAGGATTAGCGGAGGGAGGCATTGTTTGAAGTGCCCAGGCCCTAATACGAGCGAGATCGGTCGATGAGAGGTCGGTGAACTGAATATCGACATGCCAGATGGGGTTCCCGCTCAATGGGTCATTTGGCCCTGCTCCCGGAACTCCGCTGGTCAGGACCGTTCCATGAATGGTTAAGGGAGTGTTTTGACCAGAAATGGAAAACGCCAGTACGACATTCGTTCCTGTCAGGATCTTCGCGGTCGATTCGACCAATGCTCCGACATGGCTCAGTTGGGTAATCATGGCATTATAGTTAAGTCCCTGCGTCGAGACTTGTCCAACCACACTCACCACGACGGGGATTCTTGTGCCACGTCTGGGAGGGCTGAGCATCAGGTCTTGTGCACTGAGCACTCCAACCGGTTGGTTTTGTTTGGTGACGATTAAGAGAGAGGCGCCCGTCGCCATCATGAGCGTCGAGGCCTCTGCCAGGGCCTCATCGTACTCGATGAACTCCACCGGGCGTGTCATGATCGTCCGGACTTCGATGTCGTGCGGTTCGAGCCCCTGAGCGACGACTTTCTTCACAATGTCGGTCGGCGTCATAAGGCCGAACTGCGTGTCGGTATCCTTGATGAGCAGGCAGGGCGCATGCTCTCGCTCGAGCAGCATTGCCGCCTCGCTGACAGATACGTCTCCCGGAATTTGCACGACCCCTGGTGTCATCATATGGGCAACCATAGTGGGTATCAGATGTGTCGTTTTGAAGGGCTTGTCATCGTCGTTCGTCATGGGCTCGAGACTTCCTCCGATTCGCGCCTGCACGATTCGTGAGGGGCCGCCCCTGGCGACGTATGCCAAGTATAGCAGACGGGGCTCCCTCGCCCGTGACCGAGGCTTCCCTTGTCAAACAAGGGGTTCGGCGAATAGACTAGGCCAATTGCCAGAACAGCACAAGGGTTGATCCTATGCCTGATTCCAAGTTCGTTCAACAGGACTTTCAGCGCCGTCTCAGGAACATTCCCCCACTGGGGATGGGGCTCTCAGTCGACGTCTATTCTCCCAATCTGTTCGAGCTGGTGAACAAGCTTAGAGAGCGAGGACTCCAGCCAGACTATCTCGAAGTCTTTAAGGCAACGACGACCGCACTGACAGCGGTTCGGCAGGCTGTGCCGGATATGCCGCTGGCGTACCACGGAGAAGGCCTGTGGATCACTCAGCCAGACGTGCAAGCATCTCCGTTCTTTCAGCAGGACGTCGGCGAAACGGTGGCGCAACTCAACAGCATACAAAGTCTCTGGCTGAATCATGAATGTGCGATGAAACAGATGGCCGGCTACTCGTTCGGCACCTATGTTCCTCCGTTGTATACGCGGTTGAGCGCCGAGGTGGTGGCGGAAAATATCGCGACGGTTCAGCAGGCGGTGGATCGGCAGGGTCGACGAGCGGACGGAACCGCACCGCTCTTTCTCTTGGAGATGCCGCCGCTCACATATTTTTCCGCCGGCACGATTCCGATTCCCCATTTTTTTCGGCTCATCACTGCGCTGGTGCCCTGCGGTCTCGTCCTGGACATCGGACACCTCTGGACGGCCTATCGCTATACTGCCGCCTCCCGACGGATATCGCTTGAACGATTCGTTGGGGCATTCCTCGACGAATTTCCTCTGGAGCGGGTCGTCGAAATCCATGTAGCGGGGTTGGCCTGCCATGAGTCGGTTGGTGAGTCAAAGGGGGGAGAGGGGCTTCCTGAATGGATCGACGCCCATGCCGCGCCTATTCCATCGGTTCTCTTCGCCATGCTCGAACAGGTTCTGGCCCATTCGAATCTCGTGAGCCTCCGGGCGGTGGCTCTTGAAGTGGACACCAAACCGATTGAGATAATTGTGGAGGAGTATGCAGAGGCTGTTCGGTGTTTCTCCCTCCTCGTTCAGCAGACGATGGCCAGAGGAACAGTTGTAGAGCCAATGGGACTACAGCCTTGTTCAGCCTCAGTCCAGGAGCCGGTGTGCCAGTCGGATCGACAGCAATTACGGGACGACTATGCGCGCTACGCGCAAATTATCTCAGGACAAGCCCCGATGACAGGACTGGAGTGGGAGGAAGTGGCCTCGGAGGCGACGGGTGTAACACGGTACCGCGAGTCCTATTTGCCGCACGAGATTTTGCATTGGGGAGGAGACCTCGAAGAAATGTTTCCGCAGACCTGCCGGGCGTTAGCAGCGCGGGGCATTTTCCTGACTGAGTTTGTAACCTTCTGGTTTCGGTCGCCACGACCCCTCACGCATTCGTATGATTTCTTCCTCCTCAAGATCGAACGGTTTCTCGAGTTTGTGACGGAGTGTGCGCCGGATGCGCGTGTCTGTGTGCAACAGGAATGCGACATGTTGCGCCTGGCTTATGCTCAGGCGAATGAAGTGGGGGAACCTGTGATGGAGATGGAGCCATCCCAATGAGTTTCTGGCAGTCACTCACCAGACCGGTCATCGGAATGGCTCCGATGGATGGGGTCACCGATGCGACGTTTCGCCATACCGTGGCGATGCACGGGAAGCCGGACGTCTCCTTCACGGAGTTCACGCATGTGCATGATGTCTGCCGGGGACCGGAGTTCCTGTTGGACTCCCTCATCTATCATGCGGCGGAACGACCGATCGTCGCGCAGCTCTATGGGAAAGAGCCGGACCTTTTCTACCAGGCCGCTCATGCCGTGTGTGAGTTGGGGTTTGATGGATTGGATATCAACATGGGCTGTCCCTCCCGGAGTGTGGCCTCATCCGGATCGGGAGCGGGACTGATCCGAACGCCGGATGTGGCCCAGGCCATTATGCAGGCCGCTCGGCAGGGAATCGCCGATTGGGCAGCTGGTCAGACCCTTGAGGGAGCCGGTCTCAAGCCTGGCAGAGTGGCGGCGATCTGGCGGATGAACGAGCTACGACAGGATGCCCGTCCGCTCGTCCGACACACGATCCCACTGTCTGTCAAGACACGCCTCGGCTACGACGTGGTAGTTATCGACCAATGGATCGAACATCTTCTCAGGGAGCAGCCGGCAGTCATTTCCCTCCATGGACGCACCTTGCAGCAAATGTATCGGGGGGAAGCGGATTGGAACGCCATTGCCCGGGCCGCGGAGATCGTGCGGGGGAGCGGAACTTTGCTGTTCGGCAACGGAGACGTGCATAGTTATCACGACGTCGTCCGTCGTGTGCGGGAGACCGGAGTCGATGGCGTGTTGATTGGACGAGCCGCGCTCGGAGCCCCCTGGTTCTTTCGGCAGAAGGAGGAGGCGCGACTCATTCTACAGCAGCATCGCCCTGAGGAGGGGCTGGAGCCGTGGCTGCCGACACTCAACGATCGTTTCGAGGTGTTACTCGATCATGCCCGCCGGTTCGAAGAGGCCTGTGGGCAGGGCCAGTTTCGGCGGATGCGCAAACATCTGGGGTGGTACTGCAAAGGGTTTCCACATGCAGCCTCGCTGCGAGCCGGTATGTTTCGAGTCTCGTCGGTCGCTGACTTGGAGCAGGTGCTCGCCGATTATCGCATGCACTGCACGAGTCTCAACGAGGTCTCCGACCAGATGCCGCTCGCTGCCGAGCCTTCTCCGGCGTTGTAGATGCCACTTATTCTGGCTTCAACCTCTCCGCGCCGACGTGAGTTGCTTGCTTTGCTGGGCATCCCATTCAACGTCAAAATCCCACCCTTCGAGGAGCGGCTGGAGGTTGATTGTCCGGCGACCCAACAGGTAATGTCCTTCGCGCAGGGCAAGGCTCAGTCGGTCGCGAGGCAAGAGCCGGAGGCGATTGTGCTGGGGAGCGACACGGTGATTGAGTTGAATCATCACGTGCTCGGGAAACCGGACGATCTGGCGGAGGCCCGTGCGATGCTCCGGCGCCTGGCCGGCCGCGGTCATTTCGTACGCACGGCGGTTGCGCTCGTCTGTTCATCTCGTGCGATAGACGTCGTTGCATTATCTACGGCCGTCGTTCGGATGAAGCCCTTCGACGAACAAATGCATGAGCGGTATCTCGGGACAAGAGAAAGTCTCGGCAAGGCCGGCGCCTACTCGATCCAAGGAGAGGGCGGCGACTTGGTCGATTCCATTGACGGAGATTTTCCGACGGTAGTCGGCCTGCCGCTCCGCCTGGTCGCCCAGTTGCTTACACAAGCCGGTGTAAGCGTGCCGGTCGATCTTGACGAACTCTATGCCATCAAGCCCTATGCCAACTGGGCCCGCTTCTCAGCCTGATTGCAAAGGGGTAGGGGCTTCCGTACAATGCCGCCCCATCAATCTTTGCCTTATATACGGAGGGAGTCATGAGCGTGCGATGCCTAACATCGGCGACGCGAATCGGTGGCGTTGCTATTTGTGCGGTCGCGGGCCTGTTGACGGTCGTCTGTCTCCAGCCGGTCTTCGCGATCGATGCGAAGCTCTCAGCGGAAGAAGCACAGAAAGCCTTGGAAGCCGGGCGGGTGCCGATGGAGAAGGCCAATACCCCGGAGGACGTCAAGAAGGTCCTCCAGCACGCTTCTATGGTTACGCGTGTTGGCGCCGATCCAGAGAAAGATTCCTGTGGCGCCAGTGCCGTCCTCCGGACCAAACGCTATCGACTTGAAGCCTTTGGCCGACAGGAAGCGGCGGAGTCCAAGAAGAGGAAAACTGATGTGCGCATGCCAGAGGAGTTCATTAAGAAAGTCATGGACATGCCCAATATGGAGATTGAAGTTCAGCTGTGTGGCGATGACGAATACTTTGCAGAAGGTGCCTTGATTGAGTTGCAACAGGGCTCCAAGAGGATCAAGCCCATCGATATTGGGAAAGCTGAACGTGGCCGAAAGAATGAGGGAAGCGGGCCGACCTACCGGTCACGCTTTACCGCACTCTTTGCTTATGAAACATTCGATCCCACCGCCGCGTCCGTGTTCGTCGTGAATCTTCAGGACGGACATGAGGCGAGAATCGTTGCTGATTTCTCCAAGGTGAAGTAGACACACTCCTATCGATCCGGCTGGTCTCTCTTGTTTATCTGATCTGTCTCGTTTGATTGGTTGAATCAGATAGACCAGATGAACCAGATCAACCCTCGTGTCCCGCCAGTCTCACGCTCATGAACCGCTCGCACTCCCGTGCGGCTTGTGGCTTTGCGCCCACTGCTTCTGAAACTGCTCGTACGACATGGACAATTTCTGTTGCATCGCTGTCTCAAGCGGCTGACCGGTCATGAGCACATTCATCAGCTGACGAACGGTGTACATGCTATACCGATCGATGAGGTGCTGAGTGGCAACATGTGCGGTGAGGTACGCGGTCGATAGTGACGCTGAGGGAAGCTGAGTCCATGATCCGTCAAGTGAGGGTAAGGGCATGAGGGGAGGGCTCTTTTGTCGAGACTCTTCCATATCCGGCCAGGGGTCTTCCGTCAGATAAATGGCAAGACCTTCCACGAGCCATGTTGGAGGAGATGCGCCGCCATTCTTGGCCTGTTCATGAAAGATCGCATGGACGAACTGATGGCGGACCACGCGGCTGAATAATGCGAGATCCTCGAGCGCGCCTTGAGTGGGGAGGTGGATCGATCCCGACCCGTGATCAAACAACGCATCGGCCCAATTGGGGATTCCCGCCGGACCGGAAAATTTCTGATCTGTGTGAAGAACAACCCTGATGGGTCTGGCGGGCACGTGTCCGAACTTCGGAGGGATCTCCTCATAAGCATATTCGAGCATAGCGCGTATGCGCACCCATGTCGCTTGATCGTCAGGCCCGTCGAACTGAACGGAAAAATGCGAGGCGTCTCGCGGAGCAAATGGTCTCGGTGGTTGTTCTTTCTGAGGCGCGAGGGGAGAAGGCCTTGGATTTGTCAATAGGGCTGAAAGAGGAGGCGTACGCTCTTGAAGGGGATTCGAGGCCGATCCGGTGTCTATGGCTGCTGATTTGGAAGAGGGGGCGAGTGCCACTGTTTGATGCTGTACAGAGTTCCCCTCGCCTGCATTCGCGACCAGCTTATCTCGATAGGATCGGAGATTGGGATCATATTGGGTTTGAGGGTGCACGAGATCGAGATGGGTCATCGCCAAGGTCTTCTCGCCTTTCTCCAACAGCAGTTCGGCGAGTGCAAGGTGCGGGAACGGATCGGTGGGATTCAGTCGAATCACCCTGTTGAGGAACTGAGACGTCATTGCCGGATCGCGGAGTTCCCAGTACGCTTGTGTCAGGTTCAGGTACGCAAGCGGATTGGTGGGATCGGATGCTACGGCTTTCTTAAAGGCCTTGACAGAGAGTGCGCTCCCGCCGTACTTTTCCTGCTGCACGCCAAGATTGTTCCAGAGCGCGGCAATGTATCGTTTAGCCTGAGTGTTCACCAGCTTTTTGTGTGAGAGGGCCGTCAAGCGGCGCTCTGCTTCCTTGTAGTCTCCCTTTTCCACTTCTTCGCGAATGAGCCCGAGCGCACCAGTTGGTGCTTGTCCGGGATCGATCAGTCGCGTTTGCGGAACATCCCAGGACGGATATTCTTGCACTCCCGGCAACGTGAAACTTGGCGTTGGTTGCAGCGGAGGAGGCTCCGAGGACTGCTGTGATGCTGGTGCCGTAGTCATATACGTCGGTTTTACCCACGCCTGGTAGCCGATAAAGAGGACAAGCACCAAGGCCAAGAGTTTGAGTGTGGATGAGATGTCGCGTCGATATTCCACAGTACCGTCCCCTCGAATATGTCACACTATCGGCTTGAGTCTACCGACCGGGAAAGAGTCTGGTGCCAGGTTTAATTGTCTTCCAGAGCGTGGTTTCATGACACCGGTCACATTGTGGGCCGAAACTTCCGTCATGTTTGTCATCCTTCTTGTGACAGCTCACACAGGAGGATGACGATTTGACCTTCTTGTCCATGCGCTCGGTGTGGCAGGCATAACAATCGCGCCCTTTGTGTCCACCATCGAGTTTGAAGCGGGTTCTTGTATCGTGATTAAAGTCCCAGAGTTTCCAGTCTCGTAGGCTGTGGCAGTCCTGGCACTCCGTACCCAACCTGCGCCCGTGCAGATCGACGTTCTTGTGGCAGGCGTAGCAGGCTGTGGGCGTCTTGTCTTGATACAGCCGTCCCGTGTGACAACTCTCGCAAGTGGTGGTTCGATGTTTCCCTTGCAGCGGATACTTCGTGTCGTGGTCGTGCTCAAAGAGGAGCACTTTCCAATCCCGTTCGGTGTGACAGCGTTCACACTGTACGGTAAATTGCCCCTTATGCTTGTCGTCCTTCTTGTGGCAGGCGTTGCAGTCGGCCGGAGTCTTATCCTTATACAAGTGCCCCGTATGGCATGATTCGCACTTTGTCGTTCGATGCTTCCCCCTAAGCGGATACTTCGTATCGTGGTCATGCTCAAAGAGGAGCGCTTTCCAATCCCGTTCGGTATGACAGCGTTCACACTGCACGGTAAATTGCCCCTTATGCTTGTCGTCCTTCTTATGGCAGGCGATGCAGTCGGCCGGAGTCTTATCCTTATACAAGTGCCCTGTATGGCAAGACTCGCACTTAGTCGTGATATGCCGCCCCCGTAGCGGGTACTTGGAGTGCAAGTCATGATCGAATGTGATCGTTTTCCAATCGGTCTCCGCATGGCATTCTTCGCACTTCTCTCCGTAGGTCCCTTTATGTTTGTCGTCTTTCTTGTGGCACGAATAGCAATCTAGCGGCGCATCTTTGAAAGCGGGAGTCAGATGACACTTCTTGCACTCGACCTTGGCATGCATTCCCATCAAGGGGAAACGCGACTTGTTATGGTCGAACGGCGCCTTCTTCCATGACCGGTCGTCGTGGCATTCCTCGCACTTCGTGCCTTCCTGCCCTTTATGCTTGTCGTCTTTCTTATGGCAGGAGTAACAGCCCATCGGGGTTTCCTTATAGCGCTCGTTCGCATGGCAGTCCTTGCATGGCACCTCGACATGCTTATTACGGAGCTTGTAGCGGGTCTTGTCATGGTCGAACCGGATCTCCTTCCAACTCCGATCCGTGTGACAGTCAGCGCATGCGCTTCCCACTTTCCCTTTATGCGTATCGTCTTTCTTGTGGCAGCTGTAACAATCGGAAGGGGCATCACGATACTTGATCTTGGGTTTGTGACAGGCCTTGCACTCGACCTTCTTTGCGTTGGCATGGACCCCCTTGAGCGGGAAGTCCGTCAGCTGGTGATCAAAAGTTTGTTCCGTGATCGGCGCAATGTTCTCCATTCTGCCTTTGTGTTCTGTGTGGCACTCCTTGCATTCACGCAGCTCCTTGAATCGCCCGTGCGATCCCTGCTTCTGCTCGATATCCTTGCGAATATCTCTGTGACAATCTTGACAGAGTGTATTCTGCGCCGCCTTGTCGAACCGCTTGTGGCACTTGGTGCAGTCTTCTTCCCATTTGGCATGTCCTTCGATCACTTGCCCTGGCATCAACGCCGTCTCAACATTGTCTGCCCAGGCAGGAGCGGCCATGAGCATCAATGTGCTGAGTAGAAGCAGGGGAATATAGATTCGTGAGGCCAGCACAATAGTCGATCGGCGTCAGTACATGTAAACGGCCACGATGTGAAAGATCGTGCAGGCAGCCAGAATATAGATCAATGGAACGTGGAGCATGTGCCACAACGAGAAGAAGCGTTCGAAGGTACTAAACTGGGCGACGCGCTGGCACTCTCTCAAATACGATGACGTCAACTGAACCGCCTCCGATGCCCCGCCATGAAACTCTGGGCGCCGCTCGGTCTTCAGAGCTTTTCGCAGCTCGTGCGCGCAACGAAAGGACAAGATAATCCGTTTCGCTCCGATCGTTAAGGGGCTGAAGAGGTGCGAGGTGAAGGAACGATCGAGTTGCATCGAGTCGCGCTCGAATGATTGGAGCCATTGCTCAACGCGAGGCACAAAGTGCAGTCGAGATTTCGCATCATTCGAATGGTCTGCAAACTCCGCTTGAATTTTCTCCAGCGTTGCGCGACGGCCGTAGAGACCATAGTGAATCTTAGTGTAGACGAAGCGACCAATGATGCCGCTGATGACCACCCCCAGCATGCTAAAGAGCGCGATGGCAGCGTTAGTGGATCGGAGATGAAAGGTCGAGTGGAACAGCACGAGGGTCGGGCCGGCGATACCCATGATCATGTGGATGCGAAACCAGTTTTTGAGCGCACCCCAGCGATGCATGAAGCCCACATGCTTGCGCAGTGGATAGGCCAGCATTAAAAGCATCATCACGGAGCCGACGACTCCCAGATAAAACCCAAAGTTCGAGCGCGGGGTGTAGTACCTACCATTCGCAACCTTGTAGGCCACCCACACCGATAAGCCCACGAACACTAAGACCAGCAGTCGTCCGGGCAGGGAAGGAGAATCGGATGTAGTGTTTTCATCCGGTTTTGAGACGAGCCTGGTCGCCGGGCGAGGTGCCTCGCTTGTTCGTTCTCGAATCTGCCGGAGAGGTTCAGCGATAGCCATGGCCGTTCATCCTATGATCAGAGATGGTTGATTCGTTGATCGGTTGTAGGCGATGCGTCGAAGATCTTAATTGTTTAGAGCAACTCTCGCGCCTGTTTCTCGGTGCACAACCCTTGCGAGGTTTCGGACATTTATGACCTGTGGGAAAGGTATCCCATCCGTACACGGTGTCTGCATTTGACTACATGTTCGTTCCGAACCGTCAGATTTGCACGTGATTTTCCGGTTCGTGCCGTCAGCCTTCCTTGATAAATCGTAGCGTTAGGGCTCCGCGACGGAGCGGTATATCTATTGCGATACATGTGGTCAATGAATTTGGGATTACTTTCCCATCACGCTACGATATCGTGCAATTTTAAAGTGGGATTATATTCCCAATATAAATAATCGAGCAAGGCTAAAGCCGTTAAGCAGCGAATGAATGTAAATGTATTGGAATGCCGATGAATCCGGACAGGCCATATAGCCCGTTGCGTGAGTGGGGGGTGATCGCCGCGATTCTCGTCTCAGCGGTTCTGTGGCTCGGTGTTGTGTTCCCGATTGAGGCAGAGGCCCAGAGTCGCACAAGCCGTTCCGATATCGAGATCGATCACAGCAGCACAGGCTTCCCGCTCAGCGGCGGCCACGCGCAGGTTGTGTGCGAGCGGTGCCACTTGCAGGGCATATTTCGAGGAACACCGACGCAGTGTATGCAATGCCACTCTCCGGGCGGACGGGTCGTGTCCACCTTTAAGTCGGCGAACCACCTGCCAACCACGGTCAACTGTAACAGCTGCCACCGGACGACAAATTGGACACCTGCATTTTTTACGCATAACGGCGTGGTTCCGGGGACCTGCTCCAAATGCCATAACCAAACTACAGCAGTAGGCAAGCCGGTTACTCACATTCCGACGACCATGTCCTGCGACAGCTGCCATCGAACGGTTGGCTGGATGGGCGCAGCCTTCAAACATCAGGGAGTAGCATCCGGCACCTGCGTGACTTGCCATAACGGGATTCAAGCCCGTGGGAAACCGGTTGGACACATATCGACAGCTGCTTCGTGCGATACCTGTCACCAAATGGGCGCGGCGAATTGGGTGCTTGTGTCCAG
Organism: uncultured Nitrospiraceae bacterium; assembly: GCA_963781915.1. Classification (GTDB taxonomy): domain Bacteria; phylum Nitrospirota; class Nitrospiria; order Nitrospirales; family Nitrospiraceae; genus Palsa-1315. Next base: position 388,201 of record CAWAIH010000005.1, on the reverse strand, counting down.
GGGCTATGACCACTCAGGCGTGGTGCCGGGCACCTGCGCCACCTGCCACAACGGCACCAAGGCAGCAGGCAAGCCCACAACGCATATCCCGACGACCCAATCGTGCGATACGTGCCACAAATCGACGACGGCCTTCGGGCCGGGCACCCCGATGAATCACACGGGGATCACAGCCGGTTGTGCGACCTGTCATAGCCGCGGGTATGCGGGGGTCGTGAGCAAACCGGCGACTCACTTCCCGACCACAAGCGCGTGCGAGACGTGCCATAAGTCCACGACGGCGTTTGGGCCGGGCACCCCGATGAATCACACGGGGATCACGGCTGGTTGTGCGACCTGTCATGGCGGCGGGTATGCGGGGGTCGTGAGTAAGTCGGCGACTCACGTGGCGACCAGCGCGCCATGCGAGAGTTGTCACAAGTCCACCACATCGTTTGTGGGGGCCGCGTTTAATCACACCGGGATCACGACCGGCTGCGCCACCTGTCATAACGGCACAGCGGCGTTGGGCAAGCCGGCGACTCACATTCCCACCACGCTGGGGTGCGAGACGTGCCACAAGTCCACGACGGCGTTTGGGCCGGGCACCCCGATGAATCACACGGGGATCACGGCTGGTTGTGCGACCTGTCATGGCGGCGGGTATGCGGGGGTCGTGAGTAAGCCGGCGACTCACGTGGCGACCAGCGCGCCATGCGAGAGTTGTCACAAGTCCACCACATCGTTTGTGGGGGCCGCGTTTAATCACACCGGGATCACGACCGGCTGCGCCACCTGTCATAACGGCACAGCGGCGTTGGGCAAGCCGGCGACTCACATTCCCACCACGCTGGGGTGCGAGACGTGCCACAAGTCCACGACGGCGTTTGGGCCGGGCACCCCGATGAATCACACGGGGATCACGGCTGGTTGTGCGACCTGTCATGGCGGCGGGTATGCGGGGGTCGTGAGTAAGCCGGCGAATCACGTGGCGACCAGCGCGCCATGCGAGAGTTGTCACAAGTCCACCACATCGTTTGTGGGGGCCGCGTTTAACCACACCGGGATCACGACCGGCTGCGCCACCTGTCATAACGGCACAGCGGCGTTAGGCAAGCCGGCGACTCACATTCCCACCACGCTGGGGTGCGAGACGTGCCACAAGTCCACGACGGCCTTTGGGCCGGGCACCCCGATGAATCACACCGGGATCGTGACCAGTTGTGCAACCTGCCATAGCGGCGGATATGCCGGGGTCGTGAGCAAGCCGGCGAGCCACTTCCCGACCACAAGCGGGTGCGAGACCTGTCACAAGTCCACGACCACGTTTGCAGGGACCACATATAACCACGCGGGAATAGTGTCTGGCTGTGCGACCTGTCATAGCGGCGGATATGCCGGGGTGGTGAGCAAGCCGGCGAATCACATCCCGACCACCACGGCCTGCGAGACCTGTCACAAGTCCACGACGACCTTCAGCGGGACGAGGATGGTTCATAGCGGGGTAGTGGCGCCAGGCAGCTGTAATACCTGTCATGAGCGCGGTATGAACTGGACAGGGGGGATCGTGACTCGACCGAACGACCATAACGGTTCTAAGGCAGCGCCAAACTCTTGCGACAAATCCGGCTGTCACAATACCTCCACCTTTAATAAGTAAGCGGTAACGTCGCTCGATGGATCAAGTGAGAGATTCGATAGAGCTTTCGGGGCCGAAGCATCCATGCACGGAAGTGTGTGAACGATGCATAGATAGTAGGCGATGACTCGTTGTTGCGTTAGGTAGCCGCATCGTTGCCGATGCGACCATTTCGAGAAAATCACTCGAAACCGCTGCGGTTTGCACCGGCATTCTTCCAGACTCAACGCAGTTCGACCGTTACCAACTTTTTAGAGGTATGTGTTGAGAACATGCAGTCGCAGTGCATTGAGCCATGTCGTGGCGGCTGCCTTCTTGTGCGGAATCGTTACGCTCAGCGGCTTGCTTGCGCCTGCACCGACGGCTGCTCAGCAGGTACTTGACCGTATCGAGATCGTCGAAACCCCAACCGCAGCGGAAATCCATATTGCCTTTAATACAAGAATCATCTACCAGCGCCATACCCCTTCAGATCAAGGCGATTTGATCCGGGTTTTTCTGGACCTTCCAGATCTCGACACCTCGCGCAGGTTCTCGCGTGAGCTTGCCGTGCCGCCGCCCAGCGACCTTCTGCCAAAGTTCACGGTCACGTTTCCCGACCAGGGGATGAACGGTCTTTCCATTAGGTTTAGCCGACCGGTGCGGTTTCGGATCAGTCAACGGGGTAATGAGCGGAACAAGATCGTCATTTCCGTAAGGTTGGATCGGCCCCCGATGCCTCCGCCACCCCCTCCTGAGGTGAAAATTCCATTATTACCTCCTGCTGTAGCCAGGGGGCCAAAGCAGTCTTTCGATATTCCGGTGTTCCACCCCGGGATGGGTGTCGAGACGTATGCCGAGGATTTGATGAAATTAGGCCATAAGGCACTGATTGCCGGTGAGAATGAGCAGGCATTGCAGATTTTCAACGTACTCCTCAATCTCCCGCCAAACAAGCAATCACAAGGAGCTCAGGAGTGGGTTGGAGTGGCCAGACAGCGAAGTGGGGAGTATGCGAAAGCGAAAGCAGAATATGAACTCTACCTTACACTCTATCCCGAAGGAGAGGGAGCGATAAGAACACGACAACGGTTGGTGGCGTTGCAGGAGGCTACCTCTCAGCTTGCACAAACCAAAACAAGCAGAGCGCCTAGGAAGATTGAGGAAACCAGAGTTTATGGGAGTGTGTACGAGTATTATTACGGTGGCTATTCCCAGTCAAAAACTACGGACAAAGTCAGCAATACCACGACGAACTTCAACAACCACGACCAGTCCTTGCTCCAGTCTGCCTTCGATGTCACTGGGCGTTACCGCAAGGATGAATATGACAATAAAGTCGTGGTGCGTGGGACGCAGTCCTACAATCTTCTGGCTACTGACGACAGCAGAAGAAATATCAGCCGTCTCAGGGCCCTCTACTTCGAACACTCAAGTCAGGATTCGTATTTCATTCGGATCGGTCGCCAGCCTGGGAATACCGGAGGCGTGCTAGATTTCCGATTCGATGGGGCATGGGTTCGCTATACTCCGATCCCTCAATTCTTGAGTGTGAACCTCCTAGGTGGGCAGCCGAGACAATTCAGCTTGACTCCCAATTATGTGCCCGACGACCCGCGAAACTTTCGGGCCGACTTGATTCCCTACTTTTATGGGGCCAATGTCGACATCGGTCCGATCGGACAGGCCTGGAGCGGCAATGCGTACTATTTCAATCAAATGGTGAACGGGGTGGTTGACCGGCGAGCAGTCGGCACTGAACTACGGTATGGATCCAATGGGAAAAATGTCTACGGGCTGGTGGACTATGACATTTACTTTAACGCGCTGAACATCGCGACGATCAATGGCACGTGGGTGACAGAGGGAACAACCTTCAACTTCATGGCGGACCATCGCAGGACTCCATACTTGCGAACAGCGAACGCGCTCTTTGGAATCCCCGGGGCTTCGCTTAGTAACATCAACACAGGGAACGCGAGTCTGTTGCGTGAGGAGGCGCTGAATGTCACTGCGACAAGTGACCTGTTCCTTGCCGGGGTGCTCCATTCGGTGAGCACCGACTGGCAACTTGGTGGGGACGTACGCTTGAATCATATTTCCGGTACCCCTAGATCGAACTGCCTGGTCATATTGCCTGGCACGAGCACGGTGTTCATCAATCCCAACGCCATCACGGATGCAGCTTGTTCCTTGCAAGCACTGCCTGGGACTGGCGATATCTGGACCTATTCGGCTCAAACAATCGGAGCGAACTTTCCGTTTGAGAATACGACCTTTGTGGCGAATGCTAGCTATAGTACGAGCCCGGCGTACCGAGGGGAATCACTCACACTCAATTCGTTGGCTCGTCTCGGACAACAATGGCAGTTCGACACGTTTGTCCTGCTCTATCATCAGAAGGATAGTTTTGACGTGGAGCTGTATCGCGTGACTCCGACGGTTCGCATAAACTATCGCTTTCTCGACAGTTGGACCTTCGAGGCCACAGGCGGGGTAGAAAAAACGCGGACGGATAGCTCGACACAAAAGGACTCGACGTTGCGAGAATTCTTTTTCTATGGTCTCCGGTGGGACTTCTCCTAGCCCGCATTGTTTATGAATAATGCCGCACAACTATTGCCACAAGGAGCGAGACGATCATGAATCTCACATTTTGGTTTATCGCTTGGGCCATGACACTGCTCGTGCTAGGCCTGCTCCTGTGGCCGATGCTCAGGCGCCAAGATTCTTCGAAAAAGGAAGAAGGAGAAAAAACACTTTCGGTCTATCACCAGCAATTTGCTGAATTAGAACAAGACCATAAGAATGCCATGCTGACCGATGAGCAGTACCAACAATCGAAATGGGAACTCGAACGGCGGCTTCTTGAGGAGTCGGGGCCTGCTGAGGTCACGCCCCCGGCACGGTTGTGGCCGGTGAACAGCCGATTGGTCGTTGTGGCATTGGCGGTCATTATTCCGACCATCAGCGGACTGCTCTATTGGGCGTTGGGCAATCCGCAGGCGATCATACTTCCCAGGGCGTCTCCTCCGATGGCGCAAGGCGGGTTGGACAACGTCCATCAAACATCCGAAGGGCTCGACGCGCTTTCCGAGCGGCTGAAGAAGAAGCTCGAGCAGAATCCCAACGACGGAGTGGGGTGGGCTCTTCTCGCGCGTTCATACGTAGAAATCGGACGACACGCCGACGCGGTGCCAATCTATGAGAAGGCGATGAAGTTGATCCCTGATGATCCCCAACTGCTCGTCGACTACGCCGATGCCCTCGGTATGCTGTATGGCCGCAAGCTGGCAGGGAAGCCTGAATTGTTGATTCAGAAGGCGCTCAAGATCGATCCGAACCATGTCAAAGCGTTGATGCTGGCCGGGACCGTGGCGTTCGACCGCAAAGAGTTCGGGCAGGCTGCGCAGTATTGGGAACGGGCCAACGCCAACCTTCCGACAGATGTGGAGACAGAGGTCCGGCAAGAGCTGCTCTCGGGTATTGCCGAGGCCAAAGGGTTAGCCGGCGGAAAACCGGCGATGGCCAAGGCGGTTGGTTTGGCGGTGCCTTCGACAAAGCCAGGTGGTCAGGCTGCCGCAATCAGCGGGACAGTGAACCTGGCGCCGGGTCTCGCCGGGAAAGTCGCCCCAACGGACACGTTGTTCGTGTTCGCGCGTGAGATGAACGGCCCGCCCATGCCGGTGTCGATCGTGCGGGCCACGAAGAATGGTTTACCCTTTACGTTCCGACTCGATGACTCGACGAGCCCCATGCCGTCCAGAAAACTGTCCGACGTGGGCGCGGTGGTGATCGTGGCCCGTCTGTCGAAGTCCGGCCAGGCCATGCCACAAAGTGGAGACCTGGAGGGGATGAGTCAGCCGGTGAAGCCTGGAGTGGATGGGATCACCGTCGTCATCGATCGTGAAAGACAATAGGACTGAAAAGATCGCATGTCGCAATCATACCTCACCACGCTGCTCTACCTTCTGCCGGCGATCATCGTACTGGTTCTGTATTACCGCCACCATCGTAAGAAAGAATTCCACTCCCGCATTCGCATGGCGGAGACGGTGAAGTCGGGAATCCCAGAGCCACTTACCTTGCACCCCGTCATCGATACCAATAGGTGCCTCGGCTCGAGCGCCTGCGTGAAAGCCTGTCCGGAAAATGCGCTCGGAATCGTCAGGGGGAAGGCCGTGCTCATCCAGCCCGATCACTGCATCGGTCACGGGGCCTGCAAGACGGCCTGTCCCATGGAAGCGATTCAGTTGGTGTTCGGGACGGAGAAGCGCGGAATCGACATCCCTCAAGTCAAGCCGACCTTTGAAACCAACGTCTCCGGCATCTACATTGCCGGCGAGTTGGGTGGGATGGGATTGATTCGCAAGGGAGTTGATCAGGGAGCGCGGGCGATCGCGTCGATTCGGAAAAACAAGAGCAAGGGAGGCGAATTGGATGTGGTGATCGTCGGCGCTGGGCCGGCTGGTATCTCCGCCTCGCTGGCGGCCAAAGAGGCAGGATTGCGATCCGTGACGATTGAACAGGAAGACTCAATCGGTGGATCGATTTACCACTACCCGCGTCGGAAGCTGGCCATGACGGCGCCCATGACGCTGCCCATTGTCGGCAAGTTCAACAAGGTCGAGATTAGCAAGGAAGAGCTGCTGGCGTTTTGGAGCCGCATTACCCGTGACAATGACATTAAGATCAATTTCTCGGAGCGTATGGATGCGATCACGAAAGCTGATGGGGGATTCGTCGTCAAAACATCGAAGGCCAGCTATCAGACAAAGAACATTCTCCTGGCCATTGGCCGGCGTGGCACACCTCGCAAACTCGGTGTGGCCGGTGAAGAGCAAGAGAAAGTGGTTTATCGGCTGATCGACGCCGAGCAATACCGCGGGATGCATGTTCTGGTGGTGGGTGGCGGAGACAGTGCGGCGGAAGCGGCCTTGGCGATCGCCGCAGAGCGAGGCACCACGGTCGCTATTTCCTGTCGCGGCGATGACATCTTTACACGTCCGAAAGACAAGAACCGCCAGCAGCTCAACCAAAGTGTGGAGAAAAAGAGGATCACGGTGTATTTGGATGCCAACGTGAAGGAGATTGGGCCAGACACCGTGACGCTGACTCACGAGGGAAAAGAGATCGAAATGAAGAACGACGCCGTGATCGTCTGCGCCGGTGGGACGCTCCCAACCCCCATGCTCAAAGAAATTGGCGTGATGGTCGATACTTATTATGGGACTTCCGTGCCGCGATGAGGAGCGAAAATATTAGTCTTTTCTGGTCGCGCTCGTCCAATCGATGGTGGTTGTCACGACATTCCCCTGAACAGACACCTTCTTGCCGCTTGAGAGATCGCTGAAGAAGGCACTTCGCCCGATGACACCATCATGTCCAAGAAAGCCGCTCTCGGGAATCGACGACATGTTGATGGAAGCCCCGAGCAAGACAATGAATGGGTATGCGACCGACGTAACCAAGCCCTGCAGCTGAACGTTTGACTTGGGGTCGCTCCGCTCCACTTCTTTGGCCAAGATCATGTTCCCGCCTCGCAGTCGTCCATGGATCTGGAGATGGTCGCCACTGCGAAGATCGTCGAGTTGTCTTGGATTCCCCTGACCATGGAGCGTGGTTTGGCCGTCGAACTGGATGACAAGACCTGCCAAGCCCGTCAGCGTCACAGTGTTGTCGCTCGAATTGATCGTAGCCACATTCGCTTGCAGTTCCGTCTCCCCTTCAAACTCCACTTTCGTCGCGCTCACGATGCCGCCGACCAGCGAACCGTGCACCTCCAGATGGGCACCGATCAGGATGTCGTTGAGGGCTCCATCTTCGAAGGTCGTGCTGGCGCTGGTCTGCACATGCACGTTGCCGAGGTAGAAGTCGCCTTGACCGAGCACCTGGGTTACGAATCCTTCAACCTCGACGTCCTCACTGTCTTCGATGCTTAAATTTTCCGGCTTCACCTTGGTGGCGGTCATCCGGATGCCGTACGGACCCGATCCCCCGGATGACACTTGGCTTCCGCGAACGTCCACCAGCAGACCGTTCCAGGCATTCCCGGCAGGATTTGGCAACTGGCCAATGTCCGCACCCGTATAGTCCACCGCCAAGCTGCCGATGGTAAAAGACTTACTGCGTTCATCGTGCTGAGTGATGAACCCTTTCACCTGATAGTCGGCAGCGCCTATCTTGCGGTCGATGAGTGTGGCGACCACAGTGCCTGGACCGGATACGAAGCCGCTCACTTCCACCAGGTCGTTCCGATTCAAAGTACCGAGGGTAGGTACGCTGGGGTCGATGATGGTCGATTGGTTGATGAGCACGGTTTGCCCCAAAACGACCAGGCTGAGCCCGTCAAGAGCCACAGACTGGACCGGGCCTTCAATGGTGTCCTCGTACAGGACCGTCTTGGCTGTCCGTTGGACTGCTTGGCCTGTCCCATTATACTTTGAAATCGTGCCATTCACGAGGACGACCATCCCCTTTTTGAGCTGGCCCTCACCGGCGTTCGTTTGGCCATCCACCGTGATGACCGCGTCGTTCGTGTCGAATTCGTTTCCAGATACGAAGACGCTGCCAAATCCTGTGACGGGTCCCGCTGCCACAGTTGGCACTGTCGCCACGGAGCCTGTCCCCCCGATTCCTCCGCCAGCCTGGGGACTTGGGCCGCAAGAGGCGAACGACCCGAAGATGAAACTCAGGAGAAGGACCCTGTAGATTGATCCGAAGAAGCTCACGAAGCACGTCCGGGTTTGGAATCAACGTCTTCTTCGAATTGAAAGATCCCCAGCCCCACGCGAACCCGTCCCGTTCCCTTTGAAGCTGGATTCACATCACGATCTCGATGCGAGAGCCAACGGTCGATCGACTCTAATAACTCCTGCCCTTGGGCGGCGGCGAGGACCTGAAATTCTTTCGCAGCCTCGACAGACACGTTGTCATACATGACCTTGCGTTGGAAGCGGGGCTTGGATGGTTTCTGATACACGTTATGGTCGATGGTTGAGATGAGATCGGCGGTGTCAGTTCCGAGAACGTGCAATTTCTCGACCGGACCTTTCTGAGGGATATACCCGCGTGAGAGCAGACAAATCCGTCCATCTTTCAACTGTTTGACGGCTCCGACCCGCAGCAATTCATCCAACATCGCGCGCACAGGGATGTCTCCACTGTAGCGTTTGACCAACTTACCGAATGATGCGCGCTTCCCTTCCATCCGAAGTGGATGAGGATGCCCCTTTCCATCCCCGAAATCAGGATCCCGCACCCAGCCTGTGATGACTCGCGCAGCCCGATGATACTCTTCCTCCACAGCGGATTCGGTATCGGTCGGTTGCGCCAACAAACGTTGCACTTCCTTGCGCGTCAATCCACTGAGGATGGCAATCCTAGAGATCGTTTGCTTTTTGCCCGGGATCCCGAACTCGGCGTTCGCAACCTCCGCATAGACCAGCTTGGCAAGCTCGGCGAATGTTCTATGGGAGACATTGTTCCGAAGAAGGATTCTTACCAGCGGACGCAAAAGCCGGAGGGTGGCAGCGGACAGCGCCTGCAAGTGCTTAGGCTGAGCCATGTTGGGAATATAGTCCCACCGTTTCATCGAAAGCAATGTATCTGAGTCTCTGGCCCTATGCCGCTCGCCCGACATTGGCAATTGCAGCAATAGTGTTCATGAATAATGCTGGTTAGGGGTGAAGGCTGCTGATGTTATTCTCCTTCACCGAATACCCCATTGCTCACTGCGGGGAACTTCATCCCTGCCAGTAGTGGTGTCTATGGAAGCAAAAGCCGTTATATCGCTTCACGCAGAACCATGTCGGTTTTCTGCAAAGTTACCATTCTGCTCGATTCCCTGCCTGCTCACATCGCGAAGTAACTCTATTGACAGTGGTGCGACTGGAAGCAAGCGTGTTGATAGAGGGGTGGTATGTAAGGGGGAAATCCAACCTGAGATCTGAGTCTGTGTGTTGTCAAAAGTTTTACTTCCAGCCATTGAAGAGATTCGCTTCCATGGACACCATCAGGACAAATGCCCCTCAATGCTCCTTGAATCCCCCCTCTTATGAGGAATAGGGTTCTGAGAGTTGACGCAGTACAGTCTACACAAGCACAGGTTGAAAGGTCCTGCATGACAACCCTCGGACGAACCATCCTCACCCTCATACTGACGGCCTCTGTTGCGGGATGTGTCGGTACCCGCATCGAGTACTTCACGGATAGGACCTATCCACCGCAAGGCACCGCTGTCCCTGTTGAGTGGCTCACGGTGGAGCCCGCACGACCCCATGTGGAAGTGGCACGCATCACCGTACGAAGCTCAAACTATAGTCTGGAAACGCTCCGGCAGACGCTGCTGAACCGTGCCCGCGCCTTGGGAGCCGATGCAATCGTGTCGGACGTGCCGATGGTCATGAAGTCTCAGCCGGGAAGTCCGTACTACGAGCCAGGTTTGCTGGGGCCAGCCGGAGTGGCGTTCGGTCTCTATGGTTATGGGTGGTACACACCGTATAGCTCGAACCCGTATATCCTGACACAAGGTGCCACGGACCAACCGCGCATAGAGCATGCGCTTTCAGGCATCGCCATCCGGTATGAGGAAGCTACACAATAGCGCCTAGCCCTCCTTCCATAACGCAGCTCAAAAAAATTGCGACAAGAGAGGCCAGTCCACCAGCTAGGAATCAGAGGCCGCCTCACGCCGCGAATCGGGACTGACATTTTTGTTCTTGGTCCGACCAGCCGGCAATCTCCGCAAAGGTTTGTCTTATGTGCCGCATGTGATTGTCACCGACAAACTGAAGCGCTACGGTGCTGCTAAGCGTGAGATTCTCCCGGGAGCGGAACATCGCCAAGATCTGTATCTCAACAATCGCGCAGAAAGCTTTCACCAATCGACCCGTCAACAGAAGCGGCGCATGCAACAGTTCAAGTCACCGGGTTATGCCCAACAGCTCTTCTCCACCTATGGTTCCATCAGGCAACAATTCAGCCCACGGCGTCATCGATTCTCCGTGCCGGTCTATGGTCAAGAAATAGAGAGCAGATTTCACACCTAGCAAGACACCGCAGCCACGGGATTGGCTGAATAAGGGACGAAAGTGAGGCCTTCCCTCTTCCCCGCTTCATGCTGGTATCAACATCAACAAGTTGACGATATCCCCTTACAGTCTCCTGCCAATCTGCGGCAACTGCTCCTGCTGTCCGGCGAGCGCCTGCTCCCCATCAGATACTTGGTCCTGCCTTTGCAAATCTATGCTGATAGTTGGCAGAAACCTCAATAATAGAGCGAATAGCGTGGCGTTCCTCCCCAAGAGGGAGGGGTGTCTGTGGCTTTTCGCGCCAGAGCAGCCTTGACCCCTTCCAGGGCAAAGGGCTAGCCTCTCGGGTCTGGTTTGTTTGGTTGATCTGGTTTGTCTGGTTTTTTTGGTTGAACGAAACTACCAGATGAACCAAATCAACCAGATAAACGAAACAAACCAAATAAACGAGCTTGAAGAAGGAGTGCAGCATGACCGAAGAATGGGGCGCGATTCTTGTCGTCGATGACGATGCGGAAATGCGGGAGCTTGTCCACGATGTGCTCAAGGATCGCGGGCATCAGATCTCGACGGCAGGGAGCGGACAAGAGGCCTTGAAGCTGTTGGCTGAGCAAGACTATGCCGTCGTGTTGACGGATTTGCGGATGAAAGGGATGCCGGGGACGGAGTTGTTGGCGGAGGTCAGGCGTCTCTATCCCGACATCGGGGTCATTCTCATGACAGGCTTTGGGTCGGTGGACACCGCGGTCGAGGCCATGAAGCGGGGCGCCAGCGACTACTTGACCAAGCCGGTGAAAAACGATGAGTTGGTTCGTGTCGTCGAGCGTGTGATCCGCGAGGCATCATTACGACGTGAGGTGAACAGGCTTAGGCGTGAGGTCCACAAGGAGTATAGTTTTCATCAAATCATCGGGAAGAGCAAACCGATGCAGGAGATATTCGACCTGATCCGTCGCGTGGCCGACAGTCCGACGAATCTGTTGATCACCGGCGAGAGCGGAACCGGTAAGGAGCTGGTGGCCAAGGCGATCCATTACAATAGCGATCGCCGGGATGCTCCGTTTATTCCCGTCAACTGTGCCGCCATTCCGGAGCAGCTGCTTGAAAGCGAGCTGTTCGGCCATATGCGAGGCGCCTTCACAGATGCGAAGGCGGACAAGCGGGGCCTCTTCGAAGAGGCCCAGAAGGGCACGCTGTTCCTCGACGAGATCAGCGAACTGCCGCTGATGCTGCAGGCCAAGATCCTGCGCGCGATCCAGGAGAAAGAGATTCGCCGCGTGGGGGCCAACAGACCGACCGCCGTCGATGTGCGCATCATTGCGGCGACCAATCTCAACCTGACGGAAGAGGTCAAGGCGAAACGCTTCCGGGAGGACTTGTACTACCGGCTCAATGTGATCGAACTGCGCTTGCCCCCCCTGCGCGAGCGCCGCGAAGATATTCTGCTGCTCGTAAACGCGTTTATGAAGAAGTGTGGAGAGTCTCCCGGGAAACAGATACAGGGCGTGAGTGAGTCTGCGCTGGCGATGTTGGTGGATTATTCCTGGCCGGGCAATGTGCGTGAATTGGAAAATGTGATCGAGCGGGCCGTCACGCTCAGTCGAAGCGAGCAGATTGTTCCTGACGATCTCCCTGTAACGATTCAAGGAGCCCGTGGCGATCGGCGCGTGCTGGACGATGCGGCTGAACGGACCCTGCCGCTGGACGAAGTGGAGAAAGAATACATCCTCAAGATCCTTGAGAAGACCGGTGGTAACAAGTACCAAGCAGCCCACATGCTCGGAATCGATCGCAAGACGCTCTATCGTAAGCTTGCTGAAATCGAAGGCACGCCACAGGCCGGAGAGTGACCCTCTCCGTCTGATCGTCCAGCCAGGTTTGTCGATGCCCAATTCTAGCTCACGCCGGACTGAGGAACATATTGAAGATATTTTTTGAACATATTTTCGAAGCATCGAAGGATGCGATCGGCTATGCCGCAATCGATGGGACCATCCTCCTCATCAACCGGGCGTTATCGGAACTGACCGGTTTCTCGAGAGAAGAGCTGCTCAGAATGAATGTGCGAGATTTAATCCCCGAACAGCACAAAAAACAGCGGGATCACGTGGTGGCTCAAGTCCTCAAGACCGGTGAGCCGGCCGAATATGAAATCGACTATCTCCGGAAGAATGGTTCCCAGGTTCCTGTGTCCATCGCGGTGTTTGCGGTGATGGGGGATGACGGAAAGCCGACTGGTCTGGCAGCGATCGTACGAGATCTCACTGAGCGCAAGCACGCTGAGGAGCAATTTCGCCTCGTGGTCGAATCGTCTCCAAGCGGCCTGTTGATGGTGGATGAGCAGGGGACCATCTGCATGGTGAATCGACAGATTGAGCAGCTGTTCGGCTATGAACGAGCTGAATTGATTGGCCAGCCTGTCGAAATGCTCGTGCCTCAGCATATGCGGTCACATCATGCCGGCGATCGGGCGGAATTCTTTGCCCATTCCGAATCGCGTGCCATGGGAAAAGGACGGGATCTTTATGGTGTGCGCAAAGACGGCCAAGAATTTCCGTTGGAGATCGGTCTCAGTCCGATCCGGACACCGGATGGCATGCGAGTCTTGGCGTCGGTGGTGGATATCAGCGAACGAAAGTGCATCCAGGAGCAATTACAGAAAGCTGAACGGTTGGCGGAATTGGGCACGTTGGCTTCCGGCATGGCACACGAGATCGGCACGCCGATGAACGTGATCCTGGGACGTGCGGAATATCTGTTCCAACGCACAGCCGACGAAGGGGTAAAGAAGGGCCTTGCCACGATCATCACACAGGTCGAGCGGATCACGAAGGTGATGAACCAACTCCTTGCCTTTGCCAGGCGGCGGACGGCGGAGCGGCGTGCTGTCGATCTCGGTGAGATCGTGGAGGATAGCCTGGAGATGTTCCAGGAACGGATCGCCCACAGTTGCATCACGGTAGAAAAATCGATCGAAGAGAATATGCCCTCTGTCCTTGCCGATCGAGACCAGCTCATCCAAGTGCTGATCAATCTGGTGGTGAATAGTCTCCATGCCATGCCGGATGGGGGGCGGCTCAGGGTGAGCCTCGCTCGTGAAGGCAGTCACGTCTGCCTTGGGGTGTCCGATACCGGCCACGGGATGCCGGAAGAGATCCGCTCGAAGGTATTCGAGCCATTTTTCACAACGAAGGATTTTGGGAAGGGAACTGGGCTAGGCCTCACGGTCGTGAAAGGTATCGTCGAGGAACATGGCGGGACGATCGCTGTGGAGAGTGTCGTCGACAAGGGTACGACGTTTTGGATCCGGCTTCCCCTTGACATAGCTCAGATCGCGGCTATTTCCTAAGCAACACCAACTCGCTTTCCCCAAGAAATTCGAACGGCAGGCAGGCTTGCTTATGTCGCAATCTGCGACAGGCCTGGGTGCCATCTGTTGCAATTCTCGTCAGATTTTGGTGCGTTCTCCTCCTCTGCCCCGTACATTTCCAGGATATCCAAGCAAGTTTGCTCAGTTCGGCAACCCATTGCTTCCCGTCGGCGAGAGGGAGAGGCTTGCATGGGTTATGCATTGTCTCCCACTAGCAGGCAGCGGAATAACTATTCTGGTATGCGAGAACTTCGATAGGCTGAACGTCTGAAAGAGGTCCGGTCCAGTTAGTTCTCTGGTCTGCCTGGTCCGTCCGGTTAGTCTCATGCAATCGACCAAACCGAGTAGACCAAATGAACAAAACAGGCTCGTAGAGAATGAAGAGCGCCGAACTCAAGGGAGCAATGGATGAAACAGAACAGGAAGCCAGCGGTGGTACTCATCGCCGAAGATGATCGGGAGATGCGGAGTCTCCTCTGCGATGAACTCTTTGATCTGGGGGTGTCCATCCGAGAAGCGGCAGATGGAGACGAGGCTCTGCGGTCGGTGCTTGATGCTCGCCCCTCATTGATTCTCACGGACCTTCGGATGCCGGCCGGGGGCTTGGATTACATTTCCAGGCTCCGGACGTTTGCCCCCGGGGTGCCGTTGGTGCTGATCACATCATTTGGAGATCCTCAGACGAAAGCCGATGCCTTGGCCATGGGCGTCGAGGCGTATTTCGATAAGCCGGTTCGTCTCAGCGAGCTCAGAGGAGCCGTCCAGCGTCTCTTAGGCCCGGCATTGGATGGAGAAATCGACTGAGACTTTGATATAGAATTGAGCCTTCAGCCTGCGAGAGGTATGAGATGGCCGGATCTCAAAAAGAACCTTCTACTGTTTCCCTCTGTCCTGATCCCATCCTTGCAGCTCGACTGGAAGCCATTAAGCAGTTAGCCAGTGGGTCCTCCGATCGAGTGGCGGTCTTGGATCGCGATTTCAACGTGATCTACGCGAATGAATCCGCATGGTCTGAGGATGCCTCCCGGAGGTCTGGCCATCAGGCGAAGTGCTATGAGGCCTTCGCTCACCGGAGTGATCCCTGTGGCACCTGCCCGGCGACGAAGATATACGAATCGCCCGAAGTCCAATCCGTGGCCTGTTCCTCTGGAGGGGACGGCACAGCCTGTGGGATGCATCAGGCGTTTCCACTCGTCTCAAGCAGCGGCGAGGTCGAGACGGTGCTGGTGTTGTTCAAGGCTCCGCCGAAGCCTGCGAGGCAGACGAGCCGTGCGCATCTGGACGTGAAATATGAATCGAAGCTGGGTGAACTGATCGGCTCGAGCGCGCCGATGCGAGAAATCCTCGACATGATCCGGCTCGTGGCGGACAGTTCCGCGACCGTACTGATTCAGGGAGAAAGCGGGACCGGCAAGGAGCTGGTGGCCAAAACGATTCACCAGACTAGTTATCGGCGGGATAAGCCGTTCGTCGTCGTCGATTGCGGTTCGTTGCCGGAAACGTTGTTGGAGAGTGAGTTGTTCGGCCATGTGAAGGGGGCCTTTACCGGCGCGCATGTCACCAAGCGTGGACTCTTCGAGGAGGCAGACGGCGGGACCATCTTCCTCGACGAGATCGCCGACACGACGCCGATCTTTCAAGCCAAGCTGCTGCGAGTGCTTCAGGAGGGAGAGATCAAGCGGGTTGGGGGAAACCAACCGATCAAGATCGATGCGCGGGTCATTTCGGCAACGAATAAGGATCTGACCGAACTCGTGAAGGCCAAGGCGTTTCGGCAAGACTTGTACTACCGCCTTGCGGTGTTGCCGTTGTCTCTTCCTCCACTCCGAGACCGACAGGAAGACATCCCGCTCTTGGTGCAGCACTTCGTCGCGGCGTCCTGTAAGCGCCACCGGCAGCCGATCCGGCAGGTGTCGCCGGATGGGATGCAGGCGCTCACTCAGGCCTCATGGCCCGGCAATGTGCGGGAGTTGCAACACTACATTGAACGGGCGGTCGTCACCACCACCGGTCCCGAGCTTAGCTGCAACGACATCTGTGGCGATGGGATCGGAACCGGCAGGAGCACGATCTCCGTTCCGTTGTCGCGTGGGGCCACCCGCCAGGCGGAACGTGCGCGGATTTTTCAGGCGCTCCAGCAGACCGGAAGCAATCGTGCGAAGGCCGCCAAGCTCCTCAAGATCAGCAGGGCGAGTCTGTACAACAAAATCCGTGACTATCAGATTGAATAGCCCTCCGGTGCCCCTCTCTTCCCCACTTCTCTCCTCCGACTGTCCAAGAAGTTAGACAAGCTAAGACCTAAGACATTGATAATTCTGGCATCGGATTATTGCGCCAGCTTCAGCTGTCTAACACAGTAGAAAGAAGCGCCACGAACGGTTTCGATCATCTTGCCGCATTCATCACGTAACTCACGTTGCCACTGAGAAAATTTCCTCGATCGCCAATCGATCTGATGTTCGGACAGCTGTTGCGCTAGCTGAACATTGCTGGTGGAGGTCTGGGTGATTAGGACCGGCCTCCGAATGACCCTCTCCTCCGCAAGGAGGAATCCTTCACCAGCTCTTAATGTTCTTGGGACGAGGAATATCCGCTGGAAGTGGTAGAGGCCGGCTACGAACAATGGATGATCATAGAGGGGCAGGATCAAACTCAGCCCGCCGTTCGAAAGAGGGGCGGCGGTGGAAGAAGGAGGCCGAGGTATGAAAAGGGTATCGAGTTCGCGCAGCTGCCGCGCCTATCGCATGGCAGCAAGTCTGCCGGCAGCGCTGTTCGTCAGCAGCCTGCTGACAGCTCCGATCGGGCTGGCCGCAGACCAGCACACCCATCATGGCGACGTGAAGGGAAGGCATCGACGGAGAAGGTCATTTATCGCGAAGGCGGAGCGGTCCTGCACGACCGCATGATGGAGGAGATAAAGCGTCAACAGGAAGCCATCGGGCAGAAAGGTGCGATATAGCACCGGCGCGAACAGCCACATGCTGCAGCAGGGCGTTCTGCTGGTGGCGGAGGATCCGACCAAAATCGCCGTCAGTGCCGGGCAGCGTTGCCCGGCGAATGCGCCGGTGAAGGAGTATCACGTCTCGGCGATCAACGTCGAGATCACGCTGAGCCGGTTTCTCGACTATTTCCCCGGTTACATGTATGTGCTGAAGGAGAACGTCGAGAAGGTCCGCGGCGAAGAAGCCGCGAACAGGGAAGCGCGGGAGAAGGAGAACGATCCCGGCGCCGTGTCGAACGGGTTGCAGGGCGATGCCATTCAGCCGCTCGTGATCCGGGCCAACCAGGGCGATTGCCTCAAGCTCACCCTTCACAACGAAATCACAGATGAACCGACGAGCCTGGTTATCAACGGTTCATCCATGGTGGTGGCGTCTACCGGCAAGCCCGCGACCCCCTCGAATCCAGAAGGTACGATTGCATCAGGCGGGCAGCAGAGTCTTTCGAGTGGTATATCAATCCGGATACTCAGGAGGGCGCGCGATTTTTCCGGTCGCATGCATCGCGCGAACAGTTCAACCAGGGCTTGATCGGCATGCTCGTCGTGGAGCCGCGTGGCTCACGCTATCTCAGCCCCTTCGACGGCAAGCCGATGGCGAGCGGCTGGGAGGCCATGATCGAAGATCCGAAGGGCGCGGACTTTCGAGAATTCGCGATTTTCTATCATGAGGCCGGCGACGAAGCGTTTCGCCTCTTGAATAAGAAGGGCGAGATGCTGCCCCAGCGCGATCCGCATACCGATTCCTATCGGCCTGGCGCGCGGTTACTGAATTACCGCAGTGAACCGCACGGCACGCGCATCGAGCTTCAGGCCCACATGGGCTTCTACGGCGACGAGTCCATGGCGTACGGATCCTATACCTTCGGCGATCCGGCCACGACCGTTCCTCGATCCTATCTCGGCGATCCAGCTAAGTTCCGGATGGCGGGCGGCTCGGAAATCGTGCATTCGCATCACCTCCACGGCGGCTCCATCCGCTGGGCGCGCCAGCCGGGGAACAGCAACCTAGACTTTGCGTTGTCGAAGAATGGGCCGGTGAAATTTCCTGCGATCAGCGACCCCTCAGACCGTTTAGACGTGCAGTCCATCGGACCGACAGAGGTCTACGATCAGGTGATTGAGGGTGGGTCGGGAGGTTTGCAAGCCCTGGCCGGCGAGTTCGTGTTCCATTGCCACATCCCGCAGCATTATGTGACGGGCATGTGGGGCTTCTGGCGTGTGTATAACACGCTGCAAGCGCCTGGCTCCCAGACCGATGTGATGAAGCCGTTGGTCGAATTGCCGGATCGCATCGGCAAGGTCAAGACGGGCACTCCGTCGGACAAGCTTGTCGGGACCACGGTGGACTGGTACGGCGGCAAGAAGTACGAGATCACCAAGGACAAGACCGATTGGAAAGCCAACCCGGTCAAGGTCTCCATCAAGGATTGGGTGGAGATGATGCTCACGCCGCAAGGAAAGCCTGGCAAGAAGAACACCGAGAAAGAGCAGACGTTAGCCTATGACTCGACTGTCAACGACTGGGCCTGGGATGGGCAGAAGGCCATGAGCGAGCTTGAGACGACCTATGAGTGGGTCAACTACAAGTCGGCGACACCGGGCAAGCGGCAGGAGATTCTCTTCGATCCGCAATCCGGCAAGATCGCCTGGCCATGGTTGCGGCCGCATCTGGGGCGGCGCGTGCCGTTCTCTCCGAGCCACAGCGGCGCGCCCTGGCTGGAGCCGATCCATCGCCGCGACGACGGCAGCAACTCTACCGAACCGCCGAAACCTGGCGAGCAAGGACCCTGGAGCCTCTGTCCGGAAGGGGCGCCGATGAAGTCCTTCAATATCCACGCGATCACGTTGCCGATCACCCTCAAGAAGGCGACGGCCAAGACGCCGGCGATTGTCGATCCGGGAGGACTGCTCTACGTGCTGCATGAAGAAGAGCAGGAAGTCCGGAAGAATCCCGCCAAACAGATGCCGCTGGTGATCCGCGGCAACGTGCAGGATTGCATCGATGTCGTGTACAAGAGCGAGTTGAAAGATGATGTGCGGCAAGGGTTCTCCAGCAAGACGAACCTGCATCCGCACATGTTCCAGTTCGACACGCAGGCGTCGGACGGCCCGATCATCGGCTTCTCATATGAGATGTCGTTGCGGCCGTTCACGATCCTGAAGGATGAGCATCCCGGCAAGGGCATGCCCGTGCCGATGAATACGACGATGGAGGCCGATGCCGCGAAGGGGACGGCCAGCATCAAGGTGAAGGATGCCTCACGCTATCACGTCAAGACTGAGTTGGGTGTGGGCATGGACGAAGTGGGTGCATTCGAGTCGGCCCGCATCAGCAAGATCGAAGGCAATACGATCACGTTCGAGCGGCCGCTGAAGTATAGCCATAAGAAGGGCGAGATCGTGTCGGTGGAATGGATCCGCGAACGATGGTATGTGGATGCCGATTTCGGGACCACCTTCTGGCACGACCATGTGTTCGGATTGGACGGGTGGGGCCATGGTTTCTATTCCACGTTCATCGCCGAACCGCCTCGATCCACCTATCATGACCCGATGACCGGCAAAGAAGTCCGCAGCGGACCGGTGGCCGACATTCACACCCTCGAACCGGTGTCCGCGCATATCCGGGGCTCCTTCCGTGAAATCGTGACACAGGTCATGGATTCCAATCCTCGGACGGCGGAACTCATCACGGCCGACAATCCACAGGCGAGAGTGGGGGCCGTCTCGGTGGACGGCACTCCGACTGCGGTCTATCCGGCCAAACTCAACATGTCGCCGTTGAAGTTTTTGAACGGCGGTGAAGCGACGACGGGCGGCGGCTACAACATGCGTGTGGAGCCCTTGTCGGTGCGATTGGCGAATAATCCGGATCCGTCGCAACTATTCAGCAGCCTGATCCACGGCGACCCCGAGACCCCGATGTTGCGGGCGTACTTGGGCGATCCGATCGTGGTCCGATTGATCGAAGGATCGGCGAATGAAGTGCATTCCTGGCACATCAGCGGCCACTGGTTCCCGATGGAGCGCTACAGTGCGAACTCCATCCCACGAAGTTCGCTGCACGTGGTGATCGGAGAGCGGTACGATGCGGCCATTCCTGCCGCAGGAGGACCGCAACAGATGGCGGGCGACTACCCCTACTACAGCGGTCGCGCGTCGCATTTCGTGGAAGGCAGCTGGGGCCTCTTCCGGGTGCTGGACAAAGCGGATACGACACTGAAGCCGCTGCCAGGCCGGGAAGCGATCCCGCAGTCGGCCAAGTCTGTCTGCCCGGCTAACGCGCCGGTGAAGACCTTCAATGTTGCAGCCATCGACAAGGCGATTCGCTATAACAAGGGAACGCCAGGCGTGATGGAAGTGGACATGGAGCGGAAGATGGTGCTGGGCAATGAGACCGGCAAGATGTACGTGCTCGAAGGCGAGAAGACCAAGGTCGCCTCGGGCAGCATTGAACCGAGCCCGTTGACCCTGCATGTGAACGTGGGCGACTGTATCAAGGTCAATCTCAAGAACGAAATGGCCAAGGACCGGGCCGGATTCCACGTAGACCATGTGGCGTACGACCCCAAGGAATCGATGGGGATCAACGCCGGGAATAACCCCGGCGACCAGACCGTGGCGCCCGGGCAGAGGAAAACCTACACGTTCTTCGCCCATCCGGAGTTCGGGGAGAACGCCGCCCTGATTCAAGATTGGGGGAACGTGATCGAGAATCCGCGGAACGGGCTCTTTGGGGCGATCATCATCGGGCCGAGGGGATCGCAGTATCGTGATCCCGCGACCGGCGAAGATCTGGCCCAGAAGAGTTCCTGGCGAGCGGACGTGATTGTGGATCGGAGCCTGTCGGGCAACGAGGCTCGACAGAACTATCGGTCCTTCGCCCTCCTGTTCCAGGACGAAGATAACCAAATCGGCACCAGCTTCATGCCCTACATCCAAAAGGTGGCAGGCGTGACGGCGGTGAACTACCGGTCCGAGCCGACCGATTACCGGGTCGAGAAGGGCTGTGCGTACAGCGAAGTGTTCGTCTGCGTCAAGACGGGAGATCAGCCGGTGACACCGAGCATCGCGGCGCATGTGGGCGACCCGGTCGTGATTCATGTGCTGGGTGCCTTCAGCGAACAGATACAGCTGTTCAGCGTGTCGGGCCATGAGTGGAAGCACGAGCCGTATATGAGCGGAGCGGATCTCGTGAGCACCATGGAGTTCGGCGGCACCGAGGTGATTAATGCCTGGCTACATGGTGGGGCTGGAGGTCCGAACGGGATCCCTGGTAACTATCTGTGGCTGAACCAGAGACCGGGGTATCTCGACGCCGGCCACTGGGGTACGCTGACGGTACTCGACCGCGACAGCCGGGCGATCTTGCCGCTGGGCGGGCAGGCGCCGGCCACACAGCAAGCCGAGGAGCAGATCCCGGCGCAGTCCATACCGGTGTCGATGAAGGCCAACTAGGCCGGATCGTATACGGGGAAACGGTGCGGGGGAATCCGACAGAGTCACGTCCGGATTCCCCCGTTCCTTTTTGCGGATGGGAGGGGAGAACCTCTTGAAGGAGGGCTCAGCCGTGCGGTAGAACCACCACATGAGAAAGAGGGGGCACAGAGAACAGTCTCAGTGGTTCTTAGGATGGCTGGCGGCGTTCGCATTCGTCGTCATGGCTGATGACGCGACGGCGTTCGATTTTTCCGCTGAGCGCATCGTCAAGATCGGGAAGTCCGCTGATGACGGCTCATGTCAATGCCAAGGACGATCGCTGGCGATTCGAGTTCGCTCGACCGCAAGGGGGTGCCAGCATCATCATTGTGCGGATGGACCGCCAGAGTTCCTGGCTCATTTTGTCCAGGCGGCGGCAGTATCTCGAGTTGCCGATTGCCGACGAGCATCGGTTGGCGGTGAGCGAGACAATGGAAGGGGAACTCTCGCGCGAATTCGTCGGCGATCAGACGCTGAACGGCTATCCCACTGAACTGTTCGAAGTCACCGTCGCAGAGAATGGGGAACGTCGGCAATACTATCGATGGGTGACCAAGGTTCAGCGGTTTCCGGTGAAGACAGTGAGCAAGCAGGGCCTGTGGTCGGAGGAGTTTCGCCATCTGATCTTCACTGAGCAATCTTCGTACTTATTCGAACTTCCGCAACGATTAGATAAGGCAAACCAGCCGGTGGAGACGCAACATTAGCGACGCAAGACGTAGTCCTCATTATGCATGACGGTTCGTTGCGAAATCGCTGAGCCGCGTCGCGAGACCAACGCGCGGAACCGTGAGGACCCGATGCGTGCTCGCGTAGTACCTTGAGGGTTCGAGGGGTGAGCCCGCTGGCCAAAGGCTTTTCGTAGCAGCGGATCGGCGATTGGAGCAGAAGTGTTCATGAATAATGTGGGCTAGAGGAGGAGCAGCAGTGAAACGGTCGATCACGATGGGTCTGTATCTTGGAGTACTTGTTCAAGTGAGCATGGGGCTCGGAGTCCTTGGACCGGCACATGCGTATGACACGGTTGTCGTGATGGCTGGGGCGGTGCTGCGGGGCACGGTGACGTTTCATGGGACGGTGCCAGTATCAAAAGAATTCGAATTGCGGCGATACCCGGATCAGGTGTTTTGCGGCGCCCTTTCCGATGGCGCTGGGCATCGGTTTCTCAAGGAAGTGCATGTCGGACCGGGCGGCGGTCTCAAGGATGTGGTGGTCGTCGTGGAAGGGGTGCAGAGCGGGAAGCCGTTCACCTTTACGAATGCCCAGGTCGAAGCCAACGTGTGCCAGTTTCTTCCCTTCGTCACCGTCGTGAGTGATAAGCGGCAATTGACTGTGACCAATCGGGATCCCGTGTCGCACGATATTCAGGGCTACACCTACGATCAGGCCGGCGTGGATATTGTCCTCCATCGGCCTTCGCTGAAAGCGACCGGGACCACCGACATCGTGCATCTGGTCAAAGAGCGGAAAGTTTTCACCATGCAGTGCGGCATGCATCCCTATATGCAGAATTGGGGGTATGCGATCGACAATCCCTATTACGCTGTGACGGACCAGGACGGCTCATATTCCATCGACGATCTTCCTCCCGGCATCTATACCGTGAAAGCCTGGCATCCGATTCTTGGCGCCCAGGAACGCGAGTTGACGGTCGAGCCGAACGGCACAACCATGCTCGATGTGCGATTCGACGTGAAGTGACCGGAGACCCACGGTGAAAATCAGACCCATTTCCCCTGCTATGCTTCTTCGGCGGAGCAGTGTCGACTCAACTGCCCGACTGACGGACAAACGCGCTGGTGTTCTATTAGGACTCTCGCACGCTCTCATCATTGTCGTATTGTCTCTCTTCGTCGGTGCGTCCTTCGCCCAGGCTGAGTCGACAAAAAACATTCAGGATCACGGGAAGGCAATGCTCCGAGATGCCGAAGAAATGGTCATGCACGGAGGGATGGGTGATGGGAAGGCCATTGTGCACCACTGCGGTGAAGTGACGAAACATGCGGAAGCTATTCTCAAATCGTTGCCGCTCACTGATGAGCATGGCAAGGAAGCCGTGCCTCATTTACAGGAAGCCATCAAGCAGTGTAAACGAGTGGCTGAGATGGGTGACAAGGTCGATCCTGGAGCCAGCTTGAACCCTGCCGCCAAAGCCCGTGCGGCGGCCAGGGAAGCGATGAAGCATCTCATGGCGATGCGGGACGTCGGTGCGTAGAAACGTGAGGCGTGAGAGCTAAAATGAATACTGCCGAGCAATCTTTTCCCGAACCCGTTCACGTCTAACCTTTCACGTTTCACGAAGCGCTATCGCGGGGCTGGCATCGAGAGGGCTGACCGCGTTCTGATCTCGCCCCGGCTGATAGGTCTCCAGCATTCTCGTGACCGTCGGGAGCACTCGTTCTTCTGCCGAGAGAGGCATTTTGATTCGTATCCCGCGACCTTCGTTGCGGCCGAGTGAAAAGATGTGGTGTTCGATCATGTCGCCGTGCGTGGCATCCGAATACGTGAATGTCAATCGTTTTGCGGGGAATCCGGCCAGCGACATTTCCTGATCCTGCCGCCACTTCACCGTGATCGTTTTCTTGCCATAGAGTTCCGTGATAATGCGGCGATGGGCCACAGCAAATTCATCGAGCGTCTGCCGTCCGTCCTGGCTCTTGCCCTCCAAGACATTCATGTGGCCGGATAGTGCGACGAGGCTGTTGTCGACAGGAGGGTAGAGCGTCACGCCGACCCCATCCGATATCGGATTTCCAAGACGCCAGTTTTCCGGATAACGGACTGAGAAGCCGAAGCGGGCGTTCGTATAGACTTTCCATGCGCGTTCTTCATCCCCCGATGCCGCAGTTAGGGAGGCTTGGGTCGTTATGTCAAGGCTCAACGCCATTGCAATCAGTAGGCAAGTCCGGACCATCTGAGTCCTCATACGCTAGCAGGATGTTGAAAAAGTCCGCCGGCTTTGTTCTTGCATCGCTCTGAGACTCAACGTACCACAAGGATACGCCTCGCCTCCTCGCTCGCTGCGGCCGCGCTGACGGCCTTTTTGAGCATCCTGCAGAACTGCTCCCCTGTTGGAGCACCTGTGCAGGATTGTCGAAGCTTTAGTCTGCAACATAATTTTTCTGCGGTCCGCTATTGCGCGGATCGCGCACAGCGAAACCCGATAGTCGCGGCGCGCTGATCCGGCGATGCCCCGCCTCTGGTGGCCGTTCGTAGCAAAGTCGGCGCACTCTTCCACGATCCCCCGCGCACCACCTTGTATCGGCCGCTGGCAGGTCCGTGGGGATTGCGATCCGGCATGGTCGCATAGTAGTCGATTCCAAACCAGTCTTCGACCCACTCGGCCGCGTTTCCCGCCATATGATGCAGGCCATAGGGGCTTCGCCCCTCCTCCCCACTATCAACGGGCGCCACGATGGGAATCTCGTGGGCATGATACTGTCCGAACATCGCCAACGCAGGCGTGGGAGGTTTCTGTCCCCAAGGAAAGAGATTGCCGCTGTTCCCCCGGGCGGCTTTTTCCCATTCGGCTTCCGTCGGGAGCCGTTTATCGCGTGCGTGACAAAAGTCTGAGGCCTCAGACCAGGTGACGTAGAGTGCCGGCCAGTGTGCCAATGTCTCGGGCTGCATGGCATGGATAGTCGTGACATGATCGATCAGTTTCCGCACTTCCTCGGGGAGGTGGCGTTGTTGTTGCCGCAGCCACAGCAAATACTCACCCAGACTCACTTCGTCCCGATCGATTTCATACTGACTGAGCCAGACGCGACGCTGTGGTTGCTCTGTGTCGTCGTACTGGAGATCGAAGCTGAACGGTTCGTGGCTTGCACGGGCGGTGCCCATGATAAAGGGGCCCTCGGCAACTGTCACCATACGAGCGCTGTTTGCGAGCGCGGCAATGTCCTCAACCGGGCTCTGCAAGTCATTCGTCGCCTTTGTTGCAGCGTGCAGAAATGATGCACCCATGACTGTCGCGATAAGGGCATAGCCGAAGGCGTGAACATATCTAGGAACTCGGCCTGTGTGTCCAGCGATGCCACGGCTATTCTGCATGATGATCGAACACTATGAATAAGAAAGGGCCAATGTCGGACAGGCTGCTAGTATGAATGCGAGGATATCATCAGCACAAGTTTCAGAGTTCCCCATGCTCTGTTTATGGATAACCCTGTGTCTGACGAGTCGCGACTCCTCCTTAGCTTCGCTTTCTACCCGCAATGCCCCACTCCAATCGAGTTTCTGTCCAGGGAATTAGACAGCGCAACTCATTGTGTTTGTTCGTATCAATTCTAGCGAGCCCCTGTTCCAGCTAAGCCTGTCGAAGAATGCGACAGAATTACACAGCCCTACTTGTTCTTTCCTGCGGGCTAACCTCCGTACCAGTTGATGAAATGTGAAGAAGAACATCGACTACGAGCCCAGGCACGGTTGTTGCGGGCACTAATATACTGTTGCGGTGGAACTCTGGGTGATTGTAGGCTGGTTTCCGAATGACCCTCTCCTCCACAAGGAGGAGAAAGTCGTCAACTCTTCACGAAGGTTAAGGGAAGCAACGAAGCTCTCAGATGTCAGCCATCAGCGAGAGCCAGAAGAATCGAAGGGGAGTTCTATGAGCAGGAGACATCCGCTTATAGCGGTGTTGGTGCTTGCGCTCGTTGGCCTGGTGGGCGGTGACTACGAATCGCGGGCGGTCGAAGAAGCGAATCCAGTTCGTGTGGCAGAGATGCAGAAGGATTTTCGCGATCTCTGGCTCGGGCACATCTTTATGATTCAGCACGTCGTATTGGTCAACGTGACGAAGGATTCGTCGGCGCGGAATGCCGCTGACAAGCAAGTCCTGGCCAATGCAAAACAGATTGCGAACACATTTGTACCATTCTACGGCGAAGCGAGGTCTGAGAAGTTCTTTACCTTGCTTGCCAGCCATTATGCCTCGGTCAAAGAATATTCCGAGGGCACCATCGCGGGGAATACGCGCCGACAGGATGCTGCGCTTGCCAGCTTGGCGTCCAATGCCGACGACATGGACCTATTCTTCAACGGAATCAATCCACACCACCTGCCGAAAGGCACCGTTCGGGGTCTGATCGCGGCGCATGGAGCCCACCATGTTCTCCAAATCAACCAGTACAAGAAAAAGGAGTATGCGAAGTTAGAGGAAACCTGGTCGATGATGCGACAACACGTCTATGTCATTGCGGATACTCTCATGACGGCGTTGGCGAAGCAGTTTCCGGACAAGTTTTCATGACAGTGAGTGACTTCGTTGCGTCGATCCCGAGGGAAGACCATATCTTGCTCCGGCGGGCTCCCAAGTTTTATTATGGCGTAAATCAACCATCGAAGGGTTGCGATTGTGATCTTTCCCTCGTTGCCGACGGGAATGGAATCGGCGGTTCAGCTCGTGGGTGAAACCATCCGACTCTCCCGATCCTGGGCGAGAGTCACCTCCAAACCTATTTCAAGTGCAACCATGCTCCGGCAGCGTCAGGACTGTTATTGCGACAGTCTGAATACGCTGGGTCGTGATCGGCCTTGTCCTGAGAATCAGTGGTACAACGTCGATCCGTCGAAGTGGCTCATCTACGCGTTATCCAAGCTTGGACTCGCCGAAGGGCTGGCCAGATGCGATTTGAACAGTCGCGCTGGGATCAGGCCACGCAACCCAGTGCTGGCAAATATTGGAGACATTGCCGGGGAAAGGGTCGCTGCCGCGAACCCTCGATTGCAGGAAAATCGTTCATGAGTCATCCGGGGTAAGCTGTAGGTATTGTGAGCGCTGGTTGAAGGTAGGGGAAACGGCTATGAGAGGACTGACGCGAGAGCAGAAAATTTTCTTAAAAGTAGCCCGTGTCTATGTGGGGGAGGACCGGTCGGATTTGAGTTTCCGGTTTGCGTTCGATGGCGCTCCTCAGCCTGTGATCGGCAGTGGTTCAAGATTTGTGGAAGTGTCTTTTCACAATGCAGAGCGCCTCTTTCAAAGAATATTCTTGGAAGGAAATATGGGGTTGGGCGAGGGGTATTCTGAAGGGCTCATCGAGGTCAACGATGAAGATTATAAAGAGTTCTTGTGTATCTGTGTCTACGCAACGTCTCTGCGCATTCTCCGGCATCTTTCGATATTCGATATGATGGCAGTTGTCCGAGCCAGAGGAGGCGGTTATTTTACGAAGCCTCGGGAACATGCGACCATCGACAATCATTATTCCCTCAGCGACTGGTTCGATAACGACGACGACTCGAATACATTCTTCCACTATTGGCTCGATCGGGATCATCGCATGTATTCGTGTGGGAAGTGGGATCCGGAGACCAAGACTCTTCAGGAAGCTGAAACGAACAAGCTGGAATTTTATGCCAAACGAATGGGTATCGATGAGCGCAGCCGGGGGAGAACCTTGCTCGATTTGGGCTGTGGGTGGGGAGGGGTCTTGTTTTTCATGGCAGAGAGATTCGGAATCCGGGCCAAAGGTCTGACCTTGTCCGCCGCGCAGCATAGTTACATTACAAAGGAAATTAGACGTAGGAATTTACAAGATCTCGTCATGGTGGAATTGAGAAATGTCCATGATATGGAGGGGAGGTACGACTACATCATTTCAATCGGCATGTTAGAGCACATTACCGACTTCGATGACCTGTATGAGAAAACTGCCAGGGCTCTGAATTCTGGCGGGCAGGCATTGATGCATTCGATTTATTCGGAATCATGGTTCTACAAGGCAGATCGATGGTTTCTGAAGTATATTTTCCCTTACGGCGCTTGTCCGAATTTTTCTTCCAACATGAAATGCTTCAGGAAGTATTTCAATTTTGTAGAACCGAAAAAGATGCCGCACTTGTCCTATCCGAAAACTCTCGACGCGTGGTTTGCAAATTTTTGTAAAGCCGAGCCGCAGATTCGTGAGCTTCTGCAAAAAAAGAGCAAAGTCAAAGATGTGGATTTTGCGATAGGAACCTTTAAACACTACTTAGCGATCGCGTCAGTTAGTCTGTCATTCGCCGGGTTTGTAGGGAACATCCTCGTCAAAGAGCCTAGAGTTCGTTCATAACCCGTATAACCCATGATCGCTTCTGCTACAATCGACGATCCGACGCGCTTGCGCGTGAAGAGTCTGTCTCGTTTATCTGGTCTGTCTGGTTGATCTGGTTGATTTGGTTTATCTGGTTCAACCAAACAAACAAGACAAACCAAATAAACCTGAGTAACCAGCCCGTTCTCACGGGCTTTCGCGGCCAACCGTCATGAATAGCGTGGGTTCATCAATGGATTGGCTGCGGCGATGATGGTCTTTTTGGTCTGGTTCCATATGCTTGCTGCGGTCAGCTGGATCGGAGGATCGATCTTTCTGTCGGTTGTATTGGTGCCGGTGCTCAGGCGTGAACCGTTCGCGTCACAGAAGGCGGTGCTCATTCGGACCACCGCCTTGCGGTTCCGCGTGGTGGTCTGGGGCGCGATTGCCACGCTTTTGCTCACAGGCCCCCTGTTGCTGCATGAGCGAGGGATTCCGATTATGAATCCAACGGGATGGCCGATGGTCCTGAGCGTCAAACTGGGACTCGTGGCGATCCTTCTTCTCTTCACCGTGACGCATGATCTCATCATCGGGCCTCGTGTCGGGCGGATATTACAGATCCCCGCTGAGAGCCGAACCAGTTCTGATCACGCCATGGTCATATGGTCTCCCTGGATCGCTCGATGCTCGCTCGTTCTTACGCTGGCGGTCTTGCTAGCCGCGATCGTGCTTGTGCGGACTTAGCTGGTTTATCTGGTTTGTTTTGTTCATCTGGTTAGTTTCGTTTAACAAAAAAACCAGACAGACCAAACAGACCAAATAAACGAGACAGACCAGATGAACCGCCTCGTTCTGTTGCTTTATGCTACAGTGATAACCAGCTACGCTGTAGCAGGACTCCCACATATCCCGTTTTCATCCATCCAACTTTGTTAGAAGTTCTGGATATGCTTGCAAGAGTCTTCAGGTATGGGAGTTCGACTTCAGGTCTCTTCTTTGCAGTTCCCCCGTGCGAGAGTAACTAATTGATATGTGGATTCCCCTTCGCTGGCCGGAGCGTATAGGATGTGAGTCGTTCTCCTTTCTATTGGGATCGTTCTTATGTTGACCGGAGTCGCTTCCCACCATGCGATCACGGCTGAACGCTCATGAGTAATGCGGGCCAGACCTGGGACATCCAGATGTGGATAGGTAATCACTATGCCAGTGGATAAAAAAATATCCTTTTCGATTTGGTATGTGGTTCTTGCGATTATTGCAATCATTCTCGTGCACGACTTCATCGTGGCCACGCAGAAGCTCGAAGAGCTTCCGTACAGCGAATTCAGGACACTCGTAGAGGCTGGCAAAGTGGCTGAAGTCACGCTCACTCATCAAAGAGTGACTGGGAAGCTGAAGCCGGAAGATGTGTCCAAAGAGCAGAAGTCGTTTACGACCGTTCGGGTTGAAGACCCTGATTTGGTCAAGGAGCTCAACGCGCACAACGTCACGTTTAGCGGCGTGATTGAAAGTACCTTCTTGCGCGATCTTCTCTCCTGGGTCGTTCCTGCGCTGGTCTTTGTCGGCATTTGGTTTTTTGCCATTCGGCGATTCGGGCAGGGCCAAGGGGGGTTCATGACGGTGGGGCAGTCGAAGGCGAAAATCTATGCCGAGAAGGTCACGAAGGTTACCTTCGCCGATGTAGCCGGCGTGGACGAGGCGAAAGAAGAACTGCGCGAGGTGATCGAGTTTCTGAAGACACCGGAAAAGTTCACGCGTCTCGGAGGGAAGATTCCGAAAGGCATCTTACTCGTTGGCCCGCCGGGAACCGGCAAGACGCTCCTGGCCCGTGCCGTGGCCGGAGAGGCAGGGGTGACCTTTTTCAGCATCAGCGGGTCCGAGTTCGTCGAAATGTTCGTCGGAGTGGGGGCGGCCCGCGTGCGGGACTTGTTCGAGCAGGCGAAGGGCAAAGCGCCCTGTATCATCTTCATCGACGAACTGGATGCGCTTGGGAAAGCCCGCGGGATGGGGCCGATGGCGCATGAGGAGCGTGAGCAGACCTTGAATCAACTGCTGGTCGAAATGGACGGTTTCGATCCCCGTATCGGTGTCATTCTGATGGCGGCGACCAATCGGCCTGAAATCCTGGATCCTGCATTGTTGCGGGCCGGCCGGTTCGACCGTCAAGTATTGGTCGACCGACCGGATAAGATCGGCCGCCTGGCCATCTTGCGCGTCCACGCGAAGCAGGTGACGCTGGGCCCCGATGCGGATCTCGAAGTGATCGCCGGGATGACTCCCGGTTTCTCGGGCGCCGATCTCGCCAATATCATCAATGAAGCAACCCTGTTGACCGTGCGTCGGAATAAGGAGCAGGTGGGCCTCCCGGAATTGCAGGAAGCGGTGGAGCGGGTCGTCGCCGGATTGGAGAAGAAAAACCGGGTGCTCAACAAGATGGAAAAAGAGCGGGTTGCTCACCATGAAGTGGGCCACGCATTGGTGGCGCTGTCGTTTCCTGGAGCAGATCCGATACAGAAGATCTCGATCATTCCTCGCGGGATTGCCGCGTTGGGCTATACCCTGCAGCTCCCGACGGAGGATCGTTTCCTGATGACCAAGA
The DNA here is from genome assembly GCA_963781915.1 of uncultured Nitrospiraceae bacterium. Taxonomy (GTDB): domain Bacteria; phylum Nitrospirota; class Nitrospiria; order Nitrospirales; family Nitrospiraceae; genus Palsa-1315. Next base: position 357,107 of record CAWAIH010000005.1, on the reverse strand, counting down.
CGGAGTTGGAAAACAAGATTGCCGTCTTACTCGGAGGGCGGATTGCGGAAGAACTCATCTTTGGGGAGGCCTCCACGGGAGCGCAGAACGATCTGGTCAAGGCCACGGACATTGCCAAGAGCATGGTCAAATCCTACGGGATGAGCGAGAAGCTGGGAACCGTCACGCTCGATCGTGAACGCCAGCCCCTCATGATGCAGATCCAAGCGCCTCAGGAGAAAGGCGACTACTCGGAGGAGACCGCCCGCGAGATCGACTGCGAAGTGCGCCGCATCGTCGATGAACAATACGAGCACGTGAAACGTCTGCTGGCGGAACGAAAGGCTGCGCTCCTCGAAGGAGCGAAGAGGTTGCTCGATCAAGAGGTGATCAGCGGCAGTGATCTTAAAGCCATTATGGACAAGTACTAGTAGGATACTGAAACTGGTCGCTAGTCTGTCTTGTCTCTCTGGTCTCTCTGGTTTTTGGTTGAACGAAACTAACCAGATGAACCAAATAAACAAAACAAACCAGATCAACGAGATAGACCAGATGAACCAGACAGACACTTCACGCGCAAGCGTAACGGATTGGCCATGAAGGTTGATGATGAAGGCATCGTTCAAAAGCGGTCTGAGCTTTGGTCTCACGTCCGGCGTGATTACGACATTGGGGTTGATGGTGGGACTCCATTCAGGTACTCACTCACGAGCCGTCGTCATTGGCGGCATTCTGACGATTGCGATTGCTGATGCCATGTCGGATGCCTTAGGCATGCACATTGCGGAGGAGTCGAAGAATAACGGGGTCGTGTCGGAAATCTGGGAATCGACCATCGCTACCTTTGTGGCTAAGTTCCTGATCGCTCTGACCTTTGTCGTGCCGGTGCTGCTGTTGCCGTTAGAGGAGGCCATGACGGTGAGCGTGGGATGGGGTCTCTCTCTGCTCACGGTACTAAGTTATCTCTTGGCGCGGGCCCAGCTGATCCCGGCTTGGAAAGTCATTGCGGAGCATTTAGTCATTGGCATCAGCGTGATTGCGATCACGCATTATGTGGGCGGTTGGATTCATGCAACGTTGAGTTAGCAGAATGTTGAACAAGTCCGCCAGCGCGGAAAAGGTTAAGGCTCAGGCTAAGGTTGAGGCTGAGATGAAGAAGGTCAGGCCTTCGCTCAACCTTGACCTCGACCTCAGCCTATCTCACGCGGCTATCCTGCAGAAGTGAGGTCATTGAGAGGACCATCGATGGTGCAACCGCCGCTCGTCGCATACTTTTCCATGGAGATCGGCCTTGAGTCCGGGATGCCGACCTATGCGGGAGGGCTAGGTGTGCTCGCCGGCGACACGATTCGCTCGGCCGCCGACCTTGAAGTGCCGATGGTGGCGGTGTCCTTGCTGCACCGGCGAGGGCACTTTTTTCAGCGTCTGGATGCACACGGCCAGCAAAGCGAGGAGCCCGTCGCATGGCCGGTCCACGATTTCGCGGAACTGATCGACGAGCAGGCCACGGTCGATATCGAAGGTCGCACGGTCCATGTCAGGGCCTGGCGGTATCGCGTAAAGGGTGAGTCCGGGCATGTCGTTCCGGTGTATCTGCTCGATACAAATGTGAGCGAGAACCAGCCTTGGGACCGGACGCTTACGGATGTGCTCTACGGGGGAGACGATCGGTATCGTTTGTGTCAGGAAATGGTGCTGGGGGTTGGAGGATTTCGACTATTAAGGGCCCTCGGATATGCAGACATCCGTCGGTTCCACATGAATGAGGGTCACGCCGCCTTGCTCGTCCTTGCCCTTGGAGAGGAGAAGCTTGCCTCGCAGAACCAGTCGGATTCGATTTCAAACGAGCTTATCGAAACCATTCGCGAACAGTGCGTGTTTACGACCCATACCCCCGTGCCGGCAGGGCACGATAAATTTACCGAGAAGCTCGCGTGCCAGGTGCTAGGTGATCGCTGGTGGGCAATACTGAAGGCCTGCGGTGTTGAGGAGACGCTCAATCTTACGCAACTTGCTCTGCGGGGCTCCCGGTATGTCAACGGGGTTGCGATGAAGCATGGGGAGGTCTCTCACAGCATGTTCCCCGGCTACCCAATCCATTCCATTACCAACGGAGTCCACGCGGTCACGTGGACCGCTCCGTCCTTTCAGAAGCTCTTCGATGCCCATCTGCCGGATTGGCGGCGCGATCAACTTTCGCTGCGCTATGCCGTGAGCATTCCCACTTCGGACATCTGGGCGGCCCATGTGGAAGCGAAACGCACCTTCGTCGAGCATGTGAATCGGGAATCGAACGCGGGGTTCGATCGCGACGTGTTAACGATAGGGTTCGCCCGTCGGTTTGCGGCCTACAAACGTGCCGGTCTGATCTTTCAGGATCTCGACCGGCTCAAGAAGATTGTCCGCGAGGCAGGGCCGATCCAGATCGTCTTTGCCGGCAAGGCGCATCCATGCGACCGCGATGGTAAAGACCTGATCGTGCACATCCATGAGATGCGTGATGCGCTGCAGGGTGTGATCCAGGTGTCGTATCTGAGTAATTACGACATGGATGTGGCCAAGATGCTCTGTGCCGGTGTCGATGTGTGGCTCAATACACCGCTGCCGCCGATGGAGGCATCAGGGACGAGCGGGATGAAGGCGGCGATGAACGGGGTCCCCAGCCTGAGCGTGCTGGACGGCTGGTGGATCGAGGGCCACCTCGAAGGTGTGACCGGCTGGTCGATCGGCGATCGGGTGGAGGCCTGCCTGGAGCCTCAGTCTGGGATGGATGGCTGTCACGCAGTGGAACTTTACAGAAAACTGGAAGAGAAGGTCTTGCCCTGTTTTTATAAGGAGCATGAACGCTTTGTCGAGATCATGCGCCACGCAATTGCATTGAACGGAGCGTTTTTCAATACGCAGCGCATGGTCTCCCAGTACCTCCATGATGCCTACCGATTGGGGTAAGCGCCTATGCCGCGAGCCATGGATTTATGGGAGATTGAGTCGCTCAAACCGCGCTGAAGAACGTGCAACCATCTCTGACGCGAATTTCCCCACCGAAGCTGCCGCTTTGTTGCGTAACGGGCCAGAATGGTTCCTCGGAAGGCGTTCAGAGGAAGATTTCAGAGGCCTATATCTTGCAAAATCGAAGTGGATGACACACGCAAGCTTTGCACACAACCACACTACTATATAAGGAGGTTCGCATGAAGCAGCTATTAGGAATGACGGTCGTGGCGATCGGCGCCATGTTGGTGCTGAACGGTCCAGCATGGAGCGATGAGAAAGGCAAGGGGAAGAAAGATGAATCGAAAGAGACAGTTGAAATGGCCGCCAAGGCCAAGGTGACGATCGACCAGGCGATCAAGACAGCTTCGGAGAAGGTGCCGGGCAAGGTTGTCGAGGCCGAACTGGAGAAGAAACACGACACACTCGTGTGGGAAGTCGAAGTCGTCACGGCAGAGAACAAGGTGATGGAGGTTCACATCGATGCGGAGTCGGGAGCCGTGATCGACGTGGAGGAAGAGAAGCCGGAGAAGGACATGAAGCGTAAACAGAAGCAGGAACGTAAACAAGCACATAATCCCTAACCCGCATGATTCATGAGCGCTCTTGCGCGTGGAGTGTCGTTCGTGAAGCGCAGGACGGAAAGAGTGAGTCTGCATTGCCCTTCATTGGAACCTGGTATTCGCGTTCGCCGGATGCCCTGGCGAAGGAACTCCAAACGAGCTTCGATGGGGGCCTGTCCGATCACGAAGCCCAGCAACGGCTTCAGCGGGAAGGCCCCAATGAACTTCCCGAAGCCCCGCCACCGTCACTCCTGAAGCTGTTTCTCTCCCAGTTCACGAGCGTCATTGTCTGGGTGCTGATCGGGGCGGCGGTCATCTCCGGTCTCTTGGAAGACTGGCTCGATGCAGCGGCCATCCTGGCCATTGTGCTGCTCAACGGAGTCCTTGGATTTGTCCAGGAGTTCCGGGCGGAGCGGTCCTTGGCGGCGCTGCGGAAAATGTCGGTGGCGACGGCCCGGGTGTTTCGTGACGGCATCCTCCGGTCCATTCCCGCGAGGGAATTAGTGCCTCGGCGACCTGATCCTCCTCGAAGCGGGCGACCGCATTCCCGCCGATGCCAGGCTGATCTACACGACGAACTTTCCAAACACAGGAGGCCTCGCTGACCGGTGAATCGACGCCGGTTCAGAAGGCATGCGGGCGTCATTACCGGAACCGACGTTCCGCTGGCCGAGCAGACGAACATGGCCTTTATGGGTACCGTGGCTGTGTCCGGTAAAGCGCGGGCTCTTGTCGTGGCGACCGCTGTGCGCACCGAATTGGGCCGGATCGCCGCGATGATTCAAAAAGCCACGGAGGCCGAGCAGGCGGAGACTCCCTTGCAACGGCGGCTCGAACAATTCGGCTACACACTGTTGTGGCTGGCGCTGGCGGTCGTGACGGTCGTATTTGTCTTGGGCTATCTGCGTGGGGAGCCGGCGGTCTTGATGCTGTTGACGGCGGTGAGTCTTGCCGTGGCCGCCGTTCCGGAAGGGTTGCCTGCCATCGTGACCATCACGCTGGCGTTGGGGGTCACTCGCATGGTTACGCGCCATGCCCTGATCCGCAAACTGCCCGCGGTCGAAACGCTCGGGTCCGCCACGGTCATCTGCTCCGACAAGACCGGCACTCTCACCAAGAACGAAATGACGGTGACGAGGTTGTTCGCCGGAGACCGGGTGTTCGAGGTCACGGGCGAAGGGTATGAGCCGGTGGGAGAAATTCGTGAAAAAAGTTCTGAGTTGAAAGTTCTGAGTTCTGAGTTATCCGGAAGTACTCCTCGCCTTGAAAACCCAGAACTCAGAACCCAGAACTCAGAACCGAGCCAGTCTCCCGCCTTGCGCGATCTGCTGACGGCGGCAGTGCTCTGCAACGGTGCCATACTGCGGAGGGAGGAGGGAACGTGGCGCATTCTAGGCGATCCGACGGAAGGCGCCTTGCTCGTAGTGGCGGCGAAGGCAGCGCTCACGATCGAAACACTCGATTCGGCCTATCACTTTCTCGGAGAGGTGCCGTTCGATCCGGAGCGCAAGATGATGACGATCGTACGTCGGACACCGGACGGACCGGTCGCATACGTCAAAGGCGCGCCGGATGTGTTGTTACGGCACTGTACGCATCGGCTAGCCATGGACGGCACGATCGAACCGATCACGGAATCGATTCGTGCTGCCATCCTCGACGCGAATGCATCGTTCGCCCATCAGGCGTTGCGCGTGCTGGCGATGGCCCGGCGGCGATTGGATCGCGAGCCTGATGCCTATCGGGCGCAGGAATTGGAGGACCGGCTGGTCTTTCTCGGGCTTGCGGCCATGAAAGACCCGCTGCGGCCTGAGGCGAAGGCCGCCGTTCAGGCCTGTCACGATGCAGGCATTCGGACGGTGATGATTACGGGAGATCACAAGGATACGGCCACAGCGATTGCAGAAGAACTGAGAGGGGTGAAGGGACCGATACAGTCGTTGTCAGGGATGGAACTCGATCGCTTGTCCGACGATGAACTGGTCCAGAGGGTGGACGAGGTGGCGGTCTATGCGAGGGTCTCGGCGGAGCACAAGTTGCGTATCGTCAAAGCCTGGAAGGCGCGGGGGGCCATCGTGGCCATGACGGGCGACGGCGTGAACGATGCGCCCGCAGTCAAAGCGGCGGACATCGGCGTGGCCATGGGGGTGACCGGAACCGATGTGACGAAAGAGGCTGCCGACATGGTGGTGACGGATGACAATTTCGCCTCGATCGCCGCGGCTGTTGAAGAAGGTCGCGGCATCTTCGACAACATCCGCAAGACCATCTATTTTCTCTTGTCGTGCAATGTCAGCGAGGTGCTGGTCATGTTGTTTGCGACGTTGATCGGGCTTCCGTTGCCCCTGTTGCCGATTCAAATTCTGTGGATGAATCTCGTGACAGACGGGTTTCCGGCCTTGGCGCTGGCAGTGGATCCCAAGTCGCCTGATCTGATGAAGCAGCCGCCCCGCCGGCCGGAGGCCCGGTTGTTGGACGGCGGCACACTCCTGGCTATCGGGGCGCAGGGGGTTATGTTGGGCGCAATCGCGTTGGGGGCCTTTGCCTATAGCCTCTATGGTCTCCATCAAGAGGTCGAGCAAGCGAGGACCGTCGTATTTACCGTGATGGTCATCGCGCAATTGGTGCAAGCGTTCAACTGCCGCAGTGAACGATTGTCTCTGTTTCAAGTTGGGCTGTGGACCAATCGTCCGCTCCTCTTGGCCTTCTCGATCTCTCTCGGGATTCAGGTTGCCGTGCTCACAATCCCAGCCGCCGCGCCGATCTTCAAGGTCGTCCCGTTGCCGATCGAAGACTGGGCGTTGATGGGAACCATGGGTCTTCTGCCATTCCTCCTGATGGAATTGATAAAGGTCCTGCGACGACTATGAATGTGTTGGCGATCAACAGCGGAAGCGTCTCCCTGAAGGTCAAGATCCTTGAGTTCGACGAATCTCCGAAGACCGCCGCCCGCTTCACCATGAGCAGTCGTTACGAAGGGTTCTAGAAGAAATCGGATTTGCGGCGAGGCTGCCCGTCACAGCCGCGTATCCGCGCTTGCAGCAGACGCTTCATGAATAATGCGGGCAGGCTGCCCCGAGAGGATTTCTCTTACGATGTCTCATGCGTGGAGTTTTTGGAGCAGCCCATCGGCTGAGGCTCTTAAGCAACTCGACTCAAGCTCCAAAGGACTCTCCGGCGATGAGGCGCGACGGCGCCATCTGCGCGATGCGCATCTTCTCTTGAAACCGAAGAGCCGGCTGTCCACCTACGAGCTGCTGTTCCGGCAATTCACCAGCCCGATCATCCTCATCCTCCTGGCGGCCGCGGGGCTGGCCTTCTTTCTGGCGGATCCGACCGACACGGCGATCATTCTCATGATCGTGCTCGCCAGCGGCCTGCTCGGGTTCTGGCAGGAACGGAGCGCGAACCAAGCGGTGGCCAGCCTGCTCGCGATCGTGCAAGTCAAAGCGGATGTGTGGCGCGACGGAAGCCAGGCGGCTGTGCCGATTGATGAGGTCGTGCCGGGCGATGTCGTTCTGCTCAGAGCGGGCGACACGGTTCCCGGCGATTGTCTGCTGCTTGAATCGAAAGATTTGTTCGTGGACGAGGCGACGCTCACGGGCGAAACCTATCCGGTCGAGAAAGTCTGCGGCGTCCTGCCGGCCGACATTCCCTTGGGTCGACGGACGAATAGTCTCTTTCTCGGGACCCATGTCGTCAGCGGAAACAGTACGGCGGTCGTGGTGCACATTGGGTCGGACACGGAATTCGGCAAGGTCTCTGGCCGATTGCAACTCAGGCCGCCGGAGACGGAGTTCGAGCGAGGCATCAGGCAATTCGGTTATCTGCTCTTGGAAGTGACCGTCGTGTTGGTCGTCGCCATCTTTGCGGTCAACGTGTATCTGGCCAGGCCTGTGCTCGAAGCCTTTCTGTTCTCTCTTGCCCTCGCGGTCGGCCTCACCCCGCAGCTGCTGCCGGCCATCATCAGCATCAATTTGGCCCATGGGGCCAAGCGCATGGCCCAGCAGAAAGTGATTGTGAAACGCTTGGCCTCGATCGAAAACTTCGGGAGCATGACCGTCTTTTGTTCGGACAAGACAGGGACATTGACCGAAGGGCTCGTCCGGCTGAAGGCCGCCTGCGATATCACGGGGAACCCGAGCGAACGGGTGCTCTTGCACGGCGCGCTCAATGCGAGTTTCGAAACCGGGTTTCATAACCCGATCGACGAAGCCATCCGTACCGCTCGCTCGTTCGATCTCTCCCCCTATCGGAAGTTGGATGAAGAGCCCTACGACTTCGTCCGTAAACGGTTGTCCGTGTTAGTTGCGACGCCGACCGCCCATCTCTTGGTCACCAAGGGAGCTCTGGCGAATGTGCTGGCCATTTGTTCAACTGCCGAGACTGCGGACGGCGCCTTGGTTGAGTTAGCTGCCGTGCGGGATGCCATCCAATCGCAGATGGCGCAGTGGTCCAGCCAGGGATTGCGAGTACTCGGGCTTGCGTCCCGCGAGATGGGCGCGCGAGAAGGCGCGACCAAGGATGATGAGGCGGACATGACGTTCTTGGGATTCCTGGTGTTCGAAGATCCCATCAAGGCCGATGTCATGGAGACGATTGGCCGCCTCAAGGGCCTGGGCGTCACCTTGAAGATTGTGACGGGCGACAATCGTCTCGTCGCGGCTTACGTCGGACAGGCGATAGGCTTGTCTAATGAAAATCTGTTGACCGGCGAGGATTTGCGGCAGATGAGCGACGAAGCGCTGGTGTCGCGCGTGAATGACGTCCATGTGTTTGCCGAAGTCGAGCCGAATCAGAAAGAACGGATCATCCTGGCGTTGAAAAAGGCAGGCCACGTCGTAGGCTATGGGGGCGACGGCATCAATGATGCCTCGGCATTGCACGCGGCGGATGTCGGCGTGTCCGTCGAAAGCGCGGTGGACGTGGCGAAAGAAGCGGCGGATATCGTGTTGCTGGAAAAAGATCTTGGCATTCTTGTCGAAGGAGTGCAGGAAGGGCGGAGGACGTTCGCCAACACGTTGAAGTATGTCTTTATGGCGACCAGCGCGAACTTCGGCAACATGTTCAGCATGGCAGGGGCGTCGCTGTTTCTATCCTTTCTGCCTCTGCTGCCCAAGCAAATATTATTGACCAATCTCCTCACCGACATTCCTGAAATGACCATCGCCGGCGATCGCGTGGATGAGGAGCTGATCGATCGGCCCAGGCGGTGGAACATCGCCTTCATCAGGAAGTTCATGCTCACATTCGGTTTGGTGAGTTCCATATTCGATTATATTACGTTTGGTGTGCTGCTCTTGTTCCTCCACGCCGGTGTCGAGGAATTCAGGACCGGATGGTTTGTGGAGTCGGTGATCTCCGCCTCGGTCATCGTCCTGGTCGTGCGGAGTCGTCGGCCGTTCACTCAAAGCCGACCGAGCCGTGGCCTGCTGGTTGCAACGCTTGCGGTCGTAGGACTGACGCTGCTGTTGCCCTATACGCCGCTGCGCGGGCCGCTGGGGTTCGTGCCGTTGCCGCCGCTGTTCCTGGCGGCCTTGCTCTGCATCGTCGTTGGATATGTCGTTGCGGCTGAAGTGGCGAAGAAAGTCTTTTATCGGTACGTCCTCTATTGACGAGGGCCGGCGCTGATACTACCCTTCGCTGGTCAGCTGGTCTGTGATTACATATGGGAGAATCACGATGAAGACGCGCATAGTTCTCATGACCCTATGTCTTGGTGCCGGTTTATGGGTGGGATGTCATCCGGTTCCGCAGGTGGCTGAGGCTCCAAGAGGATCTGACGGTCCCAACTCAGGCCAGGTGATCTTTCAGAAACACTGCGCAGCCTGTCATGGGCCAACCGGAAAGGGCGATGGCTATACGACGTTCAATCCGCCGGGGATCTTCGCAGACTTTCGCACGGTACTAGGACGGCTGCCATGGTTTTCGTCGGATTGGTGAGGTCCGCCTGTCTCGTCATAGGCATGGGACAGGTGCAGAGCGCAGTAGGCGCGAGGGCGTGATGGCCACCATCGACCGTCTGCCGCAAACCGGCGGCAAGGGGCTCTACCTGAAGCAGCAACTCAAGGACAAGCTGATTGAGCACAAACAGTGCATCGACAAGCACGGTCAAGACCTGCCGGAAATCCGGAACTGGAAGTGGAGCCGGGACGGGACGTAGAAAGAAAAGGTGATGGCGGGAAAGGCGTGTGTCTAATTTACACTGACGATGTCTCAGCGAGAGCAAACATGAAGTACAAAACCAGTCATTTGAACCTCGGCGCGGTGGTCTCGGTGCGCGGCAGTGTCGTAGATGTACGGTTCGATGCACAATTGCCGTCCATCTACTCGTTGTTGCACGCGAAGGAGGGGGAGATTGCCATTGAGGTATTAGCTCAACTCGACGCACATCGCGTGCGCGGGATTGCGCTGACCCCTACCGAAGGCCTCGCGCGTGGCATGGTGGTGGAAGACACCGGCGGACCGTTGCAGGCACCGGTCGGCAAGGAAGTTCTTTCGCGCATGTTCGACGTGTTCGGAAATGCCATCGACCGTCAACCGCCGCCGACGAATGTCCAATGGCGCGCAGTCCATCGCGCTCCACCATCCTTGGCGCGGCGTTCTACCAAGTCCGAGCTCTTCGAGACGGGTATTAAAGTCATTGACGTGCTCATGCCACTGGAGCGCGGCGGGAAAGCGGGCTTATTTGGCGGGGCGGGCGTGGGCAAGACGGTATTGCTCACCGAGATGATTCACAACATGGTTGGGCAACATGAAGGGGTGAGTATTTTTTGCGGCATCGGCGAACGCTGTCGCGAAGGAGAGGAGCTCTACCGCGACATGAATGCGGCGGGCGTGCTGCGGAATATGGTGATGGTGTTCGGCCAAATGAATGAGCCATCTGGCGCCCGTTTCCGCGTCGGCCATGCAGCGCTGACGATGGCCGAGTATTTTCGCGACGATGAGCATCGCGACGTGCTGCTGCTCATCGATAATATTTTTCGTTTCATCCAGGCCGGCATGGAGGTGTCCGGCTTGATGGGGCAGATGCCATCGCGCTTGGGTTATCAGCCGACCATGGGCACCGAGTTGTCGCAATTGGAAGAGCGCATCGCCAATACCGATACCGGCGCAATTACCTCGATCCAGGCGGTGTATGTGCCGGCGGACGATTTCACCGATCCGGCAGCGGTGCATACCTTCTCGCATCTTTCTGCGTCCATCGTGCTGTCGCGCAAACGGGCGAGTGAGGGGCTTTACCCGGCCATCGACCCGTTACAGTCCAGTTCCACAATGGCCACGCCCGGCATCATCGGCCAGCGGCATTATGCCCTCGCGCAGGACATCCGGCGGACGCTCGCGCAATATGCAGAACTCAAGGACATCATCGCGATGCTGGGCTTGGAACAACTGTCCCCGGAGGACCGCAACGTGGTCGCTCGAGCCCGACGTCTGGAGCGTTTTCTTACCCAGCCGTTTTTCGCCACCGAGCAGTTTAGCGGTATAAAAGGAAAGCTCGTCAGCCTCAAGGATGCGCTGGACGGCTGTGAGCGTATTTTGCGTGACGAGTTCAAAGATATCCCGGAGAGTGCGCTTTACATGATCGGGACAATTGACGAAGCAAAGGCCAATGCCAAACCCGAGCCCAGACCTCAGCCGGAAGTGGGACATGCAGCCAGTACGCATGAATCTTAAAATTCTCCTACCCTTCAAAATATTCGCCGAAAAGATCGGTGTATTGCGTATCGTCGTGGAGTCTCGCGAAGGCTCGTTTGGACTCTTGCCCCACCGGCTCGACTGCGTGGCGGCACTTGCGCCTGGGATACTGGTTTTCGAGACCGAAGCAGAAGGTGAAGTATGCATGGCTGTCGATGAAGGCGTCCTGGTCAAAACCGGCGCAGACGTGCTGGTCTCTGTGCGCAACGCGATTGGGGGAATGGACCTCGATAAACTGCACGAGGCGGTAGAGCGGGAATTTCGGAATCTAGACGAGCAGGAGAAGAGTGTGCGTTCGGTGCTGGCGAAGTTGGAGAGCGGGTTTATTCGTCGTTTCGCGGCGTTTCATCATGAGTGAAGAGCCGGAAGAAAAATCTGAGGTGGGCGCAACGGAATTCAGCCACCAGGTAGGCACGAAAGCGGCGCGCAAGCTCAAGGCGCAACGTCATGTCACGCAGACCGTCTGGTCCGGCTTGGGCATGATTGGCATGGTGGGCTGGTCGGTGGCGGTGCCGACGCTGCTCGGCGCGGCACTCGGGATTTGGCTAGACAAGCACCATCCGTGGAGCCATTCCTGGACACTCATGCTGCTGGCCATCGGCTTGGGCCTCGGTTGCGTTACTGCGTGGCATTGGGTGGCCAAGGAACAGCAGGGAAATACGCGAGCAAGAGGAGAATAACCATGAATGAACCGTTGAGTCTGGCATCCGCCTTGGTCATGGGCGTGTTGCTCGGAGCGATGTTTCTCGGCGGTCTTTGGTGGACGGTGCGTCAGGGCCTTTCGTCCAAACGGGTGGCGCGTTGGTTTCTCGGCAGCCTGCTGCTACGCATGGGTATTGCCCTGGCTGGATTTTACTTGGTCTCGGGCGGTCATTGGGAGCAGCTGCTGCTGTGTCTCCTTGGATTTGTCATGGCCCGCCTCGTCGGGACGTGGCTGATGCAGCCGTCGGGAGAAAACCGCCCTCCCCAGGCACTGGAGGGGAGTCATGCACCTTAGCCCCGACGACATCATTTTCTGGCAACAGGGGTTTCTCAAACTCAACGCCACGATCGCCTTCACGTGGGGACTGATGTTCGTGCTGGTGGCCGGATCACTACTCGTGACGCGCAACCTTTCCACAGGTCTGCGACGTTCCCGCTGGCAGAATCTCCTGGAAATTGTCGTCACTGCCATCAAAGAGCAAATCGCAGAGGTCGGCCTGCGGCAGCCGGAGAAATATCTCGGATTTCTGGGTACCTTGTTCCTGTTTGTCGCAATCGCGAGCGTCTTCACCATCGTTCCCGGCTATGAGCCACCGACCGGTTCGCTCTCGACCACCGCAGCACTGGCGATTTGTGTGTTTGTGGCTGTGCCGCTATTCGGCATTGAGGATCGAGGGCTGGGCGGATATCTCAGAGAATACTTGAAACCGACGTTTATCATGTTGCCGTTCAACATCATCAGCGAACTCTCGCGCACCTTGGCCCTGGCCGTCCGTCTGTTCGGCAATATGATGAGCGGGACGATGATTCTCGCCATTTTGCTGACCATTACGCCTTTCATCTTTCCGATCGCTATGAGTGCGCTTGGACTGCTGACCGGCATGGTACAAGCGTATATGTTTAGCATCTTGGCCACGGTGTATATCGCGGCCGCCACGCGTGTGCACAAGCCGGGGTCAGGGCTACCGAGGACTGAAACCACTACGACAACCACGAAAGGACATACTATGGATAGCATGACGCTCATCGCAATTGCCTCAATCGTCACCGCCGGCCTCACGATCGCCCTGGGGAGTATCGGGCCTGCGCTCGGCGAAGGGCGTGCCGTTGCCACGGCATTGAGTTCGCTGGCGCAGCAACCCGATGCCGCAACGACGATCACACGCACCCTATTCGTGGGCCTGGCCATGATCGAGTCTATTGCGATTTATTGTTTCGTGGTCTCGATGATTCTCATCTTTGCCAACCCGTTCTGGAACCACGTCATTGCCATCGTGGCGGGTAAGTAAAATATGCTGATCGACTGGTTTACCGTCAGTGCGCAAGTGGTCAACTTCCTCATTCTGGTGTGGTTGTTGAAGCGCTTCCTGTATCGGCCCATTCTCAACGCCATCGACGCGCGGGAGAAGCGGATCGCCACGGAACTCGCGGATGCCGACGCGAAAAAGGCCGAAGCCATAAAGGAGCGCGACGAGTTCCAGCACAAGAACGAAGAATTCGATCGGCAGCGCGCCGCACTCTTGAGCCAGGCGACGGACGAGGCGAAAGTCGAACGTCAGCGGCTCTTCGACGAAGCGCGGCAAGCGGCCGATGCGTTGAGTGCCAAACGCCAGGAAACGCTGAGAAACGACGCTCATAACCTCAATCACGCCATCAGTCGCCGGACCCAGCAGGAAGTGTTTGCCATCGCGCGAAAGGCGTTGTCGGATCTCGCCACGACGAGTCTGGAAGAGCGCCTGGGCGAGGTGTTCACTCGCCGCTTGCGGGATATGGACGGCAAGGCGAAAGCAGGCTTTGCTGCGGCGCTCAAGACAGCGGCTCACCCCGCGCTCGTGCGCAGCGCGTTTGACTTGCCTGCGGAGCAACGCGCGGTGATCCAACAGGCGCTCAACGACACCTTCTCGGCTGAAATCCACGTTCGATTCGAGACCGCGCCGGACTTGATTAGCGGAATCGAACTCACCACGAATGGACAAAAGGTGGCTTGGAGCATCGCGGATTACCTTACGTTCCTAGAAAAGGGCGTCGACGAACTGCTGAAAGGGAAGGATAAACCTGAAGCCACAGCTGCCTCCAAACCTGAAGAACCTAAGCTCGAAACAAAGAGCCAATGAACACGGATCCTAAAAGCCTCCAGCAGGTGTTCGACAGCGCGTTCGAGGGAATGCGCCACGCGAGGGAAGCCTTTACGCCACAACTCGCGTCCCGGGAGGTGGGTACGATCACCAGCATCGCCACGGGCATCGCAAAAGTCTCCGGCCTCCCCGGCGTGGGTTTTGAGGAGGTGCTGAGGTTTGCCGGGGATGTGTATGGCATCGCATTCAACGTCGATGAAGACGAAATCGGCGTGGTTCTGCTGGGCGACTACTGGCAGTTGCATGCGGGCGATGAAGTCGAACGCAGGGGGCACGTGATGGACGTGCCGGTGGGAAACGCATTGATCGGACGCATTATTAATCCATTGGGCCGGCCTCTGGACGGCAATGGCCCGGTGGTTACCAGCGGGCGTCTACCGATCGAACGCACGGCACCGCACATCATGGACCGCGCCCCAGTCACCGTACCGTTGCAAACCGGTATCAAGGTCATCGATGCGCTCATCCCCATCGGGCGCGGCCAGCGCGAACTGATCGTCGGCGACCGACAGACAGGCAAGACCACGATCGCGCTCGATACGATTCTCAATCAACGCGACCAAAATGTGCTCTGCGTGTATTGCGCCATTGGCCAGCGCGCGTCCGGCGTGGCCAAAGTGGTCGCCGCCCTGCGGGAAAAGGGCGCGATGGATTACACCATTGTGGTCATAACCGAAGGCAACGATCCACCCGGCCTCGCCTACATCGCTCCGTACGCTGCGACCAGCATCGCGGAGTATTTCATGGAGCAAGGCCGTGATGTGCTGGTTGTGTACGACGACCTCACGCATCATGCGCGCGCCTATCGCGAGCTGTCTCTGCTGCTGCGTCGCCCGCCAGGCCGCGAGGCGTTTCCCGGCGACATCTTCTACCTCCACGCGCGGCTGCTGGAGCGCGCAACGCACTTGCGCCCGGAACTCGGTGGTGGATCACTGACCGCGCTGCCTATTATCGAAACTGAAGCGCAGGACATTTCCGCCTACATTCCGACCAACCTCATTTCCATCACGGACGGGCAGATTTACCTCTCGCCGTCGTTGTTCGAATTAGGCGTGCTGCCTGCGGTCGATGTCGGCAAATCTGTCTCGCGCGTCGGCGGCAAGGCGCAACGCGCGGTCTACCGTGCCGTGGCGGGCGATCTCAAGCTCGCCTACGCGCAGTTCGAGGAGCTCGAGACCTTTGCCAGGTTCGGCGCCCGGCTGGATGAAAATACACGCAAGATCATCGACCACGGGCGGCGAATTCGCGCCTGCCTCAAGCAGCCGGAATTCGCGCCGGTATCCGTGGCTGCACAAATCGCTGTGCTGCTGGCGTTGACCGCGGAACTCTTCGACCGCGTGCCGCTTGACCAGATGACGGACGCCGAACGCGTTCTGCGCGAGGCGGCGGCGCACATCCCGGCGGAAGTATGCGCGCGATTCGCAACCGCCGACAAGTTGAGCGATGAGGATCGTACAACGATCATCGAAATCGCCCGCCACTCGCTCGTCAGTTTCCAGCTTAAGCCGGGACCCAAACCCGAACCCAAAGGCGAACCCACGTCTGATGTGCACGCCAAACCGAAGCCTGAGCCGGCGGCTACACCGAAGCCAAAGGCAAAGACCGAGGAGAAGTCGTGAGCGATACCACGACGAGCCTACGGCGGAAGATCAGCAGTGCCGGCGATCTCCAATCCGTCGTTCGCACAATGAAAGCCCTAGCCGCTTCGAGTATCGGTCAATACGAGCAATCAGTGCGCGCGTTGGCCGACTACTATCTGACTGTGGAGCTGGGGTTGAGCATTTGCTTCCGGGAAAGCGGGCCGACAGCGCTGTTGGCAGACGGTAACGGACGCACCGGTGAGGTCTCCGTCGGTGCGATTGTATTCGGTTCCGATCAGGGACTGGTGGGGCAGTTCAATGAGGCAGTGGCCGACTTTGCGGCGAAGGCCCTAGCCGCTCTTCCCGGCAAACATCAGATTTGGGCAATCGGAGAACGCGTGCACGGGCACTTGTCGGACGCGGGGCTGCCGTTGGTCGGACTCTTCGCTGTGCCGAACTCTGTCAAGGCCATCACCCAGCTCGTCGGGCAGATTCTCGTGGAAAGCGAGACTCGCCACAGCCGGGGTGAAGTCACCGAGCTCTACCTCTTCTACAACCGCCCCACGTCCGGGGCGATGTATACGCCCGTCAGTCAGCGACTGCTACCGCTGGACGAAACCTGGCGGCGCAAGCTGGCCGAACGTCCCTGGCCAACGGGAAACTTGCCTGAGGTCATGGGTGGCGGCACCGCGACCTTGCGGACGCTCATTCGCGAATATCTTTTCGTCTCGCTCTTCCGGGCCTGCGCCGAATCCCTTGCGAGCGAGAACGCGAGCCGCCTCGCGGCAATGCAACGCGCTGACAAAAATATCGACGAATTACTGGAGCACCTCAACGGGACATTCCATCGTTTGCGCCAGAGTGGCATCGACGAGGAACTGTTCGACGTCATCTCCGGTTTCGAGGCGCTTTCAAAAGGGAAGACGCCTCGGAGCGCGAGGGATTGAGCAGGGTCAAATCATGAAGATGAAAATCAATTCCAATGATTTTCGTGTGCCGGCGGGGAAGGAGGTCAACCTCCAACTGGTGGCCGACGTCCCAAGCGCGGCTCACGCTCCCAACTCGGGCCATGTGGTTTTCCAGCAAGACCGTGCCGGTTGCCATGGGCCGACCGGAAAGGGCGATGGCTATACGACGTTCAATCCGCCGGTTGCGGATCTCACGTCGGCGAAGGTGCATACGCAACTCGCTCCCCAGCTTATTCGCACGGTGCATAAGGGACGGGCCAATACCGCGATGGGAAAATGGGAAAGCGTCCTAATCCGATCAGGATATCGAAAATGTGGTCGCCTATCTTTGCAGCCTGAGGGACTAGCAGGCTGCGGGAAAACCATTTCAGCGCAGCAGAAGGTGGAATGGCCGACACGTTTTGGGCAGGGGCGCGGGTTGATCTGATTTATCTGGTTTGTCTCGTTTGTTGGTTGAACAGACTAACCGGATAAACCAGATAACCAGAGAGACCAGAAGAAGGGATTATCATGAAAGGATCGGACCTACTGCTGCGTTGTCTGGAAAATGAGGGAGTCCAGTGGATCTTCGGCGTGCCCGGAGAGGAGACGCTGGACGTCTTGAACTCGCTCGTGGATTCGCAGATCCGATTCATTGCCGTCCGACACGAGCAAGGCGCGGCCTTCATGGCCGATGTCCATGGGCGGCTGACAGGAAAGGCCGGGGTCTGTTTCTCTACTCTGGGGCCCGGTGCAACCAATTTGCTCACCGGCGTGGCAGACGCGTATCTGGATCGCGCCCCGCTGGTCGCGATCACGGGACAAGCCTCGCTGGATCGGAAGCACAAAGAGTCGCACCAGTTCATCGACGTCTTATCCATGTTCAAGCCGGTCACGAAATGGAACGCCGAGATCTTTCACCCCCGGACCATGGCCGAGACGGTGCGCAAAGCGTTCAAGGTCGCGCAGACCGAAAAGCCCGGCTCGACTCATCTGGAACTGCCGGAGGACGTTGCGGCGGAAACGGTGAGTGATCGTGAGGTGGATGGGCCGTTGCGCGTGCAGGCGCCGTCCTTGTCGGAGCCGCTGGCGCGCCAAGTGAACCGGGCTGTCGAGGTCTTGGCTCAGGCACGTCGGCCGGTCCTCTTGGTCGGCAACGGGGTGATCCGGGGACAGGCGCATGAGGCGGTCCGGCGGTTTTCCCGACAGGCGAACGTGCCGGTAGTCCACACGTTCATGAGCAAGGGTGTCGTTCCAGACAGCGATCCCTTGTCTCTCTATACGATTGGATTGCAGATGCGGGATCATCCGGCTGTGGTGATCGAGCAGAGCGATGCCGTTGTGGCGATCGGGTATGATTTTGTGGAGTACGCTCCCTGCTTGTGGAATCCGAACCGCGACAAGCATATCGTGCATGTGGATGTGTCGCCGGCCGAGGTGGATGCGCACTATATTGTGGATGTCGGCGTATTGGGAGATATCGCCTTATCCCTCGATCAGATCGGCAAGCAGCTTGCTTCGTTCGATCTTGCCTGGGCCGAAGAGAGTCGCCGGCGCGTGCAGACCGCCTACGAAAGGGAATGGGCGCAGCCATCTGGATGGCCCCTGCGACCTCAGCATATCGTTCGCGATCTGCGACAGGCGTTGGCGCCGGAGGATCTGGTCATCTGCGACGTGGGGGCGCATAAGTTATGGATGGCCCGGATGTTTCCCTGCGAGGTCCCGAACACGTGCATCATTTCCAACGGATTTGCGGCGATGGGTATGGCGCTGCCTGGGGCCATTGCGGCCAAGCTCCTCTATCCCGCGAGGCGCGTCGTGGCTGTGACAGGGGACGGCGGGTTCCTGATGAATGTCCAGGAACTGGAGACCGCTGTACGACTGCACCTTCCACTCGTTGTGCTGATCTGGCGTGACAACGGCTACGGGGTCATCCGATGGAAGCAGCAGATGAAGTTCGGGAGGACCTCCGGTGTTGAGTTCGGCAACCCGGACTTCGTTGCCTTGGCACAGAGTTTTGGAGCGATCGGTTACCGCGTCGAGGGACCGTCTGAATTGGAGCCAGTGCTGAACGCCGCGCTCTCGTGCGGAAAGCCGGCCGTGATCGACTGCCCGGTGGATTACAGCGAGAATCTTCGTCTTTCGGAACACCTGAAAGCGCTTGGAACTGCATGAGGAGACGTATCAGGGGATGAATAGAGGAGGTACAGGATGGAAGTCCGCAGCAAGGTCTACACCTATCACACCGCAATCAAATGGACGGAGCAACGCAAGGGAGTCATCTCCTGTGCCGGCAAACCGGATATCCAGGTTGCGACGCCGCCGGAGTTCAAGGGACACGAAGGCATCTGGTCGCCGGAGGATCTATTCGTCGCGTCCGCCAATATCTGTCTGATGACGACGTTTCTGGCGGTGGCGGAGCGAGCAGGTCTGGCCTTTACCTCGTACGAGAGCGCGGCTGAAGGAAAGCTGGAATTGGTCGATGGAAAATTTCAGTTCACGGCCATCACGTTGAAGCCGACTATCACGCTCCCGGCGAACGCCGATGCAGCCAAAGCCAAGGAGCTGATCGAGAAAGCCGAGGCGAACTGTCTGATTTCCAACTCCATGAAGGCGAAAGTCAGCTTGGAACCGACCATCCGATAACAGGATGCTGAAAACGCCCGCCAGCAGCGTTCTCACCTCGAAAGCATCCTCAACGTAGCCCGGAGGCTACGCCTCCGGTGCTTTCATCGGCTGCGGCCTTGCTGGACGAACGTTTTGAGCATCCTGCGGGATGGTTTCGGTTGTCTCATACCTGCGGACCCGCGACGTTCTGCTGAGCCGAATTGGAGCGAGCATAAAGCGTGCTCGTTGGACGCTCGCAGTGAAGGACAGTCTGGTCGTTGCGGCGAGAAAAGACTCCGATCTCTTGCATTCAGCTCCCCGCTACTTGACCGGTCCTGAAGAGAGCGATACAGTGCCTACCAATCGTATGAAACAGAAGGCTACAGCGTTCGACAAACACTTTGATGCGCGAGAAGTGGCTTCCTACGGCGTCATGGAAGCCGCGCATTATCTGCGCATTCCACGCACGACCATCCGAGACTGGGTCTCGGGCCGGCATTACCGCAGCAACACCGGCATGCGCTTCTCCAGACCGATCATCCAGGTGCCCGATCCAAACATGAAGTTGCTCTCCTTTATGAACCTCGTGGAGATCCACGTTCTCGATGCCATTCGCCGCAAGCATGAGATCCCATTAGAAAAAGTCAGAACTGCGATGAACTACCTTTCGAAGCAATTTCCTTCGAGACATCCCTTGGCCGATCAGGAATTCGACACCGATGGATTGAACCTCTTCATCAAGAAATTCAGTCAATTGATCAACATCTCTCAAGCAGGACAGTTGGCCATCCAAGAAGTCCTCCAGGCGCACCTCCATCGAATCGAACGAGATCTCAAGGGCATCCCAGTCAGACTGTATCCGTTCACGCGGAAACGCGACCTCCAAGAAGAGCCCAGGGCCGTCGTCATTGATCCACAAGTATCCTTTGGCCGGCCTGTGCTGGCAGGCACCGGTATTCCAACGGCTGTGATCGCGGAACGCTATAAGGCCGGCGAATCCGTGGACGACTTGGCAGACGATTATGGACGCCGGCGGCTCGAAATCGAAGAAGCCATCAGGTGCGAACTCTCCGTCGAAGCGGCCTGAAGCGCCCGTCTTCTTCCTCGATCGTTCTTTGGGGAAGAACCGTGTTGCCACAGCGCTTCGTCAAGCCGGCGCCACGCTCCACATCCACGACGACCACTTTCCCCCTGACGCCAAGGATGAAGACTGGCTCGCCGAGGCCGGGCAGCGCGGATGGATTGTCCTGACCAAAGACCATCGCATCCGGTATCGACACGTTGAACGGCTGGCGCTCATGAAGGCGGGCGTAGCTGCATTTATCCTGACATCAGGTGATCTGCAAGGCGAAGAAATGGCAGAGATCTTTGTGAAGGCACTCCCACGCATCACCCGGTTTCTGAAGAACCACACGAAACCGTTCATCGCTAAGATCTCAAAGGACGGCTCAGTCTCGTTGCTCTTTCAATAGAGCCAGAGCTCTCGGCTTGCGAGCGGGTCGCAATTCGCCACGGACGCGCGGGCTCAGAAGGATGGGGGAAGGAGCGGCCAGGTGCTCTTCTTGCTCGCAGAGCCCCCACGATGAAACGGTGGTCGCTCGATGCGCGCAGTAAAGGGCAGCCTTGGCCACTCCTTAGAAGAGATGTATAGGGAATTGGAAGGGCCTCGCTCGACGGCCGCAGTCAAAAGCTTCTCGCACCCTCGCTTGGTTGGTGAAGTGAGAGAAAACAACGAGCTCAGAGGGGACATGAGAGGGCGAACTAGATGCGCTCCTGTGCTCGTGCAACGCGCGGCCTCAGAAGACCCTCGTTGGACACGCGCAGGGGGAGACCATCTAGACCGCTCTCAAGAGGGAAAATAGAGAAGCGGTGGACTGTGCGGTGAAAAAAGACTCCCGGTGCCTTTTCTTTCTCACTCCATTAGCTTTCGTCATACTTCTTTGCATTGCCATAGGACTTTTCGACAGGATACTTGGCTTCGTTTTTGTTCAGCTTCGAGAGGACCGCTGCGTTTAGATCAATGCCTAGGTCGTGGCACAAGTATGACAGAAGGATTGCAACGTCGGCGATCTCATCCAAGACCTTCCCTCGGGAAGGACTGCTCAGCAAGTGCGCAACCTCTTCCTCGGTTTTCCATAGAAATGCTTCCTGCAACTCACTGGCCTCAATAGCAAGGGCAGTGGCCAGCTCTTTAGGCTTGTGGAATTGTTCCCAGTTTCGCTTGCATCGAAATTCTAGCAGAGCTGCCATAACGCTATCGTTTACCATTGGCGCCTTCTCCTAACTCACGCAAGATAGGTATTGTTGTTATGCCATTCCAAAAACTTTGACGAAGGCCTATCCTTTTCCGTTGCAGGCACAACGACCAGTTTTCGGCCATGCAGCGTGTAGTAATCCCGGCCATTCTCAAATTCTTCTTTGATCTTTCTGCTTACTTCGACAGAAAGATCGGGCGTGACTGACAAATAACCAGAATCAAATAGTTTGTGAAGGTCTGAGCGCAGCAGCAAGCCGTTAGCCGTAACGTTTGGGCCTGATTTTGCAAACGGTTGGATGTGAGCGGCCTCAAGTGCGGGGAGAGTGCGTTCGCCAGTGATGGCACAGCGACGCGTGTACGCGTCTGTAACAAGAACTCGAAAGGCTCCTTGACCGAGTCTGGCCCTGGTTAGGAATTCAGCGCCATACCTGGCGACCTCTTCAGCCGATGGAGAGGCGCCGTCTGCGTGAAGAGGAGGCCCCTTCGGAGCAACTCTGGCAAGCCTATCTTGGACTTCCATCCATATTTCTCGCCCAATCCTCTCTTCGCTCTCATAACTTTTTCCTTGGACAATGCTCGGCGCCCAATTGGATGGAGCGGGAATCCAATCTCGCCTTTCAAGAAAGAAAGGATCCGCCAAAACAGTACATCCGATGGTCGGGTCATGCTCGCGAGGCTTGTTCGATCTGAATTTTTCGATCATCGCCTGCAGCGTTTCAAGAGAAGCAGCACCATTCTTTTCTCTAAATGCTTCCCAAGCTAATGACAGCGGCAGATTAGAGTGGCTGACAAAGAAACCACCCCCAGCTATGAAATTATCCGGGCTGTGCAGCTTGAAAAGAAAAGGCGCACCAGGCGGGATTACCTGGAATGATCCTGATCCTCCAGGCCGCCAGAAGTTGACCTCATCAGGCTTGCGGCTGGCAAGAAACTCGAACCACTTGTTGTCTGTTACACCGACATAGAACTTCATAGGGTATGAGGCCGTCGGTTTGCGCGTCCCTCACCTAAATCACTCGCAATCAAACAGAATTCATAGAGGGCAGTTTCGAGATCGGTGGCGATTTCTTGGGCAATGATGCTAAGTATGGTTTACGGTAAATGGCTCCTGACACATTTTTCCTGCTGACTCACGCTTAAGGGACACCAATTCGCCTTCGCGCACAGGAAGGCGAGGCAGTCGCACAGTTTCAGGTAGGTGCTTCTCGAAGACAAGACCAAACTTTTTTGCCTTCTTCAGCGCCTTGATCTCTCCCGCAATAGACTTGCGAAGGAGTTCGTCAGGAATTTTCGCGATCAGATCTTCAATCTTGGCCATAATTCAGAAACTCAAAAGAAAAATGTTGCGCCGAAGAATACCCCTTTCTAAGCGGGAAATCACCCCACAAGAAGTGGAGTTGGCACCGCTCGGAAGCGGGGCCAGATCTCGTTTACGTGCGGAAGCCGATATGGCGGGGAGGGGATCGGTCGGGTGTCAGGACTCGAATTCTGTGCGGGTGATGCCGCTCTGTTGGATGATCGAAAGGAGTGTGCCGATGGCGAGCTCCGGGTGATCAGGAACCGGGACTGTGACCGTCCCCGCGTCGGTTTTCTGCTGCATACCACATGACTGCCGTGCCGTCTGACTTCGCGGAAGCCGTGTTGTTCAAGAATCCTGCGGCATCTCGACCGGAAAGAACGCGCAGTTTACCTATGCGCCGCTTCGAAGCGTGTGATGAACACTTCGGTATGAAGCCGATGTTTTATTTCCGCCGCGTCAGCGGTTTCAAGGAACAATTCGACCGCTTCTTTGAGATTGGATGTTGCCCCTTCAATTGTCGTTCCCTGGCTGGCCACGTCCAATTCTGGGCAGAGCGCCACATATAGGTCGCCTTCTTTTTCAACAATTGCCGTATAGCTGTTGTTCGCCATGGACCTGTCACCTCTCAGTTCGGGGGCTGCAATCGCTTTAGCAGTATAGCCAACCCCTTTTGAGTTATCACTGCAAGCTTAACCCGGTTCATCTGGTTTCTCTGGTTTGTCTCGTTTATTTGGTTGAACCAGACAGACCGGGCTTGTCCCAGACGTGCAAGCCATCGATGTTCTGCCCTGTCTAAATTGGTTTTCCGCAGCGTGGCAGTGCCTTTCTTCTGTGGCGTCTTGCGACAGTGACCAGATTCTCATCGGGGTCTTTCTCGCCACTTGCGACGATCTGTCGGTGTCGCCTCCGAGTTCCCGCTTCTAACGCATTGTTTGTGCGGAGGTTTAGCCGTGCCCATTTCCACGTCTGCCTGGCATCTCACTCGCAAGGACAGTTAACGGTTGAGACGGCAGGGAAATCTGCTAAGGAGGCGATGCGATGAAAGCTGTACTTGTCGGGGTCGCGCTATTGGCGTTAGCCGGGGGCGCAAGCATGAAAGAGTTGAACGTGTCTCAACCGGAGCGTGATGTACTCAGCGGCAGAGTCATCTATTCGACGATCTGTATCCGTTGTCATGGGGTCGACGGGAAGGGAGATGGGCAGATGAAATTCACACCTCCAGTCGCTGACCTCACCTCCCTGGCGGTTCAAGGAAAGCTGGACGCGAGGTTATTTAAGAGCGTGCATGACGGCAAGCCGAATACTGCGATGGGAGCCTGGAGGGAGTCACTCACAGACGACGAGATTTGGGATGCGCTCGCCTATGTGAGAACCCTGGCTCCTGAACAAACCGGCGGCATGGGCAGCGGGCTTCGATGAGTTCGACGCTCTGCCGGGTCGCGTTGGGGCTGTGGATCGTGACGATTGGGGTGGCTGTCTGGTTCTTCGTGCAGGGGTGGACGGCGCAGGGCACAGATGGACGGATGCAAGTCGTATTGGCGCCGGCAGAGCGAGACTTGATCTTGGGCGAGATGCGGATGCTCCTGAAGGCTGTCCATGGCGTGGTCACAGGCTTGGCCGGCCAGGGCCAGGAGGCTGATCGAACGCAGATGGAGCAGGCGGCCCGCTCGGCAGGAATGCACATGGCTGCAGACGTGAATCCGGCGCTCATGGCGAAGTTGCCGCTGCCGTTCAAGCAAATGGGTATGTCGATCCACAAGGACATGGATGCCCTCGCGGATGCGATTGTCCAGAAAGAGACCCCCCAACAGATTCTCCAGCGGCTGTCGAACATGACGGCCCGTTGCACGGCTTGCCATGATTTATATCGATTCTCCACAGAACGTTAAACGTGAAACGTAAGACGTGAAACGCGAGAAGCGCGACGGAAAAAATGAATCCTTCCCGACTCGTGCGGCGCACACAAAGCGATAGGGACAACGGGCATGAATCGAGACCAATTTCTATCCTGGTACGTTTAACGTCTCACGTTTCGCGCCTTACGTCTTCTAACACGGGAAACACGAGACACATGGAATCAGGGCTTGCGCGTCGTGCGAATGAAAGTCCATATGGCTGAACAACAGGGCGAGCAGGCGGCGAGCAGTCTGTGCGATCAACTGCAGATCACAGGGGAGGAGCTGCAGACCAGGCTGGCGTTTCTCTCCTTTGGTGAACAAGATGGACAAAATCTCGTCGAGATCCGCGACATGATCGTGTCGCATATCGACGAGATCATCGGAGAATTCTACGATCACTTGCTGCAATTCGAGGAATTACGCGGGATCTTGTCCGATGCGAAGCTCGTGGAGCGACTCAAGGGGACACAGCGCCAGTATTTACTCAGCCTTGGGGAACTCGGCGATGGCGTCGCGTATGCGGAGGCACGGCTTCAGATTGGACTCACTCACGAACGAGTCGGGCTCAAGCAGAAGTGGTATTTGGGCGCGTACCACAAGCTCTTCGGGTTAATCCTGCAACGGCTCGCGGTTCGTTATTCGGGAGACGCGAGCAGGCTGTCCTCATTGGTCCTCACGCTGAATAAGATCATCACGCTCGATGAGATCTTTGTCGTGGAGACCTATTACTATGCGACGATGCAGCGTTTGGAAGACAGCCTGCATCGACTGAAGGACGCCCATCGGCAGCTTGAAGACTTCTCCCGGCGGGACTCTCTCACGCCGGTGGACAACCGGCGCGCACTGATGGAGGCGCTGGCCATGGAGTTTCACAGGAGCCGCCGCTATCAGCATCCGTTTGCACTGTTGTTTCTCGATGTGGATCACTTCAAAGAGATCAATGACCGGCATGGGCATCTGTTCGGCGATCACGTGTTGCTCCATATAGTGCAGTTGGCCAGGGGAATCATCCGTCCGCCCGATATCATGGGCCGCTACGGGGGTGAGGAGTTTGTGATTGGATTGGTAGAGTGCTATCAATCCGGCGCCCTGCAGATTGCCGAGCGTATCAGGCTGCAAATCGCACAGGAGCAGTTTACGTGGGAACATCATTCCACCGTGGTAACGGTCAGTATCGGGGTCGTGATGTTATCTCCGGAAATCGATCAGGTCGAGACACTCGTGACTCGTGCGGATCAGGCCATGTATTATGCCAAGCGCAGAGGACGGAACCGAGTCGAGTTGTACAGCGAAGCCTGCGCCTCGGAGAACCAACCGGGATGAACTGAGCCTCTATACATGGCGTGAGGCGAAACCAAACAAACCAGATAGACCGAACAGACCAAATGAACAAAAGCTGCTGGCAAACTTTTTTAACATTCTGCTAGGATGCCCGCTCGACCGAAATAAGGCCGGTCTTGTCGTCTGAGAATCGAATAACCAAGGAGGATGCATGAATCGGATACTTGTGGGAACTGCGATTGTGGTGGCGGCTCTTGTGCCGCTTGCCGGCTGCTCGTCCATTACAAGGGCAAGCTCGAAAATCCCTTGCACGCTAAGGCGGTCATCGCTGGCCCCGGCATTACGGGAGAGGCGCATCTCTATGAGAAATATGAAGGGCGTGTCACGATCAAGTTGAAGCTCACCGGCACGCCAGACAGCAAGTTGAAGCCGGGACGCCATGCGATCCACATCCACGAGGTCGGCAACTGCGAGCCCTTCGCAGCGGCCAAGGGGCACTATGATGGGAATGTGGATGCGGCAATCAATCCTGAGGCGAACGTCACCTCTGGGTTAGGGAACCATCCCTACCATCTCGGCGACCTCCAGAACCTTTCCGTGAACGACGATCGGAACGGGTCGCTGTATACAATCACGAGCCGGGTGACTCTGTCTGAGGGGCTCAACACCTTGTTCGATAAAGACGGGAGCGCGTTCATCATCCATGAGTTCGACGATAAGTATCTGCCGGACCCGGTGACAAAGGATGCGCCGGGTGGGCCCCGCATCGCGTGCGGCGTGATTGTGAAGGAGTGAAGGCTCGCCTAAGCTTGATCTAATCTTCATTATTCTCCTTTGCCGGATAGTTTGTAGCTCACGGCCATCGTAGCCATTTCGGCTACGATGGCCAGTCTGTGAGCCTCGTGCCCCTCGCCAGTCTTCTGTGGCATCCCGCAACAATCACTGGGTCAGCACTGTGGCTTTTAGCTCCAGGGCGATCGGACGTTGACGGCTAATCGGCTGATTTGACGGGATAAATAATAGGCTAGTTACCTCTGTTAGTGGCACAGTCTTGGCACAAGGGAGGAGCATGATACGGCTGTTGTCAGCTATTCTTGGGGTGGCTATGCTCCTGAGCTGTTCAGGCGAGAGTGCTCGGGTCATGACCGAGGAGCCTCGGGGGGCTGACCAAACCGGCAGCGTGCCGATAGAATTTTCTCCACCCTCCCCGGAAACTATTCCAGGGAGTCAACTTGGTGAACAGATTCGGCTTGGTTATCTGATTGTTGTCAATACACAGGAGTATGGCCAGCCTTATGCCGGCAATCGCCTCAACTGCACCAACTGTCATCTCGACGGCGGGCTCAACCCGAACGCCGCCTCATTCGTCGGTCTTGCCGCGGTCTATCCCGAGTACCGTCCCCGCAGCGGGAGGGTGAATACGCTCGCTGATCGTGTCAACGAGTGTTTCGAACGGAACCTGAATGGGCGAGCGCTTCCGCCGGACAGTTCCAAGCTCCAGGCCGTCGTGGCCTATATCACCTGGCTCTCACGCGGAGTGCCGAGCGGTGCGACGTTGCCTTGGCGGGGCCTCCAGCGCATTGCCTCACAGCGACCACTCGATTCAGACAACGGTAAGAAAGTGTTTGCGAGCAAATGTGTCTTCTGTCATGGCTCCGACGGCCTGGGAACGATGGCGGCGCCGCCGGTGTGGGGACCGCAGTCCT
The DNA here is from genome assembly GCA_963781915.1 of uncultured Nitrospiraceae bacterium. Lineage (GTDB taxonomy): Bacteria > Nitrospirota > Nitrospiria > Nitrospirales > Nitrospiraceae > Palsa-1315. Next base: position 329,463 of record CAWAIH010000005.1, on the reverse strand, counting down.
ACACGATTGGCTCAGGCATGGCGCGGGTGAGCGTTGCTGCCGCTTTCATCAAATCGAACATGCCGCGTAGCTGGGGCTGGAGCCTGTCGGATGACGATGCATACGATGTCGCCGCCTATATCAACGCTCAATCGCGGCCGGATTTTCCAGGCAAAGCGAACGATTGGCCGAAGGGCGGCAAGCCGGCAGATGCACCGTATTAGTGAGTGAGGCGTGAAAGGTTAAACGTTAAACGTGAAGCGTCAGGAGCGGTCACAATGAAACTTACCGTGGCCTACCATGGCGGGACTCGCCATGACATCACGAGCGGCAAGCACCGGGTCGTGACCGATCAGCCGGTCGAAGATGGCGGGCAGGATGCCGGCATGAGTCCTGTCGAACTCTTTGTCGGTTCACTCGCCGGTTGTGTCGGTTATTTCGTGGGTCGCTACTGTGACCGCCATCAGATCTCGACCAAAGGGTTAAGCGTCGAGGCGGAATGGACCATGGCGGAACAGCCGCATCGGGTGGGCCAGGTCACACTGGCGATTCACTTGCCGCACCGCGTCACGGCCGAACACAGCGAGCGGCTCCTCAAGGTGGCGCATGGCTGCACCGTGCATCAATCCATCGCGGTGCCTGCCGGCGTGGCGATCGAACTCAATCCCCATCACCGTGGAGACAAACCGTCATGAAAGAAGAATCGGTCTCCCGGTCTCTGTCGCGGCGGATCTTGCTGAAAAGGGTCGTCCAGGGGCTGGGCGTTACACTCGCGCTGGGCCACGTGATCCCACGCGCGCAGGCTGAGGAGCGCGATGTCTTGAAGAATGAGACCGACCGCCTTACTGTGCGTGTGGCGCGGCCGTTGGATGCCGAAACCCCGGTGCAAGAGTTCACTTCCTACCTCACGCCGAATTCCCGCTTCTTTGTCCGCAGCCACTTCGGCCCGCCTCCAGCAGAACTGCTCTCCGATCCGAACTGGAGACTGAGTGTGAGCGGTATGGTGGACCGACCGCGGACCTTCACGCTCAAAGAGTTGAAGCAGAGCGAAGAAATCGCCGTCACGGCTGTCGTGCAATGCAGCGGCAATGGTCGCGCATTTCATCGGCCCAAGGTCCCTGGCGTTCAATGGGAGCGTGGGGCGGTCGGAAATGCGCAATGGACGGGGGTGCGGCTGAGGGACGTGTTAGCCAAGGCCGGGGTTCAAGCCGGAGCGCATCATGTGCAGTTCCAAGGAGCGGATCGACCGGTCGTGGCCTCTGTGCCGCTGTTTACCAGAAGTATTCCACTGAAGAAAGCCCTTCATCCGGACACGATTCTCGCCTATGAGATGAACGGGCGTCCGCTCCCTTTGTTGCATGGAGCGCCATTACGAGTGATTACGCCTGGCTGGATGGCGGATTCGTGCACCAAGTGGCTGACGGATATCACAGTGCAGGCCGAGGAGGCGAAGGGGTTTTACATGCAGACGGCCTATCGTGTGCCGACGACGCCTGTGGAACAGGGCGCAGCAGCGAGCGGACAGTCGATCCCGGTGGAAGCCATGGTGGTGAAGTCACTCGTCGCGGCGCCGCAAGAGGGCGAGACCGTGAAGTCCGGTCTCGTTATTATTCAAGGCGTGGCGTGGGGCGGAGAAGTCAAGGTTGCGAAGGTCGAAGTGTCGTTCGACGACGGGAAAACGTGGGACACAGCGCGGCTGGTGGGGGAAGATCATCCCTACGCGTGGCGGCGATGGCAGTTCGTCTGGAAGGCCAAGACCGCCGGCACGTTCACCATTCTCTGCCGCGCGACCGATGTACGGGGAGCGACGCAACCGGCAACGACTCCTTGGAACCCAAGCGGGTTTTTGTGGAATGGGTGGGATCACGTCTCGGTGACGGTGGCTCTATGACGAAGGTTAGCGGAAGTATCATGCTCTCATTGGTGCTCGGGCTTGTGGGCTTGGCCGGCGTGACAGCAGCGCAAGAGGAGGAGTCGGGCGTGGTCAGCGCCTCGTTGGCGCTACGTGCAGAGGGACTGATTATCGCGCGCTGTTCCGTCTGTCACAGCGCTGATCTCATCGTACAACAGCGGTTGCCTCGCGCGCGATGGGAGGCCACGGTCGTGAAAATGGAACATTGGGGTGCGGAGATTTCCAAGGACGAGACAGACCTGCTCGTGCGGTATCTGTCGGCGCGGTATCACCCGGGTGCACCGGATCGACTGCCGCCGCTCGACAGTGAATTGAGGAAGGCGGAGCCGCTCACGCAGGGGACGGTGGCTGAAGATCAACTCAAGGGGGACCCGGCCAGAGGAGCCGGTATTTTTGAACACAATTGCCAGGCCTGTCATGGCGCAATGGCGATCGGCGGTATGGGCCCGAAGCTGGTGAAGATTCCAATTCTTAAACATGAGGATCTGTTTACGGAGACGGTCCTGCATGGACGAGGGGCGATGCCTGCGTGGGGTTCAGTGCTGAGTCCTCAGGACATTGCCGATATTCATGCGTGGCTAGTGACGAAGTAAGGGATCAGACGAGGGCACTCAAGATGAAAGGGGGCGCGATATGAAGTTGAGAAGAGGGGTTGTTATCGGAGGTGCGCTACTCGCGTTCGTGGGGCTGATGTCATCCCCTCATCTGTCGTTCGGGAGCGATCAGTCCCGAGCGAAGGAGATCATCCAGCAGACCTGCGTGCAATGCCACCGGCTGGAAGGCCAAGCCGACTCTCGTTTCAATCTCAAGGCGCCCGACCTCATCTGGGCCGGCAGCAAGTATCAGCGGTCCTGGTTGATCCGGTGGCTGACGGGCAAAGAAGCGCCATTGTACGCCAAGGGCTATCGATGGGATCTGACCGAGGCTCCGTCGAAGCATCCAGTGGTTACTGAGCTGGAGGCCAATGCCATTGCCGACTACTTTGCTGAGCACAACAAGGATTCGCGAGTCAAAGTCGGCGCGTTCGATCTCTCGAAGGTGACGAAGTTCGAGGCCGCGTTCGGCGGGATGGCCTACAAGGCGCACGCCTGCCTTGGCTGTCACGTGATCGAAGAGAACGGCAAGTTCATCGGCGGCCCGCAGAGCGCATCACTCGTGGCGGCCGGACAGAGGTACGACCAGGATTGGCTCTTTCGTTTCGGGCTGAATCCACAAGACTTCGTGCCGCACAGTGGCGAGTTCCTCGCTGATGCGACGGAGCCACAGCTCCGCGCGGTGATCGGCTTCCTCATGGTGCAGGGAGTGAAGGACTTTAAATATTACGAGCCCTGGACGAGCCCGGAGTTTGGAATGGCCAGCGTGGATCGCGGGAAGGTGATTTATAAAGAATATTGCTCGCAGTGTCACGGCGCGACAGGCAAGGGGGATGGCCCGGCGGCTTCCGGTCTGGAGCCCAAGCCGGCGATTCATGCCAACATTCCATTTGAGAAACTTCCGATGGAGTATCTCTACAACGTCATCAATCATGGCGGGGTGGCGATAGGCAAATCCCCGAATATGCCCTATTGGAATTTGACCATAGGGCAACAGGGCGTGGCCGATGTGATGGCCTACTTGAAAGTGACGTTTAAAGGGGTGCCGGACATGGCGGCCGCTCCGAGCGGAGGGCAGAGTGGAGCCTGTGTGCAGCTGCGCAAGACGGCAATGGCGCCGGACGAGTTCTTGGCCAAGACGAATATGCTTCCTGCATCTGCCGGAGCAATTCAGGCAGGGAAGACGCTCTACTTGAAGACAGCCCAACCAGTTGCCTGTGTGATGTGCCATGGAGAACAGGGTGACGGGAAAGGAATCATGGGGGCAGCCTTGGTGCCGCCGCCGCGAAACTTTACATGCGGGTCAATGATGAAAGACATCCCTGATGGTCAACTGTTCTGGATCATCAAGAACGGTTCGCCTGGAACAGGGATGATGCCGTTTCCCGGGTTGCCTGATGAGCAGGTGTGGCAGCTGATTCACTACGTCCGATCGCTAGCGAAATAGGGCGTAAGGGGTGAGGTGGTCAGAAGGCTGAAGGCTGAAGTGTTCGGAAGGTAGAACCCCGACCTTCAGCCTTAGAGTCGTGTCCGTCCCGCACGTCTCGCATTTCGCGTCCGTGATCGACGAGCGACGAAGGAGGAAAACATGGCGACATTTATTATTTCAGGTAGCCGAGGCACGGACGATCCCACGATGGCAACGCTGCCGTTCATGGCAGCGAAGGTCGCGAAGGAGCAGGGGCATGAGGTCGTGCTCTGGCTCTGGAATGAAGCCGTGACAATCGGGCGCAAAGGAACTGCGGATCATGTGACAGGGGTGAATCTGACGCCGCTCAAAGATTTGCTGGCAGCCGTGCAAGTGGCGAATATTCCCATCTGGGTCTGCGGGGCCTGCGCCGTGGCGCGGCAGATCGGTGCCGGGGATCTGGTCGCGGGCGCAACGATCAAGGGCATGGCAGACTATATCAAGGCCGTCGCCGAACGAGACCGGAACGTGACGTTCTGATTTTTCGGCGAAGAAGGGAGTCTCTACATGGCAGTTGATGGCGAATCGACCGGGAAGTCAAAAGGCCGAGCGGGTCGACGGGATGAGACCGGACATCGATGAGCGCGTGGCACAGGTGAGGCGTCTCGATGTCAATGAGCTGGAGACCATTCCAACGATGGTGCCACGGCAAGGGGACGGCTATCAACTGCCGCGCAGTGGATCTGCCGGGCAGGGGCTAGGGCGTATCGGCGAACCGGGCTGCGCCTTGACCGAGGATGATCTTCGGCGGATCAATACGAGAAAGGGTTTCATTCAGCTGCTCGAGTACAAGGCCGTCGATATCGAGGAGGTGCGCAAGACGTTGCTATACGAGCAAGAGCTGCGTCAGTTGCAGGTCGAACTGGTCAAGCTCCAGCGGTGGGTGCAGGGCAACGGAGAGCGGATTGCGATCCTGATTGAAGGGCGGGATGCGGCCGGGAAGGGCGGCACGATCCGCCGGTTCACCGAACACTTGAATCCTCGCGCCATGAGGGTGGTCGCGCTGCCCAAACCGTCGGATGAAGAACGGGGGCAGTGGTACTTTCAACGCTATATACGCCAGCTGCCCAACAAGGGCGAGATCGTGTTCTTCGACCGCAGTTGGTACAACCGGGCGGTGGTCGAACCAGTGATGGGATTCTGCAACAAGAAGGAGCACCAGCGGTTTCTGCAGCAGGTTCCGGAATTCGAGCACATGCTCTATGAGGATGGCGTGACCATCATCAAGTTTTGGTTCTCCATCTCCAAGGACGAGCAGGCGAAGCGATTCGAAGAGCGCCGGCAGGATCCGCTTAAGCAATGGAAGCTGAGCCCGGTAGATGAGAAGGCGCAAGAGCTGTGGGACTCCTACACCCGCTACAAAGAGGAGATGTTCAGCAAGACACACGCGACGTTCAGCCCCTGGATTATCGTCAAAGCCAACGACAAGCAGGCGGCGCGATTGGAAAGTCTCCGGTACGTGCTGAACGTGCTGCCGTACAAAGGCAAAGAGGAATCCCCGATCCGCCTGACACCGGACCCCAATGTGATCGCCCGATTCCACCGCAAAATGGTGGAGCTGGATTTGTAGTAGGCCACAGGAAACTGCCATGCACCAGAATCGTCCGATCGTGGTCCATTTCCCCATTGGGCTGTTGTGTGGCAGGCGATATGACGGGTTCAGAAGAAAGGAGGAGAGGCGCGCCGGAATGAGATAAAGGGCGAGGTCAATCCAAGACACTACGAATGCAGAAGGAGTAAGTCATGATGAATGTCTCTCGATATGCAGCTATCCTGGTATGGGGATCAGTGGTGCTCCTCGGTGCGAACGTCCAAACTGTTCGAGCGGATGGAGGCCATGGAGGAATGATGTGTGGCCACATGTGTGAAGGCCACGATCAAAGTAAACAGGACGAACACAGCAGCTATGACCTGAAGCATTTCCTCAAACATGGGAAGGAGATCGGCCTCACATCGGAGCAAATCAGCAAGCTGAAAACCATGCAGCTTGACCTGGGTCGCGCGCAGGCCAGAGCGGAAGCCGACATCAAGGTGGCAACACTCGAGTTGCATGCGTTGGTCGAGGACGAGAAAGCCGACTCGACAGCGATCCAGGCCAAGGTGGACCAACTCAAGAAGGCGGAAGGCGGTCTTTTGTTCATGGCGATCAAGTCGAGGCGCGACGCGATGGCGTTATTGACTCCCGAACAGCGCGAGAAAGCTCACGCAATGCGGGGCAAAATGATGGAGATGATGATGGGAGGGGAGGGTCAGCATACCGGTGGGATGAGTGGAATGAGTGGAATGAGCGGGATGCAAGGTGGAGGGCATGGGACAAGTGGAGGACCTGGGAAAGAGGGGGCAGCTGCGCATCAACATTAGGGCATCAGCCTGGCGGATCAGGTATCATGCACCATCCTGAGGCTAAGCGCTCCATTGCGCGCGTACGTGAGAGGTGGCCTGAAATACTTGAATCCAATCTCACGCACGTGACTCACATCAATAGGGGCAAGTGAAACGAAGAGTGTTCTGGATTTCTGAGAAAAGCTTGGCGCATGACGCATGTGTTGCATCGTAGCAGAGGGGGAGCTTAAACGGATGTGGAGCGAAGCGGGCCGGTGCGGGGTCGCGGTTCACAATGACCAGTATCACACGAAGAGGAGATTGTCATGACGACGTTATCCAGACCGGGAGTTCCTGCCGGGGGGTTCAAGACGATTGGGCAAGTGCGTGCTACGAACGATCTTGTATTTACTCGAAAACAGAATGCGATGGGAATCGCCGTTGAGTTGCTTACGACGCATACGCCGGGAGCGCCGGTGGTCGATGGAGAGGGGAGGTTCACCGGATTCATCAGCGAGTTCGACATCCTTCGGGCGCTGAAAGCGGGGAAGGATCTGAACCGGCTGACCGCAGAGGACATTATGGCGAAAGACCGCATTTCCGTGACCGATGACACCAACATCGAGGATGCCGTGAAGCTGATGGAGGACAAGCGGCTTCTCAACCTGCCGATCGAAAGAAATGGCAAGGTGGTCTATTCAATCACGCGGCATGATCTGTTGCGGGCCTGGATCGGCCTCGGAGTCGATATAGAAAGCAATATTACCTAGTAAGGTGTGTCTGTGCGAGGAGGACGGCATCCTGTTAAAGGAGGAAGGTGATGAAGCTGAATATGTTTCCGTTGCTGGTCTTCGTGGCTTCTCTTGCCATTCCCGCTGGGGCCGCCGAACGGCACATGATGCAGCAGCTGGTGCCGGCCGACAAGCTGGCCGAAGCGCGCGCACTCACGAGCCCTTTGCCGAAATCCCCTGAGACTGTTGCGCAGGGCAAGGCAATCTACGATGGCAAGGGCGCCTGCTTCAGCTGTCATGGGAAAGACGGGGACGGCAATGGGCCACTGGCTGCCCAACTGAATCCCTCGCCTCGCAATTTCCAGCACCACGGATTCTGGCGCCATCGTACGGAAGGCGAAATCTTCTGGGTGATTAAAAACGGATCGGCCGGTACCGGCATGGTTGGATTTGGAGGGCAACTGACGGACGGAGAGATCTGGGCCCTCATCCAGTACATCCGAAACTTTGGCGGTGAGCATGGGCCCGGCATGATGGGACGTGGAGAAGGTATGGGACCAATGATGGGGCCGGGAGGCGGTATGGGTGGAATGGGACAAGGTGGGCCGAAAGGTGGGATGGGCGGTTGTGAAGGCGACGCTTGTGGCCGATAACCGTAATGCGCAATTGTTAATGTGGAATGGTCAATTCAGATTTCTAGCTTCCTGCAAATTAGTTGAATCCTTTTAAAGCTATGTGTATCACACAGTCAGTCGAACGTGTACGGTCTTTCTCGGCCTAGATGAGCTAGGCTGGGGCTCCCCGTGCCTTAACCCCAAGGAGGTTCTCATGATTCGAGCATTGAGTATTGCGTCGGTGTTGAGTTTCGCTGTGTTCTCCGCTGGGAGCTGCGTTTGCCCAGGAGCACACCCCTGCTCCAGCTGCTCCGGCAGCGGAGAAGAAGCCAAGCCCGGCTGATGGCTTTACCCTTCATGTCACGGCCCCGCACAAATTTGAAGACGGCACCGTGCACGGCCCTTATCACCATTACTGCAAGAGCATCTCTCCGGAAGTTCTGCAATGTCTGCTGTTTGAATCAACCGATCCCAATGCCCGGCTGACGGATGTCGAGTATTTCGTTGCCAAGTCCCTCTCGCGTAAAGAAGTACCGCTGAAAGCCTGGAATAAGTATTACCATGACCATGATGTTGAGATTGCCACAGGTCGTGTACAGATTCTCGATATGCCGGAGGCCCAAGCCAAGGAAGTCGCGGCAGTGGCAGCTCAGACGGACGGGATTATCTTCCACCTCTGGCCGGATGGAGCCAAAGCACCCAACGGAGTGGTCGGCCACCCTCAGTCCGTCGGACACAAGCATCGGACGAAGTAAGCTCAGAATTATGGATGTGGGCGGGGAGAGCGTGGTCACACGATCTCCCCGTTCCGTCTTCATTTCGCCCAAGAAGGATCTTTCACCATGACCAGTCGAGTCAGGATTGCGTCGATTGTTTTGCTGGTGGTTGGGACCTTCCTGATTGTCGAGGGTCTGACGTGGGCGGCTGACAAGGCTGTCATGCGCCCGCGTGTGCCACGCGATCAGATTGAAGCAGCCCGGGCTGTGACAAATCCGCTCCCTGTCGGTGAGGAAACGATTGCGAAGGGCAAAGCGTTGTATGAAGGGAAAGCCTTTTGCAAGGTCTGTCATGGGCCGGATGGGAAAGGGCTTGGGGCAGATATTGCGCCGGGGACTCTGAAAGGCCCCTTACCGAGAAACTTCACCGACAAGAAGTGGCAAGCCGCTCGAACCGATGGAGAACTGTTCTGGATTTTGAAGAACGGCAGCAAGGGCACGGCGATGGCCTCTTTTATTCCGCTCGTACTGACGGAAGAAGAAGCCTGGCAGGTGCTGCGATATGTGCGGTCTTTCGCGCCTGTAGAGCAGTAATATGTCTGTCCAAACGATGTCTGCTGGTCCCATAGAGAAACTGACGCCGTCCTTTCAATGGAGGAAGGCGATGAAGCCGCGTATGTTACCGTTGCTGGTCGTTGTGGTTTCTCTTACCATCCCCTCCTGGGCTGCCGAACGGCACAGGATGCAGTTGTTGGTGCCGGCCGACAAGCTGGCCGAGGCGCGCGCGCTCATGAGCCCCTTGCCGAATTCCCCTGAGAATGCCGCGCAGGGTAAGGCGATCTACAACGGCACGGGTGCCTGCTTCAGGTGTCATGGGAAAGATGGGGACGGTAATGGGCCTTTGGCCGCACAGTTGAATCTTTCACCGCGCAATTTCCAGGACCACGAATTCTGGAGCCATCGTACGGAAGGTGAAATCTTCTGGGTGATTAAAAACGGATCGCCCGATACCGGCATAGTTGGATATGGAGATCAACTGACGGACGGAGAGATCTGGGCACTCATCCAGTACATCCGCAGCTTCACCGGTGAGCATGGGCCGGCATGATGGGACAGGGTGAAGGATGGGCTGCCCCTAAATCCTACTCAAATCCATAACGATTTATCTTCTGTTTCACTGGCTCTACAGTTACCTACCTCAGCCGCGTTGCGGGTTGTTGCTTTTTGCGACAGCGTTCTTTTCTCTTAAGACCTGGAATGCCCCAGGAATCTATCGTTCCTCTTCGTGCGTTTCCTTAAGGCCTCATCAAATCAGAGCAATCAGTGATCCCCTGGCTCTGCTTTTCTGGCACGGCCTTCGCTTTTCAATAGAGGACAACACAGTCTATCTATCCAAGGAGGAATTACTATGGACAACCGAGAGACACAATGTTCCGGACCGGCTGTTGTACTCGCATTCTTAGGGGGGGCCATGGCTGGGGTAGTGGCAGGTCTTCTTCTCGCCCCGAAGTCCGGTGAAGAAACGCGTCGGGCGTTGAAGGGGTATGCCAGGAGGACAGAGGAAGAAGTTTTGGAGCAGGCGAAGAAGGCGCGAGCTGCCCTTGATGAGGCCATCGATCATGGTAAGCGGTTCATCGCAGAGAAAACGGCTGATGCCGAAGCGGCGGTCAAGGCCGGGGGAAAGGCCATGAAGGAAAATATCGAAAAATGTTGCAGCTGACGTTGCCGTCGTCAGGGAGGGGCTGGTGAGATCGAGAAGTCGCTGCTTGTTCGTACTGGGAACATGTGAAAGTACTGATAATCGATCATGGCTCACTAACTGATTGATTTAGTTTAGAAATATTCATAATGCCTCTAATTTTGCCACTACCATTATATAGGGAGAAACAGGCCCTCCTTGGAATAGTCACTCTGGGGGCTCTTTGTCTTGTGTTATCAACTGGATGCAGCAAGGCATATCCTTTCCACGGGGAACAACGCCCCAATCCCTATCGCACCTCCGATACCAGGCACCCCATTCCATTGTCGTCACCGGCAGGGAAAGAACATCGTGCGGTGATGTTGCAGCACCTGGAATCCATTCAGGTGATCGTGAACGCCCTGGTCGAAGAGGACTATGAGTTGGCGAAAGGGCTGACCGAATCCCACCTGGGATTCTTCATGCATCGGCAGGCGATGGCGCAGCAGCAGCCGGAAAATTTTCCACCCGCCTATCACGACTTGGCTATGGCGCATCATGCGGCGGCGGAAGAGTTGGCGCGCATCATCCCCACGAAAGACTTGAAGCAGATCTTGCCGCAGTTCAACAACGTGCTGAAGGCCTGCGTGGCCTGCCATTTGGAGTTCAAAGTCGGAGGGCATTCATAATGTATTGGAGGCATGCATCATGAGTGGGCAGAGTACCATCACCGAGTTTTATGAGCAGGACCATGACCGATTGGATGAATTGTTCAAGACCTTTCAAAGGTTGAAACAGTCCGACTTCGCCAAGGCCAAGGAGGCATTCAAGGAATTCAAGTTCGGTTTGCAGCGCCACATCGTGTGGGAAGAAGACGTTCTGTTTCCGTTGTGGGAAAAGGAAACCGGCATATCCGAAGGCGGGGCGACTTCCGTGATGCGGACGGAGCATCGCCAGATTGGGCAGCAGCTTGAAGCCATTCACCAGAAGGTGGCCGATCAGAATCCTGACAGCGATCAAGAAGAACAGGCGTTGTTGAATCTGCTCGGTTCTCACAATATGAAAGAAGAACGGGTGCTCTACCCCGGCATCGATCGGGTGACCAGTGCGAAGGTGCGTGAAGCCGTCTTTCAAAATATGAAGAATATCCCGGAAGAGCGGTACAAGCTCTGTTGTGGGCAGCACTGATTAGCTGGTTGATCTGGTTTGTTTTGTTTATCTGGTTGATTTGGTTCAGCTGGTTAGTTTCGTTCAACCAAAAAACCAAACAAACCAAACAAACGAGACAGACCAGACAAACCAAACAGACCAGATAGACCAAATGAATAAGACAGGCCGGTTAAAATTTTTCGGCATCCTGCTAGCTGGCTTACTGGCGAGCCAGTTTACCTATATGGTTGAGATGAATACCTGGGCCGGTTCTCCAACGTTACCCAAGGGCACAATGCCGGCAGGCGATGCCGAGCGGGGCAGAGCGGTCTTCAACGGGAAGGGCGTGTGCTACTACTGCCACGGCGTCGATGGAAACAAAGACCAGCGATCGCAACTTGCAGCCGATACAACCGCGCTCATCGCTCAACTCAATCCTCCACCGGTCGATCTGAGAAATCCGAAGGCGCAATATCTAATGTCCGACAAACAGCGTGCGCGCGCGATCAGGGAAGGACACCCTGGTACAGGCATGTTTCCGGACACGAGAATGACGGATCAGGAGCTCACCGACACGCTGGCCTACCTCGCGCTTCTCCGGCAAGAGGGTTCGCCAAAAAGATAGAACGATACCCGTGTAAGCTGGAAATGGTCGCGGCTGCCAAGAAGCTGGATGATCTGCGAAGTCCGCCAGGCAACCGGCTTGAAGCACTGAAAGGCGATCGTGCCGGGCAGCACAGCAACCGCGTGAACGATACTTGATTTGGCGGGGTAGGGCGCTCGTACCGTTTATGTCTGGGTAGGGTAAGGCGTCTGACCCTCAGGATCTTCCTGTACATTCCCATGCCAAAATCTTTCTAAACCGACGGTCGTGGCGCACTCACTTCAACTCGTATTCTGGCATCCACGATTTTGCAGCCTTCCCCTTCTGGAAGGGCGAAGATCGGATTCAGGTCGAGTTCGCTGATGTCGTGGATTTCCTCGACGAGGCGGGAAATCCGCAGCAGGATGTCCTCGATGGCTTTTATGTCGGCAGCCGGTTGGCCTCGGTAGCCTTGCAGCAGACGATAGCCTTTGATCCCATGGACCCGGTTGCGTCGCGGTCGGTGAGGGAAGTGATTCGGAACTGCACGTCGTTGTGGATCTCGACTGGATGCCGCCGAGGCCGAAAGCGAGTAGGGGACCGAAGAGTGGATCGCAGGTCATGCCGACCATCACTTCTACACCGCCTGACAGCATCGGCTGAACCAATACTCCTTCCATCGCATCCAATTTGTGATCCTGCATGAGGCTTGACCTGATCGATTCAAAGGCGTTGCGAACTGCTTGTGCATTAGCCAGATTCAAACGCACCGCTCCGATCTCGGTTTTGTGCAGGATCTTGTGCGACGCCAGTTTCACCGCTTCCTCCGCGTTGGTTGCCAACGCGCTTTGGACAAGAGGCAACTTCATCGCTGTGAGAAGGGCATGGGTCTCTTCTGTGGTGAGCCAGCCAGAACCGCGCTCCGATAAGGCCTTGGCGAAAATCACTTTGGCCCAAGACAGATCGACGTCAGGGTAGCTCGGTACCTCCCTGATTGGTTGCCGTCGCCAGGTTTCATAGGCGAGAGCATGGCTGATGATGCGGGCTGGAATCTCAGGGCGCGGGAAGGTAGGGACGCCAATGTTGGTTGTTCCCCGTTCGGCAGCCAGCGTGGCGAGCCGCCGCCCCGCGGTTGAGTCTTCCGCAATATCGTAGATGGCGATCCGAACAGCCGGACGTTCTCGCCGGAGTTCTTTGAGGAATGCTTTCGCAGCCTAGCAATGGGGACAGCCGGCTCGAACAAATCTCGATACATATTGATGTGGAAGGAACACGATGTCGGGCTAGTCGACCGAGCCAAACGGTGTTCTGCTTCTGATATACGACAGCACATCTAACATCTGTTGGTCCGTCAATGTGCCGCGAAATCCGTGCATGGGAGTGAATAAGATCCCGTTGGAAATCGTGAGGAGCAGCTCCCAATCGGCTTTCGCTAGCAACCCCTGCGATTGGAAATTGGTAGGTCGGAGGATGAGGTACTGCGCTTCGGGTCCATTCCCGTCCATTGTCTCGCCATGACAACGGAGGCAATATTGTCCATAGACCGCTTGTCCCTCCTTGGGGTTCCCACGGGGAGTTTGCCCGGCGGCCCAGGAACTGGCCAAGACGATCAAGCACACTGTACAGATCACGCTGAAGGCTTTCATGTTGGCTACTTTTCTATGCTGAGATCAATCAGCCGTGGATATTCATGTATTCAAAGGCGATTCTCATCCGGACGAGGAAGTCACTATTTCCGGAGTCGGTCCTCTAGCCTGGACATGTATCCCGCAAAAGAACAGGAGAAGAAAAATAGACTTACCGAGTTGTCGAGTAAGTCTCTACAGGCCTGTGCGCTGAAAAAACACAACCCCGTATTAACTGACAACGTCAGGGGGTGACACAGCCCTGATGTACGACAGCACATCCAACATCTGCTGATCCGTCAGCTTGCCGCGAAAGCTGTGCATCGGGCTGAACAACACGCCATTCGAGATCGCCACGAGCAATTCCCAATCGGTCTTGGATTGAGTGATTAGAGACCGAAGACTGGCCGGTCGTACGATCAAATCCTGGCTATCCGGGCCTTTCCCATCCAATTTGTTCCCATGGCAACGGAGGCAGTTCTTCTCGTACACCGCTTGTCCTTCCTTGGGATTCCCGCGGGCAGTCTGCCCAGAGGCCCAGGTACTTCCCAACACGACCAAGAACATCGCAATGATCACGCTAAGGGCTTTCATGCTGTCAACTTCTCCTTGGTTGGTGGTGTGGGCATCCAGTCATCTGTTCTCAACGGACAACAAGGACGGAAGTATTGGCCCGATGCACGATCCCGTGCGACACGCCGCCGAGCAGGAATCGTTCGAACCCCTTGCGCCCATGGGAGCCGACCACGATGAGGTCGTGATTCTTACCCTCTTCGCACACAATAGTCACGGGATCACCTTGGCGGACATCAGTAGACACTGTGAAGCATGGGCTGGCCAGCGCCTGTGCCGTGTCGTTAACTACCTGTTCAGCATGCCGTTTATTTTCTTCAGACCAGGCCTTGAATTGCACCATCAGATGTGGTTCGACTATAGAGAGCGAGGGGATGACCGAGAGGATGGTGACCGCGACGGGGTTCTTGAAGGGGTGTAATGTCAGCCAGTTGTGTAGACGAACCGCATCCTCGCGGTTTTCCACCGCCAGGAGGATGCGGATGACGGGTCGAGCCTTTCCTTTCACGATCAAGGTCGGCACCGTGGAATGGAGCAAGATGCGGTGTGAAATGCTGCCGGCAAACATTTCCGTCAACCGGCTGTGATCGTGTGTGCCGACAGCGATGAGGTCGGCCTTGACCGCGGCCGCGCTGTCGAGGATGAAGGCAGCCGGGTGCTGGACTTCGCACATCGATCGGATGGAGGGAATCGCTGCCGGCAACAGGATGCGGCAGCGCTCAATGGCCTTGAGACCGGCATCGATCATGGCCTGCCGGAAATCGTCGTACCCTTGCAGATTGGTTGCTCCGGCCACGAGGGGGGACTGGAACATGCCAAGGTCCACCCCATGTACGAGCACGACGTCGTCCGGCCGGTAGAGCGACCCAATCTGCTCCACTGCGGCAAAGGCTTCATCCGACCAATCCACGCCGACTACGATTCTCATGGTGCCTCCCATTCAAAATAGCGGGTGCGGTGCCGTGCCGAACGGCAAGACCCGTCGCGTTTCCCCGGCATTCCCGCGAATGCGCCAGAGGCCGCCCTCAAGCGTCAGAAAATGTACTTCTTCGTACCAGCTGTCAATCGGGATCCGGAGGCCGCTGGTCTTCGAGATGCCGGACAAGCTCCCCGTGCAGGTTACTTCGATGATGGCGTTGGATCCCGATCCCATCTTGGCGATCTTTGAAAAGAAATGCACCTCGCTGATATCACGGTATTCCTCGAATAGGTTGGACCAGATCTTACGAATATCCGCCTGTTTCAACCCATGATAGTTGTACTGGGTTCCATAGAGTGCCATGACGCCGTCAAGATTTCCCACCGCGATGGCTGCTTCAGCCTTGTGAAACACATCTAAGACCTGATTGACGGTAGGCTGATCCACCTCCACGACTGCGCTCTGCGGAATAGACGTCGCCGCCTCTCCCGTCGTTCCTGTCACCAGGCTGACTGTTGCTATTGCGACAAGTATCCATCGAGTGGGGAAGGACCACATTATTCTTTTCCTCAAAGGCTGAGATCAGGATTCAGTTCGTCCATATGACCCGTATGAATTGTTCATCCTGATCGTAATGTAACTGTAACTCCCCATGGTAGGCCTGTTTCAGTCCTTCGCCGATTCGCCTGGGCAGATGGGTATCGGTCGTCGAAATGACCAAGCCCTCAGGGCGTGATTCAATGGCCATGATTCGGGAGAGCGGGTGTTCCTTTTTTTCCTTCTCTTCCGTATTTTTGACGATGCCGATCAGCTGTTCCTCTTGGGTATCTTTGAACGGCCCTTTGATCGTGACGAGGCCCTTGGGGTATTTATCGTGGATCCGGTGACAAGCCGGACAGAGAGTCTCGTGCGCACCTGCCGGTTTCGCTTCCCAGGTCCACCGCCCTTTGTGAAAGACTGCTCCGCATGTTGGGCAGACAGTGGGCTCCTTGAGCTTTCCCTGCAGTTTATAGGTGTCGTGTTCGTCCTCTTGATACGTTTTGTCTCTGCGAGCGCCCAACCCGGATGGGATTTTGGAATGTGTGGACATGTTGCGGCACACCTTTCTTGTGACAAACCATCCTATGAGGCATTCGATGAGGGCGTGCGTTCGAGCATCGCCTCGTCGGCCAGATTGAGATACTGAATCACGTCGCGATCCTCGACTTGCGTGAAGTCGGTGAAGAAATTTCCAACGGAGTAGAATGGGTCCGGTGTCATGAGAACCACCAACTCGTCCACATGCGCTCGAACCTCTCGGATCGTCGACGGGGGTCCGACTGGAATGACCCCGACCAGATGGCGAGGCTGCAGGCTGCGAATGGCAAGTGCTGAAGCCATAAACGTCGAGCCTGTGGCAATGCCGTCGTCAACCAAGAGCAGGGTGCGGCCTGTGAGTCGCGTGAGCGGCCGTCCTTGCCGATAGAGATCCTTGCGCCTGGCGATCTCTTGTACTTGAACGTGGATCAAGCGGTCCAGCTCATGCCTGGATATGTCGAACGAACTGATCGCCTCTTGATTCAGATAGTGCGATCCCGTCTCGGTCACCGCTCCAATCGCATACTCAGGATTGCCGGGCGCACCGATTTTTCTCGTAATAAACACATCGAGCGGGATATGGAGGGCGAGGCTCAGCTGATAACCTACCACCACGCCGCCGCGAGGCAGAGCGAGAATCAACGCCGTTGGATCGTTGTGGTACCGGCTCAGCTCATCGGCCAATATCCGGCCTGCCTCTTCCCGATTGCGGAACATGATTCGTCTGACTCCTTAAATCTGGAGCGCTGATCCTCTGTCCCTAACAGGATGCTCGAAAAGTCTGCCAGTACGCGGAAGGTCGAGGTTTAGGCTAAGGCTGAGGTAAGGAAAGTTTCATCTTCGCTCAGCCTTGACCTCAACCTTAGCCTTCTACAAGATTCCGTGCGTGACTCCCACGCCGATCAGAAACATGGCCAGCAGGACCAGCAACGCAACCAACCACCACAGATGACGATGATGTTCCGTGGTCGTGCGCTGCCCATGAATGTCCCACAGCAGTTCAAGATAGTGAGGGTGGCGTAACATCGTACACCTCCTTTCGCTCGCTCTCAGGAGACCTTCACCTCGATCGATTTCGGCTTCGCCTTCTCCGACTTGGGCAGGTGCACTTTCAAGACTCCCTCTTTGTACTCCGCACTGACTTTGCTGCCGTCGGCATCTTCCGGCAAGGTGAAGCTCCGCATAAAGCTTCCGTAGGCCCGCTCGACCCGGTGGTACTTCTTTCCTTTTTCCTCTTTCTCGTACTTCCGCTCGCCGGAAATGCTCATGACATCGTCCTGGACCGTCAGTTTGACGTCTTCTTTCTTCACGTCCGGCAGATCCGCCTTGATGAGATATTCCTTGTCGTCTTCTGTGATGTCGACGAGCGGCGACCATTCGGCGACGGTCATCGCTTCCTTTCCCGCCTCGGTCCGAACAGCGGGGCGTCCCAAGTAGGTCGAGAGGCGCTGCTCCATATCCTCCAGATCCTTGAACGGATTCCATCGCGTCCTTACCGGTTCCCAACGAGTTAATGCAGACATATGACTACCTCCATGTGATTAAGATGGGAGTGAACGTCGATCTGGCCGTCCTTCCTGAAGGGGCAAGAAGGTTAATGTATAAGCGCCCCGGCCCCTGGGCGTGAGCTTGATCTTGCCGTTTCTGCTTAGACGGTCGACCGCGAGAAATACTTGGTTCCAGGTTAGGTCGGTGCAATAGCGCGAGATCTCTTCTAAGTCGCAGGAATGAGTTTTACGAACAATGTCTATTACTTGGTCTTCTATGGTGATCGATTGTTTCATGTCCCACCTGTTGAAGTATGGAATGAGTTGCTAGAAGGGCAAACTTGCATTGTCGGTGCCACAAGCTGGCGGTAGCTGGATGTAGAGTGAGATGTTCGCCAGTACAAGTACTTACAGGCTTAGAGCAGGTAAGGGATGGCTGCACCAACCGGCAGGTTGAGGTGTTTTGGGCCAATCGCAAGCAAGGGGCTGTTGCCAAATACCTCAGCGAAGAACCGAAGGACTGTGCGGGTAGGCACGATGATGCAGACGGGAATTGTAAGAACAGTTAGAGGGGCATGAAGAAGACGACCATACCGGTACTACGACTCCTTGCCTTCCAGTTTGAGGTAGGGATCCGGCACGATAGCGGCACATTCAACGCAGCGCACCTTGCCGGCATTGTGTTCCTCTTCCGTGACACTATCGGAGATGATGCGACTGTGGGTGCAGGCACCTGGCCGATTCACTAGCGGAGACTCTGGATGGATATCTGAGGTTTTGAGTGCCACGATGCACCTCCAGGGGAGCTGAATGAGAGCGAGGAGGTGGTCATTGTAAACCTACGCGTGGCCCAAGTAAAGTTACAGAACATGGGGTGTGCGTGCCTGTCTGTCCATATTGCGTGGAGAGATAATGAAAACAATTATAGATACGTATGACTTTTCAGGCTGATCCCTGGCCACTGTAAAGATCGATTACGAAATTGAGGAAGTTCTTGTGGCAGAGTTTCCCATGAAGTTTCTGTCAGGCCGGATTTTTTGCAATGCCGTCCTGCTTATGATACCAGTTGACTTAGCCCGCCAGTCTTCCCTCAACCTTGTCCTCGACCGCAGCCTTTCTGTTCGTTGTGTCCTCGCCGACGGTGCGTTCGCGAAGTCGTCTGACCAGTTCCTGGTTGGACGAGCGGATGATCTTCTCGAATTGACTGCGGTAGTTCTTCACCAGGCTGACTCCGTCCACGACGAGGTCGTAGGCATGCCACGTCCCATCTTTCATGTGCAGCCGGTAATCCATCGGGATTTCGACTTTGCTCGACCGCAGCTTGGTCCGTACCTCCGCATAGTTCCCCTCAGTCCGTTCAGAGAGATAGAACACTTGTTGTCCTGAATACCCTTCGATAGTTTCGGCATAGCGGTCGGAAAGAAAGTACTTGAAAAGTTCGACGAATTCGGCACGCTCGCCGGCTGTGAGTGGAACCCAGTGAGCTGCGAGCGCTCGCTGAGACATTTCCGTGTAGTCGAAGTGGGAAGCGATGACATCTTCCAGCATATGCCGGCGCGGGATGAGCATGACCGGATCTTTGAGTGCCTCGTCTTCGAGGATGCGGAAGACGTTGGTGAGTGTCGAGCGGACGACCTCAGTGGGAGACTCCGAGGTCTGTCCCGTTAAGCCGAACGCGAGGGAGTAAGTAAGGGCGATAATAAATAGGGGGAAGGCGAAGGCTATACTCCGAGCTGTCCGATGTTCGAAGTTCCGGGTTCGAAGTTCCGAAAACCTCGAACTTCGAACATCGAACCCACCCCTGTCTCGCCATTCCCGCCCGTCTCGCTCACCCATCCTCATATCTCGTCAATCCAACACGAACGTGACTTTGAGGTCCACCCGATACAAGCTGACCTTGCCGTTGTCGACCACCACATGTTGCTCCTTCACCCAAGCCGATTTGATACCGTGGATGGTCTTGGCTGCCCGGGTGATCCCGTTCTGAATGGCATCTTCGAAACTCTTCGGTGATTCGGCACTGATCTCGACAATCTTCGCGACGGACATGGGATTTCTCCTTTGTTGTGCGCATGAGCGCGATTCATGATAGATCGTTCGATCGGCTGCTTGCAGGCTTTCCCGTTATTCTTCGAACGTAAGAGGTGGGAGTGCATGAGATGTACCTGTGATGACTTGCCGATCTTGAGCTATTGCGTGAGACGAAACGTAGCATTCTGCAGCAGGGATGAAGCGTCAAGTGGGGAGTTTGGCGTCATCCTGTTGACCTTGGTTCGAGTGAAAGTTCGATGACGAGAGTTGATGGCTTGAACGATCGGGGGCTTTCCCCCTTTGCAGCGCTGGCATCAGCATTGCGTCACACTAGAATTATGAAGCAACGAGGTCTGCTCAAGATCACCCTGATTCTCGCTGGTATCCTGATCCTGCCCCAATGCCGACCGCCGACTCCCGTCGCCGCAGCCGTGGCATTTGCCCCGGGGGTGGGAGCGGATGCTGATCAGCTGGTCACTAAGGAGCTAGTGGCTGCGTTCAATGAGGCCGAAACGGCGGTCAAGAAGGCCGATTTGGATGCGCTTATGACGTTCTACTCTACGGCCTATAACTACCACGGCTTAAGAAGGTCGGATGTGCGCCGAGTATGGGAGGAAGTCTTCCTCCATTACCGGGACATCAGTTCATCCCATGTCTTTACCGAGCTGAAACTGGTCCAGGCCGACGGAGCCAGAAAAGCCTATGTCAGTTGCACCGGAGGGCTTCAGGGGACGGAGAAACAGACAGGAAAACCCGTCACCATTGATAGTTGGTCGCGCGAGGTGCATTACCTCGTCAAAGAGGCAGGGGCCTGGCGGTTCCTCGGCAATGTGGGAGGAGCGGTCGATCATGTGCCGACGGGAAGCGCTCCTCACCATCCTCTTTTCTAACAGGCTGCTGAACATCCGTCAGTCTGTCTTGTTCATTTGGTCTATCTGGTTTGTCTGGTTTTTTGCTCGAACGAAACTAACCAGATAAACAAAACAAACCAGATCAACCAGACAAACCAGCCTAGCCCTCAATCTTTGACGGCTCGTGATGAAATGCGGCGATCTTCGGGCGAACGAGATCGGCGAAGTCCTTGTACCGCAGCTTGATCGCGCCGACATAAGTTCCGGCTTCAAACACGATGGACTCATCTTCCGCCAGGAGCTGATCCACATACACCTCCACGCCGTAGAGATTCCCGAACGGTGGCATTGTTCCCACTTGGCAATCGGGGAACAGATTCGCGCACTCGGCTTCTGTCGCTAAGCGGATGTCACGGGCCTCCAGTACCTCCCGCAATCGTTTCAAATCTACCCGCCAGGTTGAAGGGAGCACCGTCATCACGAAGTACTGATCGGCCTTGACCACGACGACTTTAGCGACAAGTTTTCCCGGCACATCAAGCGTATGGGCCACGTCGTGGGCGGTGTAGGCCTTTGGGTGGTTGACCACTTCATAGGGAATCTTGTTCGCGTCGAGATAACTCTGGAGTCGTTTCAGCACCGGCATGGCAACCTCCCTTACTGAATGGAGAAGAAAATGTGCATAGTTCGTGTAAAGAATTAGATGAGCAAGGGAAATGCCATGAATGCTTTTGGGGGCGATCATGCAAACCTGTGAAGAACAGGGGAGTTAGTATGCAGTGCGGTAGAAAATCAGAAAGCCCCGGATCATTGCTCGTGGCATTATGGGGCAGGTCTTCGCACCCGATGCCCCGATATGCCACGAGATAGGATCACGTGGGGACTGGCGTCCTTCTTCTTGGCGCCTGCCCCCGTCTGAGGACCAAAACCTTCGGTCTAAAAGCCTTCAGCCTATCTACCTGAGCAAGTATGTTCTCTTGGAAAGCGTCGTGTGAGATAGCCCGGACCCTGTGGTCCGGGCTTCTCTCAGCCAGCCTTGCGGCTCGTTCGCGTGAGCTTCTTTTCCCGTTACTTGAGCGTGAGCGCCAGGGACCCCGCCGTTCCGTTCACCGAGGTGGCCTTGACCGCGGTGGTTCCGGCAGGCCTGGCCACGGTAGTGTTGAGCGCCCAGCTGCCGGCCGCCGCGCCGGTACTGCCGGCTGTGCCGAGCGTATTACCAGCTGCATCGACGAAGACGACCGTGATCGTCTGGTTTGGGTTGATGGTACTGGTGAAGGTACCCTGGACCCTGAGACTGCTCTTGCTGGTAACGTATTCGGCGCGCGTGATGGCGAGGGTTTCCGCCGCCGTCACCGTCACGGTGTCCGTTACAGTGTTGGAAGCTAACGATGCATCCTTCGCCTGGTAGGTGAAGGTGTAGGTGGCGGCTGCGGTGGCGTTGAAGGTAAAGCCACCTGCGGTGGCTGTCATGGTGGCACCCGCCGCTGGTGGCGTCACGAGCACAGCGCTGAGGGCATCCCCGTCCGGATCGCTGTCGTTGGCCAGCACATTCAATTGAATGGGCTGGTTCACGATCGCGCGGAAGCTTTCAGCGACCGCGACAGGGGCATCGTTCACGGGAGTAATGTTGAGCGTGACGATGGCGGAGGCTCCCTGTCCGCCGACCGTCACCAGGTAGGTAAAGGAATCCGTGCCGTTGGCGTTGAGATTCGACGTATAGGTCACGGACCCGCTGACGGCGTTGACCACTGCGGTGCCGCGCGTGGGGAGGGACGTCAGGGTCACTATGCCGCCTGCGACGTTGCTGTCGTTGGACAGCACAACGAGGTTCTGTGGTCCTGAATCCTCAAGAAATGTGAAACTATCGGCCGTGGCAGTGGGGGGGATCGGCTGGGCTGCGACGGCTAAATTCGTACTCACCTGGTACTCGCTCATGCCCAGGGCGCTCGAGAACACCCGAACTTTGTACGGCGGAGAGAGCACGGCCGGCACGGTGACCTGACCGTTCACTAGATTGCTCCTGACGGTTCCGTACGTCAACGTCAGTGTGGGTGGCGCTGTCACATTCACATCGCTCGAACTGGCAGTGACTGTCAGGGTTCCGAGGCTGTTATCATAGAGCGCCTGGCCGATGGTGACCTCATCCGTGACGGTCTGCTGAAGGAAGGTGGGAACCGCAATGCCAGCCGCGTCAAGTGTGCTGCTGTCCTTTACGCACACTGCAGAGGGAATGAGCGCAGGTCGGAACTGCCCCCAGTGCCGTTCATTGTCTACGACCATTTTCGTCTCGACGGCGCCTGCAGGAGCGCTGAATGGGGGGAGGACTGCGCCGGTGAGGGGATCTACGGTCCCAGCACAGGGCGCGTTGAAGAACGAGAGTACCGGTGCGACTGGGGTGGGCGTTGGCTGGGCCGGGAGCCGCCCTTGGGAGGCCGGAAAGGCGGTGGCAAAGACATCCAATTTTACGCCGTCCGCGGGGTTCTGGGCATAATGTGCGCCCTCGACCGTGACGGTGCCAGGCATGGCGCCGCTAAAGACCCGTCCCATCAGGCTGAAATTGGTGGTTTCAATGAAATCGACACCCACGCCCAAATTGGACCCGGCAGGCCCTTCGATGCGGAAGATATTATGGTTGCGAGAAGCCCCCGCCGAGTCGATGAAAGCGGGGAGCGGACTGCCGGTGACCGGCCCTACGCGGGCGGGATCGGCAATGTACGATTTTCCCGACCCAGCAAAAGTCACCGGGGGTAGTTCGACCCCGCCGGGGGTGAGCGATGACAGCAGGAACGGGCCGAGGCGCGAGTTCAGCGCGCAGTCGAAGGTGCCTCGCGCACAGGTGGTGCCGATGTCTTGGGTGAAGAAGATCCTTCCGCCCGCGACCCCGTCAACCCGCTCTTCGCCATAGGGATGGATAAACCTGTAGGTTCCGGTTTTGGGGACTGAGGTCAGAGAGACCCGGATGCGGGCGAAGGTGATCTGGTCGCCGGGAATGGCTGGGCCTGTGGCGAAAGCACCCTCCAGCGCCAGGTTCAGGGAAACCTTGCCCCCGTTCGACGTTGTCAGAGGGCCGGCACCGGCGCGAAAGTAGAAGTGTTCGTCGAAGAAATTCGTGGGGAACACTTCCGGCGCCACCGGCACGTCAGCGGGGAGCAGCAGACACCATCCCCCGAGCACTTCAGCCGAGTTCGGATCGCAGAACTCCAGCGCCAGGCCTGTGAAGTCCTGGTACCAGGATGGAAAGCCGCCGACAGAGGGGGCGGAACTCGTGGGGCCGACTCTTTCGAGGGCGGCGTGGGCGGGCAAGGCCGCCGTGGTAAGCATCAGTGCGGCTGCAAGCGTGATCGCTTGGCATTTTGCTAGAAATGACATGTTAACCTCCATGTGAATAAAACTGTCTGGTGCACTCTGTACGTCTATTCCCCCTTGTGGGGGCGGGGCCACGTTGTCCGTGGCCCCGCTGGCCTGTCTGGTAGATAGCTGTCCGGCTCGCTTACGCCGACACCTGCACAAAGAAGGACTGCTCAACCGTCAGACCAGCGGTATCGCTGGCCCGGACCCGGATCCGGATGTTCCCCGCCTGCGTCGGTGTCCAACTGACGACGCCCGTCGTCGCGTCGACCGAGAAATTATTGGGGTTGCCGAGCCCACTACCGCGGTAGGTGATCGCGTCCCCATTGGGATCTGTGGCATACACCGTATAGTTGTACGGCACACCAACTTTCCCGGTCGTAGAAGGCCGAGAATCGATGACCGGCGCCGCATTGGCCGCCACCGTCACGGTGAACGATTGCTGGGCATACAAGCCGCCCACATCCGTCACTCGCACCGTGACGGCAACGGCCCCATTCACCGTGGGCGTCCAACTGATCAGCCCTGTGGCCTGGTTGATCGTCATGCCGGCTGGGATCGGCGCCACCAATCGGTAGGTCAGGGTGTCGCCGTTGGCGTCCGTCGCGGTCACGCCGTAGCGATAGGCTGTGCCTACCTTCCCCGTTAGGATCGGCGTCGAGGTAATCACCGGTGCCACGGCGGTCAGTCCCACCGTGAGACTGAAGGACTGGGTTGCGGTGAGGAGTTTCGGATCCGCCACCCGCACGGTTACCTCGTTCGCACCCATTTGGCCCGCAGCCGGGACCCACGCGATCAGACCCGTGGCCGCGTTGATCGACATCCCAGCCGGCGCCGTCGTCAAGCTATAGGTCAGCGTATCGCCGTTCGCATCCGTAGCGGTCACGCCGTAGCTATATCCCTCTCCCACCTTCGCTGCCAGAATCGGCGTGGAGTTGATGACCGGAGCAGCCGAAACCGTCACCTGGTTCCCCAAGGGGTTCCCCTCCGCCAGCACATCCGGCGTCATATAGGTGCAGCCGTCCGGCGAAGGAATCGGCGTCGGGATGATGTCCACATGGACATTCGAGGACTTCGGATTGTCCTTATCCGTCAGGATCTGATAGCGCAGCAACATGGCAAAATCTTCGTGCACCGTGTTGTGGCAATGGTTCACGTAAGCGCCGCCGTATTCCCCGAAGCGCACCTGGAACTTCACCGCGCCGCTGGGCCGCAGCCGCCAGACATCCTTTCTGGTCAGAAGTTCCGTGTCCGGGATGGAATCGTTGCCACGATTCATCGTCACGCCCTCTTCGAAGTGGAGGTGGATCGGGTGGTCCCAGCCGCCGCCGCCGTTCTGATAGGTCCAATGCTCGACCTCGCCTGGTTTCGGGATCAGCAGCGAGATGCGATTGGCGTTGAGGGAGTGCGCCGACTCTCCGTTGACCTTGATGATCCAGGGGAAAGATGTAGCCTGCTCCCCGCAGCTCGGATTGCATTCCCCCGTCGGGGTGCTCCGCGAATCCCCGGTGCCTTTGCCAAATTCGACATGCCGTTCCCGTACCGGAGCGACGATCTCAATCTGTTCGGTCAAGGTCAGCGGCACCTGGCTCAGATCCTTATCGCCTGCGTAATGGATATGGTCTGGCACATCCACGCTCGCGACCTCGCTCACGATCCGGAACTCCATCACCGGGCCGACGCAGGGATCCGGCGAATCCTTCGCCAGCGCCTTCGCCAGCGACAGGGCCCCGTCCGGCTTGCGCCCGTCGGTTTGCTGTAACAGGTTCACCAGGGTGATCTTGTCGCCGAGCTTGAATTTGGAGAAGTCCACGATGATGTCGTAGCGCTCCGCCGAGCCCTGTTCGTCCAGCTGCGTCAACGTGATCGGATGGACCACGAAGTTGCCGTCGTTGGCGATGAATTGGAACGGGACGAAGTTGCCGCTCTGGTCGGCCAAGCACAATTTCAGGAACCGCGACATGGAGCAGTCGATGAGGCGGAAGCGATACTTCCGCGGCAAGACCTCCATGTAGGGCTGCCAGGCATAGTTGACGTGGAGCCGATCGCCGATAAACCCGTCGGTGGTGAAGATGTCGAAGAAGTACTGTCCGTCCAGATCCGTCGCCAGGTCGCCGATCATGAGATTTACATCAAAATCGACGTTGCCCCAATCCAGCAGGCTGCCGCTGGGGAGCCGGAGGTTCACGCCGTCGTCGAGCACTTCGTTGCCGCGATCCGGTCCACTGTAGTAGTTCATCATCGCCGCATTGCCTTTGTAGACGTTCTCGGAGGTGAAGAAGAACCGGTGGTCGTGGAACCAGAGGGTGTTTTGCAGCTCGCGGAAGTCGCCCGGCACCTGTATCAGGCCGCCCTTGCCATCGGGGCCAGACGCGCGCTTCTCGGAGGCGTCCTTGTTGATCATATCGTGCCGCGCCAGGGTTGTCCCCCAATGGTAGTCGTAGAAGGTGCCGGGGAAGTGATAGGCGTTGGAGGCCCCGTCGCTCTCCGCCCCGTTGTGGGAATTGTGAAAGTGCGTCGAGATCTCGTTGCGGCCGAACCCGCCGTTGTTGGTGCGGTCCACCGGCAGATTGTTATACATGCGCATGAGGATGGGTTCCCCATAGCGCCCCTTCAAGAGGGCGGGCGGCAAGAGCCCTTTCTTTCCCCATCCCTCGAAATGATACATGGGCCAGACCTTGTTCGATTGCTGCTCCGGCCAGGCCGGGTGAAACTTGACGCCCGTGGCGCATTCCCCGAGTCCCAATGCGTAGCCGACTTGCGGGAAGAATTCCGTCCAGCGCTGGTGGCCGAACCACTCGCCTGGCGGGCGCCCTTCGAACGGCCCGCGTTTGGTGATTGGATTGATGAAGGGATTCGCCGCCGTATTGCCCGTCTTGTGTTCGCTGAAGTCTGTGTGCCAGGAGAGCCGCTTGGCGTTCGGCATGGCCTGCGGCAACAGGCCGGCCGGCCACTGGGCCTCCCACTCGCCGTTCGGCTGCACGAGCTTGGTCAGGGGTGTCGGCGGCACATATTGGAGTCGATTCAAGGGCTGCGTAAAGGGCAGCGCACCCCCGATCGGCGAGGGTGGGACGCCCGTCGCGGTCTGGGCAAAGGCACTCTTGGCGTAGGGACTCAGGCCGTTCTTGGCGAGCAGCAGTCCCGCCGAGGTGAACAGCCCCCATTTGATGAGGTCGCGCCGGTTGATCTGGCCCTGGGAGAGCGCCTTGACGATCTCCGCCCGATTGTTTCGCGCATTTTGCGCTTCCTGAATCCGCCGCTTCGAGGTTTTGAATGGTAAATACATGATCCCGCTCCTTCCGGTTGTGCAGTTACTCGCTTCTGCCGGCTCAGAAGCATGGGAAACACGATACTGTGACTGCTGTTTTGCACGCGCCGACGTAGTATCGGTCGGTTGCGCGGACACGTATTACTTACAGAGCCTCCGCGCATGCTCCCAGCCACAAAAGGCTGGTTTATGTGAACGATTCTGGTGAAATCGACTTAGACGGAAACAGCTGGGGGAGCGCGATCTGGAAGAGAGGTTGCAAGGAGTGCCATTACGGGCGGAGGGGAAATATCCTGACGTATGAAACGGCAAGGACTGGTCAGCAGGTTGGCATTGATCTCAGCGAGAACGTAGTTCACCATGGCCTGCTCAGCCAATGAGCTGTCTGGAGAGGAGGAGAGAAACGAGAACCCAAGTTC
This sequence comes from uncultured Nitrospiraceae bacterium, assembly GCA_963781915.1. Classification (GTDB taxonomy): domain Bacteria; phylum Nitrospirota; class Nitrospiria; order Nitrospirales; family Nitrospiraceae; genus Palsa-1315. The sequence goes on along the minus strand of CAWAIH010000005.1, from coordinate 302,120 downwards.
GGGGTGGCCCAAGAGACCTGAGAATGCGTTGAAGAATGGGAATCCCAGCGGCTGAATCATCGGAGCATCATGCGCATGAACAGGATGCCCATATTCGCCATCCAGGGCTGGTGTGAAGATGGTGTGGAAAGCTCCAACTTGCTTTCCGTCCCGTTGATCCGCATCAGTGTGGACGTGGAACAGCGGGATGACAAGCATCCAGAAGATCAGCCACAGAGCACTAAAAGCGCGAAACCGGCGCACGGTACTACCTCATTACCTCAGTAAAACATTCGATAACCATGGCGCAGAATCTACGACAGTCGCGCGACTGGTTCCTATTACACAAACGTACAGTAGCCCCCTACTGCTAGTGGGTTGACATTGAGATTCCACTGAAATTCAGTACTGAGTAGTGAGAGGTGAAGGCTGAGGCTGGGAGCTGGGCGGATGAGACAGATGTGGTCCGAAGGCTGAAGGTCTTGGTTCGACGTTCCGAACACGTCAGCCTTCAGCCTGCCTCACCCGTTTCCTGAAAAAATGGGAACGGAACGGCCACCGGGAGTTCAGTGCGGAAGATTGCTCTTTGGTTTGTCGGTTTTGTCTGGTCCGATCCAGAATAGACGCCATTTGTGGGTGCCGTCTGGCATGGCATCCATACCGATCAGCCTGCCAAAGAGCGCCCACGATGTGCCCAACCCTTCCACGTATTCCCGCCTCCATCCGGGAATAATCGGGTTGACCTCCACAAGAGTTTTTGTCGGAGATACGGTGCGCATGAACATCGCAATGGGAGGATGACCGAGGATCCAATACTCCCACTCGTCGTCCTTCGGGCTTCGATACTCAAACAGCCACCAGAGAGAGCTGATTTCCGTCGTCCTTCCTTGAGCGGTCTTGTGATCGAAGAGCGGCCATAAGAACCAGAACTCCGACGCGTCCTTGATCCGGTCGCTCGTGTATCGGAAGAAGGGGAAGAGCCGGTTCTCCGTCGTAGTTGGACTCGTGTGCCCATGGTACAAGGAGAGCGGGGGCACCCCCAGCAGGCCGGTGCGGCTTTCCTGCGTCGCTTCCTCATACTGATGGGTCCAGAAGGGGAAGATGCGAGCCGTCGTACCGGCGGGATTTTGCTGTTGATAATACAACGAGAGCAGGCCGATACCCAGCACTCCGAATGTCCGTTCCTGGGTTTGATGATTCTGGATGTCGCTCCACAAGGGGATAAAGAGGTTCATCGATTCCGTTGGCGCGCTTTCATGCCACCACAATGGGGAACAGATGGTCTGAGGCGCTGTTCGCTGTCACCTCATGGGAGAACAAGGACAGTTGCCGAACGCCAACAAAGGAACCCCCCCAGTTGCTCCCTTCGCTGTGATAGTCCCAGAGGGGTGAGAAGCGATTCTGAACGGTTGTTGGGCTCTTGCTGATTTGTAGCAGGCTCACTGGCTCTAGTCCCAAGGCCGAGAAGCTCCACGTCTGTTCGTTGGTATTACGCCGCAGGCTTCCCAATGGAAAGAAGGTGTCTCGTGTCTCTGCCGGGTCCGAATGATGCCAGTAGAGCCAGAACGCGTTCCACGTCGTGGCGTCATGGGTCTGGTCGTACGAGTAGTGATAGTAGTGATACAGGGGGAAGAAGCGATGCGTATTCAGCGAGGGCGTCTGTTCCCAGTTGAATAGGGTCAACGCCGGCAAGTCGCCGATCCGTGGAAGTCCAACTAATGACACACGGCTACTGCTGGTTCCACTGCCCTGTTCGACATCCGTCAACGGCAGGAAGAAATTCCGCATATGAGATTCCGTCTGCCGGTGCCACCAGAGGAATAACGCATGCCAATTCAGCGTGTTGGCTTGATCGTCCTTGGCATATTGGTAGACCGGAAAGAAGCGATGGGTACTGAGCGACGGTGTCTGTTCCATGGCGAAGAGAGCCTGGTTTCGTAGCCGTTCCGGTCCGCGCCATAGTGGAATAGCGGAAAGAGAATATCCCATTCCTTCAGATCGATTTGCTTGTCATGGGTAGCGATCACGAGCGGGCCGAGCACATAATATCGGTGGTAGAGATCGCCGCGCTGATGGTGTCCGTAGAACGGAATGAAGTGAGTGTAGCTGCGGTCTCCCTTGGCATAATCAAAATAGAAGGGGAGAAAGACGGTATATTGCCTGTTCGGATCGTCCTCGTGCCAATACAACGGAAGAATTTGAAAGTAGGACGCATCGTTCTTCTGTTTGGATATCCCGAGAGGCCAGAGCCAACTGCGCCGCAGATAGTTTCTCGCGGGATCCAGTTCGCGTGAATAGAAGGGAATCACGGTGAGCCGCGAGTAGGTGCCGCGCTCTTCGGTCGAATAGAGGTAGAGAAATGCTTGTGTGTAGGTTGTCTCTCCCTTGGTCTCCTTGCAGTAGAGAAAACCCTGACAAAAGCGGGACTCTTCTTCCTCCGCCTGAGCTGAATCGATCAGACCCGTATTCCACAACAGCAACGTCAGCCCGAGGACCAGCCCCAGGCGAAGCAGATACTTAGAAGCGGATAATCTCCGGATCGAACATACTCGCAAACTCTCTCTCTCATTTGGCTGGCAACCTCAGCGGTAATTTCCAAGAGCTTGGCACAATAGTTATGCATCGAGCAGGCCAGGTGTGCGCGCCGAGATTGTGCTGAAACGTGAGTGGGTTAGTAATCCTGGAGAGTCTCAGAATTGAGAGAGTGGGTCCTAGTTCCCCATTGCTGTCTCTTCACATGAAGCAATAAGGGGCAGCCCTATTTTCTGATACGTTGGCTTCTATCTGCAGGAGTGGCGTTAGCCCGCATTATCCATGAACGCCTCCGCCACTTCGTCACCTCTGTCATCTCCGCTGTCGCATTTCACCACGGTCTTCCGTTGGTACCGTGGCAATATGCACCTAGATCGACCGTTTCTTCCATTAAATCAAGAGCTTTCCCTGGCACACCTCCTGCTGATTCCTTAAACGGGAAGGTATGACCATGAGGCCAAGAGTTTCAGGGCGGATACATCTGTCGATGGATTTTTGTGTCGAGAGACAGCGGTCAAGTGTGAAGAGCAGGGGGCACGGGATAGGCTTCCTGGCAGTCGGCCTTGCTGCCTTTTTCATCGTCGGATTTGCTGCCTGCGAGAGAACTCCCGACCAAGCGCCTGAGGCCAAGAAGGCCGTTGTGGCTGATAGGCCGGGAGTGCTCCATCTCACTTCCGAAGAACTCGCGCGGACGGTGATTGAGGTCTCGCCGGTTGTCCGTGGGGCGGTGCTGCTACCCAGGCAATATACCGCCACAGTTCAAGCCAACGAAAATGAACTGGCTGAGGTGACCACGCTCATCAAGGGCCGGGTGGTGAAGGTCCACGTGGATGTCGGCCAAGACGTGAAGAAAGACGCCTTGCTGGCGATGCTTCACAGTACGGACCTCGGCGTGGCAGAAGGAGCCTACCTGAAAGCTGCGGCAAAGTTGCAGGAAGCTAAACTGGCGTACGAGCGCGCCAGGGACCTGTATGAACAAAAGGTTGTGAGTCTGGCTGAGTTGCAGCGTCGTGAGGCCACGATGAAAACGGCACAAGCCGAAGCGCGCGAGGCGAGGAACCGTCTGGAACTGCTCGGCGTCCCACGGCAGGAAGTCGAGCGGTTGGATCGCGAGGACACGATAAAGGCCGATGTGTCTCTACGTGCGCCGTTCGACGGCCGGGTCATCATGCGCAACATCACGAGAGGCGAAGTGGTCGAAGCGCAGCAGAAGCTCTTCACCGTCGCGGATCTTTCGGCTGTGTGGGTCGTTGGCAATGTGCCGGAGAAGGACGTGCAGTTCATTCGGAAGGACCAGAAGGTCGATGTGATTGTATCCGCCTATCCCCATGCCATCGTTCCGGGTACGATCACCTACCTCGGGGATGTGCTCGATCCAGCTACCCGCACGATGCGTCTTCGGGTAACGGTGCAGAACCCTGGTCGGCTGCTGAAACCGGAAATGTATGCCACCGTCCTCGTCTATGAGTCGCCGACTCCGGATGCCCTGACTGTGCCGCTCGAGGCAGTCCAAAACGGGCCGACCGGTACGATAGTGTTTGTTCAACGGGGGATGAACGACTTCGAAGTGCGAACGGTCAAGGTGGGAAGCGAGCAAGGGGAGGTGGTGACGGTGTTAGAAGGGGTGAGCGTCGGCGAGCAGGTCGTGACCAAGGGATCGTTCATGCTCAAGTCTGAGATGGAACGGCACAAGATCGAGCCGACACTATGATCGCCTCGCTTCTGGAATTTTCGATGCGGCAACGGATTCTGGTCCTTGGCCTGGCCTGCCTGTTGTCCGTCGCCGGTGTCTTCGCCTTTCAGTCTATTCCGATCGACGCCTACCCGGACGTGACGAACATCCAGGTGCAGGTGTTGACCGACGCGCCGGGTCTCTCGCCGGTCGAAGTCGAACGATTCATCACCTATCCGCTCGAACTTCAGATGACCGGCCTGCCTGGGTCAGCGGAGATCCGATCCCTTTCAAAATTCGCCCTGTCCCAGATCACGGTCGTGTTCAACGACGACGTCGATATCTACTTCGCCCGCCAGTTGGTTCTCGAACGGATCATGGCGGCGAAGGAACGATTGCCCGATGGGTTGGAGCCTGTCATGGCCCCTGTGAGTACCGGGTTGGGCGAGGTCTATCAGTATTATGTGGAAGGGCCGAATGCAACGGCGACCGACCCCACGATCATCGAGACGGAGTTGACGGATCAGCGCACGCTCCAGGACTGGGTCCTGCGTCCGCTGCTGAAGAGCGTGCCGGGCGTGATCGATGTGAACGGCATGGGCGGGTTCGTCAAACAGTATCAAGTGCTGGTCGATCCGGCCAAGCTCCGCAAGTTCGACCTGACGCTCCACGACGTTTACAGCGCAGTGGCAAAGAACAATGCCAATGCCGGCGGCAATGTGCTGGAGCGCCATGCGGAGCGCGCGATCGTCCGCAGCCTGGGCCTGATCAAGACAATGAGCGATATCGAGTCCATCATCGTGAAAGAGTCTGGCGGCACGCCGGTCTTCGTTCGTGATGTCGCGGAAGTCCGCATCGGCCATGCCGTCCGCCTTGGGGCAGTAGTGCTCAATGGCGAGCGGGAGGTCGTGGCGGGCACCGTGCTCATGATTCGCGGGGGCAATGCGCGCCAGGTGGTCGAAGCGGTCAAGACCAAGGTGGAAGATCTCCAGCAGAACAATATTCTCCCTTCAGGCACGAAGCTCCTGCCCTTCTACGATCGAATCGAATTAGTCACGGCGGCGATCAATACGGTGCGGGATGCTTTGATCGAAGGGATCGTGCTGGTGATCTTCGTCTTCTTTTTCTTCCTGGGCCACGTCCGCAGCGCCGTTGTCGTGACGGTCTCGCTCATCGTCACCCCCTTGATCACATTCATCGCGATGCAGCGGCTGGGGCTCTCGGCCAACTTGATGACGCTCGGCGGACTCGCCATCGCCATCGGCGAGATCGCGGACGGATCGTTGGTCGTGGTGGAAAACGTCTATCGGCATCTGGCGCAGAACAATGGCGCAACGAGGAAGAGCACGTCGGAGGTGATTCTTCAGGCCACGAAAGAAGTGGGCCGGCCGATCCTGTTCGGCATTCTGATCATCAGCGTCGTTTTTTTGCCGCTGATGACGCTACAGGGCATGGAAGGGAAGATGTTTGCGCCGCTGGCCTACACGTTGGTGATCGCGCTCTTGGCCTCTGTCGTGGTCACGTTGACATTGTCGCCGGTGCTCGCATCGCTGATCTTGCGCGGAGACCATCCGGAAGAAACGCGCCTCACGCGTTGGATGAAACAGCGTTATGTGCCGGTGCTCACCTGGACCCTCCGGCATCGCAGTCTCGTGCTCGGCGGCTCGACCGCGATCGTGCTCTGCAGCCTCGCCCTCGTTCCATTTGTGGGCAGAGAGTTCATCCCGCTCCTAGAAGAAGGCACTCTGACACCCAAGATTGTTCGGCTGCCGAGCGTCTCGATGCCGGAATCCATAGAGATGGAAAAACAAGCCCATAAGGTCATGCTGGAGTTTCCAGAAGTCCGGATGGCCGTGAGCAAGATCGGCCGGCCCGAGATCGCTGTGGGACCGGAGGAACTGAACGAGAGCGAACCAATCGTGTCTCTGAGTGATCGGAGCACATGGAAGACGGCAACTACTCAGCCGCAATTGACCGACGCCATCCGGAGAAAGCTCGCGGAGATCCCAGGCATCTCTGTGCTCATGAGCCAGCCGATTCAACACCGGGTGGACGAGCTCATCTCCGGCGTCAGGGCGGAATGCGCCATCAAGCTGTTCGGAGAAGATCTCGATGTCCTGCGCGACAAGGCGGAGGAGATCGCCGCCTTGATGCAGCAGATCGCCGGAGTCAAAGACATCAAAGTCGAGCAGATTGCCGGCCAGCCCTATCTCACCGTCGACATCGACCGGCAAAAGATCGCTCGTTTCGGCATCAACGTGGCCGACGTGCAGGAGATCGTGACCACCGCAATCGGCGGCAAGGCGGTGACCCATGTCTACGAAGGCGAGCGGCGGTTTCAATTGACCCTTCGGTTCCCGGAATCGCAACGCAACAGCATCGGCGCCATCGGAGAGATCAGGGTGAAGTCTGCGTCCGGCGCGCTGATCCCGATGAGCGAGCTCGCCGCGATCGAGGTGCGCGAAGGACCGTTCAGCATCAGCCGGGAGCACGTGAAACGCCGCATCTACATCGCCTTCAATGTTGTCGGTCGCGACATCGGCGGCGTCGTGGATGAAGGGCGGAAGAAACTGGAATCATTGGTGCATCTGCCTGAAGGGTATCAGGTAATGTGGGGTGGGGCATTCGAGAACATGGAGCGGGCCAACGCGCGGCTATTGATCGTGATGCCGATTACGCTAGGGCTCGTATTTTTTCTGCTCTTCTGGGCTTTTCACTCGCTTCGATACGCGACGTTGATCATGATGAATCTCCCCTTCGCCTTGATCGGGGGCGTCGTGTCTCTGTGGCTAAGCGGGCAATATCTGAGTCTGCCGGCTTCCATCGGCTTTATCGAACTCTTCGGCTTGGCGGTCGGAAACGGGATCGTGCTGGTTTCCTATATCAATCAGTTGCGCAATGAAGGCACGCAGATGGACCAGGCTATCGTCAACGGTTGCGTCCTTCGGCTTCGCCCGGTCATCATGACCATGATGACGACGCTGCTGGGTCTGTTGCCATTGGTGCTCGCGCAGGGGATCGGAGCCGAAGTGCAGAGGCCGCTCGCGACGGTCGTCATCGGCGGCCTCTTTACCTCGACCGGCCTCACGCTGGTGGTGCTGCCGGCCCTGTATCGGTGGTTCGCAGAAAAAGAGGCGGGGAAGGAGTATGCGCCGGAGTGGGTGTGAGGGGAGGAGGAGGGTAGCCTGGTCGTCCTCCTGCTCGCGCAACGCGCTCGGGCTCGTCTGTCTGGTTGGCCGGCCGGTCTTTCTGGTCTGTCTGGTTGTTCTGAATGAATTTCCAGTCCGATCAACCAAACAAACCAGATAGACGAGATAGACCAAATGAACAAGCATTCGTTGGACGCGCGCAGGGGGAGATCAAATAGACCACCCTCCCGTGAGGAAAGTATAAGTAATCTTGGAGAGGAGGGAGCGACGGACGTCTGGCTCCGCTGCACGTCTGTTGAGCTTCACCATCCGATGGGGCGGTATTCCGGCGAGAAATTGGAGATCTTCTATGCCTGAGGGATCGGATACACTTGTGCGGGATCGGCTGGCCCGGCAACGGACCGAGTTGGCCAACGAGCGTACGTTGCTATCGTACATTAGAACTGCGCTGGGATTTTTCGCCGTTGGAATTCCGGCTGTGTGGTGGCTGGAGGGGCTTGGATTTCAAGTACTGGGTGTGGTCTCGCTGGTCACGGGCGTGTTGTTCCTGGGGGTCGGGGTTTGGCGATTCGTGACCATCAAAGCGGGGATCGATCGACAGTCAGACTAGTGGTCTGGAGGCTCGATCTGCCAGATCGAAGGTAGAGCTCAGATTGCATTCAGCCGGTATGGCAACACCGAGGAGGCAATACATGAATAGAATATTTAAGTTTATTATCTTAATAGTCTGGTTTATAGGAAATATTCTGTTTGGATGTATGGCGCAGGCAGAAGCTGAGATCAAGGCTCAGAATGGCAAAGTGGCGCGTGGCAAGACCCTGTTTGTTAGGTACTGCACCGGTTGTCATGGGCCTGAGGGCGGCGGGGATGGGTACAGGTTTCTTCGTGGACCGGATCCGGCTAACCTCACATCACCGTCGATCAAAAAGAAATCCGATACCGATCTGCTCAAGACTATCCATGAGGGCAAACCGAACATGCCGCCTTGGAATACCCGCCTCTCGGAGAAAGAGAGCAGAGACGTGCTGGCCTACGTGCGGACCCTTGCCAAGTGACGCGATGCAATCGGCTTAGTTGTTGGGGGGCTGGCCTGGGAGAGGTAAAGGGCCTGGTGCGGCTGACGAAGGGCGGGCAGCGGCGATGGCGACATAATGCGATGAGTTCGTCTAGCCGTTGGCTTCCGGGAAATTCGTCGCGTGCTCCTATGAAACTGCGCCGAGGCGGCGCAATGTCGTCGCACGCTTGCTGTTACTGCCACTCGGCCTTGTGTCCCGCTATGTCGCCACCGACGTGCCCATCCCTTCCACCCGCCGCATATTTTGGAGAGGAAGGAGAACAAGCAAGCTTGGAGGGAAAAAGGAGGGTGGTCTGTTGATCTCCTGCGCTCGCGGAACGCGCACGGGCTTGTCTGTCTGGTTGGCAGGTCTTTCTGGTCTGTCTGGTTCTTCTGGATGAATTTCTAGTCCGATCAACCAAATAAACCAGATAGACCAGATGAACCAGCATTTGTTGGACGCGCGCAGTGGGGGATCAAGCAGACCACCCTCCCGTGGAGAGATAACGAGCAAGCTTGGAAGGACCATTGAAAGAGGTCAGCCGAGCAGAAACATTGAAAGCTTGGGCAGCCAGGGGAGGACGGCGATACCGAGGCAAATGGAGAGGGCCACGATAGAGGCTACCAGGTCTTCGTCCAGATGCGTTTCTGAGGCGAAGATTACAGAGTTGACTGCGGAGGGCATCGCGGAGATCAGAATGACAATCGCCCGTTCCAGTCCATGCAGGTCCAGTAGTAGCACGGCCGAGAGGCCGAGCAGCAATCCGCCGCCCATTCGTACTACTACACCCAGCAGGGCCACGGGCATATTGTGGCGCAGGGCGGTCACGCTGATCGAGAGTCCCAGCACTAAACTGGCGAGGGGCGTCGTTGTGAGATGAATGGGCGTGAGTAGCTGATGCAGCAACGGGGGCAGACTGAGGCCGGCCAGCTTCAACGCGAGGATGCCGCACAGGGCCCACAGTGGTGGAGCGGAGAGGAATCGGACCATCGCTGATCCGGCAGTGGGAGCGCTGGCGCCAAACCAGACCGCAAGACCGTACACCACGGTGAGTGTCAGCAGGCTTTGGCCCACATCAAAGAGCACTGCATGGCCTAATCCCTCTTCTCCAAAGGTGGCGAGGACGACCGGATAGGAGAAGTACACAGAGTTGATGAGACCGGTGGCGAGGAGGAAACCTCCTTGCTTGGGGCGGGTCAGCCGCAGTAGGCGGGTGAGCAACCAGGAACAGAGGAGCAGCGGGAGGGTGATGAGGCAGGCTGCAGCAGGGAGCTTCCATGCAGTGGAACTAAATGTAACGGCGTCCAGGGAGACAAGGATCGTGGCCGGCAGGCACACTGAAAATACCAACGTCGCCAGCCGTTCAGCATGGGCTTTGGTGAGCACCGCAAAGGATCGAAGCAGGGCTCCCACAACGAAGATGGCGATGAACGCTTGGAGGGAGACAGGCATCAAGGTGAGAGTAGCAAAGATATGAGGGCGCAGCCAGCCTCTGATTGTGACGTACCCCCCAGCGCCGATCGCCGTTGGGTAGGCGAGTCATTGTAAATCCTGTATGCTGAACATTTTGAGCGTTACCATCGTTTACAGAGAGGACCCGACGGATGTCGCAATATCAGATAGAGCCTCATGTCTTCGTCATCATTGGTGCGACTGGTGACCTCACGCGCCGGAAACTGCTGCCCGCGCTGTATCATCTACGGGATCAGGGAGTCCTGGAGACTCGCAACACGCTCATCGTTGGCGCGGCCCTGCCTGAGATGGGTGAAGAGGGGTTCCGGCTCTGGGCCTTCGAAGGTCTGCACACAGCCGGCTGGCGCAATGAGGCGGAACTGCGCGCCTGGTGCGACGAGTGTCTTCACTACCAGACCGTGCATGAAGGGGGAGTACAGGATTATGAAGCGTTGGCCGTATATATCCGGCAGTTGGAGCGTACGCACAAGATGCTGGAGAACCGGGTGTTCTATCTGGCCTTGCCGCCGGACATCGTGCCGACTGCGATGGAACGGCTCGATCACGCAGGGCTGCTCAAGAGTCACGGGTGGGTCCGCATCGTGTTCGAAAAACCGTTTCGGCCACGACTTCCTCTCGGCTCTGCGCCTGAATACGACCCTGCATCAATACATCGAGGAATCTCAGATCTACCGTATCGATCATTACCTCGGCAAAGAAACGGTGCAGAATCTCCTGGCATTCCGTTTTGCGAACCCGATTTTTGAATCGCTCTGGAAACGCGACAACATCGAGAACGTGCAGATCACCGTCGCCGAAGATCTCGGCGTCGAACATCGCGGGGCCTACTACCAACAGGCCGGGGCTCTCCGCGATATGGTCCAGAACCATCTGACCCAACTCATGACCGTCGTCGCGATGGAGGTGCCGGTCTCCTTCGATGCTGCGGCCATCCAGAGCGAAAAGCTGAAAGTGCTCCATTCTATTGCCCCGATCTCTCAGAAGGATGTGGTCTTTGGCCAGTACACGTCGTGGCAAGTGGCCGACCAAACAATTCCAGGATATCGCGAAGAACAGGGGGTCCCGAATGATTCCACCACGGAAACCTATGTTGCCCTGAAAGTGGAGATCCACAATTGGCGGTGGAAAGGCGTGCCGTTCTATTTGCGGACCGGGAAGCGATTCCCGCGCAAGCTCACCCAGATCGCGGTGATCTTCCGCGAGGCGCCCGCCCATGTCTTTCCATCCATCGAACCGGGCAGCATCGTCTCCAACAAGCTGCTCATTACCCTGCAGCCCAGCGAAGGGTTCTCCCTCTGTTTTTCCGTCAAGAGCCCGGGGCGTCCGTTCCACCTGAGCAACCATGCCTTGCAATTCGACTATCAGAAAGCCTTCGGTGAACTCCCAGAAGCCTACGAGACTCTTCTGCGCGACGTGATGATCGGGGATCAGACACTCTTCGTCAGTGCGGAGTTCACCGAAAAGGCCTGGCATCTTTACGACCCGCTTCTGTCAGGAAAGCAAGATGTGCATCCCTACTCGGCCGGCACGTGGGGCCCCAGCGAGGCAGACGCGCTGATGGAACGGAACGGACATCAGTGGCAGCTTGGCTGGTAAGGGGAGACGGGAAAGGCCAGACCGTCCTTCTTGCTCGCCGAGGCCGCATGATCAGAATACGCTTCCTCGCTGCGCGCAGTGAAGGACAGTCTGTCCACCTGCTTGGGTGAGTAGGTGTGATGGGAGACGAGCGAGCGGAACCGCTGCGGAAACCGCTGTTCCTTCTGTGCTACCATGCTCCAGTTTCTTCAGGTTGCCGGTCTGGCCGGACCCGGCGATGGGTGTACCAACAGGTCGTCGTACGTTCATCGGTAAGGTCGCAATCATGCCGTTGATTCCTGAGCCGTTACAACACCGTCTCATTCAGCTTCGCCGTGTGCTCCACGAGTACCCGGAACTCAGCGGGCAGGAAGTGAACACTGCCGCTGTGATCTGCAAATTTCTCGATGGGCTGGCCATCAAGTATCGGGCTCACGTTGCCGGACACGGAGTCGTGGCCGATATTCCCGGACGCGCCGGAGTACCCTGCGTCGTCTTGCGTGTTGATACCGATGCGCTGCCGATCCAGGAAGACACCGGTTTGGATTTCGCCTCGGTGCATGACGGCGTCATGCATGCCTGCGGCCATGATGGGCACACCACCATGTTGCTGGGCGCGGCGGCGCTTCTCTCCGAGGAGAAAGACCTGCCGGCTCCCGTACGATTGATTTTTCAACCGGCAGAGGAAAAAGGTACGGGCGCGCTGGCCATGATCAAGGCAGGGGCGCTGGAGGGCGCGGGCATGATTTTCGGCGGCCATCTCGACCGCCACTATCATCCGGGGGCCATCGTCGTGTCCGAGGGCGCCGTCAACGCGTCGTCGGATAATTTCACAATCGAGATTATCGGCCAGGGCGCACACGGAGCCCGTCCCCATGAAAGCATCGATGCAGTCGTGGTCGGGAGTCTCATGATCATGGCACTGCAGACGATTGTCTCACGCGAGGTCGATCCGGCCCGTCCATCGGTGGTGTCCGTCGGTCAGTTCCACGCTGGGACCGCACCGAACGTCATCGCAGGCCAAGCTAGGCTGGAGGGGACGGTTCGTGCCCAGGATCCCGCTGTCCGGCAACAACTTCTTTCTTCCGTCCGCCGCATTGCCGAATCGATCGCCCAACTGCACGGCGCCAAGATCCAGGTCACCGTGAATGAAGGCACGCCGCCGCTGATCAACACGCCGGACATGGCGAGCCTGGCGCGCCGCGCGGCAGTTGAGGCGGTGGGGGAAGCCAATGTGTTGCCGCTCAAGACGGCCAACATGGGCGCGGAGGATTTCAGCTACTACATGGAAAACATTCCCGGCGCCTATGTCCGGTTCGGGAGTCAGGTTCCTGGCAAGGAAGGCTTTCCCGCCCACTCCAGCAAGTTCGATTTCGACGAAGAGGCCTTGGCCGTCGGCGCGGCCTATTACCAGGCCATTGCCAAGATCGCCGGCCAGCGGCTCAGTGAGCAAACGCCCCGTTCCTGACCCAGCAGGCTGCGGAAAAACTTTTTGACACGCTAGAACTTCGATGGTCTGTACGTCTGGAGCAGGCCAAGTTTGTCTGGTCCATCTGGTTTGTGTGGTTTGTCTGGTTGATTTAGTTTATTTGGTTAGTTTCATTCAACCAAACAACCAGATAAACCAAATAGACCAAATGAACAAAACTGGCTGGCGGTCTTTTTCAGCATCTTGACTAAGAGCATAGGGCTGTCATGATTCGCATTAGAGAAGCCCGCGAAGAAGATGTCGGCCAGATCCGCGAGATATTCCTCGCGGTTTACGGCGCCGACTACCCCCATCATGAGGTGTACGACGAACTCTGGTTGAAGCGCTCTGTCTTCACCGACGATGCCCTGATTCTCGTCGCTGAAGAGAGTTATACGGGCCGGGTAATCGGCACAGCCTCCGTGCTCTTCGACTTCGGGGCCCATTCAGACCTCGTCGGCGAGTTCGGCCGCCTCGCCGTCCATCCGGACTATCGCCGGTTGCAGGTCGGCAAGCTGCTCATGGAGAAGCGGCTCGAATCCATTCAGAACCGCCTACACGTCGGCCTGGTCGTCGCGCGGACTGTGCATCCGTACGCCCAGCAGATCAGCCTCGCGCAGGGGTTCAACCCCACCGGTTTTTTACCACTGAAGCATTTCTTCCATCACCGCGAGAGCTTTGCCCTGCTGGTCCGATATTTCGGCGACGCGCTGGCCTTGCGCCGCAACAATCCGCGGATCATTCCAGAGGCCTATGCCTTAGCCAATCTCGTGATGAGCAGGCCGCCGCTCACGCCGGATTTCATCGTCGACGAAGATTCCGCGCCTTACCCCGCCGGAGGAGACTACACCATCGAACAACTGCAGGCTGAAGGTTATCCGGCTTTGCTGCGCATCGAGCGGGGGCGGGTGCGCAACCGGGAAATCTTCGGCCCCATGCGGCTGGATTATGGATTCTTCAAACTCCATGCGCGGCAAACCAGTTACTTTCTGGCCCGCTCCGGCGGCCACATTGTCGGGGCTGTCGGCTATACGATGGATCCGATCGAGCACACAGTCCGCGTGTTCGAGTTGATCGCCCTGGCCGACGACGTCGTGCGATTTCTTCTCTCCGAGCTGGAGCGAAAGTGCCGGGAGGAAATGGGTATCGAATACATTGAGATCGACGTCAGCGCCTATGCCCCCAGGATGCAGCGCACGCTCTTGGAGCTGAATTTTCTGCCGGTCGCCTATGTGCCGGCTATGGTCTTCTATCAAGTGGAACGGCTCGATATCGTGAAGATGGTGCGGTTGAACAAACTGCAAGATCTGGGGCCGCTCGCACTGACAGAACCAATGCAGGCCGTCGCCGACGTCGTGATGCGCGGCTTTTCCAGCTGTGTCATTGCACCGCGCATGGCACAGGCGATCAAGGAGATCCCGTTGTTTCGGGGGATGAACAGCGAACAGGCGACCAGGCTCGCCGGAGCTTGCACGGTGCGGGACATTCTGGCCGGCAAGCGCCTCTTCGTCGAACACGATCCGGCCGACCGTCTCTACATCCTGCTGCAGGGACAAGTTGCCATCAGCTGTGGAACCCCTCCGGCCACCATCGGCACAGTCCGCACCGGGGAAACGTGCGGCGAAGTCTCGCTCCTCTCGGCCAGGCCCCACTCTGCCACGGCCACGGCCAAGGGTCATGTGGAGGTCGCAGAATTCCTCCAGCGCGATCTGACGGACCTCATCCGTCGCCGCCCCGATATCGGCGTGATCATCTACCGCAACCTGGCGGTCGGACTGGGCGACAAGCTCCTGCGCTCCGGCATTACACAGCGAGATCAAGGGCTGGCCGAGTCGGAAGTCCTCCATCTAGCTTCGGAAAACTCCTCAGCCAAGAACTAGCGTTGTGTCTCAATAACGGCTTTACAATGCTTGATCTTCATTAGGTCTTGCAATCAACCATTGAAGAACTCGTCGCGCGCCGGCAGTTTGGCTGGTTCTCCTTGTTGGACGTTGGCGACACCGAACGGCGGCGGATAGGCGATTGCAGCAGGAACGCTCATGAATCATGCGGGCTAGACCACTTGCTCACAGGGGAGGATGAATACGTGTAGAGGAAGCACGTTGTCATCCTGACGCATCTTCTGGTCCGCTTTCAAGCGCGTGAACCCATCGATGAGGCGGTAGGCTAGCTGTTCCGATACCGCAGTGAGGATCATGCAGTTGGTGCCCGGTGACAGAAAGAACTGAACGTTGGGTCCGGTCTCCCCCCTGCCGGCTACATTGTGCAGTTCAGTGAACGCGTTGACGTCATATTCTTTCAGCAGTGCATGGATGTGTTCTACCATCGACTGACGAAAGACGATCAGCAGCATTTTCATAGAAGGTACTCCTGTGCAACTACGAGAGGGGCAGCGACGGAAGCTGACGATTGATCAGCTCGTGACTCTGTTCAATCTATAAGGTAGGAACAAAAAAAAGACAAGGGCTACTCCAAGAATAGAACGAGGTGGATACGCATCGGGCTTTCCAGTAGACTTGGCTCCCAACGAATCGCTGACGGTGGTGTGCCATGCTGCAAAGGCCGGACACAGCAGATGTGCCATTCGCAGCTTCTTCAGCCGGGACAGTGTTACTAACAGGAGGCATCTGATGAACGAACAAGACGCGAAACGCGCGGTTGGGATTCTCAATAAAATTATGGAGCATGAGTTGGCTGGAGTTGTACGCTATACGCATTACTCCCTCATGATCTATGGCTATAACCGCATTCCTATTGTGTCTTGGCTGAAGAGTAATGCTGATGAGAGCCTTGCCCATGCGTATAAAGCAGGGGAACTGGTCACCTTACTCGGCGGCCACCCCTCGTTGAAAATCGGGACACTCTTGGAAACCGAGAAGCATGATGTGGGAGATATCCTGCAGGAAAGCTTGGAGCACGAGAAGGCCGCTGTCGCCTCCTATTACGAACTCCTGAAAGTTTCCGAAGGAAAGTCCGTCCTGTTGGAAGAATATGCACGAGAGATGATTGTTGGCGAGGAGCTGCACCTTGACGAGGTGAACAAGATGTTGCGCAAGTCGGGTGATGTTAAGCCGTTTCGCTCCTAGCCCGCATTATTCATGACGGTTCGTCGCGAAATCGCTGAGCCGCGTCGCGAGACCGGCGCGCGGAGCCGTGAGGACCCGATGCGTACTCGTGCAGTACGTGGAGGGTCCGAGGGGCGAGCCCGCCGGCCGTAGGCTCGTCGTAGTAGCGGATCGGCGATTGCAGCAGAAGTGCTCATGAATAATGCGGGCTGACCCTTCAATCAACCGGAAGAGAAAAAGAGTGGGCGGTTTCAAGTTACAAGTGTAGGGGAAACTCATCCCGCCCTCTGTGATAAAGTTTACGGCCATTACTAACTCGATGAAGGAGGACGTTATATGTTGAAGGAAGTGGCAGGAGATATTTTATTGACGAAGGCAGAGGCGTTGGCACACGGGGTTGCCCCCAACGACAACTTTGCGAACGGGCTAGCCTTGGCACTCAGAGAACGGTGGCCGGCAATGTATAAGGACTTCCGGCACTATTCTCAGACGTATACTCCCAAGAGCGGCGAGTTGTGGACTTGGTCCGGCGTCGGAGCGGTTCGGATTGTGAATCTATATACTCAGGAGGCTGCTGCCAGTCACGGAGCCAAGCCGGGCCGGGCTACGATCGAGAACGTGAACCACTGTCTCAAAGCGTTGTGTAAGGCAATTGAGACTGAGAAGTTCAAGAGTATCGCGCTTCCACGCTTGGCCACTGGTGTGGGGGGGCTCGACTGGAAAGACGTCAAGCCGCTAATGGAAAAACATCTCGGCCACCTGCCCATTCCCGTGTATGTCTACGGCACCTATCATCCAGGGGTTCAGGCAAAAGAGCAGGGGTGAGCAGGGGCGAGTCAAGAGGTGGGGCAGGCTGACGAACGGTACGCGGTTCGGTCGCGCCATAATGCGTTGACCTCTGTCGGCCCCACCCACTGGTTTGCCGTCTTCCGACTGCTCCTCTAACATGGCTTCAGCCATAGAACAGATGTTAGAAGTTCTTCGGAATCAGCCGGATGACAGTTCCTATAATGAATTGCTCCGGGAGCTGGCGTTCGTCCAGATGGTGGAACGCGGAGTGGCTGATTCCGATGCGGGACGCACAATCAGCCATGAGGATATGCTCAGCCGGATTCGTTCGTGGCAGCGCTGAGGTGGACGACTGAGGCCGAGCGGTGGCTAGGACGGATTTACGCCTATATCGCGAGAGATAATCCGCCAGCGGCAGCTCGAAGGTTCTCGAGATCTACGAACACACGGAAGTTCTCAAGCAGTTTCCCGAAATGGGCTATCGGTACGACGCGCATTCTGACCGGCACGTTCGTATTCTTCTCTTCGGGCACTACCGCATTGCCTACCTGATCAAACCTGATCGTAACATCGATATCCTTGGTGTGTTCCATGGTGCCATGGAGATCGAACACTACTTGTCTTAGGGAAGGTCTGATTTATTCTCCGCTCGCGCTGTGCTAATGGTAACGCAACACTGAACTGGAGGCGTGCCCCATGCAGCAACAGACGTTTGCGGAGGTATCGTTTGAACAGTATCGCAAGTCCACCCGGCGTGAGCGATTTCTCGACGAGATGAACCGCGTTGTGCCATGGGCGGAATTGGTGGCCGTGATCGAGCCGGTCTATCCCAAGGCCGAGGGCCCGGGCCGTCCGCCGGTGGGTGTCGAGCGCATGCTGCGCCTCCATTGTCTGCAACAGTGGTTCAACCTGTCGGACCCCGCTGTGGAGGAGGCGCTGTACGACTCGCGCGCCATGCGGCACTTTGTCGGCATTGATCTGGGCCACGAGCCTGTGCCGGATGAGACGACGATCTGCAAGTTTCGCCACCTCCTGGAAGCCCACCAGATGGGCGAACAACTCTTTGCGCGAATCCGAGAGCATTTGGTCAAGCACGGCTTACAGGTGAGCCGAGGGACCATCGTGGATGCCACCATTATTGCGGCCCCCAGTTCGACGAAGAATCGCACGAAGGAGAGGGATCCAGAGATGCATCAGACCAAGAAGGGGAACCAGTGGTATTTCGGCATGAAGGCCCATATCGGCGTGGATAGTCGGACCAAACTGATTCATTCGGTCGCGGCCACGGCGGCCAATGTGCATGACAGCCAGGCGTTGCCGGAGCTGCTGCATGGCCAGGAGAGGCGGGTGTGGGGTGACGCGGCCTACAGCGGGCAACGCGACGTGATCCGGCACCACGCTCCCAATGCCGCCAATTGGATCCAGGCCAAAGCTCATCGCCATCGGCCCTTGAGCGAGGCGGAGCGTGCCCGCAATCGTACGAAGTCGAAGGTCCGCGCCAAAGTCGAGCATGTGTTCTTGGTGATCAAGCGGATCTTTGGGTGGTCCAAAGTCCGTTACCGCGGGCTGGCGAAGAATACGCACTGGTTGTTTATTAGTTGCGGCTTAGCGAATCTGTACGTGGCGCGTCGGCGCCTGCTGGCGGTGGCCTAGTGGGCGTGGGGGGGAACGGGGGCGCCGGCGGCCTGACAGCGGGCAACCCTCGATAATGACGCTCCCGGACCATCGGATTCCAACCTGATTGCCCGTGTGGATCAACCCTGAACAGATTTCTCAGTGCAAACGTGAATTAATCAGACCTTCCTTAGTTTTCTGAAACTTTTGTTCAATGTTTTGTTGCGAGTCGGACAGCCGATGGTCTCATGGTTTCGCCTCATCCGCGCAATTCTGGATTCACCCAGGCCACCCCTTCTAGGTAAACTTCGGTCCCAGTCGTGGGAAGGGAAAGCGAGCAAGCTGAAGAAGATCCGGGGGGAATGATCTCGGTGACAGGGACCTCACGAGTCGGGTCTTGGGGGTTACTGGTCATGATGTACCAGCTTGTTACGTGACTTTGCCTGCACGACTGTTTGTGAATCGGTTCACGATGATCTTACGGATTTCCTCTGCGATTAACAGTGCCATGGCGCCCAGCGCGAGTGGCCCGAAGATCCAGGCTGGCAAGGGGCTGGTTCCGAAGATTGCGTTGCCCCAGGGGGTATAGATGATGAAGGCCAGAACGCCGAGTTCCGTCGCGATTCCCCAGAGGAGCATGCGATTGCTGAACCAGCCGAGTTGAAAGAGGGACAGTCGGTCTGAGCGGCAGGCGAATACGTTTGCCACCTGGGCGATGACGATTGCGGCGAAGGTGGCGGCGGTCGCCTGTTTGTAGAGCGGGTCGGACCAGTCGAGCGGCATGCCCCAGGTCCATCCCTCGGACAGGAGCAATAAAAAAAATGAACCCATGGCGATCCCGGCTTCGATCAACCCCAGAAAGACATAGGCGCGCAGGAGAAGCGGAAGGTTCATCAACCGTTCTGTGCGCGGGCGCGGCGGAACGGACATAATGCCGGTGTCGGGTTTTTCGGCGCCCAGGGCCAGGGCCGGAATCATGTCGGTTCCCAGATCCACGGCGAGGATTTGCGGGACCGTGAGCGCCAGTGGAATCCCGAACAAGCCGTACGCCAGATAGGGGACGACCTCTGGCACGTTGCTCGCCAGTACGTAGGTGGAAAATTTTCTGATGTTGGCGTAAACGGCCCGGCCTTCTTCAATGGCGTTGACGATAGTCGCAAAGTTGTCGTCGAGTAAAATCATGTCCGCCGTTTCTTTTGCCACGTCGGTTCCGGCGATACCCATCGCAATCCCGATATCGGCTTTCTTGATGGCCGGTGCGTCGTTTACCCCGTCGCCCGTGACGGCCACCACTTCGCCCATGTCTTTCAGCACCGACACCACACGCATCTTGTGCCGGGGGGCCATGCGCGCGAAGATCGGCTCAGCCTTGTCAGGACTGGTGGGCGTCAGGAGCCGACGCAGCGCCTCGTCGCTCATCGTTTCGACCTGGTGCCCTTCGATCGCGGGATAGTCTCCGTCCGGTTGGGTGAGGGACTCTTGCGTCACCAATCCGATCTGGCGGGCGATGGCCAGGGCCGTGAGCGGATGGTCTCCGGTAATCATGATGGTGCGGACGCCGGCTTGGCGGCAACGCGCGATAGCCTCCGGCACTTCACGGCGCGGGGGATCCATCATCGCCACGAGGCCGAGGAAGGTGAGTTTCTGTTCCACTTGGTCGATGTCCAGTTTCTCAATGTCCTGCTCAATGTCACGCATGGCCACAGCCAGGACCCGATAGGCCTGCTGCGCGAAGGTACGGCTTTGCTCCATGATGCGCTGGCGATCTTCCTGACTCATCGGCGAGAGCGCACTGTGGTGGAGCATCTGACTGCAGAGGGGCACGAGCGATTCCGGCGCTCCCTTCACAAAGGCCACGAGCCGGCCCTCACGCCAATGGATGGTGGACATGCGCTTTCGGTCCGCGTCAAACGGCAGCTCGCCCATCCGGGGCAACGGTTCTTGCTGGAGGAGTTCGTGATCCAGTGCGAACTCGACCAGGGCCACTTCGGTGGGATCGCCCGTGATGGTGGGGCGGCCGTCGGTCCGCCGCAGGCGTTTGGCATTGTGGCAGTGGATGATCGCATCGAAGAGTGGCGCATACTCCTCGGCCTCGATCGCGCTGGTCGTGCGTCCGGCGATCACCAGACAGTTCTTCTGCACCTCGATCTCGAGATGGTCCATATAGAAACGAGCCACGCGCATCCGGTTCTCGGTCAGCGTCCCAGTCTTATCCGTACAGATGACGGTGGTGCAACCCAAGGTTTCAACGGACGTCAGTTGCTTGATGAGTGCGTGGCGTTTGGCCATGCGCTGGCTGCCCAACGCCAAGGCCAGCGTCACAGTGGGGAGCAGTCCTTCCGGCACGTTCGCCACGATGATGCCGATTCCGAAGATCGCACTGATCCAGAAGCCCAAACCCATGGAGACGCCGATGACGAAAAAGACCCCGCCCATGGCGAGCGACAGCAGCGCGACCACATGGGTCACCTTCTCAATCTCTTTCTGCAGGGGGCTGAGGCCTGTCTCCACGCTTGTGGAGAGGCGGGCGATCTTACCGAACTCCGTCTGCATGCCGGTGGCGAACACGACCGCCTTACCTCTGCCGGAGAGCACAGGGGTGCCGGCGAATACGAGATTGGGAATGTCCAGGAGATGTCCATCGATCACCGGCTCCGCTGTCCGCCGTTTCGGTTGGGATTCGCCAGTGAGAGAGGAGGTGTCGACCAGCATGTCGGCTGCTTCGATGAGCCGGGCATCGGCAGGGATCTGCTCTCCCTCCTCAATCAAGAGCACGTCGCCGGGCACGATCTCGTCCCGCGACACATCAAGCGGTTGGTGGCTTCGAAGGACCCATGCCCTGGCAGGAAGGAGTCGATGGAGGGCATGCACGGCTCGTTCCGCTTTATATTCTTGAAAGAAGGCAAAGACGGCGTTGATGACGATTACACCGAGGATTGCCCAGCCGAGCGTGGCCATTCCTTCGCCCGGCTTCATGAAGTCTGCCGTGAACGCCAGCGCGACGGCGACCCAGAGCAACAGGGCCAGGAAGTGAGTGAACTGGTGGAGGAATCCTCGAATCAATGAATAGTGACCCGGCTCCTCCAGAACATTGGGACCATACCGGCTGAGCCGTTGCTGTGCCTCTTCGGGCGACAAGCCGCTTTCCCCGGTTTCCAGGCTGGTGAAGATTTCAGCAACCGTGAGTTGATGGAGCGGTAGCTTATCGAGGTCAGGCACGCCGGCCTCGCACGATCAGGACGGAGCAAGGGGCGTGTCTTAAGAGACTCTCCGAGACGCTGCCGAGATGGAGCCGCTCGCTCTTGGTCAACTCGCGAGACCCGATCACCAGGAGATCGGCATGATTTGACTCCACCTGTTTGACGATGGTCTCGATAACGTGGTCCATCTGCACATCTGTGACGATGGCGTAGCCTTCTTTCAGGAATTCATCCCTTAATGCTGTGACCACTCGTGTGGCGCGTTCGAGGACCGGTCGCTCTAACTCTGCGACTTGGGCTTTGGACAAGTATCGAACGGCCAAGTCAGTCACCGGTCTTTCGGCAGAGGAGAAGATGGTGGTCGTGGCGGACTCCGGAAGAATGCGGGATCGAAGAAATCGAGCAGCGGCTCGTGACTGCTTTGAGTCATCGACGGCGAGGAGCACATGCCTCAGCTGCGGGAGCGGTTGTTTCACGACGAGGACGGAGCAGGGGGCGATCGACGCGATCTGCCGAGAGATGCTTCCCATCAAGAATCCACGGATGTCGCTCAATCCTCGGGATCCGATGAGAATGAGATCGGCTTTGACCCGCCGCGCCTGTCGCACGATCGTCCGGGCGAGGGGACCATGGGCTAAAACGTGGTGGAGGGTGGTGCGAGGGCCGGTCGTAGCCTGCCCGAGGGCGACTCGTGCGGTTCGCTCTGCCTCATGGAGGAGGATGGCACCGGCTTTTTCCATGGCGGCCAGGGCTCGCTTCTCTGCTACAGGGTTCTTGCCTCTGCCCGCTCGGAGGGCCGATGGATCGACCACATGGAGCAGCGTCACAGCCTCCGGTTCACGACCGGCTAGGGATTCGAGTGCCTGTACTCCCCACTGCGAACATTCAGACCCATCCACAGCGCAAAGAATTTTCATGACAAATTCCCTCCCTCAATAGCATTGATGGCCAATAGCCAGCGGTCGAATCCAGGTATCAGTTCTGCATTGGATGTGCCTGTGACGCTCGGGAGTAAAGAAGGAGAATCAGCCTTCCTTGTTCATTTGGTCTGTTTGGTCTGTCTTGTTTGTTTGGTTGAACCAGACCAAGCAGATAGACCAGATGAGCCAGATCAACCCTCGTCAGGTTTCGAGTGGTTATGAAGAGAAACGGTACTCAGGTTCCCATGGATAGTGCGGCGTTTTGCAGCAGAGGGGAAAGTGCCACTGTGGTGATTAGGGTCAGTCTGTCTTGGTTGGTCGCATGAAACTAACGAGATAAATCAGACAGACTAGCAGGCTGTTGAAAAAGTTCGCCAGCGTTATTGGAAGACTAAAGTTCAGGCTAAGGCTGAGAAAAAAAGAATCTGATCTTCGCTCAACCTTGAGCTCGACCTAAGCCTCCCACTGGTGCTGTGGCCTTGCTGAAGGCCATTTTGAACAGCCTGAAAGGCACGAATGTATAAGCCAACGCCGCGCGTCGCTGGTAAGTGTATCGACCATGTCCACCACTATGCTCAGGCCGTTCTGGAGTTCGCTATTTGCCGTGACCGTGATGATGGTCACGGTCTTTCACGTTTCCGCGCAAGCTGATTCCCCCAAGAAGCAGCGTGGTCTCTGCGAGATTCATTACCCCAGTGATGCCACGGTGGAGTGGGACTGCCGGATCATCCCGCGCGGCGGATCGTTGGAGGCGATATTTGGCGAGGACTGGGTGGACGTGGCGCGATTCAACCGGATCGATCGACGTCACGCACGCCCTGGTCTCCCGATCAAAGTCCCGAGGCGGATCGAGGATCTGAAACTATTTTCTCCGCTCCCGTTGTTCTATCAAGCCGCAGAAGAGGATGAGCAATTCATTTTAATCGATCTGGCAGAACAGTTTCTCGGAGCCTATGAATATGGAGCCCTTCGCTTCAAGACCCCCATCGCCTCCGGGAATGGAGGCAACGAAACACCTGCGGGAGGGTTCCGTCTGACTGCAGCCCATCTGCAACATCAATCCAGCCTCTATACGATCGAAGGGAGGGACCAGCCGTACCCGATGAATTTTGCGCTCCTGTTCCATGTGAATAGAGAAGGCGTGTCCTATTGGATTCACGGGCGGGACATGCCGGGCTATCCGGCCTCGCACGGGTGCATTGGCCTCTACGATGAATCGATGCAGAAGGAACAGTTTGGCGCCCCGAAGGATCCTGAACTGTCCGATGCGAAGAAACTGTTCGAGTGGGTGTTAGGAGGTGAGCCGGATGATGACCGTGTGATTGCACTCCCCCGTGGCCCCAGGGTCCACATCATCGGCCAGGCGCCGGGACATTAATCGCTCTGAATTATTGTGGGACCAAAGGCGGGATTTGATTTTGGACCAACTCGGCACCCTCTAGCCCGCATTATTCATGAGCGCTTCTGCTACAATCACGGATTCGCTGCTGCGACGCGCCTTCGGCTGGCAGGCTCGCCACTCGCCCCCTCGACGTACTGTTCAAGTACGTCGAGGGATCTCGCGGCTCCGCATGCCCGTCTCGCAACGCGACTGCGCGATTTCGCGACGAACCGTCATGAATAATGCGGGCTAGATATGGATAACCGAAGATTCACGCTCCTCGCTCTGTCGCAATTCATCCACCATCATTTGCTTTGGTTCTTGATCAGCGCCTACGCCATTGCCGCCGTCTTTCCGGCGGCCGGTTTATGGATCAGGAACGTTGACTTGGGCGACGTTCCAATTTTTCAGACAAAGATCCATGTCTCGTTGCTCCTGCTTCTCCTCGCCACGCTCATGTTTAACGCCGGATTGGGCGTGAAGACGTCGCACTTACAATCTCTCATGCGAAAAAGCAGGGTGATGTTGGCCGGACTCGCGGCCAATCTGCTCATCCCCATGATCTATATTTTCGGCGTCACCCTGGTCATGCGGTTGTGGTATGAGCCGGAGGAAGCGCAGCATATCCTCGTCGGACTTGCATTAGTCGCCGCTATGCCGATTGCCGGCGCGTCTACTGCCTGGGCACAGAACTCCAATGGAAATTTGGCGTTGAGCTTAGGATTGGTCCTCTCCTCAACCGTGCTGAGCCCTATCATCACGCCTGTGGCGCTGCAGATATTTGGGGAGATGGCGTCGGAGGAGTATGAGGCGGTACTGCAGGACCTTGCCGCCTACGGTTCGGGAGCGTTCTTGGGCCTCTGGATCGTTCTGCCATCAGTGCTGGGCCTTGCTGTACGATTCGCAGTTCCTGAAGCCCGGCTCACTGCGGTCATGCCATTCATCAAACTCATCAATTCCATCGTGTTATTGCTATTGAACTACTCGAATGGATCGGTCTCCCTTCCCCAGGCGGTGGCGGACCGCGACTTCGACTTTTTGGCGGTGACGTTGGCAATTACCGCGGGCCTCTGCGTCACGGCCTTTGCCTCCGGATATGGGCTGAGCCGTCTGTTTAAGGTAGACCAGGCTGACCGTGTCTCGCTCATGTACGGACTAGGGATGAATAACAACGGGACTGGGTTGGTCCTGGCCTCTCTTGTGCTTGGTTCATACCCGCGAGTCATGGTCCCAATCATCCTGTACAACTTGGTCCAGCATCTGGTGGCCGGAGGCGTGCATGAAGTGACGGGCCGAACTGTTGGCGATCAAAAGGCAGGACGAACCTAAGGCGAGCCCGCTCTCCGATGTCAAAAATTTTGTTCTATTGGAAGCATTCCGAGTGTCGTCTGCAACACCATAAGATCATAGCCAGTGCCAGTTACTATGCAGTGCATAGTAACCAAGCTCTCGCTGCCAGGTTGGACGTTGGCGAGTGTGTAAGGTGTTACGTGGAGCATGCCTGAACGTCGAGAGGACCATTCGAACTGGGCAGACAATGATACCGTTCAGATCACGATGGATGATGAGGGAGAACCCGGAAAGATCTGGCTGGTGTTCATGCGAGACGATGGTGGAAATTAATGTGGTGGTTGCGTCTGGTGTGAGGAGCCGTTAGACCGATACGCTTGCAGCAGGAAGAAACAGCCGGAGGTTAGGGAGTCTGCGGCGACTGACTAGGAGGAGGAATCTCAAAGAGGAAACGTGTGCCAGCTAGGTACATCTTGGCTTGGGCGTCCACTTCAATAGGGCGAGTCCAACAGACTTCCACGATTTTGGTGCTCTGCTCTTTCCTCACCTCTGAGGGCACCTGAATCTCAACCACCTGTTGGTTGTTCACTTTCTCTGGAAGCAAGAGCAGCAGGCCCCTGCCACTACGATTGATGACGTGCCCGGATCCCGTTGTCAACTTCACAGCGTCAGCGCCCGCAGGCGTCGTCAACTCGAAGAGGCAAACGAGTTTGCAGGGTACACGCTCACTGTCCCGTCGTTCTTCTTGAGTCGGCATTTCTCTCTTCCGGAATGTTGCAGGTGGTCACAGAAATACGCCCGTGGTGTTTTTACACCCAGATCGTGGAAATTGCAAGCAGTCTTATCTATGGCCTGTTCCCAGGGTTGAGAATAGGAGGGCCGCCTTGTGGCGGCCCTCCATTCTGTTCCTGTCTTTCCCTCCTTTGCATCGCTGCTGGGCGCTATCTACGTTTGTCTGCCCAGCGATAGTCATGTTTCATCTTGTGGTGCTCCCGGTCCCGATCATTGAAGTCATGATGATGCCGGGGCGGAGCCACAGCCGACACGACGTAGGGGCGCATCATTTCGTTGTCCTCGTGTTCAACGATATGGCAGTGCCACACGTAAAGACCGGGGATGTCGAACTTGGCCTTTACAGTCGTGATCTCTCCCGGATAGGCGATCACCGTGTCCTTGTAGCCCATCTCCGATGGTTCGAGAGGATGGGGGATAACGCAGCCACTCCCGGGGACCGAAGGGTCAGAAATATTGATGCATGCCCGGCTGACCACTTCGAATCGCACCAGATGCATGTGGATCGGGTGCCCATCGACCGTGAAGTTGTAGATCTTCCATTCCTCTGTGTCGCCGAGCTTCGGCGTCTCCGTCACATCCACCGTGATTGTGGCCCCGCTGTTCAGCCTGACTTTCACTGGTTGGCTGGTGCCAGACACGTCCGTCCACTTCAACGGGTTCCCTACGTCCGTCGCAGGGGTCAGGGGGGGGCCTTGGGTCGTCGAACCCTGCAGACTGACGGTCCCGAGCAAGGCAGCGGTCGGTCCGAAAGGCACCGGGAAAGGATCAATCGTGGGATCGCCACAGGGAACCGACACCAGATTCCCATTGGTCAACACAAAGTTCCCATTTCCATCGCTCGGTACGCAGACATTCTTGGAGGATTCTTCGTTCAACGACACCAGCCGTGTGACGGTCGATGGTCCAAGCGGCTGCTCCTCGTTCAGTTTGAGGTTAGTCGGCGCCGTCGTCTTGCCGTCTGTCGAGCCTTTGGCTCCGGTGAGGCTTGCATTCACCACAAACTGCATGACCTGTCCGGTCGTGCCAGGATCGGCTACAGGATCAACTGGGAACCCTCCGAAAGGCCCGTCCGGTCCTGTGTTTACCATGGTCACGATCGTCCCAGGTGCCAATCCGCTGAAGTCCACAATGACATCGGCCCTCTCCGCGTTGCCCATCAGGAGCGCCTTCGGATTGGTTGGATTCGGAGTTGGAGTCGGCTCGGGGGCTCCAGCGATCAACGCAATCTGCTCGCCGGTCTGTATCCTTACCACCTGGGGCAGGAAGCCCTGCTCTGCGCCGATCTGATAGAAGGGGATCTCCTTCTTAATACTATTCGTGTCGACATACGTGAGTGCGAGATTCAGGAAACGGGCATTGGTGCCGTTCAATAGGCGGAAACGATAGCGAGCCTGCGCGACCTCGAGTTTCGGCCAGCTCACTCCATTGACCACCATCACGTTAAAAAAGGCTTCAGGATTCCAGATCGGTGCCACATCGGAGGTTGGCGCGAAGGGGATCTGGAGCTGATTCTGGTCCAACCCCTCAAAGAATGCCCGATTGCTTGGGTAGAAGAGGGAGCCATCTAAATTAAACGACCGGTCTTGGATCGCAATTGGGATCTCGCGGATGGCATTTCGGACAGGATTTGACGTGTTCAGCGCGAGCACACCCTGCCCTCTCCGCGGGGCCGGTCCCGGCAATATCGCCCTGGTATTTGTGACTACGTTCCTCCCTCCGTCGAACCTCCCCCCGCGGATCAGCCAGAATCCAGCCGGTCCCGCATAGACGTTGGATCGCGTCATCCCCAGCGCATGGTCGTGGTACCAGAGTGTGGTTGCCGCCTGATCGTTCCGATAGGAGAAGTTCGCATAGCCCAGATTGCCGGGATTCTTCCCGGTGGCATCGTCAAACAACCGACCGTGACGCGCGTAGTAGGAGGGAATATTGTTCGCAGCCGGAAGCCACCAGGCTTCTGGGTATCCGTCGCTGGCAGGGTCTACATGAGAGCCGTGCACATGGGTGACGATCGGAACAGGACCTGTGTAGGGTTCAGGGCTGATCCCCATGCAATCGGTTCCGGATACAGCGACATTATTATGCGGCGCACAGATTCCGGGAGGATTTGCCCAGTGGAGCGTCTGATCCACCGGAAGCAGATGGGGTAGATACTTGCCGGATCCGTCCACCAGACCGTTGATCCAGCGAACGTTCACCCGCCTGTTGGCCTTTGTCTCAATCGTATAGGCTGGATAGTTGAATTGGGAGTTGGGATCGGGTGCGGTCACAGGCGTGGGGTCGCCCTGGGGGCCATAGCTCCAGACTGTGGTAGCCGGGAACAAGTCCGAGCGGCCGTTGAGCGTATTCCAGATCCCCCCCGGCAGGATCTGTTGCTTGAACTGCCTCACCGCAATTTGGTAGTTCTCATTGGTGCGTCCTTCCACGTCCTCATACATATAATCGCTTTTCGTGGCATCAGTCATATGACGATCGGGGTCACCGTTCGTCTCACTCCTGTGCATCACCGGCGGAATAACCAGAGGCGTGACATATTTCGGAATACTGATAGGATCCAGCGTTCCTCCTGGCAGCGGGTCCGCGAACACTTGCACCGAGGTCCAGGGCGCCAAGACTACTGTCGTCAACCCCAGGGCAGCAACGCCCATCGCGAGCCTGCTTCTCTTCTTCTTCCTGCCTGCTCGACTTGGATCAACCCAGCTGGAGTCGATCCACCTTAAACTCAGCCGCTTCATTCTGCTCATAATGTCACCCCTCCGTTAGTGTTTAGTGATTGGTTGGATATGCAGGAACATCGACATTGATAAAAGTGAAACTACTTACTTACATAATCCATTCTCGATGTGGCGCCTAAAATACATGGTTTGAAAATTCTGTCTATACCCCGAAAGGTGGGGGTGCCTTATGGGTGGCCGTTTCCCATGGATTCAGCCCAATGTTAGGTTCAGCCTAGCTGAGGGACGGGGAGAAGGGACTGAAACTCATGCGCAGCACTGGTGACTAGTAGATTTTCCGGCAGGCATCGCGAGTCTTGAGCCTGGGCGATGAGAATATTTTCAGAAACCTTCTCATCGTTCTATACTTCGAACGGGGGGTGCCATATGGAAGGACGTTTTCCAGAGATTCTGCTAGTTGAAATGTTCGCTATCTGGCGGAGAAGGGCCCAGGAGTGAAATCCTCACATTCCCCTCCTCACCTCCCGTTTTTCTTCTTGGTTTTCTTTTCCCTACAGGGCTCCGGGCGGCTGAGGTCGGCCGGTAACTTGGTCTGCTCGTCGAGACAGGCGCTGTCGAGTTGCGCCTGAGTCAGGCCCAGCGCTCCCGTGAGGTTCGCGCCTCGCAAGTTCGCCTGCCGCAGATCTGCCGCATCCAGTCGTACTCCGGTGAAATCCGAACCTGGAAACGATGTTTCCTGAAGGTTTGCCTCCTGTAGGTTGGCCTGCGCGATCGTGGCATGGTTGAAATTCGAACCTCTCAAATCAGCTGCGACAAGATTGGCCGACTCCAGATTCGCTTCATTAAATTGCGCACGCTGGAGTGAGACCTTTGGCGCATAGATACCGCTCAGATCGGCTTTGGTGAAGATCGTGCCTGTTCCTCGTGCCCCGATCAGCACTGCGTGAGGCATCCGCGCATCTCGGAAATCCGCCCGATCGAGATTCGAGTGGTAGAGAATTGCCATTTTGAGATTAGCAGACTGCAGATTCGTGTTCACGAGACGCGCCCCCTCGAAGTTGACTCCCTCCAGATCAGCCTGCTGAAAACCTGCCGATTGCAGATTCGTGAAACGGAGATCGGCTCCGCGTAGCAGCGCGTCTCGCAGGCTGGCCTTCGTCAGATTGGCTTCGTCCAGATAGGCGCCTTCCATATCCGCTTCGACCAGACGAGCGCCGTTCAGTTGGGCCCCATCGAACAGGGCACCTTGAAAATTTGCGTTGCGCGCGTTGACTTCGGTCAAGACCGTTCGGCGAAGATCGGCCCCCATAAGATCCGCTCCGGACAACGTCGCTCGATAGAGGTTGGCGCCGTAGAAATAGGCATCCGCGAAGTTGGCGTCGCTTAGGTCCGCTGAGGCGAGGTCCGCTCCCTCAAAATGAGCCCGCTCGAAAGTGGATTCCTGTAATCGGGCTCCGGTCAGGATGGCGTTATAGAGCGCCGCTTCATCGCCAATCACACGGGAAAGATCGGCGTTCGACAATCGCGCATGCCGGAGATCGGCTCCCGTCAGGTTACTGTCTTTCAAGTCGGTTTTTGTGAGGTCGGCTCCCGAGAGACTCGCTTGTGACAAATTACTTTGATACAGATTCGCCTGGCGGAGGATCGCTTCTTCCAGCTGTGCTCGTTCTAAATTGACACCGGCAAGCGCGGCCTGGTGCAAGTCTGTCCGGCATAGATCCGCGCGTTGATATTCCGGGTTCTCACGCTGTTCGAGCCACTGTCCATGCGATTTCACGGTCGCCCGCAGCAGCTTGGGCGGAACGGGTTTATTTTTGTACGGGCTGTGACAGCGGGTGGGGTGTTTGCTTGCCTGACTCGGTTCTGCTGCTTGGGCGATGGCCGGCAGGCTGCTGGCCAGCACTGCGATCAATATGCCCCAAACGGCACAAATTCCGGCAGAGGTTCTGTTCATTACGTGTCTCCTTGATAAATGCTCTTCACGGGATTCTTTAAAAATGCCGTTCTCTCCGTACGTCGTTCGTGAAACGTCTGAATCCTGAATCCAACGACGCTTCACGAGATACGCTTCACGGGTTTTTAGTATCCTGTTACCGTTCTTTCTGGGATAACAGGCGTATGTAGGACACCACGTCTTGCATTTCCCCGTCCGTCAGTTGGCCTCGCCATGAATGCATGGGGCTGAAGACGACCCCGTGCTCGATGGTTCGCAACAACTCTTCATCGGATTTTAGAAAAGACGAGAAGCGGTGGAAATTGGCCGGCGCCACCTTGAGAGCCTTCGCGTCCGGCCCATCCCCCAAGCCTCCGACACCGTGGCAGGCTTGGCAATGGCGCTGATATACGGCCTTCCCGCGTGCCCTATCGGCCGGAAATTCTTGTGCCTGGACGAGCGAATGGAATGCCAGACCCATGAATCCGGCAACGACGATAACCGGGACGATGGCTGGTATCAGGTCATGACAGATCCGGTGCATAAGAGCCTCCTATCAAGCTGTGGGAAACCCATGGTCTGTCTGGTCGATCTGGTTTATTTTGTTTATCTGGTTAGTTTCGTTCAACCAAAAACCAAATAGACCAAATAAACCAAATGAACTAGGCAGGCGGGCTTATTCAGCATGCTGTCAGCTTTTCTTGGTCGTGTGGGCCACAAACGACGTATACAGCTGCTTCATGTTACTGCTCCCGCATTTCGGACATGTCACTTTGGTGGATTCATGTTCCTTCAGGGTCAAGACCACCAACGATTCTTTCCTGCAGTCCAGACAGGTGTAGTCATACATCGGCATGGATGGTTCTCTCTTGATGTGAAACCGTTTTACTGCTGCTCTTGTTCGTTTGGTCTATCTCGTCTGTCTGGTTCATCTAGTTAGTTTCGTTCAACGAAACTAACCAGATGAACCAAATCAACCAACCAAACCAGATCAACCAGTTGCTGGCTGATATCAGCAAGCGATGTGCCGTCCTCGAAGAGAGGTTGGGGGTGAGAGGCTAGAGGCTAGAAGGCTGATATTGCTTGTCCCCACCCCTTGCTGCGCACCACTCGTCTAATTAAAGTGGCGCGTTTTTCCTCAGTGCCCACATTGGCAGTGAAGCTCAATGCACCAGTGGAAGGGAGGTAAAGGGTGAGGGGTAAGGGGTGAAAGGTTCTCTTCTTCGTGCTTCCGCTCGATACATTCTGCCTGGGTGGGAGTGGAACGTGACTTGCGAGGTTCAGCATATATGTTAGCGCTGAGGAAAGATTCTCTTGAACAGTATCTCCGGGCTCGCTTTGGCCCCAATGTCACGTTGCTGTCCTATGAGGTAATCGGCAAGGCCAGTTCGAAGGGGGCGCAGAAACAGTATGGCTATGGCACGCCGGTCAAGTTGACGTTCCGCATTGGCCGCCTCGTGCAGTCTGCCGTACTTGAGACCATGAAGCCGGGGCCATTCGGCCATGAGCATCCGGCGGACCGGGCCCAGGCGATCCTGTGGGACTATGACTCCTATGGACGGTTGCCGCGCCATGTAAAGGCGCTGGACGTTGGCGCCTTTACATCCGATCAAGAGCTCGTGTCAGTCGCGTCGGCAGAAGAATTTTTTGTCCTCACCCAGTGGATGGAGGGGGCCAGCTACCATCGCGATCTGGAACGATTGGCCAAGGGTGGAAGGCTCAGGAAACAGGATCGAGAGCGGACGGTAGCCCTGGCACGTTACCTGGCGGAAATCCATGCCAGGAAGCGGCGCGATCCATCCCTCTATCGGCGCCGGCTCCGTGAATTGATCGGCCACGGGGAATGTATTATGGGATTGACCGATAGTTACCCGGATCGCTATGAATTTATCTCGGCGGATCTCTTGCGCGGGGTTGAAGAAGCCTGCAATCGCTGGCGCTGGCGCCTGCGCGGGGAGGCCCAGCGTCTGTCGCAAGTCCATGGGGATTTTCATCCCTGGAATGTCTTGTTCCGGAAGGGAACGGACTTCTCAGTGCTCGATCGGTCACGAGGGGAGTGGGGGGAACCGGCAGACGATGTGACCTCGATGACGATCAACTATCTGTTTTTCTCACTCTGTCGCTGGGGTTCCCTGAAAGGGCCGTTGGAAGTGCTGTTCCGACTCTTTTGGGACAGCTATGTGGAGGCGAGTCACGATGAGGCGGTCACAGAGTCAGCCGCCCCTTTCTTTGCATTTCGAGGGTTAGTATTGGCGAGTCCTCTGTGGTACCCCAAACTGTCGATCGAGGTGCGCCGGACCATCTTTCGATTTATCGAACATGTGTTGGATGAGCCGCGCTTCGATCCGTCGCGGGTGAACGCATATTGCCGGGAGTAAAAGGCGTGAGTGATCTGTGATGAGCGAGTACGATGAACGAACAATCCATTCCTGATCACCCCTTACCCCTCACCCCTCACGGGTTAGCTTTCGCCATTTGGATCACCGGCTTGCCGGCCTCGGGCAAGAGTACGATTGTCTCTGTCCTGAAGCCGCAGCTTGAAGAGCTTGGATTGACCGTTGAGGTGTTGGAATCCGATGAGGTGCGGAGGGTCATCACACCGATACCGACCTACTCAGAAGCGGAGCGGGATCTCTTCTATCGCGCCTTGGCATTCACCGGACAGAAGCTCGTGGCACATGGCGTGACAGTGGTCTTCGATGCGACGGCCAGCCGCCGGGCCTATCGCGATATTGCGAGGTCCATGATCCCTCGCTTCATCGAGGTGTCCGTAGAATGTCCTCTCGCGATCTGCATGGCGCGAGACAAGAAAGGAACCTATCAAAAGGGCCAGTTGGGAGAATCTGTTACTGTCCCGGGGCTCCAATCTCCCTATGAAGCGCCGATCGATCCGGATCTCCGAATCGACAGCACCGCCACTTCCTCAGTCGATGCGGCAGGCCAGATCCTGGTCTTGGCCAAAGCGAGATTCCTCTAGCAGGATGCTGGAAAAGCCCGCCAGTCTGTCTAGTTCATTTGGTCTGTTCGGTCTGTCTCGTTTGTTTGGTTGAACCAGACAAACCAGCGAGACCAGAAGAACCAGAGCACTCCCCCCGTTCGTTCCGTTTTTCTCGCAAATCTTGCGGAGCCATGGAACTTTTTGCCATCTTTGGGTATGATGACCTCCATGGCACCAGTTTGGCAGGATTTTGCACCGGCAGCCTTGCTCCGCAATCCCCATGTCATGACCCTGCTCCCAGGCCGTTGGCCTCGCCGGGCGCTCCTTGCAGGAGTCCCAACCGAATCGCGGCTCTTCACCACCGAACCGTACACTCAATTACTTGGATTCTGCCACTGGCAGCCACACCGTACAGCCTGCCAGACCGTGGTGCTCGTGCACGGACTTGAAGGCTGTAGTGAGTCTCACTATATGCGCGGCATTGCCGCGAAGGCCTATCGTGCGGGATTCAATGTCGTCCGGTTGAACCAGCGTACGTGCGGCGGGACCGAACACCTGACCCCGACGCTTTACAACAGCGGCTTGAGTCAGGACTATCGAGACGTTGTCCATGAATTAGCGCATGTGGATAGACTCAATCGCATCTGGCTTGTCGGCTATTCGTTGGGGGGGAATCTCGTCCTGAAAGCAGCTGGAGAAGCAGGCTCGTCAGAGGCAGCCTTGGCCGGCGCGATTGCGGTCTGCCCGACTATCGATCCGGCCCAATGCGCCAAGGCATTGGAAGCACCTCGGAACTGGATCTATCACCAGCATTTCTTGATGCAACTCAAAAGGCGCATGAGACGGAAAGCGGTGCTCTTTCCCGGCAAATGGAATCTCACCGGACTTGATCGCATTCGCGGTCTGACCGAATTCGACGACCGCTACACAGCCCCGGATGGAGGGTACGCCAGCGGCGCCGACTACTACAATCGCTCAGGCGCATGCCATGTGCTCGATTCCATCGCAGTTCCAACCCTCATCATCACGGCACAAGACGATCCCTTCATTCCCTATTCCATGTTTACATCGCCGCTGATTCAGCGCCACCCGATGATTCGGGTGATCGCGCCTTGCCACGGAGGCCATTGCGGGTTCTTTCAATGGGCGCGCAACGGTGAAGATCCCTACTGGGCTGAGAATCGGATCGTGGATTTCCTGCAGGAACAGTACTGTCACATCTAAATTTGACCAGGTCGTTGCGTGGGGGTTCATCTCCGCGAGTCGCGTTTGTCGCGCATATCTTGCTCGTCTCGCTCACCATTCACGAACGACGCCTGATGTGCAAGAGTAGCAGATCGGCGATTGCAACAGACATGTTCATGAATAATACGGGTTAGGCCAGAAATTCGACGGCGAGGCGTAACCGCTCGGTCAGCTTCGCCGCCGCACCTGGGATGATCCCATCAAGCACCGAGTCATAATTCGGTGCGACGACCGCTGGCCCGGTGACGGGGAGGCGATCGGCGCCGACCACTTCGAGTCGATAGACGGCGCGCACCAGGGCGCCGAAGGCATGGCGAACTTGCGCATAGGTCGGAGCGGAGAACGGCATGCGACCCTCCTGCGCACTGAGCCACGAACCAATGCGGTTCGGGACTGGTGCTGTGATTCCAACCGCAAGAGCCGGGCCCTGCCGTTTGAATACTGATCCGCCGCCCATTTGTAGGAAGTTCCCGGACTTGAAATTGACGAGTGAAGGACCGCGGTAGATGTTTGTAGTAATCTGCTCAAGTGCAGTGATCGAGCTGTGGCGAAAGGCCGCGAGGGTTTCTGGAGATTACAGCGCATCGCCTTTTCTCAGCAGGCTGCGGAAAAACTATGTGGGCATGCCAGAGTTTCGATGGCCTACACGTCTGGAACGATGGGAGAACAGTACCGCAGGATAGTCGCACAAGACACGCGAAACCGGCAGAACGAGCGAACTTTGAGGTCCGACGTTCGAGGTTGTCGGAACTTCGAACCCCGAACTTCGGACCCCGTTTCTCACTCTAGGCGAGCCCGTTGTCCACTTGAGAGGCCGACGGGATCTGACTGAGAATCTCCCGCTCCGCATCAAGCCAATCGTCGAGCGCAGATCCCTCCCGGTACCCTCGTTCACTGTAGAGCTCATAGGCCCGTTTCGCGATCAAGCTCGGGAGGTCATCGCAGGGCGACAGCGGCAGTATGAGAAATTTCTGCGCCGCCTGCCTTTTAGGTTCCTGCTGCTGAGGAGCCTGTGGTTTCCTGTCCGGTTTTGTCGAGCGAATGCTGACTGATTTCATGTCTGATTCCTTCCTTGGGTTATACCGTCATGGGCAATCCGCACTTCGCGGCAGTCACGAAGCAGGTGGTTTCTCTTGTTTCTCTGGTCTATTCGGTTTGTTTGGTTGAACCAGATAGAGCAGACGAACTAGATCAACCCTCATCCGTTTCTCCCGTTCCGATTTTCTCGCCTCTCTCGCTTTTTCCGCCCGTTTCCTCAGTGAAACACCAGTACCGGGCATGGCATCTTGTGTAACACCTCATGAGACACGCTGCCGAGCACGAGGCGGGTGATTCCCTGCCGGTTCCTTGTGCCCATCAGAATCAGATCCGATCGCAGGGTGGTAGCTTGTTGCAGAATAATGGTCGCCGGTGTTCCTCTCACGGCGACTCCGTGCGCCTGATAACCCATGGCGCGTAGACGTTCTGTCACACCCTTGATGGTGTTGGCTTGCTTCTCCAGTATCTCGGCGTAGGCGGTGGCGGCATCGCCAGGCCCTGGCGGCTCTGTCGAAGGCAATACGGTCAGGAGCGTTAACTCAACCGCATCGTGAAACGGCTTGAGTTCTAGAAAACGAACTGCGGCTTCCGCGTCGGATAGAGCGTGGATAGGTAGCAAGATCTGTTTCATGGCCTTGACCGGGCCCTGCACGATCAATGCGGCGCAGTGGGCCATGGTAATGATGCGGTGTGATACACTACCGAGCAGCCACTCCTTGAGGGGGCTAACACCCCTTGCCCCCATCACGATGAGATCTGCTTTCTGCTGCTCGGCCATCGACACGATCACTTCTTCCGGAGCCCCGATTCGAAGATGTTTCGTCGAGGGGCCTGCGTTCATCGGGAGGAGGGACTGAACCCGATCGAGCAGCCGCTCCCCCTCTTCCCGCATGCTCTGCTCATGCGCCGCATATTCCTCCATATCTCCTCTCGTCGCCATCATCGGCTGCACCAATTTTGCGACGTTCAATGCGTGAAGCAGGGTGACTTGCTCTGCCTGTGCAAAGTATTTGAGGGCGTGAACAGCCTCTAAGGAATGATCTGATCCATCCACCGCGAGTAATATTTTCATCGAGGGCGTTTCTCCATTTATGCACCTAACGGTAGCCCTTTTGGGTTGGGCAGAATTCCTTGTTTCCTCAGTCCAGTTCTGCCGGTTTCTGTCTAGACTGTGTGGTGCAGCGTGGGCACGCGTTCATAATAGTAGAACTCAACCGGTGTTTTTCTGTCAAGTGCAGAGAGCGGTCGATGTGGATGGTGTCCGATCCGAGAGCATGCCAATCCCTGCGGGGGTCCGCCGACCGAATCGTACGCTTCCAGGGAGACCGCTTCGTGTGATTCTCATCCAGAGTTGTCCCACGAAGGCGTTATCCCGCCCGGTTTCTCAGTGAAACGTCAGCACCGGACAGGGCGCCTTGTGCAACACGGCATGTGACACGCTGCCGAGCACGAAGCGGGTGATTCCCTGCCGGCCCCTTGTGCCCATCAGAATCAAATCCGATCGTAAAGTGGTTGCTTGCTGCAGGATCATGGTAGCTGGTGTCCCAACTACGGCGACTCCGTGCGCTTGATAACCGATGGCGCGTAGACGTTCCGCCATACTCTCGATGTACTCGGTTTGCTTCTCCAGCATCTCGGTGGCGGCGGCCTCGGCGGCGGCACCGCTTGGCCACGGGGGTTCTGTCCAAGGCAAAACCGTCATCAGCGTCAACTCAACTGCCTCATGAAACGGTTTGAGTCGGAGAAAGCGAACTGCGGCCTCCGCATCGGACGGACCTTCGAGCGGCAGCAGGATCTGTTTCACAGGCTTGACCGGGCCATTTACGATCAACGTGGAGCAAGGGGACAGGGCGAGGATGCGATGCGACACGCTGCCAAGCAGCCGCTCCTTGATAGGGCCAAGACCCCTGGCTCCCATCACGATGAGATCGGCTTTCTGTTCCTCAGCCATCGACAGGATTGTTTTTGCCGGAGACCCGACTCGAAGCTGTTTTGTCGTGGGGCCTGCGTGGAGCGGGAGGAGAGACTCAACCCGTTTGAGTAGCCGATCGCCGTCTTCCTTCATGCTCTGTTCAAGAGTCTTATAGATATCCTCCGCCACTTCCGGCAACATCTCGGGGTAGGCCGGTCTGGAGACATCCAGCGCATGAAGCAGGGTGAGCTGCTCTGCCCGGGCCAGGTAGTTCATGATGTGAACGGCCTCATAGGAATTATCCGATCCGTCAACCGCGAGTATGGTTTTCATTGAAGATGCTCCTTTGTTTGTGAACGAGGGTGGAAATTCTGTTGAAACCAGAGGAGAGCATGTTCTGTAACCTGTTCAAGTGTGCCGGGCTCTTCAAAAAGATGCGTTGCTCCGGGCACGATCACCAGTCGTTTAGGGCAGGAGAGTAGCCGATAGGCGGCTCGATTCATTTCGATGACCGGCTCGTCCTTTCCTCCGACGATCAGCATCGTCGGAGCGGCGACCGACGACAGATAGGTTTCGGCCAGATCCGGTCTGCCACCTCTCGACACGACAGCCTGAATCGACGACGGATCGCGGACTGTCGCCTGCAGGGCCGCGCCTGCTTCTGAGGTGACTGGATCGGATCGTCACCTCTAGTGGCGTTTCCATTTTTCTCGATGGTGTCATTGCCGCCCTCCAGCAGGTCGCGGAAAAACTATGTGGGAACGCCAGAACTTCACTGGTTCGCACGTCTGTGACCAGGGCGGTCTATCTGGTCTGTCTTGTTGAACTTGTCTGTCTCGTTTCGTTGGTTGAACCAGATAGACCAGATGAACCAGACAGACCTGATGAACAAGACCGGCCGGCAGAACCTTTCCATTGCAACATTTCAGCAAGTCCAATGCCGTCGCCTTAACAGGCGGGTGAGGCGTGAAGGGTGAGGGGTAAGGGGTGAGGAGCAAAGACATTTGCCCGATCGATCCCCTCACGCCTTACGCCTCACTCCTCACGTCTTCTGTGGCCTTCTGCTACAGCAGAGAAAATTGAGCTGTAGCAAGATACCCCCCGGGCACGATGTAAAAAGCCCATGGCAGATGGTGGATGGCCTGACGAAAAAGACAATGTCTTTGTTTCCACTCAGCCTTCAGCCTTCAGCCTTCAGCCTGGATCGATGGCACCGCCCTTGCTGATAACAGAGAACGAGTCAAACCTTTGGGAGATCACATGGCTGAATCGCTCTTCAGGAAGATCCTTGTGCCGGTAGACTTTTCTCCTTGTTCGGAAGAAGCCTTCCGCGTCGCATTGGCTCTTGCCAAGACCTTTCAAGCCCAGCTGTTGTTGTTGCACGTGATAGACACCAGTGCCCTGGCGACCTTCAATCAGCTGGGCTTATTGGCGGTACCGTCAGACGCACAGGGGCAGAAGCGGCGGCTGCGTCATCATGCGCGGCTCAATGTGCGGCAATTGCTCGAATCAGAGTCGACCAAGGGTGTGACCGTGACGCGAATCGTATTGGAGGGAGGGCCGTTTGTGGAGATTGCGAAGGCGGCCCGGATGGAAAAAGTGGATCTGGTGGTGATGGGGAGTTATGGAGGGAGCTCAGGTAACGTGGACAAGATCTTTTTCGGCAGTACGGCAGAAAAGGTCGTGCGGACTGCGGGCTGTCCGGTGTTGACTGTTCCGTTGCCAACCAAGGCCAGTCGTTCGTTATTCGTGAAAAGTGAAAGGTAAAACGTGAAATGTCTCGGAGGAACAATATTCTCCAGTCACACGTTTCACGTCGTACTTTTACGGTTCCTGATAAGGAGGGATACATGAGCAGTCAAAAGATGCAGTGGGAATGGGTGCTTGTGCTTGCCGTTACCTGTGGGTTCTGGTGGGCGGCGGCGGAGCCGATGTTCGCTCAGTCGGAGCAAGCCGTCGAGGTCACGATCAAGGATTTCAAGTTCGTGACCAAGCAGGGGGTACTCCGCCTTGGATTCCCTTCAGTGATCAAGGTCAGAAACGAGGATGCCGAACGGCACGACTTTGGCTCAACCATGTTTGATGGCCTTCCGACTCAGATCGAGAAGGACGGGGTAATCGTCTATGGCCGAGGGCTGGGTGGAGTGTTTCTCGATCCCAAACGGGATGCGGCCATTCGCTTCAACATGTCCCGGCCTGGCCGGTATGAGTTCCGGTGCTCAATCCATCCGAACATGAAGGGTGAGTTGTTGTTGCTCAGCGCGGAGGCGGTGTAAAAAAAACAGGCTGCTGAAAAAGTCCGCCAGCGGCCTTGCTGGACGGCCATTTTGAGCGGCCTGCGAGCGACTAGGGAAGCATGAGGAGACAATACTCGTGATTAAGCGAATTTTATTTGCCACTGATTTTTCACGATGGGCCAGGCGGGCGGAGGACTATGCCTGTGCGCTGGCCTGTTCATGGAGGGCCTCTTTGACGGTGCTATGCGTCGCGGAATTTCCACCGGGGCTCAATCCCAATTATCCAGTCAATCAAGAATATTTGGCTGATCTGATGAAGCGCGCATCGTCGCAGTTAGCCGACCTCAAGGGCCGTGCGGAACCGCGAGGCATTGCGATCACGACCAGGATGGCTGCCGGCATTCCAAGTGAAGAGGTGATTGCTGCGGCGCGGGCGGAAGATTCAGACCTTATCGTTGTAGGGACCAGGGGCAAAACAGGTCTTGCCCATATCTTGTTAGGGAGTACTGCCGAGCGGGTCATTCGTGGAGCTCCCTGTCCCGTGCTGGCGGTGAGAACGGAGCCGGCAGACAACGAAGATGAGAGCGTCCTGTCGAGACCTGTCACGCTGGAGCGCATCCTCGTGCCGGTCGATTTTTCCGATTGTTCTCTCGATGCTTTTAAGTATGCAGTTGTGGTGGCGCAGCAGGCTCAGGCCTCCCTCATGTTGCTGCATGTCTTAGAGCCGGTGTCGTATGGTTTGGATTTTGACCTCGGCCATTTCAGGAGCCGCGAAGATGTGCGCGAGACCTGGACGAAACGACTGGAGGAGTTGGCTGCTACCCAGCAGCATCCCGATATGGTGGTGGAATATCGGCTGCGGGGAGGTTTTCCTGCCGATTCAATCTTAGATGCTGCTAAGACCCTGCCCTGCGACCTCATCGTCATGGGCACGCATGGGCGCCGAGGGATTTCACACACCATATCCGGCAGTGTGGCGGAGGCCGTTCTGAGAAAAGCGCATTGTCCTGTCATCGCGGTTCGCAGCCACAAGTTAGGTCCAAGCGATTCC
Source organism: uncultured Nitrospiraceae bacterium (assembly GCA_963781915.1). Lineage (GTDB taxonomy): Bacteria > Nitrospirota > Nitrospiria > Nitrospirales > Nitrospiraceae > Palsa-1315. Next base: position 261,137 of record CAWAIH010000005.1, on the reverse strand, counting down.
GGAAGCAATGTCTCCAATAATCCATAATTAGCCAAGGAGTTCGTGATGACAAGTGCAACAAAACCCATAAAGAAAATGAAATCCTCGATGCGTTCGCCCTTGGCGGCATCGCCACGGTCTATCGAGTTGCAAAATGGCATGAGGGAACGGATTGCGACAAAGGCTTTTGAGTTATGGCAAGAACGGGGATATCGTGACGGACATGATTTTGAGGACTGGCTCGACGCAGAGGCTATCGTAATGGAAGAAATTCATGAAGCTCGCGAGTGAAACAACAGCCGGCCTCTGGGTGCCTCTTGTCCCGCCGCTCGATTCGTTACTCGCCCGGTTGGACTCCCTTTCTTCGGAGCCAGGGATGGCTGTCCAGCGGCAGATCGCCATGCGTCTTGCCCTCCAGCCCTACCTTGAAGGTGGAGCCGCAGGGCTGCTGTCTCCCCTGCCGCAGGAAACGGAGTTAGCCAACCTCTTACTCTATTCCGATTTCTACCCGCAGGATGGGCAACTGACGCTGATCGAGCAATTGCGCGACGTCATCACGGAGCATATCCCGCAAGAAGAGAGGGAATGGTTGGATCCGCTGAAACATTCCTATCTCGATCTGGCAGAGTTCCTGTCGTTCGACGAGCAGGCCAAGCGGCTGGTGCTCCGCTCGATAGGGGATGCGCGGGTCTATCGCGTTGTTGACGGAGCCTTCCGCAAGGAACTGCAGCCTGGGCAGGTTCTTCTTACGCGGCTGATCCGTGAGCCGGGCGATGTGGAGTGGGAGCGGGCGGTCTTCGCGGGTGCCGCAATCGTATTGTCCAACGAGGATGGAAAGGGTCTGCTGAGCGCCACGCTCGATTACCGGCGGCAGGTGGAAATTTCCGCCGGGTCTTTCGAACTCGGGGAGTGGCAGGAATTCGCCAAGCGCTACGGGCATATGTTGATGTGGACCTTCGCGCGCATGAGGTTTGCCGCTCTCCTTGACGCTGTGAAAAGTATTCGCTATGTGGGAGAAGGGGGAAAGCCCTATCTGTATGCCTTGGCCTTGTACGATCATTGCGAGTACGGATGCATGGCTGACATGCTCGCAGGCTTGGAAGGATTCGAGCATGAAACAACCGTTTCTCCACCCGGTGGAGCTTCAGCTTCCAAGGAGGCGCAGCACTTCGTGCAACGAGAGGCATCCGGTTCCCTTGAATCAGCGGTGGTCGTACGACTGATTCTCACGGCGAGCCAGTTGTGGGTGGAGTGTGATTCGCGAGAACGGCTCGATGCCGTCAAGCACAAATTGGCGGCAGCGTTCGGATTCTCACTTCATTTCCGCGGCGAGACCTATACACCACCGCCCCGGCAGCTCAAGGAGTCGGAGTTGGCCGTCGATGGGCCTCTGACGTTGCTGGTTTCGGCGGAGGAAGATCGTGCTCTCTTGAACGGATTCTTGGAAACCCTGTACCTGGAATGGGCGGAACGGGCCTGCCCGTCGATAGGGAATCAGATGCCGCGTCACGTCGCAACGTCAGCAGCCGGTCGCGAACAGGTTGCCGCCTTGATTGACGACATGGAGCGTCACGATCCTGGAACCAGTCGCGTGGGCCAAGCATCCTTCGACTATCACAGGCTGAGAGCCCATGTGGGGCTCGACTAGCAAGACTGCTGAAAAAGTGCCGCCAGTCGTCGTTCGTCGCATCGTTCAGACCCTCAACGAATCCGCAAGGATACGCCTCACGGGTCTTCACTCGCTGCGGCCTTGCTGGACGGACTTTTTGAGCATCTTGAATAATGTTGCAGCTGTGAGGTGACTCGATGACGACTCAGCACGGGACGAGACTCGCTGAGGTGCTCGAAACGTGTCGCCCTGCGCCACCGGATAAACCGAACATCCTCAAGACACTATTGACTGTCCAGTCTTCTCTGGGATATGTGCCGACGAGTGATCTTCCTCAGATTGCACAGGTATTAGGGGTGACGGATGCCCAGGTCGCCGGGGTCTTGTCCTATTATTCAGACCTCCGGACTCAGCCGCCTAGCGGGCATCTTATTCGAGTCTGCAGGGGAGAATCCTGCACGGCGAACAATGGCCTGCGCGTCCTCCGTGCGATACAAGATCACGTTCGCGTCGCTGCTGGAGACAGAACGCAGGCAGAGCGGTTCACTGTGGAACAGATGTCCTGCGCGGGTAACTGCGCTGTGTCGCCGACCGTGATCGTTGACGACGAAGTGCACGGGCGCGTCGTGCCCTCGCAAGTGGCGGCGTTGCTGGAACGATACAAATAATTTCTGAGTTGTGAGTGCGGTTAGGTTTGAGAGTCTGCGTAACGGACACACATGACACGTCTTCTCGTCCATAACTCAGCACTCATAATTCAGAACTCGGAACTGGAGCGATAGCGACATGGTCCGGCTCTATCTTGCCAACGATACCTCCTCCCGTGCGGTCGGCGCCGAGCGACTTGCCGATGTCTGGAGTGAGCGTCTTGAGATTCAACTGATACGCACGTCCTCGCGCGGAGCCTTCTTCCTAGAGCCGATGGTAGAGAGAGAGACTCCCAACGGGCGTGAGGCCTGGTTCAACGTGGCGGCGGATGACTTGCCTCGCATCGTGGCCGGGGTGGGTGGAACACCGGTTGCAGGGATACCATTCTTACAACAACAGACTCGCTTTACCTTTGCCAACTTCGGCATCACTGAGCCGCTTGCGATCGATGAGTATCAAACAGGGGGGGGCCTCAAGGGATTGGCAGCAGCGCAAAGCCTATCGCCGGAGGCGATTATCGAAGAGTTGCGGATTTCCCGACTGCGAGGTCGCGGGGGCGCTGCCTTTCCCGTGTGGAAAAAGTGGCAGGTTGCGCAGCAGGCTGGGGCAGTGCAGAAGTATGTCGTGGCGAATGCCGACGAAGGAGACGCCGGCACCTATTGCGATCGAATGATCATGGAGGGCGATCCCTTTCGACTGATCGAAGGCATGTTGATCTGTGCCAAGGCGATTGGGGCGACGCGCGGCTATATCTATTGCCGGTATGAATATCCGGCGGCGGCGCAGGCCATGCGGTTCGCGATTCAGAAGGCGCGCGAGGCGGACCTGTTGGACTGCGACGACTCTCCGTTCGATCTTGAGGTGGTGGTCGGCGCCGGTTCGTATGTCTGCGGCGAAGAAACCGCTTTGTTGGAATCGCTGGAGGGCCGCCGGGGTGTCGTGTTGGCGAAGCCGCCTTACCCGGCAGAGTCCGGACTCTATGGCAGACCCACGATCGTCAGCAATGTCCTGACCTTCGCGACAATTCCCAACATTTTGATGAACGGCGGCGCCTGGCATGCCTCCCTCGGCACTGAAGGATCCTGCGGGACGATGGCCCTACAGCTCGGTGGCAGGGTGAAACAGCCTGGTTTGGTGGAAGTTCCATTCGGACTGACGCTCCGCGATGTCTTGGATCGATTCGGCGGTGGCATGGCACCGGGCTCACGGTTCAAAGCCGTGCAGGTCGGGGGACCGTTGGGAAGCCTGTTTCCCGAATCGCAACTCGATATCCCCATCTGCTATGACGCGTTCGCCGAGGCCGGAGCCATTCTTGGGCATGGCGGTATCGTCGTCTACGATGATGAGACAAACATGGTCGAGCTGGCACGTCACTTCATGGCCTTCACAGCTGACGAATCTTGCGGTAAGTGCACACCTTGTCGCATTGGATCAGTGCGCGGGCGGGAAATTCTCGAACGGATTCAGAGGGGCCAGGGAACGGCGGAGGATCTCCTCCTGTTGTCTGACCTCGGCGAGACTATGAAGACTGCCAGTCTCTGTGCCTTGGGGGGGCGAGCGCCCTATCCGGTCCTAGCCGCGATCGAACATTTTGGAGACGAATTCAGGCAAGGGGTGGAGTTCACGAGACCTGCGTGACGAATGAGAAATGCGAGAGATGTCGGAGACGTTGACCAACCAAGGAGGATTCTATGAAGACTAATATTCTCATGAGCGTGATGAGTCTGATTGCTCTGCTGGGGTTAGGTGTGCAGCCGAGTCTGGCGGATTATGAACAAAGGGGCTCGCATGCGCATTCCGGCAAACATGGCTGTTGTGAAATGATGATGGATCATATGGGGCACACGGGACAGGATGCCCCATCAGCAGAGCATCTCCAGCATCTCTTGAAACACCAGAAAGAAATCGGGCTGACGGAGGAACAGGTGAAGAAGTTGAAGGCTATTGAATTGGATTTCGACCGTGGACGGATCAAAGTCGACGCGGAGATCCAGGTTGCTGAACGGGAATTGCGGGCATTAGTGGAGGATGAGAAGACCGATCTATCCGCAGTCGAAGCCAAAGTGAAACAAAGCGGGTCGCTGGATGTGGGACGGCGGATGCTGGCGTTCAAAGCCCGGCACGATGCGCTCGGGGTCCTGACTCCTGAACAACGAGCCAAGGGAAAGGATGGCCATGGAAATAAGATGCAAGGCGCGCACGGAGGGATGCAGGGGATGATGGGCAGCCAACATGGTGGTGCACCCGCCGCAGGCCACTAGTCCTGACGGTTCGTCGCGAAATCGCGCAGTCGCGTGGCGAGACGGGCATGCGGAGCCGTGAGTGCCCGAGGCGTACTTGAACAGTACGTCGAGGGCGCGAGCGGCGAGCCTGCGCCGAAGGCGCGTCGCAGCAGCGAATCCGCGATTGCAGCAGAAGTGTTCATGAATAATGCGGGTTCGTCGAATCAGCCATAACCTTCCAACAGGTTGGTACATTTTTTCGGTATCCTGCTAGAGGATCAGAGATGGTTGACATCGCAAAGACAGTACATCTGACTATCAATGACCGTCCGGTACTTGCCTCACCCGGTGAGACGGTCTACCAGGCTGCCAAGAAGGCCGGGATTTCGATCCCCAGCCTCTGCGTCTCGCATCACCTCGCCCCCTTCGGTTCCTGCCGGCTCTGTATCTGTGAAATCGACGGGCAGGCCGGGACTCCCGCTTCCTGTACGACTCCGGTGAGACCCCATATGGTCGTCCGCACCGAGAGCGATCGACTCAAGCGGCATCGCCACAATATCGTCGAACTATATCTATCTGAACAGCCTGAAGGGAGTGAGGTGTCGGGTCCATTGCGCGAGCTGGCGCTCGCATGCGGAGTCGATAGAGTCAGATATCCCGACGGGGCGCGCAGCAAACGCGCTTCCGTGCGCGATGACTCGAATCCGTTCTTCATCTTCGACAATGCAGCCTGTATCTCCTGCGCCCGCTGTGTGCGGGCCTGCGATGAAATTCAAGGGACTCATGCCTTGACGATGTTCGGGCGTGGATTTTCAGTGAGGCCTACAGCGGGGGGGGGATCCTTCATGGGTGAGGCTGCAGCGTTTGCCACATCCAACTGTGTCTCCTGTGGGGCCTGTGTAAAGGAATGTCCGACCGGTGCGCTCATGGAAAAGACGGTGCTGACGCAGGGCGCGCCGACCAGAATTGTGCGCACGACCTGTGCGTATTGTGGCGTCGGCTGTGCGTTCGATGCGGGTGTCAGGGATGAACGAGTGGTTCAGATGAATCCGGCAGACGATGGACCTTCGAACCGGGGACATGCCTGTATGAAAGGGCGGTTCGGTTGGACCTACAACGATGCGCCGGATCGGCTGAGCGTTCCGCTGCTCCGACGCGGCAACGACTGGGAAGAGATCTCTTGGGAATCGGCTTTGGATCTGGTCGCGCAGGAGTTTACACGCATCAAGGGTGTATTCGGCCCGGATGCTCTCGCAACGATTTCATCCAGCCGGGGCACGAACGAAGAAAATTATCTCTTCGCCAAGTTCATGCGTTGCGTAATTGGTACGAACCATATCGACAACTGTGCCCGAGTCTGCCACAGCGCGACCGTCACTGGCATGATGGAAACGCTCGGCGCTTCCGCTGCGACCAATTCACTACAGGATTTCGATGTGGCTCAGCTGATCATGGTGGTCGGGGCGAATCCGACGGAGTCCCATCCTGTGGTCGGGGCCAGAATCAAGCAGGCGCATCGGCGAGGGGTGCCCGTGATCGTGATCGATCCCAGGCGCACGGAGTTGGCGCGGCTGGCCGATCTGCATCTACAACTGCGACCGGGCACCAATGTCGCCTTGCTCAATGCGATGGGCTATGTCCTGGTCAAGGAAGGGCTCCTCGATCAGGCCTTCATTACGGCAAGGACCGAAGGAATCGAAGAATGGATCAAGACCGTTTCGGACTGTAGGCCGGAAGCAGCTGAGGCCATTACCGGTGTGCCGGCCCATCTTATCAGCCAGGCGGCTCGACTTTATGGGAGCAGCGGCGCCTCGTACTGTTGTCATGGTCTCGGTGTGACGGAACATCGCTGGGGCAGTCATGGGGTCATCGCGCTCTGTAACCTGGCTCTGGCCACCGGCAACATCGGAAGGCCCGGCACCGGCATCAATCCTTTGCGCGGACAAAATAATGTGCAGGGTGCCTCGGATATGGGCTGCCTCCCGACCTACTTCGCCGGCTATCAGAGTTTGGACGATCCAAAACTCGCAACGCTGCATCAGACCGTCACCGGTCGCCCCTTGCCCACGAAGCGCGGTATGAAAACGCCCGACATGTGGGATGCGGCGATTGCGGGCCGGCTCAAGGGGCTCTGGATCATCGGCTATGACGTTGCACAGACCGACCCGAATTTGAAGAAAGTGCACGAGGCCTTGAAACGGACGGAGTTTCTGGTTGTTCAAGACTTGTTTCTCAGCGAGACCGCGAAGTTTGCACATTTGGTATTGCCCGGCGCATCGTTTCTGGAGAAGGACGGCACGTTCACCAATCTTGAACGGCGTATTCAGCGGATCAGGAAAGCAGTGGAGCCACCTCACGGGATTCTTCCGGATTGGCGCGTGGTCTGCGAAGTCTCAACCCGGATGGGCTATCCCATGCCCTATCGACATCCCGCTGAAATCATGGACGAGATTACCAAGCTCACGCCGATGTGTGCGGGTGTGTCCTACGATCGGCTCGACCAACATGAAGGGCTGCAATGGCCGGTGCCGACTGCCGAGCATGAAGGCACAGCGCTGATGCATCAGGAGACCTTCCCAAAGGGGAAGGCACAATTTGTCGCCGTCGAGTACTTGCCGCCTGGTGAAACGCCTACTGACGATTACCCGTTCGTCCTGACCACGGGCCGTATTCTCCAGCATTACAACTGTGGAGCCCAAACACGCCGGACGGACATTCTCGAATTAGTCGATACAGACGTGCTAGAAATGCATCCGGACGATATGGAGGGATTGCATTTGCGTGACGGTGAGGTGGTTCGATTGGTGAGTGCCCGTGGCGAGGCCCTGCTTCCAGTTGTGGGAAGTGAACGAGTTCTTCCGGGGCATCTCTTTACGAGCTTTCACTTCCCTGCATCTACGGTGAATGCATTGCTCTCGTCGAGTGCGGATGACAGTTCAAAATGCCCTGAGTACAAGGTGTCTGCCGTGCGCGTCGAGCCGATTGAACGGGAGGAACTGGATCCGGAAGATGAAGCGGAGCTGCGGCACATGCGGCGTCAACTGATTACATAAGGCTAGCTGAAAGCTGATTGCTCGATTAACCATGGATCAAACAATCGCCACGCCGACATCACTGCTCGATGCCTACGCTCCCGCACAGATCGCTATGCGGGTGCGCGAAGTCGGCGTCACAAAAGCTGTGATGCCGGTCCTGACCATGTTCGCCCTGGCCGTCTTGGCTGGAGCCTTTATTGCGCTGGGTGCCCTGTTCTATACCATTACCATGACGACCGGGAAAGGAGTTGCGGTCCCCTTCGGCCTCCTCCGCTTCGCGGGGGGTGTCGCGTTTAGTTTGGGTCTTGTGCTGGTGGTGGTGGGTGGAGCGGAACTCTTTACCGGCAATAACCTGATTGCCATGGCTTGGGCTTCCGGTCGGGTGACGACACAACAAATCATGAGGAATTGGGGATGGGTCTATCTCGGCAACCTGGCTGGAGCAGTTGGAACAGCCGCCTTAGTATGGCTGGCCGGCATACACAATATGGGCGACGGCTCGGTCGGGGAGACGATGATTCAGATTGCGCGCAGCAAGATTTCGCTCGATCCGGTCTCGACCATTGCGCGCGGGGTTCTTTGCAACGTGCTGGTTTGTCTATCTGTCTGGTTGTGCATGGGAGCGCGGAGCGTGACCGACAAGATTTTCGCCATCCTGTTCCCAATCACCGGGTTTGTCGCCTGCGGATTCGAGCATTCCGTCGCCAACATGTATTTTCTCCCGATTGGTGTCGCGCTTGCCGCGGGGACCTCGGCGCCGCTTTCGGCTGTTGACGCGATCAGCAATCTTGCGTTAGTTACGATCGGTAACATCTTCGGCGGGACCGTCCTCGTCGCACTGGTCTATTGGACAGTGTATTTGAGAAGTTCGGAATAGCAGGATGCTGAAAAAGAGGAGGGGATGGAGGCTGATGATCTTCTGTGCTCGCGCAACGCGCGGCCTCAGAAGGATGGGGCGGGAGCGGCCAGGTGCCCTTCTTGCTCGCAGAACGCGCACGATGAAACAGTGCTCGTTCGATGCGCGCAGTAAAGGGCAGCCTCGGCCACTCCCCTGAATGCAAAGTAGAGTAATTCGGAAGGCCCTCGCTTGGGTCAATGGCACGTCCCGGCGTGCTAATGGGTGGGCGGGTGAGAAAGCTGCGCGCAGTGGAAGATCAATCAGCCCCCATCCCTGAAGAGAGAACGAGCAAGCTTGGAAAGATCAATCTTTGGTCGCTTGCTGCGGCCTTGTTTGGGAAAAGGCGCGTCCCGGGCGAAGAGTCTGTCTTGGCAGCTAGCTCGGGGTTGGGCGGGTGAGATGTCTGGACCTTTTGAGCATCCTGCTGACTATTCAGGTAGTAGTGTCCTGCGTGCTCCCAGACAGTTTGTCGCACGAAAATTGAGTTTTCACACAAACTGTTAGCATCACAGGAGTTTTGACATTATGACTTCCCCTCCCACAAGCGTCGGCATCTTAGTCGGCGGCGGGCCGGCCCCCGGCATCAATAGCGTCATCAGTGCCGCCACGATCCGGAGCATCGTGGGTGGGTGCGACGTGATCGGCATCTTCGACGGGTTCAAGTGGTTGATGGACGGGAGCATGAGTCACGTAAAGCCCCTCTTGTCTGAAGAGGTGAGTCGCATCCATTTTCGAGGTGGCTCGTTGCTCGGTACGTCGCGGGCGAATCCCACGAAAAAGGCGGAATTGCTCGAGCAGGTTCTATCGACCTTGGCTCGGCTGGGCATCACTAGGCTGATTACGATTGGCGGTGACGACACGGCCTATTCCGCGCTCAAATTGGAAGAGAGGGCGGCGGGTCGTCTCTCCGTCGTGCATGTGCCGAAGACAATCGATAACGATCTGGATCTTCCTCACGGCATTCCGACTTTCGGGTTTCAGACCGCGCGACATGTCGGGGTAGAGATTGTGAAAAACCTGATGGTAGACGCGCATACGACATCCCGCTGGTATTTCGTCGTGACGATGGGGCGGAAAGCCGGCCATCTGGCGTTGGGAGTTGGAAAGGCGGCTGGTGCGACCGTGACGCTCATTCCCGAGGAGTTCCGTCAGCGACCGGCGAAGCTGGCGACGTTGGTCGATACATTGGCAGCGGCCATCATCAAACGTGCGAGCGAGGGACGATTCGACGGTGTCGCCGTGTTGGCCGAGGGGTTAGTCGAGGTGCTGGACCCTCAAGACCTGGGAGGGCTCGATCATGTCGAACGAGATCAACATGGCCACATCAGGCTCTCGGAGATCGATATCGGGGATGTACTCAAGCGTGAAGTCAGCAGGGTGCTGGGTGGATTCGGTCTTACGATGACGATTGTACCGAAGAATGTTGGGTATGAGTTGCGCTGTGCCGATCCGATCCCCTTCGATATGGAGTACACTCGCGATCTCGGGTATTGTGCGGCGCAGTTCCTCCTCGATGGAGGCAATGCCGCTATGGTTTCGATCCAGGAAGGGCGGTTCACACCGATTCCGTTTAAGCAGATGTTGGATCCCACCACCGGACGGGCGAAGGTTCGAATGGTGGATGTCGCTTCCGAGTCGTATCAGATCGCGCGGCGCTACATGATCCGTCTGGCTCCGGAGGATATGGCAGATTCTCAGACGGTAGAGCGGTGTGCCTCGGCTGTAGGATTGTCTGCGGACGTATTCAGAGAACGATTCAGTTCTATCGTATAAAAGAAGGACCGGGGTGTGCCTATGAAAGGAATGATGCCATGAAGGTGCTTGTTGCGACGGATGGATCGAAGTACGGGCAATGGGCCCTGAAGTGGGTGGCCAAACTGCCGTTCGTCGAGCTGCCCAATGTGACGGCGCTGCATGTGCTCGATAGCGCCTGGCTTCGGTTGCCGTTTCGGACGAAGTTAGAGACTCAGCGCGTGGAGGCGCACGCGGCAAGAACCCTTAAGAAAGTCACCAAGCAATTGAGGTTGCTGAAGGTCACAGGCACGGCCCGCAAGGAGCAAGGAGCGGTCGCCCAGACGATCTTGAAACGGGCGCCGAAACGGGACGGGCTCCTGGTCGTAGGCAGTCAAGGCCTCGACGCCCTCGATCGCTTCCTGCTCGGCAGTGTATCGACCAAACTCATCCAGCATGCAACCTGCCCGGTGCTCGTCGTCAAGGGCGAGGCGCCGCCGTTACGGCGGATTATCCTGGCAACCGATGGATCTGAGGCCTCGGCCAAAGCGCTGAAGTTTGTGCTGAGCAAGTTTCAGCCGGATCGATCGATCAGCAAGGGGAGGCGCGTGCCGATTCATGTGACGGTGGTCCATGTCATAGCACCCCGCCCGTTGGCCCCCATCGATGTCGGAACGACGATACCATGGATCAAGCAGCGGGGGCTGAAGGTAAAGGAGACAGGCCGGAGGTTGGTCGAACAGAGCGCACAGAAGCTGATCGAGGCGGGATTTACGGCTGAAGCTTTCTGTCGGCTTGGTAATCCTGCTGAAAAGATCATGAAAGTGGCCTCCCAACAGCATGCCGATCTAATCGTGATGGGAGCCAAGGGGCTGGCCGACATTGATCGGTTTCTCCTCGGGAGCGTGTCGACGAGGGTGGTCCAACACTCTCATTGTGCCGTACTCGTTGTTCGATGACAGAGCGAACGTGCTGAGAGATCAAACGAAAGGACGGGGAACATGAATGTGCTTGTTGCGACGGATGGATCGAAGTATGGGGGATGGGCACTGAACTGGCTGGCTACGTTGCCATTTGCCGAGCCGGCAAACATAACGGCGCTGCATGTGTTGGATGTCGCCGCGCTCCGTGCGCCGTTTCTTGCGCAGCCGGTAATGGCCGGTACTGAACGGTACATCCAAGAGGAAGTCCAGCGTATGGAAGCTCGTTCAGTCAAAACTCTCAAGGAGGCCAGACAACTGTTGGCCTCGCTGAAGCTCAAGGGTAGGGCCTGCAAGGATCAAGGGCCTGTCGCACCGACGATTTTGAAGCATGCGCCGAAACGGGATGGGCTCCTGGTGGTGGGCAGTCAGGGCCTCGATGCGCTCGACCGCTTCATGCTCGGCAGCATCTCGACAAATCTCATCCATCATGCAACCTGCCCCGTGCTGGTCGTCAAGGAAGAGGCGGCGCCGTTGCGGCGAATTCTCTTGGCGACCGATGGATCGGAGGCCTCGGCCAAAGCGCTGAAGTTTGTCCTGGCCAAGTTTCGGCCAGATCGTTCGATCGGCAAGAGAGGGGGCGTGCCGATTCACGTCAGCGTGTTCCATGTCTTGCCGTTGGTCATGTATCCCGGGCTAAAGGAAGGAAGTAAGACATTACTCGAACAGAGCGTGCAGAAGCTGGTCAAGGCGGGATTTACGGCCGAGCCTCTCTGTTACCTTGGGAATCCAGCCGAAGAGATCATAAAGGCAGCCTCTCTACAGAAGGCCGATCTGATCGTGATGGGGGCCAAAGGGCTTGGCGCGATCGCCAGGTTTCTCCTTGGGAGCGTGTCGACGCGAGTGGTGCAGCACGCGAAAAGCTCCGTGCTCGTCGTGCGATGAGAGTGCAAAAACGCCGTTCTGGAAAATCTTGCACGGAATTATGCGGAAAAATATGGAGGGCGCTCCGCCATTTCCTATGCTGTAGCTCTGTTATTCCCACACCTTTTCACCACGCTTCAGGAGGCTGTTCAGGAGCCGCTTCATCTTTTCCTTGGCCTTCTCCCGGCGCAGATGTAGGCGTTCGGCCATGCGTCCGGCAACGAAGGCCGCCCGCATACTCGTCGATTGCTTGAGGAACGTCCGGATATACGCTTGAGCTTTAAAGGCATCTTGGTGTAGGCCTAATAAATCCTGCACGGCACGGGTTTTCTTGATAAAGCGCGTGGCGGACTTGCCGACCGTCGATTCTGCAAGTTCGGCGGCATAGCGCGCCCGTTTGGTTTTGATTCTGATCTTGTGGATATCGGCATTGCTGGCGGTATGACCAGCCTGGCGAATCATCTTTCGCAACTTGGAGAACTCCTGCTTGGCGAGGTCGTGCAAGGTCGCAGTGGATTCGACGGCGGTAGGGTCGTGTGGCGCTTGCCGGATTAGCCTGATGAGGTCGAGATATCGTGCGCTCTTCAGCTTGCTCAATAGTATGTCCTGGGCATTGTTCCGCTGGGCCTCCAGATGGGCAATGAATGGTGTCAGAGCCCGGCGGTCTCGCGCATCCAGTTCGGCAGATTCCTCGCGGAAATAGGCGAGTTGCACGTCAAGATCGCGGGCCGGTCCCAGCAGTTGGCTGAGCCAGCGCAACTCATCCCGCAGCGAGTCTGCCCATTCAGGAATCAGCAGGGGCCTGGCGGCGCGTAGAACGGCGCGCAATTGTCTCGTGGCTACGCGCATCTGATGCAGACTTTCCGGTTCTTTTCCAAGCCTCACGCCCGGGTCATGCGTAATCAGCCATCGGGCGTGTCGTGCGAGAGCCCACCTCACATGGGTCAAAGCCGGTGCATCCGATGCCGGCGGTGGCTCAAGACCGGGAATCACCAAAGAAAGCGCGTGAAACAGCTTGGGGCGACCGTCATGATCCTCGGCTCCCGCTCGAAGGAGTTGCCGTTCGAGATCGGGCAATGTGCGGTCTTTTCCGTTTACCTGTTCGATTTCAAGTTCTCGAAAGTGCTGAAGCACCGCTCCGTCCTTCATGACGGATACCTGGTCGAGCGTGACGTCTGCGACGGGGGCACGGTCTATGTACACACGAATGCCGGATCGCCAGACTCGCATGGTCGCCACAGGCATGAGTTTTCGCTGTCCGAGATGGAGCAAGAGCAGATCGCGGAACAATGTTGGCGGAAGTGGCCGGTGATCGACCAGTTCAACTTCCTGCCGGTCATTCATCAGAGGGAGTTTCAGTTGCCAAGCCTGTTTCCCACGTTCGACTCGATGTCGGAGGGTGATCCCAGCATGGGCCAGGTCGTACTGGGCCGTATCGTAGTACGTCGAAGTCAGCAGGCGTCGTGGAATTGCGGTGCCGGGGAATTTCGGCAGATGAAAATGGTCATCAATCGCCAGTTTGATTTCACGCTCGACTTTTGATGTAACAGTCGGGTTGTCAGTAACCGGATCTGGCAGTTTCAAGGAAGGCCTGTCGGCACGAACCATCGCAGTCTCCTCAGGGGACCGCTAATGCTACAGATGGAATGATAGGGAATCAATCCAGAACTGGTTTGTTTTGTTTTTTTGGTTTATCTGGTTAGTCTGGTTCAACCAAATAAACGAGACAAACCAAACAAACCAAATAACGGTCTTTGTTCGCTAGAAGTGGTAGGCGACACCGGCGATGGCATTGAACGCGCTGTAGACGCCGCTCAATCCGAAGCCGGCAGGATCGAGGTTCGTGATCGTAGCGTAGTTGTATTTCCCTTCGACAAAGAGCGACCATTCCTCAGTCGCCAGCACTTTCAATCCCAACTGTGTATTGAGTCCCGGCACCACTTGACGGCCGTCTATCTGGCCGGAGCTGCTGAAGTAAGCGGGGACACACGGATCTACCTGGATCTGGAGATTCGCCGGGTCCACTGCACGCGGTGCGGCACGGTGAAGCAGGAGAAGCTGGATTGGCTGGCGGACAATCCGTTCTACACCAAACGCTTCGCCTTCTTCGTGGGACGGCGCTGCCGGACCATGACGATCAAGGACGTCGCCGAGGAACCCCGCCTGGACTGGAAGACGATCAAGGACCTCGAGATGCAGTACATGCGCGAGCAGTTGCGCCGAGCGGGGACGCCGGCGCCGAAGGTGATCGGCATCGACGAGATCTCGATCCGCAAGGGGCACACCTACCGCATCGTGGTCAGCGACTTGGTGCGACGACGGCCGATCTGGTTCGGCGGCACGGACCGCTCCGAAGCGAGCATGGACGAGTTCTACCGTGGCTGGGCCCGACGAAGAGCCAGCAAATCCGGCTGGCGGTGATGGACATGTGGAAGGCGTTCCGCAACTCCACGCTCAAGGCGGAGCACGCGCCGCAAGCCGGCATCCTGTTCGACAAGTTCCACGTGCTGCGGCATCTCGGCGAGGCGCTTGGACACGGTGCGCAAGAGCGAGTACGCCCGGCTGACAGGCAAGGACCGGCGCTTCATCAAGGGCCAGAAGTACACGCTGCTGTCGCACCGGGAGAACCTGACGCCGGATGGACGCCGGAGCCTGCAAGCTGCTGCTCGAGGCCAACAAGCGGCTGAACACGGCCTACCTCCTCAAGGAGTCGTTCGGGCAGCTCTGGGACTACGAGCGGGAAGGCTGGGCTCGGCGCTTCTTCGAGAACTGGCGCGCCTCCCTCAAATGGCAGCGCCTGAAGCCCTACGAGAAGTTCGCCGAGATGATCGACCGGCACTGGGACGGCATCGCGGCCTACTGCAAGCCGGAGAACAAGGTCGCCCTGGGATTCGTCGAGGGCGTGAACAACAAGATCCGCGTCATTCAGCGGCGCAGCTACGGCCTGCGCGACGAGGAGTACCTGCGCCTGAAAGTCCTCACCTGCATGCTCGACCCGATATGAAATCAGGCCGAAATCACCCACTCGGAGAGGAGAAGAAGCAAAAATGTTTGCAGTACTGGCTTCGTGCGCATTGCTGTGTGTGACAGCTGGCTGTGTGCGTCCTTCGAAGTATCATCGACATGACGTGTGGGAAAATGCCGGGCGAGCGTTGCTCGATCGAGAAGCGGCGATTCAATGTCAACAGTTCCGACAAGACGAAGCGGCCACCGCCGTCTACAACGAAGCGACCTTGCTCCTGACATCGTACCGAGGCTGTCTGGAGAAGTACTGAGCAGGCGCCGGCGCGTGCCCGTGAGTACTGCGGGCAGTACGCGAAAGCGCTGCGAGAGATATCGGCTTGCAGATTCAAAGAGCCTGCTGGATACAGATCTCCCTAAGGGATTCAGCTCAACACGGAGCAGGTCACGGATGATCCGATAGGTCGCAGGCTGTTCAGAAAGGTCGTCCAGCAAGGCCGCAGCAAGCGAAGAGGCGAAGCGTACTCTGTGCCGTACGTTGAGCCTCTGAGCGACGCGAGAACGCCGCTGGCGGCTTTGTCAACAGCCTGCTAGGCTGAAGCCGAGCGAGGATCTGATGT
The DNA here is from genome assembly GCA_963781915.1 of uncultured Nitrospiraceae bacterium. Classification (GTDB taxonomy): domain Bacteria; phylum Nitrospirota; class Nitrospiria; order Nitrospirales; family Nitrospiraceae; genus Palsa-1315. Next base: position 245,590 of record CAWAIH010000005.1, on the reverse strand, counting down.
GCTCATCTGAGTCTCAACCTTAGCAGGAGCCTTCCAATAATCCTGGTCAGACAGCATTTCCTCGACGCGGTTCTTGAGCATAAAAAAAACCTTATCAAATGCCGTGTCTATGTTGGCATCTGACCCAGTGACTTTGGCCGGGTCAGGCGTGCCCCAATGCAGCTTTTTAGGATTGCCGGGGAATAATGGACAGCTTTCGCCCGCAGCCTGATCGCAGACCGTGATCACCAACTCGAACGACTGTTCAGTAAACTCATTCCATGACTTGCTTCGCGGCTGGCCAGGATTAATTCCATGCCGATTTAACGTCTCGATAGATTTCGGGTGAACATATCCTGCTGGAACACTTCCGGCACTCCATGCCTGATAGCGGCCCCGACCGAGATCATTGATCAGCGCTTCAGTCATCACGGAGCGGCAGGAATTCCCTGTGCAGAGGACCAGTACTTTAAGCGTATCGGGCTTCATCAGCCGCAGCAGCCAGTGGTTTTTTCAGAGGGCTCACAGCAATCAGGCTGCCCCATTGTTTCCGGCGTACAGCACGCACCTTCTGTCTGATTGGGCTGGCCGGAGAATAGCTGGGCATCCTCCATCGTCCGGTATGCTTCCCACGGAATGCCGGCAGGATCTTGTATCCATGACTTGTCCGACCGGGCGTAGCAGCAGACGGTTTCGCCTTCTTCGACCACGGCCATGTCAGCAGCTTTCAAGCGATCGCGCAACCCTGTCAGCTCGCTTTCTTCCTCGACCTGGATGCCAAGATGATCGACGCCATTTTTCTTTGCACGTGTGGATATCGCGAAGTTTACACGGGGGTCTTCGAGCAACCATTTGGCGTAATCAGTCTTCGTTTTGACCGGCTCCGCACCGAAGAGGGCGCTGTAAAAACGGATGGATTCATCGAGTTTTTCAACCCCAACATGGACATGGAAACGTTTCATGATACTTCCTCCTCTTGCTGGCAACAGTGTGAGAGTTCAATGATCGAGCAGTTCCGCTTTTTATCATTGCGGATGCTGGCAAATTCAACGCGGCAGCAATCCTCGACCATGTAGCGAATGAGCCCTGAAAAAAACTCGAAGTTAGCACTGTAGATCACGGATCTGCCTTCCCGTCGCGACAGGACGAGACCCGCATGGCTCATATGCGACAGGTGAAACGACAGCGTGTTATGTGGAATTTGTAAGGACGTGCTCAGTTTGCCGGCCGGCGAGCCTGCCGGGCCATATTCGACGAGCAAACGAAACACACGCAGGCGGGTTTCTTGAGACAACGTACTAAAGGCGGCAAGGGCTTGATTAATGTCCATATGTCCAGACTACTAGACATATTAGGGTTTAGTCAAGTATCGATGCCTGACTCAAGCGAGACGTGCAGGGAAAGGGTGGCAGGCTGAAGGGTTGATCTGGAGTTGTCTGGTGAATTTGAGTTTGACTGGTATAATCTCGAACATCGAGATGAATCGGATAATCCAGATGACATCTCACCTTCCGTCGCGCCTTAGCGTCGCCGCTCCTAGTGCGCCCCTGTCTGACAGTCTCGTGGTTCCCATCGCTGGGACCGCCGGTCTTGATCGAAATACACACGATAGCTTATGCATCGAGAGTTCCCTGCCAGGAATTCGTAGTCCCACACCTCGCTTCCAGTCGGAAGTTTCTTGAGCCGCTGGGGGTACCCGAATCGGCGGATCAAGTCGTCCTGGGTCATCTTGCCGATACTGGCTTCGAATTCATCCACGCGAGGATGATTGCAAGACAGAAGGAGCAGTAGGAGAAAGCTTGGGAGAAGGCACCATGTCAAGCGGCTGGTCATCGTCACGATAGGGTGCAGCAACCGATTACAATTGTCGGTAAATCATGCGGCGTCGGCGAGAAGAAATCAAGCGGCAGTCAAGGGTGGCAAGGATTCGTCCGTGGGATACCTTAGTGGGAGTCGAAAGGGATCGGTGGGCGTCTGGTAGCTTGCCAGACTCTGTTCGATGGACTGATGGCACCAGGCGGTCAGTTTATGCCGATCGCCGGCTAAGCTTTCGATGGGATCTGTATATGACACCTGCGCGCGCATGGCCGGCTGAGCAAGAATATTCCTGATCGATGCGATTAATGACTGACTGCCGACAATGGGGGTGTCGGCGTGGAGTGAGTTGTCGAGCCGACGGTAACTGATTCCGACAGGCCAGATCAGCGCCTCGGCTGCGATGGCCGACTCGAACAATCCTGAATGGAATGCATGAGTGGATGCGCCATCGATCGTGGTTTCTTCAGGGAAGAGCGCGATACAGTCTCCACGCCTAAGAAAGGTGGAGACGGATTTCGTCACGCGGGCCAACTCACGCTGACTGGTCCGTTTGAAAAATATTGTACCGGTTCGGACGGCCATCCATCCTACCAATGGCCATTGCCGCACTTCCGCTTTGGCCACAAAACGTACTCGCCGACAGGCGTTCATGACCAGAATGTCCATCCATGAAACGTGATTGACGACAAACAGCACAGACGACACTTTTCCCGGTGGCGTCTCGCCGCGCAGGTTCACACGAACTGACAAGACATCTAAGACTTCGCGGCACCAGCTCTCAATGATCACGTCTCGCTCCGAGGGTCGAAGGTGAGGGAAGACGCAGCCGATAAGGAGCAGTCCTTTCAGCAGCTTCAGGATGAGTCGGCTTCCCCGTTGCAGCTGGGTTAGGCAGCTGGTGCGTGGACTTGGCATGGCGCTCCCCAAAAAGGTTTGACATAGATCGGCTTTCCCATCTGTATCAAGCTTGGACCGGCTATGTAACGGGAAGGTCAACTCTCTGTGAAACAAGAGTTAATTTACTGGGGAAGGAGCGCAAAGGGGTGAAATACAGTCCCTAGCCCGCATTATTCATGACGGTTCGTTGCGAAATCGCGCAGTCGCGTTGCGAGACGCATGCGGGCCGTGAAGCCCCGAGGCGTACTTGAACAGACGTTGAGGACGGCGAGCCCCGCCGAAGGCATGTCGTAGCAGCGAATTCGCGATTACGCAGAAGCGCTCATGAATAATGCGGGCTCAGTCGGGCATGTTGCGGTCTTTGAGTTTGTATCCAAGAGATTTGACCGAAATGATGGCGTCCTCGAGTAACAGGATTTTGAGTTTCAGTCTGCGGATATGCACGTCCACGGTCCTGGTGGTGCCGTAGTAGTCATAGCCCCATACGGTATTCAAGAGGACGTCGCGGGTCAACACCCTGCCTGGGTGCCGCAGAAGTTGTTCGAGCAATCCAAATTCTTTTGCGGTCAAGGGGATCTCTGCGCCGTCGAGCAGAACTTCATGTCGCGAGAGATCCAACAGCAACGGTCCGTATGCATAGGATGTTTGTTTCGGGTCATCGGCTCGCTCCAATCGTCGGAACAGAGCCTTCACCCGCGCGACCAGCACTTTTGGGCTAAAGGGCTTGGTGACATAGTCGTCGGCTCCCAGCTCAAGGCCGATGATGGTGTCGGATTCTTCGGCCTTGGCAGTCAACATCATGATAGGAAGCAAAGCGGTATCCAGTGAAGTGCGGATCTTCTTGCAAATTTCCAATCCGTCCATCTCGGGGAGCATGAGATCCAGAATGACCATATCCGGGCGGTCGGCTTTAACCAGCTTGAGGCCTTCGACACCTGTCTTCGCGATTGTTGGTCGAAACCCATCTTTTTCAAGGTACAGTTTCACCAACTGGGCAATGTCTGCCTCATCTTCAACGATCAGTATTTTCTTTGGTGTAAGGGCCGGCATGTCAGTATTAGTGATTGAATTCGATAGTTGGTACGATCAAACAATACTCCATATACATCGCAGGGTATCCCACTGATGTTACGGGCACATTACAGATGAGTAACAGATGGTGACATAGTTTGCCGCTGAGCCAGATATCTTTCGGTGGCTTTACCAGATGGTCAAGCGATGAGGTTGGTATGGAAGTGCTTGAAAGTCCGAGTGAGTTGTACTGTGCGAGGTCTAAAAAGTGCGGTAATGGCGGAATTACGTGACAATTTCAGAGAAACAGAGAATGGCTATCTCTTGTCCAGGCTGGTTGGCGGAGGGGGCGAGATTTGAACTCGCGGACCCCTTGCGAGGTCTCCAGTTTTCAAGACTGGCACGTTCGGCCGCTCCGTCACCCCTCCGTACGAAGAATCATCGGACGTCAATGGTCAAACGTCAAGTGTACGAGAAGAACATTTTCAGAATTGTCCTTGAACATGACGTTGATGTTCTTGTCTTAAGACTTTGCGATCTGCGCTAGACCACCCATGTACGGACGTAGTACCTCAGGGATCAACACAGATCCATCCGGTTGCTGGTAGTTTTCGAGGATGGCTACGACCGTGCGTCCGACTGCCAGTCCGGATCCATTGAGGGTGTGAACGAACTCTGTTTTCGTTCCCTTTTTCTCGACGGTGCCCTTATAGCGAATGTTGGCCCGCCGGGCCTGAAAACCTTCAAAATTGCTGCAGGAGGAGATCTCCCGATAGTGGCTCTGCGAAGGAAGCCAGACTTCGATGTCGTAGGTCTTTGCCGCAGAGAACCCCATATCGCCGGTGCAGAGGGTGACGACTCGGTAATGTAGGCCTAAGCCCTGCAAGATCGCCTCGGCATGGCCGGTCAGCCGTTCGAGTTCTTCATACGACTGTTCAGGTTTTGAAAATGCGACCAGCTCAATTTTATTGAATTGGTGGAGACGAATGAGCCCTTTGGTTTCTTTCCCATAGGATCCTGCCTCGCGGCGAAAACAGGGGGTGTAGGCCGTATACCTGATCGGCAGCTCGCTTTCGTTGAGTAGCTCGTCACGGTGGAGATTGGTCACCGGCACTTCTGCGGTCGGAATCAAGAAATAATCTTCGTCCCGCAGGCGAAAGAGATCCTCTTCGAATTTAGGTAGCTGGCCGGTTGCAGTCATGCTCGACCGGTTGACCAGGAATGGGGGGAGAACCTCCCGGTAGCCGTGCTGTGTGGTGTGAAGGTCGAGCATATAGTTGATGAGTGCCCGTTCGAGTCGCGCGCCGGCCCCCGTCAGGACCGCAAATCGTGCGCCGGTGATTTTTGCCGCACGGTCGAAGTCCAGAATACCGAGGGCTTCGCCGAGTTCAAAATGGCTCTTGGCCGGCGCAGTCAAGGTGGGCGGGGATCCCCATCGTCGGGCTTCAGAATTGCTGTTCGCGTCTTTTCCTTCCGGCACCGACGCATGTGGAAGATTCGGGATACGGTGATTGAGGTCGGTCAGGGGCTCTTCGACCGCTCGCAGTTCGTCTTCGATCGTCTTGATCCGTTCGCCGATTGCCTTCATGGCAGCCATGGAGGGATCAGCCGGTTTTTTCTCTCGCTTCAGCGTGGCCACCTCGTCCGACCCTTTTTTGAGTTCGTGGCGAAGTTGTTCGACCTGGCTCGCCAAGGTCCGACGCTGTTCGATCAGTGTGCGCAGTCTATCCCAGGGGACGTCGGCGCCACGAAGACCAAGCTGTTCCCGGATGGGGTCTAAATTGTCGCGGAGTGTACGGAGATCATACATCGTGGAATATTCCAGAAAGCGGCTGGAATCTAGCATCGAGATAGGGGTTAGTCAATCAATCGGACCGTGATAGTCAGCCTCGGTATGCGTGTTTTGTCCCGTTGACAGGAGCAGGCGAATCGAGGACCATATCCCGATGCGCAGGGTAATGAATCCGCCTAATCCGTTCGAATCACAGCACCGGGACTTCTTGGAACCTGCTCCCCAGGTGCAGGTGCAGATGTTTGAAGATGGAACGCGTGACATTCTCAGTCGAAACGAGAGTCCCGATTTGCCGTTTCGGTGGAGCCTCAATCCCTATCGCGGCTGCTTCCATGCCTGCGCCTATTGTTACGCGAGACCGACCCATGAGTATTGGGGATTCGGCGCCGGGACTGACTTCGAGTCTAAGATCATCGTGAAGCGGGAGGCCGCGACGCTGCTCCGCCGGACGTTCGAGAAACCTTCATGGAAGGGTGAGCTGATTCTCTTCTCGGGGAATACCGATTGTTACCAGCCCTTGGAAGCCTCCCTGGAGTTGACGCGGGCCTGCCTGGAGGTCTGTGCCGAGTATCGAAACCCGGTCGGGATTATCACGAAAGGACTGTTGGTGCTGCGCGACTTGAGCCTGTTGCGTCGGTTGCAGCAGGAGGCGTCGGTTCATGTGTATTTCAGTATCCCGTTTTCAGAGGATGAGGTGGCGCGTAAGGTCGAACCCCATGCGCCTTCCAGTCGGAAACGTTTCGAGGCGATGGCAACATTGGCACAGGCTGGAATTCCGACCGGCATTTCGCTTTCCCCGATCATTCCCGGTCTCAACGATGAGGACATCCCCGATCTGTTGGCCCGCGCGAAACAAGCAGGAGCCGTGGAGGCAATGGGGACGTTGCTGCGTCTGTCCGGCTCCGTGGAGCCGGTGTTCATGGAACGGATGGCTGTGGCATTCCCAGATCGAATTGCCAAAATCACGAGCCGGATTCGGGACGTGCGTGGCGGAGCAATCAGCAAGGGAGCCTTCTTCGAGCGCCACCGTGGTGCAGGCCCCTACTGGACCATGATCGAACAATTGTTTGAAGTCTCCAGGCGCAAAGTGGGATTGTCAGGCCTGCGTGACGAAAGGGTTCCCGCCTCTTTTCGCAGGCCGGGGATAGAACAGACGATTCTATTTTGACGCTGGACAGGGAAGGGAGCGACGATGAAACATAATCCGGGCTTTCTCAAGATGGTCGATGCAGCGCGGACAAGGGTCAAGGAATGCACAGTGGCCCAGGCGAAGACCATGCTCGATCGTGGTGAGGTCGTACACTTTCTCGATGTCCGTGAGGACCGCGAGTTTGCGAAGGACCATGCGAAGGGCGCCCGTCATCTGGGAAAAGGCATTATCGAGCGCGATGTGGAAACGCTCATTCCCAATAAAGGGGAGACTATTCTGTTGTATTGCGGAGGCGGCTACCGGTCGGTCTTAGCGGCGGATGCGCTTCAGCACATGGGCTATACGAATGTGCGGTCGATGGATGGAGGAATCACAGGCTGGCGGGAAGCGGGCTATCCGATGGAGCGTTGATGGGACCTCAGCGAAGCCGAGGTCCCATTCACATTGGATGTCAGATGGGGCGATCGGGAAGGTTACTTGTTGTTGACTCGATCGAATTCCTTGATCACCTGTTCGGTGAGATCGATGGTGTCCTTGCTGTAGATTACAATTTTGACCGTTTGTTCGCTGCCCTTATCGACAACAAGGGCAAACCCGCCTTTTTCCGCTACGGCCTTCGTGGCCGATGAAATTTTCTTCATATATTCATCGACCAATTCCTTCTGCTTGCCCTGCAGTTCCTGATTAAACTCCTGCGCGCGTTTCTGAAACTCCTGCACTTTGGTACGGAACTGTGTCTCTTTTTCTTTTTTCTCGGTGTCGCTTAACTTCGCGGCTTGCTCCTTGAGTGTCTTCTCCGTATTACGCAGGTCCTCCTCGTCACCGGACAACAACTTCTGCCTGGTGGAGACGTATTCCTTGAGTCCGTCTAAGGCTTTTTTGCCCGCTTTCGATTTCTCTAAGACGGCTTGAGGATCGACAACACCCATCTTGAAGGCCTCGGTAGCCTGTGCGGCAGGAAGAAATGCGAGTAACAATATGCCTGCTGCGACCAAGGGAAGGGTGATCCGTCCCACGAGGGTTCTCGTTGTATGCATAACACGCGCTCCTTGTTGGTTATTGATGCGACCACTGTAACCGTTACGAAAACGACGCTCCCCGCACCAGCCTACTCCGCCGAAGTAACCACTTCGGCTGCGAAGACCGGAAGCGCGGGGTATTCGGCGAAGGAGAATAACTGGGGGGGTGGATCCTGTCAAGGGATTGGGCTGGCCGGAGGCTAGACAAAGTATCGGCTGGTGTCGAACTTATACTCAGTATTGTCGATCAAGCGGATAATGCTGTGCTGGAAATCTCCGTTCTCATCTTTCTCGGTTAGGTCTACCTCACGTCCTTGATCGATCGGGTCTCCCTGGGGATCGGTGATGACTCTGACGAGCGGTCGTTCGGCGTTTGTCTTATCCGTAGCCGGCTTGAGCACGACCGCCAGTTCACTGGTTTCCAGCATCACCAAGCTCCCAATGGGGATAATGCCGACACAGTTGACGAACAGCTTGAGTAGCACCGGGTCAAATGCCTTCCCGGATTTTGAAAACATCATGTTCAACACTTTCGACGGAGACATGGGTTCCCGGCGGTACACGCGTGAGGAAGTCATGGCATCGTAACAGTCTGCGATCGTGAGGATGCGACCGGTTAGTGAGACTGTCCAGGGGACGGTCAGCTTTGGATAGCCTGAGAAGTCCAGGTTCATGTGGTGCTCGAAGGAAGCTGCCGCCATCCTGCCAGGAAGATTCGTGATCCCCCTCAGCTTCGAAAGACTCAGGACACCCTCCGTGGGGTGATTGCGCATGGCTACCCAGTCTTCATCGGTAAACTCACCGGGCTTGTTCAGAACTTCAATGGGAATAGTGGATTTTCCGAGATCATGGAACAAAGCCGCAAGGCCCAGGTCGGCGAGTTCCGTTTTCGGATAGCCGGCTCGATTGGCGAGTGCAATGGACAGTAACGACACGTTGACCGAATGGTTATGGGTGTACTCATCGTGGCAACGCAGGGTCGTGAGACCGAGGACTGTCGCTTCATCGTCCATCATGAGGTCGACGATATTTTGGATTGCCCGTTTCGCCTGTTTGAAGCTGACCGTTCCTCCTTCGCGGGATGCGTGCGTGATGGTTCCGACTGATCCTGCCACATTGGCATAGCCGTTCTTGACTTTCATTTTCCGTTGCAGTTTTAGGTTCGCATCTTTTGCGCCATTCGATCCCGTGCTCCCTTCTGTTCCGAATCTTTCTCGGACGTCCAGTTGCCGCGGTTCTTCTAGTTCAATGCCGGTGATTTCCCGGGCGGTAATTTCGTCCCGAAGGTCTCCGATGGTTTTGGTATGAGGATCGAGGCTGACAAAGAGAGCGGCGAACTCACGCAGATCCTTTGACCCCGCAGCCAGCGAGAATGTCACTCCGCCGATCTTCCAGGCGTTCAAGGTATTGATGATACTGGTGGCCACGGCCATTTGCTGCGCGGTGACTTTTAAATGACTGTCTCCGAGAAACAAGAAGTCATTCTGCAGCCGGAGTGTGACCGGTTGGTCATGCGCCAGGGTCTTGATCAAGGTCAGCATTGTGTCGACGGGCTTGTCCAGCGCCGCGTTGGTACGGTCATAGATATAGGAAGTTTTAATCAAGACGTTCAGCTGTGTGACCAGCTGGATGCCCAGTATGGCCATCTGCTGATCAAGGATGTCACCGGCCTCCGATCCGCTGGCAATTTTCCGAGACAAGGACTTTTCATGGGTCAGGATCGGCCGGGCCTGTTCATGCTCGACCAAGGTTTCTTTGCTCTTGAAATCACTCACAACAAAAGCTCCTTACTATGATGCAGCCTGCTTGAGCTGCTGCTGTCGCTGGCCGAGAGCGATGGCCGAAGCGCAGGCTTGCCGTACGGTGGCGCTACCCTTTTTCTGGCCCAGTTCAAGGGTGGTCAGGGCGGCTGGGCTGGGTAATTTCCCCAATGTCTCTGCTGCGAGGATGGCGAGCTCTTCTTTTTTCTTCCGGTTGGTCCAGGACCATTCCGTGAGCAGACTTTCAAAGAAGGGAATGGCCTCATCGCCACTGGTGGCGCGCATAGCGAAGAACACGGCGCGCTTTTCACTGTGGGGTCGAGCGATGAATGTGTCAGCCGATACAAGGGGTGACCAGGCTGCGTACGGGGCCTTGTATTGACCGGTCATGAGCAGCTTGAGCGCCGTCGATCTCACCGACTCCTCGGTATCATTCAAGAATGCAACCAGCTTTAGCCCGTTCCCGTTGGGGCGATATATGCCGATCGCCCGTACAACCTCTTTCCGTACCTGGACGTCCGGGTAGCGCACCAGTTTTTCAATGGCGTCGACAAATTGAGGATTGTTCCATTTGAGAAGGATGGTAATTAGGTTTTTCACATAGCGGGGGCGGCGGTCGGATAGACCACGAAGTAACGGATCCGGCTGATCCTTCGCGAGAATCTCGAGCGTCTCAGCCACGATCGCCTGATGGGCTGGCGCCTCAAGATTTGCCAAGATGGTGCACAAGAGAGGGACAGCCGCCGGCGTCAACGTCAGCAGAACCGCCGACAATCCTTCCGTGGGCGCGTTGGGAGTTCTGTTCAAATAGGTTTCGATCATTTTCATGCGTTCCGGTCGAGCGAGGTTGTCGAGAATGGCCGTCAGCTGTTTCTTCTGATCGTCGCCGAGATCCGGTCTGACCTCAGCCGCGGCATGCAGCAGTCCAAGCACACTGTCCAAAGCGGTCCATTTGCCTTGGGCTATCAATGAGTCCAGGACAGATTCCCATAGGACGAGGAGCTTGGTCAGGATCGCAGGTGACTTCTCCGATGCCAAGATTGCCGTGAGCATGTCCAATAAATAGATGGTGTTATCTCTTTTGCTCTCGGCCTCGATCTCCTGTACCAGCGAGGCGAGTTCTTCCGCTGATATCTCGTAGCCCACTTGACCGGATTTGAATCGTCCGGCTCCTCCTCCGGCGGGTTTCTCGCCTAAGGAATTGCTCTCCTCGGCTTCTAGAGACTTCTCTCTCCTGCCTTTAGTCTGCTCCCGGTCAAGCAGCTCCCGCAGGCTCGATTCCGGCGCTTTCATCGTTTCTGCAGTAGGCAGCGCAAAGACATCCTCGCCGGTCGAGGATTTGGCGATTTCTTCGGCAGTGACCATGGTAATAGTCGAAAGGTTCTTGGACCATAAACGAGTGACAATATCGTCGTCGTCTTCATTGGGGTCGAGGCTGCCCCACAGCGAATCAAGTAAGTAGGAAAGATCCTCAGCTGCAAGGCCTTCGAGGAATGTCAGCTCTCGAATACCGTCCGAGTAGAGCTTGAACGCGACGCTTTCGTTGCTCGACTCCTGATCGGATTGGTAGACGGCTTCCCCGTTGAAATACAGTTCGGAACGTTGAACGAGAAAGGCTAATTTGGAGTAGGTGGCGAGGTGCGCCGTGAGTCCCTCGAACAACTGTTGGAAGAACTTTTGCGCCACGGGGTTGGTTGACCCGTACGTCCGGCTGGATTTTGCTGTCTTGTCCAAGAGCGCAAGGAGTCGTTTGACGGAGACCAGCTCCGGATTGGCCGGCTCTTTTGCTGGCGCAATCGGCAGTGCGCCGCCGTCTGTCTTCGGTTCGTCCATAGTGACTAGTCGTATCCTGGAGGTGCTGAATCGTCAAGAAAATTGCCGCTCTCCACCCGTCGTTCACTGAGGAAATACCGATGGAATCCTATTCTTGCTGTTCGTGTGTGTGGAGGGATTGTACATCCCATGACCAGGCCGGTAGAATCTGTCTCATCTTGATAATTGCTTCGAACCACATTGTGTGTTTTGGAGACAGCCTTACGGCAGGGTTTCAATCGCCCACTGCCGCCAATCCTCAAGGTCTTGAGACACCGTACGGGCATTTTCTGCAAGAATTGACCGGGTCTGCCGTGCGGGTGTCTGTGAGCGGTATCTGCGGTGAATTGACCGGTGAAATGGCGATGCGGTTTCGGGCCGCTGTGCTGAATCACCAACCGACACATGTGGTGATTCTCGGCGGAACGAACGACCTGGGGTGGAATGCTGCGCCGGCAGACATTATGCGCAATCTCCTCAAGATGTATGAACTGGCCGCAGCGGAAGGGATTCAGCCGGTGCCGGTGACCGTTCCGTCGATCAGAGTGGGTGAAGATCTTTGCAGTGAGGAGGGGCGTCGGTGGTTTGCAGAACATCTTGATCGGCGACGTCAGCTTAACGGGTCGATTCTCCGCTATGCAGAATCGAAACGGCTGGCAGCCTTCGATCTCTTCGCCGCCACGGCAGAGCCCGAGACTCAACAACTTGCGGCCCGGTATTCAAATGACGGGCTGCATCTGACCACAGCCGGGTATCGGCTGTTTGCTGAGCGGTTGTACCAGGAGGTGTTTGCTGCGGCGCCGGAGGCGGGTTGTGACGAGCGACAGTCATGATGCGTGACGTAACCGATCGGGACTTTGACTGCGTCGTGGCACAGGCAAGGATGCCGGTGTTAGTGGAGTTCTGGAAACCGGGATGCGGAAGTTGTCGAGCGTTGCTGCGTGAACTCGAGAAGCTGGAGTCCGATGTCTCGGGCCGGGTGTTGATCCTGAAAATGAACGTCGAGGAGAATTTCCAGATTCCAGCAGAGCTGGACGTGAGCTCATTGCCGGTGTTGGCTCTCTATCGTGAGGGAGAGTTCGAACGGTTTATTGGCGGTCTGGGAACCAGAGAGGAGATTCTCAAGCAGCTGCGGCTGACATGAAAAAAACTCTTGGACTGTGCGAAAAACTGCTGTGGCACGAAGTAAATTCAGACTTCTCTATTTCTAGGGCTATAGGAACATGTCTCGCAGGATGCTCAAAAAGGCTTCCAGCAAGGCCGCAGCGAGCGAAGAGGCGAGGTGTACTGCTTCTTGGGACGTTCGCCGTAAGCTTCGGTGAACGGAAAAGCGAGCTACCAGTGAACCCGAGAACGTCCGCTGGCAGACTTTTTCAGCATCCTGCTATAAGGTTCGCCAGGTCCGCCCATCCTTCTCAATAAGGCGATCTGCCTCGACCGGCCCGCAGGATCCTGCCTGGTATTCAGGCAACCACCGTAACCCTTGCCGCTGCCATCCTTCCAGAATCTTGGTGATCCAGGCCCAGGAGGCTTCAACGGCATCGCGTCGCATGAACCGGGAGGCATCGCCGGCCATCACGTCCAGGAGCAACCGCTCATAGGCTTCCGGCGATGGGCGGCCGAAGACGTCGCTGTATTGAAAATCCATTTCCACCGGGTGTGTCTGCGCGCGTGTGCCAGGCACACGCGAGACGATACGAAGAGAGAGCCCTTCCTCAGGTTGGATACGCAGCGCCAACACATTCGGCGGTTGCGGCTGCTGTGCGTTCGCATTGAACAGGATGTGCGGAATGTCCTTGAATTGTACCGCGATCTCGCTGGCGCGATGCGGGAGCGCTTTTCCAGTGCGCAGATAGAAGGGCACGCCGTCCCAGCGCCAGTTTTCCACGAAGCATTTGAGCGCGACATAGGTTTCCGTCTTGGAGTCTGGGTGAATCCCGTTCTCACGACGATAGCCAGGGATGGGGTTGCCATGGGCCTTGCCTTCACTGTATTGGGCACGGACGGTGACGTGCTCGACATCCTGATCGGTGATGGGTCTGAGGCAGCGGAGGACTTCCATCTTGGCATTGCGCACCACATCGGGATCAAGAGAGTAGGGGGGCTCCATCGCGACGAGGCAGAGCAGTTGCAGCATGTGGTTCTGTACCATGTCGCGCAATGCACCGGCTTCTTCGTAGTAGCTGGCCCTGCTCCCGACGCCTTCCGCTTCGCTCACCGTGATCTGCACATGATCGATGTACTTGTGGTTCCAAATCGGTTCGAAGATGCTGTTGGCGAATCGGACGACCATCAGATTTTGAACCGTTTCTTTCCCCAGATAGTGATCGATACGGAATATCTGTGATTCATCGAATACGCGCCCCGTTACGCCGTTGATTGCCTGGGCGGAGGCCAGATCGCGGCCGACTGGTTTCTCGACGATGATGCGGGCATAGGGCGTATGAGCCCCCGGTTTCGTCGCCAATCCGGCTTGCTCAAGCCCCTCGCATACAGACGCAAATGAACTGGGAGGGATGCTCAGATAGAAAATCCGGTTGCCGGGCAATTGGAGATTCCGCTCAATTTCTTCTGTTCGAGACTTCAGTCTGGCATAGGTGTTCGGGTCGTCGTTTCCTCCCGATACATAAAAAAGCCGTTGCGCGAAGTCTTTCCACTTGTCTTCTGCCAAGGCTTGCCGAGAATGTGTCATGACGCCGTCACGAAGCGTGGCGCGGAACTCCTCGTCCGTCATCGACGTACGGCCCAACCCCACCACGGCATAGTTCGGGGAAAGGAGTCCATCGAGGAGCAAATTGTAGAGGGCAGGAATGAGCCGTCGACGCGCCAGATCGCCTGAACCTCCGAAGATGACGAGGGTACAGGGCTCGACCGGGGGAATCGTTTCCTGTGAAGGGCTGATATCGATCCGTGGGCTATTGGGTGGCATAAGACTCCGGCGTTACCAGGGTGCGAGAAAACTCGATTGACACATAAAACACCGTTGGAATGTTTCTGTTGCCGCTGATGCCTGAAAATTTTCAGGATGCTCAAAATGGCCGTCCAGCAAGGCCGCAGCGAGCGAAGAGGCGAGGCGTACGCTTCGGTACGTTGAGCCTCTGAGCGATGCGAGAACGATGCTGGCGGTTATTTTTAGCATCCTGCTACCGGCGAACCGCGTGGCCGCCAAACGCATTTCTCAAAGCAGCCAGCATCTTTTCCGCAAAGGACTCGCTTTGCCGCGACCGGAATCGAGTGAACAATGCCGTTGTGAGCGTCGGGACCGGCACATCCTTCTCAATGGCATCGGCGATCATCCAGCGACCCTCGCCGGAATCCTGCACATAGCCCTTCAATTGTTCCAGACGTGGATCTTCTTTCAAGGCGCCGGCCGCCAATTCTAAGAGCCAGGACCGGACAACGCTGCCGTGCATCCAGAGGTCTGCGATCTTTGCGAGGTTGAGGTTGTAGTCGCTCTTGGCCATCAGCTCGAAACCTTCCGCATACCCCTGCATCATGCTGTACTCGATTCCATTATGCACCATTTTTACGTAATGTCCGGCGCCGACTCCACCGACGTGAGACCAGCCCTGTTCGGGCGCCAGCGTGGTGAAGATCGGTGTGAGGTGTTTCACCGGCGCCTCGTCGCCACCGACCATCAGGCAGTAACCGATCTTCAATCCCCAGATGCCGCCGCTGGTGCCGGCATCGACATAGTAAATCTGTTTCTTCTTGAGATCCCCGGCCCTTCGGACGTCGTCATGAAATCTGGTGTTGCCGCCATCGATGACCGTGTCGCCCGGTTGGAGCAATGCCGCGACGGTTTGAACGGTCTCCTCAGTCGGTGCTCCGGATGGGACCATGACCCAGACCGCGCGCGGGGCCTTCAGCTGGCCGACAAGGTCAGCGAGCGAGGAGGCCGCGATGCAACCGACGCCTTCGGCCTGCTTGATCAAGTCCGCCGATCGATCATAGACCACCACCCGGTGCCGGTCACGTTGCAAGCGGGTGACCATGTTCATTCCCATTTTTCCAAGACCGATGAAGCCGATTTCCATAGTCACTCCTTCTAGCAGGATGCTCAAAAAAGTCTGCCAACGCGGAACAGGTCAAGGTTCAGGCTAAGGACGAGCCCATGCGACAGCAGTCTGATGATCGACCTAGGAACCCTGTCAGTCAATTCTGGCAGGGTTCGGTACGTCCTTGAAAAGAGTATCGGCTAGGTCGCGGCCAAAGTTGAGCCGTTCCGGTAAAGTGGCCGCAGTCAGGAATCGAGCTGCCAGGTCAGCGAGTCCCGCATCGCGGGAGGCGATGAACTTTAGCACGTCAGTCGGCGCAGTGATCCAGAATCCCCGTAGCCGAAAGAACGCGGTGACGGCATCATCGAAAAATATTGCCAACAGATACTGTGCGGTTGCCGGCTTGTCGGCCAGATCCCGCGCTTTTCCCAGCCAATGGAAGCATTCTGCTTTCATTCGAATCTGTTCATTGATACTGACAGGGGGCGGCCCCTGCCGGAACCGTTGGTGGGCGCGTTCGATGATCTTGGCGCCGATGTTCTCGTGATCGAAGAGGATGCGGGCTTTCCGTAAGAGCGATGGAAGGCGCGGCGAGTGGGGGAGATCCTCCTCAAGTTCTTGGTGACCACGATAGCGGATGTCGGCCAGGCGATCGGCGACACGGACGATCTCGTGGCCGTCGGCCTGTCCTTTCACGAGCGCAATGAGATCGATGTCGCTGTGAGTCGTGATGGCGCGCCGAACGCTGGACCCTACGAGAATCACGCTGACGAGGTCGCCTCCGCGGCGGCCACGGACGTGGCGTAAGGCCATCGTCACAAGCTCTTCGAACCCGGGTTCCTCGATCGGATCCGGTTGTTCCGGCGGTTCCGGCATCGCCAGGAGTTCTGCCTTCAATTCTTCTGGCGTGGGAATAGGCTGTATGGCGGGGCTATTCATCTTTAGGCTTCCTGTATGAGCTGAATATGTTTCGGGAGCGATCCCAGCCAATCTTCGAACGGTTGCTCCGCATCGACAACGATTTCCAACTTGCCATTGGGCAATCGCCGGACGATACCGGGACTTTCCGGAGACAACGGGATTTCGACCCACTCGCGGTTCAGCCCGAGTGCGTCGGTGACCTCAAGGATTTGGCTGATGTGTTTGAACGACACCACTTCTAACGGCATTGGCGCTCCATCACGAAGCATTCTAGATTTCAGTGGGAGAGGTGTCAATGAGCAGATGGCCGATTGACGCGAGACGAGCAAGACTGGCGCGAAAAGCGCGACTGGTAGTGGCAGGGCTTACACGTCACGCTTGTCTCGCTCTTCGCGCTTATCGCGCACCGCTCCGCCATAAATCATGCAGGTTAATCTGCCAATACACGGGCAAAGATCTCGCAGGCCTCATCGGTCATGGCGCTGGAGATATCCATGTGGGTGACGGCACGAAAGCTGACGCCGCCGATGGCATTGATCAAGAGCCCCTCCTGCTTCAAGGCGGCGACGATAGTTGCTGGACTGTGCCGATGGCCGATCACATCGAAGATCACGATGTTCGTCTCGACATCTTGAGCATTGACCCTGACCGTCGGGATCTGTTGCAGCCGGCGCGCCAGGCGTTTGGCATGGTCATGGTCATCCTTCAATCGTTCGACATGGTGTTCAAGCGCATAAATGCCGGCGGCGGCGAGAATGCCGGACTGCCGCATCGCACCGCCATACATACGGCGTACCCGCTTAGCTTTATCGAGGAGGGTCAGATCGTTCATCATGAGGAGGGATCCGGCCGGCGCCCCCAGTCCTTTCGACAGACATACCGACAGAGTATCAAAATGTTGAGCATAGGAGGCCGGTGGCAGGGTGGTGGCAACGACGGCATTGAACAGCCTTGCTCCATCCAAATGCATGGGGATGCCATGGGTGGCAGCCACCGAGCGTATCCGTTCAATCGTCGCCAGCGGATAAATCGTTCCACCGCCGCTATTATGGGTGTTCTCCAGACAAATCAGTCCCGTTTGAACCGTGTTGGGTTCTTTGGGACGGATGGCCGCCTCGACCTGCTCAGGTGAAATGAGGCCTCGATTCCCTGTGACCCAATGGAGTTGGACACCTGCCAAGGCCCCGGCGGCGCCCTGCTCGTACCGGACGATGTGCGCGGTACTTTCGACGATCACTTCTTGGCCCGGTTGCGTGTGGAGGCGAATGGCGAGCTGATTGCCCATCGTACCGGATGGTACGAAGAGTGCGGCCTTTTTCCCGAACATCGCTGCCATCATGTCTTGCAGCCGGTTCACGGTGGGGTCTTCGCCGTAGACATCGTCCCCAACTTCCGCACGTGCCATCGCTTTCCGCATGGCATCAGAGGGCTTTGTGACTGTGTCGCTGCGTAAATCGATCATCGAGTCTCCGTGAGAATGCCATACGATCATGGGCCGCGGCATTCTAGCAAATTTTCTCCTTGCGTGGGAGAGCCGGGCACGGCAGGATGCTGTTCGTATGACGTGGCTTCGAGACGTGCTTCCGTCGGTGACCGATGCAGAACCGGACGAAGCCGTTCCGGTGGGCTGGGCGTTCCTCTATTTTTTCTGTCTCCTCTGCGGCTACTACATTCTGCGTCCCGTTCGCGATGAGATGGCCATCGAGGGTGGGGTGCAGCACCTGCCCTGGATGATGACCGCCACGTTCGTGACGCTCCTGCTCGTGACGCCGCTCTTCGGGTGGCTTTCGACCCGAGCGTCGCGGTATCGATTACTGCTGATTGTCTATACATTTTTCGGCAGCAATTTACTCCTGTTCTTTGTGGCGATGATGGGCCATCTGTCTCCGCAATGGACTGCCCGCGCGTTCTTTGTCTGGTTGTCCGTGTTCAATCTGTTTGTCGTGTCGGTGTTTTGGAGCGTCATGGTTGATCTGTTCACGCCGGCGCAGGGCGCTCGACTCTTCGGTGTGATTGCCGCCGGTGGCAGTATCGGCGCGATGGTCGGCCCGCTGCTCACCACCGGCTTGACCTATCTCGTTCCGATCCCTGTGCTGCTGCTCATCTCGGTAGGCTTTCTCGTTGCCTGCGGGTTCTGTCTGCATCGGCTGGATCGCTGGGCCATGGCGCAACCGGCTCGACAGGGCGGCGGGCAGGATAAACCAATCGGCGGCAGCATCTGGGCGGGGGTGAGGTTGGCACTCTCGTCACCCTATCTCCTGGGGATCTGCCTCTATCTGTTCTTCCTCACGACGACCGCGACATTCTTGTATCTGGAACAAATGAGGCTGGTCAGCGAACAAATTCCCTCTCCGGAAGGGCGCACTCGTCTGTTTTCCCTCATCGATCTAGTTGTCAACGTGCTGACGTTTCTAATGCAGGTGACGGTGACAGGCCGGGTGATCAGCCGGTTCGGGTTGGCATCGGCGCTCGTTGTGTTGCCTGTTGCGAGTGCCATTGGGTTTGGAGTGATCGGCCTTATGCCGATCCTGGTGGTCTTCGTGCTCTTTACCATTGTGCGGCGAGTCGGTGAATATGCACTCGCGAAACCGGCTCGCGAGATTCTTTTCACGGTGGTGAGCCGCGAAGAGAAATATAAGGCTAAGAATTTTATCGATACCGCAGTTTCGCGTGGGGGTGATGCCACGACCGGGTGGATTGTAAGCGGGGTGAAAGTATTGGGTGTGACGGCAGGGCAGGTGGCATGGATTCTGGTCCCGCTATCGTTGCTCTGGGGATTGGTGGGGTGGTTCCTGGCCCGGCAGGAAGAGAAGTTGAGGGGAGGGTGAAGAGGGAGCGTCGAGGTGCCCTCCTTGCTCGCAGAACAGAGGAGGGGATGGAGGCTGATGATCTTCTGTGCTCGCGCAACGCGCGGCCTCCGAAGGTGTGGCGCAAGGGACTGAGGAGCTTTCTTTGCTCCCGGCGCGCGCGCCCTCCGAAGGGCCTCGCTCGACGGCCGTAGTCAAAAGCTCCGCACTCCCTTGCTTGGTTGGCATTGAAATGAAGAAGTGCGGCAAATGGACGCGCGCGATAGAAGATCAATCAGCCCCCATCCCTAAAGAGAGAACAAGCGAGTTTGGAGGGATCATGTGGATGGATTCTGGCCACTCAATGCGTACACAGGGAAATTATTCAGTCCGCCCTCAAGCGTGAAGATAGCATGCGGCGATCCTTGATACACCCGGTGAATGACGGTCTGACCGTCTCTGTATAAACGTGAAAGACAAGGTCAAGCAACGACTCTGTTGCTTCCCCTGTATCTGCATGGCCCCGATGTCAACGCGGCCCCCTTCTCTCCTCTTCTGAGTCTAATATGCTCCACCCTGCCCGAAGGGGTGATCAGTAATCTCGATCAGGAGTAGGTGATCTTATCGCCGTCCTTGGTTGTAGACTTGATATCCGTAATCTTGTCGGTCGATCCGAGGATAAACCAGTCGTGGCCAGAGCTGCCGGTAAGCTGCTCCGCGCTCCCGGACTCGTCCAAGACGTCACCACTGGTGCTTTCGAGGTCCGAGTCTACAGACCAATTAGCGGCCCAGCTGTTGGCGATAGCGCGCAGGGCGGCGTAGTCATAAGCACCGCCGTTGTGGTCCCCCATCAACTGGCCGGAGATCAGGAGGTCATGGCCAGCCGAGCCGACCAGCCGATCGGACCCAGATCCACCCACGAGCACATCGTTCCCCGCACTGCCGGTCAGAGAATCATTTCCTTGATCACCCCAGATGACATCGTGTCCCGCACCGCCGGTGATAGTGTCGTCACCATCACCGCCGTGGGCTTCGAGGTTGACGGTACCAGTCAACCGGATGTTATCCCTTCCAGCCATGCCGTACACGATCACGCGGCCGCCGGCACCCACTGAGTAAGAGAGGGTGTCATGCTCCATGTCACCGAAGATGACATCATCCTCTGCATCACCGGTGATTGTGTCGTCCCTATCACCACAGTGGGCTTTGCGGTTAACAGTGATCGAGTTCGGGTCCCTAGCGTTTACCGTGATGGTGTCGCTGCTATCCGTGCCGACGATGATCAGATTGACACCATCCTGGACAATCGTGATGACACTCGGAGTCGTCACGGTCAGCGTGCCCGAATTGATGGTCATGTCATAGTTGGACAGCATTCCGGTACCATCGCTCACGGAACCATGAATGGCATAGCTTCCAACCAATGACGCCACCCTGTTGCCCGTGCTGCTATAGGTGACACCCAAGTGTTCGCCGTTAACGCCGGTGAGGAACGTCGTACCTAGGACAGTTGCCATGTCTACGGTGCTGCCGAATACGTGGCTGGTGTTGCCGATCGTGTAGCTGATCGCCTTTGCGTTGATGGTGATCGCCACGCTGCCGCTCTGATCGTTGTAGTTGGTGCCGCCGATGAAGGTCCAGCCGGCTGTTCCACCTGGCGCGTTCGTGAAACTCGCACCCAGATCGAGACTGGTGTCGGCAGCCGAGAGATCGCCGAGCACACCGACAACCATCCCCGTCGCCCCGTGCGCTGCAGCATCGTAGACGCCCATGTAACCTTCTACGGTGATCGTCGCCTCCGCCTTGGCGATGCTGCTGACCACGCTGTCGCTGGCGACATTGTTATAGTTCCCTGTCATATCAGTGAACGTGAAGGTGTCGAGATAGATCCCTGCATCGGTATGCGTCGGTGCACTCAGGACCAACCCGCTCAGGCTTTCGCCAAAGACGCCCACGGCCGTGGGCCCATGTGCCGCCGCGTCGTAGACGCCGCTGTAGCCGGTGACTGTTGCATTCGCCTTGCTCACCATCTGCGTAATATTGTCTGATGTGCTGTGAACGAGGGCGTCTGTGGGAGTGTAGACAGCATGGATCATATGAGCGCCCGCCGTGAGAGTCGAGATCGAGAGGGTAAAGATCGAGTCCAATCCAGTGCCGTTGATGGAGATGCTCGGTGCTCCCCAGTGACGTCGCCCCATCAAAGAACTCAACCAAGCCTGCCGGTCTGGCAGTTCCCGCCGCAGGTGTCAGCGTGGCCGTGAACGTCACTGCATCTCCGTAGGTAGACATGCTGGCGCTGGAAGTGACCGTGGCAGTGACCGGCTGATGAACGGGTGTGACGTTAAAGGTGATCGTGTTCGCCGTCTGGTCCCGGTTGACCCCGCCGTTAGCCGTGCCGCCGCTATCCTGCACTTGGAAGCTGACACTCGCCAGGCCGGTGCCGTGCGCGCCAGCCGCCGGGGTGTAGACCAACCCCAGGGGCTGAGGCACTGAGGTGTAGAGCTGGCCGCCGTCGCCCCTGCCACCAGTTTCGCTCCCGTCCGCTGACGAGGCGACGGTCATGCCATCTGCTGTGCGCTTCTCGTACGCCGTCCAGGTTACCCCCGCATCCGTCGAGGTGTAGAGCTGGCCGCCGTCTGCCCCTGCCACCAGTTTCATCCCGTCCGCTGACGAGGCCACTGAGTCCCACATCCGGATGCTCCTCGCGCGCCGTCCAGGTCACGCCGGCATCCGTCGAGGTGTAGAGCTGACCGCCGTATTCGGTCCGCTGCTACCAGTTTCATCCCGTCCGCTGACGAGGCGACCATTGGTCCAAGTTCCGGTTGCTCTCGCGCGCGGTCCAGGTCACGCCGGCATCCGTCGAGGTATAGAGCTGGCTGTTGAGCGCTCCCGCCACCAGCTGCATCCCGTCCGCCGACGAGGCGACGGAGGTCCAACCCCGGTCGCTCTCGCGTGCCGTCCAGGTCACCCCGGCGTCCGTCGAAGTGTAGAGCTGCTCGCCCCCTGCTATCGAGGGCCGCCTGCCACCAGTTGCATCCCGTCCGCCGACGAGGCGACCGCCCGTCCACTGCCGGGTGCTCTCGCGCGCCGTCCAGGTCACCCCGGCATCCGTCGAGGTATAGAGCCGTCGCCGCTCGTCCCCCAGTCGAGGGCTCGCCGCCACCAGCTTCGTCCCGTCCGCCGACGAAGCCACCGCGTACCCACTGCCGGATGCTCTCGCGCGCCGTCCAGGTCGCCCCCGGCATCCGTCGAGGTGTAGAGCTGGCCGCCGTACGCCCCTGCCACCAGTTGCATCCCGTCCGCCGACGAGGCGACCGTATGGTCCAAGTTCGGGTGCTCTCGCGTGCCGTCCAGTGACCCCGGCCTGAGGGAGGATGATCGAATCCCCGGCCTGCACCGGGGTGCCGTTGAGCGTCAGGGTTCCGTCGAGGGGCAGTGCCGTGATCGTCACGGATTGGAAGCCATCCGCCGGGCTGTCGTTCGGATCCGTGAACCCAAAGTCGGCCACGCTGAACGTGTACGGCGTGTTCTCGGTGATCGTGATCGTCGTGTCCGCCCCGCTCGGGGCGCTGTTGATCGCATAAGAGACGGGTGTGACGTTAAACGTGATCGTATTCGCCGTCTGGTCCCGGTTGACCCGCCGTCCGCCGCCGCTATCCTGCACGTGGAAGCTGATACTGGCCAGGCCGGCCGTGCGCCCAGCCGCCGGTGTGTAGACCAACCCCAGGGTTGAGGCGAGGTTGTTGAGCGGGCACACTGAAACCGTACTGCTGAAAAGTCCACCGCGAGCCGGGTGCCGTCCGCGTTTAGATCTCCTAGGGAGTCTCATGCGACAGAGCCGGGCCTGTCCCCGGTGCCTCGTGCAGCCTGCGTGGTCCAGCTGGGTGTGATCGCCCCTGACGTGGTGGTATTGAGCTGGCCTGAGCCGGTATCGCGTCGTATGCGTCGCCACCAGATCTACCTTGCCGTCCCCATTCATATCTCCTACGGCAATCCCATAAGGGACGGCCCCGGCGGCGAAGAAACCTGTGCGGCACAGCTGGGCGTGCTGGCTCGCGACGCGGTCGTATTGAGTCGCGCCGAGCTGGTCCGTCGCGCATGTTGGTTACTGCAAGATCCAGCTGGCCATCCCCGTACAGATCACCGATGCCAATGCCATAGGGTTTGAGCCCTGTGGTAAACGCAACCGCTGGGGCGAAGCTCGCGGGCCACTCCAGCTGCCTGTTTGCTTCGCGCGCGCCAGAGACATTCGTGCTGTTTTCGGTATTATTCACCACGTCGAGGTCTAACTGGCCATGTCCGTCGAGGTCTCCAGCGCAGCGTAGCTCGCGAACCCGTGCGCGGCGAAGCGAACTTGGAGGGCGACGCTCGGTGGCTCTGCCCGTGGCACGGTCGTGACTCAACAGCGCCGACGCAGTGCCGCTAGATGCTCGCCGCCACCCTGTCCACCTACCCATCCCCGTTCATATCGCCGAAAGCAATATGGGCGACGTTCGCCCCCTGCCGGCTAAGCGAAACTCGTGCGCCGTCGCTGGGTGTCGCTGCCCTGGCACCGTCTGAGTCTACCACACCGAGACGGTGCCGTCGTCCCGCTCCCCACTGCCAGGGCCGCCTGCCATGCTCCGTTGACGTCTGCCGCGCGACGCCGCTGGGACTGCCCCCTGTTGTAAATGGAACCTCGGACGTAGCTCGGTGCAGTGCGCCCCTGGCACGGTTCCGTCGAGGTGGACTGAGACTGTGCCGCCTGAGCGCCCGTGACCACCCAGACTCTTGCCTCCCGTTCACATCGCCGAGGGTGACACGCCGGACCGCTCCCCGTGCCGCATGGAACTGCGGCCGGGTGCTGGCCGGGCCGCCCCGGCCTGAGGGAGGATGATCGAATCTCCGGCCTGCACCGGGGTGCCGTTGAGCGTCAGGGTCCCGTCGAGGGGCAGTGCCGTGATCGTCACGGATTGGAAGCCATCCGCCGGGCTGTCGTTCGGATCCGTGAACCCAAAGTCGGCCACGCTGAACGTGTACGGCGTGTTCTCGGTGATCGTGATCGTCGTGTCCGCCCCGCTCGGGGCGCTGTTGATCGCATAAGAGACGGGTGTGACGTTAAACGTGATCGTATTCGCCGTCTGGTCCCGGTTGATCCCGCCGTTGGCCGTGCCGCCGCTATCCTGCACGTGGAAGCTGATACTGGCCAGGCCGGTGCCGTGCGCGCCAGCCGCCGGTGTGTAGACCAACCCCAGGGGTGAGGCACTGAGGTGTAGAGCTGGCCGCTGTACGCCCCTGCCACCAGCTTGGTCCCGTCCGCCGACGAGGCGATGCCGATCCATCTCCGGATGCTCTCGTTCGCCGTCCAGGTTGCCCCGGCATCCGTCGAGGTGTAGAGCTGGCCGCCGTCTGCCGCCGCCACCAGCTTGGTCCCGTCCGCTGACGAGGCGACGGCGTTCCATATCCGGTTGCTCTCGCGCGCGGTCCAGGTCACCCCGGCGTCCGTCGAGGTGTAGAGCTGGCCGCCGTACACTGCCGGCTACCAGGTTGCATCCCGTCCGCTGACGAAGTGACCGATAGCCCCACGTCCCTGTTGCTCTCGCGCGCGGTCCAGGTCACGCCGGCATCCGTCGAGGTATAGAGCTGGCCATGGTCGAACGTCTCCTGCCACCAGCTGCATCCCGTCCGCCGACGAAGCGACGGAGATCCACCCCCGGTTGCTCTCGTGCGCCGTCCACGTGACCCCGGCGTCCGACGAAGTGTAGAGCTGGCCGCCGTACGCCCCTGCCACCAGCCGCATCCCGTCCGCCGACGAGGCGACCGCCCGCCATTGCCGGCTGCTCTCGTGCGCCGTCCAGGTCACCCCGGCATCCGTCGAGGTGTAGAGCCGGTCGCCGCTCGTCCCCCAATTGAGGGCCGCCGCCACTAGCTTGGTTCCGTCCGCCGATGAGGCCACCGAGACCCACTCCCGGTTGTTCTCGCGTGCCGTCCACGTGACCCCGGCATCCGTCGAGGTGTAGAGCTGGCCGCCGTACGCCCCTGCCACCAGCTCGGTCCCGTCCGCCGACGAGGCGACCGCATGCCACTGCTGGTTGCTCTCGTGCGCCGTCCAGGTGACCCCGGCCTGAGGGAGGGTGATCGAATCTCCGGCCTGCACCGAGGTGCCGTTGAGCGTCAGGGTCCCGTCGAGGGGCAGTGCCGTGATCGTCACGGATTGGAAGCCATTCGCCGGGCTGTCGTTCGGGTCCGTGAACCCAAAGTCGGCCACGCTGAACGTGTACGGCGTGTTCTCGGTGATCGTGATCGTCGTGTCCGCCCCGCTCGGGGCGCTGTTGATGACCATGGTGGTCGTGTTGATAATCGCGTCCGTGAACGTCTGGGTGGCTTCGGCCCCCGACTCCTGGCCGACGGCCGTCACTAATAAAGACGAATTCCGATACTGTTCCTCCACATACCAGGTAGTGCTGATGCTGCTGTTGACGGTGAGATCGTTGTCGGGCGCGATCCAGTCGGCCACGCCGTCGCCGCTCACATCCGATCCCAGATGGGCGGTAAATCCCCCGACACCGTCGGTGACATACCAGGCTTCGTTGCCCATTGGTCCTACGTCAGCCGTCGAGCCGACGTGATCCGCCATGCCGTCGGTGCGACTTACTTGAAAGCGCACTAGTTCACCGGCCCCGAATTGCAGCCCGTCGCCGGTCTGATTCGACGTGGTAATCACCGAGGTCTCGCCCGGCGCATAGTCCAGATGGTCAGTGATCACCACCGCGGCCGTCAGGGGCGTAGCCGACAGCAGCAGGCGGGGTTCCAGCGACTCCAGTACAAAAGCATTGGCGCGGGGCTTACGACGGTTGCTCTTATTGAACAGTTTCTTGAACTTCATGTTGGGATCTCCCATTGGTTAGCCATATGAGCCACCGAATGTATTCCTGAAGATAGTTGGATGTTTATGGTATCGATGAGACTAGCAGGAGTTGATCAGAGAGAAGTTTTACAAAAGAGGGGTATGCGGTAGCCAAAAGGGGGGGGCAAGTTGAGGTACATTTCGTGAACCAGCCCCATGGATGTTTGTGTGGCCACAACAGAGCTAACAGACTTTTGAAAACATCTTCTTGAAAGCGACTGAGATCGCACTGGCCAAACTACTCGATTAAGTGAGAGAGACGCCCCGCTTGATGGTCCGAAGTTGATTCAAGTTCACGCATCGGCGGAATAGGCTCCGACAATTTCTCCGAATATCGCCGCCGTTCACTGCGGAAAGCTTCATTAGATGGTGATGAGGTTTGTAATCTGGTCATACGCAGTGCCGGACAGAATGTGCTTCTCTATCAGATCTGACTTTGCATGATAAGGACGGCTCTCGATGATCTGTTGGGCCATTGCTGGGCTGATGCCGGGCAACGCAGGATCTTAACCCGCATTACTCATGAACACTTCTGCTGCAATCGCCGATCCGCTGCTACGACGAGCCTGCGGTTCGACGGGCTCGCCCCTTGGACCCTCGACGTACTGCACGAGTAGGCCTCGGGTTCGTCTGTCTGGTTCTTCCGGATGAATTTCCGGTCTGGCCAGCTAGATAGACGAGATAGACCAGATAGACGAGATGAGCCAGCTTTCGTTGGACGCGCGCAGTTGGAGGTACCCAGGTTACCATCTCCGGCTTTACCTGTAAAAAAACCGCATGCTATAGTCGGGCGGTCCTATTGGGCGTGTGAGTTTGTGGACAATGTTGTGAGTGTTTTACGTTTCATGATGAATGTTTCACGGGGGATATAATGCCTGAAGTTCCGGTTAAGCTCTATCTTGATAAGCTATTGAAAGATTGCCGTGTTACCGCTCGCAGCCTTGCGCTACTGTCCGGTCCTGTCAAAGAGAAAGCCTTGCGGGCGATGGCGGACCGATTGGCGGCAGACGAAGAGAAAATTCTGGCGGCGAACGAGAAGGATGTGGATGCGGTTGGAAAGTCCTTCGAGGCCGATGTCATAAAAGACCGGATGAAGGCCGCGGTGGCCCGCCTTCGCATGACGCCGGACGATATCAAGGAGATGGTCGACCGTCTTCGAATGATTGCGGACCTTCCTGATCCGGTCGGCGCCGTCACGTCAAGAACGGAACGGCCTGACGGGTTGCAACTCAGTCGTGTCCGCGTCCCGATCGGAGTGATCGGCGTCGTGTCGGAGCTGAGCCCGCTTATTACGGTGGAGTCGATCGCTCTTTGCTTCAAATCCGGCAATCTCTGTGTCTTTCGTGGCGCGCCGGAATGGGGCCTGACGCAGCAGGTTATTGGGGCAGGACTGCGGGAAGCTGCGGAACAGAATGGGGTGCCGGCCGGAGCATGGATCATCATCGAACGTCCTGAAAAAGAGGTGGCTGTCGAGCTGATCCGATCCGGGAAAAGTCTCGATGCGATTATTCCTCGTGGCGGGGCCGGTCTTCGTAAAGCTGTGGTTGAGCAGGCGAAGATGCCGGTGCTGTGCAATGACGGGGGAATCACGCATATGTACGTGGATGCCGACACCGATATGCCGATGGCTCAAAACGTGGCGATTAGTTCAAAAGTACAGAAGGCCGCAGCCTCGAACTCGCTCGACACGCTGCTCGTAGAACAGGTAATTGGGCGGCAGTTTTTGCCTCCACTGGTCAACCGCATGCTCGAAGAATTTAAGATCGAGGTGCGGGCCTGTCCGAAGACCATGGCGCTCATGGGGCAAATGGCGATGACCGGACATTCTTCGATCATCCTGGCTAAGGAAGAGGATTGGCATACCCAATTCCAGTCACCCGTGTTGGCCGTTAAAATGGTTACGAACATAGACGAGGCCTTGGCGCACATCGTGGCGCATGGGCCCTGTCTCACCGCGGTTATTGCGACTACGAGCTATGAGTCCGCCCTGCGTTTCACCCGCGAAGTGGATGCCAGCGCGGTGTTCGTCAATGCGTCGTCCCGGCTCAATGCCGGCGATAGCTATGGGATGGGCGCCGATATCGGGCTCAACGGTTCGCGTCTCCATGCCAAGGGTCCGATCGGCCTTGAGCAATTGACCTGTGAAAAATATGTCGCATTCGGCTCAGGCCAGCTGCGCTACCCGCATCCGGTGCCGGAGGCGTATTTTGACGCGATCATGCTCAAGCGGCCGTAGTCGCCTGCTGAAAACGCTCTCCAGCTTCGTTCTCAGTCGTGCGAACCACTCAACGTACCCTCACCGCGTACGCCTCGTGATTCGAACTCCTTGCGGCCTCGCTGGAAAACGTTTTGAGCAGGTGTGTCGAGACCTCATCAATGACCAATGACTCACTCGTGCAATCGCTCCGTTCCCACCTGGCTTGGTGGGGCCTCAAACGGTTTACGTCCGACGAGGCCTATTTCCAGTGGCAGAGGGAAACTCTCTCACCCGCTGAGATTGCGGCATTGCTTCGGGAAGTGGAGCGGAAGCGTCGCGGATCCTCTGCCGACGAGGTCTCATTTTACGATGCCGCGGCCGGTTCGAATATCCTGCCGGTTCTTTATAGCCAACAGTACGACTATTATCTGGCCATCGGTCCGCGCGTGACAGAGCGCATCGGTAAAGCCCGATCGATAGAGTCCATATTGGACGTAGGCTGCGGGGCCGGCATCCTTACGACTTTCTATGCGAGGGAGCATCCAGACAGAAGGTTCGTGGGGATCGATCGCTCCGCTGCCTCGATTGCGCGAGCGACCGAACAAGCGCAGGCGCTTGGGTTGACCAACGTGCGGTTTGAATGTCTCGACTTCGAACACATGCCTCCCGCGCATTACTCAGATCTGGTCCTGACCACGCATGTCCTCGTACAAGCTGAACAGGATACAGGTGTTCCCAGTCGCAGTTGGAACACTTTTGAACGTGCCGGCGAGAGTGAGCCGCAAGCGGATTTCGAGCGGCGAACGGGGATCGGCGCCAGGCTCGATCGCCTGAACGCGCTGCTTTCTGCACAGGGGCGCATGATCGTGTTTGAGAAGACTCGCCAGCTGGCAAGACGAGTTCCGTTGCAGCGGGCGTTGGCGGCACGAGGTCTTGGCCTCATCGAGCAGCCGGAATTGATTCGATACCGACTTGTTGAAGAAATTGCCGACGATGGACCGTTCTATGTGTTGGGAAGGGGAGCGTCGCGGCAGTTTCACTGGGATGATTTGCCGGAGCCGGACGAAGGGCCTCCCTTTGATCGAACGAAGCTAACAGCGGGTTCAACCGATTCTGACGTGCCGCTCTATGAAAACCATTGGCCTTCTGCTCAGCGCGTCTGGGAACAGCTTCGCGATAAGCATGTCCTGAAAGAGACGACAAGGCAGGAGCCGGATGGCCGTCAGCTGCATGTCGAACTCGGTCAAGCGGAGGAGGGGGTCTATCTCTATTTCGCCAACACCTTGGATCAACGACAGTTGGTGCTTGTTGAACCAGCCCGCATGGCCATGCTGGAGTCCTATTACCAGGAGATTCTGAACAGCATTTCGGGCTAGGAATTGGCAGGGCGATCCGTGCGAGAGCCGTTCTTGATGGCAAGCACGAGAAGATGATTTTCTCGAATCACGTAGAGAATCCGATAGTCGCCCTCGCGAATTCGATAGAGATGGTCTAGGCCTTCAAGCTTCGTGGCGCCAGGGGGGCGAGGGCTGGCGCGGAGTGCAAGGAGACGTTTTACGAAAAGCTTTCGAAGCGGTTTTACGAATCCATAGAGTTGCTGCTCGGCAGAAGGGGCCAGGAAAATTGTCGAGATTGTCTGGCGCAATCAGAGCCCCAAATCTTTCAAAATGACATCGAATGATTGAGCGCCTTTCTTGTTGGCCTGGGCCAAGGCTGCGCGGGCATCGACGAGATCGACACGATCTTCCAGGGCTTCCAGAAGCCGCAGGTCATCGATGGGTATCACCGCGGCGACTGCCCGGCCCCGTCGGCGCAATAGCACACGTTCGTTGCCGAATGCCGCGCGGTTGATCGCATCGGCGAATCCCTCTCGCTCCTTATTTCCTTTCTGATTCCCCATCAGCGCACCTCCACGGACAATGTTGGGTCAAACGGACGGACAGGTCGTTCGACCGGTGCAAGCTGTACAGCGGGTGGGTGGTAAAGTCAATTGACGAAAGAAGGTCACATGCCCATTCCATTTTTTCTGTAATTGAGGTATGAAGTGGGGGCGGCAATTGCGTCGCGGTGTAACATTACTCATCCACACAACAGAGGAGATACTCAATGGCCAAGGGTATGACACAGAAGAAGATGACCAAGAAGCAGCCAGCCAAGTCGTTGAAGGAAAAGCGCGCCGATAAGATTGCCAAGAAGAGGGGTTAATGCAGTTCGTGCTTCTGTCGTGCTGACTGAAGCGACACCCCCTGCGCCCATCGACGTGCGTCAGTAGCAAACGGCGTACGTCGGTGGCTGCGCTCTGGGGCCTCTATCTACCCTGCCATTTGTCTGGGTACGCCGACGGCTCTGTAAGAGTCGTGCCGTCTGGTGTGAATCTCGTTCAATCTGCAGCAATGATCATGCCGTGGCAGGGGTGCCTTTGGTACTGAACCCTGTCTTTGAGACCATGACAGGTGAGGCTCCAGCCTCCTTTAGTTTATTCCCCAACTCGGACGATAGGAGAATCTGAGGGAGGTCTTCGGTGGTCTGCTCAAGGAGAAAGTCGAACCCGATGACAACGTAATGGAGAGGATGACCATGCGGCCCATCGACACGGAAGACCTGTGCGCGGCTGGTTCCTTCCGGGAAATCGGCGATGTGGTGTTTGGGAAATTGCTGACGTAGGTAGAGGCGGATTGCGTCGAACTTCGCTACATTACTCATGTGTTTCTTGTGAATCGTTGCCGCAATCTCTTATTCAATGAGTCACCATGACAGGTTTCTTCTGGGTGCTCACGTCGGTAAGTAGCGGCAGTATACGCGCTTTGTCTTTGTAAATCAGGATGTGAGACAGAGTTGGCGAGTCGACGTCTCGGTCACTTCTTCCGATACACGTTCAATCCGACCTTCTCCTCGCGGTTTGGAATGGTTACATTTCCCTCCGTTGAGGCAATAATGATCGTTTTCCCTGATGCAGAGGGTCCGAACTCTTTGGACAGATCTACTTTGATGGTTAACATTGTTCCTTCGACGGTCATCTCCACGTTCTTCATGATGGTGGCCTTTCAGTGATGGACGAAGCGTGAGGACGCTCTGTCCGAATAATGGTGCACCTGTACCGTGAGCAGAGAAGGAAGTCAACCTACGGAAGCGCGCGCCGGATGGTTTCTCTTGTTTTTTTGTCTATTTGGTTTGTTTGGTTGAACGAGACAAACCAACTGAATCAGATCAACCCTCACTCCCTTCGAAAACTCAGAACCCAGAACTCAAAACTCAGAACTTCTTCGCCCGTCCCGCCTGCCTCGTGCCCCCGCGTCACCCTCCGGCAAACACCGGTCGAAAACCAGCATTGGTCAGGATACGGGCGACTACCTCGCGTTGGTCGCCCTGAATTTCGATCCGTCCTTCCTTTACCGTGCCTCCGGCGCCACAGGCTTTCTGCATCTCCTTGGCAAGGGTCTCTTTTTCGGCCAGGCCGATGCCGGTAAAACCCGTGACAACCGTTACGGTCTTGCCGCCACGATGTGCGGTCTGGCGAATGATATCCACTCGCCCACGGTTCTTCTTGCGTGCGAGGAGTACGGTGCTGCGTGGAGCGGATTCAAGCGGCACCACCGGAGCCAGCGGGAGCCCTGCATGTTTCAGATCGGCAAATGGGCTGGCCCAGGCGATCGGATTGCCATCGGTGGAAATACGTTTTCTCTCTTTCATCGCTGTCTCTTCTTACTGCGGGTCTGGCAGGGTGCCCTCGCGTTACGGTCTAAACTGGGTTGAAGTGTTTTTCAAAACTGTCAATTCGATATGCGCGGTATTCTCTCCGTCCGCCATCCAAATCTGCCCTTCTTGAATGGTGCATTGCAACTGCATGCTGGGTTGCGCGAGTGCGGTCAAGGCGCGGTTCCCATCCAGGGGCAGACTCATCACGGTCAGATTATTCAACCGATCGAGTGCGACCAGGTTTTTCTCCCACCATTGGTCGGCGCCCCGCCCTCCGTAGGTATAGATGTAGACCTGTTTTGCGCGCCCGCAGGCGCGGCGAAGGGTTTTCTCCTCTGGCTGGCCCACCTCAACCCAGAGGTCGATGGCCCCCGTCAAATCCTTGCGCCAGAGAGCAGGCTCCTCTTCGGTGCTGAGCCCACGACCAAACGACAGGGCCTCATGCGCGTGCAGCGCAAAGGCCAGCAACCGCACCATCATGCGCTCGTCGGTTTCAGACGGATGACGCGCCAAAGTAAGGGTGTGCTCCTCATAGTAGTGGCGGTCCATGTCGGAGACCTGCAGGGTCACTTTGTATATGGTGGCGTTTGAAGCCATGGAGTTATGGTTCCTTGATTCGGAAAGATTCTGGTGGACAAAGCCTGCAGCGGTCACTTACACGTCTTTATAGGCGATGTACCACCCTTCGACCCGTTCCCGCGCCCAGGGTGTTTTCCGGAGAAACGTGAGGCTGGATTTCACGCTCGGATCATGGAGGAAACAGCGGATGGGGACCCGGCGTCCCATCTCTGCCCAACCATATCGCTCGACCAGTTCTTTGATGATGGTTTCCAGCGTGATTCCGTGCAGAGGATCGCGGGGATGGGCGGAATTCATGAGCGTATGGCGAATGGCATAGGGGTAATGGCTGAAGAGTACGATAATGACGTATCTACATGCATATTGCATGATAGATGGGCTATTGGTCTATAGCGACGGCCCAAGGTGAGGAGACTGGTTGGTCTATCTGGTCTCTCCGGTCTTTTCGGTAACCCAAAACAGACCAGACAGACCTCCGAACCAGAAAGACTAGACGGTCGGTTAGGTCTTGCGCTTGAGCAAATCTGAAAGTTGAGAGAAGGGTGTGAAGGTCGAAGGTTGGTCTTGCTCCCGATCCGGCGTCGCCTCATCTGACGTCTCAGCCACCTGATTCCGCTGGTGCTCATTATCGTGGCAGTAGAGACAGAGCAACTCCCAGTTGCTCCCGTCAGGCGGGTTGTTATCGTGGTTGTGGTCTTTGTGATGGACGGTGAGCTGGTTCAGTTTCTTGCCGTCAAATTCGCGCCCGCAGTGGCCACAGATCCATGGAAACATCTTGAGCGCGCGTTCTCGATAGGTCTGTTGCAGCTTCGCTTGGGTGTCCCGTGCCATTCGAGTCTCGCGGAGGAAGGCGATGTGTTACCGATGGATTCTATAGCAAGTCTTAGCAGAATGCTCAAACTGGTTTGTTTTGTTTATCTTGTTCATCTGGTCGGTCTGAGTTAACCAAACAAACGAGACAAACCAAATAAACCTGATAACGGCTTTCCTCTGTTGACGGACTTTTTCAGCATCCCGCTACTAAATGAGCTGTGTGCAGGGCCAGGAAAATATCCGAATGGCTGGTTTGACCCATCCTGCGTGCTGCGCCTCTGCAATCCAGATCTTGACCGAGTCTGCGACCTTGTCACGTTGAACTGGGTCGAGCGAGACCAGGATTACACTGTTTCCTCCTGCATAGAAGGATGACCCTTCCGTCGTTCCTGATTGCCCCGTTCCAGCTATTTGGGGAAATTCGGTATACGCTATGACCCCGGACGTCCGCAATAACTCATGGACGCGTTCTTTCAGTGCGGTGCGAAACACGATCATTAACATGTCCATGGGGTACCTCGAAGAGTGTGAGGGGCGAATATAGCAGGTTCTCGATCGGTCTTGGAAGGCGTGGGTGAGAGCCGCCAGAGAATTAGGGTGTCTTTGGCTTCCGTTCCCGCGCTCGCTTCTGCGCCTCGGCAATCTGGGCCGGCGTCATCTGTTTGGCGAGATCATTACGGTAGACAGCCGCGCCTAGATGTCCGTTTCCTGCTGCCAGGCTGTACCACATATGCGCCTGAACTAGGTCCACGGGTCCGCCTTGGCCAAAGGCAGACTGTAGGCCGAGGTAGAGTTGTGCCTTCGCGTCTCCCTGCGCGGCGGATTTCTCATACCACTGACGTGCTATCGCATAGTCCCGCGGGACGCCGTCTCCATTTTCATAGGATAAACCGACGGAGAACTGCGCACTGGCGTCTCCCTGTTCGGCGAGCGGTCGCCACTCTCGCAAGGCTGTTGCGAAGTCTCCACGGTTATAGGCATCCATTCCTGATTTGAAGTCCGCCCACGCAGGTGCGACGAAACAGACAATCGACAGTACAAGGGCGAGGGGGAATCGAAGCGATATGGAGCGATTCCACAAGGCGCCTTGGCCCTGGAATAAGGTAGCATTGTATGAGACGGAGCAACGAAGGGGGATGTGACTCAAGGGTTGAATCGAGAAGGACATGTGATTGTATTCTAGGAGGGGCCTGAGGAAACTGCAAGGCGAGCGTCGGAGGTATACCCGAGACGGTCGGTGCTTATTTGGGTTTTGGCTTCCACTCACGCGCCAGTTTCTTTGCCTCGGCAAGCTGGTCAGAGGTCATCCGTGCGGCAAGCTCATCTCGCATGATGGCTCCCGACTTTCCTCCATTCGCTGCTCCCAGCTTGTACCACATGTAAGCCTGGACATAGTCCTTCTGCACGCCGTCACCACGCTCATACAGGAGGCCGAGTCTTCTTTGCGCGAAATCGTTTCCTTGTTCTGCCGATCGGCGATACCACCGCACTGCCATCTTGAAATCTTGCGGACCACCCCGTGCATAGTCATACAAGCTCCCCAGGTTAGCCTGGGCCTCCGCATGTTCTTGGACGGCGGCTTTCTCGTACCACTGCCGCGCTTGTGCGTCGTCCTTTGGAATGCCCTGGCCATTAGCATAGAGCAGGCCGAGATGGTATTGGGCGGCGGCCTGTCCTTGCTTCGCCAGCGGTTGCCATTCACGCAAAGCCGTGGCGTAGTCGCCCTGCTGATAGGCCTTCTCGCCTGCTTTGAAGTCTGCCCATGCAGGTGTGGTGAGACAGACAATCGATAGTATAAGGGTGTTGATGAATCGGAGAAAGATCGTCTGCCCCTCACTCACGACACAGCCTCCGTCGGTTGCTGTGCCAGTTGCTTTATGTGATGTTGAAACCCTGTCCGGGCATCGATGGGGGGCAGACAGAGCAGCGGGAGTTTTTTCTCGTGACGTGAGCGGCGGAGCATGGCGGATCTTTTATCGAAACCATCGGGATTCTGTCAAGAAAAGATTTCCAACTCCATTGTTCTCTTTCTATCTTGTCTCTCGAACCAAATAACCAGACAAATCCAATCCCTGTCCGGAGCTTACCTGACAGCCGCAGCTTGTTTGATGGTGAAGGTTCCCACGCCTCTTGTGATGATCACTTTTCCTGCCCGGCTTAAGCGAGAGATCTCCTGGTAGATATCACTGGAGTTGAACTGCGGAGAGCTTGCCACCAAGGCGTCGAATTCACAACTTTTGGAGTCCTGGAGTAGTTCCAGGATGCGGTCGGTAATGGGTCTCTGCGTTGACATGTGGATCCCTCCTTGCCGCGATGTGACCGTCCGGGGAAATATGCCGAGTGTGCTACCGGCGTTGGAGCGGCGGAGACTGGGGAATCGGTCGCGTTGGGAAGAGCAAGAAGCGCGAGAGATGAGACAGTCGGCGTGGCTGAAACGTCAGACTGTGATGCTACGCGCCCAGGCCCCCTCAGTCAAGCGGTCTTAGTGTCGGGTGCTTCTGTCATCGAGCCGAGCAGGGGATACGACACATTGTAAAATGCATTGATTCAACGTCTTCCATCATACCAAACCGATAACTGCTTCTTATCCTGCAATGTTCGGCGTGGATGAAGCAGGACTCGCAGGATCTGAGCCGCAATCTCTTGCACGGAGTAGAGTGCCACCTTGCGTGCCGAGGTCTCCAACGGATGCTGTGTCAAGATGACGAATTGAAGGTTGCGCGGACGCCCCCACCGCTTGAGCTGTTTACTCAAACGTATTTCCTCGGCCGCGTAGAGCTCCTGGGTAAAACCACCGATATCGCGAAACGCATCGCTGCGACAGACAAGCATTGCACCGGACGCCCAGCGAAACAGCATCGATGCGGCCATCCACATGTGCAAGATCGCGTTGGCCCACCATGGGATCCCTGGCATATGTAGAGTGCAGCTACAACCGACGCTCTTCCCCTGTTCAATCGCCTGCAAGATATCGGCAAGCAATCCTGGACTTAAGAGACTGTCGGCATCCAGAAACAGCAACCAATCTCCCGTTGCCTGAGCTGCGCCGGCGTTGCGTGCGCGACCGATTTGATTGATCGGCTCAAAGACCACCTGCGCTCCTGCCTGCCTTGCCAGATTGGCGGTGCGGTCGGTCGAATTATTGTCGACCACAATGATTTCCGACGTAAAACCAGGCGTGCAGTTGGCGCCGAGTGATGCCGTAATGGACTGCAGACAGCGTTCAATCAGACGCTCTTCATTAAAAGCTGGAATGACTATTGAGAGATGCATAGGAACATGGATCCTGGTTGATGGAGCCGAACCCGCCAAGTAGTGACGGGAACTGGCGTGTCTCTCTCAGTCGTTGAGCTGGAAAAGAGGATAGACCAGATAGACCAAACAAACCAGAGGAACTCACTGCCCGTTACGCGCTGCAGTAGTGAGGCGTGAGGGTGGGGGTTATCATGGGTATGGGGTAAAGGGTGGGAGGGAGGGAGATGGATAAAGAATGCCGGCTCGCCATGTGCCAAAGCTCAGCGTACGGGTCTGTTTGTCTTTCTGAAATTCAGAATGTCCTCGGTTTGGCTTTCGAAGTATTTCAAGTTGTTGGAACGGGCGCGGGCGTTTGTGCAGCATTTTTTAAATGCGACTTCTTGATCTTCATGAGAGCGAACTGCTTCTCGGTCGGAGCAAAGGGCCCCGATTTCCCTCCCTTGTAACGTTGATCAAACTGCTCAATAAGCTGGAGCGCTTCTATTGTGCGTTCCTGTGCGGTCAAGAGTTCCACGAGGCGAAAATAGGTTGGTACGATCAGTGGCATATGCCGAATTTCCTTAGCATGCTCAAGCGTATAGCGGTATTTGTCCATTGCGATAGTTGGATTTGAGCAATCTCCCAAAACAGCCTCCAGCACGTAGATACCCAACCGGTCGGTGTTGGCGCTAATGCTTCGCTCCCAGGGACCAAGGACCATCTCCCCCAATTCATCCTGACTCAACCGTATCGGTTCACGCTTGCGGGACAATTGTAACTGCTTGACGATCCGGCTCGCTTCAGGCCACGCGCCGTATAAGCCGACAAGAAATCCGGTACAGCGCGCAGGGGTCTTACATGTTCCTTTCATCGGTGAAAACTGGCGCTTCATGACCTCGCTCGGAGGATACACCGTTCCATGGGCCGAGCGGCACACCTCGCACGCCTCTCGATCGTCGGCCACGGCATAGAGATACATACGGGTGCCCGATCGGTCGAAAATGTCGATGGCGAGAATTCGTCCCTTCATCGTTTGGATTTGATAGTACTGCCACAGGACAAGCAATACGAAAATTGCCAATAAATAGGGGATGAAATCTGGCAGGACGAAACTGGAACCGGTTTCCATAAACATCTTTTACAGCAATTAAGGCATTACGGTAGTCTGAGGGAAATTATAGCAGGAGATGTCAATAGCTCTAGAAATAGCTGAGTTCTGAACAATACCAACGAGGGCATTCTAAGCGAACACATTCAACTGTATCAGGGAGCAAAGATCGTCGGGCAGCCGCGCGCTGAAAAATGAACCCTGATATCTTTTGCTAGAACGGCTACAGGGAACGCAGAAAGTTCAGAACGTCCTGCTTCTGATTCTCTTGGAGTACATTGAAGTTCTTGATCACTCCGTTCGCTTCGGATGCGTTGAAGGTAAAGAAACTTCCACTCTGGTGCGCCCGGATCGCCTCCCGCAAGTCCGACGTTCGTCCATCATGCAGGAAGAATAGCCGCTGTCCCAGGCCCCACAAGGGGGCGGTACGAAACTCTGTGGGCCCCGCCTGTCCTTGTGTCACCCCATCGCTCAGCCCAGGGCCCATGTCATGGACTAACAAGTCGGAGAACAGATTTGCCGGCTGATTGCGCAAGGCAGCGACGGTGGCATTGCCTGTATTGAGGGTGGGCGTATGGCAAAGCGTGCATCCGGCATCCGTGAAGAGCTGTCGGCCCCTCCCGATCGAATCAGCCCCGCCCGGGGTACTGGGCGATGGCATCGGTGCTGCGAGAAAGCGTGCAAAGAAAGAGAATTTTTCGATTGCGCTGATCGTTTCAAGAGGCGTCTTCTTATCGGTCGGGGTGATGTCGTTGGGAACCGGCGAAAACTGGCATGCTGTGGTTTCATCGCGTTCGGTCTGAAACAGCTCGTTGGTGATACCCATTTCCACGTTGTAGGCCTCGCCGGAGAACAAGAGCAGCGATTTGTTCTGGGCCTTCCAGCCGAACCGCGCGACCGTACCATCATTGCCGTTGTTATTTGCCTGGCCGGAAATGGCATGGCCGGCGAGGACAATGTTGGCCCGACCGCCAATCTTGAGCGCTTTCTTTTTCGGTATGTCATTGGCCTGGTTCGCAAGGATCGCCTGGTCCGGGATCTGTTCGATCAGGCCAGCACCGAACAGCGGGGTGGGAATCCGAAAGATCACGTTGCTGTGTGCGAGTTCCTTCTCGAAATCCGGCTGAGCCAGTTTGCAGCCCGGTGCGTCTTTCCGACCGGCGATGGTAAACAGAGCGTGGACACCGCCGTCCGGCGTCCCGTCAGGGTTTTTCACAAATCGCGCCTCTCGCATCGGCCCTTTCAACGTGATGAATGAGGGGATGCGGTTGGTTGCACCGTCCTTGCTGGCAAATGCGACCTGCAGATTCACCGGGGGGCTGGATCCACCAACTGCCGGCTGTATATGGCAGCCGGCGCAGCTGTCAAGGTTCATCGTCGGTCCCAGACCATCAGTGGCCACTTCCACGTCTTCGAAGTCGTCCTTGCTCGCGTTGAAAAATGCGAGCTCGTTCTTGGTCAGTCCAGGAAGAGGCGCGCCGGCACCAGCGATTCCGCCACGCACGCCGGGATCACGGGCCGTGGACGACGAATCAACCGGAGAAGGAATTTCAGCGCAGGAAAAGAAAACACCGACGGCTGCCAGGGTGAGAAACAACGGGGCCACAATCTTTTTCATAGCCACTCCTTCGTTGCAAAAGCATAAGTGCCAACTGACTCTATGATCGAT
Source organism: uncultured Nitrospiraceae bacterium (assembly GCA_963781915.1). Taxonomy (GTDB): domain Bacteria; phylum Nitrospirota; class Nitrospiria; order Nitrospirales; family Nitrospiraceae; genus Palsa-1315. The sequence continues at coordinate 206,465 of CAWAIH010000005.1, read as the reverse complement.
GATCGTGTAGGACTCTGTATGCCGGCGTATGATACGTGGTTATGGTACACCTCTTTTATGAACATGGAGAGCGTTTATTGTATTGGAGCGTTCTGGTCATCGGTGAGTGAGGGGCGAGAGCAGTGAGGGGAAGGGGATAAGGGGATGAATGATCAATGCTCAATGGAAAATGTTGAGTTGAATGGTTCGGACGGTTGACGAATGACGAAGTAAAGGCCGGATCGTCACATGCAGTGAAATGGTTTATGGAGGCGGTTTGTGGTGGGGGCTAAAACGAAGCAACCAATGCTTGAGCGAGACAAAAGAGACTCATCGCGAAGGAGCCGTAGGCCGTCAGATAGGCAAAGCTCCGAACATGTGTGGGCCCCCAAATCATCTTCACGACCGTGGGAAAATAGATCACTGATGTCCATTCTGGTGGATCGGTCATCCAGCGCCACTGCTGTCTGAGTCCGTAAGCCAACACTGCGCCATAGAGGACGCCGCCCGCGCAGACTAAAATTTCCATAATTTCGACGGAGCGAGCTTCTTCCATCCTGCTTCTCCCACATTGGCGAAACCGGTTCATTCTACGTTGTCTGGCTTGGCGGGTCTATGGCTGCACCGTGGAGCGAGGCTGATTCAGGGGCAGTCTAGCTGGTTGTTTGGTCTGTCTGGTTTATCTTGTTTATTTCGTTCTCTGAACCAGACAAACCAGACGAACCAAATAAACCAAAGAAACCAGATGAACCAGTTCCCCGCCAGGCGCCGAAAAATGTTGGATTGAAAGATCTGACACTCATTTCTTGCTCTTCAGCTGGTAAAGGGCGAGTCCCATGACAGCGATCCCGCAAAACACGGCCCCTGCATAGAATGTGAATGATGCGCCAAACTGATCCCACAGGAATCCTGCTAGTACGCTGGCAATCAGCATCGCCAGGCCGCTGGCGAGGTTGAAGAAGCCAAACGCCGTCCCTCGTAGATCGGCTGGTGCGGTGTCGGCGACCATGGTGGCGAGCAAGCCTTGGGTCATGCCCATATGAAGGCCCCACAGCCCAACGCCCAAGACGACAACGGCCCAGTGATCGTTTACAGCCAAGACCAAATCGGCCGCAATCAGAACCAGAAGCCCAAGCGTGAGCAGCTTCATGTGACTCATCTGATCGGAGATCTTGCCGAAAGGATAGGCCGATAGGGCATAGATCGAATTCATCGCAACCATGACGAGGGGGACTAAGGCGATGGGAATCCCGCCGTGTTGAGCGCGGAGGATCAAGAAGGCCTCACTGAACCGGGCTAGCGTGAACACCGCCCCGATACCCACCACCCACCAATAGGCTGAGCCGAGTCGCAAAAGGTTGTCCCGTCGAATTGGGTTCGTGCGCACAGCAGGCTGTCTCTGTACAGGCTCCTGGATGCCGAACAATAAGAGCCCCACGGCCATCAATCCTGGAATGACGGCTACCCAGAAGACGGCCCGAAAATCATTGGCCCAGAGCAGCATCAATCCGACCGCGAGCAGGGGACCAAAGAGTGCCCCGACTGTATCGAGAGACTGACGCAAGCCGAAGGCAGCACCCCGGAGGTGCGGTGGAGCGATGTCTGCGACCATCGCATCCCGTGGTGCGCCACGCACCCCCTTTCCAACTCTATCCAGCAGGCGAGCGGTCAAGATGAGGTCAATGCTGGAGGCGACGGCAAAGAGAGGCTTGGTGAAGGCGCCCAAGGTGTACCCAAACAGGGCCAGCCCCTTCCGCTTGCCCAAGTAGTCGCTCAGTGTTCCTGAAAAGACTTTGACGACCAGCGCCAGTGACTCGGCGAGCCCTTCAACAAGGCCGACCGCCATTGCACTGGTCCCCAATATCGTGACCATAAACAAGGGCAGCAAGCTATGGATCATTTCCGATGAGATGTCCATCAGCAAGCTGACAAAGCCCAACACCCAGATTCCCGAGGGAATCTGGCGGAGAGAATGCTTCATCTGTAGCTCGACTTTCATCGTGCTGATCCTTATCGAGACCCTTGTGCAATCTAACGATCCAACGCAGGCGAAGGTATCGTGATATTCTACTTTTTCAGGACGGCTTAGACCATGCCTCCGTCGTGCGGTATTCTCACCCGCCCACCCTGAGTCTGCCGAGACAGCCTCTTTGCCAAGGGCCGCGCCTATTCCCAAGTAACGACTGTTGTGTGTGGAGCCTAGTGCAGGGGAAAGTGATTCAGGGGCAGTGTAGCTGGTCTGTTCGGTCTGTCTGGTTTATCTTGTTTATTTCGTTCTCTGAACCAGACAAACCAGACGAACCAAATAAACCAAAGAAACCAGATGAACCAGTTCCCCGACACGCGCCGGGAAATTCAGAATGTCCCCGTTTTTTTGCCCGCCGTTCTGATTATCGATGTCGCATCCACTTGCGCACGTACACCGAAATTGATAGACCGCGTATGCGTGAGCGTCCTGACCCATCCCGTGGCCGCATCGACAACGATTTCGGCATGGTCTTCCATGGAAATCGCTTTCGGGAATTCTCCCTCCAGTGGTTTTCCCCCCAAACGTGCACTCATCTCCTTCATCATTGATTCAAGAATCCGTGCGACCTGTTTGGAATCGGCTGTTTGGCTCCACGTAATCACGGCTTGGCCCGCCTGCTTGTCGAACGTCTTCAAAGCCATTCTTGCATGGGTCGGGAAAGCTTCGCCGCCGAGGGGATTCGGCAACAGGTCTTCGTACTCGTATGAATTGTTGTCGGTATATTCTCTCCCGAGAACCATAAAATATATCTGGGCTTCGCGCGTGCACAGTTCTTCGACCTGCGCTTTGGTTCCCAGCATGGATTCCCATTGTGCTCGCAAGCTGGACATGAGTGCTTTGTCAGGTTTCTCTTTCTGTAAGTTTTCGGTTGTAGCGAGGGCATCCAGCGATTTCAACGCCGCGGATTTGAGCTCCTTCCAGTTCTTGACGCCACGAATGGCTCCGTGCGAGTCGATTTCCAGAATAATCTGACGTCCACTCATGAGATTGACGACTTGTCCAAGGAAGGAATGCTCAGCCTGAGAAAGAGTGTCGAACGTGGTTTTGCCTGCGGTCCAGCCCACAAGATAACCGTCGTCATTTACGCTGAGCACCTCAATCGTAAAGTCAGTGTGAGTCTTCCCTGTGATGGTAGATTTGCCATCGGCTGATTTCACACGTGCCCGCGTGATTTCGAGACGAACGGCTTCTCCTTTTTTCCAGTGAGGCAAGACCTCGATGGAGTGGCTCTGGACATCGACGAGCCCCAAGAGTGGCAAGCAGATGAGAAGAAGAAATGTCGAGCGAACGATCGCAACGCGCATAGCATCGTACAACATGTAAGGAATGGTTGAGGCCATTCTACGTTCCCGCGTCAGTCTGGTCCATCCCTGACTGAGGTGGGATTTTTCTCATGCATGTGGCGGATAGGGAGAGGTCTGTGCAACGACGAGCGGGCGATTCAGAGACAGTCTGGCCGGTTTGTTTGGTCTATCATGTGTAGTTCGTTCGCTGAACCAGACAAACCAAATAGACCAGATGAACTAACTGAACCAGCTCCTCGCCGCGCGCCAGGAAATAGTTCAGGACGCCTCTGTTGTTCTCGTTATGCGGCTTTCAGAATAGCTTTTTGGAGCGATCGGGGAATCGTAATGGGCAAGAAGAAGCTCTTGGGATAGAGGTAGTCTTCTCCGGACTCGTCAATCACGCGGACCTGATCGTGCTTGAGAGCCATCGAATCGGAAAGGTCGACTAGATCTTTCGCTTATCAATGGATACCGCATAGCCACTTGTTCTTGACACGAATCAGAAACCTACCCAACGCTGAAAGACTAGCTTTTGCATTATCGACGTAAGAGACGAGTAGCTTGTCCATCCCCCCGCCGATTCTGACGGTTAGACCGTGAACCGTTCCCGCTTCGCTGTTTAATGGGCAAGAAGAAGCTCTTGGGATAGAGGTAGTCTTCTCCGGACTCGTCAATCACGCGGACCTGATCGTGCTTGAGAGCCATCGAATCGGAAAGGCGACATAGATCTTTCGCTTTTCAAGGGAAACCGCATAGCCCTTGTTCTTGACACAAATCAGAAACCGAGAAGCTGCACGTTTGAGCTTTTGCATGGTGATGACCTCAGAGGAGTCGCTTGATCTTGTATCCCTCACGGACAATCCCTGTTGCTTCATACCAGTGAACCGCTTGGAAATTCAGAATGTCTCCGTTTTTTCTTCGTAGTGAAATAGATCAAAGGCGAGGGGGGTCTCCGTTGGCGCTTAAAGCCTCGCTGCCAGGTCAGATTCGATCGCCTCTGGCTTGTCGCTCGGCGCATAGCGCTTCAGCACCGTGCCGTCGGAGCCGACAAGGAATTTTGTAAAGTTCCACTTGATCGCCTCGGTGCCGAGAATCCCAGGCTTCTCCGATTTGAGGTATTTGTAGAGCGGGTGCGCATTCACGCCGTTCACTTCGATCTTTGCGAACATCGGAAAGGTGACGCCGTAGTTTCTGGTGCAGAACTGCTCGATCTCTGCTTCGCCGTTCGGCTCCTGCTGCCCGAACTGATTACAGGGGAAACCGAGCACCACGAAACCCCTGTCCTCGAATTTGTCGTAGAGCGCTTGCAGCCCTTCGTACTGCGGCGTGTACCCGCACTTGCTCGCGACATTGACGATGAGCAGCGTCTTGCTACGATAGTCATCCATCTTCTGCGGTTTGCCGTCAATGGTGACGAGGTCGATGTCGTAGAAGTTCATAGATTCCAAATTATGGAGAATTAATCCTGTTCCAGTGCCTGAAGGATCACGCATCGCTTCGAGGGTTGTTTCGGTTCGCACTGCTGAACCAGAGCCGATAATGTCTCACGCATAGCCGCAAGGGCTGTGAGTTTCCGATCAATCAGCTGCAGCTTGCGAGTGGCCAGGGCCTGGGTCGCCGCACAGCTACGGGCATTCTCCAGCCGGCTGAGATCGCTGATTTCCGTCAAAGTAAACCCCAGGGCCTGCGATCGTTTGATGAAGCGGATATGATCCACGATGTTCGGCGCATACTGCCGAAAGCCAGTGTGCGGCTTAGTGGGCTCAGCGAGCAGCCCACGTCTTTGATAATAGCGGATCGTTTCGACATGAACCCCCGCCAGCTTCGCGACTCGTCCGATCGTTAATACTGAACGCATGAGGTGTTCCCTTGACTCCGTACCATAGTACGGAGGTTATAACGCCGGGCAGCTCAGAGAAACAAGCCCCGGCATGGCACTACCATTGGATCGAGAGGCATGAGTCTATTATCGGAGGGCATTGCGTGAATACCAATGACTTGGAATTGGAATTGAATGAGACAGGCTATATGACGGGCCACTACATTTGTCTTGTCTGTGGCCACGTGGCTGCCAAACGACTGCATGATGAGGGGCAGCCTACCATTGATGCAGTCCTAAATCTGTGCCCTCCGGCTGTGTGGAACCTGACACCGGGCTGCGAAACTGGACGTGGAACCGGAGTGTCGCCCGCCGATCCTCCATCTTCATGCCCATGGCCGAGGAGCTTTCCAGCTCATCTCCATCAATAACATTTTGTCCATTGGCTCTGTTCCGCGCTCTCGGCAGACGACCCGTCCGTTCTAGTCAGATGGTGTCAATCAGAGTGTGAGAAGGGAGCGCGCTAAGACCACAACAGAGACAATAAATAAGGGAGGTTGCAGAGTGACCTGGACCACTGAAACACCAACGAAGCCAGGGGCCTACTGGCTTAAACAAGGACCGGTGGTGTCCCTCGTCTCCGTCGAACCATGGCACGAGAGTAATCTTGTCGTGCTTCACGCCGGAGATGTGATAGCAATGCAGCCGGGTGACTGGATCGTGAGCTATTTTGGTTTGGAATTCCCAGATCGATTAGAGAATAACATGGGAGCATGGGCCGGGCCGTTGGAACCGCCCACGTAAACCATTCGGATAAAAAATGGGGAGAAAATCGACGCTCATGAGGCGAGGGCATCCGTTGAAGGGGTCAGAAAAGTAGCCTGTCCCTTTTTCTTCCCACCTTTCTTTCCCCTTTTTCTTTCCTTGTCAGTGAATCATTCCGGTTTCCTCTTCACGGGTTTCGTAGGTCTTTTCTTACGCCAAGACTAGCGGAGTTCCTACTTCCCACACAGCGTGTTCGGTGCATGATGCGACGCATCCCACCTCAACCGGAGGTCTGACGCCATGCTACCCATAGAAGACGCGATTATTGAAAAATTGCGAAGCGGTCCGTGCTGCTTTGACGATGTCGTCATAGGCCTTCCCAATTTCAGCTGGGGAGAAGTATTCTTCGCCGTTGATTACATGTCGAGGGACGGAAGGGTGTTCCTTCGCCAACTCGGTTATTCGACTTATCAGATCTCCCTCGGCTCTCGGGCACAGAATTCAGCTCAGCAACGAGTGCGAAAGTGATGCAATCAAGTCTGAGTGGTTAGACTGCGGGGAGCGACCGCGCAGAGGCCGTGATGACGAGGGCTGAAGTGAAAGGGTTGAGAGGTAGCCCGACGCCGGGGTGTAGTAGCGTGGCGTTGGTTTAGAAACTGTTATGGAAGCCCTGTGCAGGCATACCCGCTTCCGTATGCATGCAGTGCGACCGTAACGGAATCTGAAGTAAAAGGCTCGGCTCCGAAAGGAACCGGGCCTTTATTTTGATACCATCCCCACAAGTCCCTGCACGGTCAACGGCGCGTTTCCTTCAGCCCGAGGGAAGGAACAAGGGGACAGGCCACTTTTCTTACGTTACGACTCGCACTTCGCGTATGCTACTAATCCGGCAACAACCCTTCGGGACCGCAGACTGGCAAGCGACCATCGTAGCCACACGTGGCCTCTCATCCACGCTCTGAAGACGCGAGTGTCCACAGAAACAGCCAGAAAAGTAGCCTGTCCCCTTTTCTTGTCTGCACGCGTTTGTTGGGCGATATCTCGCTATACGCGACGAATCTTGCCGGCGCCACCGGCGTTCAGTCTTCCACACCCACGTCGATCACGATGAGCACCGCATAGTCCTGCTTCGTGCAGCCCTCGACCGGAGGCATCACGCCCCCTGGCGCAACGGGAAACGCCGTTTTTTGCGCGTTGGCCGGCGAGCACGAACCACCCACCGCCGCCGGTGTATAGCGTGCGGAGCGGCAGGCCAGATGCGTCACGTCGTAGAGCGTCGCGCCTTTATCGAGATCCCAGCGTCTGTCGCCATTCTTGTCGGCGGGATGAATGGTCAGCACAGCCGTCACGTCGCGGGCGCCCGTAACCAGGTATTTGCCGGGAGGGAGCGGAAAGGTCGGCTGCTCCATGATCAAGCCGTGTTCCTCCAGCCACCAGTCCGTGCTGTCGAATTTCCAGCGCGCCGGGGCGACGCCACCTGCGTCCTTCAACCGTTGATAGCGGTTCAGCTCGACGCCCCGAGGACCCGGGTCCAGAGGCCACAGACCCCACGATTGCGCGCCAATCCCGGAAGTCGCACCTGGATCGCCCAACGCCGCGATGAACTGCGTCGATATGCGCTGGAACTTCGTCTGACCTCCGCCTGCGGCGTGGGCTTGGGTTCGACTCAGATTGAATGAGGGAAGCACGAACGAACCGAGCAGAAAGAGAACCAGGATGAGCAGAGAAAACGTAGAACGGGGAGAAGAACCACTCTCTTTTCTTGTCATCTTTGCTCCTGACATCATGCTCGAATGTTCTCGACTAGCGTGGCAATCTGCACGAACTCGACGGTAGGGCGTACACTGTAGAGACCAGTTACTCGATCGAGAAGCTCATCGGTGAAGAAGGCTTTCGCTGCCTCTTCTGACTCCCAAACGTAAAAGTTCGTGGCCTCACGCTTTCCGGAATTGAGCGTGAACGCCTTGGAGCGTAATCCTGGCATTCCCTCAAACCTCGCGCGTGCGGTCTCAGCGATCTTCTGCACAGCTCGCTCATCGAAATTGTCTCCGTAGCGAAATGTCACGAATACACCGATCATGGCGCACTCCTTTCGATGTCGCTGTCAACGGCACCATGGACGAATGTGGGACATTCTACTTTTTCGTGTTAGCGGAGTCTATCGCGGTGTGAGGTGCGATAAGCGGTGAGGGCTGGGGAGGCAAGGAATGAGCCGGCCCGCCACGCGCCGCGAAATGGTTTCTGGCACTCACTTCTTCTCTCAGAAAAGTAGCCTGTCCCCTTTTCTAGTCCCTCGTGCTCGGATTTGGAGAAAGTCTTGATGGACTGAGAGGCGATGGGTCCCGTCGGCGGTGGCAAAATTTGATGCGACATAGGCTTCTACGTCGCGCCTGGCTGGCGGTTGGCTGATTGGCAGAAGATTGAGCATGAATTCGGCGACGGTGTAAGCTGCGGCGGGCTCTGAGGTCTCCACATGCGCGCGGTCGAGAGTCGTGGTGACGTCGTAGCGGTCGCCGTGTTTTGCGCGGAAGGTGTCGGCGAGCACGCCGAGGTCGAACCGGTGGCCGAAAAAATGTTCCAGCATTGTCATGCAGGCGGTGCCGCGGTTCTGGAGCACGACGACGGTGATGCCGGTGGGCGACGTCCAGGAGACGAGCTGTTCGAGGTGCACGAGCCATTCCTCAGCCGGAATGTAATACAGGGTATGTGAACAGAGGACGAAATCGCCCTGGGCCTTCGGACTGGTGGTTAAGATCGACGTGCCGATGGCTTCGGCCTGCGGGACGGCACGCTGAAGCTGGGTCAACAGATGCGTGTTCGGTTCAATTGCGATGGTGCGGTCGAAGGCCCCGGCGAAGGCGCGAGTGACATCCCCGTTTCCGGCGCCGGCGTCGATGAAGACCTTACGCGAGGGCAAGTCGTCCACCAGCCCCTGCAACAACCGCTTCGCGTTCCGCTTCTGGTCGGTGTGGTCGAGAAAGACCTGAAAGGCGCGCTTGTAATCCTCGCCCTGCGAGTCAAATACCCGAATAGGTTCCGGCTGTGTCACGATCGGTGTCCTGCTGATGGTCGAATAGTTGTGTCAGACCGTTCCTGGTGCTGAAGAATACGCCTTTTCCATAGCAGGCTAAAGCATTTTTATGGTGAGCACCAAGGTATTTGAAGGTCCAACTGAAAATCCAGCGGGACAGATAAGGGAACAGGCTGCTTTTTTCTCATACTTCGCGCACAGTCTCACGGCTATGTTGCGGAGACGAGGACGGGCCACGAAAGCTGGTAGAAAAGTAGCCTGTCCCTTTTCTTTCTCTGGTCTGAAAATTTAGAATCATTTAACAGACCACGCCGTCGAAGTATTCCACGTCGATCTTGTCGAACAGTGCACGCATGAGCGGAAAGTAGTGGGCGCCGTGGGCGGATTGGCTATGAAAGTCGAGCGCGGCTTGGTCGACATATTGTTCATGCACGATATAGTCTGAGGAAGACTTGCGCGATTTCAGGAGCGAGTAGAGTAAGCAGCCAGGCTCATGTTTGTGCATTTCGTTCCGTAGTTCTGCGAACAGCGCCTCGAATTCCCTTTCTCGTCCCGATTTGACAGTCAATATTTTCTGCCCACCAACCATGTTCCCTCCAAGCGCTCTTAGGCCTGAGTCCTTAATAGATGGAGTGGTTCTGTCAATCTTCGCCGCGGCAAGTCTACTGCAAACTCTGAAGCGTATCCAGCACGTCGGCAAGGTGCCGGCCCGCCACGCACCGAGAAATTCAGAATGTCCCCGTTTTTTCCCGCGGCTCGACGAGGCTCGCCACAGGCAGAGGGGTGATGGTAAAATGAAATTCCCCAAAGACGGAAGGTGCTATCTGGTGGTCAATGGAGGTCTTTTCACTTCTCTTGAGAAAGGGAGAATGCCGATGAGACGATCTACAACGCAACTAGCTGTCACGCTGGCCGGAGTCCTTGCCGTAGTCGTCACCACAATGCTGCCTTTGCAACCGGTATTCGGAGCGGGTGGCGGGGCGCGGCGTGACGTTCTGCGTCAAGAAGAGCAGAACCTCAAGGACGCCCTCGAGCACGTGGAAGAAGCGGTGGACCATGGCAAACAGGGTCATGCTGAGGTACTCCTGACACATGCGGAAGCCGCGCTGCAGCATGCCCTGCAGGGAGGCAAGGATCGTCCGCAGGTGGGCGAAGGGATCGCACATCTGAAAGAAGCCATTGAGCATGGGAAAGCGGGCCATGCCGACGTCGCCACGAAACACGCAGAAACCGCTGTCATGCACCTGTCTCAGGGAAAGTTAAGATAGCAAGGCAAAGAGGGTGGGTGGTAGCAGAAAGGGGACAGGCTATTTTTTCCTCTTATTTCGCGCACAATCTCACTCCATGCTGCGGAGACGATGACGGGACACGAAAGCTGGTAGAAAAGTAGCCTATCCCCTTTTCTTCTTCCCAATGGCGGAAGCGGGAGCTGCCAAAGGGAAAAGGCTAAATGGACTGCTGTGGGGGCGGGTGTGGGAGTGGGGTTTCTATGTTGTGCTGAAGTCCGACCTGATGAGGCGGCGGGTCGGAGGCCGCTTCACTTTTCTGCCCCGCAAGGCCACTAGAAACGAGTGGGGTTTCGAGGAAGAGCGGCAGCGTACTCCCGGGCAGGGTGAGTGGACGGCGAAGCATCCATTTCCCAGTCGGGGGCGCGGTGTAGCTGGAGAATGGGATCAACTCCCCCGTGTCAGCATTGAGGAGCATGGGGGTGGTTGCTTTCTTCCAACGCGCAAAGTTCCGTAAGCGTATCCAGATCCGAGGTGGCGCCATCTGCGGTCCTTCAAGAGCCGTGAGAGATTGGTCTTACTCGACTCATGACTAAAGGGGTAGTCGGTGATCCCGCGCACGTGGTGATACTTATGAGCAACTACGATGCCACAGCAGTCTTAAAGGACCTCGCAATCCAAATGAGGCGTCAGTCCATGAGATTTAATGACGGGCCACGTCTCGAGCCATCGTCACACTCTTCAGATTGACACGTGCTGCTGTATTCTGTGCCCATCAGTCAGTGCACACCATTGCACAGTTTCGCAGGAGATTCTCAACGACAATTCAATCCAGCTCTGGCGCAGGGAGCATTCGGTCAGGGTGACGTGGTGCAACAAACGGAGGAACATCACTCGATAGGCTTCAACGAGGCGGGTGGTCGGACCGCCACGCGCCGCGAAATGGTTCCAGTCTGGGTTCAAGGTTCTAGTGCAACACCGGTATCCTGGTTACCCCAGGAACCAAGGAGTTGCACATGGCACGGTATCAACGATTGAGTCTCATGGAGCGCGAAGAATTGAGTCGTATGCTGGCGACCGGCGCGAGTCTTCGCGCGGCGGCTCACGTGATGCAGCGAGCCCCGAGCACGCTGTCGCGTGAACTCACCCGCCATCGGACGTCGCCGGTCACCTATCGTGCGGTGCCCGCCCATCAACGGGCGCAGCGTTGGGCGCACCAGCCACGCAAACCACGCACGCTCGCCGTCCACGCACGCTTGCGCGCCGCCGTTTTGCACTTGCTCGCGCACCGCTGGTCCCCTGAGCAGATTGCGCACGGCTTGCCGCAGCGGTATCCTGATGATCCGACGATGCGCATCTCGCATGAAGCCATCTATACCTATCTGTATGTGCTGCCCAGCGGCGCCTTGAAGCGGGAACTCGCCCGGTATCTCCGTCGCCGCCATCGCTTTCGTCGGCCACACAAGGTTCGGCTGTCGTCGCGGCCCATTCAGGATCTGGTCAGCATTGACGAGCGGCCGACCGAGGTGGCGGACCGCACGGTACCGGGGCATTGGGAGGGAGACTTGCTCGTGGGCCATGCCAATGCGTCCGCGCTCGGCACGCTGGTGGAACGAACGACACGGTTTACCGTGCTGGTGCCCCTGAAGGCGAAGGACGCGGCCACGGTGCGACAGGCCTTCGCACGCGAACTGCGGACGCTGCCGAGACAGCTGCGTCGGTCCCTCACCTACGACCAAGGGCCCGAAATGCGGGAGCATCGGCTCTTCACGAAACAAACCAAGATGCGGGTCTACTTTGCGCATCCCCATTCTCCCTGGGAGCGCGGGCACGAACGAGAACACGAATGGCTTGCTGCGCCAGTTCTTTCCCAAGGGGACGCGGTTCACGCAGGTGTCGCGCGCGGAGATCAAGCGGGTGCAGCTGCTGCTCAATGATCGGCCCCGGAAAGATTTTGAACTGGCACAGCCCCGCACATGCCTTTCACCACCTGTTGCACTAGGATCTTGAATGCACACTGACACCGTTTTCCCCCCACGGAGCTGCGACGCCAGGAGGTCATGCGGCCTATTAGACGGGGGGGCTACTCGGCTTGCTTCAGGTTATAGCCCATGGCAAGTGCCATAACCTGAGAGCGGGAACTGGCACCAAACTTCATGGAAATGCCTTCAACGTGAAAGCGCACCGTTCGTTCAGTCACGCCCACAATTTGAGCGATCTCTCTGTTGGTTTTTCCTTGCTTCACCCACTCTAGGATTGTCAGTTCCCTCAGTGAAAGGTTTCCCCCACGGTTGAATACGGGGGTACTGATAATCTTCGCACGGTTGAACAAAGCCGTGCTGAAAAAATGCCGGAGGGTTAGCCCAGAAGCCAGAATGATTGCAATAGCGGAGAGTATCGATAGGGTTGGGGCTCTATCGACTATCATCTGGCCAAGTTGCGGGATGGTTTGTTGTAGACCATACGTGAGGATGGAGGCGAAACCAATCAAGTGTGTTATCGCAAAGTCAACTTGTGAAGACATATAGGAGCGTCGTGTCCCATCACATTGATTCCACTCGATACAGATTCGATAGGCAAAGTAGAGAACAAGTCCAGTCAGGAGAATAGGCACTTTGTCAGGGGTTGGGAGACTCACACTAATATTAGAAAAAAGGCTCTTGATGTCTATTTGTACTCCGAGAAAATTCCACGACAGAAGTAATGCACTAAGGAAGGCATATCTATTGCGGGCGTTGTGATATTGATCGGACAGGGGCGGAGGTGACGACACGCTTGTTGCAACTGGTTTATCTGCCATTCTTATGGCCTTCCATTGGACGCCTGCAACTCTACCAAGGGTGGGAAAGGGTGTCAAACGGAAGCCGAAGCTATAACGGACAATTCCCCCGATTGAAGAAACGGGAACAATCTACTTTTTCAGGGTATGCCTGGTCCATCTCTCGGTGTGCGCGTCAATGAGGGCCTTCTCAGGCCGCGCGTTGCACTAGCAAGGAGGGCACCTGCCGCTTTTCTTCTCGTTTTTCCCTCTTATTGTAGGTGGACAGACTGGCTGCTTGAGCGGGCATCAGGGCCTTGTTGAGTTCGCCGTTGCCGAGCTGACGCGGCCTGCCATCGGCAGGTGGTGGCGCTGTTCGCCGTTCCATACAAGCATCGCTTGGAATGGAACAAGTTGTGCTGCCAAGCGGCAGTGAGGCTTACGGCGACCAGCAAGGCCTTGGCCTCAAGCGAAAGCAGCCAGTCTGTCAGTTCTTTCTCCCCTCTCTTTCCAGACCTTCAGAGTCCGGCTATAATACCGACCATGGAATCCATCAAATATATCTACTGGCAGGATCAAGACCACTGGCTCGGCTATCTCCAGGACTACCCCGACTACTGGACCCAAGGGGAGTCGCTTGAAGACCTGCAAGCCCATCTTCGCGATCTTTACCTCGACCTCACCAGCGGAGAAATCCCAGGAGTTCGGAAGCTCGCTGAGTTGACGCTCCGGTGAAACGCAAAGACTGCACCGAAATCAAAGAACATCTCGCCAAGCGCATCCTGAAGCTGTTGAGCAATCCCTGATTCCTTCCGCACTCCTTTCCTCTTCTTGTCATCGACGAGAGAGATGCGGGGGCTAGTCCGGCTGTTCGAGCGGGCATCAGAGCCCTGCTGCATTCGCCGTTTCTTACCCGTTCCCCATTGTTTTGGAGTGGCGATCAGGTGCTTTCCAGACTGCGCGCATTGACCGACGCCCTTTCTACCTCCCTCCTTTCCAGTATTGGAGGGGAGAGCCTGGCTGCCTGAGCGGCCATGGGGCCTTGTGTTTCTGCTGTTGTCCTCGCTGAAGCGACCTGCTCTGGCAGGTGTCGGCGATGTTCGCAGTCCCATTCAAGTTTCACTTGGAATGGGACAAGTTTCGCTGACAAGCTCCAGCGAGGCTAACAGCAGCCAACAAGGCCCCGGCTCTAAGCTCAGGCAGCTAGGCTTTCCCCATCTCCACTCTTGACCCCCGTTCTTCCACCCCCGTACAATATCCTCTCTTAGGCTAACCCCTTGGCTTTCTGATAGTTTCTTGTCAGTTTGCAGGTAGGAGAGCGAGCCGGAATGCGGATTGAATATACGAAGGGCGAGCGGGCTTCCAAGGAGCTGATTATGCTCCATCGTGAAGCCTCCGAAGCCACTAGCGGCCGGAAGATGAAGGTCATGCTGATCTTCCCGCCGGACTGGTTCCCCTCCGAACCCTATTTGAGCCTTCCCTCCCTTACCGCCGTCCTCCGTCAAGCCGGCCATACCGTCATCCAAAAAGACATCAACCTCGAAATGTACGACTGGTACTTCAGCGAGGACTTCCTGAAGAAAGTCCTCTACCGGGTACCTCGGCAGCTCGACCGGCTTCGCAAACTGTCGAAGAAGCGAGATTTGGATGCCGCTGAAATGGATCTGCAGCTGGCACTCTGCGACCTGACCAGGCAGCGGATCGACGAGCTGGCCAAGAAGGCGGAAAAGGCAAAGTCAATCATTCGCGGAGAGGTCTTCTACGATATCGATCAGTTAGAGTGGGCAATTAATGTATTCCGAGAGGTCACGTCGGTGATCTCGATGGTCTATGCCCCGGCCCGGATCTGCATGCCGCCGATGGAGACGGATCTGTCCTACAAGGTCTTCGTCTCGTCCGAGGTCATGGATGCGGTGAACGACTCACAGGTGAATGTCTACCGCGACGTGTTCGAGCATCTAGTGAAACCGGTGATCGAGCAAGAGCAGCCGGACGTGGTTGGCATCTCGATTGTCCTCCAGCAGCAGATGTTCTCCTCCATGACCTTCTGCGCCCTCATCAAACAGCACTTCCCTCACATTCACGTGACGATCGGTGGCAACACGGTCACACGGCTGCGCGATGTGCTGCCTGAGTCGCCCCTGTTCCAATTGTTCGACAGCGCCGTGGTCTATGAAGGGGAGACGGCCTTTGTGCAGCTGGTGTCGGCGGTGGGGGCGAAGCGGAGCCTGGCTGATGTGCCCAACACCATCTATAAGGACGCAACCGGTGTGCATGTGTCGCAGACGAGCTTCGCGGAAGACATGGCGACCCTGCCGCCGCCGGACTTCGACGGCCTGCCGCTGGAGAAGTATTTCGTCCCGACGAAGATTCTGCCCTATCTGGCGACACGCGGTTGCTACTGGGGCCGTTGCGAGTTCTGCGACCATGGCGAGGGCTATACGGCCGGCTACCGGACGAAGAAGATTCAAGACATTCTGGCCGACATCACCTATCTCCGCGACAAGTATGGCGCGAAGCATTTCCATTTCACCGACGAGTCGTATCCTCCTGCGCTGTTCCGCAAGCTTGCGCGTGGTTTAATTGAAAGCCAGATGGATATCGTTTGGACGACGCACATGCGGTTCGAGAAGAGCCTCTTGGAAGATCAAGTCTGGCAGGATGCGAAGGACTCCGGTTGTCGCTATCTCCACTTCGGCTACGAGTCGGGGAACGAGCGGGTGTTGAAGCTGATGGATAAGGCGACGACGACGGAAATCATGACGAAACATCTGAAGTATACGTCTGATGCGGGCATCTGGAACCACTGCATGGGCTTCTTCGGTTTTCCCGGTGAGACGCGGGAGGAAGCGTGGTCGTCGGTCGAGTTCTTAGAGCAGAACAAAGACTATGTCCATTCCCTCGGCTTCGGCACGTTCGACCTGGGCCGGCATAACCCGGTGGCGAAGAACCCTGAGAAATGGGGCGTGACCGCCTACAAGAATCCCGAGTGGGATTTGGCCCTCGACTACTACTATACGGTTAAGAACGGGATGAGCATCGAGGAAGCGGAGCGGGTGTTCCAGGAATTCGAACGGAAGCACAACCCTGGCTGGGACCTGCGCCTGTACATTCGCGAATATATTTTTCTGTACATCGCGAAGTTTGGGCTTCAGAAATTACCTGACCTCCAGTATCAAGCCGCCAAGACATCTGGGCATACGCCGACGCTGGCAGGGAAAATGTAGGAGCTGGTGAGGGGTAAGGAGTTAGGGGTGGCGGGGGAGAAGTAAGGCGTGAGGGGTTAGCGGTTAGGGGTGAGGCGCAAGAGGGTAGTCGGATAGTAGGGATAAGAGAAGACGATGAGTGAGTTGATTCAGATCAATGCGCTGGCTCCTCTCACGGAGGCGCGGAAGACCAGCAAGGTGATGCTGCTCTTTCCGCCTGAGTGGGTGCCGACGGCGCCCTATCTCGCCTTGCCCTCTTTGACTGCCGTGCTGCGGGAGGCGGGCCATACAGTCATCCAGCGCGACATCAATATCGGGATGTGGGATCACTTCTTCAGCATGGAGTTCCTGATCTGGGTGAAGGCCCGGTTGGGGATGCAGCTCAAGCCGCTCCAAGACAAGGAGAAGGCAGGGATTCTGACGGAGCAGGAAGCCAATCAGAAATCCGTGGTGGAGCAGGCCTATGCGGTGGACGTGTTCGATCTGGCAGACCGGGCCGAAGACGCCAAGCTGATCGTGCGTGGCGAGCGCTTTTACCAGGCCGAGATACTGGAAGGCGCGTTGAACTGCTTCCGTGAAACGATGGCCTACATTTCCGCTGCCTATTATCCCGCGTCGCTCGTCTTCTATCCGATGGAAAGCAATCTGGGCTATCGTCCCGGCGTATCCAAGGAAGTGCTGGCCTGTTTGGACGATGAACAGGTGAACGTCTATCGGGATCTCTGCAATCAGCTGGTCATGCCAGCGGTGGCAAAAGAACAGCCGGACGTCGTCGGGCTCTCCATCGGCACGCAGATGCAACTGCTGGCAGGCCTAACCTTTTGCAAAATGATCAAGGAGACCTTCCCGCATATTCATGTGGTGGTTGGCGGTAACGTCATCACGCGCCTTCAGGAGGATCTCGCCAAGCACGAGCAGTTCTTCACGGACGTGTTCGACTCGGCGATTCTCTACGAGGGCGAGCATGCGCTGCTCTGGCTCATCGAGGCATTGAATGGGGAACGGCCCATCGCATCCGTGCCCAACATGATCTATCGCGATGCCTCAGGCATTCACCGGAATTCCGAAGTCTACACCGAAAAGACGACCACGTTGCCCTTGCCGGACTTTGATGGGCTGCCGCTGGACCGCTACTTCGTGCCGGAGCTGATCATTCCCTACCTGGCGACGCGCGGCTGCTATTGGGGGCGCTGTACGTTCTGCGACCATGGCCAGGGCTACTTCGATCAGTATCGGGGCGTGCCGGTACAACAGGTCGTCGAACAGATAAAGGCGCTACGGGACAAGTATCAGTGCCGCCATTTTCTCTTTTCCGACGAATCCTATCCGCCGGCGCTGTTCAAAAAAGTGTCGCAGTTGCTGGTTGACCAAAACGTCGGAATCAAGTGGACGACGTTGATCCGGTTTGAAGAGACGCTCCAAGACCAGGAGACCTGGGATCTCGCGGCGAAGGCCGGCTGTTGTACCCTCTATTATGGGATGGAGTCGGCGAATGAACGGGTGCTGAGCCTCATGGACAAGCATGCCAAGAAGAGCGTGATCCAGCGCAACCTCCATATGGCGGCGAAGTCGGGGATTTGGAACCATGTGATGGCCTTCTATGGATTCCCCGGCGAAACGCTCGACGAAGCGTTGGAAACCCGCCAGTTCGTCCTCGAGAACCAGCCGGTGATTCACTCGATGGAGCTGTTCTACTTTGTGGCCTATCGCCATACACCGATGGTGCGCAATCCGGAGAAGTTCGGGATTACGATCCACAAACAAGAGGAGTACGATCTCCCCCTGGACTATTACTACACGTTGAACGATCCGAGCACCCTCTCATGCATGGATGCGATGCAGATGTGCGAAGAGTTCTACAAGAACGATTTTCATCCCTGGGCCGTGCGGGTAAACTCTCGGGAACATGTCTTCCTCTATATCTCGAAATTCGGGACGAATCAGTTGCCGCAGATCTATGCGAAACAGCCTGCGGCCGTTGGCGCAGCAGAGGGCGTGTCAGGATTGATTACCTGGCCGGTTGCTCATACGGAGGGAGACGAGGGGATGACCAGAGTGACGAGTCACGATGTCGGATAAAGAAGGTTGAGGCTGAGGTTAAGGCCAAGGTCGGATTCGTTCTTCGCTCAGCCTCAACCTCGACCTCAGCCTTCCGTCTCGTCCGGAACGAGGACGGCGGAGAGTAGGGCATAGGCTGCCTCGATGAGTGAGGTCATCTCTTCGGCCTTTTTGTAGGCCTGCATGTATTGCTTGGGGTTGTTGGTCAGATTCGAATAGCGGGCGGGGTTCCAAGTGTAGAGCAATGCTCGTCTGGTTTGGGCGAGGGTTTCAGGAGTGACGGGGAGGGTGAGTCCCAGTATCTCCAGCGCATGGGTGACGTCTTCTTGGTTCACATCGGTCATGGGGGAAGTCTGGCAAAGCAGATGGACGCCTGTCAAACCCTGCCGACAATTCTGCCGATTCTTCAGCCGACTCTCAGGTTCAAGATGCTGGAAGGCCGCAACGTCTCGCGTAGAAAAAGGCTATGCCTGAACAGCGATTGCTGAAGTTTTATCAAGCTGACGTGTTCACCGAGGATCCATTCGGCGGCAATCCGGTCGCTGTATTTCCCGACGCGCATGGCCTCGCCGACCATCAGCTGCAGCAGATTGCCCGGGAGATGAACCTTTCCGAGACCGTGTTCGTGCTGCCTCCGACGGACCAGGCGGCGGTCGTTCGCCTCAGGATATTTACCCCGACGCAGGAGATTCCGTTTGCCGGTCATCCGGTGCTGGGGACATTTTATGTATTGGCTCAGCTTGGGTTGGTTGCCGCCACCGATGGGATTACCCGCGTGATGCAGGAATGCAACATCGGTCTCTTTCCCGTCGAACTCTATGCACAAGATGGGGAGCTTACCCGCGTGGTGATGACGCAGCCTAAGCCAGAGTTCCTCGGGCCTGTAGACGAGCTGGAGGATGTGTATAAGATCGCCGGCGCATTGGGCTTGGCCAAGTATGCGATCACCGACATGAAGTGGCCGATCGAGGTTGTGTCCACGGGACTACCGGTATTAATCGTGCCTGTACGCACACTGACGGCTGTTCGCTCGATCCAGCCGAACGCTTCTGCCATCATGGATCTCTGCAGCCGATTTGGCGCGAACGGCATCATGGTCTTCACGACGATGACAGTGGAGCCGTCGTCGACCGTGCATGCGCGCATGTTCGCTCCTTCAATTGGGATTCTTGAAGATCCTGCGACCGGCAGCGCGAGCGGGGCATTGGGGGCCTATCTGGTGCAGAAGGGCGTGGTGGACGTGGCCCCGACGACAGACATTGTCGTCGAACAGGGCTATGAGATCGAGCGCCCATCGCAGATTTTCGTTCGGGTCGAGTCGGATGACGATATCGTCAAAACGGTCAAGGTGGGAGGGCAGTGTGTGATGGTGGTGGAAGGGACATTGACGTTTTGAAAAGGCAGGTCCTGTCAGCGAGGAGCCCAACCGTCCTCGCACCCCGCCCGGTGTAGGGACCCCGCTGCGGGCGGTTGGGCGCCCACCTCGCTGCCACCCGCCTTTTCAAAATTGTTCTTGTTGAGTGGAGGGATGATGAGATGAAAGCTGTACTCTTCCGTCAACATGGTGGGCCGGACAAACTTTCGTATGAAGATCTACCCACGCCGATGATCGGGCCGGAGGAGGTGCTGGTTCGCGTCAAGGCCTGTGCGCTGAATCATCTCGACATTTGGATACGGCAGGGTAATCCGACCTATCCGATGCCGTTGCCGCATGTGTCGGGGTCGGATGTAGCGGGGATCGTCGAGCAGGTCGGTTCACAGGTCGAAAGTGTCCCGATCGGGCAGCGTGTGTTTGTGTCGCCTGGAATTAGCTGCTGGACATGTGAACAATGTTTGGCGGGGCGAGACAATCTGTGCCGCTCCTATGGATTGCTCGGCGCCATGATGCACGGTGGCTATGCGGAATATGTGAAAGTCCCGTTTCGTAATGTGCTGCCGATTCCGGAGATCCTTTCGTTTGAACAGGCAGCGGCCTTTCCGCTCGTGTCGGTGACCGCATCGCACATGCTGTTTGCCCTGGCCGGACTTCAACATGGCGAAACGGTCTTGATTATGGGTGCTGGGAGCGGAGTCGGGATGATGGCGATCCAAATGGCGAAGCTCGCCGGCGCGCGCGTGATGACGACGGTCGGGTCGGACGACAAGATTCCCAAGGCCGTGATCCTGGGGGCCGATGCCGTCATCAACCACGCGAAGGAGAATGTCGCGGAGCGTGTGAAGCTGTTGACCGAGGGGCGCGGTGTCGATGTCGTCATCGAGCATATCGGCCCAGAGGTGTGGGATACCTGTCTCCATTCATTGGGGAAAGGAGGGCGTCTGATTACTTGTGGCGCAACCACAGGAACAGAGGTCAAGTTGGATCTTCGCTATATTTATTCTCACCAGCTCACAATCAAGGGATCTTATATGGGCACGCGGGCGGAACTGGTGAAGGCGGCGGAGCTGATGGGGCAGGGCCGCTTGATCTCGGTGATCGATCGCACCTATCCACTCAAAGATGCGCGCGCGGCTCAGGAACAGATGCTGAGCAGAAAGTTTTTCGGTAAGATCGTTCTCACAGTCGAGTAAACGCGGCCGGCTTTTTTCTATCATGTGCAGCAGCAATACGAAGGGGAGGTGAATGATGTCCACAGTAGCGAAGATTATGAGCAAACAGCCCAAGACCGTGGGGCCTGCCGTCTCGATTGTGAGTGCAGCCAAGAAAATGAAGACTGCGCGGGTGGGGTCGCTGTTTGTGAAGAAGGGGAAGAAGCTGATCGGGATCGTCACGGATACGGATATCGTCCGGCGCGCAGTCTCGTCCAATAAGCCTCTTGGCAAGTTGACCGTTGAGAAGATCATGACGGCACCCATTTGCACGATTGAAGGCAGTCAGACGGTCGATGACGCGCAGGACATGATGGCTGACTTAGGCGTGCGGCATCTTGCTGTGACTCAAGCAGGCGAAATTGTCGGGGTGGTGTCGGTACGGGATGTATTGATGTTTTATAAGCGCTATGCGCAATCGAAGATTAGTCCGGAGGCGCCGTACTCAGAACCAAAAATTTTCCAAGACTAGCAGGATGTTGAAAACGACCTCCAGCTTCGTTCTCAGTCGTCCGTCTCCTTGCGACGTACCCAAAGGGTACGCCTCAGTCGCCGGTCTCCCTGCGGCCTTGCCTGGGTCAAGGCGCGTCTCGGCGCGCCAGGGTTGGGCGGGTGAAGAAGGGTGACCGTTTTGAACATCCTACGGGGAACAATCTGAGGGATGAAGCGTAAGTCGACGCTTACTTGGTCAGCTCTTTCACCAGATGCCCAAGTTCGGGGAGGATGAGCTTTTCCATCGCCAACCTGACGGCGTTCTCGGAGCCAGGGGTGGAGAAGAGGATACGGCCTTTGATGATGCCGGCGGTGGCGCGGCTCATGATGGCGGGTGAACCGATGTCCTGGTAGGTCAAGTAGCGGAAGATCTCGCCGAATCCCACTAGCTTTTTTTCAAGCATCCCATCGATCGCCTCAAAGGTTGAATCCCGTTTTGAGATGCCGGTGCCGCCATTGATGATGATGGCATGGACTGCTTCGTTCACCAGGCCTTCGGCGATCCGGCCTTTGATCTGAGCCGGTTCATCCTTCACTACATGGTAGGCAGCAACGTAGTGTCCTTGCTCCTTGAGAAGCCTATGGATGAGCTGCCCGCTTGTATCGGTGTCGGGGGTCCGGGTGTCGCTGCAGGTAATCACCATGCACCCAATCGATTTGGGCGCATGGGATTTGTGTTCGTCAGCGGTGTGGCTTCCCATACTTTTCACAGGATGCTGAAAAAGGCCGCCAGCATTAGCGATAGGCTCAGATTAAGGCTCAGAAGCGGTAGGTCATATCTCACTTAACCTTGACCTCAGCCTTGGCCTGCTTCGAGCTACTTCCAGACTGAGTCGGGATTCAGCTTCGCTGCCGGCTTGCCGCCCTTGATGTGCTCGTCCAGGATTGTCGCCACGTCTGCTTCGGTCACCTTGGAGTACCAGGTGGCATCAGGATAGACGACGACGGTTGGTCCCTGCTCGCAGGGGCCAAGGCAGGAGGAACCGCTCACAAGGACTTCGCCTGGGGTCACACCCTTCTGCATGAGGCCCATGTTAAAGGCCATGAGAAGAGAGGCCGATCCGGCACTGCCGCAGGAGGGTTTCGGATGGCCTGGGGGACGGGCGTTGGTACAGACGACGATGTGATATTTGGGTTTCGGCATGGATTCTCCTTCTTGAAAGAGCGAATGATCTGAGGCGTCAAAGAGCTAATGGCTTATGGCGTATAGCACGTAATCGGATCAGAGCCGTTAGTCATTAGCAATTCGCTCCTCCGCTTATCGTGCCATAAGCCATACGCCATTCGCTCCTACGTCCGTCCAGCCATAGGCTCCGGGTTTACTGCGGCGGTGCGAACGATTTCCACGTATCGATGGCTTCTTCGGGCAGCTTCCAATGCTTGAGACCCTTCATGACCCAATCGAGATAGTGCGCTTTTGGTTTGAACTTGCCGATCGGGGTAGCGGCATAGGTGGTGACGAGCGTTTTTTCCCCGGTTTCTGTCAGCACAGTGACTTGGACTTGGCGAAACGCGCTTTGAGGCACATCCTCTTCGAAGAGGTCCATAAGCTTAATGTCTTCATCGGTCACTTCGAACACCACTCCCCAGACCTGTTCGCCCGGTGAGGGGGTTACGCTGGCAAGGCCGCATCGCCATTGCGAGGACCATCGGCAGAACTTGACCGTGTGTTCGGGAAGAGTGGCCCGCATCAGGAACTGATGTTCCGGCGCGCGACGTTTTAGCTGTGTCGGGTTGAGATGGTCTCCGTAGAGAAAGAACTTCATCGGTGATTTACCGCCTAAGGTACAAGTTTTTCGATTCGGTTTGTATTTGTAACATAACCGCTTTCACGCTCACAAGCTGCGCGTCGGTCGGTTGGTCTGACTAGATAGAGTCGGATTGACATCGTGTTGTCGCTCTTCCTAAGATGCAACCTAGTCATGTGTCGGTTCGCCTCGTCCCATCGAACCCTGTTTACTAGGATATCCATGTCAGAGAATCATTCCTCCGTCGGCTCTCCACATTCTTCCTTCTAAATTGTGAAGATCATTCACTATGCGGTCGTGGCGGTGCTCGTTTTAGGCGCGGTCTACTATCTTTGGGTGAAGCCTCCGTCGCTCAACCCTATACTCGATAGTCGGGCCGCCGAGGCCCTTGCGCTGGTGCAATCCCATCGGGCTCAGGGCTATCTCACTATTCTTGAGGCAATGACTGAGCATGTGCGTTCCATGAGCGAACGTAATCGCGTGGCTCGATTGGGTGAGTGGCGGGTGAAGTACGTGACGGGGGATCAGTACGAGATACGGGTTCAGTTGCGAGATCAGGGGGTGACGGGGCAATGGTTCGAACGGGAGTTCATTTGGCATGCCGACCTTTCGTCGAAGAAGGTCAATGCCGCGTCGCTTGCTGCCGATGGGGTGACACCCAAAGAGCCGGATGCTGTGCCTTAACAGGATGTTGAAAAAGTGGTCTGTCTGGTCTATTCGGTCTATCTCGTGTGTTTGGTTGAACGCAACTAACCAGATGAACCAGACAGACCAGATAGACCGAATAGACCAGACAGACCTGGCTATTTGAAGTTCTCCGGCAAGGCTATTTGAACCTGATTGTTTTCGATCCGTACGGGACAGCAGGCGACGGTGATTGCCGGATTCTCCGGTCGTTGGCCGGTTTGTACGTTGAATCGCCATCCATGCCAGGGACATTCGACGACGTGGCCTTCCAGATATCCTTCTCCGAGCGGTCCTCCCGCATGTGGACAGGTGTTGTCGACCGCGTAGAAGGATCCATCGACATTAAATAGGGCAATTCCGATTCCTTGGACATCGACGGTTTGCCCGCTTCCCGGAGGAATGTCTTCCACTTTAGCGACGGTAATAAATTCAGGCATGCTGCTGCTTCTTCTCCTTGGCCGACTGACCGATGGAACTGGCGCAGTCCGTAGACCTGTCAGTAGCTTGATTTCGGGCCAGGCTTATGGCATAGAACTAGGAACGTATTCCAATACTACACCTGGGCCCTCTCATACAAGGAGCCTCGGTTGGAATGAGGTTACGGCATGGAAATGACCCTTCTGCTCAACGCGACGTACGAACCCCTGCGGGTCGTCAATTGGCAAAAGGCGATTGCGCTTCTCTGGCAGGGTAAAGTTGAAGTCCTTGAGGTCTACGACCGAGAGGTCCATGCAGTGTCGATCTCCATCAAGCTTCCCTCCGTCATGCGGCTCCTCAAACTGGTACGGCTCAAGGATGTTCACCGGGCAGTCAAGTTCTCCAGGATCAATATCTTTACAAGAGACGGCTATGCCTGCCAGTACTGTCGTCACAAGTTCCGGACCGAGGAGCTGACGTTCGATCATGTCGTTCCCATCGCCAAGGGTGGGCGGAAGACCTGGGAAAATATTGTGACGGCATGCTGGCGTTGTAATAACAAAAAGAGCGGTCGCACGCCGGAAGAAGCCGGCATGAAGCTCATGAAGAAGCCGGTGAAGCCGCGCTGGAATCCCATTGTGACCATTACCATCGGGATTCGGAACACGCCGGATAGCTGGCGCGATTATTTCTATTGGAATATGGAGCTTGATGCCGACCCCGCAGAGACGTAATTGTGAATGTTTAATGGTGAATATTAATTCTTGGTCGAGTACTTGTTTGGTCACTGCTTCTTAGTCGCCCCGCAGTTTTTGCTCATTAACCATTGACCATCGTTTTCGATTTCGCCCATCCCTTCTTGTTCATTAAACATTCACCATTCCCTCTTGACCATTGACCATTGCTTCACAGGGTGTTGTATGATACGCCCGTTCTTGAATTAGGAGGAACCGATATGGCCGCAAATTCTGGTTTTCCATTGTCTCTCGATGTGAAGGGGTATCCGGTGCTTGTACTCGGAGGAGACGAAGAGGCTGCGGAAAAAACCCAGCGATTGTTGGATGCCGGGGCGAAGGTGACGGTCGTAGCGCCGGCCTTAGACAACAAACTCAAAGATTTGGCTGCGTCGGCGAAAGTCCTGCACCGTGGGCGGCATTTTCGCGATGCCGATTTGGAGAGCGCAATTCTGGTCCTGAATATGGTTCGGGGCGATCGGGATTTTTCACGAGCGCTGTTTACAAAGGCGCGTGAGAAAAAGTGCTTATTGTGGTCGGTCGACCAGCCGGAGTTTTCCACGGTCACGATGCCGGCGGTGGTGGCCTGTGGCCATCTGCGGGTGGCCATCAGCACGAGTGGGGTGGCTCCAGCCTTGTCAGGCTTCATGCGGGAAGATATGGAGAAAATTTTCGGCGAAGAGTTTGCCGCATTTGTGGAGTGGCTTGGCCAACTTCGTGAGCAAACCAAGGCGACTGAGCCGGACTTTGAAACGCGTCGAGCCTTGCTGCGTGAGGCCCTTGACGGGTTTCGCCTGTTGGGCAAGGTCCAGTACCCGAAGGTCTGGGTGGATGAACGGGCTGCCAAGACGTGAGGGGTAAGGCGTAAGGGGTGAGGGGTAAACGGTGAGGCGCGTGAGGGGTCAGGGGTGAGGCGATAGAGGAAGGAGCCGCGATGGTCTTATTAGAATTCAGTATGTCGCCGTTGGGTAAGGGGGAGAGCGTGGGCAAGTATGTGGCGCGCTCGCTCGACATTATCGATAAGAGCGGAGTGGACTATAGCTTGAACCCGATGGGGACGGTGCTCGAAGGGGAGTGGGACGAAGTTTTTTCTGTTGTGAAGCAATGTTATGAGCGGATGAAGAAAGATTGCGGTCGCATTTCCTGCACCATCAAAGTCGACTATCGGAAAGGCCGCGCAGGACGCTTACAAAGCAAGGTCGCAAGCGTCGAGAAAAAACTCAAGAGGTCGATCAAGCACTAGCAGGATGCTGGAACTGGTTTGTTTTGTTTATCTGGTTGATTTGGTTCATCTGGTTAACTAAGCAAACAGAATAACGGTCTGCTTGCGCTGGAAGACTTTTTCAGCATCCGCTAGATCGCGGCATTGATCAGAGTCACGTTATCCCCTCTATTGGTTTGCAATATTTTTCAATTTTCAGTGGAATGAACTGTTCGGGATTCTCCCGAAGCTTCACTGTCTGAGCTCATCTTTCAGGGCGTCTCATCCCTTCTTTCTGCTACCGCAATCATCATTTATTTGCCTGCCAACCTGCTGACGACCCATTCTCTTGTAATGCCATCATTTAAATAGTGAGGTTAAATAATGAGATAGATGTATGCGTATTGCCCTAATTTCGTTGCTGTAAACTATTTATAGTTTGTGTTTGTAAGTGATAGGGTACCTATGTATACTTACGCGCCATCGCTGGGTGGTTCGTTTCAGGAAGAGGGTGCCATGGCGCTGTCATGTGGGAGATTGGGGAGAGTCGTAAGTGGGATTGCGAGAGGAATGAGTAACGCATGAGTAGTAGTGTGACGGACGAGACCGAACTCAAGACGCCTTTTGACCTGGATCTCTTGCCGAAGGATCGCACAATTCTTGAGCGAGAGATCATGGAGTTCTGTCCATTTGGATTGGACGAACAGGGACAGAGAATCAGAGACCTGAGTGGGATGAGTATCAGGGCTGTCGTCGTCTATCTTGAGAAGTCGCTGGCTCGTGAACGTGGAATCATAGCCGGAAGTCAGGCAGTCGAGGATCTCTGCCGTCTATTGAACCAGCGCATCAAAGATCCGGTCTATCATGTGACGCCAGAGTTTCTGAAGAATGCGTGGAACAGCTACACCTGTGAGTTCACATCCTATCTGTATGAGTTCTGCGAGCACATGTCCGGAGATCCTCGCTTTGCGTATCTTGGTGGAATGGAGAAGGCATCGTCGATCATGCAGGTACTTGCCAGGCCGTTTTCACTGCCACAGATTTACGGGATGTTTCCATACTTTGGAAATAAGTTCGCGTCCGGTTCACTCGAATTTCGAGTGGTCGAGGTGACGCCGGCCACTGCGACTCTGGCGATGAAATTTTCCGGACGTGCCCTCCAGCAGTTCGGCCCTTATCGAAGACGGTGCGCGCATCTGATGTGTCAGGCTGCTCAAGGCATTATGGCGGCAGTGCCGGTTCGCGTTCATGGCCTGCCACCGGCCTCTTTGATTGAACTATCCTGTATTGCGAAGGACGATGAATGGTGCCAATGGGTCATCTGTTGGGAAGGAGAAAAACAGGGCCTATGGCGACGCAGAGTCTGGCAGATCGTGGCAGGGTCGGGAGAAGGCTGGTCGTCACCGACTCAACTGAGCCGATTCCGTTCGTGCCAACAGGCCGAAGCTATTCCGTCCAAAGGAGATGTGGAAGGCCGAGAGGTAAACGTCACGCCAATCCAAGCAGCGGTTGGCGCTACACAATCGAAACGGCATGCGATCTGGTCGCTCTGCTGCGCATTGGCTGGGCTGATCTTGGCCGTTGGGCTCCGTGTGATGAATCCCTCGACAAGCTTGGGCGATGTCGTGCTTTTCGGCCTGCTGCCCATACTGCTTACAAGGATGCTGATCAATCGTCATCTTCGTCTGGAGCGCCAGCGACGAGAGTCGTTGATTCTGGAGCAGATTATGTTCCTGGAGTCGCGGCATGAGGAATTGCGTGAAGCGTATTTGGAGCAGGAGCAGACTCGCGTCGAACTGCGCCGAAAGGTGGCTCAGCTCACGGCCCTCCACCGAACAGGATTGCTGTTTAGCTCGACGCTGGATCGAGAGGCGCTGATGCAGAAAGTGCTGGAGGCCCTCACCATCGATCTGCAATACGATCGGGCGATGATCTCGTTTTATGATCCTGTTCGCCAGCTTGTCATGGATGCCCGGGTGCTCGGCGTTTCTCCTGAGATTCAGGCATTTGCGCGCGCTCGTGAGATTCCCGTCACCGATCCCATGAGTCCTGAAGGTCTTGTGCTGCTGCAGGGCCAGCCGTTCTTAGTCGGAGATGTGCAGGAGGTATGGGATCGTATGCATCCATTGAACCAGCAGCTCGTCCTGCTGACGCAGGCCAAGGCATGGATCGCTGTTCCATTGAAAATTAAAGACCGGATTCTTGGAAGCCTGACCGTGGATCGGATCCAGGCCCATAGTCTGAATCAAGACGATCTTGAGTTGATGATCACGATCGCCCATCAAGTTGCCATCGGACTGGATAACGCGTCTGCGTATGAACAGATTGAAGACTTAAACGTGGGACTTGAAGCTAAAGTGCGTGAACGCACGGCAGAGTTGGAGCAGGCAGATTGCGTGCGGTCTCAATTTCTCTCGCATGTCTCGCACGAGCTCAAGACGCCGTTAACTTCGATTAAAGGGTTCTTGCAAAACCTGCTCGATGGATTAACGGGACCGCTCAACGAGAAGCAGCAGCGTTATTTATCACGGATGCTGGGAAATTCAGACCGTTTGATCCGAATGATCGAGGCCCTATTGGATCGAACGAGGATTCAATCCGGGAGGTTGGATCTCATTCCTGACGAGATCGACCTAGGGCCTTGTGTGTCAGATGCAGTCGAGCAATTGCGCCTATTGGCTCAAGCCAAACAGCAGACGTTGGAGGCCGCCGTTCCATCTGACCCGCTGATGGTCTGGGCGGATCGTGATCGCTTGTTCCAGATCGTCACGAACCTGGTCCAGAACGCGGTGAAGTTCACGCCGGAGGGTGGCAGCATTATGGTGGCAGTGCGGCAGGAGAACCAGACACTCGCGGGTGTCTCTGTGCGCGATACCGGGCCTGGTATTCCACTGGAGTTTCTCGATCAGATATTCGACCCGTTCTTTCGAGTCAAGCAGGTGCGGAGCGGAATAAAAGGGCTGGGCTTGGGCCTGTCAATCGTGCGGACGTTGGTGGAGTTGCAGGGTGGGACGATCACCGCTCGGAGTGAACCGGGGCGGGGCGCGGAGCTGTATTTCACGATTCCATTGCATCCCACGAAGGCGTCGCCACTTGATCACGCATCGGTTGACGCGCCTCGCATCCTTGTTGTCGACGACGATCCGGATATTTGCCAGCTCTTACAGGATCGGTTGCAAGCTAAGGGATACCGTGTTCAGTTGGCAGCTGACGGGGTCCGAGCACTGGAAGCAGTGCATGCCGAAACGTTCGAAGGCATGATGTTGGATATTGGCATTCCCTCTATGGATGGCTTGCTGGTGCTTCAGCAGATTCGAAAATGGGATCAGCAAATTCCAATTGTGATGGTTACGGCATCAGGATCCAAAGAGTTGGCGATTCGGGCGATCGGCATGGGTGCGCAGGCCTATATGCTGAAGCCCTTCGATATCGACGAACTACAACGTGTTGCTGATTATTGGTTTCAGCCTTTTGAGCGACCGCCATTGGAGTCTGCAGGGGTGTCGAGTACGCATCGGTGGGCGAGATGAGGCGGCGTATGTCCATGAGATCCGGGGACTGGGCCTGTCAATCTAGATCGGTTTTTCGGATGTGGGTATTGTGGACCTATGTAATAGGCCTCTGCTTTGCATCCTTGCCGGGGTTGGCATCAGCGCAGGTGCCTCGTATTCAAGGGCAGGGAAGCGCCGCGTCCGCGATGAGCAATGCCTTTGCCGCCCAAGCCGACGACCCCTCGGCTCTGCATTACAACCCGGCAGGGATGACTCAGTTGCACGGGGTTCAATTTATGGCAGGGGCACTCGCATCGGGTGGGTCGACGAATTTCACCAACCTGACAGGCGTATCAGCTCGTGGTGACCGGAACGGGAGTGCGGCTTGGCCCCCTCCCGGCCATATGTACATCACGGCGAACTTGAAGAGTCTCGGGGTGACAGCTTTGGGAGATCTTTCTGTCGGAATTGGCCTAACTGTGCCCTTTGGCTCGCTGACTCGCTGGCCGAACGAGGGCCCGTTCAGATCGGCCACAACCTTCAGCACGCTGCCGCTTCTGGATATTAAGCCGACCCTTGCCTACAAGGTCTCGGAGAACCTCTCGCTCGGACTGGGTGCGGATATCTATACGTTCAGCGGACTTGTTGGCGAAGGTCAAGCCGAAAGACAGGCGATTCCCGCCGCTGGAGTGAAAACTGAACTCAATGGGAAAGACACCGCAGCTGGTTTCAATGCCAGTCTGTTGTATACGGCATTGCGCAATGACGATGGAAAGCCGCTGGCGAACATCGGGATCGTCTACCGGAGTCAAGCGACCTTGCACCTGAGCGGCGCATTATTAGCGAATGGAGCCAAAGTATCCGATGCCAGCGCCACGCTGGTCTTACCGCAAATCATTACAGGCGCGATTGCAATCTGGCCTGTTCGAACGAGGGAACGGGAATGGAAACTGGAGATGGATGTCGACTACGTGGGCTGGAAGTCTGTTCGGAATCTCGATGTGACCTTGGGAAATGGGACGACGATCGCACAGCCGCAGAATTGGCGGAGTACCTACGCCGTGATGCTG
The DNA here is from genome assembly GCA_963781915.1 of uncultured Nitrospiraceae bacterium. GTDB lineage: Bacteria > Nitrospirota > Nitrospiria > Nitrospirales > Nitrospiraceae > Palsa-1315. The sequence continues at coordinate 175,882 of CAWAIH010000005.1, read as the reverse complement.
GGAACCGAATACAAGTGGCTGGCGCTTGAATCGCTTCCGAACTGGGAGGTGGCGCTGAGGGGGGGCTATACCAACCAGCAAAATCAAATACCTGATGTAACCTATGATCCAGGGATTCCTTCTTCGGACCTTCACGTTGTGGGGGGAGGGCTTGGATTGTTGTGCAAGGAACAGGGATCGTTTCTGGGGCTGATGCGATGTGGAGATATCGGTCTAGGTTCGCTGAAACCCAAAGCGATCGGGCTCGACCTCTCGTTTCAAGCGGGGCTGTACGAGGACCGTACGGTCCAGGGCAATCGCAACCCGACCGTCGATGGGATCTATAGGACCACGCTGTATCTGGGTAGTGCGACGATTCGAATGGTGTATTAACCAGCGCGACTGGCGGGACGGGCGAGAAAGGCGCGACGTGCAGCCTCGTTTAAAGACGTTAATCGTAAACCGTCAATCGTCGATTCACGTTTCACGAATAAGATTCACGCTTCCTGTCGCGCCGTCAGGCGGTTTCATAAATGCGTGGAACGCGGGGGCCGATCCCGCAGAGGACTTCATAGGGGATTGTGCCGATCCAGCCAGCCACTTCATCCGCCCAGATCGATTCCTCTCCCTGCTGCCCGATCAGCGTGACGCGCTCACCCACTTGTACCGGCGCGATGTCGGTGACATCCACCATGATCATATCCATGCAGACCAGACCGACGATTGGGACGCGACGGCCCTGAATCAAGACCGATCCGCGATGGGAGAGTTGCCGGCTATAGCCGTCGGCATAGCCGATCGGCAGTACCGCAATGCGGCTCTGTCGTTTTGCGACGAATGTCCCGTTGTAGCTGACGGAGCAGCCTTTTGGAATAGTCCGCAGTTGGGCGACCGTGGTTCGAAGTGAGAGGATTGGTCTGAGGTCAGGATCTGGGATTGTGGCGGGCAGGGTGTGATACCCGTACAGCATGATGCCGGGGCGCACGAGCGAAAAGTGCGCGGCGGGAAATCTGACGATGGCGGCACTGTTTGCCGCATGCACCATCGGGACAGTGAGACCGTGTCGTCGGATTTGTTCCAGCAGGGTATTAAATGAGCCGAGTTGCCGTTCCGTAAAGCTACTGTCTGTTCCATCTGCATCGGCCAGGTGGGTCATCAGGCCCTCAACCCTGAGGGAGCTGTGCAAGAGCGGGTTATCGAGGACTGTGAGCAGTTCTTCCGGAGAAAACCCTAACCGGCCCATCCCGGTTTCGACCTTGAGGTGAATCGGGTAGGGAGTTTGATGTGAATGAGCCGCCTTGGCCAAGGTGGGAAGGATGCGCCCATCGCTGACAACCGGGGTTAGCCGGTGAGCGATCAGGTCTGGCACTTGTTCCTCAAAGAGCGCCCCTAAGACGACGATTGATGCAGCGAGCCCGGCTTGGCGGAGTGCGATCCCTTCGTCGAGGGAGGCGACGGCAAACTGTCCAATGCCTTGACGGGCAAGCGACTGAGCGGTCTCGATCGCTCCATGTCCGTACGCATTGGCTTTGACGATCGCCATGACCTCGCAGCCGTGAGAAAGATAGCGCTTGATGCGAGAGAGATTATGGGCAAGTGCCGCGAGATTGACGGTAGCGTAGGTGGGTAACAAGGTCGAAATGGAGGTCACACTTCCATGATTTCTTGTTCTTTTTTCTTTACCACGTCATCGATTTTTTGAATGTACTGGTCGGTCAGCTTCTGGGTGTCGGCTTCGGACTTTCGCAGTTCGTCCTCCGTGAGCTTGGCATCCTTTTGCAGTTTCTTCAACTCTTCATTGGCATCTCGACGGAACCCTCGTATGACGACCTTCGTATCTTCGCCGTGTTTTTTGCAGATCTTGCTGAGCTCTTTCCGCCGCTCTTCCGTGAGCGGAGGAAGGGGAACGCGAATGAGTTTTCCATCGTTGGATGGAGTGATGCCGAGGCCCGATCCCGCCAGAGCCTTTTCGATTTCCTTGATCAACGCAGGCTCCCAAGGCTGAATCGTGATGAGGCGTGCTTCAGGTGTCGAAATATTTGCCACCTGCTTCAGCGGGGTCATCGTGCCGTAGTAATCCACCCGGACGCCGTCGAAGAGGGCAACCGATGCGCGCCCTGTCCGTAAGCCGGCCAAATCGCGCTTGAGATGTTCCAGTGCGGCATCCATCTTTTCCGTGACTTTTTGGCGTATCGTAGCAGGGTTGGACATGAGAGACTCCCCAGAATGTCAGCGGCGATCGGGGGTGACAATGGTGCCGATCGCTTCGCCGGTGGCGACGCGTTTGAAGTTGCCTTGTTCTTTCAGGTTGAACACGATGAGCGGAAGATTGTTATCCATGCAGAGGCTGATGGCTGTGGCGTCCATCACTTTCAAATCCTGATTCAAGATCGAGAGAAAGGAGATGGTCTGATATTTCTTGGCGGTGGGATTCTTCACTGGGTCGGCATCGTAGATGCCGTCGACCTTGGTCCCTTTCATGATGACCTGGGCTCCGATCTCCATCGCCCTGAGCGCTGCTGCGGTATCGGTTGAGAAGTAGGGATTTCCTGTGCCGCCGGCGAAGATGACGACGCGTTTTTTCTCAAGATGACGAATGGCGCGCCGGCGGATATACCCCTCAGCGAGTTGGCGCATTTCGATCGCGGACTGGACTCGAGTGATAATGCCGGTGCGCTCCAGCGCGTTCTGCAGGGCTAAGGCATTGAGCACGGTTGCGAGCATTCCCATGTAGTCGGCGGAAGCGCGTTCCATGCCGGATGCGCTGGCGGCAATACCGCGGAAAATATTGCCGCCGCCGATGACGACGGCGACTTCGATGTCGAGAGCCACGACAGAGGCGATTTCCGAAGCGAGGCCTTCAAGGACGGATGGCTGGATGCCGTAACCCTGCTCACCGGCCAACATCTCTCCGCTTACTTTGAGGAGGATGCGCCGATAGTTGGCAGAGTTCATGCTTCGCCTAATTGGTACCGTGTAAAGCGGCGTATGTTCATGTTCTCACCGATTTTTGCAATCTTCAGCGCGAGGAGATCCTTAATGGTGACGGCGGGATCTTTGACGAAAGACTGTTCTATCAAGCAGCTTTCCTGAATGAACTTTTCCAGCTTGCCTTCGACGATTTTCGGCCATGCAGCCGGGGGTTTGCCCATTTCTTTGGCCTGTCCTTCATAAATCGATCGTTCTTTCTCGATGAGCGAAGCGGGAATTTCCTCCCGTTTGACATAGGAGGGTTTCCCCGCAGCGACCTGGAGGGCCAGATCGTTGACAAACGATTTAAACTCTTCATTGCGGGCCACGAAGTCAGTCTCACAGTTGACCTCGATGAGCACACCGATTTTTCCGCCCATGTGGATATAGGCATGTATGAGACCTTGGTTGGTCTCACGGCCGGACTTTTTCAGCGCGGCGGCCAAGCCTTTTTGGCGCAGGTAATCGACGGCCTTCTCCATATCGTCGCTATTCTCGGTGAGCGCTTTCTGACAATCCAGGATGCCGGCGCCGGTTTTCTCTCTCAGTTCTTTGACAAGCTGACTTGATCCAGCCATACGTGACGGTCCTTCTTGATCAACGGTGAGTATAGTTGCCGAAACCCGCGATGTCCGGCGCTATGAAGCCGGGGCGCTCGCCAAGCTGACGGCCGCGGCTTTGTCTCCTACTACGGGAACGGGTTTGAACTCCGCTTCGTCGCGCTGTGTCCTCAAATGAGCGCCTTCAATGCAGGCGTTGGCAATAAGAGAGGTAATGAGCTTGATGGAGCGGATTGCGTCGTCGTTTCCAGGGATCGGATAAGTGATGTGGTCCGGGTCGCAGTTCGAGTCCAGAATCGCGATCATCGGAATCTCCAACCGCTTTGCTTCCTGCACGGCAAGGTGTTCGATGCGGGTGTCGAGGACGAAGACGGCTCCTGGTACGCCGCGCATGTCCTTGATGCCGCTCAAATACTTCTGGAGCTTGACGATCTCTTTCTGCATTTTCATAATTTCTTTTTTCTTCAGGCCGTATTGGCTGGGGTCCGCCAGCTTGGTCTCCATCTTCTTCATCTTATCGATGCTCTTCCGGATGGTCTGGAAGTTCGTGAGCATCCCGCCGAGCCAGCGCTGGTTGACGAAGAACATGTTGGCGCGCAAGGCCTCTTCTTGAAGGATCTCAGCGGCCTGCCGCTTGGTTCCGACAAACAGCACCGTTTGGCCGGCGGCCACGGTGTCACGGACGAAGGCATAGGCTTGCTCCATCCGAGCCAGTGTTTGCTGAAGATCGATGATGTAGATGCCGTTGCGTTCTCCAAAGAGGAACTTCTTCATCTTTGGGTTCCACCGGTTCGTCTGGTGCCCGAAATGGACTCCTGCTTCTAACAGTTCCTTGATCGAAACCACTCCCATGCCTTCACCTCCCCTCAAGACTTGCAGAGCGCCCACCTATGGCAGGCGAGGGGTTGCCCCCTTATTCTCAAGTCGAGCGACGTCCGTGACGTCGATATGAATTTGATACTGCCCTTTCACGCACAAAATTATACGAGAAAGAGATCGCTCCTATCGTTAGAACCTTGGCACGGTATCATGCTGGCAGTCAGCTTGCAAGACCATCCGCAGGCCATCGCCCCCACATCCCTTGGCTTGCCGCCCCATTCGATCCGGTGTTAAGATCGTCCACAAGTATTGGAGGGAACCAGTGCCGAACATTTTATTGTTAGTCTCACCAAGTTGCGGGGCCTGCCCCTCGGCAAAGAGCCTGTGGAAACAGTTGCGAGTGAAGTATAGCTTCAGCTATCGCGAGGTAGATATCACCACAGAGGATGGACGAAGCCTTGCCGATCGGCATTCTGTCAGGGCTGTGCCGGCCACGATTATCGATGGACGGCTGACGTTCGTCGGTGTGCCGAGCCGGGAAAGTGCCGAAAAGGCCTTGTTACTCAAGATGAAACCGCACGAATAGGGGAGTAGAATTGCTCCATGACTGACGAAGACTTTGAACTACCAGAGCTCCCCGTTATCGACAAGGGGCCTCCTCCCGAGTGCCCTATGTGCGGCGACCCGATGGGGTTCATCGATGGCGACTGGGGCTGTATGGATTGCAACGGCGAACTGATGGGGCCGGAAACCGGCTAGCCCACGCAATGTTGAATTGTAAATGTTAAATGATGAATTGTCTGTCATTCAACATTCAACATTTCGCTTTCAACATTCGGTATTAGATGCTTCGCATTGTCACCGGGCCTTTTCATCCTGCTCTCGATCGTGCCCTGGTCGAAGATGTTCGGTCCTGTAAGACCGGCAATCCCTTTGCCCCGCTCGCCGTCATTGTCCCCTCGGTTTCTCTAGTCGAGTATCTAAAAGAAGTACTCACTCGTCACGAGCCGCGCGCATTCCTCAATATACACTTTCTAACCTTCCACCAACTGGCCCTCCGTCTGTGTGACGATCTCTCGCCGGTCTCTGGGACCAGTCCAGGGTCGCCTCTGCAACTGGTCGACGATTTCTTCTGTGAGCAATTGGTGCGGCAGGTGGTTCGGCGCAAGCTTCCAGGGCTCGAACCCCTCACGCGGCTGCCTCCCTCACCAGGAACCTGGAAAGGCCTCTGGGCGACGGTGCGCGATTTGAAAGATGCGGTGGTCGCGCCGGCGACGGCACTGAAGGCTCTCGCAGAAGGGGAGTTCGAAGAGGAAGACCGAACCTGGCTCTATTCCATATTCACGCTGCATGCAGCCATCAAGGAAGCCAGCCGGTCGCTCGGAGTCGGCTCCCCGGATGACCTGGCTGCCTCGCTCGGCCAGGATCTCTCAGGTTCCTCGTTTCTCAAGGGTCTGCAACACCTCTTCTACTATGGCTTCTACGATCTTTCGCAGGTCCAGCTGTCATTCTTCCAATCGGTCACGCACACGGTGCCGACCACGTTGTATTTTCCATTGCAAGACCGCCCGGCCTTTCGCTTTGCCCGCCAATTTTTCGAGCGCCATCTTCTTCCTCTAGCAGATAGTCATGAGGATCGGAGTGGGGAAGGGGACCGAACCGCAACATCGGAATTGGTCGAACTCTCCGTGACAAACGTGATCGGGGTTGAGGAGGAATTGGCGACGGTTTGTCGTGAAATCCTGACCTTGACCGAGCTGAACGGCTATCGTTTCGATGAGATTGGAGTGGTGGCTCGTACGCTGGAGCCCTATCAGGCTCGGCTCCAGTCCGTGTTCGATCGTCATCTGGTGCCCTTCACATCAACGGCCGGGAAGCCGCTGGCGCGTGAACCATTGGTCAAAGCTCTCTTGCGCCTGGCATCGCTCCCATTGAACGACTTCGATCGCGCGGCCATGCTGGATGTGATTACATCTCCCTTTTATCGCCCCGCACTGAGCGTTGACTCCTCCAGCACGAATCTCCGGTCCGATATCTGGCGTTCCCTGGTCTACACCCTGGGTATTACGAAGGGGGAGGTGGAATGGAAGCGTGTGGGATCGCCAGCCAGTTTGTCGATTCTACGCGATGCAGCGGTAGGATCTGACGAAGACGAAGTGGCAAGGGCCGGAACATTCGAGGCGATTCAGCTCACATACTTATGGGAAATCGTGTCGCAACTGATCCATGACTGCCGGGCACTTCCAGCTCAAGGATCGATTGGAACCTTGACCGATGCATTTCTTGCCCTGGTGACATCTCATATTCACGTACCGGATCTATTCGATGGAACATCAGCCGAGCCATCCGAGCCGACAACGCTCACTGAGGTTGGCTTGCTGATCCGATCTGCTTTTGATCGACTGCTGGAATTGGACCCGCTTGAAGGAGATCTCTCTTGGGAGGAGTGGGTTCAATTGTTTCAGCGGGTTTTGGATGAAACGAGCATTCCCATCGAAGAGGGACGGCACCAGGGTGTTCAGGTGTTGGATGTCATGACGGCTCGAGGCAGGACATTTCGCGCGCTCTTTGTGCTTGGCATGAACGAAAAGGTTTTCCCACGATACGTGCGGGAAGACCCCTTTCTGCGTGACCGGCAACGAACCGTGCTGGAATCGACCCTGGGCTACAAGATCGATGAGAAATTAGCGGGACATGAAGAAGAGCGGCTCTTGTTTGAGCTCCTCAGCCGGTCGGCAACCAGTCGGCTGTATCTTTCGTACCAGCGAGCCGACGAAACAGGGCGGGTCATGGTGCCGTCCGGTTTTGTCGCTCTTGCGATGGGCGATCCACGATTCGTCGGAACGCCGGATGAGGCAGTCCCTCGACGGCTGACTCAACGGATCAGCAAACAGCCCTCAATTCAAGACCGGTTATCCGCCGGGGAGTTGGCCTTGGGTTGCCTGTTGCATGGACAGGATGCGCTCCCGGTGCTCGATGCAATAGGGCGAGACCGGCCCCTCTTTGAACAGGGGCTGGTCACGCTGAAAACCATTGAACGGGAATCCCCTGAGCTGGGCCCCTTCGACGGCCTGATCGGCATTGAGGCGACCGAGTCAGCGGCAGTCAACGATCGGAGCTTCTCACCGACAGCATTGGAACGGTACGCGACCTGTCCCTTTCAGTACTTTGGGGAAAAAGTTCTTCGATTGGAGCCAGTACGACGGCTCCAGCAGGACCACCTGCCTCCCTTAACGATCGGTACTCTTGTGCATGCATCGCTTCGATTGAGCTATGAACGGTTGCTGTCGCTTCAATGGCCCGATAGCTCACCGACCGAGGCTATGGTGCGATCTACGGTGCAAGAGGCAGTGACCGAGACCTTTTCCGCCCATGCGGCAAGTCAGGGGACAGGGCATGCCCTGCTCTGGACGCTGGCGCGTGAACAGGTGACAGAGTTGGTGACCGCTGCTGTCTCGTCGGACCAGGTGGAGTATCTCGCAACCGGATTTCGTCCAGTTGCCTTTGAAGCGTCTGTCCAGGGCGTTGTCCCACTGGAGTCCGATTCGTTGTCCGGCTTCTTGAAGATTCATGGCACTCTGGACCGTGTCGATTACCGAACTGATCCGCCAGCGCTCCGTATTGTGGACTATAAGTTTAAGCAGGGTAATGACATCAGCGCCGTGGACCGCAACCTGGCCTTGTCTGCCGTGCGAGGATTGCGATTGCAACCGCCGCTCTATGCCAGGATGACTCTACCTTCGCTTCCCGCCGTCACCGATGTTCAATTGCTCTTTCTGGCCCCACAGTGGAAGCAGCCTGTCTCTCGTTCAACGTTCGACGCGGGCCTCTGGACCGGCCATACCGGGGACATGATCCGGCAGACGCTCTCCGCATTAGTTGAAGGCATCGCGCGGAGAGAGTTTTTTATTCTTCCCGACGGCTATTGCGACTACTGCGAATTTTCAGGCGCCTGCCGCCGCCACGACGATATGGTTGGGTGGCGTTCGCACCAATCAACTCAGGCCCGTGTCTTGCGAAAATTGAGAAAGCAGAAGGTAAGCGATGAGTGATCTCCTGACACTCTCGGACTCCCAGGGCCGGCTCCTGGCAGAGACAACTTGGGACAGCAATGTCGTGGTGATGGCGGGAGCCGGGACCGGCAAGACCACGATTCTTGTCAATCGCATCCTCAACCTTCTTCTCAGAGAACCAAGCCCCTTGGCCATCACGGAGATTGTGGCCCTGACCTTCACCAACAAGGCTGCGACTGAAATGAAGAAACGGCTGCGCGAGCAGCTCCTTCGTTTGACAGAGCAGACCGATGAACTCATCTCCATCTTCCGGACTCGCTATCATCTCTCCGCTGAACAGGTCGGCGAACGGGCCAGGACTGCGCTTGAGCAGATTGAAAAAGCCCAGATCGGTACCCTGCATAGTTTTGCCGCACATCTCTTGCGGCTCCATCCAGTTGAGTCTGAAATTGATCCATTATTTCAGGAAGATGACGGGTCAAATTTCAAGGAACTATTTGACTTATCTTGGGATCGTTGGTTGGACGACGAACTCGGATCAGCCGGATCGCAGCATGACCGATGGCGTCGAGTCCTGGCTGGGGTTACGCTCGACGATCTTCGGCAGTTTACCGAGGCGCTCGCCGGGGATTTTGTGGAGCTTGATGAGCTGGAACGCCAGTGCCGACCCCTTCCCCTTGAGGGCCCCTTGCGAGACTGGATCGTTGCCATGCATGGGCAAGCTGCTGCTCTTCTTGCCGTGCAGGATCGACCCAAACGGCGTAAGGCGGAACAGATGCTCGCTGCCGCAGTGCAATCGATGACACGCTTGTTGGAGCAGGGGGTACCGGGGCTCATGCATCTCACAGAGGATGAACGGGCAACCTTGGAAAAGGATCTGGGAAAGGCGCCTGTAGGATGGGATGAGGCTGCATTTCAGGAGGCGGCCTCGATCATCGGACTGGCCCAACAACTACTCACAGTTGACCAGTCCTACTTTCAAGAAGTCGTGACCCTCGTGAGACCCTTCCTCGATCAGATCCAGCAGGGCTTTCGTATCTCCGGATGGATTGCTTTCGATGGATTGCTGGCACGGGCCAAGACCCTCTTACGCGATCATCCGGCAGTCCGTGCCAGGATCAAACAAACCTATCGGGCAATCTTGGTCGATGAGTTTCAGGACACAGATCCGGTCCAGTACGAAATCATCCTATACCTAGGTGAACGGGCGGACAGCCATCAGACCTCATGGCAGGACGTAGACTTAGAGCCGGGTAAGTTATTTATCGTGGGAGATCCGAAGCAATCGATCTATGCCTTTCGCCGAGCCGACATCGAAGCCTTCGAGCGAGTGGTGGAGAAAATTCGAGTCGCCGGAGGCCGGGTCTTTTCCCTGGTAACGAATTTTCGCAGCGACGGGGCCGTGCTCGACGTCGTGAATAATGTTTTCGACCGGCTCTTTCAACAGGTAGAACATATTCAGCCGGCCAATGAACCGCTGGCAGTCAGGCCACAACGAAAGCCTGAGGTCTCAGTTTCCGGTGTGCAGCTTCGTCTTGTGGCGCCGAGAGAAGGCGACGAAGAGTTCGATGTTCAGGCTGCAACCAGGGAAGAGGCGGAAGCGCTGGCACGTTGGCTGAAGGAAGAGCTTCTCCCAGGGACGACCGTCATGGATCGGGATCGGCACAAAAGCCCGCTTCAACCGGGACACATTGCACTGATTTTTAGAAAGTTGACCCAGACTGAGATCTATCTCGATGCCCTTCGCCGCTACGACATCGCCTATATCACGGATGGGGAAAAGCATTTTTATCGGCGGCAGGAGGTCATCGATGTGGTCAACCTTCTCCGTGTCATCGACAATCCCCACGACAGGATTGCCCTGGTCGGAGTCTTACGCTCGCCTCTCGGCGGCATGACGGATCGTGATCTATTGGCCCTTCAGCAAAGAGAGGGGTTCGACTACCAGCAACGGGAACGGCTATCTGCCTGGAATCATCCGCAGGCAGAAACGGTACGGCGGCTCTATGAGCATTTGGCCGAGCTGCATAGGCTCGCCCCGTTGCGGCCTGTGCCTGACGCCATCGATCTCATCTACGATAGATTGCCCATTCTGGAATTAGCTGCGGCGTCCCTCAATGGCGAGCAAGGGGTGGCCAATCTGCGGAAGATCAGGGAGATGGCCGAAGCGTTAGCCGATCGTCCCCATCTCACCTTGACCGGGTTCGTCGACTTAATGATGACCAGAGTAACGGAGCAACCGGTTGAGGCGGAAAGCGCCCTGGCTGAGGAATCGCTGGGGGCAATCCGCGTATTGACCATCCATAAGGCCAAGGGATTGGAGTTTCCCGTGGTCATTCTTCCCGGTCTGCACCAGGGGTCAAAGAATGCTCACAAAGGGCCATCCATCCATCATGATTGGTCAAGCCGCTGCTATAGCCTACGGCTGGGAAGCCGCTCCAATCTCGGAGCCCTGCTGGTGGAGATGAAGATGGCAGCGCGTGAAGAAGCGGAACAGCGAAGGCTCCTGTATGTCGGCATGACCAGGGCGCGCGATCTATTGGTTCTGTCAGGCGGGCTGACCGCGAAGCCGGGACATGACACAGTGCTCTCTCTGCTTGGAGAAACAATTGTTGACGATGGGAGCTCTTCGGCGGCTGATCAAATTTGTATCGGAACGAGCCGACTCACTCGTGTCATGACGCCGGCCAAGAAGGGAGCGAGGCGGCACAGTCAACGGTCTCTCTCCCTCAAGGCCCCTAACCCGCCCCTTGGTCCCATTCTCATTCGCCGCCAGGCCAGGAAACTTGAATGGGAGAAGCGCCGTATCACCGCGCGACGAGTGACTCCTTCTAGTTTGGCAGGAAGCAGACCCGATGCCGTTTTCCCCCGCACTGTGATAGGCCGTGACCCCGACCTGAGCCGGCTGGTTGGAGTCTGCGCCCATGCGGTACTCGAACAGTGGGACTTCGCCAAGCCTCGCGCTGAGATCGGCACTGTGATCGAGCAGGTCTGCCGGCACTATGTGGCACAGGATCACTTGATGGCTGCTGTCGCAGGGGATCTCGCTGCTCTCTTTGGGAACTTCCTTTCCTCTGAGCCGTACAAAAGACTGCAGCGTGCGACGGTGCTGGGACGAGAAGTCCCGTTTGTCATGCCCTTGGGGGAGGAGCAGATCATGGAAGGGGTCATCGATCTGATTTACCGGCTTGACGATCGGATCTGGATTGCCGACTATAAGACGGACGATGTGGCGGCTGAAGATGCACTGGCCCGAGCAGATCGCTATCGATCCCAAGCTGAGATGTATTCACGAGCCGTCGCGAGTGCGTTAGGATTGCCGTCTCTCTCGTTTCAATTCATCTTTTTAAGGCCAGGCATCTCGGTCGAGGTTTAACAGACTGTTGGTTTGTTTTGTTTATTTGGTTGATTTGGTTCGTCAGATTAGTTTCTTCAACGCAAACAAACGAAAGAAACCAAATAAACCAAACAAACATTCATGATAGTTTCGCAGGAAGAATTCGATAGGTGGATACAGGAGGCGCTTGCCGAACTGCCGCCACGTTTTGCCGCGCTGGCTGATGAGGTGTCGATTGTCGTTGAAGAAGAACCTTCAGCAGAAGTTCTGCAAGATCTTGGATTGGAATCAAAAGACGATCTGCTGGGTCTCTATCAAGGTGTCCCGATTGATGAGACGTCCTTCTTCCAGCCTGCCGGTGAGTTGCCCGCCCGTATCTCCATCTATCGTGGCCCTATCCTACGTCTCTGTCGGACAAAAGCCGAAGTCATTCAAGAAGTCCGCGACACGGTGGTCCATGAACTCGGACACCATGTTGGGTTGGATGACGAGGAGATGCCGTACTAAGATTAGGTGTTTAGGCTGAAGGGGTTCAGGCTGAAGGTGGTTCGAACTTCGAGCCCAGAACTTCGAACTTCGCGTCGCGCAACTTCGCCATTTGGTCTGTTGCAACAGAGTCAGGCCCTGCCAAACAACAACGGCGGCCCCATTGCTGGAACCGCCGTCGGTGATGCACGATGTCAGGTTAGGTCATGCAGCGTTCTTGCGCTGCCATGTTGCTAGGCCAAGGCCCAGGAGGCTGGAGCCGAGGAGCAGCAGGGTAGAGGGTTCAGGGACAGCTGGGACCGGGGACTGAGGCTGGTCAAACTGAAAATTCGCTGAAGCAAACAAATTATTGGATTGGATCTGTGCGGGAAACGCAAGACTGCTGCCAAACGCCACGCGGTACTTAATAAATTGAACCTCGGGCGCAAACACGCGCCCTGAAGGGTTAAAGACCTCAGGATCGAAAGGGAAGACCGTTGCACCTGCAACTGTATAAGTTTGTCCCGTATGCAATAACACAGGAGCAATGGGCTCGAAACGAAATAGACCATCCAACGTACTAGCACTATTGACAGCGATAGTCGGCGTGACTAGTGCTTGTGTCGCTGTGTCAAATATTCCCACGGTGTGGGAAGTAAGAAGTCCGTTCACACTGTCGTCATAGTATCCAAGGGTAGTGACCTGAATGTCCACAACAGGGATAAACTCCCAACCGTCTGTGCCATTCACAAAGCCTGCTGTCGTGCCGGGCTGAGATGGAAATGTCAGCGCGGTAGTCGGACTTGCCTGTGAGCTTTGGGCGCTCACTCCCATCAGAGCCAGAGTAATTGTTGAAATCATTAATATTTGTTTCATTTTTTCTCTCCTGTTGGCTTAGGGTCAGACACGATTTCTCCCATTGATGGTATCTCTTAGGAGGGTAGTCTCTACTGGCGCCGAGTAAGCAAATGCTATGGCAGATACCACCAATAATGTCTTTGCTGTCTATACTCCCCTTATGCGCGAAAGATATTTGCTTAAAAACGTTAGCAAGCATCAGGCCAGCGTGGAAGTATTTGATTTATCGCTAGATACAATTCAGTCCTCACAGCGCATACGTAAGTACTTTTTACAGTCTTCAACCGCCTAACCACTCGTGAATTGGCGGCCTAATGGTCGCGGCGAAAGACACGTTAGCAGAAAAGCCAATACTTTCGAGGTATTGACGCTGTGTCTGGCACGACTGCGCCGCCTCCAGGCCTGCGTCACGATGCTGTAAAAACTTTTGACAGTCCCCCAGCTTGTTTTTACACAGCACCGATGACGAAGCGGCACATGCTGCTCAAGACCTTACGTTCTAACTGGGGCGGGCGCTGGAAAGAGTCGGTACGGCCGAGGACGACTTCAGGTCTCATTAAGGGAGTGGCCAAGACAGCCTTTTACTGCGCGCATCGAACGAATGCTGGTTCATCTGGTCTATCTCGTCTATCTGGTTTGTCTGGTTGATCGGACTGGACATTCACCCTGAAGAACCAGACAGACCAGATAGACCGGCCAACCAGACAGACGTGCCCGAGCGCGTTGCGCGAGCACAGAAGATCATCAGGTTCCATCCCTTTCCAGCATCCCGCTGAATGCCTTCAGCCTATCTACCTGAATCCCTATTTAGGATTTAGCCTGCATCAAGGCCCGCCGCTGATAGCCTAGGGCGAGCATGAAGACTCCTACCACGATCATGGGGAAGGAGAGGAGTTGGCCCATGGAGAAGGATGCCAGGATAAATCCAAGATGGGCATCCGGTTCGCGGAAGAACTCTACGATCATCCGGCAGACTCCATAGCCGGCGATGAAACTCCAGAAGAGGGTACCTGGTGGAGGTGCGGTCTTCGAGATGACCCATACCAGGGTGAACAAGAACAGCCCTTCGAGCCCTGCTTCATACAGCTGTGAGGGATGGCGGCAGGCAGGCCCTCCCGTCGGAAACACCATGCACCAGTCGACATCGGTGGCCCGGCCATACAACTCCCCATTGATGAAGTTGCCGATTCGTCCGAATCCTAGCCCGATCGGTGTGACGGCTGCTGCCAAGTCTGCAACCTGGTAGGTGGGAATACCCTGCCGTTGGCTGAACCAAAATAAGGCGACGATGACTCCCAACAAGCCGCCGTGGAAGGACATGCCCCCTTCCCAGACCGCTACGATGCTGGCTGGATGCTGGATATAGTAGGAGAAATTATAAAAGAGCGTATAGCCGAGCCGTCCTCCAATAAACACCCCGAATGCCGCCCAGACCACCATATTATAGACTTGGTCCTTGGTCATGGAGAGGCCACGGGACTCCACTCGACGCTTGATCAGAATGTAGGCGCAGGCCAGTCCGACCAGATACATCAGACCGTACCAGCGAAACTGCAGGGGCCCCAGTTCAAGGAAGACCGGGCTGATATTCGGGTAGGGGATCGCGTGCAACCAAGTCATGAGTGCCTCATGTGGCGTTTTGGAGAATGAAGCTCCCCACAGCAGCCTACTCCGCCGAAGTAGCCACTTCGGCTATGAAGGCCGGAAGCTGTGGGGTATCCTGTGAAATTCTCCGAAGCCGTACCCTCCTTCGCCAAGGCTACGGAGGTTCTCCACGCCTTTACCCCCGCAGCGAGCTACGGGTTATTCGGCGAAGGAGAATAATAGGTGACGGTCTCAATCATTGCAAGCGCACGAACAGGCCAAGGACAATCTTTTCTGATCCTTACTCAGAGCCAGTTTGAGCGAGCTGCCTCTTTCGTATGTTGGTTTTCTGTCACGCTTGTGTTGTGACCTGTGAGGAATACACAACGAAAAATTCATCGGTTTGGATCGTGAGTACAGAGTTGTGATGAATCATGGGATGTTTTTGTAGTTTTTCGCCTGGCACGCTTACTGCTGAAGAGATAGAGCAAGAATATGCAGGGTGTCGGCGATCACGTTCTTCATTTAACTGTTTCAAGGAGGTTCACCATGTCAGACCGAGGACGTCAGGCAGCGAAGGTCGCAGCGTTGGTGGCAGGTAGCGCAGTGATTGGAGCGGGGATCGGTTTGCTCTTTGCACCGCAGACTGGGACAGACACCCGGCGTGAGGTCCGTCGCTATGCGAAAAAGGCTCAGTTGCAGGCGACTCGATGGAATCGGACCGTCCAATCCGGTGTGAAAGAAGTGATGGATCGCAGTAAGTCTCTCATTCGCAAGGACGATGAGACCGTACAGATCGAAGCGGCGTAACTGGATCGCCTCGCCAGGGACTGGCTCCGCCGTTTTCGGCGGTGCCTGTCCCTGTCTCCCGCGAGACTAGCGAGACTTGCGAGAAAAGCGGGACGGGCAAAGAAGTTCTGAGTTCCGGATTCTGAGTTCTGAGTTATAGGCTGATAAGAAAGACGAGAGAGGGGAGAGTTCGAGGTTTTGGGTACTTGAAACTCAGAACTTCGAACTCAGAACTCAAGGCTTCGACGGCGACTTTGACCACCCTAGACCCGATGAGTCCCGCTTGCCTGAGAATACAGGCTAAGGTTGAGGCCGAGGCTGCGCATCCATTCAAAACAAACGTTCTGCTGCCTTAGCCTGAGCCTTGACCTGGCTTCCTTGCCGGAGTGGCGAAATTGGCAGACGCAAGGGACTTAAAATCCGATCTAGGGGGGTTGCTCAAGTCATTGACGGTTTGGGCAATCCCCTTGTCATTCGAGGCGATTCGAGTTTGACCCTTTCAGTTCTGTTTGATTCTCTTTGCCGCTAATCTAATCGTTTCTTCGCTCTTCTTAAAATTGTATTAACACTTGCCGGTATCCCAGATTTCCTAGCATTATAACCTGGCCTGCAGGGTTGTGCCGGGGGTGGGGTATACTTGTGTGCCACCCCTTGCGTGCTGGGCATGTGGGCCACCTATAGCAGTCATACGATGCCGAAGGAATGGACTTAGAAGCGAACTATCCTTTCTGGTAGATCGAAGTCTACGTATGCTTCAATGTGCCGCTCAGTTAATCCGGGGGTGCGCTATTACGCTCATGCACGTGGCGGCATTCAGCCCCCTGAAACTGATGCGATCCAACCTTGGTAGCACTGGCTACTGGCACGTTCGGGAGATCGATTGTAAAGCAATCGGAGGGGTGGGCGGGTAAGAAATCTGCGGGCAGTGGAAGATCAATCAGCACCCAGATGGATGGCGCGATGACATAGATCACGGGGGCATTGTAGACTTCGTGATTGAAAGCCATGGCGTATGAGTTTATGTTCATGCCGTTTGAAGTGTTGTCTGGAAGGTAGTATGTCGAAAAACTCACTCAACAAGGAGCTGCTCTGATGGAGACTAGTAATTGGGTATTGGGAGATATGACTTGGACCATTCTGGGGGGGGCCGTTATCCTCGGGCTATTGATGTTGAATGCGTATTTTCAGCGAATAGCTAGAATTGAGGATGAGCAACGAATAGAACTCTTGGCTTCCGAGCGTCGTAATCTAGAGAGATCAGCAGCTTCTCAAAGTCGTCGACCTGACGACATCTGACGTCCTGGCTGCCTGTGGAACTGGGCGTGTCTTCCCTCCGATTTCGGACACTCTTGCTTTCCTCGCATTCTGCCCATGGTTCAAAATCTCACGCCATCTCCGCCCAGTGGGGGAGGGTCAGTTTTCCCTGGATATTTTCGGCTGACAGCGTCTAGAAGGGTCTTCGATTCCCGTCTGGGGCTGTCAGCAATAATTGGCTCATCCTCTCCGGTTCTCGAACCAAGCGATTTACGTAATGCTGAAGCCGCACATGGTTGTGCGGCTCAATCGAAACATTCTCCACGGCGAACTCCTGCCCTCTCGACCAGCGCACCACCGCTTCAGGGATCTCGATGCGTTGCTCATTCGGCAGCGTGACCGTCAACGAGAATGTTTCCCCTGGTCGCATGGGGAGATCACCTATCTAACACTAGCCTACGCGAAGGTGTCGGAACAGAAGACTGAAGGAGAGGGAAAGTTGGCCGCAAGTGCTTGATGCTATGTTAGAATCCGCCCCGCTGCCGGAGTGGCGAAATTGGCAGACGCAAGGGACTTAAAATCCCTCGGGCTTAATAGGCCCATGCCGGTTCAATCCCGGCCTCCGGCACCATATTCAAAGGAAGAAGTAACAGAGCCCTCTCTAGATACTGTCACCAAGCCCGTCGCCCGCTGGTTTACTCTAGACCTCCGATCATTTCCCCCGCTCAGCTCTTGCGCCGTCCTTCGCCACCCTCCTACAATATGCCTCCTACGGAGGCTCCTATTGATGGATGATCAGCGGACATCTTTCCGATTCGGTATCGCCCTTGTGCTGTCGTGTGTTTGTTTTGCCGTTCCCGCATGGGCCGATAATAAGGCAGTCAAGGAGGCCTATGTACTTGCCCTTGAACGAGGCGACTACGCGACAGCCATGCGTGAGTTGCGACCGCTGGCCGAGCGAGGACTGGCAGTTGCACAGTTTAACCTCGGTTTGCTCTATGCCAACGGCCAGGGTTTGCCCAAGGACGATGCTCAAGCGCGACAGTGGTGGGAGAAGGCCGCTGTCCAGGGATATGCGGAGGCCCAGGCTCACCTGGGTGTCTTGCTTGTCTATGCACGGGGTGGTCCGCAGGACTACAAGATGGCCGTATACTGGTTACGTCTGTCTTCAAATCAAGGGAATGATTTAGCGCAAAGAAAACTTGGTCTCATGTATGAACGTGGGGATGGTGTGCAGCAGGACTATGTCCGGGCCTACATGTGGTACAGCCTCGGGGCCGCAAAGGGTATGGAAGCCGGGGCTAGGCTCCGGGATGCGATTGCCAAACGGATGGACGCTGACCAGATCGCCGAGGCGCAACAGCTAGCGAGGGAGTGGAAACCAAAAGGCAAATGAACGTAACGACTCAGGTGTTCAGGCCAAGACTAGGGGTTCAGGCTGAAGGGATTCAGGCCGAAGGCCTGAGGCTGGTCTATCTGGTTTGTTTCGTTCAACCAGATAGACAAGACAGACCGAATAGACCAAATGAACCAGGCCGGCTGGCGGGCTTGCTCAGCATCCGCTAACAGCCTTCAGCCTGAATCCCTTCAGTCTATCTACCGGGCCGTTCTGAGCTACGCCCGAATGAGAAGATGGTTGATGAGTGCCGCTTCCTTGATGTGTGTGCTTGAGGGAGCACCGATAAATCGTTTGAGCCTCACCCGGTCAGTTGGGCTGATCTGGATCAATTCTACCTCTATCCAGTGTTCGTAAATCTTTCTGACTTCCGCCAGACGGATATCTATAAAGGCCTCCTCGCCTTCTAACCATAGTTGAATGTTTACAAAGTCTCCTGCTCTCAGATGGTCAGGGGTAGTGGGCTTACATCCTGTCTCTAGGCGTTCGAGGACGCACCCGTCCGCTTCAAGCTGCCTGGTTACGTTTGTAAGCACGCAATCAATCAAAAACCTGGGGCTATCCCACCCACTCAGTTGCGGTTGTTTTCTCTGCGTCATCATCATATGTGGAGAATAGTGGCAAAGCGGGTGCGTGACTATTCCTCAAGAGGTGGGGGAGACTTACCCCAAAATGGTGGTGTAGGGGTAACTGTCTGTATTTTCTACACATACGCACGATCTTATGCTCATTATTCGTGAGCACTTCTGCTACAATCGGCTAACTTTCGGCTAGAGGTATGGGGGGAGGATACGTATGGGTCATTCACCTTCTCAGCGATTCCTGATGATCGGGGCAATATTGGCTGGATCTGGTGTTGCTGCCGGCGCCTTTGGCGCCCATGCACTCAAGGAAATTCTGGATGCGCCTATGCTCCAAGTGTTCGAGACCGCAACAAGGTATGTGATGTACCATGCCTTTGGACTCTGTATCGTGTCATTGGCCATTGATCGTTACCCTGAGCAGGGCCTTGAAAAATCCGGATGGTTCTTTATCGCCGGAATGTTTCTCTTTTCAGGTAGTCTCTACGTGGTGTCTCTTGCGGGAATCCGGTGGATGGGGGCTGTGACTCCAATCGGTGGGCTGGCCTTCATGATAGGCTGGCTTCTATTAGGTTGGGGAGTTTGGCGAGCCGCGCTACCGCGCGGTGGCGCGTGAGAACGGATGGTTTGTCTTGTTTATTTGGTCTGTCTAGTTTATTTGGTTTGAACCAGACAAACCAGACAAACCAGATCAACCCTTGTGCGTCGCGCTACGGCGTACAGCCAGCCGTTCTCTTCCCGCTGATCGATCCCCACCCACCTTCGGAATTCACGAAGGTTCCCTCGATACGCTGCCCTTCTTTACTGAATTGCAGACTATCTTCTTGAACCCGGCCATCGATTTCCCACCGTAAGTAGACGTTCTCACCCAGGACGATCGTTTCCGCAAGTCCCACCAAGGCAGCTTTCGTATTCCCAGCAGGAGGGAAGAGCAGTGTCAGCTTTTGCTCCTGATGGTGCTGATGATGGTTATGAATGATCCACTGCCAGGTTCCGCAGAGCCGGGCCTGCCCTCGTAGCTCGCGCACCCGATCCTTCCAATTCCGGATTCGATCCCATTCTTGGAAGCCCGTCTGCAAGGTGTCCAATTCCAGGCGCGCGGCCTTCTCTAGGATTGTTATCAGTGGGGTCGATGCAGATGACTCTCCCTGAATCCTCTTGCCCAATTCTGAGGAACCAACCATGTCAGAGAGTTGATTGAGTGAGTCATGCCAGGAACCTTTTCCCTGCTGCGCGAGCCATGCGTTGGTTTGAGGAGTTCCGTATAGCCGATCGGTTTCCGTCGAGGATTGCTGATCTCTCACCGCCTGCTTGATGGTCGAGGCAAGGCGCCAGGCTGCCAGACTACCCATTAACCGATGAACTGCGGCTGTCAGCTCTGGTAAGAGAAGTTCCTTGGCGAGCTTGGCCGGCAAGGGGTTGGCTCCTAATGTCCGAGCTACATCGCCCATTTGGAGCGAGGGACCGATTGCCGACACAAATAGGGTCATAGCTTCCTTATCGGAGTCTATTTTGGCCAGTTGATCGGAATGGGCACGGATGATCGACGGGAAATCTGGCGTAGAACTCGGAAGGGATTCGTCTGACTTGGCGGTGTGCCAGGCCACAAGTGTCGAGAGGAACACCATGGCAAGAGCGAGACCGATTCGTGATGGGGCTGGTCGAGCCATGAGGAAGTGATTGCGCATCGCGCTACTTTACCGTGCTTCCGCCCAGACCCTCAAGCAGGGGCTTTTGACACAATGCTTTTGGAAAGTCAGTTAGGTGCCTTGGAAGCAGGTCTTGAGAAACGCGGCAGTTGCCTCCCAGGACTCAGCCGTTGTGTCGGCACGATAGTTTTCCACACGCTGTTCATTACAAAATGCATGGGGAGCATTGGGGTAAGTCCTGATCTCGACGCGTTTATGATACTCAGCCGCAGCAGCGCGCAGCCGTTCTACATCCTGACCGGGCACCCATTGGTCCTGACCGGCCTGGTGATAGAGCGTCGGACAGAACAAATCTTTGATTGTGGTTTCAGGCTGCATGACTCGGCCATAATAGACGGCTGCTGCTCGAAGCCGTTTCCGTTGGCAGGCGAACCGGAGCGCATAGGATCCCCCCATGCCGTAGCCAACCACGCCATGGATATTTTGTTTAATGTAGTCGCGTGTATTGAAGAACTCACAGCACGAATTGATGTCTTGTAGTATGAGCGATTCGTTCAGCTTGGCCATGAGCGCATCTGCAACCTCTGCGTTGGCCGTGACCATGCCACCCAGTCGAGCGTATAAGTTCGGAATGATCACGCCGTAGCCTTCGCAGGCCAGTCTGGCTCCCAGATCCTTGATTTGCGCGGTGAGTCCCCAGGCTTCATGCAAGAGGATGAGCCCAGGGTAGCGACCTTTTTCCTGAGGCCAAAACTGAATACAGTCTACATGCACATGTTTCGAGACGCGTGTCTGGATATAGGGATCGGCAGCAGCATCAGTCAGTGTAGGAATGGCGATGCCGCTCGGAAAGCGAGCGGTGCCGGTGCCGATTTGATCCAAGGTAAAAGGTGCGATGGTCGATGTCATTACGGCAATCTCTTTTCTATCAAGGTTTTGCAGGATAGGCCCTATTCGGATAGAGCGTGATACTATGCGCGCGTACTATAGGGATCAGACTGTTGGGCTGTCAATCCGACCACAGGATCGAGTTTTAGTTGACCCTGTATTCAATGGTGATTACAGTTTTCTTTCCCTCACGATGGATGTGACGACTATGCCGCTTAGAATCGGTCTCATCGGCGCCGGTAGGCATGGTAGCCGGTATATCCAGCATCTTCTGTATGATCTGCCAGGGGTAAGCCTTGCCGCCCTCTGTCGGAAACGGATAGGGGAGAGACTGCCTTCGCTCTCGACGACGGACATCCCTGTCTATGGGGACTATCGTGCCTTGATTGCCGACCCAACGGTAGAGGCCATCGTAGTGGTGACCCCTCCGGCGCTTTGTCTAGAGATTTGTCTCGAAGCTGTGAAGGAGCGGAAGCCAATCCTCATTGAAAAGCCATTAGCGCCGACAGGCCGTGAAGCACGTATGATGGTGGCGGCAGCAGAAGAAGCAGGTCTGTTACTGATGACCGCGCAGACCTTGCGTTTCGATTCAGCGATTCTTCTTTTGAAAGAACATTTGCCGAAGATCGGCCGATTTCGGTACGTCACCTTCACGAGCCGGATTGAAGCAAAAGCCACCGGCTTTCTCAGGTCACCGATGCCGGGTCAGCGTGGGGCACTCTTGGAATTTGGGGTTCATCTCTTGGATCTGGTGCCCTTTCTCACCGGCGAGGAGGTGGTCGCCGTCCGCTGCGAGTTGGACCAGCTTCCGTGCGCAGCACCGGAGACAATGGCGATGGTGCAGGCACAGACTACAAGCGGCCTGCGATGTAACTTCGACGTTGCACGAGTCGAAGCGGGGCGGGTTGCGCGAACGGAGTGGGTGGGAACCCAGGGGCAGATCACCGCTGATTGGTTTCATCAGCGGGTGAGCGGAGTCTTTGGTGATATCGCTCCTGTGGAATGGGCCGTCCAGCCGCAGCAGACGATCCTCGCCACGCTCCGTGCCTTTGTCTCTGCCGTTGAAACAAATAGCCCGCCGCCTATTACCGGGCGCGATGGTTGTCGGGCCGTCGAAGTGGCCGACGCCTGTTACCGTTCGGCAGAGCTTGGCGGGGCCATTGTCAGCGTCGCATCATTGCGTGACACCCGTGAAACATAACTCGTGGGCGGGCGACCCACTAACGAGTGGCCTATAGCACGAAGAAAGAAAGCTCAGTGTTTCCGCACATGCTATAAGCCATCAGCCATGTGCTCTCTTCTGCTAGCTATCGGCGACGATATGCGTATCTGTTTCTTCCACTCCTTCGACTTGATGGATTTTTGTAATCACTACATCCGAGAGCGCACGCTCGTCCGAGACCGCGATGAATAGAATAATATCTGGCCGTCCAAAGCAAGAGTGGGCTTGCTCGACTCCGGTAAGACGCTTGAGTACCTGCAGTACATCTTTTGTCTTCCCGGCCTTGACCTTGATTAGGATATAGGCTTTCGTTGCCATTGAGTCCTCCCTGTTGCAGTTATTGTGTGCTTCCCGGCATCTCCCGCCGACGTTGCGCAAACACCTGATGCATATTCTGTCCCCGTTGTTCCAAGGCTGTCCGTGCCCTCGCAACAAGCTCCATCAAGAAATCAAAATCTGTAGGACTGACGTTGAATTGGCCGAAGCCGGGCACCAACTGCTCTCGCTGATCGATCGCCGTCACGCCCCACTGCTCACTCAGCGCCTCAAGCGTATTCGACGTCCAGCCTGTTGAGCGGAATCGAGACGCGGCTTCGTTTACATCGCTGCCCTTCTGGGCCGCAAATGCGTGCCGCAAAAATGTTTGCACAGCCGTATCATTGCTCTTTAGAAACACCGATTGAAATTGGATGACCGACTTGATGACACGATTTGCTTCGGGAGTCCCTTCGGGTGGAAGCACATTGGCGTCTTGCAGCGTTGCAAGGACGGCCATGGCTGCTCCTACAGGTCCGGATGGGGTGGTTGCAGGGCCAGGCATTTGGGCCAAGATCGGACTGCTTGTCCCAATGATCAAACCACCAAGGAGTAAACACACCGGCATTGGGCTGGGCGAGAGGATGTGTGAGGCATGTGCTACCAGGCTTGATCGTAAGGAGAGAGGCTGGATAGACATGGAGGGAGATTATACAGAAGGAGAGAGGTGGGTGCTAGCACGCATTATTCATAAATATTTCTGCTGCAATCACAAATTCGCTATTCTTGCGTGTGAAGCGACCGCACCTGTAATGCGCAATGTTTAATGTTCAATTACACATTCCTTGAAATGCGAGATTCGCCCTGCGGCGGGCTCAGGGCGTCCCGAGTCTGTCGAGGGGCGCTTCACGAGGAAGGGGCTTTGGATTGAAGTCGCGATGAATCGTCATACGTAATGTGAGTGACCACTCGAACTATGTGCTGTCGACAGGGAAATGGAACCATTTCCTTGTCATTTTTTATTGTTTCGATTGCAACGATTCGAAGCGGTTCCTATAATCCACCAGCTCCAGGCCTTGCACCGGTGTTCTCATGCTCGCAAAAGTTCTCAGTGCTGCGCTTGTCGGTATCGATGCGCATTTGATCGATGTGGAAGTCGATATTGCCGGAGGGCTTCCACAATTCTCAGTTGTCGGCCTGCCCGATACCATTGTGAAGGAGAGCCGCGATCGCGTCCGTTCCGCGCTCAAGAATACGGGTTTCCATTTTCCGGCAAAGAAAATCACGGTGAACCTTGCTCCCGCAGGAATTAAGAAAGAAGGGGCCGGGCTCGATCTGGCCATTGCCATTGGGATTCTCGTCGCAGAGGAAGTTATCCCTTCACAGAATGTGCAAAACCGAGTCTGTATCGGAGAACTTTCACTGGACGGACATATCAAGGCGATTACCGGCGCCTTATCCATCGGGATTGCCTGCCGGCCCAATCATAGTTTGCTTTTGCCGGCTCAGAATAGCCTAGAGGCAGCCGTGGTGCAGGGTGTGACGGCCTATCCGCTTCACACGCTTCCCGAAGCTGTGGGATTTCTCAATGGCACGGTTTCGCTGGAGCCGGCGCACGCAGACCGGGACAGATTTTTCACCACTCGCCCCGTTGAGGATGACGACTATGGCGATGTGAAGGGACAGGACCATGCGAAGCGCGCCTTGGAGATCGCTGCCGCTGGCGGGCACAATCTTTTGATGGTAGGACCACCCGGATCTGGCAAGACGATGTTGGCGAAACGTCTGCCGACGATTCTTCCCCTCATGGAGCTGGACGAGGCGATCGAGACGACCCGAATCCACAGCGTATCCGGGCAATTACCCGCGAACCATCCACTGCTGACGATTCGTCCATTTCGCGCTCCACACCACAGTATTTCCGATGCAGGGCTTATCGGAGGCGGAACAGTTCCTCGGCCTGGAGAAGTGTCCTTGGCGCATAATGGTGTATTGTTCTTGGACGAATCCCCGGAGTTTCGCCGTCCTGTCTTGGACGGATTGCGGCAACCGCTGGAGGACGGGCATGTGACTCTGACCAGGGCCAGCGGTTCGCTCCGTTACCCCGCACGATTTATGTTGATCGCTGCGATGAATCCCTGCCCCTGTGGATACTACGGAGATCGCACGCGTGAATGTGTTTGCAGTCCCCAGCAAATTCGCCGTTATCGAGCCAAATTGTCTGGGCCTCTTCAAGACCGAATCGATATGCATATCGAAGTTCCGCCGGTCTCCGTGCGAGACTTGCACGATCATGGTCCTGTGCCGGAAAGTTCCGCCACGATTCGTTTGCGCGTCCTGGAGGCGCGTGACCGGCAGCGCCACCGGTATCGTCATGACGGGATTCACTCGAATGCGCAGTTGAAGCCGCGACTCCTAAAGCGGTATTGTGGTTTGGAACCGCCTGTTCAAGAGTTGCTGGAACAGGCGTTGATGAAACTCGGATTATCCGCTCGGGCTCACGGGCGCATTGTGCGTGTGGCGAGAACCATCGCCGATCTTGCAGGCTCTGATACGATTGAGTTGCTGCATGTGGCGGAAGCGATTCAATATCGCAGCCTCGATCGCCGAATGGAGTTTTGAGGATTCCCTGTGTTACCGAGTGTAAAAGTCTTTCTCTGGTGGTTCATTGTCGGCGCCACGATGGCACTGGCAGTGATCATGCTGCAGGGCGGCATTCGTGAAGCCATGCAAGCGCAAGGGTCTGTGTGGGAACTCAAATTGGTCGAGCTGTTCACGACCATCATGGGAGGGGGGCTGCTCGGCGGATGTATCGCGTTGATTCTGGATCGCATTAAGAAGTCATAATGAACGATTCTCACAGCAGAATAAAATGAGGCCATACATGGATGTGGAAGTGGGTTCGAATCTTTACCGCAACACCGACGGGATGATTGAAATTGAGGGGGTTCCGCAAATTCAGGTGGCGCTAAAACCGATCACTGGCTCCCTGCTTGTGAACTTTGCCCTGTTCAACGCAGAGGGGAAAGTGACGGCGAAACTCAACGACAGCACTCTGATGATTAACGAGAAGCGTGCCTACGAAGTGAATAAGACCCCCAAGAGCCTGTTGCTCACACATCTGGCTTCGGGAACCGTGATCTTACAGATGTCCGTCAAGGCGCCTGACGTGGTGGCCTTCACGAAAGGGGAGTTCCATACGGTTAAAGGTCATGTGCTCCATGTGTCTTCCGAAGAATGGAAAATCGATAAGTTGCGCGCCAGCGGCACGACGCAAGACGTGAAAGGCGGGTCCGTTGTCCTAGGCTGAAGGATCTTGTTCATTGGTCTTGTCTGGTCTATTCGGTCTGTCTCGTGTGTTTGGTCGAACGAAACTAACCAGATGAACCAGAATAGACCGAATAGACCAGTATTCCGCCTGTTAGTCAACGACCGTTGGCACAATGACGATTTGCTGGTCTTTCAGTTCTACGGTTGCCGTGTCTCCATCACGCAATTCACCCTTGACCAACTGCCGTGCCATCGGTGTTTCAATCTCCTGCTGGATCAATCGTTTTAAGGGCCTCGCCCCATAGGCCGGATCGTAACCACGCTCCCCCAAATACCATAATGCTGCCGGAGTGACGATTAGGGAGATCCTCCGCTCTGTCAACCGAGCCCGTAGCCGTTCAAGTTGAATCTCCACAATCTTTGTGAGTTGCTCCGTCTCCAGCGCATGAAATACCACCGTCTCGTCGATTCGGTTCAAGAACTCAGGACGGAAATGTTCTCGTAATTCCGCCATGACGAGAACACAGACTTCGTTATAGGAGGCGTGCTGTTGCTGCGCCTCAAGAATCTGCGGGCTGCCGATGTTCGACGTCATGATCAACACCGTGTTCTTGAAGTCAACGGTTCGGCCTTGAGAGTCGGTCAGTCGTCCGTCGTCCAACACTTGCAGCAAGACATTGAAGACGTCGTGGTGGGCTTTTTCGATCTCGTCGAACAAAATCACGGAGAAGGGACGCCGGCGGACGGCCTCTGTCAATTGGCCACCTTCTTCATAGCCGATATAGCCTGGTGGGGCTCCAATTAGGCGAGCCACGGTGTGTTTTTCCATGTATTCGGACATATCGATTCGAATCAGGTTGGCGTCGTCATCGAAAAGCGTCGCGGCAAGGGTCCGCGCCAACTCGGTTTTCCCGACTCCGGTCGGACCAAGAAAGAGAAACGAACCAATCGGCCGATTCGGGTCTTTGATGCCAGAGCGCGCGCGGAGGACCGCATCTGCGACTGCCTGCACCGCTTCTTCCTGTCCGACCACCCGCTGATGGAGCAGCTCGCCCAGCTTGAGAAGTTTTTCTGTCTCACCTTCGACCAGCCTGGAGACGGGGATTCCAGTCCAGCGACTTACTATAGCTGCGATGTCGTCTTCATCCACCTCTTCTTTGAGTAACCGGCTCTCTCCTTGTTTTTTGCCGAGCTGTTCCTGTTCTAACGCGAGTTCTCGCTCAAGGCGCGGCAACTCTCCGTATCGCAATTCCGCGACACGGTTGAGATCATAGCCCCGTTCCGCGCGTTCCATGGCCTGCTTCACTTCCTCCATTGCTGCGCGAGTCTTGCGCAGCCTTGCCACCGAGGCCTTTTCAGAATCCCATCGGGTCTTGAGCGTATTCAGGTCATGTTGCTTTTCGCTCAACTCAAGCTCCAGGGTCGTAAGCCTCGCCTGACTGGCTTGGTCCTGTTCTTTCCTCAAGGCCTCCCGCTCGATCTCGAGTTGAAGCACCTTGCGCGAGACCTCATCGAGCTCTGCCGGCAAACTATCGATTTCCGTACGCAGCCTGGCTGCCGATTCGTCGACAAGATCGATGGCTTTGTCCGGAAGAAAGCGGTCAGCGATATACCGGTTCGAAAGTTTGGCTGCGGCAACCAGCGCAGCGTCTTTAATGCGCACGCCATGGTGCACCTCGTAGCGTTCCTTGAGCCCTCGAAGAATTGAGATGGTGTCCTCCACCGACGGCTGATTGACTAGTACCGTTTGGAACCGACGTTCCAACGCGGCATCCTTCTCGATATGTTTCCGATACTCGTCGAGTGTGGTTGCGCCGATCAAATGCAATTCACCGCGGGCCAGCATGGGCTTGAGCAAGTTGGCGGCGTCCATTGCTCCTTCCGCGGCGCCGGCTCCCACAACCGTATGCAGCTCATCGATGAAGAGCAAGATTTGACCCTCGGCTGCCTGCACCTCTTTGAGGACGGCTTTCAATCGTTCCTCAAATTCGCCCCGAAACTTTGCGCCGGCCACCAACGATCCCATGTCAAGGGTAATGACGCGCTTATTCTTGAGCCCTTCAGGGACATCCCCCTTGATTATACGAATAGCAAGCCCTTCGACGATGGCGGTTTTTCCGACTCCTGGCTCGCCGATGAGTACCGGGTTGTTCTTGGTGCGTCGCGAGAGTATTTGTATGACGCGGCGAATTTCTTCATCGCGTCCGATGACGGGATCTAATTTGCCTTGCCCGGCTAGCCTGGTGAGGTCACGACCATATTTTTCCAACGCCTGGTAGGTGCCTTCCGGATCCTGGCTTGTGACGCGCTGAGAGCCTCGTATTTGTTGCAGGGCGCCCAAGAGCCGTTCCTTCGTCAGGCCGAGTTTCTTGAAGACCCCTCCTTCTTGAACCATCGCAAGGACGACATGCTCGACGCTCAGATAGTCATCTTTTAACGTGCGCTGTTCGTCTTCGGCTTTGGTCAAAACCTGACTGAGCCTCGAAGCGACATGGAGTTGTCCAGGACTTGCCCCGGCCCCCTGTACTTGAGGTAGTTTAGCGAGCGCTTGTTCCACTGCCTGGCGAATGGAAGGGACTGATAATCCTGCCTGTTCGAGGAGAGAGGAGGCGAGACCCCCATCCTGTTCCACAAACGCAAGCAGAAGATGTTCCACATCAATCCCCTGATGGCTGCGCCTTGCGGCATGGGACGACGCGGTCTGGAGCGCCTCTTGTAGTTTGACCGTCATACGGTTCATATCCATTTAGATCTCTCCTTCCGGCTCATCCGTCTAAGTTGTTGGCCTTTACATAAGCATAGGATATTGGAAGTCAACCTTTCACGAGGAGGAGTGGACGGCTTGACCGAAGAAGTATCAGCAGACTATTGTCATTCATGTCGCGCATTCTGACCGAAACACTCTTGCTCTATCGGAGCGCCTTCCACAAAACTGGACAGTCCCTTGTCCGAGGCTGGATGACCATCGTCGCCGTGATAGGATTTGGGTTTCTGCTGATGCTTGCCACTCAGATTGCCTCGCCGCTTGGCATGGTTGGAGGTTTTCTGCTCGGTGCGGTGAATGCCCTTCTGGTTGGCGCCACTCTGAGCCTGGTTGAGCAATCGATTAGCCATGCACGGGCGCTTACGATCAAGGATCTTGTTGCCAGTGTCGGTCATTACTTTTGGGATGTCATCGGCGTTGGTTTTATCCTGTGGCTGCCGCTGATGGCCCTTGATCTGAGTATGCAGGCAAACCCCTATGGGCAACTCATATCCTATGCAGCCCTGTTGCTCCTCTTTCTCTTGCTGAACCCGGCGCCAGAAATTATCTATCAAGTCCGGCATGATTCCCCGCTCGAGGTGCTCAAGACTTCATATGAGTTCGTACTTGAGAATTGGATTGAATGGTTTCTTCCATTTGCGATTATCTTAATCCCCATTGTTCTTTCACCCACGGGAATGCAATCGTTTTTTTCTCTTTCCAGCCATGTGGGGAGAGGGGCAGGTTTAGATTTTTCTCAGGTTCTCGTATTGCCATTCACGATCCTTGCTGGGTGGCTGGACTACATGGGAATTCCTTCCTCAGTCGGCTGGTATCTTGGGTTGCTCTTCACGCCACCCCTTGCCGTCGCAATGTTGTTGTTCCGTGGCCATCTCTTTGCATCGTTACATGGGGTGTCACGACGCCAACGCCGGTTTGCCTCGTCAGTCAAGTAAGGATAGGTTTTCCAGTAGGAAAGAAGAGGCTTTGTCTCTCCTGCTTCTAAACCACGCAAACCGCCTTAGCCGATTGATCAGTCTAAAGAGACTGATGATGCACGTGAGAATTTGTTTGGCTGTTTTCTTGAGTCAACAGGAGAAATAGTGTATGGAATTACCTACAGTTTCTACAATTATTATTAAAACTCAAGGCTAAGAAAGCGCTTTTGCCTGTGGGCTTATCTATCTTTTGGCGGATCGTTCTAACCTCCCTTATCATCATCGTGGTGATGGCAGGGGTGAACCTGTATGCGTTGTTTCAGCTCCGTCAGTTGACTGCATTAAGTGCCGACATAGCCACTCGACATTACCCGGCGATCGAATCGGCCAAGCGGCTGCTGACTGTGCTCTATGCCCAACTCAATAGTGAGAAGAAGTATCTGGCCGTACGCGATGCGACATTCTTACAGCATTTCGATGAAGAGGTCGACGAATTCCATCGAGGACTCCAGACGCTTGAAGCGCAGGAACTCACTCCACAAGGCATTCAGCTGCTCAAGGACACCAAGCGATTGCAGCAAGAACGGCTCATGATTTTCCGCTCTGAACTGGAGCATGGCCGGTCGTCTCCAGCGCTCCCGTCTGCAGACTATGAAGGTCGTCGCGATGCCTTGATGGATCGTATAAGCAGCATACTTCAAAAGTTTATCGATCTTCACGAGACGGGCATCAGTGTCGGCGTAAGCCAGTCACGGGAAAGCTCAGCCCAAGCTGAAACGGTGACGGAGCAGCTAGTTTTGCTAGCGCTCGTATTCGGCATTGCGCTCGCCGGTTTCGCCAGCTTTACGGTCCTACGCCCGCTTCGCCAATTGCAGACCCATATCAAACAGATCGGACAGGGGAACTTCCGCACGTCGCTGAATATTCAAGCTCCCAGCGAATTGCGAGACCTTGTCGACGCCGTGAATTGGATGGGCACAAAGCTGCAAGAGCTGGACGATATGAAGGGAGAGTTTCTCGCCCATGTCTCTCATGAGTTACGCACGCCCATGGCCTCGATTCAAGAAGGCACTCATTTACTCTTGGATGAAATTCCAGGCCCCTTATCGCAAGAACAGCGTACGACCTTGCGTATCATGGCGGACAGCAGTCGCAGACTCATCACCCTCATCTCTACTATTCTCGATCTCTCCAAAATGGACGCCGGGATGATGGAGTATCGAATTTTCCCGACGGACCTCAAGCGCATCACGGATATGTCGGTCAACAAAGTCCAGCTCCTCGCCGATGCCAAGCATGTACAGCTGTTACAGGAAGCGCCTGCACAGCGTGTGTGGGTCATGGCGGATGCGCTTCGAATTGAGCAAGTCCTCGACAATTTACTCTCAAATGCCTTGAAGTTCAGTTCAGAAGGAGGCATTGTAAAGGTGCTCATGAAGCCGGACTCACAAGCGGGAGTCCTTGAGGTGAGTGTGACCGATGGAGGCCCCGGTATCCAAGCCGAAGATCTGCCCTTTATTTTCGAACGTTTCTATCAAGGCCGCACAAAGGCTAAACATGCCACACCGGGGAGTGGCCTAGGGCTGGCACTGGCAAAAAAAGTGGTGGAAGCACACGGAGGACGGATTTGGATCGAAAGCGAAGTCAAGAAGGGAACGACTGTACGATTTATTCTGCGTCTCACGAAACCAGCGGAAACGGCATAAGGGCTGTTCACCGAGGTGTTACCTCGGTTGTCTTGTCGTGCCTATTCTTCCTCGCTGGATGTGCGGCATGGTCGCCGGCTCCGCAATTTTCACAGCCGTACTTTATGGCGGATTCAGCAGAGGTGAAATCCCTTCAATCTCTAGCGAAAAAGCAGGAGATGCTCGCCCAGAAATGCGCCGAGCACAATTCTTGCGACCATGTTTATTTTACACGCGCATTGTTGGGGCTCTACGAAAGTCGAGACAGCGCCACGAAGTATTTCGAGAAAGTGATCGCTGTCGTACCCAAGAGCCAGCTGGCCGTTTCCAGCAAGCTTTGGATAGATCTCCTGGAGCATCACGCCGCCCCCGTTGAACAATCCTGGTTCCAATCGGTCATGGCAGCCCCAGCGATTTCAGAGAGTCAGGCGATCCTGGCTCAGGCCTCAGATCGGCTGGTGCGGGACTTGCTTGATAGGGAGTTAATCATCCAGCAATTTCGAGCCATAAAGGAGGCCGACTCTCAAGCTTTGGAAAGCCTCCAGAAGGAGTTAGCCGAACGTGAACGGAAGGTGGATTCAGGCAGTGGCAAGGATTCAGGTAGCGGTAAGAAGGGCTTGACCGATTCAATCACCGTGGCGTCCTTACAAAGGCAACTATCGGATCGAGATAGGAAAATAGAGGAATTAACGAGCCAATTGGAAGCATTGAAGCGCATCGACCAAGAAATGCGGGATAAGGTTCGTCCTATCCATCCCCCATCGTCGGTTGTACCGCCTTCGACTGGGCCGTAACCGATGACATTGTAGAAGGAGTTTCATGGAAAAAGAACATATCCTTGTAGTTGACGATGAAGAGGGACTCTTACATCTCGTGAAGATGCGGTTAACCGCTATGGGCTTTGCCGTCACAGGTTGCACCACCGGGCATGAAGCCCTCGCTGTAGCCAAGAATAACCGGTTTGACCTTGCCATTACCGACCTTCGGCTTGGAAGCGAAGACGGATTGAATGTGACGGAAGAACTGCTGCGGATTCATCCAGGCCTTCCGGTTATCATCCTGACGGCCCATGGCAGTATCCCCAATGCCGTGGAAGCTATGCAGCGGGGCGCCTTTGGATATCTTACCAAGCCGTTCGACGACAAGGAGCTCAAGGCCAAGATCGAAGAAGGACTTTCTCCCCAGCGGATGAGAGGTGAGATCCAACGGCTGAAGTCTCTCGTCAACGAACTGTACGGAATGGAGAACATCGTCGCGCGGAGTCCTGCGATGCAGCGATTACTCCAGCAAGTCGTGCAGGTGGCAGACTCGGACGCGACCATTCTTCTCTTCGGAGAAACCGGAACCGGCAAAGAAGTGTTCGCGCGCGTCATCCATTCGAATAGCCGACGGAGTAAAGGACCATTTGTCGCCCTCAATTGCGCAGCCATTCCCGAAACACTCTTCGAGTCAGAGCTCTTCGGACATGTGCGCGGTGCCTTTACCAGCGCCCATGGTGCGAAGCGAGGTCTGTTTCAAAGCGCTAACGGCGGCACACTCTTTCTCGACGAGATCGGTGAAATGCCTCTCTCGATGCAAGTCAAACTGTTGCGGGCTGTGCAGGAACGGGAAGTTCGCGAAGTCGGCTCTGAACTTTCATCCAAGATCGATGTGCGGATTATCGCCGCAACCAATAAAGACCTCGGCGAAGCCGTCAAGAACGGGTCGTTCCGGAACGATCTGTACTACCGCATTTCTGTCGTTCCGCTATTCATCCCGCCGCTTCGTGACCGCCGAGACGATATTCCGTTGCTGGCGCAACAGTTTCTGACCTCAAGTGCAAAACGGGCGAATAAAGGATTGCGCGGCTTTACGCCAGCTGCTCTTAATCGGCTGGTCACACATCCCTGGCCCGGCAATGTTCGTGAATTGGAAAATGTCGTTGAAAAGGCCGCTGTCATGACGCGCCAAGATATGATTACGCCGGATCTCTTGCCCTCGATGGGCTCATCACCGGACTCGCCGCTCAAGCCGTTGACTGAAGCCAAGGAAGAGTTTGAGAAGACTTATCTCAAGAACGTACTACAACTTACCGGCGGCAATATCTCACGCGCTGCCCAATTTGCCGGGCGCTATCGGGCAGACTTCTATAAAATGCTCAAGAAATATGGTTTACACCCCTCAACCCTGAAGGCTAAAGCAGAGGCCGATCTTGAGGAGCTTGAGGAAGAAGTCAACCTCATGGAAGCTGAACGCTAGGCCCGTGTTTCGTTTTATGGGGAGTGAGTGACGGCATAGACGATCTTCTCGCATGCCTAACGATTCAGCCGAGTCAATCCTCCCATAACTCTTCCTATGCATCGCGCCATATTCCGACGCAACGGACACTGTGCCACGAAGCGATCGTGACCGAAGCCTGCCAGGGCTTTTCACCAATCTATCGAGCTGTACTGTAGCTCCTGCCAAGTGGGCAACACCCTTGTCACGTCAAAAGCAGAAACATCCCTTTCAATCCCTGGATTGCAGGTTCAAAAACAGGATTCACTGGTGGTGTGTTGCCGGCGGCCCAGTTCGATACAGTGATGAAGAGGCGTCAGCCCAGCCGAAGGTTGGTGTGAGCTAGCGAGAACTAGAACGCAAAATTGTGCGAGGCTTCACCAAATCCAAGAGATACCGAGAATGATGAGCCCCCACAATATAACCGACAGGCCCAAGGCACTAATAATACCTATTGCGGGTGCAAGGGTATCATCAATAAGACTCTCTTCCGTCATGGCCGGTACCGGACGCAGCACTGGGGGAAAGGTCTTGTCTTTGGGCTTTTGAAGTATCTGTAGGCGCTCGTACGCGACGGCTAAGTTTCCTTCAGATGGTAGATCTTTCCGGGTGTGCTGTTTTTGTTTCGGGTGCATCATCCACCCCCTCTCTTCAGGCGCGTTCGTCCTTGCTGCATTGTAGCCTTCAGTTAAGTGTCAGGCCGCCCGTCGGATGAAGGACTCTGCTCCAAGATGGACTTCATCATCCTGATAATCCGGCTCGCCACTTGGGAAGGCCAAGACCTTCTTCGGTCTGGCCGGTTGATTCTGCTCGATCACGGAGTCGTGGACACGACCGCAATTCATACAACGCCAACTGGTTGTCCACATCTCACCATAGGCGCCCTCAAGGTCTAAGAAGTGGTCTTCTACCATGAACCCACAGCAACGTGAACAGGTCATGATTGTCCTCCTTGGCGTAGGGCGTGAAACTCATCTCTCATGGACAAATGATAGCGCAAGCCATAGCCGGCGCTAGCCCCAAAGGAAGTACCTCGGAAGTAGGGTGTCTGAACAGCCTTGCTTCACCAACTCGTAAGTGACGGTCGAACTTAACGCGACGACTTTCTTTTTTGCTTCAGGAAGGGCTTGGGCGTATCCTAATAGACATGAAAAAGTGGTATCTGTATCTGATAGCAGCGCTGCTGGGGTTGGTGATCGTGGGGTACTTCATTGTCAGAGGGAGTTCTCCCATTAACTTCTCTGACATTTGGAATAGGAACGATCACGTCACGAACGCGCAGCGTGATGTCGGAAAGATGTCGGAGGGAAACGCGGTTCCCAAAGAGGTACTGAGGCTCCGGCGCGAACAGCAACTTCGACCGCTTACTGAACGGGAAGATGGCACGAAAATGCAGGATTTGCCGAATGGCATATACGGTTTTTCAATGTGCGGCGTCGAAGTGCTGCACGCAAAACGTGGCGACCCTCTCTCGCTGGAGATCCACAAGTATAATGGGATCGTTTACTATGTTGGGTATGCCTCTGACGAGCACATAGAAAAGTATCTGACTCGTCAAAAAGACTTCCATATCCTCACCTCCCCTCACCCAAGGAAAGGGGCGTCAACCCTGTTCGAAATCCCTGTCGAGTTTGTATCGAAATGCGAGGAGCGCGCTGGCGGAGATGGGGATATTTTCGACCTGTTTGTTACCACTATCCCCGAGTTGCAAACCTAACGGACCAGTGCCATTCGAAACCCCTAGGTTGGAGGTTCAGCTTTCTGGAGCTGGCGAGAGGAATTGAACCTCCAACCTGCGGTTTACAAAACTGCTGCTCGCCATTGAGCTACACCAGCTTGACTGTCACGGTATGCACTGACGTTACACACATCCGCAAAAACCTAACAACTGTGTATACGACTGTCAAGCTGAGTCTGTACGGGGAGGGCACAGAAAATGTACCGGGAGTCTTTTCTGCAGGCCTGAAATGATTCTTTCAAGCGTACTTGCTTCTCCTCTCTTGGAAGGGCTCAATGTTGGTTTACGTGCGGACGTCGAAAACTTATTCTATATGCCCATTCTCAGCGAGAGGGCTGGGATAGTCTCCACTGCGCGCATCGAGGGACCACTGCTTTATCGTGGGGCCTCTGCGAGCACAGATCCTGTGCCAGCTTTCTCGCCCTCTTCCCTTCTTCGTGCGCGCGTTCCGAGAGCACCGGACCAACGTGGGTGTCGTCCGTCCCTTTCTTCGTGCGTGTTCTGCGAGTAATAAGGATGGTCTGTTGGCTCGCTTCGCTCCTTCTAAACTCGCTCATTTTCTCTTCAGGGGTGGGGCCTGATTGATCTTCCACTGCACGCGTCCAACGAGGGGAGTCCGCGACCGCGCGTTGCGCAGCACAGAAGATCATCAGGCTCCATTCCAGACCTTGCTTAATCCTGCACCGACACCGCTGATGTTTTGAGTGTGACTCCGAAAGCTTCAGATCGGGCTAAGATCGGTAGCTTGCGTTGATGCGTACATAGTCGAACGACAGATCGGTCGTCCAGATGTGGGCTTTCTGGCGGCCTTGTCCCAACCCCACTGCGATTGTGAATTCTTTCTGGCGAAAGACCTTCGCGATGCGGGCTTCAGCAGCGAGTCCGAGGCCCATTCCTTTTTCTACCATCGGAATCCCGCCGAACGATAGACCCAGCTTCGAAGGAGTAATCGGAACCCCGGCTCGTCCGATCGCCGCCATCACACGACCCCAATTGGCATCTTCGCCGAAGAGGGCGGTCTTCACCAAGTTCGAGGTGGCAATGGTTTCGGCCACCTGTCTGGCCTGTGCGACGGTGGCTGCTCCAGTCACCTCGATGTTCACCACCTTCGTGACACCTTCCCCGTCTCTGCAAATCGCCAACGCGAGTGATTGGCAGGCTTCTGTCAGGAGTTGGAGGAACCGCTGAAAGGCGTGAGTGCCTTCTTTAATGGTGCGGTTCCCAGCCATCCCATTTGCCAGGCAGAGGACCGTATCGTTGGTACTCGTGTCGCCATCGACTGAGATGCAGTTGAATGACTCGTTGGCCGCCAGGCTGAGAGCCCGTTGGAGGGCGCTCTTCGTGATCGAGGCATCCGTGGTGAAATAGGCCAGCATCGTGGCCATGTTCGGATGGATCATGCCTGAGCCCTTGGCCATCCCTCCAATGGTAATCAAGCGACCGCCGATGCTGTCTTGCAGCGCGATGGTTTTCGGGCTCAGATCGGTCGTCATGATCGCCTGGGCGGCGTCCGGACCTCCACAATCGCTGAGTTGAGTGAGCAGTTTCGGCAAGCCTTTGACGATTCGGTCAACCGGCAGCACACGACCGATCACGCCAGTAGAACCGATGAATACGTGTTGCGAGGGAACTCCGATGTATTGTGCGAGCAAGGTTGCAGTTTTTTTTGCGGCGGCTAATCCCTTGGCGCCGGTGCAGGCGTTGGCGTTCCCACTGTTGACGAGAATGGCTCGGCCGATTCCCTGGCGCAGGTGCAGTCGATCGACAATGACCGGCGCCGCGACCACCTGATTGTTCGTGAAGACGCCGGCGATGGGACCGCTCTGCTCTGAGACGATGAGCGCGAGATCCAGCAGGCCTGGCTTCTTGATGCCGCAATGGATGCCGGCTGCGAGGAATCCCTGTGGTGCGGTGACCCCACGGCGCGGAGATGGCGTTGGTGATTTTTTGGCCATGATCGAAAGAGATAGGTCCTGGTCAGTATGGGTTTAGGGATAGGCAGCGGGAGCCGTCAAGCCGGTTTCTTCAGGGAATCCCAGCATGAGGTTCATGGCTTGGATGGCTTGGCCTGCGGCGCCCTTCACCAGATTATCCAGCGCGGCGACCGTAATGACCGATCCTGAACGGGGATCGAGATAGACACCGATATCGCAATAGTTGGAGCCCTTGATGTAGCGCGGATTCGGAATAGTCTCTTCTTGGAACCTGACGAATCTCTCACCTTTGTAAAAGTCTCGATACATCGCGCGTAGGTCTGGCAACGCCATCGGACTCTTCAGCTTGCAGTAGGCGGTGCTCAAGATGCCGCGGTTCATCGGGACGAGGTGAGGGGTGAATGTCACGATTGGTTCTGGAGCCGTCTTTCCTGACCCTCGAGAGGCCTGTCGAAGTAACCCGCCAAGTTCTTGTTCGATCTCAGGGATGTGGCGATGCCCTCCAATTTTGTAGGGCTCTAAGGATTCGTGAGCTTCAGGAAAATGGTAAGGGAGAGCCGGGCTTCGCCCTGCGCCAGAAACGCCGGATTTTGCATCGATGACGACGGTATGGGGCTGCACCAGATCCTGCGCGAACAGCGGAGCCAATTGCAGAACGGCTGCCGTCGGGTAACAGCCTGGTGAGGCCACTAATTTTGCTTTGGCGATAGCGGCTCGGTGCAATTCGGGAAGTCCATAGACTGCGTCCTTCAGCAGATCCGGATAGGTGTGCGGTGTTTTATACCATTGTTCATAGACCGCGGGGTCTGTGAGCCGGTAGTCGGCGCTGAGATCCACCACCAGTTTACCGGTTTTCAGGCAGGCGGAAACCGGCTCTAACGATTTGGTGTGGGGAAGGGCCAAGAAGATCGCATCTGCCTGTTCCGCTATAGCCTCGGGAGAAAGCGCTTGAAAGGAGAGAGACACGAGGCCGGCTAGGCTCGGGAAAACCGTTCCGACGGGAGTCCCGGCGGACTTTTCAGATGTGACAACATGGAGATCGAAGTGCGGGTGGAGGGCTGCCAGGCGAACGAGTTCCGCTCCGGCATATCCACTGGCCCCTGCAATGGCGACGCGTACCTTTTTCATTTGTCTCACCTGCCCTGTGTGCCACGGACACAAAAAAAGGGAAGGCGTGGAGCCTTCCCTTTTTCTGATTGTGGCTCCGATGATTATCGCTTTGAGTACTGGAACTTCTTTCTTGCACCCTTCTGTCCGTACTTTTTCCGCTCCTTGACGCGCGAGTCTCTGGTCAGCAAGCCTTCCTTCTTCAAGGGCGTACGGAGGGGTTGATTGAGTACCACCAATGCGCGTGAGATGGCATGACGCAGAGCGCCGGCCTGTCCGGTCGGTCCGCCGCCATGCACGGTGGCCTTGATCGAATACTGCCCCATGACACCGCCGATTTCGAGCGGGAACTGAATAATCTGCCGCAATGTCAGTCGTGGGAAGGCCTTCTCGATCGGTTGTTCATTGATCGTGATGTCGCCGGCCGTCCCGGTGACCCAGGCTCTGGCAATGGCGCACTTTCGTCGTCCGGTTGCATATTGAGTCGCTACTGCCATGCTACAACGTCTCCTTGTTCGCGCACAGTGAAGTCTATAGGGTTATCGGTTCTGGTCTCTGCGCCTGATGCGGATGGGTGGGCCCGACGTAGACGCGAAGTTTCTTTGCCATATGATTCCCCAAAGGATTCTTGGGGAGCATACCCTCGATTGCCTTGGTCAAGAGTTCTGTCGGATCTTTTCGGAAGACATGCTGCGCAGTCGCGGTCTTGATCCCGCCGGGAAAGCCGCTATGATGGCGATAGAGCTTCGTGGTCATTTTATTGCCGGTCAGATGGACCTTCTCTGCATTCACGATCACAATATGGTCGCCCATATCCACATGGGGGGTAAAGGTCGGACGGTGTTTGCCACGCAACATCCCGGCGACGCGGGCGGCTAATCTGCCCAGTGTCTTCCCCTCCGCATTTACGAGGTACCACTTTTCTTGCACATCTAACGGCTTTTGCATGTAGGTCAACATCGTTTTTTACGCTCCTTCACTATCGAGTGAGTCAAGTTTCTTGTACTTCCGGTGTGCCGATATTTTTCGAGTCCAGTTTCGCCAGCCAGGCGTCGAGATTCGTCGTACTCCGCCGCTTCAGCACATCTTGGGTAATGTAGATCGGGCACGGAGCCCGGAGGGCCAACGAGATGGCATCGCTGGGCCTGGCATCGATTGCCCGTTCCAGGCCTTTGTTCGAGACATGGACCATGGCGTAATAGGTGCTGCTTTTGACATCTGCAATGACGACGCGTTGGATCGTGATGTTCAAATGTTCGGCAAAGCTCTTGACCAAGTCATGGCTCATCGGCCGCGGCGTAATCATGGTATCGAGCGCTAGTTTAATGGCATTGCCTTCAGCGGCTCCGACCCAAATCGGAAAGGTATCGAGGGCGCCATCCTGCCGGGCTAAGACAACGATCCTTGTGTCGGTGTTGGCTTCCTCGAGGATGCGGTCCACCTTGTATTCAACGAGGTCTTGTTCTTTGGGCAGATCGACGATGCTCATAGTGTGTGTTGCTGAGTCAGGAATCAAGTTTGCCAAAATCTTCCGGTTTGAGATTTTCAAGCCATTGTTCGAGTTCTTCGGAGCTCTGTTT
Source organism: uncultured Nitrospiraceae bacterium (assembly GCA_963781915.1). Classification (GTDB taxonomy): domain Bacteria; phylum Nitrospirota; class Nitrospiria; order Nitrospirales; family Nitrospiraceae; genus Palsa-1315. Next base: position 136,012 of record CAWAIH010000005.1, on the reverse strand, counting down.
GGTGATGACCGAATTATTCGCGAACACCGGCGCATTGCTCCGAAGCGCCAGCGCAATGGCATCGCTGGGTCTGGCATCGACGGTGTATTCTGAATCTTCGTACATCAAATGGACCTTTGCGAAATAGGTATGCTCCGACAAGTCTGTAATGACCACGCTGATAACTTTCGCATCGTAGGCATCGAGGAGCGACTTCATGAAGTCATGTGTCATTGGCCTGGGGGGTGTGACATTTTCCAGGGACATGCTGATCGCGCCGGCTTCTGACTTACCGACCCAAATGGGAAGCATGTCAGCGTGTTCTTCGTCACGCAACACCACGATATACGCGTTATTATAGGGGTCGAACATCAACCCCTTCACGTGCATCTGTGTAATCACAAAAACCGGTTCCTTCTCTTTAGGCTTACGGAGATTTAGTGACCCGACTGATGGGTCAAGAAGTGCACAATCTAGCATTTTTGAAATCGGTCTGTCAACGAAGCCTGCGAGATCACTGGAGAAATTCACGGAAGGTTCTGGCGATCAACGGCCTAATCCGGTCTGTCTGGTCCATCTGGTTGATCTGGTTTGTTTAGTTTGTCTCGTTTGTTTGGTTGACCGGAACTAACCAAATCAACCAGACAAACCAAACAAACCCGATAACGATCTTCTTAGGCCGGTGGACGATAGTTCTGATCAAGCTTTCCCGTATCGGTTTGGTCGCCTAGTTTGAGGAAGGCCTTCATTTGTTTTTTCACGAGATCCCTGCCACTCTCTTCGCCCAGGTTGATCTGATATTCATTGATGACCATGACCCGCATACCTTCCCACTTTTTCCAGCAGGGTTTGCAGACCTTGGCCTTGATCTCGGATTCAAGCTTTCCCATGAAGAGGGGGTCCGTAATCGTTTCTCCGGCTTGTCCGCACGTGACGCACTGGACGTCTGCCATGGTGTAAGCATCCTCCCGCAAAAAAATTATGAGGTGACCGTCAACGGGAATTGTAACATTGCGGTTGAGAGAAGATAAAGAGGGGGGCCGGATTGACCGGCTCATGGCTTCGTGCTAAGAAGAATCGCTTTCAACAATGGACAAGCCCGGATGGCGGAACTGGCAGACGCGCCGGACTCAAAATCCGGTTCTCGCAAGAGAGTGGGAGTTCGACCCTCCCTCTGGGCACCAACGGTTCACCCGTATCTCTTCAGTTGACATGTTCGAAGGGGTAACCTATAGTCCATGCCGTAAGCGTGATGAAAAAGTTTCAATGCCTTGATAGTTGGTCTAATTTTTGTGTTTCATCGTTGCACATCGTTTTATTTTTTAATCTCACCATGGAGGCGGCACATGCGTAAAGTGTTGGCACTGGGAGCGGCAATTCTTCTTGTCGGTTCAGCTGGTGTGTCAATTGCTCAAGAGCGCTTAAATTCCCAATCCGGCATGGGTGTGGGGGAGGGAGTTGGCGATGTGTCGGGATCGGGCACGCGGGTGACCACCTTCGATCGAAGCAACTTCCTCGATCGGTTGTCTCAAGCGGAGACGATTTATGGCCGTGTGATTGGACTCGATTTGCCAGGCAGAAAGCTTCATCTTGAGGGTGGTGGAAGCTCTCACGATGAAGGCCGTGCAGGTGGCGGCGCGATGAACTACCGCACTGTGTACTTTGATGATAAGACCAATTTCGATCAGATTCGTATGCTTGAGTCCGGTGATGACGTGACTATTCAGGCGTACGAGGAAACGAGTGCAGCTCAGCCGTTCGGCACGGGACATAAAATTGTCCGTGAGATCACCGTTATACGTGGCAACGAGAGACTGGCCGGTTTTGGTGGACTCGGACAGCGCCCAAATCCGGCGACGGAACGAGGGATTAACACGAACAGTGGCTCCACCACCGGTGGTATTGGTGGCTCTGTCCTTCCGGGAAAGATTGATTCAGGTATTACCAGCCCTATTGGTGAATTTACCGGGTCCGCTCCTTGCTGGCAGTGCGAACCACAGCCGGGATGGGGGAATGCCGCAACCAGCACCAAGACAGACTATGGGGCGGACTATACGAAGCCGAACTTGAACAAGGGCCTGCACTGATTCGAGACATATCACCGTGGTGTGGGAAGGGGCAGCGTGATGCTGCCCCTTTTTTTTCATTCACCATCCTGGTTTATTTGGTTCATCTGGTCTATTTTGTTTGTTTAGTTGGCTTGTTTAACCTAACAACCAAACAAACGAGACAAACCAAATAAACCAAAGAATGGAGAGGCAACGCAACCGTGACTGGTCAACCGGATGCTGAGTTGGATTTACGTGGTGTTATTTGCCCCTATAACTTCGTCAAAACGAAGTTGAAACTGGAAGCAATGGAGCAGGGGCAGGTTCTTTCAGTGCTGTTGGACGATGGCGACCCGATTGGGAATGTTCCCCGTAGCGTGAGTAATGAGGGACACACCATTCTTTCGCAAGATCGCATCGAAGGGTCTTATCGAGTGCTGATCCGTCGCCGTGAAGATCTGTAGTTTTTCGATCCTGCCCCATATCCTTCTATGACGACCGTCACTGCTGGCTGATTCGATACTGGTTCGATCTGATTGAGCAGTTCACCTGGCTTTCCGCGAAAAAGAGTCTCCTCGTTCGTTGTGAGGTTCATGGCTATGGCGATTTGTCTGGAGGTGAGTATCTGCGCCAGGGCTTTCAGGAGCCCTGCCAGGGCTTTGGGGCGCACATAGAATACGAGGGTTCTGCGTTCTTTTTTGAACTGGGAGAGATATCGGGCGAGACGAGGCCCGGTTGAGGGAAGGCGCCCATCAAAGATGATTGCATCGCCGGACAATCCGGAGATCGCCGTCGCTGCCGTTATGGCAGAGGGGCCTGGAATGGACTTGACAGGGATTCCTGCCTGATGGGCAGCGGAGACAAGAAGGCTGCCAGGGTCGTAGATGACCGGAGAGCCGTTGTCTGAAACGAGGGCGACATCCTGTCCCTGCATGAGCCGATGCAGAAGGAGCCGGACTTTTTCGTGGCGATTGGACAGGCCGTAACTCGTGATTGTTGCGGTAATGCCATGATGGGCCAGGAGCATCTGGGTTGTGAGAGGGTCTTCGGAGGCAACAATTGTAACTCGTTTCAGGGTGGCAAGGGCTCGAAGGGTGATGTCATCAGGGTGGCCAATCGGTGTACTGACGACATAGAGGGTGCCGGGGGGGCAAGGCCTGGTCGCCGTGTCTCCTCCTCCCCGTTCGATTGGTTGACTCCCATCTCGCGCCATCGATATAATTCCTCGTTTAATGACTGTCTGTTTCTCCTGAGAAGTTGAGAGGATAGACATCTATGTCGGCCATGTTTTTTGTGGTGACGATGGCTCTCTATTTTGCGGCCACCGTCTCCTTTCTTGCCTACTTGCTCAGGCCTTCTGAAGTCCTGGCAAACGTCTCTCTGGGTATGACGGCGACCGGGTTTGCCGCACACACGATCGCGTTGGGCGCAGGGATGATCGGGGGCACGGAGATCTCGACGCCAGGATTTCATGAAGCCTTGTCATTTTTCTCCTGGGTACTGATTTTAGTCTTTCTGGCCGTGGAATTTCGTCATCATTTGCATGTACTTGGTTCGTTCATCGTCCCGTTGGCGCTGGTCTCCCTGGTCTCTGCCGCCGCATTGCCGGAAACCGCTCCGACGCTCACACCGGTGTTTCGGACCCTATGGGTCCATGTCACGCTGAGCATGCTCGGGACCGTGGGGTTTGCCGTGGCCTTTGTGGCCGGAGTGATGTATCTGATTCAGGATGGACTTCTCAAGTCCAAACGTTTCAATGTCCTCTACTCAAAGTTACCGGCCCTGGATTTTCTTGACCACCTGAATCAACGGTCGATCGTAACGGGGTTTCCCCTGCTCACGCTCGGCATCATTACCGGTGCGCTGTACGCAGAGTTATCTCTTGGGTCGTATCTCAGCTGGAATCCCGAGCAGACAGGGGCGTTGGTGACCTGGGTGTTCTATTTTGTCGTATTGACAGGACGTTTGACGGTGGGTTGGAGGGCTAAGCGCGCGGCATATCTCACGATTATCGGATTTGCCGGGGTTATTCTGACTCTCATTGGCGTGCTCCTCAAGAGTCACGGATCGGTGTCTTGATATGCACATTATTGCCGTCGGATTGAGCCATAAGACCGCCCCGGTCGAAATCCGTGAGAAGCTGGCAATTCCTGAGAGCCGGATGGGCGAAGCCCTGACCCGCCTCTGCTCCTATCAGGGGGTGCGGGAGGGGATATTGCTCTCAACCTGCAATCGTGTTGAGGTCTATGCCGTCGTCGATGAGATCGAATCAGGCTATGGGCGAATCCAGGATTTTCTGGCTGATGCCCACCTATCGCTGTCCTCGGAGCAGCTGACTCCCCATTTGTATTGGCACGAGGGAGATCGGGCGATCAGCCATTTATTTCGAGTGGCCTCCAGCCTCGACTCCATGATCGTCGGCGAATCGCAGATTCTTGGTCAGATCAAAGAGGCCTTCGAGGTGGCGCTGACACACAAGGCGACCGGCATCATCTTGAATAAGGTGGTGAAAAAGGCGATTTCTGTCGCCAAGCGCGTGCGGACTGAAACGAAAATTGCCGAGATGGCGGTATCTGTCAGCTATGCGGCGGTCGAATTAGCCAAAAAGATTTTCTCGGACTTAAGCGATAAAACGGTATTGCTGGTGGGGGCGGGAGAGATGGCCAAGCTGGCGGCGAAACATTTTATTGCCAACGGTGTCCGGCATGTGCGGGTCACGACCAGGAGTCCGCAGCATGCGCTGGAATTGGCGAACCGATTCGGGGGCACGCCGGTTCCTTTTGAAGAATTTCGGGAAGACATGGCTTCCGCCGATATCGTCTTGGTATCGACCGGCGCCGCGCACTATCTTGTGAGCGAGGATGACGTGCAGCGCTCGGTCAAGCAACGGATGAATCGTCCGATGTTCTTGATCGACATCTCCGTTCCTCGCAATATCGATCCGGCGGTGCGGCATGTGGACAATGCCTTCCTCTTCGACATCGACGATCTGAAGTCGCGGGTTGAACGGAATCGAGGGGAACGTTTAAACGAGGCCGAGAAAGCCGAGCGGATGGTAGTGGATGAAGTCGGAATTGTGCGGCAATGGCTCCAGTCGCTGGAGGTCACTCCCACCATCGTGGCTCTTCGTGCGCGGGTCGAAGACATCAAGCAAGCCGAGCTCGATAAGACCTTGGGGAGATTGGCGAATCTGTCCACGCCGGAGCGTGAATTGGTCGAGGCGATGGCGTCATCGATTGTGAATAAGCTTATTCACAATACGATGATGACGCTCAAAGCGGAGGTAAATTCCTCTGAGGGAACGGCCTTTATCGAAGCGGCGAGACGATTTTTCAACCTGGGCGATCCTGCGGTCTCTAATCTCGATGACCGTGCGTCATCTGCCTCGGAGACCTGTCATTCGTCACAGGAAGATAGCCAGGATGTTGACGCGATGACTCCGAGGACTCGCTCAAAGATGCCGGACCGGTGAGCGGTTGAAGATTGTTATTTGGTTTGTTTCGTTTGTTTGGTTTTTTGGTTGAACGGAATTAACCAGATGAACCACATCAACGAAACAAACAGGATCAACCGACAAACCAGATAGACCAGAGAAACCAGATGAACCAGATAGGCCATGAACGATCGACCGTTGTGCTAGGAACGCGCGGCAGTAAGCTGGCGGTGCAGCAGAGCGAATGGGTGCAGGCGCAACTGCATGCGCTGGCCCCGCATGTAGCGGTGACCTTGAAAAGGATCCAGACATCGGGAGACAAGATTCTGGACGTTCCGCTGGCCCAAATTGGCGGGAAGGGGCTGTTCGTAAAGGAAATCGAGGAAGCCCTGTTGAGCGGCGAGATCGATCTGGCCGTGCACAGTATGAAAGACGTGCCGACGGAGTTGCCCGAGGGCTTGGCCATTCTCTGTGTGCCGCCACGCGAGGATCCCCGTGATGCCCTGATCAGCCGTGACGGGCGGTTGTTTAAGGATCTCCCTCGTGGTGCCCGGATCGGAACCAGCAGCCTTCGCCGCCAATCGCAGCTCCTGCATGCCAGGCCTGATCTGACGATTGTTATGTTGCGTGGGAACTTGGATACCCGTCTCAGGAAATTACGGGAGGGACAGTTCGACGCCATCGTACTTGCCGCAGCCGGGCTCCGGCGATTGGCCTGGGCGCATGAAATTACGGAGTATCTTGACCCGCAGATCAGCTTGCCTGCCATTGGTCAGGGGGCGCTGGGCATCGAGGGCCGGCGAGACGATCTCTTTATTCAGTCGCTGTTGAGCGGCTTGGATCATGCGTCAAGTAGGACAGCCGTTCTAGCAGAACGTGCGTTGCTCCATCGGCTTCAAGGCGGTTGTCAGGTTCCGATCGCGGCGCATGCGACAGTAGTCGGGACAGGGGTGAGATTGGAAGGCTTGGTATCCAGTGTAGACGGTAAAGAGCTCATTCGCGATAGCGTTGAAGGAACCATTGAGGATCCGGAGTCGATGGGTATTCAACTTGCGGAACGGCTGCTCGCCCGCGGTGGCGACAGAATACTCCAAGCGATCTACAAACCCACATGACAAAATCGAGAAGAGCGGGAAAGGTGTACTTGGTTGGAGCGGGACCAGGGGATCCCGGACTCTTGACGCTGAAAGGGAAGGAGTGTCTTGAGGCAGCCGATATTGTCCTCTACGATTATCTCGCCAATCCGGTCTTGCTTCAGTATGCTCCAGCCACAGCGCAGCGTATCTATGTCGGTCGGCGGGGGCGCGGGCAGTATCAAGACCAAGCTGATATCAATCGACTGCTCATTGACCGGGCCAAAGAGGGCAAGGTAGTAGTTCGGCTCAAAGGGGGTGACCCCTTTGTTTTCGGACGGGGTGGAGAAGAGGCCGAAGCGGTGGCTGCCGGGGGGGTCGAATTCGAGGTTGTGCCTGGTGTGACGGCGGCGGTCGCGGTTCCTGCCTATGCGGGTATTCCGGTAACCCATCGCACATTGGCCTCCACGGTCACGTTTGTGACCGGTCATGAAGATCCCACCAAGCCGGGAACTCAGTTAGAATGGCCGAAGTTGGCCAGTGCATCGGGGACACTTGTGTTCATGATGGGTATGAAGAATCTTCCTTCAATTGTCGGACAGTTGCTGTCGGAGGGAAGGCCATCCGACCAGCCGGTTGCGGCAATCCGTTGGGGGACCAAAGCCACTCAACAGACTATCGTGGGCACATTGGGCGATATTGTCGCGAAAGCGGAAGCCGCGCATCTTGAGCCGCCGACAGTGATCGTGGTCGGTGACGTCGTGCGACTGCGAGGGCAGCTGAATTGGTTTGAAACCAAGCCGCTCTTTGGGAAACGGATCGTGCTGACCAGGGCACAGGAGCAGGCGAGAGAATTTTCCCAGCTGCTGGCAGCCTATGGAGCGGAGCCGGTGGAGGTTCCGACGATTCAGATCGTGCCTCCGGCCAGTTGGCAGGCCATCGATGAGGCGGTGACTTGCCTCAGTACCTATCAATGGCTTATTTTTACCAGCGTGAATGGGGTGAAGCCGTTCATGGACCGGCTTCATGCGGCAGGAAAAGATGCCCGTGCATTGGCAAACCTTCGCCTCTGTGCGATTGGACCGAGAACTGCGAAGGAGTTGGGAAATTACGGGCTGACTCCGGATGTCGTGCCGGCGGAGTTTCAGGCAGAGGGGGTGATCGCCTCATTGGCTCATGTGGGAATCCGTGGAAGCCGCATACTGATTCCGCGTGCCGAAATCGCCCGTGAAATTCTGCCGGAACAGTTGCGTGAGTTGGGGGCAATCGTGGACGTGATTCCCGTCTATCGCACGATCGCCCCGGCGGTGGACGCCGCGTCCTTGACGCAGCAGTTTCATGAAGGACAGGTAGCGGCCGTAACATTCACGAGTTCCTCCACCGTTCGTAATTTCGTGGAAGTGTTTGGAGGGCGAGACGCGGTGATACCATTGCTCGCCGGGGTCGTGGTCGCCTGCATCGGACCCATTACTGCAGGCACGGCGAAAGAATATGGGTTGACGGTTACAGTCATGCCGGAAGAAAATACTGTGCCGGCGCTCGGAGATGCGATTGTGAGGTACTTCAAGCAAGAGGATCGAGTCGCCGTTTCAACGCGGGGTTAATCCTGCATGGACGGTTGTGTGATGGAATGAATTAGCCAAAGGAGGGCATGGTTATGGTCGCAGTCAAGTCATTCATGATTCCGAGAGAGAAGTTTATTACAGTAGAGCGGGAAACCGATGTACAGACTGCGGCACGGATCATGCGCGATCGCAGCATCGGGAGTCTGTTTGTGACGAATGGGAAGGAGGTTATCGGCATCCTCACGGATACCGATATGGTCCGGCGTGTGGTGGCGACCGGAGCCGATTCACACAAGACGACGGTTGAGCAGGTGATGTCGGCTCCTATTTTGACGATCGAGGAGCATAAGACTCTCTTGGATGCCAACGATCTGATGGCCAAGACGCATATTCGGCATCTCGGCGTGACTCAGGACGGTAAATTGGTCGGTCTGATTTCTGTGCGCGACCTCGTCCTATTCTTGACGAATCTCCCGAGGAAGTGATCGATGGCCTTTCCGATACAGCGGCTCAGGCGTTTACGGCAGCATGAGGGGTTTCGTCGAATGGTCCGGGAGACGAGCCTGGCCCCGCAGGACTTTATCTACCCGCTATTCGTCGTCGAGGGGCGAGATCGAAAGGAAGAAATCGCCTCGATGCCTGGCCAGTTCCGGCTCTCGATCGATCTTTTGCTGAAAGAGGCCTGTGAGATTGCGGCCTTGGGGATCTCCGCCGTCATTCTCTTTGGGATTCCCGATCGGAAAGATGATCGGGGGAGTTCAGGGTTCGATCCGAACGGTATCGTACAGCGGGCCGTCAAGGCCCTGAAGGACCATGTCCCCGGGCTGATGGTCGTGACCGACGTCTGCATCGACGAGTATACCGATCATGGCCATTGCGGAATCGTCAAGAATGGTCGCATCCTCAACGATGAAACTTTGGACTGCCTCCGTGCAATGGCCAGAACCCATGCGCAGGCCGGGGCCGATATGGTGGCGCCGTCCGATATGATGGATGGACGGGTGGCGGCGATCCGGGCGGAATTGGATCAGGCAGGCTTTTCTGAGCTGCCAATCATGGCCTATGCCGCCAAGTTTGCGTCATGTTTTTATGCGCCGTTTCGGGATGCGGCGTTTTCGAGCCCGCAGTTCGGCGATCGGCAGTCGTATCAAATGGATCCTGCCAACCGCCGGGAAGCGCTTCGAGAGATCGCCCTCGATGTCGAAGAAGGGGCCGACATCGTCATGGTGAAACCGGCGCTGCCGTATCTCGATATCATTGCGGCGGCCAGAGCACAGATGTTATTGCCTGTGGCAGCCTATCAAGTGAGCGGGGAGTACAGCATGATCAAAGCAGCCGCCAATGCCGGCTGGCTCGACGAATCGCGGGCGATGATGGAATCGTTACTCTCGATTAAACGTGCCGGCGCAGATCTCATTCTGACATACTTTGCCAAAGACGCAGCGCGTCTTCTCCGCTGACGACCATGCTGAAAGTGACTCGTGGGTTGTCCGGCGACTGTCCACCACGTGCCTATCCGGTTGCCACGATCGGTAATTTCGATGGCCACCATCTGGGACATCGAGCACTGTTGCAAACGGTAGTCGAGACGGCCAGAAAAGCACAGGGAACTGCACTCGTACTGACCTTCGAACCGCATCCGGTAAAAATTCTCGCACCCCGCGTCGATCTTCGGTTTCTCACCAGCCCCGAGGAAAAGCTCGCGCATCTCGAAGCGGCGGGAATCGATGAAGTAGTCTTCTTGGACTTTACCCCTGCCTTTGCGGCGATGAGCCCGGATCAATTTGCCGAAGACGTTCTGCATCGTTCTCTTACCCTGTCTGAGTTGTTCGTGGGCAATCATTTTGCCTTTGGGAAGGGCCGGTCAGGTCGCATTGACGACCTCGTGCAATTAGGCGGGCAGTACGGCTTCCTTGTGCATCCTATGACGCCCGTGATGATGGAAGGGGACGTGGTGAGTTCAAGCAGGATTCGCCAACTTATTCAGACGGGAAATATGGAGCGCGCCGCCAGGTTGCTCGGCCGCGTCTATGGGATTCGAGGTACCGTCGTGCACGGGATGCAACAGGGGCAGACAATGGGCTGGCCCACGGCCAATTTGCGCGTTCCGGCCGGTCGTGTCGTGCCGCCCGATGGGGTCTATGCCGCACGGACTATCCACGGCTCTCAGTCCTACGACTCGATCGCCTATATCGGGACCAGGCCGACCTTTGGAGCGGGGGAGCGGCTGATCGAAGTCAATCTATTGGATAAGACCGGCGATCTCTATGGCCAGGACATCACCGTGCAGTTTGTGGCGCGGGTACGCGGCGAACATGCCTTTGCCTCTGCCGAAGAGCTGTCGAAGCAAATTGACCGCGATGTGGAACAGGCGCGTATCGACTTGCAGCGTATTCCGGAACGAGTTCAGTAACAATGGCCGCTGAGACGACGATCACAAGGCAGTTACCCAGGTCTACTGCACGACCGCCACTGTTGACTCATCTTGTTCGAACGGTGCGTCAGCAACAACTGTTCGTTTCCGGTCATCATGTGCTGGTGGCTGTGTCGGGCGGGCCCGACTCGATCGCGTTGTTGTCTCTTCTCCATCGCTTGGCCCGGTCCTGGAGGCTCATGCTGACAGCGGTCCATTGTAACTATGGGCTTCGCGGAGCGGAGTCCGACGGTGACGAATCGTTTGTCAGCATGTTTTGCAAGGAACGACAGCTGCCCCTTGTCATCCATCGGCCAAAACTGGTCAAGCGACAACAGCGTTCATCGCTTCAAGCAACGGCGCGCGATGCGCGCTATGACTTCATGAAGCAACTGGCTAGGGAGGTAGGGGCTGATCGCATTGCGGTCGGCCATACTGCCAATGACCAAGCGGAAACGGTGCTCATGTGGCTGCTGCGCGGGGCTGGGATGGCCGGGTTGGCGGGAATGCAGTACGCTCGTGAAGACGGAATTATTCGTCCTCTTCTCGCAGCGACTCGCGAAGAAGTGGTGGTCTACCTGAATCATGAAGGGCTGACCTATCGTTGTGATTCGAGCAATGACAAGCCGCACTATCATCGCAATCGAATCAGGATGGAGCTGCTTCCTGTCATTACGCAGTTGGCGCCGACTGCCGTCCGCCTGTTGCAGCGGCAGGCAGATTTGCTACGCGAGGATGAACGATATCTAGCGGAGGCGACAAATGAACTGGCGCGGACGCTTGTCAGCCATGACTCCAGAGGTGGACAACGAGTCGATCACCGGGCCTTCATCGAGTTGCCGGTTGCGCTTCAGCGGCGTCTCGTTCGGGCCATCTTACGAACTTACGACGGAGAGGGGCGTGCGAGCAGCTTTCGCGTGGTGGAGTCGGTGCGGCATATTTTTCTCAAGGGAAGGAGCGGAGCCCGGTTGCTTTTACGGCAGGCACTGGTGATTCTGGATCAGGGGTCAGTGCGATTTAGCCCAAAGGTAGAAGGAGATCTCGGCGATGAGACCGGTTCAGGACAAGGGGAAAGAGAGGTCCTGCCGCTTCCAGTGCCTTCTACGGTGTATTGGGCTAGAACGAATCAGCAAATTCAGGTACAACGCATGAATCGTCGAGATGCCGAGGTGTTGGGCAAGGGGCCTTCTCAAGGACAGGCAATGTTTGATGCCGATCGATTCTCGGAGCCCTTGTTGGTTCGGGCTTGGCAGCCCGGTGATCGATTCTCTCCCTATGGCATGGGGGGGATGAGCAAGAAGCTGCAAGATTTCTTTACGGATAGGAAGGTGAATCGGCACGAACGTGGGAGGGTTCCACTATTGGTTGCGCCGGAGGGAATTCTCTGGGTGGTGGGAATGCAGCAGGATGAACGCTTCGTCGTTCGTGATGGGACGGCACGTTGTGTGGTGGCCTTGGTGAGTGACCGGACGTTAGAGAAGGAGTAACGGAGCATGGAGCGGATCTTTGGTCGGCCGATCGTGACTCAGGAGGAAATGCGTGCCCGGATTCGTGAGTTGGGCAAGCAGATCACGGCAGATTATACGGGAAAGGATTTCGTCCTGGTCGGTGTGTTGAAGGGAGCCTATGCTTTCTATGCCGATTTGGCTCGCGCAATCAGAATTCCCATGCGAGTGGACTTTCTTATCGTGACAAGCAGAGGGCTTAGCGCAAAATCATCCGGCAAGGTTAAGTTGATCACGGAGCTGACCGAGGACATTAAGGATAAAGATGTCTTGCTCGTGGAAGACATCGTCGATTCCGGGCTGACGGTCCGACACTTGCTCAAGACTTTGACGAAAAAGAAGCCCCGGTCGATTAAAGTTTGCACCTTGCTGAATAAACCGGATAGTCGCACAATCAACGTTGCCATCGACTATGTGGGGTTCAAAATCCCGAATAAGTATGTGGTCGGATACGGACTCGATTACCAGCAGAAGTACAGAAATCTTCCCTACCTGGCTGTCTTGGATGTAGAGGAAGATCAAGAGTAAGGCGTTAATCGCATACAGTTGTCAGTATGAATGCGCATATGGTAACATCACCCACGTTTGTGAACTTCTGACCCTGTGCGCGTACTATCCATAAGGAGATCCGGATGAATTCCAGGACGAAGAATATACTTTTCTGGGTCGTCGTCGGCCTCTTCATGATTTTATTGTTCAACCTGTTCAGCGTGCCGCACCATGAGCCTGAAGAAGAAGTGATTTTTAGCGAGTTCATGACCAAGCTCGACAAGGGAGAGATCGAGCGGGTTATCATCAAGGCCAGCCACATCAGCGCCGTGATGAAGGATAAAACCCGTATTCGAACCTACTCGGTAGAATATCCTGAATTGGTGCAGGTTTTGCGGGACCGGGGCGTGCAGATCGAAGCAAAGCCACCGGATGAAAGCCCTTGGTATATTACGTTTCTTGTGACGTGGGGACCGTTTGTCCTGTTCCTGGGATTATGGTTTTTCTTGATGCGGCAAATGCAGATGGGCGGCAATAAGGCCATGTCGTTCGGGAAGAGCCGCGCTCGTCTGTTGACGGAGGAGCGTAAGAAGGTGTTGTTCTCCGACGTTGCCGGCGTCGATGAAGCCAAGGACGAAGTCCTTGAGATTATCGAATTCCTTAAAGATCCTCGCAAGTTTCAAAAGCTCGGCGGACGTATCCCCAAAGGTGTCTTAATCGTCGGTCCTCCTGGTACGGGCAAAACGCTGTTGGCCAAGGCTATTGCCGGTGAGGCCAATGTGCCCTTCTTCAGTATCAGCGGATCAGATTTTGTGGAAATGTTCGTCGGCGTCGGAGCGTCACGCGTTCGTGACCTTTTTGAGCAGGGGAAAAAACATGCGCCCTGCATTATCTTTATCGATGAAATCGATGCGGTCGGCCGGCTTCGTGGAGCAGGGTTGGGCGGAGGCCATGACGAGCGTGAACAGACGCTCAATCAATTGCTCGTTGAGATGGATGGATTCGACACGACCGAAGGCGTGATCTTGGTCGCTGCGACCAACCGGCCTGACGTTCTCGACCCTGCCTTGCTCAGACCGGGGCGTTTCGATCGGCAAGTCGTGGTCAATCGACCGGACTTGCGTGGCCGTGCTGAAATTCTCAAGGTGCACACGAAAAAAGTTCCGATCGCAACAAACGTGGAGTTGGAAAAAATTGCGCGTGGCACGCCGGGATTTTCAGGGGCCGACCTTGAAAACTTGGTCAACGAAGCGGCGCTTTGGGCCGCGCGGCTCAACAAGAAAGAAGTGGAAGTCATCGACTTCGAGATGGCCAAAGACAAAGTGCTGATGGGGGCTGAACGGAAGAGTCTGGTCTTGAGCGACGAGGAGAAACGGACGACGGCCTATCATGAAGCCGGGCATGCCTTGATTGCCAAACTGATTCCCGGGACGGATCCCGTGCATAAGGTAACGATCATTCCGCGAGGACGCGCCTTGGGCGTAACGATGCAGCTCCCCGTCGATGACCGGCACGGCTATTCGAGGGGGTATTTGCTGAACCAGCTTGCCATTCTCATGGGAGGACGTGTGGCGGAAGAGCTGGTCCTAAAAGAGATGACGACCGGAGCGGGAAACGATATCGAGCGGGCGACGGATCTCGCGAGAAAGATGGTCTGTGAATGGGGCATGAGCGAAAAGATGGGCCCTCTGACGTTCGGCAAACAAAACGAACAGGTGTTTCTCGGGCGCGAGATGGGGAGTCAGCGCGACTTCAGCGATCAAATAGCCATGGAGATCGACCAGGAAGTCAGGCGGCTTGTGACGGAAAACTATGAACGGGCGAAGCGTCTGCTTACGGAAAATATGTCCAGTCTGAAGCGTTTGGCTGAAGCGCTATTGGAGAAAGAAGTGCTCGACGGTTCCGATATCGACAATATTCTCTTGCAGTCCACATCCCAAGCGGTTCCTGCCTAAATCTGCATCGCTGATCCCGGGACGCCATTTCAGGGCATTGGAGTCCCGGGCAGTACATCTGAACGACAATAGGCGGCGGGCTTAGCCGCGCCGGTGTAAGCGCGGTCTGTCTGCTCTATCTCGTTTGTTTTGTTTATCTGGTTGATTTGGTTCATCTGGTTTATCTGAGTAGTCTGCTACAACCAAATAACAAGACAAACCAAACAAACCAAATAACTGTATTTTTATGACATTAACAAGACAGGCAAAGGATCGGCTGATTGAGTTTCACGACCGGCCGTTGATTATGGGCGTCGTAAATGTGACGCCTGATTCATTCTTTGACGGAGGTCGCTATTTTGATACAGAAGCTGCTGTGGCCCATGCCGTTCGGTTGGTAGAAGAAGGGGCGGATCTGCTGGATATCGGCGCCGAGTCGACGCGCCCAGGTGCCGATGCCGTGAACGAGGAAGAAGAGCGTCGTCGTGCAATTCCTGTTGTGACGGCGGTGGCAAAAGCCGTCACCGTGCCGATCTCGATCGATACTTCAAAAGCTTCTGTTGCGCGAGCGGCTCTCGATGCGGGGGCGGTTCTTGTGAACGACGTCACGGCTTTACGAGGCGACCCCGCCATGGTCGATGTGCTGGCCCAAACAGGAGCCGGAATTGTCCTGATGCACATGAACGGGACGCCTCCTTCGATGCAGCAGGCCCCTCACTACGACGATGTAATCGGAGAAATCTCGGAATTTTTCGAGGAACGTATTCGTTTTGCGATGACGCATGGGATTGTACAAAGACAGATCATTCTTGATCCAGGTATCGGATTTGGTAAGCTGCTGGAGCATAACCTTGCGCTATTGGACCAATTGCGCCGTTTCACACAGTTTGAATGTCCAGTGTTGGTGGGTGTATCGCAGAAGGGGTTTCTTGGACAGCTCCTGGATCGTCCGGTTCAGGAACGGCAGTGGGGTACGGCGGCGGCGGTGGCAATGGCAGTCGATCGTGGGGCTCGAATACTTCGCGTCCACGATGTGAGGGCCATGAAGGATGTCGTGCAGGTGGCAGCGGCGATTAACCGGCAGACGATGATCCCTATGAAGGCACAGCATGCGTAAACTATTTGGAACCGATGGGATTCGCGGGGTTGCCAACCTCGATCCGATGACCAGCGAAATGGCGATGCAGTTGGGGCGAGCCGCGGCGCATTTGTTTATGCGCCGAGCTGGCCGTCATCAAATCGTGATCGGCAAGGACACCCGCATCTCCGGCTATATGTTGGAGTCGGCGCTGACTTCCGGGATTTGTTCGATGGGTGTCGATGTGCTGCTGGTTGGTCCAATGCCGACGCCGGCGATTGCGTTCTTGACGCGGAGTCTTCGGGCCGATGCGGGGGTGATGATCTCGGCGTCGCACAACCCCTACCAGGATAACGGCATTAAGTTTTTTTCCAACGACGGTTTTAAGCTGCCGGATGAAATGGAAGCCCGCATCGAGGGGCTCATCGTCTCGAACGAGATTGCGCATTTGAGGCCGACGGCCGATGCCATTGGGAAAGCCTATCGAATCGACGACGCCGAGGGACGGTACATTGAATTCGTCAAGCGGTCTCTCCCTAAAGAACTGGACTTTCAAGGGATAAAGGTGGTGGTCGATTGTGCCAACGGCGCAGCCTATAAGGTTGCGCCAACGGTGTTACGCGAACTTGGTGCGAAGGTCGAGGTGATCGGTAATAAGCCGGACGGGATGAACATCAATGCAGGCTGTGGCGCCGTGCATCCCGAACTACTCCAGAAGGCTGTCCGCGAACAGGGGGCTCATCTCGGCATCGCGCTGGATGGGGATGCCGATCGCGCCATTTTCGTTTGTGAACAGGGAAGAGTCGTAGACGGCGATCATATTATGGCGATGTTAGCGCTCGACCTTCAGCACCAAGGGCAATTGGCAAAGCAGACGGTCGTGGGAACCGTCATGAGCAACTTCGGGTTGGAGCAGGCCATGACGAAATCAGGCATCGCTCTTGAGCGGACTGCCGTCGGTGATCGGTATTTGCTCGAACGGATGTTGGCTGAGGGGTTTAACTTCGGGGGAGAGCAGTCAGGTCATTTTATTTTCCTGGATCATAATACAACCGGAGATGGTTTGATTTCAGCCTTACAAGTACTGTCGTTGATGAAACGGACGGGAAAGCCCTTGTCCGAACTGGCTCAAGCCATGACTGCGGTGCCACAAGTGTTATTCAACGTGAATGTGTCGAAGAAACCGAAGCTCGATACGGTTCCGGAACTGCAACGCGCGATTGCTCAAAGCGAACAGCGCCTCAACGGCAGTGGACGTGTATTGGTGCGATACTCCGGGACCGAATCGCTCTTGCGCGTGATGGTTGAAGGCGAATGCGATGACGAGATTCGTGAAGTGGCCAATCATCTTGTCGATGTCGTCAAGACACATTTAGGTTAAGATTCTCGCCCCCTAGTCGAGGCAGGCTCATGCTGCCGCCCCTCACCGTTGCCTTCATTGCCGGGCTTCTTGTCGGATCGCAAATTCCCTATTTCCCCCTGTCCGCCTCGTTCCTGCTCCTCCTTCTTGCGCTAAGCAGCGTCATCCTTGAAAAGTTTAATCGGTGTTCCATTGGTCAAGCAATGTGGCTCTACGGAGCGCTCTTACTGGGAGTTGTCTATTGGGCGGTGGCCGTTAACCTCACTGCCTATGATCAGGTGGTCGAAGGCCAGTCAGATGCGGTAATCGAGGTGACCGGTCGTATTGTGGCCCCTGTCCAACAAGCGCCAGATCGACTGGTGATGATTATCAGGGTAGATGATCCGATTGGTGAGTCGGGAGCGTCCAGACATGTTCGTCTGACCTGGCGTATCGCGGAGCGGGTATTCTTTCAAGGCGATCGGGTCAGCTTTCGGGCAAAGATGCGTCGTCCAAGCGGATCGTTGAATCCTGGGGGATTCGACTATGCCGCCTATATTGAGCGGCAAGGCATCGATGCGACCGCCACCGTGACGGGATCCGAATCGGTGCAGTTTCTTGAGTCCGGACGAGCGCACGCCTGGTGGTCAATCTGGAACCAATTCGACCGTTGGAGGAGCAGTATCCGTCTTGCCGCAGTGCAAACCCTTTCCCAGCCATTTTTGGGCCTCTATCTGGGCATCATCATCGGTGATCGAGGGTATTTGGATCCGGACCTTCGCGATCAGTTCATGGCGACCGGGACGGTCCATCTCCTTTCTATTTCCGGGAGCCACTTAGGCCTCGTTGCCCTTCTCATCTTTGCAGTCGTCAGATGGGTGACGCGTTGCTTGCCTGCAAATTGGCTGCTTGCGCTGTCTCGGAGAATCACGCCGACTCGACTGGCTGCTGTCTCTACGTTTCTTCCCGTCGCCGGCTATGCCTGCTTGGCCGGGGCGGAACTGGCGACGATGCGCTCATTGCTGATGATGACTGTGGGGCTTGGTGCGGTCTGGCTTGGCCAGGAGCGACGTCTGTTCCATGCCCTCTCTGCCGCAGCAGTGGCGATTTTGTTGCACGATCCTCAGGCGCTATTCGATATTTCCTTTCAACTCTCGTTTGTGTCCGTCTTCGCCATTGCGGGATGGCTTTCATGGCCGACTGCGGCGAAAGGTGAGGAGCTGCCGGACGAGCCGTCATTCCTGAGCATCTGCATTCGATGGGGGAGAGACTCTGTGGTGATGAGCGGGGTGGTCACCCTGGTGACCCTTCCTCTTGTTGCCTACTATTTCAATCAATTGCCCTGGCTCGGTCTTTTGACTAATGTGGCGGCTGTTCCCGTGATGGGGATCGTGCTGGTTCCAATCGGACTCGCTGCCGGAGTCTGGCAGATTCTGGTTGGTGGAACCATGCTGCCCCTAGCTTCGCTGAATCAGTGGTTCCTCGAATATTTTGTGGCGGCAATCCGTCTGGTATCGCTGCTACCAGGAGGGGAATGGCATGTCGCGGCCCCTTCCATTTTCGCCATGCTGTTATTTTATGGTTGTGTCGTATTGCTGTGGCAACGAGTGGGTCGCCCAGCGTTCCGCTTGGCAGCAGGCGCCGGAGTCCTATTGGTATTGCTGTGGTGGGCCTGGTCCCCGCGGATGTTTCTTGACGGGGATCGCTTCCGAGTCACATTCCTGGATGTCGGGCAAGGCGATAGCACAGTCGTTGAGCTACCAGATGGACAGGTGGTGTTGATCGACGGAGGGGCGACGTATGAAAGATTCGATATGGGCCGTGGGGTGGTGGCGCCGTTTCTCTGGAATCGGGGCATCCATGCCATCGACCAGGTCATCGGCACACATCCCCAACTGGATCATGTCGGAGGTCTGGCCTGGGTGGTACGCCATTTCGGCGTGAAGCATTATTGGGGATCGGGAGAGACGCGTGAAGAACTGTTCTATAGGCGATTGCAGCAGTCATTGGTCGATCGAGGACTACAAGAACAGGTGGCCAGGGAAGGGCAGGAGATCCTGTCGTCCGGTTCCTGCCGGCTGGCGGTGCTCAACCCGCCGGCGGACGCACAACTCGATGTGGAACAACGTGATAGCCATGTGAGCGGGCATATGTTGAACAATCGGTCCGTGGTGACCCGTTTGACTTGCGGTGCCCATAGGATGCTTTTCGCTGCTGATGTTGAGCAAGATGGCTTGTCACGGATGGCCCGTGCACCATCTTATGGTCCTGTCGAGGTTCTGAAGGTGCCTCATCACGGAGCGGTGAGTTCGTTGAATCGTGATTGGGTGGCGTCGCTGCATCCCCAATATGCCGTATTTTCAGCCGGGCGCCATAATCGCTACGGGCACCCAGCCGCTGCCGTTCTTGATGCCTATCGGTCAGAAGGGAGCACAGTCTTGCGAACCGACCATGACGGCGGGGTGTGGTTTACCGGAGCGGTTTCTGACCCGACACTTCATGTGCATCGCACAAGAGAGTTATTGTCACAGCCGACGAATAGGGCTTCATGCCTGTGGACCTGCGAACAGGCGAACTGGACTCGAGTGTGGAAACGATGGCAGAACACTGATTGACTGACGATCCTGTCTGTCTGGTCTATCTGGTCGGAGAGGTCTGTTCTGTCTTTCTTGTCTACTTATCGCACTGACAAGACTCACCGGGCAGACCAGATAGACAAGACAGACCGAATAGACCAGATAGACCGAAGCTTTTCATCCTCCCACTGGGGGCTTGCACTCAGCCGCAGTTCCCGCTACAAGATCCCCCATGGTTTCTACCGTTGAATGGAAAGACGGTGCAGTACGGCTGCTCGATCAAAGCCGCCTCCCGGAGTTCGTTGAATTTCTGGACTGTCGGGACTATCAGACCGTCGCCGATGCCATTCGCAGCCTTAAAGTAAGAGGAGCTCCTGCGATCGGTGTGACTGCGGCGATGGGGGTGGCGCTTGGCGCCCAATCAGTCACGGCTACCGATTATGAGTCTTTTGCCAAAGAGGTCCTGGTAATTTGCGATCACCTCGCGGCGACCAGGCCGACGGCGGTGAACCTGTTTTGGGCCATTGAACGGATGAAACGCCTGCTTGCCTCCTTACGCACGCAGCCTGTTGGGTCCATCAAATCCGCTTTGCTGAAGGAGTCACAAGCTATTCTCGATGAAGATATTGCCCTCTGTAAGGCGATGGGCCGGCACGGAGCAGAACTCATTACGAGCGGTCAAACGGTCCTGACCCATTGTAATGCCGGTGCGTTGGCGACAGCCGGCTACGGCACGGCATTGGGCGTCATTCGTGCAGCCTGGGAGCAGGGAAAGAACATCCAGGTCATCGCAGACGAAACCAGACCTGTGTTGCAAGGCGCGAGGCTCACGGCCTGGGAGTTGATGCAGGACAAAATTCCTGTGACCCTCATCACCGACAATATGGCCGGTACGCTCATGCGGCAGGGGAAGATTCAGCTCTGTATCGTAGGGGCCGATCGGATTGCCGCCAATGGGGACGTGGCCAATAAGATTGGCACCTATTCGGTTGCTGTGCTGGCGAAAGCCCATGGGATTCCCTTTTACGTGGCCGCGCCCTATTCCACGATCGATTTGAAGACCCAAACAGGCGCAGACATTCCGATTGAGCAACGGAATCCTTCAGAAGTCACCACCATCCACGGCAGTCATCCCATCGCGCCAGCCGGAGTCACGGTCTACAATCCCGCATTCGACGTGACCCCAGCTGAACTGATCACCGGCATCATCACCGAGCGGGGCGTCTTTAAGCCGGGCGAATTGGCCTCTCAGTTTCAGTCATAATTCAGTTCACAATTGCTCGCGCTGAATTATTGGTTTCCCTGGGTCACGCAATAGCACGAACCAGATAGACCAGACCAACCAGATGAAGCAGATAGAAGCAATGTAGATGATGAAGGGGAGGAACTCCGTCACCTCTCGCTTGTCACGCACAATCTAGGACCGTACAGGATTGCTTAAGTGCGTGTGCTTCTGAGGTATTCGTCCAAAGCTTTCAGCAGGGGGAGATGCGCGGAGAGGCGGCGATACACGTCCTTGGCAAGCGCTTCGTCATAGGTGTGGGCGGTGCGATTCCTGTCTTCGAGCATGGCCAACCATCCGGTTTCGTCGCCGAGCCAGCCATTCTTGTATGCGAGCTTGAGGCAGCCCTTAGGCGATTGGCAGTCTAGCCCTTCCGTCCGCACCCGCTCTTGGATTACTTTCCAGGCCAATTCGAAGCAAAACTCAAAGCGCTGAATGGCGGCATCCCGGCTAAGGTCTGTTTCCGAGGCCATGAGAGCTTCGTTGAGGCGCACGATGGCACGGCTGAAACTATCGCGCCGCGCGGTCATAGGCGGACTCCATGACGCAGAATTTCATTTCTGAGCGCTTCGCCTACGGTGTGGAGGTCCACGAGGTCGATTTCATGAAGCGTTGCGATGTTATCCAGAAGCCCTCGGAGCTCGGCTAGTCGCTCAGGTGGAAATGCCCTGGAACCATCGATGGCGATATCTACGTCGGCGCGGGGCCTGGCGGTACCCTTCGGCCAGGATCCAAACCAGATTACCTCGATGTCTGCGCCCAGGACACGTCTGGCGAGAAGAGCGACTTCTTGCGCGATCTGTTGAGGCCGAGCCATGAGTTCTTGGTGGAGCATGCGCACAGTGTAGCGGTTCTGGCGATGATGTCAACCGGGTTGGCCTGAGCTCTTACCTTCACTCCTGGTTGGCCCTTGATCTATTCCCGCTATGCCTCCGCTGACGTCGATAGGGGCAGCTGTCGAACAAGATGTGTTTGGCGATGAGCCCCTTCACTCATAAACCTCCAACGCGGAACACTGATTGAGCGAGGTCTAGGAGTTCGCCGCTTTTCCGACCCTTGCAAGCCTATTATCAGCCACTTATAATGCGCCAGCGTTGTTCTATTTATTCTTTAATTGTCTGGAGGAATCTTAGAGCTCATGAGTGAACGAACATTAGCCATTATCAAGCCGGATGCGGTAAAGAAGCACGCGATCGGCGATATTATTTCCCGTTATGATAAAGCTGGCTTGAAGCCAGTGGCCATACGCATGATGCAGTTCTCTAAATCGACAGCAGAGGGGTTTTATGCCGTGCATAAGGCCCGTCCGTTTTTCGATAGCCTCTGCACCTTCATGGTGTCCGGTCCGGTCGTCGTGTTGGTGCTGCAGGGTGACAATGCAATCAAGAAAAATCGGGAACTGATGGGCGCCACTGATCCGGCCAAGGCAGAGGCCGGCACGATTCGCAAGGCTCATGGGGCGAATATCGAGTTTAACGCGGTACATGGTTCCGATTCGCCGGAGACTGCCAAGTTCGAAATCGGATATTTCTTTCCGGAAATGGATCTAGTCGGGTAAGGGGCCAGACCTTCTATCTCAGGCTGTGGAAAAGCATATTGGTACGCTAGAGATTTGATGGTTCGCACGTGGACACAACAGTAAAACACCCTCGCAGGATGCTCAAAAATGCCGTCCAGCGCGGCCGCAGCGAGCGATGAGGCGAGGCGTACCCTTGCGGTATGTTGAGTCTCTGAGCGATGCGAGAACAAAGCTGGCGGGATTTTTCAGCATCCTGCTAAAAAGGGAGCGCGCATGATTCCTAAAGATCTCCGTTACCACGAAGAGCATGAATGGGTGCGTGTGAGCGGCACGCAAGCAACTGTCGGTATCAGTCATTTCGCCCAGGATGCGTTGGGGGATATCGTTTTCATCGATATGCCAAAGCCCGGTGCCGTCGTCATAGCAGGGCAGCAGATCGGTGAAGTGGAATCGACCAAGACGACTTCTACGATCTACACCCCTGTGAGCGGTACGATTACCAAGATCAATGCTGATTTGAGGGACCACCCGGAAGTGGTGAACTCTGATCCCTATGGCAAAGGCTGGATGGTGGTGATCGATCTGTCGAGCGTGATCGAGGTGGACAAGCTGATGACTGCTGCACAGTATGAAGTTTTTCTTGCCGGCCAGAAACATTGAATCATTGAACCCTTGTGTGACTGGATCATTGGTGGGTTCTCGCAATGAATCAATCGGCAATGGGCCGATGACTCAATGACTTCCCCGAAGCACATCGTCATAGTCGGCGCTGGACCTGGCGGCTATGTCGCTGCGATCCGGGCGGCTCAGCTTGGCGCCCGCGTCACCGTCATCGAGTCCCATGCACTTGGTGGCGTCTGCTTGAATTGGGGCTGCATTCCCAGTAAAACCCTTCTGTCGGTCGTTGAACTCGGCGACAAGGTCAAAAAAGCCGATGACATGGGACTGCTCGTCCAAGGACCAGTCACGTATGATCTTGCCCGGATGGTTGCACGGAAAAACTCGGTCGTGGCGACTCTCGTGAAGGGCATTGCGACGCTCTTTAAGGCTTGGAATATCGAACATGTGCAGGGGACCGGATCGCTGAGGGATCGCCAAACGGTTACGGTGACCGCAGCTGATGGTGCAACGCGGGACATTCAGGCTGACGCTATCGTGATTGCTACCGGGTCGTCTTGGCCGAACCTGCCGCAGTTTCCGATCGATGGGCAACAATTGCTCACCAGTCAGCATCTCCTAGACCTCGATCGCATTCCAGCCAGTCTGCTGATCGTCGGTGGGGGAGTCGAAGGATGCGAATTCGCGGCACTCTATAGCGGTCTGGGAACAGAAGTCACGATTGTCGAGTTGATGACGCGGGTGCTTCCATTAGAGGATGACGACGTCTCATCGACGATGCAGCGGGAGCTGAAGAAACGTGGAGTGACGGTCCTGACCGGGACCACCATCGAGAAGCTAGAGCGGTCACCGACGGCCATCACGGCTCATCTCAAAGATGGTACGCAAGTCGCGGCTGAAAAGTTGCTTGTGTCTGTCGGCCGAGGATTGAATAGCGGAGGTATTGGACTGGAGCAGGTGGGGGTGCAGACGGGACGGCGAGGGGAGATTCTCGTCAACGAACGGATGGAAACGACCGTGCCAGGGATCTATGCCATCGGCGACGTGGTCGGCAAGGTCATGTTGGCGCACGTGGCTTCGGCGCAGGGCAAAGTCGCGGTTGCCAATATCATGGGGCATGAGGAGACGTTTCGCTACGACGTCGTCCCCGCCGGAATTTTTACCCTGCCAGAGATCGGTCGCGTGGGCCTGACGGAGCAGCAAGCCCGTGAACAGGCTCAGGCTGACGGACAGAACCCAGACATGGCGATCAAGGTGGGACGTTTTCGATATGCCGGGTTGGGAAAGGCGCAGGCGACAGGGGACACGACAGGGCTGTTCAAAGTTATCGCCGAGTCGCCGAGCGGAAGAATTCTTGGTGTGCATATTGTCGGAGCCCATGCAGCCGATCTGGTGCATGAGGCGGCTATGGCGATGCAAGCCGGCGCAACGGTGACACAAATGGCGGAGATGATCCATGCGCATCCGACGCTGTCCGAAGGACTGATGGAAGCGGCTGAAGATGTCGAAGGGAAGGCGATTCATCAAGCTAGAAGAAAAGAGGTCGTAAAGCCATAATGTCATACAGTCGTCAAGTCATTGGACTGTCGACTTTTGACGTTTGACCTGAAGCCCATGCTGTATTCACTTATCATTAAACTTGGGATGTTCGCGGCGACCATGGGCGTCGTATTTTGGATCGGGTGGACCCTGCCGACCTCATTCGACCGATCGCGAGATTTTTCCGCCAACTCGTTTGAAGGGTCGGAGGCAGAGATTGCTTCCGGCAGTGGGAACGCTGCTGGGGTGAATCCATCCTCTACCGCCTTGTTGTCTGATCAGCCATCCACCGCGGATGCCCCGAAACGATTGCACCAGGGTTCCCTTGATGTGAACCGGGCGACGGAGCAGGATTTTGATGCCTTGCCGGGGATCGGTCCCAAGTTGGCCGAACGGATCATGGAGTATCGTCATTCGGTGGGAGCCTTTCGCTCTCTGGATGAATTGCGAGCGGTCAAGGGGATTGGGAATAAGAAGTTCGAGCGGATTCGTCCATTGGTCACGGTGTCACCGGATGCCGGACCGATAGGCAGAGGGAAAAAAGCGACATGAGCGAGCTTGCCCGCCAACTTGAGTTGATTCTTCGCGGAGCCGTTGAGGTCATTCAACGGGCTGAACTTGAATCAAAGCTGACACGTTCCCTGAAGGAAAATCGTCCGTTGCGTGTAAAAGCAGGCTTCGACCCGACTGCGCCGGATCTGCATTTGGGCCATACGGTCTTGATCCACAAGCTCAAGCACTTTCAGGAACTCGGACATCATGTGATTTTTTTGATCGGAGATTTCACCGGCATGATCGGCGATCCGACCGGCCAATCGGAGACGCGTGTCGCGCTTTCCAAAGAAAAAGTCTTGGAAAATGCCAAGACCTACGAGCGACAGATTTTTAAAATTCTGGATCCTGCGAAGACCCTGGTGGAGTTCAACAGCCGGTGGATGAGTACGATGACCGCGGAAGAGTTGATTCATCTGAGCGCGCATAGCAGCGTGGCGCGGATGCTCGAACGGGACGATTTTCATAAACGCTACCATGAACAGAAACCGATCAGCATCCATGAGTTCATGTATCCCCTCGTACAGGGCTACGATTCCGTGGCGCTCAAGTCCGATGTCGAACTGGGCGGAACCGATCAGAAGTTCAATCTGCTGATGGGGCGTGAGTTGCAACGCGACTATGGCCAAGAGCCTCAAGTCGTGATTACGATGCCATTGCTTGAGGGTACGGACGGTGTGAAGAAAATGAGCAAGACGGTCGGGAACTACATTGCGCTGGAGGACCAACCGAACGACATGTTCGGCAAGCTCATGTCGATCAGCGATGCGCTGATGTTTCGGTACTATGAGCTGCTTACGACGGAAGACTTGGCTGGAATCAAGGCTGCCCATCCGATGGAGGCGAAGCAAGCCCTTGCTGCCTTGATTGTCGCCCGCTATCACGGGGCGGAAGCCGGCCAGCTCGCAAGGGAGGCCTTTCAGCAGAAGTTTTCTGAACGCGAGTTTCCGAGTGAACCGGATAAGCGATTGACCTTGACCCTGGCGGACTTGCGTGAAGGGCAGACGATCAGTCTTGTCGACTTGGTGGCCAAGACGGGGCTTGTGCCGAGTAAGAGCGAGGCTCGACGGCTGATTATTCAGGGGGGCCTGGAGGTCGATGAACAGAAGCAGAGCGATGCCAATGCCCTGTTATCGGTTGTGGCAGGAAGAGCCTATCGTCTGAAGGTCGGCCGCCGAAAGTTTGCGTTGGTAGAGCTGAAGGGATAGCGATGTCATTGGTCAGTGGTCATTCGTCATTGGTTAGCTGGGCGCATGAGTAAGGCCACTATATTTTTTGCCGGATAAACCAATGACGATTGACTTGGCTTTGAGGGCGGCGTAGGATTCGATTCAGCGAGCGGGCGTAGCTCAGTGGTAGAGTCCTTGCTTCCCAAGCAAGTTGTCAGGGGTTCAAATCCCCTCGCCCGCTCCATCTAGACGTGAAATGTAAAAAGTGAAACGTGAGGCGTGAAGCGTCACACGTATGGGGTGAAGGACTTGAGAGGCATTGGCTTCCAAGTCTTTTTTTGTATCTGATTCATCAGTATCGGGAGGGCGGTCTGGTCGGCGCAGTAGGCGAGCACAATACAGGATGCTCAAAAAGACTGTCCAGCAAGGCCGCAGCGAGTGAAGGGCCGAGGCGTACCCTCAGGGGTACGTTGAGGGTCTGAACGATGCGAGAACGCTGCTGGCGGGATTTTTCAGCATCCTGCTATACGGATTTTTGGACTTTGCCGCTACGGAGGCAGCGAGTGCAGACCCGAATGCGTTTCGTCTGGCCGTCGATCAGTGCCCGGACTGGTTGGAGGTTGGGCTTGAAGATCCGCTTGGTCTTGTTATTGGCGTGACTGACGTTATGGCCGGACTGGCGCCGTTTGCTGCAGAGATCGCATGTAAATGCCACGGGTATACTCCTTCATCTAGTCGAGTCAATGCTCGCTTGTAAGCTGTGAATCTATCACAGGGCCATTCATCTTGACAAGCAGGCCTGATGATTCAAGTGAGAACGTAGTCCTGGGGAGGGGTGACGTGCAATGACGGAAATCGATCTATTGGGGTTTGCTGCGGGGGCGTTGACGACCTGTGCCTTCTGGCCTCAGCTACAGAAGACGTGGGTCTCGAAATCTGCTGGCGATGTATCGATGGGCATGCTGACTATATTCTCAAGCGGTGTCTGTCTGTGGTTTTTGTATGGGGTGGTTCTTCATTCCTGGCCGATCATTCTGACCAACTTTATTACGCTGATTTTGACGGGGGCGATCTTGGTACTCAAGCTGCGCTATCGAGCATAGCAGAATGCTGAAAAAGTCCGCCGGCAGCGTTCTCGCCTTGAAAGCATCCTCAACGTAGCCCAGAGGCTACGCCTCCGGTGCTTTCATTGGCTGCGGCCTTGCCGGACAGTCTTTTTGAGCATTCTGCGGAGCCTTGTTCTGCTAGGGGGATGAGTTAGCGGCGGTTTGTACGATTGGTTGGAGCAGGTGGTTTGGTTTCTTTCGGCCCAGAGGTAGGGGAGATAATGGCCGGCACGCTGATATCGAAACTCCCGTCACCCCCATCGTCGTATCGGTCTTTCCCCACGCTATAGATTTTTTGTTGCGTCGGACTCCACAACATCGGTAACCCACTAAAGGGATCGTAATAGGATGAGCCGACTTGAGCGAGTCGATTGGGCACAGTGGTCTGTGGGCTCGGGCGCCGCAAGATTATCTGCAATGAGGCAAGTCGCAGCCGCGCATCGGTTTCCCGCAGTTGATGATAGAAAGGCGCCCAGTCCGGCTCGAAGGAGTTCTGGCTGATGAGATTTCCTATGGTGGTATGGATTGCCGTACCCGTAATTTCGTGAATGGTCGGTAAGGTGCTCTGTCCTGTTTCTCCGGCACGGATCATCGCATCGTAGTAGGCCGCATAGACTTCCCAGGTTTCGCGCGTCTGTATTATGCTTCCAAGGAATGAGCGTCCGGGAGGATGTGCGATCTGGCGAAAGGCTTGCGCGGGTAGATGTCCGGCACTCGTCAACCACTGTTCCGACGTCGTGAGAGATGCGGTTGGGTGATCGTCATGCACAGCAAGTGTGAATTGATGTTGAAGTGGCCAGCGGAAGGACAACTCTGCTGCAGTGAGTGGAGGAGCAATGTTGGGCGTCATCGCCAAGACGGTTTTGTCGACGATGGGCAGCGATAATAAAGTCGAGAGCAGGCGGAGATCGTCAGTGATGACGACTTGCGCCATGACTTTGGTCGCGATGGTCGTCGCATTGCGAAGTACGTTTCGCCATATCTGCATATCCTGCTTTAGCCGCTGCATGCCCAGGCTCGTATTGTGAGAAAACCCATCGGCAACATAGAGGCGGTGTGCAGCGAATATATCCATAAAACGGGGCGTTCCACGCTGTTCGAATCCCATATCCTCAAAAGGCATCGTGAGCCAGCGTTCGTACCGGGCCAATAGGATGTGGTCGTGACTGCTCACGGGCTGAATCCATGCGTGCATATTCCTGAACTCACGCACTGGGTTCGTGGAACTCCAGGAAGGAAGGATCTGTTCAATCGGGAGCTGAATCTGTAGTTCCAAACGGCCGGGCTTGTCATAATTAAATTCCTGTCTGCTTTGACCAGCGGCCGTTTCGAGCCACATCTCATGACCGACTTTGGCCGGATCGAGAGAAACGTCAGCAGTAAAGCCAAGGAGATAGTAGTAGCCATTCTCATAGGGGTTGGTGAGCCGGTATTGTGGCGGTTCGAGGAGTCGGGTAAATGTGGCACTGGGCGATTGTCCCTTTGAAGACCAGACGAGACCTAAGACCTGGAAGAGGGCAAAAATAACGATGATGCTGATGATCAGGCGTTTCATAGATGGGTGCGGGAGTTCCTAGGTCGGCGATTCATCTAGCTTGCATCCTATTTGTAGGATTCATCCGCCTATAGCTGAGCAAAGCCTATGCCGGGAGCTGACCTGAAAATCCTTGGTCTTTCGCTCTGTTTGCCGATGGGTAAGGGCAAGTGTTTGTCGGACGATGAGCGGGGGTGCGGCGGATGGACATTAATGAACTTGACAACCTTCTTCCCAGTCTCCTAGAGTGCCCTCCACATTGTGACTCCTGGGTAAGGGAAGAGGGTGCAAGTCCCTCGCGGTCCCGCCGCTGTAAATGGGGACGAAACCCGTGAATGCCACTGTCTTTGGGACGTTAAACGTTATTCGTGAACCGTTAATCGCAAGAGTAGATCTCCTCGATTAACGAATAACGATTTACGATTCACGTCTCCAGATGGGAAGGCACGGGGAGTAGGGTGAACCATGAGCCAGAAGACCTGCCGGGAGAGTTGACCGACGTTCCCTCGTGGGCTGGGGAATTGGCGAGGATGAGTTGCGGGTGCAATCCTCAGGGTCTTCCCAGGCCTTGAGGATTTTTTATTTTCCGCACGTTGAAAACAGCTTCCAGCTTCGTTCTCGCTTCGCTCAACGCCTGCGACGTACTGAAACGAGTACGCCTCGGCAGTTCGCTCGCTGCGGCTTTCCTGAGAAGCCGTTTTGAACGTGCTGGATGGCGAGATTGCGCGTTTGGGTTTTGTCTGTGCCTTCTTTGGTTGGATAGTAATGTTGTCTTTGCCGGCGATGAGATATCAAGTATGACGCAGCGACAACGGGGCATTCTCACCGGCATGCCGTTCATGGCGCACGTGTCGGCACAGGCCTATATCGATGATGCCGGTCGACGCATGTATTTTGCTAAACCTCCCGCTAGGATCGTCTCGCTGGCGCCCAGCATCACCGAAATGTTGTTTGCCATGGAGGCTGGAGATCAGCTTGCCGGAGTCACAGACTTTTGTGACTATCCGCCTGAGGCCAGTAAGAAGCCGAAGGTAGGTTACTCCAATCCAAATATGGAAACGTTGGTGGCACTCCAACCAGATCTGGTGGTGGCACCTAACGATTTTCTTAAGCCTGACATCATTGCCAAACTCGATCAGCTGAAGATTCCGGTTTTTATTATGGGGGATAAGAATGTCGAGGGGATCTTTGTCCACATCCAAACACTGGGACGCATCGTCGGGCGATCGCCGAAAGCTGATGCGGTAGCCATGCAGCTCCGGCAGCAGGTAGCGGCGATCCAACAGCGCATTCAGGGGATGACTCGAGTGCGGATGCTCTATGTGTTGAATAGCCAGCCCCTGATCACTGTCGGGCCGGGAAGCTTTATCGATCAGCTGATTGGGATGGCCGGAGGGATGAACATAGCCGGAAAGAGCGCAACCCCCTATCCACGACTCAGCCTGGAGGCCGTGCTCCAGGAGGATCCGGAAGTGTTGGTGTTTCCTGTCGGCAAGGCAGAAGGCATCTCAGAAAGTGAACAACAGACCTGGCGTCAGTGGTCGACGATGACGGCGGTCAAGCGAGGCAGGCTTCATCAGATCTCTGCAGATTGGCTTAACCGGCCTGGTCCGCGCATCGCCAAGGGGCTAGAATCGCTCGCAAATATTTTACACCCCGACAGTTCGCCCGATAGTCGAGCCGAACGGTAATTCGATCAGCTTATGGCACATATCGTTTCATCATGGGCCCATGCCGGTTCGGTGCTGACCGTCTATCGATGGATCACGGTGATCGGTGGGCTGCTGCTGGCCTGCGTGGCTGTCCTGATACTTTGTCTGCAGTTCGGTGCGACATCAGTGAACATCGGCACCGTTGTGCCGGCGATCATGCATCTGCTTCGTGGAGACCTGGCCGGTTCACCGAGCCTGGAGACATCCGAGACCATTATGGTACAGATTCGGTTTCCCCGAGTGCTCATGGGTTTTCTCGTTGGGGGCAGTTTGGCGGCGGTTGGTGTGACGCTTCAAGCGTTGCTGAGAAATCCTCTCGCCGATCCCTATGTGCTGGGCGTATCGAGCGGCTCTGCGCTCGGTGTTTCATTGGCCATCCTATTTGGAATCGGCTCCACCTTCCTTCTATTCCCTCTGCTGCCGCTGTTTGGGTTTGCCGGGGGCCTTCTGGCACTTATCCTGATCTATCGCTTAGCGCAGTCAAAAAGCCGATTGCCGATTCATAGCCTATTGCTGGCCGGCGTCATTCTGAATGCTATTTTGACGGCGTTTATCATGTTCATCACCTCGATCATGGAGCCGAATCGATCGGCGGGATTGATGGCATGGTTGATGGGGTCGCTGACTGCGCCGGGTTATCCGGCGCTGGGCATATTTCTCCTGTACGTCCTGTTCGTACTCGCGGTCCTGATGCATAAAGCACAGCTCTTAAATGTGTTGACCCTGGGAGAAGAAACGGCCCGTTCTCTCGGTGTGGAGACTGAGGGGGTCAAGAAACATCTCTTCGCTCTGACGGCACTTCTCACCGGCGCGATTGTATCGGTGAGCGGCATGATCGGATTCGTCGGTATGGTCGTTCCTCATGCCGTGCGCCTGCTCATCGGATCGGACCATCGGTTGCTACTTCCCGCTTCGACGCTCGTCGGGGGCATGTTTCTCGCTTTGGCCGACACGATAGCCCGAACGATCATGGCGCCGGCAGAAATCCCGGTGGGGATTGTGACAGCGCTCGTTGGTGGTCCGTTCTTCCTCTATCTCCTCCTTTGGCGAAAAGATCGGATGCTATGAAGTGACAACCCATACGGTGGGAAGAACAAGTCCCTTGTTGCCAGTCGACAGCCCTGCCATTGAAGTTAAAGGGTTGTCGTTCCGCTATTACACGTTGGAAGGGCGAGGGAGAATGTGGACGCTGGGTCGTCTCTCCTTCCATGTCGATGCCGGAGAAATTCTCGGTATCGTGGGGCCGAACGGGTCAGGGAAGTCGTCGTTATTGAAGATTCTGTCCGGGCTCTTGCCGGTCGGTGAAGGGGATGTCTTGCTGGGTGGGCTCTCGCTTCAGAAGCGGAGCCAGGCCGATATTGCGCGGTTGGTTGCGGTGGTACCTCAAGAATATGTGCAAGTCTTTCCGTTTACCGTGGTTGAAACTGTCTTGATGGGACGGTTTCCGCATCGGACCGTCCGTTGGTGGAGTATGGGAATCGGAGATGAGACTGCGAACGATCTTGCCTGTGCGCACCAAGCCATGATCGATACCGATGTTGTGTCTCTGGCCGATCGGTTGGTGTCCGACTTATCCGGAGGCGAACGGCAGCGAGTGATGATTGCCAGAGCCTTGGCTCAGGAGCCGAAAATTCTGTTGCTCGACGAACCGACGGCGTTTCTCGACATCAACCATCAGATTGAGATTTGTTCGCTCATCGCAAGACTGAGGGCTGAACGGCGATTGACGGTGGTCTTGGTCTCGCACGATCTGAATGTCGCGAGTCAGTATTGCGATCGTGTGCTGATGCTCAAGGAAGGCGAGCTCTGCCGTATCGGTTCGCCGGAGGAGACCATTCGTCCGGATGTACTTCGGATGGTGTACGGATGCGATGTGGTCGTAGATGCCCATCCCCAAACGGGCCGGCCGCGTGTGACCATGCCGATGAGTACGGTGTGATATGAAGACCGGCAGAATTGCGCTCTTGCATCTTGAGACGATTCCTGGAGCCGTCGAGCACAATCAACAGGTGATTGTCGAAGCGATTAAACAAGCTGCTTCAGGTGGTGCACAGTGGATCGTGACTCCGGAACTCGCCGTGTGCGGACTTCAATTTCCTCGGGTCATCGGCACGGACTGGATTGAGCCGCAGCCGGATCCATGGATGTATCGCCTCTGCCGACTGGTAAAAGATTTGAAGCGGACTCTGTTTCTTGGTTGTCCGGAACGGGACTCCGGGCGGCTTTACAATTCTGTTTTTGTCATCAATTCACGCGGCGAGATTATTGGAAGGCATCGCAAGATCAATGTCAAAAGCGATTCTCTCTCATGGTCAAGCCCCGGAGAGGCTGCAGTCCCGCTTCAGTGTGATGGGCTGAAGGTTGGTCTGTTGGTGTGTGCCGATGCCTTTACGCCTGGTATCGCCGCTACCTTAAAATCCGGGGGCGCACAAATTCTTGTTTCTCCTTCTTCCTGGGGCCCTGGTATACATGGGCCGAACGGTGAATGGGAGGAGCGAACCCGTGAGACTGGACTGTCGCTGATTGTATGTAACAGAACCGGAGCCGAGAAGACGCTCGATTTTTGGAAGGCTCAAAGTCTGGTAGTGAAGAATGGGAGACGCCTCCTTTCACATGCCTCTGAGCAATCTGCTGTGCTGGCATTCGATTGGAACTTCACCACCATGACTCCGCTTTCTAGTGCCTACAAAACAGAGCTCCTGAAAACATGATTCTGTGAAGACAGTACATGTAGCTCACACAGCGGTAGGCCGCGCGTACAGATGCCGATGAGCATGGTGTGAATGATAAGACAGCCTGGGGCTTGTCCCCGGCCCGGCTGTGATGCAGAAGGGGGACGGTCAATTTTTCATGAAAGGGCGTTTTGGAGAAGCGACGCGGGTGACGGGGAAGATGGTGCAAGTCCATCACGGTGCCGCCACTGTAAGCGGGGAGTAACTCTGCACGAATGCCACTGTCGTAAGACGTTAAACGTTGTTCGTAAACCGTTAATCGCAAGAGAGAATCTTTTCGATTAACAAATAACGATTCACGATTCACGTTTCCAGATGGGAAGGCGCAGAGACGCGACGATCCGCAAGTCAGGAGACCCATCCCGCAGTTGATTCGACTCAACCCTTCGAGCACGAGGGAGGTTCGTTATGGCGTGGTTTGTTCATTCGCGTCGTGTGTGGTGGTGTTTACTTCCTCTGTTTGCATTGAGCTATCCCGTCCATGCTGCCCCGGACATCGAAGTGGCATCCGCTGATCAAACGGATATTATCGAAACCCGTGAGGTTGTGGTCAGCGCAACAAAGACTCCGATCCCAGTAACCCAGGTGACTAGTGCGGTCACAGTCATTACCGGAGAAGAACTTGAGAGAAAGAAAATCAAGACAGTTATCGATGCACTGCGCCTTGCAGAGGGTGTGTTTGCCACGTCAAGCGGCGGTCCTGGTTCGGAAGCCTCTGTGAAAATGCGCGGAGCCGCCGCAAAGCACACTATGGTGTTGATCGATGGTGTGATCGTGAACAGTCCGACGACCGGTGTCTATGACTTTGCGAATCTGACGACGGAAAATATCGATCGCATCGAAATTGTTCGTGGAGCCCAGAGCATGCTGTACGGATCAGATGCCATGGGCGGAGTCATCAATATCTTTACCAAAAGAGGAGTCGACAAGCTCACGTCAAGTGCTTTCGTTGAGTACGGTTCCTTTGCCTCAATTCGTGAAGGTCTCCAGGCCTCCGGCTGCCAAAGGGCCCTTCGACATCTCTGCATCGCTATCTCGCTGGGACACCAGCAGTTTTTCCGCGGTCAATTATCGCCGCGGAGCATACGAGCGAGACGGATTTCATAACTGGCAAGCCTCTGGAAAGCTCGGCATCTCATTGCCGAAGGACGGGCGCATGGAGTTCAATCTTCGCTGGTATAACTCTGATGTCAACTTCGACGGGTTTGCAGATAGCGGTGCGCCGGCAGACGTGTTTGGTGCGAAACAGACAAATCGGAATCTGATTATCAGCGGTACCTATGACCAACCGATTACGTCGTGGTGGAACCAGAAGCTCACGCTGGCACAAGCGAATGCACAACTAATCGCCAACAGTGGAACTGCCGGATATAATGTCAATACAGGACAAAACATCGTCGCCAGTCCCACTTCCTGTTTTCCTAATTTTGACACGTGCTTCACCCCATTTTCGACAAATCTAGACACCCTCAATCAGCGGCTCGAATGGCAGCACAATTTTCAAGTGAGGAAGGAGCTACTCCTCACGGCTGGCTATCAATTTCGTCAAGAACAAGGCGATGCTTCGGGATTTTTTGGACCTTCGTCACCGAATAAGCTGATCACGTCGAATGCCGGGTTTGCTCAGGCGCAAGTCAATCTATTCGATCGCGTTTTGTTCACGGGCGGGGTTCGCCAGGATAGTTATAATGTTTTTGGAGATGCCACCACCTATCGACTGACTGGCGGGTACTTGCATAAAGAAACCGGCACGAAGATTCGGGCGAGCTATGGGACTGGTTTCAAAGCTCCCACGCTGAACGATCTCTTCTTTCAAGGATTCGGAAATCCGAATCTCCAAGCAGAAAAGAGCAAGAGCGCGGATGTGGGAATCGATCAGAGTCTGTTTCAAGACAAGCTGAAACTAAGTGTCGGGTATTTCTGGAATCATTTTGATAATTTGATCACATTTCTGTCAGTCCCCAGCCCCAATTGCCCGGCCTCCTCTTTTGGTTTTTGCCCCATCAATGTTGCATCGGCTAAGACGGAAGGATGGGAACTGAGTTTTAAGTATGAGCTCATGAAAGGACTCGATTTTCGAGGGCAATATACCATGACAGTGACACGAGCCTATGGGGTGCCGGGTAGTCCGGAAAACACCAGGCTCCCTCGATGGCCCTACGATCAAGCGACCCTTGGAGTCACCTATCAGCCGATCGATGCTGCCCGAATCAATGTGGACTATCGATTCGTGGGGGCGCGCAACAACAATGCGGCGAACACGCCGAGTCAACGGCAAGGGTCCTTTGGAGTCATCAATGTTTCAGCGACGTATGATGTGACGAACAATTGGCAAGTCTTTGGGCGCGTCGATAATCTCTTGAACGAAAAATATGAGGAAATCCTCTATTTTGGTACGCCGATCCGGTCGGTATATGGCGGCGTGAAGTTCACATACTAGCGCATGCAGGATGAAGATGAGAGTCCCTCGTTTGGTCATTGCCGGCACCCACAGCGGTGTTGGCAAGACGACGGTCACCTTGGCGATCTTGGCGGCTCTGAAGGCTCGGGGCCGCCAGGTACAGCCGTTCAAGGCAGGACCGGACTTCATCGATCCGGGCCATCACAGCGCGGTGACCGGTCGTCCCTCTCGTAATCTGGATGGCTGGATGTTGGGGGAGTCTGTCAATCGCGACATCTTTATACGAGCCGCTGCCGGTGCGGACCTCTCTATTATCGAAGGGATGATGGGCCTGTTCGATGGCAGTTCGCCAGTGAACGAGATCGGGAGCACGGCTGAACTGGCGAAGCAACTGGATGCGCCGGTGTTGCTCGTCGTCGATGGGAGTGCCATGGCTCGCTCCGCTGCCGCTTTGGTGTCAGGGTATGCGAAGTTCGATCCGGCGCTACGAGTGGTGGGCGTGCTCTTCAATCGGGTCAGCAGTGAAGGTCACTACAAGCTGCTCAAGGAAGCAGTGGAACAAAAGACCGATGTGGTGGCGGTCGGGTATTTGCGACCGGATCCGGCAGTGACGATTTCCGATCGCCATCTCGGGCTTATGACGGCGATGGAGCTGGGGACAGGTGAACTCTACGGTCGCCTCGCGAAGGCAGCAGAAGAAACGATCGATCTGGGCCGAATCGAGGAATTGGCTCAAGCCGTGAGGGGTGAGGCGTTAAGGGTAAGGGGGGTGAGAGACAGTGCCGGGCAGGATCAGAATCGCCTAATACCTCATCGGGTCCGCATCGGTGTCGCCTATGATCAGGCCTTTTGTTTCTACTACCCTGATAACCTTGAGCTGCTTGAAGTGGAAGGAGCAGAGATCGTCAAATTTTCTCCACTGAACGATCAGGTCTTGCCCGACGTGGATATGCTGTACCTTGGCGGGGGGTATCCGGAACTGCATGGCGCGCGATTGGCTGGGAATCTCACTATGCGAACGGCAATCAGGCAATTTGCCGAGCGAGGTGGAACGATCTACGCGGAATGCGGTGGAATGATGTATCTCACGCAAGCCATCCGCGATTTCGCCGGCATATCGTATGAGATGGTTGGGTTATTTCCCGCTCAAGCTGTGATGCAGAAGCCTGGTTTGACCTTGGGGTATAGGACGGTGGAGCTTTCGCAAGATTGCATACTTGGCGCTTCTGGTGCCATCGCACGCGGGCATGAGTTCCATTACTCCACGCTCGTCCCCAAAGAGAGGCTCGACTATGCCTGTGCATTTCGTGATGCGCAGGGAAACTCAATGGGGCAGGATGGGCTTAACGTCGGCAATACGATGGCGCTCTACACACATCTGCATTTTGCCAGTCAGCCGCAGATTGCAAAATCTCTAGTGTCGTCGGCGAGGCGGACCTCTCCACGTTTGTCAGTGACACCGGAGGTGTGAGATGACGGAACAGGACGAGCACAAAGCGAGGATGGAACGGCTCAAGGCTTCCGTAGATCGGCGCATTGAGGCAGCACAAGAAGAAAAAGGCCTGCTGATTGTCTATACTGGCGCCGGCAAGGGAAAGACGACGGCTGCCCTAGGTATGGCCTTGCGATGCCTCGGTCATGGAATGAAGGTCGCTGTGGTGCAGTTCATCAAGGGCGCGATCGATACGGCGGAGGAGCGGGCGCTGAAGTCCTTTGGCGATCGCGTGACCTTTCTCCGCATGGGTGAAGGATATACCTGGGAAACCCAAGACCGTGAGCGGGACACGAAGTTTGCGCAACAGGCCTGGGCTGAGGTCTGCAGGTTTTTGCAGGACCCCTCCTATGCGATGGTCATTCTGGACGAATTCAATATTGCGCTTCAGCACGACTATGTCCGACTCGAAGAGGTGTTGCCTGTTCTGCGGGGCCGGCCTCCTATGCAACATGTGGTGATCACCGGTCGTGGCGCCAAGGAAGTATTGATCGAAGCCGCCGATCTGGTGACGGAGATGAAGCAGGTCAAACATCCCTTTCGAAAGGGCGTCAAGGCCCAGCCTGGGGTGGAGTTTTGAGAGGTCCTATCACAAAGATCTGTGAGGCCTGCGGGGAAGCGTTCGAGTGTGGCGGATACCAATGTTGGTGCGGGAAGGTCGGCATTACCGAACCGCAGATGGATTGGATCGCTTCGCGGTTTCAGGATTGTTTGTGTTCTACTTGCCTCAAGAAAGTCGGAGCTGGCGATGTGGGGCTTGTTTCGGTCAAGCCGGCCGCTCCAGCACATGCCGAGCTCCCGGAGCCCTCATGAGCGCGCGCCAGGATGCTAGAAGTATCGGCAACGGAAAATTTTCAGACGATGAGCGGGCGGCTGTCTACCGGGTCATCTTCGAGCGGCGAGATGTCCGACGCAATTTTTTACGAAAACCGATCGCGGACAATGTGCTCGCGAGGATTTTGACTGCGGCACATCACGCCGGGTCTGTCGGGTTCATGCAGCCGTGGGATTTTGTGGTCGTCCGCCAACGCGCAACGAAGCTCGCCGTGAAGCAACTATTCCAGAAAACGAATGCTGAAGCCGCCATGCATTACGACGGTGCCCGTGCGACGCTGTATCGAAGCTTGAAGCTCGAAGGGATTGAGGAAGCGCCGGTCAATATCGGTGTGACGTGCAGCCGTCAGCGCGGCGGCCCGCATGTACTGGGCCGTTCGACGGTGCGCGATACGGATTTATATAGTACTTGCTGCGCGATTCAAAATCTTTGGTTGGCCGCACGAGCGGAGGGTATCGGGGTTGGATGGGTCAGTATCCTTGACCATGGAGCATTAAAACAGGTGCTCGGTGTCCCTAGGTCAGCCAAAATGCTGGCCTATCTCTGCCTCGGCTACGTGGCAGACTTTTCGGCGCGGCCTGACTTGGAGACAGCAGGGTGGCGTGCCAGGATTCCGGTTGACCAACTGATTCATTTCGAATCGTGGGGAAATACCCTGCAAAGTAACAGGAGAAATGACGATGCGCATCACGAAGGTTTACACAAGAACGGGAGACGCGGGAAAAACAAGGCTGGCCGGCGGGCAGCAGGTGTGGAAGGACAGTCTTCGAGTTGAGGCCTATGGCACCCTCGATGAGTTGAATGCAATAGTCGGGGTGGTGCGGGTGATGAATGCCGAGATGGCGGGGAGGCATGCGCAGGCAGATCAACTCGAAGAGGATCTGCAATGGATACAAAATAAGCTGTTCGATCTCGGAGGAATTCTTGCGACGGTCCCAGGCCAAGAGTTCAAGAACATGCCGCAGGTGACGGGGAAAGACGTGACGAAGCTGGAGAAGATGATCGATCGTTGCCAAAAAGACTTAGCCCCGCTCAAAGAATTCATTCTGCCAGGCGGGGGGATGGTATCGGGATTTCTGCACCAAGCAAGGACCGTGTGCCGGAGGGCCGAACGGATATGCGTGCATCTCTCGCGAGAAGAGCCGGTTGACCCGGTGAATATTAAGTTTGTGAATCGCCTGAGCGATGCCTTGTTTGTCTTGGCACGTTGGGCCGCCAAGACCCAAGGAGAGCCGGAATTTCTCTGGCAACGAGACACAGGGAAGTGATGAGTGAGGGGCGATCGGTGACAGAGAAACGACGAAGGAAGTCACGGCTCATTTTTGTATTGGGTGGCGCGGCGTCAGGGAAGAGTCAGATGGCGCTTGATCTGGCCAGGGGACTGGCGCCGCTGAAGGCGGTGCCTGTCTCCGTCCGAAGGGAGCAGGCACCACGTGCAGTCGCGGGGAAGGGTGTCAGTCCCCGGTTTGCCTTTGTGGCCACAGGCCAAGCCCTGGACCAGGAAATGAAAGTACGGATTGAGCGGCACCAGGCTGCACGCTCAAGGGATTGGGAAACAGCAGAAGTTCCTGTCGATCTCGCAGGATGGTTTACTGAAAATAGCCATAACTATCAGGTAATTGTACTTGACTGTCTCACGTTATGGTTGAGCAATGTTACTGGGAAACGCCAGGACAATTTGGCTGTCGCGGAAGCTACGGCCAATTTACTTCAGACAATTCGGGCAACGCGAGCCCGTGTTGTCGTCGTGAGTAACGAATTGGGGTTAGGGCTTGTGCCTGCGACAAAGGTAGTTCGGGCATTTCGGGATCTGGCTGGACAAGTCAATCAACAGGTGGCGGCAGAGGCAGATGAAGTCTACCTTGCAGTTAGTGGGCTTCCGCTGAGATTGAAGTGAAGCAACTACTAGGTAGATAGGCTGAAGGCTTTTAGTCTTCAGCCTGAACACCTGAGTAGTTATGAAGTAAGAGGAGTGACGAGAATGTTGTCTCGCGAAATCATCGATCGAATTCAGGCGACCGATTCCCGACTCTTGGCCCAGGTTCAGGCGCGGCTTGATCGATTGACGAAACCGATCGGCAGCCTGGGCCGACTTGAGGAGTTAGTTGCTCGCTACGTCATGATCACGGGTGAGATGAAGCCGAAGGTCCCACGTGGAGCGGTCTTTACCTTTGCCGCCGATCATGGGGTGACGGTAGAAGGGGTGAGCGCCTATCCAGCCGCAGTGACGCCTCAGATGGTCTTGAATTTTTTACGCGGTGGCGCAGGCGTGAATGTGCTCGCGCGTCATGTCGGCATTGACGTTCGTGTCGTGGATATCGGTGTGGCCTTCGACTTTGAAGCGGTTCCAGGACTCATTCATAAGAAGGTCATGCCTGGGACAAAGAATCTGATGGTGGAGTCGGCGATGAGTTCCGCACAGGCGGAACAAGCATTAACAGTAGGGATGGAGGTAGCTGCTGAGGCAGCTCAAGAGGGAATCGGCTTGATCGGAACAGGGGAGATGGGAATCGGCAATACGACGGCCAGCTCGGCGATTGTAGCCGTGATGACCGGCCGTCCGGTCTCCGAGGTGACTGGTCGTGGGACGGGAATTGACGACGCCGGTCACGTACACAAGATCGACGTGATTCAGCGGGCGCTCAATACCCATAGGCTCGATTCGACTGATGCGATGGAGGTGCTCGCCAAAGTGGGCGGGTTGGAAATCGGTGGGCTGGCGGGACTGATCCTTGGCGCGGCGGCGGCTCGCATTCCGGTCGTGTTGGATGGATTCATCGCTGGCGCTGCAGCATTGATCGCCGTAGGGCTGCAGCCTCGGTGCAAAGACTATCTCATAGCGTCTCATCGGTCAGTCGAACGAGGCCATCAGGCGATATTGGATCATCTTGGATTGAAGCCGCTGTTCGATCTCGATCTCCGTCTGGGGGAAGGCACTGGCGCCTGTCTCGGCATGAGTTTGGTCTTTGCCGCCATCAAGATTCTCACGGAGATGGCTACGTTCGACGAGGCAGGTGTGTCAGAGCAGACGGAAAAGGGGGTAAGGGGGTAAGGAGATATCCCGCTACCCTATTTTCCATGATACGGCCATTTCTCTTCGCTTGGCAGTTCCTTACGGCGATTCCACTCAGTCGTTCGACGCACGATGCCAAGCCGGAAGAATTGGCTGCCTCCATGAGCTGGTATCCCATGGTCGGCTGCCTGCTTGGGGCATTGCTGGTTGCAGCAGATACGGCTCTGGCGCAGGTCTTCTCTTCTCAGGTCACGAATATCGTATTGATCGTTCTTCTTGTTGCCATCACGCGGGGGCTCCACCAGGACGGTCTTGCCGATATGGTAGACGGTATGGCTGGTGGGCGTACTGCTCAGGCTCGCCTGGCGATCATGCGGGATGGACGTATCGGTGCGATCGGAGCGACAGGACTGTTTCTCGCGCTCGGACTGCGATACGCCGGGCTCAATTCGTTGCCGGCTGGCGAGCATATCGCGTTACTGATCGGCATGCCGGTGGTCGGACGGTGGGCCATGGTCGTAGGGGCGTTCCATGTAACCTATGCAAGGTCGGAAGGGGGACTAGCCCAACCGTTCCTCGCGCATTTGTCCTGGAGACATCTCGGTGTGGCGACTGTCACGGCGGGACTGGTGATGACACTGCTATTGGGGCCATGGGTGGCGTTGGGCTCACTTCTCATTGGCGCTGCTCTCATCCGTCTTTCGACGCTTTGGTTTCATCGTCTGTTTGGCGGCGTGACGGGTGACTTGCTGGGGGCGACGAACGAAGTGGCAGAGATCCTCTTTATCGTGATCGTTCCTGTGGTGCTTTTCCGATGACCGAAGGCGAATTGGCGATGGCGTGCCTGTTAGACGCGGCGGTCGGAGACCCGCGTTGGTTTCCACATCCGGTGCGAGGGATGGGAGCTATCGTCAACTGGTATGATCGACGCATTCATCGACTTCTTCTGTCTTTCGCCAACCAACGTATAGCAGGCCTGTTGCTGGCTGTCGCATTACCGTCCGGAGCCTATGAAGCTGGTGCGCTGTTCATCTGGTTTGGCAATTCGATCGACCCCCTCTGGGGGACCGTAGCGACGGTGTTGCTGGCTTGGACCACGCTCGCGGCTCGCGATCTCATCGATCATGTGTTGGCTGTGCAAAGGGCGCTTCAATCCGTCTCCTTGGCGGAAGCGCGAACGGAGGTTGCTAGGATTGTCGGACGCGATACGGAAGAAATGGACGAATCCGATATCGTCCGTGCAACGGTAGAGACGATTGCAGAAAGCATTGCTGACGGCATCGTTGCTCCACTGTTCTATCTGATCATCGGGGGAGCTCCCTTGGCGCTCGCGTATAAGGCGATCAGCACCTTGGACTCGATGATCGGTCATTTGGACGACCGATACCGCTGGTTCGGCTGGGCGTCGGCACGATTGGATGATGTGGCGAATTTTATTCCTGCTCGCATCACTGCGCTCTTGCTGATTTTCTCTGCTGGGATGGTTTCTCGATCATGGCCCGTGATGCAGCGGACCTGGCAGATCGTACTTCGTGACGGTGGACAACATCCAAGTCCGAACAGTGGACGCCCTGAAGCAGCGATGGCCGGCGCCCTTGATGTGCAACTGGGTGGAACCAATCGCTATGACGGCCGTCCTATTGAACGTCCTTGTCTAGGCGATCCGAATGAGCCTCTGACGAGGGCTCACATTGGCAGGGCGCTGACGCTCATGATCTGGACAAGTCTTTTGGGAGCCCTGTTGGGCATGGGGTGGATTTTTATGGTGACGGGATGATCCAACCAGCTCATGGAGGAAATGTTCACAAGGTTGCTCGTGAACGGGGGATCTCCGTCGAGCGGATCGTGGATTTTAGCGCCAGCATCAACCCACTGGGCTTTCCTACCTCCGGGCTCCGCGCGATTCGTTCGGCGCTCAAGCAGATCGTGCACTATCCAGATCCAGATTGTTGGCAGCTCAGACACCTGT
Organism: uncultured Nitrospiraceae bacterium; assembly: GCA_963781915.1. GTDB lineage: Bacteria > Nitrospirota > Nitrospiria > Nitrospirales > Nitrospiraceae > Palsa-1315. Next base: position 93,107 of record CAWAIH010000005.1, on the reverse strand, counting down.
TGGCGCAACAGTGCCGCGTCGATCCAGACATGATCCTTGTCGGCAATGGCTCGACGGAACTGATTCATTTGCTGCCTCGCGCGCTTGCGATCAAGTCCGCCCTCATCATCGGCCCCACGTTCGAAGAGTACGCGCGCGCGCTGATGGATGTAGGGACGGTGGTTCAGTATGTTCACGCCAAACGCGAGGAGCGGTTTCGTCCTCCTTTGCAAGAGGTTCTGCTGCAGCTCTCTGCAAAAATGTCGAGGTTCGATGCTGTAGTGCTGTGCAATCCCAATAATCCAACCGGCCAGGTGATAAATCGGTCGGCTCTGTGCGAGCTTGCTGAAGTTGTCGAACGATTCCAGGGCTGGTTGATCGTCGATGAGGCCTTTATCGACTATTGTCTGGAACAATCTGTCGTCTCTCTGTTGAGAGAGCACCCGCGCATGGTGGTGCTGCGCAGTCTGACGAAATTCTATGCTATGCCAGGATTGCGGATCGGCTACCTGCTCGGTGCAAGCAAGGTTGTCGATCATCTGAAAGATCGCCAACCTCCCTGGTCGGTCAATTCACTGGTCCAAGGTGCCTCCTGCGCTGTATTGCAGGATGATGTCTATGCAAGAAAAAGCCGCGCATTCATGGAGAAGGAACGATCGCGATTTGTGCGAGAGCTTCGCTCCTTGTCAGGTATCCGTGTCTACCCATCAGCGGCAAATTTTGTACTGATTGAGCTTCCGGCCTGGACATCTTCCGGCTTGGTGAATGATGGACTGGCTTCCGAGGGACTGCTCATCCGCGACTGTTCGACATTGCCGGGCCTGACTGCGCGGATGATTCGTGTTGCAATCAGGACTGCGAAAGAGAATCGACGGTTGATTGCAGCCCTTGGCGGGTTCTTGACAGAGAGACAATCATGAAGGAGCTGAGCAGGTGCGCGATGCAGACCGTCTTTAGCGTCAGACGAAAGACACTCATTGTCGATCTGGGGGGCGTCCGGTCGGTTCTCTCCTCTGCTCCCAGGGCAGGTGGGATCACGAGGGCCAGGTATATCTTGAACCATCAGGTTCCGGCTAAACCGATTAAAGATGATCGAGGCGTGGGCGGGGGCGCGCGATGTGCCGATCCTGCCAGGACGCTGAGTCAGCTGGCGACTTCGCTCGGCATCCACGATAAATTTGTCGGCCTTATGACGGCCGTGTCGCTTGCAGACTTAGTCACGGTGAGAGAGGCCTACGAGCAGTTTTGGGTTGAAGGGTTTGTCACGGTTGGGACAACGAATGCCGTACGGGCTGGGGAACCGGTGACACCGAGACAGCATACCAACAGCCGTACGTATCCTGGCACGATCAATCTGATTCTCGTGACCAACGCGCATCTGTCCGCTTCGGCAATGGTCGGGATGGTGCAGGTGGCGACCGAGGCCAAGACGGCTGTGCTATTGCGTGCGAAGGTAAAGAGTTGGACTGGTCGCTCGGGGGCGACTGGAACGGGAACAGATGCGGTTGTGGTTGTAAGTGGAGATGGATCTCCTCAGCGGTATAGCGGCACTCATACGATCCTCGGTGAACTCGCCGGACGAGTAATTGATACGGCTGTTACAGAGGGGCTTGCCCGGTATATGCAATGGCAGGCTCGTAGTACAGCAGCCACCCGCGGGAAGAAGCCATGACGATTTCCTGTAAGTCAGCCAAGGCCCTTGCCATTCTTGGCACCGGCTCCGATGTCGGGAAAAGCCTCATTGTTGCCGGGCTCTGCCGGCTCTTGTCTCGTAAAGGTGTGCGGGTCGCGCCGTTCAAAGCACAGAACATGGCGCTAAATTCCTTCGTGACGCTCGATGGCGGGGAGATTGGCCGAGCACAGGCGCTGCAAGCTCAGGCCTGCAGGATCGAGTCGACGGTAGACATGAACCCGATTCTACTGAAGCCAGAATCAGACTCGCGATCTCAGGTGGTGGTGAAGGGAAAGGTTTACGAGGCGTTGGATGCGCTTGCATACTTTGAGAGAAAAGAGACGCTGTTCAACATTGTGCGAGAGTGTTATGAGAGATTGGCTCGCGAGTATATGTGTGTTGTGATTGAAGGGGCGGGGAGTGCTGCGGAGATCAATCTTCGGGACCGGGACATCGTGAATTGGCCAATTGTCGAGGTGGCCGATGCGTCAGTCTTATTGGTGGCAGATATCGATAGGGGCGGAGTCTTCGCACAGATCATCGGGACGCTCGACTTGTTGGCGCCGCATGAGCGTCGACGTGTGCGCGGTGTGATCGTAAATAAGTTCCGTGGAGATCTTCGGTTGTTTGAGGATGGGGTTCGTATAATTGAGACCCGTATAGGCTTACCAGTTTTGGGAGTCGTCCCCTATCTGCGTGACCTTCGGTTAGATCAAGAGGATAGCCTGGATCTCGCTCATTCACGATCGATTCAGTTTAAGCCGGGTCTCACAAACGTGGCAGTGGTCTTGCTCCCTCGTATGAGCAACTTCACAGACTTCAATGTACTGGCAGCTGAGAAGGATGTGGCGCTCCGGTTTGCTGCTTCCCCTGATGATCTCAGAGGAGCCGACGTGGTGATTCTACCTGGGAGCAAGAATACGCTCGAAGACCTCGAATATCTTGTCACTTCAGGATTCCCTGGTGCCGTAGAGGCACATGTGCAAAGGGGAGGTGAGCTGGTCGGGATCTGTGGGGGTTACCAGATGCTTGGACAAGAGATCGCTGATCCCAAGGGGCTAGAGCGCGGAGGGACGTCATTAGGATTAGGGTTTCTTGATGTGGCGACGGAGCTCGATGCGCCAAAGATCTGTCGACAAGTTCGCGCCACATCGCTGCTTCATAATATGGAACAGTATGCGTCAGTCCAAGGTTATGAAATCCACATGGGACGCACGAGTCGTGGAACTGCCAAGCCGTGTTTTCACATGGAAACATCTGAAATTTGGGAAGGTGACGCGACGGGTGATGAAGGCGCTGCAAGTGAGAATGGTCATGTCTGGGGCACTTGCATTCATGGTCTGTTCGATCAGGCTGGGTTCCGCAGGAGCTGGCTGAACCGTGTGCGTGGCCGGAAGGGACTTTCACCCATTGCGCAGCTCGAGTCTGAACTTGTCACAACGCAACTGGGCGCTGAACTGGATCGTTGGGCTGACCACCTGGAAAAGTATCTGAGCATGGGTTTGATCTATTCGGTATGTGAAGGTCGATAAAGCTCCCTACAGCAAGCTCCGGGGATCTCATTCTTCAGAGGCGAGAAGATTTCCAGCCTGTTACACCAAGCCAGAACAATTTGCCGGCGGGCTGAGCGCCTCTGTGTAAGGTTGGGGAGGGAGGAGTCTCTGGATCCGGCGCTCGTGCGGTTCCTGAAGCGTCTCAGTGACGCATTGTTTGTCTTGGCCCGTTGAATGGCCAAGCAGAAAGACGAGCCGGAATTTTTATGGCAACGGAGCCTGAAGGGCTCCTGACTGCTGAAATCGTTTGCCGGCGCTAGAAGATTGTTATTTGGTTTGTCTGGTTTGTTTGGTTGATTGAACCAGACAGTCCAAGCCTGACTCAGGCGAGCTGACCTTCAAATTCTCATTGCGCTAAATAGTTGAACTGCGCTCTGCTTATCGCAGTACGGTGTCTGCTGCCGATCCGAATGGTTCTTCGGATCTTTCATAGTTTTCCCCCACTTTCTGTAGCCCTCTGCATCGCTCGAATCTCGGTTAAATCTTTCCCTGCCGTGGGCGATCGCTCACCCAGAATGGGAGAATAGCCACTGCTGAAATGAGAGGGAGAGTTGTCGAAATTATTGATTTGCTTGCCAATTGAGAGCGACCGGCTACACTCAGGTTCACGTGGCGATATTCGAATGGTACAAAGACTGTGAGCCGTCACTGATTGATCCGTCACAAGGATGAATGGCGATGCCTAGGCTATTTTTCCTGATGGCGATGGTGGGGGTGACGGCGATTTCGTTGCTGTGGAATGCTCCGGCGAAAGCTGGAAATGAGGTGGAGGTGGCGGAGCACTTGATCGAATTGATTAAGATCGGCCGTGGAGTGATATCGGCGCATCAAGCTACCATTAATGACGCGACGAGAGCGGAGAAGGACTTTACGGGCGACTTTGTGGCGACGCAAGTGATGGATCAGTTCAAGGAAAAGACCAACATCGATCTCCGTATTCCCAATGCAGTGCCGCAAGCCGGGGTCTATCTTGCCTTGGTGGAGGCGGAGAGAGAAGTGGTTGAAGAGGCGCAGCCGGTCATCAATCGACAAGGAGTCGGGTTCAAGGGTTTCCTTCATGCGGTGTTTGCACGCCGCGTCGGAGAACAGTTCTATAAAAAAACCGGTATTCGTATGAAATTGACCAGGATCGATTATCGAAATCCGAACAACAAACCGGACGATTTCGAGCAGGAAGTGCTTCGGATGTTCAGCGATCCGCGCCATCCAAAGGAGCAAGTCTATGCCCGCAACACAATGCACGATGGACGATCGGTGCTGCGCATGCTGGATCCGGAATATGCAGTTACCTCCTGCCTCAGCTGCCACGGTGAGCCCAAGGGTGAGCGGGACGTCGCGGGGATGAAGAAGGAAGGATGGAAGGAAGGGGACTTTGCCGGAGCGATCAGCCTGGTTCTCCCATTGAAATAACGAGAATGATCCCATACCCATCGTACATGGATATTCAAGCTGCAGAGAATGCGTTAGTTGCGCCAGGACCCTCTTTGTCAGGCTCCGGTCCGAGCCAGCTGGCCGAATCTTCGAACATACGCGCCGTCATCATTTCCCTGAATGGAGAGGTCTTTGCGATCGATCTGAACAGCGTGCGAGAAGTTTTTGTCGTGGATTCCATTACCCCGGTTCCCGGGATGCCCTCAGGCCTGGTGGGAGTTACGAATCTCCGAGGTACTATAATTCCACTGCTCGACCTCAGACCGATGTTCGGCCTCAATGCTGAGACGACCTTGCAGTATACCGTGGTGGTGAAGCACGGGAAACGGCAAATTGGCATTTTGGTAGATAGAACGCCGGAAATTCGCACCATTGCAAAAGAACAGTTTCTTCCGGCTCCCGTTGGCCGGTGGGAAGTAGCGGTTCCATTCGTGTCGACCGTGGTGACGTTGGAGGATCGGATTCGAGGCGTATTGGAAACATCTGTGTTGCTTTCACATTTCGAGAGGATGAGTTGATGCGGGCGCACCAAGCAGAAAAGGCAAGCAATTTCAGGCGCGATCAGGAGCAGGGAGGCGAGATGGCTAGGAAAGGTCGCAGCAGTCCGGTACACAATCTTACAACACGGACAAAACTGCTTGCGAGTTTCGGTTTTGTCAGCTCCATTGTCGTGGCGCTGGCAGTCGTCGCTGTGCTGACGCTTCAACAATTAAGCGCCGTGTCACAAACAGTGTACACAGAGTATACGGTTCCTTTGGCCGACTTCGCTGAAATGGGTGGGGCATTGACTTCTCACCATCAGATATTGACGAACATGACGAGTATCACGAATCTGCCGGATATTGTATCAGAGTCCAAGCGGTTGACGCCCTATCGTGAGAAGGTGAATCGAGTGATCACCGACTATGCAGCGACCGTCCTTCGCCTATCTCGATCAGGCCGTAATGAGGCGAAGGATTTGGCAACGTTGAAAGCGGCCGTCGAACAATACTTCATGGATGCCGAAGGAGGGCTGAGCGCCTTGGTCGATAGTTTCGGGAAGAACTTGACGACGGCACAGGCTGAGAACATGCGAGAACTCGGGGTGTTGGCCTTGAGAGTGAATTTACAGCGGCCATTCGATCAGGTCATCACACGCCAGCGTGAACAGGTGCTATCTATGCAAGCTGCCGCAAAGAATCTCAACGAAGAAACTCAGGACATCGTTTCCAACGCTACAACCAATTTAATCGTCGGTGGAGCCGTCGCGGTGATCTTCGGACTCGGTATCGGGTATGGGATGGCCCATTTCTTTTCAAAGAACCTGGTGCATATCGCGCAGGTCGCGCAGTCGGCCGCCTCCGGCAATTTCCAAGCCCGCGCGAATATTACCTCAAAAGACGAATTCGGACAATTAGCCGCTTCTTTCAATGCCATGTTGGATCGCAACACGACGCTGATGACATCGGAGTTCGAGCGAGACGAAATGCAAAAGCGATTGATGGGCTTCCTTGTTTTGGTGTCGGATGTCGGTAAGGGAGACCTGACAAAGCGAGGTGATGTTACTGCCGACGTATTCGGAAATATGGCTGACGGGTTCAACCTTATGATTCAGCGGTTTGCGCAGTTGATGAAAGAAGTCCGTGAGGCGGCTGTCCGTGTGAATCAATCGGCCGGTGTGCTCCGGGACAATGCCAATCAGATGACCACTACTACGAAGCAACAAGCCGACGAATCGGTCAAGACATTGGATGCGGTCGAACAGCTGTCGCTTCAAATGCGCCAGGTGGCTGAAACCGCCAGCGCGTCTTCGGAATCGGCTAAGCAGGTCTTGGAGGCGACCGAGCGCGGTCGGGTGGCCGTGCAGGCAACCGTGCAGGACATGCAGGGCATTCGGTCATCGGTGAAACGGATGTCGAAGCAGGTGAAGGCGCTTGGCGACCGCTCTGTGGAAATTTCACAGAGCGTGTCGACGATTCGAGACATCGCCAACCAGACGAATCTGCTCGCGTTGAATGCGGCCATTGAGGCGGCAGGCGCAGGCGAAGCAGGTGTCCGATTCGCTGTCGTCGCCGACCAGGTCAGAAGGCTCGCTGAAAGCTCGACGCAAGCGACCAGAGACATTGCGGACATCGTAAAGGTGATTCAGACGGAAACTCACGATGCGGTTGTTGCTATGGATCAGGAGACTCAGGCAGTGGAAGCCGGATCGTCATCCGCGCTGCGAATGGACGAAGTGTTTAAGGAAATTTCAGGGATCGCCCAGCGTTCCTCGGAGCTGGCACAGACCATTGCCAGCTCCGCGGTGAACCAAACCGTTTCGACGGACAAAGTAGGCCGCTCGATTAAGGATTTCGCAGACGGTGCGGTTGAGACACAAAAAGCTACGGACTCGGCGCGCATGACCGTCGAAGACATGGCAAAATTGGCTGAAGGGCTGACGTCGTCTGTCTCCCAGTTTAAATTAGTCTAGCAGTAACCTTCTGGTGCGCTGGGTAATAAAGGACCGCGATGAGTTCAGAATTTGACCGACAGGACCCCATTGGGATTTTCGTTGCCGAAGCATCGGAAGCAATAGGCATGCTCACGAAGGCCCTCCACCGGCCCGATGAGATGGCGCCAACTCCGGCTCAGCTGCAAGAGCAGTATGTGTGGGCGCATAAGATCCGAGGGGCGTCGGCACTTTACGGCTACGAGGGGTTGGCTCTGATGGCAACCTTGCTTGAAACGATCTTAGAAGAGGCGTCAAAAATAGAGGAATCTCATTGGCCAAAGGCGTTGACGACCTTGCGCGGGATGGTGAACTCGTTCCAGTCTCAATTGGAAGTCGTCGCGACCGGGGGCCCTGAAGACTCTTCGATCAGTGCACGATGGAACGATGAAGTGTCCGGATTGTTCCCGGTTCTGTCTATCGCGATGCCTCCTGAGACGGCATTGCTCGCTCCGGACTATCTCGTGCCGGCTCTCGATGCGGAAGTGCTCTCCTATTTTGTCCCTGAAGCGCAGGAGTATTTGGAAGCGCTCGAATCTCAATTGCTCTGCCTCGAAAAGCGACAACACAATCCGGAGGTGATCGACCGACTCTTTAGGACAGCGCATACTCTTAAAGGCTCAGCCTATACCGTGGGGTTCCAGTCGATCGGCGATCTGACGCACCATGTCGAAGATTTCATGGGGGCGGTGCGCGATGGGCGCGTCACGATTCTTCCTTGGCATACGGACGTGCTGTTGCGATCGGTCGATGTGGTGCGTCTGTTGATGCGGCGGGATTCCGGATCTCTCGACCTTCTGCGCCGGCAATTTGCCGTCGCGATGCAAGAGCTCATTGAACTGAGTCAGCCGATGACTGAGGCGGTGGCGTCTAGTTCAGCTGTTCATCGGGCCAAAGCTTCGATGGACCAAGAAGCGTACGATCAGGGGAAAGTTGAGCCTGCCAAAGCGATAGACGGTACAAGCTCAGAAGATAGCGATGTTATCCGCGTCAGTCGCGATCGATTGGAACGGTTGATGAATCTAGTCGGTGAGTTGGTCATCGGTCGAGGGCGGCTCGATCAGCGACTGGGTACATTAGAGCAACTCGCACAACAAGTACTGGCGTATAAGGGTCAGCTGCTCGAGTCAGTCCATACGTTTGAGGAAAATCATGCCTGTACCCTTCTGACCGCCGACTCCTGTCCAGCACCCGATCTGTCCCAAGGCGTTACAAGTCTCGGCGGCTCTGGCAGCTTTGAATTCGACAGGTACGACGATTTTAATATGTTGGTGCACCGCCTCAAGGAGATCACGTCCGATATATCAGAGTCGGTGACACAGTTGAACAGCTCGATCAGCCGTTCTCATCAAGACATGAGTCACTTGGCGCAGCTAACCCTCAGTATGCGTGATGAAGTCGCTCGGGCCCGTATGGTACCGATTGGCACACCTTTTACCCGATTCCACCGGGCCACGCGCGAGATGGCTCGTGTCACAGGGAAAGAAGTGGAGTTAGTTACGTCCGGTGCCCAGACGGAAGTTGATACGGCTGTTGTGGAGCGACTGGTCGGTCCGCTGATTCATCTTGTGCGCAACGCGGTTTATCATGGGATCGAACCAGCGTCCATTCGTGCATCGAAGGGAAAATCAGCAGCCGGCACAATCTATCTCCATGCGGTACATCGCGGAAATGCGATGTTGATTGAAGTCGAAGACGATGGGGCTGGTCTGGATGTCGAAAAAATCAGGGCCAATGCGATAGAACGAGGACTGATTAGCCCGGAGGTGGCTTGTTCGATGTCAGAGTCCGAAGTCATCAAATTTATTTTCGTGCCGGGGTTCTCGACGGCTGACAAGATCGACAGTCAGGCGGGGCGAGGAGTCGGCATGGATGTGGTCAAGCGCGCCGTTGAAAGTATGAACGGCCATATCGATGTCGAATCTGTTCGAGACGTGGGGACGAAGTTTACCTTGAGTCTCCCACTTACATTATTGGTTGCCACGGCTCTGATGGTGCGAGCAGGGGGTGAGCGTTATGCAATCCCTCTTCCGGCAGTGCGCGAAGTCATGATGTTGACCACTGGCGCTCATCAACGGATGGGCGAACGATCGATCTTGCATATTGGAGACGAAGCGATCGAAATACAACCGCTCCAGCAGATCCTCAATCGACGCAGTATCCCTGTAGAAACCGGGAAGCCGGTTGTCATCGTGCGGACGGGCGATGGGATGATCGGCCTACTGGTCGATGAATTGCTGGGACGTCAGGAAATCGTCATTAAACCGTTGGGATCTCTTAAGTCGTTGGAACGTTCCAGCTTCGGTGGCGCGACGATCGACCCTGAAGGGCGTGTGATTCTCGTGCTGGACCCCGCTCGGCTATTGATGCGGCAGTTGCACACCAATGCAGTCTCTGAGGTATCACGGGACGCGACATCGGACTCGCTGGCCCCATAAGGCATCATTAGAGTCAAGGGAGTGGATACAGCGTTGATTCGTCAGAGCTTCGACAGGGATATTGAGTCGCTAGGCTCATTCACGGATGGCGGAAACGATGTGACTATTGTGGCGTTACAGAGACTAGGCAGCGCGAAACAGGATACCGTCATGCGGTACATGCTCTGAAGGAAAGGCAGCTATTATGACGAAAGTATTGATTGCCGACGACAGTATTGCGGTGAGGAAAGTTGCCGAACGATTGCTGACAGAGGCTGGATTTGGAGTGACTCTTGCTGCGAACGGTGAGGAGGCATTGGCCTATTTGGCCAAAGAGACTCCTGACGTGGTCGTGTCAGATGTGATTATGCCTGACAGAAGCGGCTATGAGGTGTGCACGTTCGTGCGTGCGCAGAGGGCGTTAGCGAACACGCCGGTGCTCTTGATCTCGGGCATCGTGAATGATGAGGTCACGAAGCAGGCTGAATCTTGTCACGCCGATGGAGTGTTGAAAAAGCCCTTCCAGGGCACCTCTCTCAAGGATCGGGTGATCGAGCTGTTGGCCAAGCGGCAAAGTATAACAGTGCCTGCGGCGAAGACGGTCGAGAAGGTGCATGAGGCTATTGAGCCAATTCAAGGATCGAGTGTGAGCGGGGATCAAGTAGAAGCCCACAGACAAGCAGTGACACGAGTGAAATCACTCGAAGAAGAACTTCGGATCGAACGAGAACGTGTGGAGTACAGCGCACAACGAGTGGTGCAACTCAAAGAACAAGTGGGCAGTGTCATGGAGCTTGAAACGATGTTGGCAAGGGAGCAGGAGCAAACTGCTCAGCTGAAGAAACAACTTGCAGAGCTTGACGGTGCCACCGTTCGAGTACAAGAGCTTGAATCTTTACTGGAGGCTGAAAGAGCGCAGACCGTTAAGGCCAAGATGCAAGCATCTGTGGCGGAAAGTCTGGGAGAGCGTGTGAGGGAGCTGGAGGCAGCGTTGCAGGCTGAGCGCCAGGCTGCTAAGCAACTGGTTGAACAGATGACCGAGATGGAAGAGACGGCGACTCGCTTCCAACAAGTGTCTCAACAGCTGCAGCAGGAGCAGGAGTGTACGAGGGATTTGACTCATCGTGTGGCCGCGAGTGAGCAGCTTGCTGTGCGAGCAGGCAGCTTAGAAGAAGCGCTTGCAGAGGAACGAAAAAAAACCAACGCGCTTGCCACGCGGATCTCAGAGACTGAGCCGGCTTCGCAGAAAGCCCATGAGTTTGAAGCATTACTTCAGATTGAACGGGAACGAAATAGCCTGCTCGCGAAGCGCATGACAGAAACTGAACAAGAGGCCGAGCTCGCCACCAAACGGTTTGAAGAAATGGCAAGAAAGCTTGGCGAGATCGCGGGATTGGCTTCCCAGTTGGGAAGCGGAAAACGACGGCCTTGATCCTGTATGATTTTTCTCCGTGGATTGCCACTATTGTGAAGAGTTGACATCATGGCTGCCGACACCACAGATGATTTCCAGAAAGAGTTGATCCTGCTCTTCGTTCAGGAAGCGCATGAATGGCTTCAGAGAATTCATGACGCCCTAGACGAACTGCAACAGGGGCCGGCGCCGGAGCGGCATGCCAAGCTGATTCATACAATGTCGGTAGGAATAACGAGTCTCGGAGGCTCTGCCGCCACGATCGATCTTCCAGGTGTCACGCAAGCCAGCTTCGCGGCGCTTCCGTTTGTCGAAGCCCTCCAGGATCCACTGAAGGTGGGCTCCACTCAGGGCTTTCTTTCGCTCTGTAAACAGTTGGGACAGATCCATAAAGCATTGACCCTGGCAACGGGCGTTTCCTTCGACGAAGAAGGAAGCGGTGCGGTGGCTGAGTTAGTTGATGCTGGTCTCTCTCCCGAAAGGTTTCTGCAAAGGCTTCATGCACTACAAAACAATCAATCTTCCGACGCAGGGTCCGGGCACAACGTGATCAAGAGCCTGATTGAGCAGATGGAAGGGCAGCTTCAGGCCGGCGTCAAACGTATCGATCCCACGATCGTTCTAGGATATCTTGCGCGGGTATCCGAAGCGGAAGAGTCGTTTCTGAAAGCGATCGATGAACAGGTGCCGGAGATTATGAAGAAGATGTGCCTTCTCAAGCTGGCCGGGGGTGAGCCCTCCGCACATGTGGTAGACCTGGAAGCCTCTCTGCAAGACGTCGCGCGGCTGCGCGCAGAGGCGCAGCAGGTGAATGCCGGTTCGGCCATGATGTTTTTCACCGGTCTTCATGTATTGCTGACCATGGTGACGCAGCGTCGAGTGCTTCTGGCTGCCACGCGTGTAGAATCAGTGACGTCGAGGCTGCACATGATGGGTGATGCCATTCGCCTATGGGTGGAGCATGGGCGGGCTCAACGTGCCGAGATCGATCAGGTGCTTCCGGTTGGCCGAGGGAGATGCTGAAAGCCGAGGGGAAAGACTGAAGGCTGAAGTGGACATGTTGAATGTGGAGTAATGAATGTTGAATCGCCGGAATCGGAATTCTGAACACTCAATATTAAACATTCAAAATTCAGCTTCGACTGGCCTTCAGCCTTCGGATCACACCTAGTATGATGTCCGGTGAGGACGATCGCACGATATGAACGAATACAGTACGGATGACTGGTATCGCAGAGCGCAGGAGCAATTGACGGGATTGGCTCTTGCTGTGCAGCGGCAAGACGCACTCGATTTAGAGCCCCTATCAGCCCTGGCGACGGAGGTTGTGGCGGCTCTCAAAAGAAGCGACCGATTGCTCGTTCAGGCTATGAGCGGTCCGGCAGGCCCTCCGCTGATTACGAATCTCGTGAATGTCGGGATTCTGGCGACGAAGATTGGCGCGGGACTGGGATATTATGGGAAAGAGCTGGAACGGCTTGCCCTTGCGGGGCTCCTGCATGATATCGGTCTCTTTGCTGTGCCGCAATCGCTGATCGCGAAGCCGGGTCGGCTGACCTCAGATGAACGTGCGTTGATTGAACAACATCCAGAACTCGGCTATCAGGCAATTCAAAAGGCGGGTTTGAAATACGACTGGCTGGCGCAAGTCGTGCGCCAGGCACATGAGCGGTGGAACGGGCAGGGGTATCCGAAGAAACTGAAGGAACGGCAGATCAATGAGTTTGCTCAAATCATCGGCCTGGTGGATGTGTTTGACGCCCTCGTGAGCCCGCGCGGATATCGCCGCCGATTTTTCCCCCACGAAGCGGTGCGAGAATTGTTGGTGGCGGAACGGACGGCGTTCCCTCGCGAAATCGTCAAAACCTTAATCCAGGAGTTATCGGCGTATCCCTTGGGTACGTCGGTACGATTAACTACCGGCGAAGTCGGATCTGTCATACGCGTCAATAAGCGTTTTCCACTCCGGCCGGTTGTCTGGGTCGAGAGCGATACGGGCTATGCTCAGGATGGGCGACAGATGGATTTGAGCTGCACTCCTCTCGTGTCGGTTATCGAAACGCTGGAGCCGCCAGATGTCGCACGGGCATCGTTTCCCGCAGATGAGGCCTGTGAGAAGGCATCTGATCCTCTTCCTCAGGCATCGGATCAGTTTACGGCGTTGTTGGATGGCTTGGACTCTCTCGCAAGTGCGATCAAAGATGCTGTCGAGTCCATCACGTCAGTGCCAGAAAAGGGAGTGTCGTCTCGGTCAGGCGAGCATCGATCGACTGGTCGGTCACCGGCGCAGGATCTTGCAGATGCCAGTTTCCAAAAGGAAGTGATCGGCTTATTCGCCCTCGAAGCGCATCAATGGCTGGCTCAAATTCAGACGGTGGTGAAACAGCTCGCTGAAGGGGCCAACGAAACGGTGCGTCCGAAGCTCTATGGGATTCTCTTGCATGGCATTACGAATCTTGGTAAATCAGCGTCGACAGTACAGCTTCAGGTTATCGAGCAGATGGCCGCGAATCTGCTTCCGATTCTCCATGATGTAGGCCGCCAAGAGCCTCATGCAATGTCGGCGGCGCTCCAGTCGCTTCAGGCGGGGTTGGATCGAATTACTCTAGCTGTGCGCCGGTTAGCGGAAGACCAAGAGGACAATTCTGTCGGGATCGATGATGTTCCAGTGGAAACGGCGAGCGATTCCGCGCAAGCGCTTCCTGCCGTTGTGACCGAACGACTTCCGGATCCCCAGTTACAGGCCCCGCTCACCGTGAACTCCAGTGTCCCGCTCCTCGATGCTCTTCGGGATTTGCAGCAAGCTCGTGCCCGCTCACTGCAACCGGCTCGGGATGTGTTGGAGGCGGTGATTCAGCGAGCCGAAGAGGAACCCGACAGTCTGGATGTCAGCAGCGTCGGGCGTATCTTAGCTGAACTCGACCGGCTCGACGACGAGTTCATTCAAGAAGTCCGCAAGCGTGTTCCGATCATCAGTTCCACTCTTGCGAATATACGAACGCAGGGCACGACGGATTTTGTCACGGCGTCTCAGCTTGATCCGATTTTCCAGCAAGTCGAGGCTCTCTACGACCTAGCCGGCCATGTGCAGGCGACGATGATCACGATGTTTTTACAAGGGCTGCGATCCTTTCTCATGGTCGCAGCCTATCGAAAAACGTCGACTTTGGCGCAGCGGCTAGGAACAGTCGAGACCAGGATTCACTCATTGATTCCGATGGCGGAACAGTGGGGCAATATTGGGCGCGTCGAGCGATCTGCCATCAGTGCCATCCTCCCAGTCTAAAGAAGGCTGAAGGCTGAAGTGTTCGGACCCTGACCTTCAGCCTCTCCAGCTTTAGCCTTAGCCCTGCCTTCAGACCATCTCGCTCGTCCCGCTTTCACGCGAGTCTCGCATGTACTTGGGTTCAGCCGATCTGCACATTTCTGTACGTTCGACGATAAATAATATTCCGTGTCCTGAGAAATCTGCATTCATGCCGCATACAAGCTTCTCCTGAGAAAATGCATCTGGATGTAATTGCACGGATTATGCTGCCTATGGATTGGGCAATGTGTAAGGGGCCGTGGTACGGCGTGGTATTGGCCGTTCATCAACATGGTTATCCACATGCCATGCACATCTTTTGTGGACACAGAGCGTGAGGGGGCTGATGAGGTGCTACACGGTCGCCTTTTCCACTGCGGGACTCCATGCGGATGAAGCCGAAACCTCTCTCTGCGAAAGGCGTTTCATCGTCGACGCCTACCTCCCTGCCGTTGAGTATGTCGATGAGTGCTCATGCCATAAAAACCACGCCTGCTGCCTACTGTTAATGACCTTTCATCCACAATATCTCCACTAATCAGAGAGATTGAGAGTCCTGCTTTTTTCACAGGCATCGGGGTGGATAGAAAGACAGGCACCGCTACAGACGGGAGCCAGTCCCTTCTATGCAACAAGCAGAGGAAGGATGGTATGATGCCGCCGCCAACTTGGAGCAGGCTGAGGGTAAGGTTGAGGCTAAAATGAGACCGTCAGATCTTTGCTCAACCTTGACTTCGACCTCAGCCTGCTGGATTGGAGAATCTATCGATGCCGAAACTTGTGACAGTTTTGCGTCCTGAGAAGATTGACGAGCAAGCTCGTTACTATGTCCGGTCCCATATCCTCCTTCCTGCCGGGACAATCGGACTGGTCTGTATGGTTGGCGGGATAGGGGCGCTCGCTTATCAACTACTGGCGAACCATACGTACAGTTGGGTGACGTTTCTCAGTAGCTCGCTCTTAATCGTCGTTGGCGCAGGCTGTGGGTTCGCACAGGCTCGCTATCACCGTTATCTCTTTAAGACATTTCCCGAGGTCTATGCGGCAAAGATGCGAACCGCTGTGGCTCAACGTGGCAAGAAGACTAAGGCTAAGGCTGAGCCAGAAGTACCGGTCATCGAGCATCCTGGGCGTGGCTTTGTCACGGCAATCTCCATTGCAGGAGCGGTGTTGGTTTTTGGTTCATCAGCCGCAGCCTACATGTACGGCGACCTCAACATGTTTCCTGCTGCGTTGGTGCCCTGGGCGGGATTCTACTGGGCGAAGTTATTTTGTTGGCGAGGAGTGGTGGACTAATCTGGTCTATCTGGTTGATTTGGTTCATCTGGTTTCATGTCTCAGCCCTCGCCTTACCCCTCTTCTTACCCCTTGCCCCCTGCGATGCTTCTAGCTTCTTCATCCGTTCTTCCAATGTGCGTACTGCCTGCCTGAGTTCAGGAAGCCGCGGGATCACAGCTTGGGCCTTGACCCAGACTTCATGCGGCATCACAGGAGCCCCTGAGACGATTTGGTTGGGTTCGAGGCTGCGGTTGACGCCTGCACGAGCGGCAATCATGACCTGATCTCCGATGACGATGTGATCTGCCAGCCCTGCCTGTCCACCGATCATAACGTGATGCCCCACCAGCGTGCTACCGGCGATCCCAACCTGCGCCACGAGGATGGAATGGGCGCCGATCGTCACGTTATGGGCGATTTGGACCAGATTATCGATCTTGGTTCCTTGCTGAATGACCGTTTGGCCGAGTGTGGCCCGGTCGATCGTGACGTTTGCCCCAATCTCGACGTCATCTTCGATCGTGACTCCACCGAGCTGGGGAATTTTGTAATGATGCCCCTGGTCCTGCACATAGCCGAATCCGTCACTTCCGATCACCGTGCCGCTATGCACGATCACCCGCGCGCCGATGGTACAGCCTTCTCTGACGACCACGTTGGGGTACAACAGCGTATCGTCTCCGATCGTCGTATCGCTGCCAATAAACACACCGGGATAGAGTGTCACTCGCGCGCCGATGATGACCCGGTCCCCCAATGTGACTCCTGTCCAGATCGAGACATCGTGGCCGATCTGTGTGTCAGTGCCACGAACGACGGCCGCGGCAATTCCACGAGGAGGGGAGACAGGGCAAAAGAATGTCCTGGCGACCTGCGCAAAGGCCAGAGCGGGATTGGCGACGACGATGTGAGGATTGGGGATCTCAGGCATACGCCGATGGACGAGAAGCGCTCCGGCAGCGGAGGGTCTGCCCTGCTTAAGCATCCGATCCCCTGTGACGAAGGTCAGATCGTTCGGGCCTGCCGACTCAAAGCCGGCCAGGCTTATCACGGTTGATTGTGGCGGTCCCACTAATTCTCCGCCGACAAGCCCGTGGATCTGTCTCAGTGAAATAGGAGTGGTTGCTTTCGTTGCCATAGAGATTAGGATTTCTTTTTGCTCTTGGGCTTGGACGGCCTCGACTGTTCGGTGGCCTTCAGGGGTGTCCCTGATTTCTTGATCGGCGTTGCTGGGGTCAATTTCCCCAACCGTTTCTCAACATAACTTACGACATGGCCGACAGTCGCCAACCCGACCAAGTCTTGATCTGGGATCTGGAGATCAAAGGCTTCTTCGATACGGTACAGCAGTTCGATCACCGCCATCGAGTCGAGACCTAAATCGTCACGCAGATGTTGTGTGACCAATATCCGGTCCGGGTCGCGTTTTAGATACTCAGCCAAGGCGGTACGGATTTTCAACGATATGGTCGGGTCAGTTACCATCGGTCGATCTTCTCCGTCTTTGACCGTGAAAGGTGAAAAGTGAAACGCCTCACATTTCACATCTTTTGAATACCACAGCGGCGTTGTTGCTGCCAAATCCAAAGGCGTTCAGCAGGGCGACTTTTATACGACGCTCTTGCGCCGATCGGGAGAGTCCCCCCAATGCGCAGGCAGGGTCCGGATCATCGTAGTTAGCGGTCGGATGAATCTTGCCTGTATGGAGAGCCATCACAGAGGCGATACCCCCGATGGCGCCGGCGGCGCCAAGCGTATGGCCGATCAGCGACTTGGTGGCGCTGATCGTAATTTTGTCCGCGCGTAACTTGAATAGTTGCCTGATCGCCTTGACTTCGACGGCGTCACCGATGGTTGTCGACGTCGCGTGAGCATTGATGTAATCCACCTGTGCCGGAGTCAGGCCTGCGTCCGCCAGGGCCAGCTTCATGGTATTGGCCACTTCCAGGCCATCTTCACGAGGGATGACCATGTGATAGGCCTCGCTGGTAGCGGCGTAGCCGGCAATTTCGGCATAGACTCTCGCCTTGCGTTTTTTGGCATGCGCGGCCGATTCCAAGATGAGCGCTCCGGCGCCTTCTCCCATTACAAACCCGTCGCGCAGCCGATCGAAGGGCCGAGAAGCCTTTTCTGGGTTATCGTTATATTTTGATGAGAGCGCGCGCAGGGAGCAAAACCCGGCAAAGACGAGCGGAGTAATGCTGGCATCAGCGCCCACAGCGATCACAACATCGGCACGGCCCTCGCGGATACAGTGGAGGGCTTGTCCGAGTGCATGGGCGCTGGAGGAGCAGGCAGTCGAAATAGTCAGGTTCGGGCCCTTGGCGCCGTAGGCCATCGCGATAATGCCGGAGGCCGAATTGAGCGTGATGACGGGAATAAAATTCGGATGGACGCGATGGGGTTTCTGCTGCTGATAGAGCTGCGTGATTTCACGCTCGCCCATGACCATCCCGCCCATGCCGGCTCCCACGATGACTCCGATGCGGTGAGGGTTCTCCTTCGCCATCCGAAGACCTGAGTCAGCCAGCGCTTCTTTCGCAGCCACAAGACCAAATTGGGCGTAGCGGTCCACGCGTTCACCATGGACTGAATCGATAAACCGTTCGACTGCAAAGTCGCGCACCTGACCTGCAACCTTGGAGCGATAGCCCTCGATGGGAAAGGGGTCGAACGATGAAATGGCCGAGATGCCGGATTGGCCGGCGAGGGCGGCTTTCCAAAAATCGCTGATTCCGATACCGATCGGAGAGACGACTCCCAGTCCTGTGACGACGACACGTGCCCGCATGTTGGTAATGTCCCTGTTATAACGATTCTGCCTCTACTTACCGGATGCGCGTGGGTGAGTCAACCGGCCACGCGGTTGGTTGATCTGGTTTGTTTGGTTTATTTAGTTTGTTTGGTTGAACGAAACTAGGCCCTAACCAGATGAACCAAATCAACAAAACAAACCAAATAACGGTTTAATACCGCACCTTAAACATCAGATAGAGACCAAAACTCAAGAAGAGAATATTCCCCATCCAGGCGGCGATCAGAGGCGTTAAGGCCCCGCCACGGCCGAGCGCGATCGCGATGGAGTGCATGGTCCAAAAACAGAAGCCGACGGCGAGCGCTTGCCCAATGCCCATCGCCATGCCGCCCCCTCTGGTCCCGCTCCGGCGCAGACTCAGGGCAATGCCGACCAGGACCATGACTACGGTGACGAAGGGGAAGGCGATTCGACCGTAATAGTCTGTCTTCAGCCGTGCGGCTTGTGAACCGCCTTGTTGGAGTCTGCGTCTGGAATAGGCCCGGATATCGTGGAATGTCATCGACTCAGAGTCGCCGGCAAGCCACGTGGTGAAATCATCGGGAATAAGGGTGAGCCCGCTGTCTTGGCGGTCGAAAATTGTAGTCGTAACAGTTCCATTAGAGGAAAATTGCCGTTGCAAGCCCTCATGTAATGTCCAGGTGGAGCCGCTAAAGCGGGCTTCGGTGGCTTCAGTCATGCCGATCAGTTGGAAGTCATGATCGAATTGAAAGAGCCGCACACCGGCCAGGAGCTCCCCACCAACGGAGACACTGGTGACATGCATAAGGCTGTCGGCTCCCACTCTCGTCCAGGGTTGACTGAGTCTCACGGCGGCGGCAGGCGGTTTTTTCTCGATGCGGGTGGTCCGAATGTCTTCGGACTTGTTCGCGGCCCAGGGGATGACGGTCGAACTGAAGAGCAAGAGCACGAGAGAAATCCCTGTGGCAAAGACAATAAAGGGGGAGATGACAAAAAGTAAGCTGACCCCGCAACTGCGCATGGCCGTGATTTCATGGCCGCGGGAGAGCAATCCAAACGTCAGCAATGTCGCCATCAGGATGGCCAACGGCGCGATTTGTAAAGAAATCGCGGGGACCTTGAGTAGGAAATAGGTCAGGACGTCGAGCCAGTCAGCGTCGTAGCGTAAGAAACGGCGTACTTTCTCGAAGAAGTCGATGACGAGGTACACCGTCATCAGCCCGCTGAAACACATCGTGAAGATTTTTGCGTACTCGCGAAAAATATAGCGAAAGAGAATGGTCATGGGACTACCTGCGGCTCATCATGTAAAACCACACGATTGTGGCAAGCGCGAACAGGCCATTTGGAATCCAAGCCCCAGCAAAGGGAGGCAGGCTTGCCGTCGTGACCAGGAATTCGCACCCGACGTTCAGCATGTAGTAGAGGATGATCACGATCACGCCGACCGCAAACCCGCCGACTCGACCGGATCGTTTCGAGGCAATCCCAACCGGGACGCCTAACAGACAGAGCACGAGCGAGGCGGTTGGAAAGGCCAGATCTTTGTAATACTCCATCAATCGTCGGAGCGCCGATGGATCTCGCCATTGGGACTGCGCGAGCTGGGCGATAATGGCGTCGTACGATGGACGTTCCTCGGTGGTTGCGTAGCCGCTTTGGCTGAGCGAGAGCTTGAGATCGTAACTGGCGAAGGAGGCTTGCTCGTATTGATCGGCCTGATTCGGTCGGCTATGGATGATCCCATGCTGTAGGCGTAAGGCGACTTGATCGGTCGCGGGATCCATCATCACCTCGAACTGTTGGGCCACGATGATGCGGGGATCGTCCGCATTTCGCTCATCGGAGACAAAGATACCGGTCGAGGCCTGCCCGGGACTCCCATCCGGGACATAGATCATCATCTTAGGGATGGGCTCGTTGAATGTCCCCCGCTCCAGCGCCAGGACCAGCTGATCCCGCAGGAGATTCAGCGCCACTTTTTTGAGGTTAACGGAGCTCCAGGGTTGGCCCCACTGCGCCAACCACAGGGTCAATCCAAACACGAGCAAGGCAAAGAGCAGCACAGGGCGAGCCAGCCGCATGAGGCTCAAGCCCGCAGTCTGCATCGCCACCAATTCTTTATCGAAAGACAACCGTCCGAAGGCGGTGATCGAGGCGATGATTCCGGCGATCGGGAGGGTCAATACGAGAAACGACGGCATGAGATGAGCAAAGACTTCCAAGACCGCCAGGATCCCAACACCCTTGGAGACCAGCAATTCCACCAAACGCAGGAGTTCGCGTGTAAGCATTACGAAACAGAGCGCTCCGAGGCTGATACTAAAGGGAGAAAGGAGTTCGGTGAAGATGTAGCGATCCAGCAGCGTTCGTAGAAACATTCGAAAAATCACGCCTCTCACGCAGTATGACTCTATATATAGGCGAGCGGGCGAGGGTTGTCCACCTCACTTCCATCGCACTCTCGGCATGCCGCTGCCCAAAGTATGGCTTGACAAGATTTGAAATGCCATGGTACATGCTGCCCCAGTTCAACCCGAGATGGGCTTTGTGGTCGATTCTGTCTTTCCAATGAACCCGTCGTTTCAACCTACTCTTTTTCCTGTTGATTTCTATTCATTCTATGCGTCGCCAGCTGGGTTCCGGAACCAGCCACGTAACTAGGCGTGGCTGTTGAGGAAAGGGGGGTTCTGTGAAGACGAAAGGTACGGTCAAGTGGTTCAACGATCGCAAGGGATTTGGGTTCATTCGTCTTGAGAGCGGAGACGATGTCTTCGTTCATTATTCTGCACTGCAAGGAGAAGGATTCAAGAGTTTGAAAGAAGGAGAAAACGTCGAGTTTGAGGTCGTGCAAGGGGCAAAGGGGCCTCAGGCTTCGAATGTCCTGAAGGCGGCCGTTGCCGAATCTTGATATATTTGTTTTCCCATATTGTGTCACAGGGAGGCCTGCCTATTTTTTCAGGGCAGGCCTCCGTATTTCTGCGCAGCATGCTCACCTAAATGCCCCATTTCGTTGACAACATCCATCGACACTGTTAGCGTTTCATCGTTAGCCCGCATTATTTATAAAGGTTCATTGTGAAAGCGCTTGGAAGCCAGGCGAGGGGCGAGAGGTACGAGGTGAGAGGGAAGACATTCCTTCTGGTCACCTCTAGCCTCTTCTCCCGTTGTCTCTCGTCGAACATCCGCGCTTGCAGCAGAATTTTCATTAATAATGCGGGAATAATACGGGTTAGGGAGGTCTGATTTGCCAATCGACCGTAGCAGCGTTTTGAAGAATGCGCAGCTCTTTGCGTCACGGGGTCAATTCGACGCCGCCATTGCTGAATGGAAGAAGCTCTCGACCGAGTCGCCGGGCGATGGGAGTATCTTCAATTCAATTGGGGAGTTACATCTCAAACGTAACGCCACGAACGATGCCGTGACGGCTTTTATGCAAGCGGCCAGTGCCTTCCGTACCGAAGGGGCTACCCTCAAGGCAATCGCTACGTACAAGAAGGTTTTAAAACTTGATCCTTCACAATATGACGTATTCCGGTGTCTGGGAGATCTCAATGTTGAACGCGGTCTGCTGAGTAGCGCAGTCCAAGATTATCTCACACTTGGCAAACACTACATCAAAGCGGGAAAAAGCAAAGCCGCGCTGGACATCTACAAGAAGATCGTCAGCCAGGATCCCTTGAACCTTGACGCCCAGCAGCGGGTGGCGGAATTATGCCTGCAAGAAAATTTACAGGGCGAAGCCACGACTGTCTATTTGCAGCTAGGGCGGGAGCGGTCGGCGCAACAGCGCTATGCTGAGGCGAAGGATGCATATCAAGCCGTCTTGCGGATCGATCCTGGCAATAGTGAGGCGGCTCAATTCATCGAGCAGTTTAAAAAAACCGGTGGAAACCATAGCGCTGCCCCAAAGGTGGAACCCCACTCTGCAAAAGGCCCGGCCAAGAACGTCGAGCCACCCAATCTGCTCTCAGAAGCCACTCGTCGTATTGAAGACAAACAATTTACCGGAGCCGAGGCTATTCTCAATCAGTTACTGACCAAAGAGCCTGGCAATCCGGAGGTTTGTCAATTGCTGGCCAAGTTGCATCTACATCGTGGAGACCTTCAGGTAGCGCTCGGCGAATATCGCTATCTCGCAGGGGCGGCCTTACGGGCACAAGATTATGTGAAGGCAGAATCGCTGATTACGGAAATTTTGGCGGTCGAACCGCTGTCGATTGCAATCATTGAACTGTATGGCGAGCTCTACGAAGAGAAAGGCGACATCGGCAACGCGGTACTTCAGTATGGGAAAGCGATCGAGCTGCTGCTTCAACATCCAGAGCCAGGTATGCCCACACTTCACGAAGAAATATTTGAGAAGGTCA
This sequence comes from uncultured Nitrospiraceae bacterium, assembly GCA_963781915.1. Classification (GTDB taxonomy): domain Bacteria; phylum Nitrospirota; class Nitrospiria; order Nitrospirales; family Nitrospiraceae; genus Palsa-1315. The sequence goes on along the minus strand of CAWAIH010000005.1, from coordinate 70,440 downwards.
AGTCGCTTGCTCCAGACAATCCTATTGTCCGGAAACTCTCTGCGCTGATGAGGGGTGATCATTCCCTCGAATCGCCCGCGACGGCGGAGCCTCAGACTTCGGCAGGGACAGCCACTTCGGTGCCGCAGAGTGAGCCAACTGTTTTATGGACTGGAGCGGAACCGGACGATCCCTGGATGTTAGCCCCCAAGGTCACCCCGCTACAAGAAGATAGGGAAATCTCAGTCGCCGAGCCGTCGCCTGTGTTTGCAGAACCCAAACCGATTACGCGAAGTAGTGAATTCTCGTGGTCTAATCCCGAGCCGGACCAGCTATGGGTGCCGGCATCGAAGGCGGCAGTCCCGGTCGCTTCCGCTCCGCTTGTCCTCTCGACGAGCGAGCAGTTTCAGGTCTATTTGAAGGCCGGCCAGCAAGCTGAGGCGGAAGAATGGCTCAGTCGCTTGGTCACAGGAAAGCCAGATCATGCAGAGGCCCGAGAATTGTTCGGCTCTCTGCTCGAGGCCAAGGGCGATACAGCCGGCGCAGCCTTGCAATATTCCCGCGCTCTCGAATTGCTCCTGGTTCATCCAAACGATGCGAGCCCGGCTCAACCGGCAAGTCTCTATGCCAAAGTTAAAGAACTAGCCCCGGCTAGCCCGTTGATTGCCAAATGGGCCGGGGTATTTTCGCCGAAACCTCAGGCGCCGATCCCAGCCGTCGAGACGCCGGTCTCTGTTCCGATCGGGAATGAAATTAGCCCGGAGACTCACTACATGCTGGGAGTGGCTTACAAGAACATGGGACTACTGGATGAAGCGAAGGAAGAATTTGGTCTTTCGATGAAGGACCAGGACTTTTTTCTGGACTCTTGTCTCATGACGGCAATTTGTTTGAAAGAACAGGGGAAAGGCCAGTCGGCGAGTACACAGCTCGAACTGTTGCTGAAAGATCCGAAGTGCCAAGGGACCAAGGCGCAAGCCATTCGCTATGAGCTCGGCCTACTCTACGAATCCCAAGAACAGTGGAGTCAAGCTGTTGAAATTTATGAATCGATTCCGACCTTCCATGATGTGCCGCAACGGCTTGAATTGACTCGCATACAAAGAGCCTCCTCAGGGTCTGCCCCCACGCTACGCTACGGAAACTAGCAGGATGCTGAAAATGCCTGCCAGTCTGTCTAGTCTATTCGGTCTATCTGGTCTGTCTGGTTGCTCTGGTTAGTTTCGTTCAACCAAGCCTACGAGATAGACCGAACAGACCAGATCGATCAGACAAACCAGTCTACTGAATTCGGTTCGGAGCCGGATGCCCGTCCATCACGGCTTGAATATTCTTCAAACAGACCAGTCCCATTTGAACCCTTGCATGCAGGGTGGCAGATCCTAGATGAGGAAGCAGCACCACCTGCTTCAACTCCGCCAAAGCTGGATGGATGGCCGGCTCCTGTTCATAGACGTCGAGCCCTGCGCCGGCGATGATTCCTGTTTTAAGAGCCTCGACCAACGCTCCTTCATCGACGATTGGGCCACGAGCGGTATTGATGAGGAAGGCGGTGGGGCGCATCCAGGCCAATTCGCGCGCGCCGATCAGATGATGAGTGTTGGGCGTGAGAGGCACATGGATCGTCATGATATCGGCTTCACCGAGGAGATCTTGCAACGATCGGTACACCCACTCACGGGGGAGAGACGTAGTAGTTATAGGTTGGCGCTGGTGATAGCGCACTGGCATGCGAAATCCTACCGCGCGGTGGGCCACCGCTTGCCCGATCCGTCCCATGCCGATAATCCCCAGTGTTTTGCCTGAGACTTCTGCTCCCATGAGTTGCGTGGGGCTCCACCCAGTCCAATGACCAGATCGAACAAGGGAATCGCCTTCGACAACACGGCGCGCTGTCGCCAGGAGTAAAGCCCAGGTCAGATCCGCGGTGGCATCCGTCAAGACGTCCGGAGTATTCGTGACGATCAGACCACGCGCTCGCGCGGCAGCAAGATCGATGTTGTTGTACCCGACGGCATAGTTCGCCAGGATTTTTAGTCGGGTGGCTGAATGAATAGTCTCGGCGTCGATGCGATCGCCCAGGGTCACGATCGCGGCGTCGGCTTGGCAGAGTCCCGCACAAAGCGCCGGGGGAGCAGGCAACGCATCGAGCGGTTCCTCCACCAGCTGGAACCGCTCCCGTACAATGGCCATGACGGGATCGGGGAGGAGGCGCGAAAGGTAGAGGGTGGGGCGGGCGTGGATCACAGGCTCGTACTCCTATCGGCGCATATCTTAGCAGGCTGCTAGCGGAAAAAGAGCGTTCTTTGGTTTGTTTTGTTTGTCTGGAAATTTTGGTTGAACGAAACTTACAAGATGAACTAAATAAACCAAACGAACCGGACAGACCAGACTTGTGTCGGCCTCACGAGTCCATCTAGAATGAGCGATCAACACAATTATGGCCGCACCAACTCTCATTCTGCCTGAACGCTCCCGCGCCATCGCTTCGGATCTTCGAGCTGCGATCGGTATCGATAAGGTCAAAGACGACTATTCGACGCTGACTGCCTATGCGGTGGATGCGAGTATTTATCGAATGACGCCGAAGGCCGTCGTGCTTGTCGAGTCTGAAGAGGATATTGCTGCCACGGTACGGTATGCCGTGCAGCGAGGCATCCCTCTGACGCCGCGTGCTGCCGGGACGAATCTGACCGGTTCTGCAATCGGGCCAGGAATTATTCTGGACATCTCGCGCTTGAATCGGGTGCTGGAGTTAAATTGCGAAGAGCGCTGGGCGCGGGTGCAACCAGGAATCGTTCTGGCTGAGTTGAATAAACAACTAGGGCGGCATGGATTATTATTCGGCCCCGATCCCTCCAGCGGCGAGATGTGCAAGCTCGGTGGAATGCTGGCGAACAACTCCTCCGGCCCTCACACGCTGCGGTACGGTGCCGTCAAAGATAATGTGGCGGCGCTCCGTGTCTGCCTGCAATCCGGCGAGTGGCTGGATGCGAAGCCTTATGGGCTCGACGATCCGACATGCGCCGATCTGTTTAAAACGCACCGGCCACTTCGGGAGCTGCAGTTGCTGCTACAGGAAAATGCCGCGCTGATTGCGCAGAAACGTCCAACTGTCAGCAAGAACAGTTGTGGCTACAACCTCTTCGGTCTCGTTGATGGGATGGCACAAGGCCTCTTCGATCTCCCGAAACTATTTGTCGGCAGTGAGGGCACGCTCGGTCTGTTCAGCGAAGCGACGATTAGACTGCTCGAGAAACCCCGTGTGACCCTCACGGCGCTTATTCATTTTCATCGATTGGAAGATGTCGGAGACGCAGTCCCGAAGTTGCTGGAGTTGAGTCCGAGCGCGTTGGAAGTGATGGATGCCAACACGCTCAATTTGATCGGACGGGCAAAGCATGGCATCCCGGCAGATGCGGCTGCCACACTCTTAGTGGAGTTAGATGCTGACGTGGCAGGGACCGATCTCCGTGCGCAGGCCGAGCGCATGACCGAGATTTGCCGCCGCTATCGCCTCACGTCCGATCCCGTGATCGCCTTCGATCCTGAGCAACGAGAGCAATTGTGGAAGGCCCGCAAGGCGCTCTATCCCACGCTCTATCGATTCGACCCCCGGAAGAAGCCAGATTAATTTTGTCGACGACGTGGTGGTGCCGGCTGAACGGATCAGCGAACTCATCCGGTATCTGGAAGAGTTCTTTGCCGGACAGCGCGTGCCGGTTGCGATTTTCGGTCATATCGGAAATGGGAACGCCCACATCATTCCCTTGCTCGACGTGAACGACCAAGACGATTTTCAGAAGATGGTGCAGGGCTATCATGAGATTCACCAAACGGTCTTAGGGCGCTTCGGCGGCTCGATCTGTGGTGAGCATGGGGATGGCCGTGTGCGCGCCGAATACGTAAAGACGATGTTCGGCCCGGAGCTGTACGACCTGTTTGTGCGGGTCAAGCAGAGCTTCGACCCCTCCGGGATGCTCAATCCCGGCATCAAGATCAGCGACCGGCCCTTCACGGACCATATCGATTATGTGCGATTAGCCAAACCCTGTGCGACCTGCGCCAAGTGCAACGCGGTCTGCCCGGTCTACGATGTGTTCCAATCGGAAGACATGAGTTCGCGCGGCTGGTTCGAGATCGTCACCGATAAGAACTATAGCTATCTCAATTCGAAGCGAGTCGTGGAAGCCTGCCTTAACTGCAAGTCCTGCCGTACAGCCTGTCCGGCCGGCGTCGACGTATCCCAGCTCATTCTGGACCGGCGTGCCGAGCATCCGAACAAGGTGGCTGGAGTTATATTTCGTTTCCACGCACAAACAGCGAAGTTCGAGCGATTCCTAAAGTTTCTCGCTAGGTATCAATCGATATGGGATCGGCCTTTGATACGACGGCTCCTCGATCGTCTAACGAAACCGTTCATGCGTGGTCTCGCTGAGACGGCACGGCTGTCTCCTCTGCTTGTGATGCCTCGACTCGCTCAACGTCATCTCCGGGACCGCTACCCTGAACTGATTCCCCAGGCTGAGCAAACGGCTCGCTCCCCGGTGGCGTATTTCCATGGCTGCGCGGCCAACTATTTCGACGATGGGGTGGGGGATGCCGTGATCGCCGTGCTGCGAAAACATGGGGTCGAACCGGATCTGCCGATACAACGCTGTTCAGGGACACCGATCGAAACCTACGGACATCGCGCGTTAGCGAAAGAAGGGGCGCGGGTCAATCTCGTGACGATGGCTGGGTACAACAAGGTGGTGACCGGCTGCGCTTCCTGCACCCTCATGCTGAAGGATTACCCCACATTGTTCGCCGGTGAGCCGGAGCAGGAGGCGGCCCAGGCTTTGGCCAAACGGGTCACACATATTTCTGAGTTTGTGTCACAATCGCCGGTGAAGCCGGCTATGGCCAGTCAGCAGCCCACGAAGTGTAAGGTCGCTTATCATTCCTCCTGCCATCTGCGCGCTGCGGGAGTGACAAAGGAACCTCGTGCGATTCTGCGAGGCTTGCCGGGCATCGAGTATGTGGAGATGCCGGATGCCGATCGCTGCGCGGGTGGAGCCGGAACCTATCTCGTGAAGGACTTCGAGATATCGCAGCGCATTGTCGAGCGCAAGCGGCGGGCCGTCGAACAGAGCGGTGCCGAGGTCGTGGCCACGAGTTGCCCGGCCTGCATGATTCAACTACGTACAGGATTGCAGGGCACAGCAGAGGTCAAGCACGTGGCACAACTGCTTCAAGACGCCTACGAGGCAGCAGACCGGTCGTAGGTCTGTCTGGTCTATTTGGTCTTTCTCGTCTATCTGGTGTAGAGCAAGAGAACCGTACATCCGACTGAACCAAATAAACCAGACAGACAAGACAGACCAGATAAACCAACCGAAAACGAGGTTTCCATGGTTACAGTGCTGGTCTTTGGATTGACGCTTCGCAATGCGGTCGGAGAAACAGAATTCGAATGTGAGGTCTCGGAGCCGACCACGGTCAGGCAACTCATTGTATCGAACCAGGATCGCATGGGTCCATTGTTGGAATTTCTGCTGAATCGAGATCTATTGATTGCCGTGAATAAAAAAGTGAGCGGTGAGGATACGGTGGTCAAGGACGGCGATACCGTGAAGCTCACGCACCAATCGAGGATGTCGTATGATGGGACGAGAGACCTCCCTACCTGACCGAATGCTGAAAAGACTCGGCAGCATACCAAGACTGTTATTTGGTTTATCTGGTTTGTCTTGTTTATTTGGTTGGACGAAACTAACCAGATAAACAAGACAAACCAAATGAACCAAATTAGCGCGTTCGCCGTTTGGCTTTGGCCGTCGGTGGGGCGGTGAGCGGATCGTCGGGCCAGGAGTGTTTGGGATAGCGGCCACGAAGCTCTTTTTTCACTTCGAGATAGGCTGATTTCCAGAAGCTGGAGAGGTCTTTCGTGATTTGGACAGGTCGTCGCGCCGGTGATAGCAGATGCAGGAGGACCGGAATCTTTCCATCGACGAGGCGAGGCGTGTCCTTGCAGCCGAACATTTCTTGCAACCGAACAGCCAGGATGGGCAGGTCAGGCGTCTCGTATTCTACGCGAACGTTCGATCCGCTCGGGACCGTCAGATGGGTGGGGGCCAAGCGTTCGAGTTGCCGCGACTGTTCCCAGGAAAGGAGTGCGTGCAAGGGTTGTGTGAGATCGAGTCGCGTAACTCGGTCGAGCGTCGTGAGCCCTGTTAGGTAGGGGCCAAGCCAGTCGTCGAGTGTCCGTAACAACGCTTCATCCGACAGATCGGGCCATCGTGACTCTTGCCCGTCGATCTTGCGTAGAAATGCCACTCGTGAACGCCATTGACGGAGTTCCGTGGTCCATGCCAGCTTGTCCAGTCCCGCACGGCGAATGCCCTCTAGTAATGCCGTTGAAATCTTCGAGGGGTCCGGCTTCGAGAGCCCCTGCTCAGACAGAATGAGCTGACCCAATTGGCGCTGTCTCGTCGCACGAACTACTTGTGCGGTGTCATCCCACAAGACCTCATCCATGAGTTGAATCTGTTCTGCGTAGAGGCTCTCAAGATCATGAAGCCGTACCGGCGCAGCCAGATCGATCCTGGCCCATTGCGTGCCTCCGTCTAGATCGGCAATGACCAGATAGTCTTCTGAGCTGAGCGGATCAGGGTTCGCAAAGAGGGCGCCACGGCCACTGGCCATGAGATAGCGTGCGTCATTTCCACGTTGGCGTTGGGCGATTCGATCTGGGTAGGCGAGTGCGAGCAACAGACCGGCCTCATCAAGACTGTCTGGCCGATCCGGACGAGCAGATCGTGGAAGTTGTCGTTGCCACAGGTCCGCGGTGCGTCTGACTCGCTGGCAGGCGGCTCGGTCAACAGTCACACCAGCCGCGTGATCGTGCTGTCCATGCAAGACATCCAAACGGAGTCTCAGATCTGCATTGCGCCAGCCGGATGGGCCTCGCAGGATATCTCGTTCGCTCAATAGTGCCGCCAGCTCACAGGCAAGATTCCCGAGCTGCAACGGTACGGCCTTGAGCAGCATGTGCGCGAGACGTGGATGCAACGGCAGCTCGGCCATCTGCCTTCCATGAGCGGTAATCTGTCCCTCTGGATTGATCGCGCCAAGGCCGATGAGCAACTCTCTCGCCTGAGCCACAGCCCCGGGCGGTGGGAGAGTGAGCCAGGACAACTCGGCTGGATTGGCTGTGCCCCAGAGGGCCAGTTCGAGTAACAGTGGCGCCAGATCGGCGTCCAGCATTTCCGGCGGGCGACGAGGGGCTAACGACTGGTGCTCCGCAGAGGTCCAGAGGCGAGAGCAGACGCCAGGTTCAAGACGCCCAGCTCGACCACGACGTTGCTCGGCAGAATCCTGGGTGACGCGGATGCTCTCTAGTCTCGTGAGTCCTGATCGCGGATCGAAGCGAGGTATGCGCAGCAAGCCGGCATCGATGACGACGCGCACCCCGTCGATCGTCAAACTGGTTTCGGCAATTGAGGTGGCCAATACGATCTTTCTCGTGCCTGGTTGAGTGGGAGCGATCGCGCGGTCTTGCGCCTCTTGCGGCAGGTCGCCATGGAGTGGCGCGATGAGGATGTGTGAGTCCAGATTCAGATCTAGAAGCGCTCGTTCGACACGGCGAATCTCTGCCATGCCTGGCAGAAAGACCAGGAGACTGCCTTGGTCCTGCGCGAGCGAGCGCCGGATCGATTGTACGACTGCTACATCCAGATGACCTGAGAGTGGCTGATCAAGATATCGGGTCTCTACGGGAAACATCCGCCCTTCGCAGGCAATGACCGGCGCGTGGCCCAAGAGGTCTGCGACCGGTCCACAATCCAATGTGGCCGACATGACGAGCAAGCGGAGATCCTGGCGAAAGAGACGTTGCGATTCGAGACAGAGGGTCAAGCCCGTATCGGCCTGGAGGCTCCGTTCGTGGAACTCATCGAAGAGGACGATCGCGTACGCGCTGAGCGAGGGATCCTGCTGAAGCAGGCGGCTGAGGATACCTTCCGTGACGACTTCGATTCTGGTCTTGGGCCCTATTTTCGTGTCGAGGCGCATGCGATAGCCGACCGTCTGGCCAACCGATTCCCCCAACGTGGTGGCCATGCGATGGGCTGCGGCACGGGCTGCGAGTCGCCGAGGTTCCAGCATGAGCAGTTTCTTTTCGTTAAGCCAGAGGGCATCGAGCAAGGCCAGCGGCACTCGCGTCGTTTTTCCGGCACCAGGCGCCGCGGTCAGCAGCGCATTGCGTCCCTCTGCCAATGTACGACGTAGGGCAGGCAGCACATCTTCTATTGGGAGTCTGGACATGATAGGTTCAGCATTCAGAAAGCTTGCAGGCTGAGGGAAAACCAGTTCGGCCCAGTAGCACTTCGATGGCCTGCACGTCTAGGACAACAGGATAACACCGCGCGAGAGGCAGTCGATACCTTCTATGAAACACGAAATTACTCATCCATCTGCGGAAACGCCTGCGAAGGGATTTTCTCCCGGCTTCGCGGCGCTGGGCCTTGAAGCGGCCTTGCTGACCACGCTCGATACGTTGGGCTATGAGGAGCCCACGCCAATTCAACGGGAAGCGATCCCTCCGTTATTGGCGGGCCGCGATCTCTTGGGTCAAGCGGCAACCGGAACCGGCAAGACGGCAGCCTTCACGCTGCCCCTGCTCCAACGCATTGCCCATTCGGCGCGGCGTTGCCCCTCCGCGCTCATCCTGGTGCCGACCAGAGAATTAGCCATACAGGTGGGCGAAGCTGTCACGCGCTATGGCAAAGAATTAAAGATTTCCGTACTCCCGGTCTATGGAGGCCAGGCGATGGGGTTGCAGCTCCAGGCGCTCAGGCGGGGAGTCGATGTTATCGTGGCGACGCCTGGACGGGCGCTCGACCATATCCGTCGAAAGACCTTGCAGCTCAAGACGGTTCAAATGGTCGTGCTGGACGAGGCCGATGAGATGCTCGATATGGGGTTTGCGGAGGATTTGGACGCCATTCTGGAGCAGACACCCAAAGAGCGGCAGACGGCATTGTTCTCCGCCACGATGCCGCCTCGGATCGCCTCCATCGCCAAACGCCATCTTAAGGATCCGGTCGAGATTAAGATTGCCAAGGAGCCGATTAAGGCGGGGGCCGCTCCGCGCGTCCACCAAACAGCCTATATCGTGGCCAGGCAACATAAAGAAGCGGCATTGGCTCGTATTTTGGATGTGGAAGCTCCGAAGTCGGCCCTCGTGTTCTGCCGCACGCGTATCGAAGTCGATGAGATTACTGCAATGTTGACCAGCCGTGGGCACAAGGCCGAAGCGATCCATGGCGGGATGAATCAGCCTCAGCGCGATCGTGTGATGAATTCGTTTCGAACCGGGCAGACCGAACTCCTGGTCGCCACCGATGTGGCGGCGCGGGGGTTGGATATTCCATCCGTGTCGCATGTGGTGAACTATGATTTACCCACGTCGCCGGAAGGCTATGTCCATCGGATTGGGCGGACCGGGCGGGCTGGGCGTGAAGGGTCGGCGATCACTGTCATCGACCCGCGCGAGCAGCGATTACTGTGGAACATCGAGCAGCTCACGAAAGCCAAAATTGTCGTGACGCAAGTGCCGACCGTCGCGGATCTTCACACAAAGCGGCTGGCACGAACCAAGAGCGCGATTCAAGAGGTGCTCACAGCCGACGATCTGGACATGTTCCGGGCCGTGGCCGCATCGCTCGCTGAGCAGGGAGATCCACTGGATGTGGCGGCGGCAGCGATGAAACTTATCTTTCGCATACAGGGTGGAGAGCGAAAGGAACAGGATATCCCGGCAATGTCGTCCAGGCCGCCGGAGCGCCCATCAATGGCGCGGCACTCGATGGGAGATCCACGAGGGCGGGCTGGTGGCACGATGTCCAGAGAAGGGCAGGGCAGACCATTCAACGCGCCAGGTCGCGGCGGACGAACGGCGGGGATGGCCAAGGTGTATATCGGGGCAGGTCGAGAAGCAGGAATCCGTCCGGGCGATCTCGTCGGGGCGATTGCCAATGAGGCTGGGCTCAATTCAAATATGATCGGCGCTGTCGAAGTAATGGATCGATTCTCACTGGTGGAAGTGCCGGAAGTGCTGGCCCGTGAGATCATCGCCACCCTCAGCCGGACCAGGATCAAAGGACAGAAGGTGGCAGTGAGATTATTTTTGGAGCAGCCAAGAGGGGGAAGGTAGCTGAGAGCCCGCGCCCTTCTTGTAGAGCCGAGAAGAGTTTTCGGTCGAGAAGATTTCAATTCACTGGTGGTCCTACCTATATCTACCCAATATAGACAATAATCGATCAAGAGGCTGCAGTGACTTTGTCTCCATGGACGGCCAAGCTGCGCGAGTGGCAGGCTCGCGCCGTATCTGGCGTCCTGACCCATACACGTCCTGATTTTCTTGCGACGGCAACACCCGCAGCGGGGAAAACTCGTTTTGCGCTTCGAATTGCCCATCAATACCTGGCCGATCGAGTAGCCAGCCGTGTGCTGGTCATCTGTCCGACGAATCATCTACGCACGCAATGGGCGACCGCTGCTGGCCTGGTCGGTATTCACCTGGATCCCGATTTGACGAACGAGCAGGCGATCGAAGCGCGTGACTACCATGGCGCAGTCGTGACCTATCAACAAGTCTGTCTTGCGCCGGATATATTTCAACGTGCCTGCAGGAGCAGGCCCACGCTGCTTATTTTTGACGAGCTGCACCATGCTGGTGAGGGGAAGGATTGGGGCAACGCGTTGCTCGGAGCATTTGAAGACGCGGTCTTTCGCTTGGCCCTATCCGGCACTCCCTTTCGCTCCGATAACAATCCGATTCCTTACGTGCGGTATGAGCAGGGCGAGAGCCAGGCTGATTTCACCTATGGATATGCCGAGGCGATTCGTGAGAGCGTCTGCCGCCCGATTCTCTTTCCGAGTTACGAGGGAGAACTGGCGTGGCTCTCGGAAGGCCGTGAACATCGGGCAACCTTCGAGGATGGGCTCACGTTTGAACTACAGCGCGAGAGGCTCAAGACCGCGCTCTTGCAAGACAGCTGGTTGGGGCCTGTCATCACGGATGCCGACGCCGAATTGCGCCGGCTCCGCAAGCAGGAACAGCCGGACGCCGGAGGACTCATCGTCGCGATGAATCAGGATCATGCAAGGCAGGTAGCGGAGCTGCTGAGCCGTATCACCGGAAGCCGTGCACATGTGGCCATATCGGACGATCCGTCTGCGTCGAAGACGATTGCCACGTTCGCGCATCATAAGACCCAGCAATGGCTCGTCGCAGTAAACATGGTAAGCGAAGGTGTCGATATTCCGAGGCTTCGTGTCGGCGTCTACGCTACGAACGTGCTGACCGAGATGTATTTCCGCCAAGTCGTCGGGCGATTCGTCCGGATGCAGGAAGGGTTACCGAAGCCGCAGAGGGCGTGGCTCTACCTGCCGAAGGACGCGACCCTCGTGCACTATGCCAAACGCATCAAGGCCGAACGCGACCATGTACTGGAAGAGATCATGCCTTCCATGCAACGCACCCTGTTCGGTACGGCCGCGACTTCATTGAAAGAGTACATTCCTTTGCACGGGGTGGCGAGGATGGATGCCTTGATCGGGGGAGATGAGTTGGAATCATCCGGCGAGAGCAAGGATGGCGTAGCGCCGGCAGTGCCGCTCCATGATAAGAAGAACGAATTGCGGGACCAGCATCGCTCCCTCGTCGGCGCCGTGGCGCGAAAAGCCGGTATCGATCATCGCCGACTCAATGCGGAACTCATCAAGCGAACCGGCGGCCGAGTCGATCAGGCGACCGTCGCGCAACTGGCACGGCGAATCGCGCTGTTAGAAAAATGGAGAGATACGGGTTTTGATGGCGGGCGAGCCTAGCTCGTGCACGAACGGCTAGAACAGCGCGAAACGAAGTTCGATGTTCTGGGTTCACAGTTCAGGAGACTTCGAACTGTGAACCTCGAACTATCCCTGTCCTGCGCGACTATCTTCTCAAACAACGCGTTTCTGCCTCAATACCTGCCAGGTCTTACTGTGCAGGAGTTATGCGCAGTCCTCTAGGAGCCGGCGGTGCTATCGGGGTTGGTGGCGGAGGCGGTGGTGGGGATGTGGTGACGGTGAGTGTTACTGGCACGGTGACTGGGGACGTTCCGATGGCAGTGAGCGTAATATCGGCATGGTAGGTTCCGACTGTTCTGGCGCCTGTTGCCACAGTCGCCGTCACAACGCCATTGCCTGCGCCAGTGGTGGGACTTAACACCAACCAGTCGACATTGTCAGTGGCGCTCCAGGTGAGCGAGCCTCCCCCTGTATTACTGATGCTCAAAGTTTGGGTCGCCGGGTTTCCGCCACCCTGAGTTGCAACGAAAGAGAGATTCGTCGGGCTTGCTCCAATAGACGGGGGTATGGGAGCTGTTGCAACGGTGAGCGTCACTGGCACAGTCACTGAGGAGGCCCCGGATGCATTCACTGTCACAGCGCCACTATAACTGCCAGCCGTCAAGCTGACGATAGTTACCGTCACTGTCACGGCGCCGTTTCCTGTCCCAGAAACCGGACTCAGGGTCAACCAGGTGGCATTTTTTCCGGCGCTCCAATTGAATGAACCGCCTCCTGTGTTGCTGATACTCAAGGTCTGGGTCGCAGGGTTGGCGCCGCCCTGGGTTGCAGCGAAAGAGAGGCTCGTCGGACTTGCCCCGATAACCGGTGGAACAACAGGCGGAGGTGACCCGGCGGGTGTAAAGGTTGTGAGGCCGCTCTCGGTCGACTCATTATTGGCAAAGTCATAGGCCGTAATGAAGTAGTACTGAGTGACCACGGGCGTCCCGATATTGAAGCTTGTCACCGTTCCCACCGTGGCGAGAGGAGATGCGTTGCTCGATGCTCTGCTACAAGGCAGCTGACTACATTGATAGACGCGATATCCTGCCAGGTCTGGTTCGCTGTTGGCGTTCCATGTCAACGTGGCACCCCAAGCCGCACTAGACCACAATACAAGCACGCCGGTGATGGCTCTTACCCAGTTCATAGTAGCATTCCCATAATTTCTCACCGGCAACAGGCAGGCCTTTGCCGGAGAAGCCAATCTCTCACGCGATGTGGCTCTGTCAGATTGCTGAACTGACTTCGGTATCCACGGAGAGGTGAAAATGGCTAACCATTCGTTCCGTCACAGTGGTTAGAGCAAGGCCTGTGCCGCAACATGAGAGGGATGGTCAGCGCAAACATCGTGAAAATTAGGCGTGGCGCGAGAAGTTTTTTATCACGCGTGGGAAGACTGTAGGAGCTGGGAGAAAATCAATGAGTCAAACGTAGGTTTTCTCAGAGGATAGACGGTGCACTCGTTTGCCTCCAACTACGTGCATACTCGTACGACAGAGGACCATGGAGCGTAAGGCGCCAGATGGTTTTTCTTGTTTATCTGGTTTATTTGGTTTGGCTGGTTGAACCAGATGAACACATTACGCGCATCTATGTATTGCAGAATAGGAATATGGTAGAGCGACAAGTCGGTTAGACAATTAGTGAGTTAATGTTCCAATTTCCTCTCTCAACTGAAACTTGAGGGAGGCATATTCTTTCATGCAGTAGGCGAGTAGCCGTTCGGAGCCGAAAAGCATTACCATCCTGCCCTCTCGATCGACAAGCCTGCGAGTGTCCTGCGGCCAGTAGATACGGGCTATCACGTCCGGATCGCCACTTACCCAGCGAGCCATGGCAAAGGGCATTCGTTCGACGAGGGTCTTGACCCCATATTCGGTTTCAAGTCGCGAGGCGACGACATCGAATTGGAGTTCTCCCACCGCAGCCAGGACCGGCTCCCGCCGAACGTGATCGGGTGAATAGAACACCTGCATCACCCCTTCTTCTTCGAGCTGCTGCAGTCCCTTCTGAAACTGTTTCTGCTTCGTGAGATCCTGGCTTCGAAGCACTCCGAAGCACTCCGGTGGAAATAACGGAATCGCATCGAAGGAGCGAGGTGTGCCGGAACTGAGTGTGTCGCCGATGGCGAAGAGTCCTGGGTTCACGAATCCGACGACATCGCCTGGGTAGGCTTCTTCTATCGTCTCCCGCTCACGGCCGAAAAGCCGGTGTGGACGCGTCATTCTGATTTTTCGGTCCAACCGCGCATGGTGAACCATCATGTCCTTCTCGAAGCGGCCAGACACGATGCGTAAAAATGCCATCCGATCACGATGTTGTGGATCCATATTCGCCTGGATCTTGAACACAAATCCTGAGAACTGCTCCTCCGTCGGCTGTACCGGTCCTTCCGAACTCATTCGCGATCCCGGCGGCGGCGCAAGTCGGAGGAACCCGTTCAGAAATGGCTCGACGCCGAAGTTCGTCAGCGCGCTCCCGAAGAAGACCGGTGTGAGTTGGCCGGCGAGAAAACGTTCGCGATCGAACGTGGTACCCGCGCCGGTCAACAGAGCGATTTCTTCCTGCAGCGGACCATAGGCCTCTCCCAGAGTCTCCGTCAGGCTTGGGTGGGGGAACGTTTCCACTCGCATCGGCGCCCGTTTCTGGTTGTGGAGCGTTCGTTGGAAGAACAAGACTTGAGGCTCTTGAAGATCGTACAGTCCCAGAAACCCGGCCCCTTCTCCGATAGGCCAATTGAACGGGACCGCCGTCATACCCAAGGTCTGTTCGATTTCCTCAAGGAGTTCGTACGGATGACGGCCCGGCAGATCCATCTTATTGATGAAGGTCATGATCGGGATATTGCGTTTGCGGCAGACAGCGAATAGTTTCTTGGTCTGCGGTTCGATACCTTTGGCGCAATCGAGCACCATGACCGCGCTGTCCACTGCCATAAGAGTTCGGTACGTGTCTTCGCTGAAGTCCTGGTGGCCCGGCGTGTCGAGCAGGTTGATCCGTACTCCTTGATAGTCGAATTGGAGGGCAGTGGAGGTGATCGAAATCCCGCGTGCCTGTTCCAGCTCCATCCAGTCCGATTTCGATGCGCGTTGATGAGACCGCGCATGCACGGCTCCAGCCAGGTGGACTGCGCCGGCGTAGAGGAGGAGTTTTTCAGTCAGCGTGGTTTTTCCTGCATCCGGATGCGAAATGATGGCGAACGTGCGCCGGCGCGCCACTTCTCGCGCCAATTCATCGGACGACGACTTCTCTATCGGCAAAGACATAGACGTTCCTTCTCTAGTTCAAGACATTGATGTAATGGGGCTATGTTTTACCACCTGGCAGAGGAGAAAACTATAGTAAGGGAGCAGCCAGACCGTCCTTCTTGATCGCAGAACGCGCACGGTGAAACTGTGCTCGTTCGATGCGCGCAGTGAAGGACAGTCCGGCCACTCCCTATTTGGGAAGGGTGGAAGCGTGGAAGGACAGTAGCGGAACGAGCTATTGGTGGTGGTCTCTATGCTAGCGCAACGCGCGGTCTGAGAAGACCCTCGTTGGACGCGCGCATTGGAGACCACTCCCAACGGCCTCGTCTGCTACAGAGTGAGGGGTGAGGATTGTTGTCCCACCCCTCGGCGAGTTGACGCCATCTGCAGAACGACGGAGTCTGTCGCTGGCCCTTGAATCAGCGGCCAGCCCCATGTATCGACCAATCGGGATAAACGGTGTTGGCACTTTTGTCTGGTCACAGCCCCACCGGTACAGCCTGCTTGTCCGTCCCAGGCACAGAACCAGGCGCTTCGACCTTTCCGGTGAGTGTGCTCGATGCGCGTGATTGCACACCCTTGCATGGCCAGAATAGACGTGACAGACTGAGTTCGCACTCGCTCGTTGCTCCTTGGGGTTCTCTGAGCAGGAGTGATCGTGAACCACGAAGCAGACGCTATTGGTTGCTTCGTGTTGTATGCAGGCCCACTCGTGCCAAGAACCTATTAATTAGAGGAACCATGGCTAAAGATAAATCGGCTGACCTGAAGTCCTTCCTCGAGATACCGTATGACGAGCTTGAAGAAATGAATCTAAAAGCAGCGCAGCATGCCGAGAAGGCCAGCGCAAAAGAGCTGGAGCAGGAATATACGGCGTGGCTGAAAAAGGAGAAGCAGATCAAGGCCGTGACGTTGTGTTTCTCGGATATTGAAGGTCGGCTTCACATGCTCGATTACGACAAGAAGTTCCTGCTGGAGTCGCTGGGAAATCTGACATTTGACGGGTCATCCATCCGCGGGTTCACGCCGCAACATGAGTCGGACCTGCGTCTTGAAGTTGACTGGTCGTCCATCCGCTACTTTCCGGCCGACGTGATTGGGGCAGGAAAGGTGATCTTCTTCGCATCCGTGTTGAACGGTGATCGCACGCCGTATCATAGCGACTTCCGCGGCATGTTGAAATCGTATGCGGAGAATCTCAAGAAAGAGCAGGGTATGACCGCGTACGCGGCCAGCGAAATTGAAGGCTTCCTCGTGGAAGGAGAGAACGCCGAGCAACGTTATGGCGAGAATGGGTTTAAGCTCATCTCAACGGGTGGCTACTACCACTCGCTTCCAATGGACACGCTTCGCCAGTTCATCGATAAGTCGGCGGAGGCCCAGCGTGCGCTGGGTTTCAAGAACGAAAAAGATCATCCAGAGGTCGCACCCTCGCAGTTCGAGATGAACTTTTCCTATGCGGATGTTGTTCGTGCGGCAGACAATGTGCAGCTGTACAAACTGATTTGTCGCCAAGTGGCGCGATCCATGGGGCACACTGCCACGTTCCTACCGAAGCCCTTCGTTGGGATCAATGGTTCAGGCATGCACACCAACTTCTCCTTGAGCAAGAATGGCAAGAATATCTTCTACGATGCGAAGGGTAAAAATGGCCTTTCTGATGTGGCCTGGGACTTTATTCTCAGACTCCTTCATCATGCGCCCGAGATTTGTCTCGTGTTGAATTCGTCGGTGAATGCGTATCGCCGTCTGGATCCGCATTTTGAGGCACCGAACCAGATCAAGGTCTCGGCGATCGATCGCGGTTCTATGATCCGCATTCCGATGGCCAACGAAAAGACTGCGCGCATCGAGCTGCGTTCAGTCGCCCCCGATGCCAACCCCTACCTCGTGCTGTACACGATGCTGATGACCGGCTTTGAAGGGGAATGCCGGGAAAGCGACGAGACCGCGCATGACCGCGTGCGACTCCTTCCGAGTTACATCAATGATGCGATCGCGCTGTTTAAAACGTCGAAATTTATCGCCGAGATCCTCGGCGAAGACAGCCAGCAAAAGTATGCGAGCTTCAAACAGTTGGTGGCGGATCGTTCTCCTCATGAACTTGGCACGAGGGTAAAGACTTCGGAAGTGCTCTTTCACCACGAAGTCACAAACCAAATGCTCTGGAATCAGTTCTAGTCAACATTGGAGCCAATTCTAGTTATCAACATATCGGGACAAAAAAAATATCAGAGACCATTGTTTGCAGGGGGAAAGTGCCGTAACCGTTTTTTGAAATCCCCGCGAGTTGATCCTGCCGGGAAGCTGACCGCTACATTCTTCTCCCACCAATCATCGATTACCTTCGCGATGCACCGTTATGTCGCAGGACGCTGAACAGGGCGAAGCGTTAAGGGCACAGGCTTGTAGGGTCTTCTACACTTCCCTCTAGGGCGGCCTTGTTTACTCCCTAACTGCGCGCAATTTTTCCACCCGCCCACCCAATGGCACGCCGTGACGTGCCATTAGCCCGAGCGAGGGGAGTCTGCGACCGCGCGTTGCGCGAGCAAGGGGAGTAATCAGGCCACCCCTCTGTCTCGGCGAGTTGACGCCAACTGCAGAACGACGTAGCCTGTTACTGGCCCTTAGACTACAGCAGGAGGAATCATCATCATGGGACTTCAACCATTACAAGATTGGGCGCTGATTGAACCGTCGGAGGCCAAGGGTAAAACCGCCGGGGGGTTGTTCATCCCCGACACGGCCAAGGAGAAAGCGGTAGGAGGAAAGGTTCTGGCCGTAGGGACGGGGCGCTGGGAAACACCGGAAAAGAAGTCGGGCAGTATATCCAAAAAAAAAGAAGAAAAGGTCTTCACTCCCACGGTCCTCAAGCCCGGCGATCAGGTTCTCTACGAAAAATACGGAACGACCGAAATCGATCTGGACGGGAAGGAACTCGTTCTCGTCCGCGAGTCCGATGTCCTGGGCTTGGTGAGGTAAGAAAACAATGGGGGTTCTGCGTCTATCTTTTACGGCAGGGTGCGTAGCAGGTCCAAGAACAAAGCAACGGATCCGGAGCCATGTCGATGCGAGTGAAAAAATGGCAGGGAGCCTACGCCCCCTGCCCCTCAACCCTCAAATCACTTCAATCACCGAATCTTCAAAGCGAAGCTTCGTTCATCGAACCACGCACACACCAGACATTTACGGTGCTAGTAGATTTCGAGGTGGTGCCCACCATTCCATCCCCGAAGCTTAGAGTATATTTGCTGGTAGAACCGCCGTCCATAATCGATGTCGATGACCAATAGGCGCCCACCAGCACACCTGAGAATACGGTCGGCGGGACATACGGCGCCACAAGCAAGGGATCTATCAGACTTGTCAACTCCACCACAGAGGGTAGCCGCCAACCTCGCGTGCCCCCGACCGGTTTGTTGAGACAGTAGTAGCGTGCGCTACCCCAATCCGTCACCATGTTGGGCATTTGCTCCCACACCAAACCAGTGTTGTTATCCCTCACCGCTGTGTTGCCAAACTCTGCTAAGACGGTAAAACGCGACGCTGATGGCTTGTTGGCATCCCATCGCGTCGTATAATTCCCCGCCTCGCCGCCGCCTCCAGCGCTGCCTAACTTCGTGAGGACCTCATCAAGCTTATTTAAGATTTGCTTGAACGGGTTCGGATGGTTGTACGCATGCTTGTCATGGTCGTGCGCCTCTGCTGGCACTATTCCTCCACCGTAGCTCGCCAAGACCAGACCTCCGATAAGGGCCACACCCCCGATTCTACTCAGGCATCTGTTCCATTTGCCTTGCATCATGGTACTTCTCCTTGGTGATATGACGGTTGTACCGACTGACTATCTCCTGGCCCACGCGTCGTCATCCGTGACGCGTCTCTCGTAAAGTGTTGTATCTCTTGCCTGACTTCTGCCTTCTTTACGCCGTTACCCTCGTACCGCTGTTGCTCCTCCTTACTTCTCTGTCTCAGCCTTCTGACTGATCGCCCAGTGTCGCTCAATGATCTCCATCGCTTTTGCCCGCACCTCGTCATTCTCATCATCCAGTGCTACAACCAAAGGGTCCAATGGCGTCTGGGCTCCTTGTTGCGCCCACATATCCAGGGCCTGGATTCGCACGGAGGTCTCGGGAGCATCCAGTGCCTGCGCGATCCAGATGGGCATGGATAGATGTTCCGGCAGTGGCGCTGGTTTTTCTTGCGCTGTTGCCTGGGTATAGTTTGAGGCGGTAGGGGTCACAGGGCTTGCCGCAGGAGTGGATAGGCCGTTACTTGGTGCCCAAGGGTGCTGTGTGTTTGACTGCGACTTGGATGGTATGCCCAGGCTAGCACGGGATTCCAGGCTCGTTGAGTAGTCAGGTGCAGCCGGTCCACAGCCTGAGAATCCGGCGAGGCTGATAGACAACAGGACTGCAATTTTTCCCGGGAAATGAATCATCGGGGCCATCATAGTAAGTAATCCTCTGTACAATTCCGTACTGCCTCGATAGCCACTTTCTATTCCTGCCAATGCGCAATCGCCATGCCATAACGCAACGCGATCAGGTGCGGCTATTACCCACGATAATCCAGAGGCTTGTCTTTTTAATGCCAGGGATTGCCTCGTAGCTGTCCCTGCGAGAGCGGCAGAAGTACGGAAAATGGTCTGTCTGGAAGACGGAAATTGGCAAATCAGGCTTCCCGCGGGCTGGCACCGATAGGTCACAACCCGTCTCGCTAGTCCTGGTTTTTCGTGTAGTAGCGTTCAGGCTTCCGGGGTGGATTTGGAACACTGCTGGTGAGAAGGTTGTTCTTGGTTTGCTGGAGTGCGCTTCCCAGTTCGCGATTAAACCGTCCGTCGTATAGTGCTCCGCTCATGGCCTATTCAACTAACAATTAGTTGACAGGGTCGCCGACAAGTCAGTAGCCTGCACCACTTCCTGTTTCTCTTTTCACCTGCAGGGTCATTGCATGGCTGAGCCAGAGATTTCTAAGCCGGATGCCGGCGAGCTTATGCGGAAGCTACACGAGCGTCCACAGATGCTCTGGGCCGAGCGGTTACACGCCCCTGCGCACGTACACTACAAAGCATTTCGCATGAACGATTCACCGGTGCAGCGGCCGGCAAGCCGTGACGAGTTCAAGTCCTTCCTGGAGGCATTGAAGGTCTCTGCCGACGCGATGGTGATTCGAGAGGCATTTGGCTACGGCATGAAGACGGCTGCGACCGGCGATCGGCTGATCCTGATCTGGCAAGCTCACACGGAGTACTATAGTTATCAAATTTGGCATATGCCATCCGACTATGCTGGGGGGGTAACCTTTGGGCCAATGATCTTCCCTGAATACCGGTTTCCAACCACACCGCTTGGAGTGGAAGTATGCCACCTTGATATCGTACTCATGGCTGAACCATTGCCGGCCAGTGAGGCGTTTAGCCGGGAGTTTCCCGGTCCGATCCTCTATGGCAGCCGGATTCTCGATGAGGAGACATCACTGGTCACCAGCTTTACACCGGATGAGCATGGGCGCGAGCGCTATTGGGTCAGTGTCGGGTCCGGCATGTCCAGCAGGTCTCACCTGAAAGACATCGTTGATGCCATAGTCCGGATCGAAACCTACTACCATCTGTTGCTTATGCAAAAGCCGTTGTTTTCGGCTGCGGTCGATCAGGCCTACAAGTTTGAGCAGGTGCACTTGAAGCAACGTGAAATCATCAGCGGACATATCGGTCACGCCGATGCCCTGACTCTTCAGCGCTGGCTCGGTGGGCTGACCCAAGACTGGTTAAAAACAACTCGGCTGTCCAGTAAGCTGCATTTCGAGCTCTCCGCCTCTGTCCCCTACGACAAGATCGTCCACCGGACGCTGGCATCACTCGACGAACGAACACTTCCACACTATCGCCCGATGTCTGAGTATGTTCTCAGCGGAATCACTGGAGTGGCGGAGGGCTATCAACAACTCTTGAAGCGGATGGACACCCTTCGTAGCGGGTTTGAAGGGACGATCTCTATTATTCGTGCCCGTGTCGATCTCATGCTGCAATCTCAGAACCTGACGCTCTTGATGAGCGTCGACAAGACGACAAAGAGCCAGGCCATCCTCCAGTACACGGTCGAAGGCTTGTCGGTTATCGTGATTGCCTACTATCTCAGCGGGCTCATGGCCTATATCTTCAAGGGGCTTCATGAGATGGGGTGGTTGCGCAATGCGGATATCGCCGCTGCATTGTTCGTTCCGCTCTCGCTCGGTATTGCATTGGGAATTACGATCCTCGGACGTAAACTTCTCCACAAGAAATTCTCCGGCGAACCTCCGTCTGGAGCTTCAGAGAAGCCTCAAGCCTGATAATAAGATCGTTATTTGGTCTGTTTGGTTTGTCTCGTTTGTTTGGTTGATGGGAACCAAGCAAATGAACCAAATCAACCAGATAAACTAAACAAATAGTTCCCATTCATTTCTTGACGTTGTTCGTTTCCCTGGATAGGCTGCTTCATCTCTCTATGGGGTAGGTGTTCATGATTTTCGTGACTGGCGGGGCAGGCTATATCGGATCGCATACTTGCGTGGAACTGCTCGACGCGGGCTATGACGTCACGGTATTCGACAACTTCTGCAATAGTCACCCCGAGGCAGTGGCCCGGGTAGAGCGCATCACCGGGAAAAAGTTGCGGGTGATGCGTGGCGACATCCGAGACCGTGCAGCGTTGGTCGCGGCCCTGCGCGAAAGCGAGGCCAAAGCGGTGATCCACTTCGCCGGCCTCAAGGCGGTGGGGGAGTCGGTCACTCAACCGTTGGCCTATTACGACAACAACATGGTCGGCACCCTGCGCCTGTTGGAGGCGATGGGGGAGTGCGGGTTGAACCGTTTGGTATTTAGCTCCTCTGCCACTGTCTATGGAGATCCGCAACGGCTACCGCTCACCGAAGATCACCCGCTCTCCGCCACCAATCCCTATGGCCGTTCGAAGCTGATGATTGAGGAGATCTTGCGCGATCTGCACCGCAGCGATGCCTCTTGGCGGCTCGCCATTCTGCGTTATTTTAACCCAGTGGGGGCCCATACCAGCGGCTTGATCGGGGAGGATCCTCAGGGCACTCCCAACAATTTGTTGCCTTTCATCGCGCAAGTGGCAATTGGACGTCGAGACTATCTCAACGTCTGGGGCAATGATTACCCCACTCCGGATGGGACAGGGGTGCGGGATTATATCCACGTCGTGGATTTGGCTCTTGGCCATCTCAAGGCACTACACGTATTGGAACAAATACAGAAGAACGACGAATGTTTTGCCGTAAATCTTGGAACTGGTACAGGATATAGCGTATTGGATATCGTAAGGGCATTTGAGCAGGCGAGCGGACGATCTATTCCTTACAAAGTTGCGCCACGACGTCCCGGTGACATTGCCTCCTGCTATGCCGATCCGCAACGGGCGTTTGAGCTATTGGGTTGGCGCGCGGAGCGTGGGCTCAATAGGATGTGTGCCGATACCTGGCGGTGGCAGAATGGTAATCCTAACGGCTTCAAGAGCTGAGTCCCCCCAGCCATCACTTCGATCCCCAGTCTATCTGGTTCATTTGGTCTGTTTGGTTAGTTTCGTCAGACTAGACACACCAGACAGACCGAATAGACCAGACACTACGACTCCGTCGGCATTTCAGCACAATCGATAAGATAGCGAGATCGCGCAGGTGGATCGGTGGCGGTCTGTTGGGCGTCGCAGGGGGGGATATCTTCCTTCAGCCGCTTCAGAAGTCTAAGGAATTTCATGCCGGTAGGCACCTCGCATATCCAGAGGTGCGTACCGGACTCCAACTCTTCCATGTATCGCTGCACGCGAAACCCCGGGTGCTCCATGAAATAGGCTGACAAGAATCCTCCGATGGCCTGAACCACCCAGGGGTGTTCGGTGGCATAGCGGTAGCTGATCCGAAGTTCGACCTGTACGGATTCTTGCTCATCCATCGTTGGACGAGAGTATAGCCTGTTTGACCAGGGGGGCGCGACAAGCGTGATTTGCGAGAGCAAGGGAAAGACCAATGGCGAGAAAAGCTAGCTACTCAAAGTTGTCGCATGTGAACAAGAGACGAGGGTGCCACAAGGTATCCCTCGTTTTTTTCATGTGCGGGTCGTAAGATGCGGGACGAGCGAGACTTGCGAGAAACACGAGAAAAGCGGGCAGGGTCGGAAGGTTCTGTTTCGCTCGTCACGCGTTTCGCGCTCATCTCGCTTATCTCGCACACATGAATGAGAGACCAATGAAGATTGCCATTATCGGTGGAGGACCGGCCGGGCTTATGGCTGCGGAGGCTGCTTGTGCTACCGGCGCGCAGGTCGATCTCTATGACGCCATGGCGTCGGTCGGTCGTAAGTTTCTCCTGGCAGGGAAGGGTGGCCTGAATCTGACGCATTCGGAATCGACTGAAAAGTTTCTATCACGCTATGGGGCTCGTCGTGCGCAGATCGCGCCGCTCCTATCGTCGTTCGAGCCTGACATGCTCCGAGTCTGGGCGAAGGGACTCGGCATCGAGACATTTATCGGTTCTTCGGGAAGGGTATTTCCTAAAGACCTCAAGGCAGCTCCATTGCTACGCGCTTGGCTTCATCGGTTACGTAAGGCCGGGGTCCGATTCCATGTTCGCCATCGGTGGATTGGCTGGGACGAGCAGGGAGCTCTGCGCTTTATCACACCGGATGATAATCGCTCTGTCCAGGCCGATGCAGTGGTGTTGGCGCTCGGTGGCGGTAGTTGGCCGAAGCTCGGCTCTGATGCTTCGTGGGTGCCGCTGTTGGCAGGTCGCGGGGTTCGCATTGCTCCATTACAGCCGGCCAACTGCGGATTCGATGTGGGTTGGAGCGAGCATTTTCGGACCAAGTTTGCCGGACATCCAGTTAAGTCAGTGGCTATTGTGATGCGGAATGAAGCCGGTACAGAGTCCTGGCATCCGGGAGAATTCGTGATCACGGAGACTGGCGTAGTAGGCGGCGTGATCTACATAGTATCCACCGCTCTGCGCGACGAGATCCTGGCCAAAGGCTCAGCCACATTGCGTCTCGATCTGGCACCTGATCGCGATGTGCCTCGCCTGACACATGACCTGTCGAGGCCGCGTGGCAAACGTACGATGGCGACGCATCTGCAGCGGCAGGCCAATATCGAAGGGGTCAAGGCCGGACTGCTTCGTGAAGTGGTCTCGAAAGAAGATTTTACTGACCCGGCCCGTCTGGCCGCTGTGATTAAAGCGTTACCGCTGCAACTCATCGCACCGCGTCCGCTGGAGGAAGCCATCAGTACGGCCGGCGGTGTTTCCTTCGAATCACTCGACGCGCAGTTGATGATCCGTACGCTGCCGGGTGTCTTCTGCGCAGGAGAAATGTTGGATTGGGAGGCACCGACCGGCGGCTATTTGCTCACGGCTTGCTTCGCCACTGGTCACTCAGCTGGCGCCGGAGCGGTTTCCTGGCTTACCAAGCGTAAGGAAGGCTGAAGGGGTAAGACCGAAGTATTCGGAATTCAGGCCTTCAGCCTTACCCCCTTCAGCCTGTTTTTTACCCTTCCCCTCAGATCGTTTTGTCCAAAATCTCACGCAACCGCTCGGCGAGATCTTTTGGTAAGAACGGTTTTTGAATGTAGGCTGTTCTCGGCTCTTCAGAAAGGTCCGACTGAACGAGGTCATTATGGCCGGACATGAAGAGCACTCGAAGGTCTGGCCAGGCCAGTCTCAGTCGTTTGGCAAGGGCGTGACCGGATATAAGTGGCATGACAATGTCGGTCACCAACGCCTGGACCGGCTCAGGCAATGAAGCTGCTACTCGCAAGGCATCTTCCACTTTTGCCGCTTCAATGACGCGGTATCCCTCCCGCATCAGGACTCCGACGATGAGAGAGCGAACCGAATCCTGGTCCTCGACGACCAGCAGGGTTTCTGAGCCTCTCGTGCGAACGACCGGTGCGGTCTCAGCAACAATCGGGTTCGCTGCCACGCGCGGGTAATAGAGGTGGAACGTGGTCCCTTGATCCGGCGCGCTGTCGGCAAAGATATAGCCCTGGCTTTGCTTGACGATCCCGTATACCGTTGCCAGTCCCAGGCCGGTTCCTTTACCCAGCTCTTTGGTCGTAAAAAATGGTTCAAAAATATGCGCCATCGTTTCAGGGTTCATTCCCTGGCCTGTGTCGCGGATACTCAGCTCCACGTAGTGCCCTGAGGGCATGATCCCCTGCGGGTCCGGCGCCTCCGGCGTGAACAGGACATGGTGTGTACCGATCGTCAATTCACCGCCGTTCGGCATCGCGTCCCTGGCATTGACAGCTAAATTCATCACCACTTGATCGAATTGTCCTTTGTCGGCGCCGACCGACCAGAGATTCGGCGCCAGGTCCAGCGTCAGTCTGACGTCTTCGCCTAGCAGCCGGCTTAGCATCGAGCTGATTGATTGGATCGAATCATTGAGGTTGATCGGCTCCAGCTTGAGCACTTGTCGGCGGCTGAAGGCGAGCAATTGCCCGGTCAGCGCGCCGGCCCGTTGACCTGCAGCCAAGGTCTCTGCCGCCATCTTATGTCTGGGATCTTCAGAAGGCAGCCGGTCGGTGAGCATCTTGCTGTACCCGTTGATGACGGTGAGTAGGTTGTTGAAGTCATGCGCCACCGCAGCCGAGAAACGGCCGACCGCCTCCATCTTTTGAGCCTGCCGAAATTGCGCCTCCAGTTGTTTGCGTTCCGTGATATCCGTATGGGCCCCCAACAGATGGACTTTCCGGCCATCCGGCTCAACCATAAACGAGGCGACTGCGGCAATCCATCGGTACGATCCGTCCTTGTGTCTCAGACGGAACTCCTGCTGATAGTTACCGACAGGGTTATCAAGATAGGCTCGGACATAGGCCATGGCGCGATTCCGATCTTCGGCGTGCAGGAGCGTTGTCCAGGTCTCGAACTCGTTCGCCAGTTCCTCTTCTCCATAGCCAAGTTGAGTTTTCCATTCCCTGGAGAAGCACACCTCATTCGTGTCGGTATTCCAATCCCACAGCCCGGTATTGGATGCGATCAGGGTTTGCTGAAGTTGTTCCTTCGTTGTCTGTAGCGCGTCCTCCGCCAGTTTGCGATCGGTGATGTCGTAGTTCACACCCGTCATGCGCAGTGGCGTACCATCCGTTCCCCAGATCACCTGCGCGTCGGCCTTGATGACACGAACCGTGCCACTGGGCCAGCGAATACGAAATTCAATGTCGTACGCCTTTTCCATACGTAAGGCCTGTTGAACCGCCTCATCGCACCGCGCCCGATCGGCAGGATGCACGCCGGATAGCCAGGCGTCGTACGCGCCGCTAAAGTGCGCTTTCTTTACTCCATATAGGGCGAACATCCGATCGTCCCAGACCAATTCGTTCTGCTGGATGTTCCAGTCCCATACGCCGATATGCGCCGCGCTGGTAGCCAGTTCCAATCGTTCAACCAGTTGAGCGATTTTCTCTTCCGCCTGCTTGCGTTCGGTAATGTCCCGCAAGATCGTCCGCCAAAGGGTGGTGTGTCCTAATTCATCCTGCGCAGCACTGCTCTCGATAGTGACAAAGCGCACAGCCCCGGCCACTTTTCGAAGCTGCACCTCGCAGCGTTGACGCATCTCACTTTTCAAGACATTCTGCCAATGTAGGCGGAAGATCTCTTGATCATCCTGTGCGATGAATTGGGCCAGTGGTTGTCCGATCAGTTTCTTTCGATTGACGTCGAGGATGGTCCCTGCGGTCAGATTGGCTTCCACAATCTTGCTATCAGTATCCAGTGTGAGATGGCCGGCAGGGGAATGATCATAGAGGTCTACATAGCGATTGCGAACTGCTGTGAGTTCCCGTTGGGCTCGCTGAAGCTTTTCATTCCGTGTTCCCAGCTCTATTTGAAGGGCCTGCAATTCGTGCATGAGCTGGTGCGGGTCTTTTTTCGACATGGAGGCGATGTTGCGGCGAGTGGCTTGGGGGCGGTGCTCTTTCTGATTGCTGACA
Organism: uncultured Nitrospiraceae bacterium; assembly: GCA_963781915.1. Lineage (GTDB taxonomy): Bacteria > Nitrospirota > Nitrospiria > Nitrospirales > Nitrospiraceae > Palsa-1315. Next base: position 43,346 of record CAWAIH010000005.1, on the reverse strand, counting down.
TTTCTTGATAAACGGGAAGCAAGAAGGGTGTCAGGAACCATTTCAGTTGAAGAAATGGTTCCTGACACCTTTCCCCTCTTGGGTGGCTGTGGAGATGGCCCTTGTGTTCGACGGGTCGGCACTGTGCCAGTAATTTTTGCGCCGGCCTTCAAGGACGGCTTTTTTACAATTTTTCGTTGGGAGCCCACGGCGCGACCCTCATAGACTGATATGGCGCTGGCCATCGAAGGTGCAGTCGAAAGCCACGAATTAGATAATGTGAGAAAGTTTATCAAGCCACCTCTTCTCAGACAAACATAAAGCGGAAAGTGTCAACCTCATTTCCGCGAGACCGGTGGGGATAGCGAGGAGAGCGAAGCGGATGACGTGCGGGGCAAACCGCACGGGGTAAAGGAATAGGGGAGTATGGGGTGTTAGGAATAATGTTAAATGGTCGGAAGGGGAAGAGGCTACAAGATGAAGCCAGAGACGGAATTGGGAATGTTAAATGGTCGGGACTGTGATTAGGGGAGAGTTTGAATTGTGTCTGTTCGCTTGGCTTATTGAGGAGTGGCCACCAGCCCGTTGACGGCTCCGATGGATCGGTATTTCTGATCGCGTTGAGCTAGCAATTGAGGGAGGGGGAGGTCGTTGAGCTGGGAGAGTTGATTGCTGAGGGACTTGGCAACTCGATCGGTGATGGCAGTGAGATCCCGATGGGCGCCGCCGAGTGGTTCCGGAATGACTTCATCTGCGATACGGAGCTCGACTAGGTCTTTCGCCGTCATTTTCAAGGCAGAAGCGGCATCGGGAACCTTCGCCGGGTCGTCCCACAGGATCGCGGCGCAACCTTCCGGGGAAATCACCGAATAGACAGCATGTTCCAACATGAGGACGCGATCCGAGACGCCTAGTGCGAGCGCTCCACCGCTGCCGCCTTCACCGATGACGATGGAAATAATCGGCACGGCGAGCCGGGACATCACATACAGATTGCGGGCAATGGCTTCAGCCTGGCCACGCTCTTCAGCGCCGATGCCTGGGTACGCGCCTGGCGTGTCGATAAAGGTCACAACCGGGCGGCCAAACTTCTCGGCCATCCTCATGAGACGCAGGGCTTTTCGATAGCCTTCGGGGTTAGGCATCCCAAAGTTTCGTTGCATCCGTTCTTTGAGTGTCTTCCCTTTTTGATGGCCGATAATCATGATCGACCGGTCATTGAACCGCGCGAAACCTCCGACGATGGCACGATCATCGCCGAATGAACGGTCCCCGTGGAACTCAAGAAAGTCCCTGAAGAGATAACTGATGTAATCGAGGGTGCTAGGCCGTTGGGGATGGCGGGCGAGTTGCGTGCGCTGCCAGGGATTCAGCTTGTTGTAGAGCGTCTGTTCGACCTGGGCCAGTTTCATCCGCAGCTTGCGGATCTCATCCTGGGGGGCCGATTTCCCGGCAGGTACGGCCGCAAGTTTTTCGATCTTTTCTTCGATCTCGCGGATCGGTTTTTCAAACTCAAGATAATCGCGCATAGTGAACTGGTTCGTGTTGTGTATCAGGTTTGTTTGTTTTTTTGGTTGAACGAAACTAATCAGATGAACCAAATAATCACAACAAACCGAATGAACTAAATACCGCTCTTGAATGAGCGGTCAGGATAACAGAAAAACAGCCCCTTTGCCTAACAATTCTTCAACATCCGCCACTAATCGTTCGCTGGGGGTGACGGTCAGGTAGGGGAGGGGGGCTGTCTCGGCTTCCAGGGACGAATCCATTCGCACTGTAAGCGCGACGGTGGTGCTTCCTGGGTGGCGTAGAAAGACCTCCCGAAGGCGCGGTAACTCTTCCGCCATGCCGGGCCGATCGGTCAATCGAATGTAGACCCGTTTGATTGCCTGCGCTTGCACCTCGGCGAGCGGTTCGATCTTGCTCCCCCGGATCTTCGTCCCTTTATCGCCCCGGTCTATCGTGCCGGTGATACGGACGAGGCGTTCCGGTACAACTAAGTCAGCAGCCTGTTTATAGAGATCCGGAAAGACGATAATCTCGACCACACCCTGGAGGTCTTCCAGGGTGAGATAGGCCATCCGGTCGCCCTTCTTGGTCAGCATGCTCTTGACCGTCGTGACGATGCCGCAGAGCTTTACCTCCCGACCGTCCGATAATTCTGGCAGGCCGATGGTCGTGGCAGTGGCGAGCGCCTGGATGGTGGCCTCATAGCGCGCCAGAGGATGAGAGGAGATATAGAAGCCGGTCAGTTCCCGTTCCTGCTTTAACCGTTCGCTTTGGTCCCATTCAGGAATGTTGGGTAACGGCATGGCCGGATGTTCCGTCGAGTCCGATCCGTGCAATTCCTCGCCAAAGATATTGGTCTGTCCTAGCTCCCGTTCACGCTGGGCAGCCGCCCCGTCCTCGACGGCTTGATCCAGAACCGCGGCCAATTGAGAGCGTTTCGCGCCGGTCGAGTCGAATGCTCCGGTTTTGATCAGCCCTTCGAGCATGCGCTTGTTCACTTTGTGGAGATCGACGCGGCGACAGAACTCAAAGAAAGACTTAAAGGGGCCGGTTTCATTCCTGATCTCGATGATGGATTCGACGGCGCCTTCGCCGACATTCTTGATAGCAGCCAGGCCGAACCGGATGGCATGGTCCACCACGGTAAAGTTCTTATGGCTTTCGTTCACGTCCGGAGGCAGGACCTTGATGTTCAGGTCGCGACATTCCCCGAAGTAGCCGACGATCTTGTCGGCGTTGCCCATGTCGGTGGTCATGAGGGCGGCCATGAACTCCGTCGGATAGTGCGCCTTCAGATAGCCGGTCTGGTAGCAGACGACGGCATAGGCCGCGGCGTGGGACTTGTTGAACCCGTAGCCGGCAAACTTCTGGATCAGTTCGTAGAGTTTTTCAGCTTTCTTGTCTGGAATCTTATTCGTCTTGGCGCCGGCCAGGAACTGCGCGCGCAGCTTCTCCATCTCCTCCGGCTTCTTTTTACCCATGGCACGCCGAAGAATGTCGGCTTGGCCGAGCGAGAAGCCTGCCGACCTTGTTGGCAATTGCCATCACCTGTTCCTGATAGACGATGACCCCGTAGGTGTCCTTCAGGATCGGCTCGAGTTCAGGCACTTCGTAGGCGATCGGGATTTTGCCCTGTTTGCGTTTAATGAAGTCGGGGATCAGATCCATCGGGCCAGGGCGGTAGAGCGCGATGATGGCGATGATGTCCTCGAATCGGTCGGGCTTCAGGCCGGTCAGGAGGTCGCGCATCCCTGAGCTTTCCAACTGGAAGAGGCCGATCGTCTTCCCTGAAGAGAGGAGGGCAAAGGTCTTGGGGTCGTCGAACGGCATCTGCTCCATGACTAAGGGTGGATTGCCGGGATTCCGCTCATTGATCAGAGTCTCGGCGCGTTTGATCATTGTGAGGGTTTTGAGGCCGAGGAAATCGAATTTGACGAGCCCAATCTTTTCGACGTCTCCCATCGAATATTGGGTCACGATTTCGTCGTTGGCCCCTTTGTAGAGCGGTACGTGGTCCGTGAGAGGGCCTTCTGAAATCACCACACCGGCTGCGTGGGTCGAGGCATGGCGGGCCAGTCCCTCGAGGGAGCGGGCGATGCCCATCAGTTCTTTCACCCGCGTATCGGTTTCAATAAGATCGCGCAGTTTCGGTTCCTGGTCGATTGCCTGTTGGAGCGTGACGTTGAGCTGATTCGGGACAAGCTTGGCCACGCGATCGACTTCGGCATAGGGAATCTCCAGGACGCGGCCCACGTCCCGGATCGCAGCCTTCGCTCCGAGTGTCCCGAAGGTAATGATTTGGGCCACATGGTCCTTGCCGTACTTGTCGACCACGTAGTTGATGACCTCACCACGGCGTTCCATGCAGAAGTCCATGTCGATATCGGGGAGGGACACGCGCTCGGGATTCAGGAACCGTTCGAATAGGAGTGTGTAGACGAGGGGATCCAGGTCCGTGATGCGTAACGCATAGGCGACGAGACTCCCGGCGGCGGAGCCCCGGCCAGGCCCGACCGGAATGTGGCGTGAGCGGGCAAACTTGATGATGTCCCACACGATGAGGAAATAGCCGGCGAACCCCATCGAGCAGATGATCGTCAGCTCTTCACGCAGGCGCAGCTCATAGGCAGCGGGAAGGATCTGGCTGGGCCGTTCTTGTAGTCGGGCCGTCAATCCCTCCAACGCCAAGCGCTCCAGATAGGTTTCCCTCGTGAATCCTTCAGGCACTGTGTACTGCGGAAGATGCGTCTTGTTTAGCGCCAGTTGGAGGTCGCAGTTGTCCGCAATTCGGCAGGTATTGGTAACGGCATTGGGGAATTCGATAAAGGCAGACGTGACTTCCTCCGTCGATTTCACATAGAGCTGATCCGTATCGAACTTCATGCGATTCGGGTCGCTGATCGTCTTGCCGGTTTGCAAGCAGAGCATCAGTTCGTGCGGGCGGAAATCTTCTTTCTTGAGGTAGTGGCAATCGTTGGTGCCGGCCAGCGGGATGTCCATTTTCTTGGCGATCTCAAGCAGACCGCTATTCGCCACTCGCTGGTGGTCCAGTCCGTTTGCCTGCACTTCAAGGTAGAAGTGTTCCTTCCCGAAGATTTCCTGAAACTCCCCGGCTACTGCCATGGCGCCGGCCATGTCCTTCTGGCCGATGAGGTACGGGATCTCGCCGCTCAAGCAGCCGGACAGGGCAATCAGACCCTCGTGATGTTCTTTGAGAATATCCTTATCCATCCGTGGCTTATAATAGAATCCTTCAAGGTATGCTTTACTGACAAGCTTGATCAGGTTCTGATAGCCGGTCAGATTTCTTGCCAGGAGAATCAGGTGATAGTAGTCGTTGTGGGCGAGGCCGCTTTCTTTGGCTGCTAAGCGACTGCCTGGCGCCATATAGGCTTCGCAGCCGATGATGGGCTTGATGCCGGCGTCTTTGGCTTTGCGGTAGAACTCGATGGCCCCGAACATGTTGCCATGGTCGGTCATGGCCACAGCCGGCTGGCCGAAGGACTTAATTTGTTGGACCAGTGGCTCGATTTGATTTGCGCCGTCGAGCAGACTGAATTGGGTGTGGAGATGGAGATGCACAAAGGAGGAAGACATGTCGGGATTTTAGGAGGGCAGGGGAATGCGAAGTCAAACACATGAAGGGGAGTAATAGAGACAGCACGCCACCGACAGTGTGCATTGGGCAGATACGTTTGCGTATTACAAATGGGCTGGCAAGTGCCAGCCAACAGAAGCAGAGTGGGAGAAAGCGGCGCGTGGGATGTATGATCGCCTGTATCCCTGGAGCAAGATACTCCGATTTCGCGTCATGCCAACTTTGAGAAATCGGACTGGATCAACCACATTGCTGACGGGAGGAGTTTGCCGGCTATGGTGAGGCAATTTTCGTGACTTTCGTGCGTCAAGATCGTAAGATCGCGCTGAAGGGGAAACTAGGGTTCCGGCTGCTTTTACGAGCAGTGTCTGGTCCGAGAGTTTCCGGTCTCGCATGACGAGGCTCCACGGAGGGATAAAAGCCCGGGAGATCATGAACGGGTGGTCATGGCCTTCTTGGAATTAAACCCGCTCGACAAGGAGGCTTCGTTATGCACTTCCATTCCATAGTTCTTTCCATACTAGATCAGTCTGACCTGCCGCCAATCAGAGCAGGACTGTCATGCCAACCAAAGAAAGTCTGGATACGGACCTTGCCCCTACCGCCACGAGTTCTCCAGAGAATTTAAACCGCAGCCTGACTCTCTGGAATAGCCTGACCATCGGCTTCGCGACTGTTTCACCAGTGGCGGGGCTCTACGCCATCATTGGCGTGCAGACGGTGGTGACGGGGGGTGGTTGGTTTGGCGCGCTGGCGCTCTGTCTCGTGATGCAGATGTTGGTGGCTACCGTCTACGCGGAGCTGTCCTCGCAGATTCCGATTGCGGGGGGTGCGTACAAGTGGGCACGGCAGCTCGGAGGCGCCACCACGGGGAAGTATGCCGGAGTTATCTACGTCAGCTCCACGATCGCCATGCTTACCACGACCGCCTATACCGGCGGTGTCTGGCTTGCGCTTTTTTTCGGGTTTGACAGTGGAGGAGGGAGTCACCTTAGTGATATGGGGTGCCGTGTTTTTAGTGATCTGTACGGTGCTCAACCTGGTTCACGTGAATGTCTTTAAGCTGGTTATTACCCTGGGTGTGTATGCGGAAATCGTCGGATCCTTCGGCGTGGCGCTGCTGCTGTTTCTCTTTTTCCGGCAGCATCCATTTTCAGAACTGTTCGAGCATCTAGGCACGGGCACCGCGCCGAGCCAGACGGCCGCATTTCTGGCGGCGCTCGCCATTTCTGGTTGGGCCTTCATCGGTTTTGATGCCTGCTCCACCATCGCCGAAGAAACTCATAACCCCAAGCGGATGGTCCCACGCGCGATCTTTTTGTCCCTCTGCATGGTGGGAGCGGTGGTGCTCTTCAACTCCGCCGCCCTGACGTTGAGCTTCAATCGAGACACACTGGTGAATACCAGTGCCACGTCCGATCCCGTCACACCCGTGATAGCCAGTAGCTTTGGAGCCTGGGCTGAAGCACCTTTTCTGGCGATCGTCATGATTGCGTTCCTAGCTTGCGGGGCATCCATGGTGCAATACACATCGCGTATTGTCTACTCCATGGCCCGCGAGGGCAACATGCCTTTGATGTTCAGCCGGGTGACGGCCTCCAAGATTCCGCGCAATGCGGTGAGTCTGCGTCGTGCTGCTGGCGGGGCTGGGGTTGCTATTCGGGCTGAACGATGGGGCAGTGGCCACGGTGATCGCTTTCGGCACAGGCGGGTTGTACGCCATGTTCGCCATGACCACCGGGGTCGGGCTCTATACCCGTCTCACAGGCCGCTGGAACCCGGCACTGGGTGAGCTGAAGCTGGGTGTCTGGGGATTGGTGATCAATGTGGCGGCCTTCCTCTGGTCACTGTTTGAATTCGTCAACATCGCCTGGCCGCGCGCCTACGCTGTGTCGCCCAATGCACCCTGGTGGCAGCTCTGGGCTGTGCCACTGGTCTTGGGCAGTATTCTCAGTGTCACGACGCTCTATGTGCTGATCACTCATGTTCGTAGGGATTCATCGATTAAATTAATTGATGTGGAGAAAAACGTGGAATAGGAAACGCAATGAGGCGTCCCGCATTGTGCTGCGGGACGCCTCATCTCAGCCATGTATGCTTCTTACGGCTTTTTTTTTCGGTTCGGTAGATGTCCGGAGCGAACCTGGCAGGCCAATACATCCATGATGACGCGAGTGGAGATCAGGGCAGTGATCTCGGCTGCGTCGTAAGGAGGAGAGCATTCCACAATCTCAATTCCGGCTATGGGCTTGCTGTCCGCAATGACTTGAAGGAACTTCAGCACTTCGCGCGGCAAGAACCCGCCTGGTTCGGGCCAGCCGGTTCCAGGCACGAAGGCGGCATCCAAACAATCTACATCGAAGCTCAGCCAGACTGCATCGACGCCATCCCAGGCCACTTCGAGCGCTTGTTTCGCGGCATTCTCAATTCCCATCTCCACGCAATCGGTGACGGTCATGATGGTGGTTTGACGTTCACGTCCGGACTTCACACCGGGCCTGGGCGCCTGCCAGCCGCCGATCCCGATCTGCACGAGATTTTTTGCCGGCACATTGGGAATGTTCGTCGCGTGAAACCAGGGCGTGGTGTGCATGCGTTCGTCAAGATCGGTCTCTTGGGTGTCCACATGCCGGTCGAAGTGAATGATGCCGAGCTTGCCCCCTTTAAGATTCTCGGCGATCCCCCGTACGGTGGCGAAGCCAAGGGAATGGTCGCCACCGAGCACCACGGGAAAGGCCCCACTGGCGTAGACATGCGAAACACCCTTACTGACCTGATCGAACGTCTTTTCAATGTTGCCGGGAATTGTAAACACGTCGCCGAGGTCGCACATGGAAATGGACTCTCGCAGATCCACGCCGAGTTCGAAGCTGTAGGATCCATACAAAGCCGAGATCTTGCGAATACCCTGAGGGCCGAACCGTGTACCGGACCGATAGGTCGTGCCGCCATCGAATGGCGCTCCGATAATGGCCACGTCGTACTGGCCGCACTTGCGGACGTCTTCTATGTAGGGTGCTTTGACAAAGGTATTGATGCCGGCAAAGTGGGGGAGTTCTCCCCGACTGAACGTGGGAATCCGGCGATCCTTGATAGAATCGGCGCCAGGTAGGCCTATCTCAAGACCCCGGGCTATTTCTTCTTCATGCTTCGTGGTCGGCAACAGCGCCTCCGCTTCGACGGCAAATTTCGCTTCCGGACCATAGTTGTCATGCAGGGGAACCTTGCCTCTGTACTTTCGTCTCTTTAGCCAAAATGTCACCTCCTTTATTGTCGGTCTGTCTTGTCTGTTCAGTCTGTGTTGTTTATTCGGTCATTCGGTTGCTTGAAGTCGAACAAAAACGAACCAGATAGACCAGACCAACCAGTTGAATCGATATTAGGGGTAGAGGGAAGGGGAAGTCAAACCAAGCTGTGGGGAACCTCAATGGGATGTGTTTCTTGCCTGTCAAAATACCAGTAATTGTAAGGAGGTTCGACAAGTCGATGCTTGACGACGTCAGTGAATCGGCTGAAAATGCAGGCTGTGATTTTCCCGACGTGATTATCTACATGTAGGATTCCGATCGGTGTCCGTCTACTTCCTAGAAGGAGCGTCTCATGGCAAAGGAAAAGCTCCCAGCAGGAAAAGAGAAGAAGTCCGGCGATGGGGTCTCTCCATCAAGAATTCGCAATGTCGTTCCCGATCGACTCGATCTGCGTGACAGGGTCTACATGCCGCCGGTGGCAGTGGTGCCGGGTGTGACGCTTGCGCCGAAGACCACTATCCCTGTGCTCAATCAAGGGCAGACCAACGCCTGTACAGGCTTCGCGCTGGCAAGCGTCGTATATCTCCTGCAGCATACAGCGAAACGCAAGCAGCTGGATTGTGGCGTGTCTCCATTCATGCTGTATTCGATGGCGCGGCGGTATGACGAATTTCCCGGCGATCCAGACGTCGATACCGGATCGAGTCTGCGCGGCGCAATGAAAGGCTGGTACAAGCACGGCGTGTGTACTGACAGGCTGTGGACATCGGAGCACATGCCGTCAGGGCCAGTGAGAAAAACAACAGATGACTGGTGGCTCGATGCCGTACAGCGCCCGCTGGGAGCCTATTACCGCGTCGACACACGTTCGATTACCGATATGCACGTCGCACTCAACGAGATCGGCATTCTCTATGCCAGCGCGGTTTGCCACTCCGGCTGGGATGAAGGATCCTCAAAAAAATCACAAGCCAAAGGCGGGTATTGGATGATTCCACGTCGGAAAGCAGACCCCAGCGACGGGGGGCATGCCTTTGCGATTGTCGGGTATAACCAAGACGGATTCATCGTGCATAACTCGTGGGGAACGGGTTGGGGTACGAAAGGCCGTGCAGTGTTGCCTTATGAAGACTGGCTCGACCATGCGATGGACTGTTGGGTAGCACAGCTGGGTGTGGTGACCGAACTGCATCGGACGATCGCTCAGTCTCCCACGTTGCGTCTGGAGTCCGGCAAAGTGCAGCTCGCCGGCGAGTCTTCGTTGCGCAGACGTGAAATCAGCCCCTTCATCATCGACATGGAGAATAACGGTAGGCTCAGTAACACCGGCGATTTTCGCACACAAGACTCCGACATCGAGGCGCTGGTTACGCACCATCTCGGCATGGCTCGGACAGCATGGGGCTTGGGCAAGAACGCTCCTGTGGATATCGCCATCTATGCGCATGGCGGTCTTACGTCCGAGGACGATGCGGGAGAAACTGCAGCAACATGGATACCGGCGTTGTACGAACAGAAGATTTTCCCTATTTTCCTCATGTGGGAAACAGACCTCTGGTCCACGCTCAAAGGGCGTCTTGCGGACATCTTAGAGAACCAGCCGCGTCCGACCGGCGGATTTATCGATGGCGTCAAGAGTTGGTGGAATGAACGGCTCGAAAAACTACTGGCCAGGCCTGGGACGGCGATCTGGAGCGAGATGAAACAGAATGCGGACGCGATCTCCAGTACGGCCGAGAGTGGAGGGATGAAGCTCTACAGGGCCTGCCAACGATCGCCATACTTTGCCGATTTGTCCAAGGTGCGCCTGCATCTCGTCGGCCATTCTGCCGGGTCGATCCTGCATAGCCATGTCGTCGATCGGTTGGGCAGGCAGGGCTGGACGTTCGAAAGCGTGAATTTTATGGCGCCGGCGGTACGAGTGGATCTGTTCGAGGAAACGGTCGTACCAGCCATTAAGAGTGGCACGGTTAAGCGCTTTAACCAGTTCCATCTATCCGACGACATGGAACAGAAGGATCCGACCTGCAAACCCATTCTTGGCTACAGCCGCTCGCTGCTCTACCTGGTGTCGCAGTCGCTCGAACAAGGACTATCGACCCCGATACTCGGCCTGGAGAAATATTTCAACGACAAGATTGGATCGAAGAATTTACCAAACGTCTACTCCTGGGCTGCTCCCGGCAAAGAATCGAAAAGTACGACACATGGCGACTTCGATGACGACCAGGTGACGATGGCGAACGTGATTGCGCTGATGAAGGGAACGCCAGGCCGAGGGAACAAATAATTGGCTCATATACTCTGTGCCGCTAAAGCTTTCGTGAATGCATCTCAAGATAGGCCTTGATGTGACTTAGCGTGGAGGGAAAGTATGACGCTGGTAAGCATACAGTGGATCGCTTCTTCTGTCTTGGGGCTCTGTCTCTTGTTACAAGGGTGCGTAGCCATGTCTTCCGACCGGCAATATTACCTTGCTCTGGAAACAGCGTCTACCGCTCAGAAGTCTCACTGCACTGTGGTGTTGAGATCCGTGGTGGATGAGACGCTGCAGGGGAGCAGCGGTCCGTTGGGAGGCAGTTTTAAAACGATTCGCGATTTCCAAATCGCACTTGAACGCCAGCTTCATCGCACGGTGAAGGATCTGGCGAAGGACCCGGCTTGTTCCTCAGGCGAGAAGACTCCCTTGAGCAAGGGTTCGGTCAAATGGCTTGCCTCCTACGCGTACGAGGCGACAGATCCGGATCAGCAACTGCCGCGGTTTGATGAGTATCTGAACTCAAGACAGTTTGCGCAGGAGCTCATGCAGAAAGTGCCAGTCGTTGCGGATGAGCGGGTGGGAGAGGTTGAAGGACTTATTAGAGATGAAGGCCCCTGTGACCGCCGGTCACAATGGTTCGGGAATCCTGAAGCGAAAGAGGGGGGGCCGTGCTCGATCATGTCCAGGCCCTTGTATAAGATTTTTTCCTACAAGAATGAGCAGGACCCTCATCCCTATGAGAGATGGGCACAATAAGAATCTTCTTGCCCGGTTGATGAGCAGAACCAAAGAGGTGCGGGCAGGCAGGCTGCGCAACGTTCGGTTTTTCGTATTGGGATATGAAATTCCCTGGGACGAAGACAATACGTTGATTCGCTACGGGATGCGGTTCTATTTCGTCGAGACGCTCACGCTTGGAGCGAGTGCCTCAGATCCAAGTGTGACAACAACCGAATACCTCGGCTATGAACTGGACTATGCCAACGAGGCCACGCCGCGGCCCTTTCTCGCTCATAGCAAGAAGAGCAGTGCGCCGGACCAAGACAATGAGCAGTATGAACGAGACATCATGGATGCGAAGACTGCCGCCCCCTCGCTTTCCAACACTCGGAGCATGCTCTATTGGACCGGCTATCCCTTTGCCGTGGCCATCGGCGTCAAGAATGCTGCCTTCGAATTGGCTAAGATGCCTTTCAGTACCGTTGCCGGGTTGCTGTTTGGCCGGGACAACCCCCTCTACTACCCCGCGCAAAACATTCGAATGGCATGGAATGCACTTGAAGTGGAGATAGGACATAAGCCCTCCTACTATTTTTTCCCTGGTCTCATCAATCTCCTCAGCGAAGTACCGTTCGTCGGGCAGGTGTTCCAGTTCAATACGAGCCCCAAGTACATGGATTGGGATTTTGCGCCAGAACCTGGTCGTATTCGCGAAAAGATTTTTCTGTCGAGAGGAATATACGGCGGCGATAAATGGGGGCAGGACACAGGACTGTGGGCAGCATGGACCAGAGCGGCCTACCCGGACTACGATGTGTATAGCCCTCCTTATCGCCACGGGACGATCACCGACGTTCTGTGGTCGATGTTCAATCTCTCGCATGGACCTGGGTATAGTGAGGCCGCTTACATTATGCGTCATGCGGGGCAGGCCGATCGGCTGTACTTATCCGGTCATAGCGGCGGCGTACAGCGGAGCGCCAGTGCCTCACGAATCCTCGCAAACCATGGGTACTCCGTGCAGAAAGTGTTTGGCGTGGCCGGCCCCAATGTCGGCCAAGCCTACGTGGATCAACGCTTTCCCAATGCCTTTCATATTTTCCTGAATACCGACAGCGGCGGCGACACAGATGTCGTCTCAAAGATTGGGGCCGTTGCCGGCACCTATGCTGAGGCGTTGGATGCGTTGACCCTCGGTCCACCCAAATATGTCTTCGGGGGCATCGCCGGCCTATTTAGCGCTCACGCGCAAATGTGGTTTTATGATGTGTTTGATCATCTGGGCTCCCGCAACGCCACAATCTCCCAAATTCACGGGAAGGTCTCGACCCTCCACCAAACTCCGTTCAGGCAATCCCTCGCCGAACCGATCGTATTCGATGCATATGTGAGGAGTGAGTTTTCCACCGCTTTCCGCCATGATCTGGAACGGCCAAGCACTGAGATGGAATTTTTAAAAACCCTCTCGAATGACTGGTTCGCGCTCGACTACTGGGTATTGCCGGGAAAGAAAAAAGAAGGGGAGGAGATTCATGATTCTGACCATTACAAGGAAGAACGAGAAGGCGCCATTCCTTGGCGAAGATTGGGGCACTGATCCAAGAGAGAAAACACGCAAGCTTGGAATGGTCAACAGATGGAATGTGCTCGTTCGACGCGCGCAATCGAGGATCGCCCAGGCTACCCTTGAAAATGGAATAGAGAAGGAGGGGATGGAGGCGGATGATTTTCTGTGCTCACGCGTTGCGCGAGCAAGGGGAGTAATCAGGCCGTTCCGGGAGGCGATCTTGCCACCCCATCTCTGCTTCAATTGATTGAAGGGGCCTGCATGAATTAGGTGCGGTTTATTTCGAGGTGGTCTATACGGTTTTTCAGATCAGAGAGGTCTGTTTCGAGAGTGTGGCTGTGCTGGTCGAACTGGGAAAATGAGAGTGGCGTGAAAGCTTGTATTTCTTTGAACTCGTTCTGATTTTCTCCACGCGGTTCCTGTAACTGATGTCGAAGAGTGGCGTGGCCTTCTGCAACCCGGCGGATGTCGCTTCTGAGCGCTTCGGCTACTACGCTAAAATGACGTTTGATCTCTTCCAGCTGCTCGGTGTTCATGGATCGCTTGTATAGATGGATCTATTTAAAAATGCAACGGGAAATTCCGTCAGCACGACAGAAATTGTTGCTTATTGAGAGGCGCGGGATAGGGTTGCTGTCTGTGCGGGTTACGATCAGGCGGCTTTTTCGAGAGACTCGTGGTCTTTCGCTTGCCTCTTCAGCTGCAAAATCTGTTGCTCGAGTTCGCCGATGCGCCGGCCTCGATCGGCTAGCTGCAGCTCGACCCCTTGGGGTGTGGTCACGGGGCTTTCAATCGCCTGTAATTTCGAGGTGGCATCTCTCAGCTCATACCGGGCCTTCTCCAGCATCTGTTCTTTGATGTGCATCATGGCGGTGACGTCGGTGAGCAGCTGTGCGTCCTTGCCGGCGGAAACGTGTCTCAGTAGCCATCCGACTGCTCCGCCGATTCCTGCGGCAATGAGAAGGCATCCCAGCATTTGGTTGATGAACATGCTCATAACTGGGGCTGTCCTTTTACTTGTAGTTCGATGCGCCGATTGTGCTGGAGGGCGGCCCGATTCCCCCTCACTGTCAGCGGTCGTGAGTCGCCGTAGCCGACAGCAGTGAACTGCTTGGGCAGGCCGTGCTTGGTAAAGTAGCGCCGCACGGTATCAGCACGGTGCTGGCTGAGTTCACGATTATACTCCGGCTCGCCGTATTTGTCCGTATGCCCACCAATCTCGATGGGTATGGGAGGGAATTGCCGCAATTGGGCAATCAGCTGGTCCAGCGTGGCAAGACTGCTGGGAGTTATCGTTGTGCTTTTTGATTCAAACTCGATGGACGAACGAGTGAGGATCTCATTCAATTTCTTCTGGAGCGAGGCGGGGGAGGCGACAGTCAGCGATGGAGCTGCTGGTGAGGGAGTTATCTGTAGAGATGGAGCCTTTGGGATCTGGGCCAGCACCAGCGAAGGGGGTGTCGTGACGGAAACTTTCTGGAATAGAACAGCGGGGGCTGGAGCCTTCGGGGATGGGGCAGCCACCAGTACTGGAGCCTTTGTTGCTGGGGTTTTCTGGGATGGGGCTGTGGGAGAGGGAGCCTTCGTCGATCGGCCTGCCATGATTGGACCAGCCAGAATACGATCTTCCAATTCCAGCCCTGTCTGAGTCAGAGGAGCAATAGTTTGTAGTACCGTGGCCTTGTCACGGGCGCTGCCGACCAGGCCGCTGACGACAATCGTGCGGCCGTCGATGATGATGGAGCCGCGTTCTTTCATTTGTCCTAAGACAGGGAGGATTTGAGCGACGTTGTCGGCCCAGGCGACAGTTCCCACTCTCGGATCTACCGCTAACTCATCAACGACATTCCCTGGTGTCGTTCCATAGAGCTCTTGGGCCTGCTGAAGGATTGCGGCCTTGCTGGCCTCATTGGGGAGTGAGCCACGCAGGATCAGCATTCCATACTCTACACGCGCATGAAAGTTCGCAGGGATGGGAACGGTCGATGCTATTGGCTGAGATGCGTGTCGTGGAAGGCAGAGAAAGGCAAGGAGGGCAAATGCAACAATTCCAGCTGCTAAAATCGCTGCACTCTTCATGGATCACCTCTTGGACGAACTGACATCTGCAAGTATCAGTAAAACCTACCACATAAGTGAAAAAATGGTGGCAGGAGTCATTCTTAGGGAAATAAATTTCCCTCAATCTGAATCTTGGCCAGCCTGGGATGGGAATGCCTGGTTTCTAGGGGTTGAGAGAAGCCCTCGCAAACTGTGAGTTTGCGAGGTTCGTGACTTCGTTGTCTTTTTTGGGAAGCTCCGCCTGGGTTTTGGAAAGCGGTTGAGCGGCCGGGGGAATCTACGTTAAGAGAAGATGGTATAGCCTTTTATTTCAACTGGTTATGCTGTTGAGACTCTGGTTAGGCCCTGATCATAGCTGCTCGCCATACTTACGATAATGCTCTTTTTTGGCTTCATCGATCCACTTGCCCCGCTTGATCCGGTCTGGGGCGGTGTAGAGCTTCTTTGCAATCTCGTCGATATCCTCCGGCTTCCACCGTGCGATTTGAACGAAGGTATACAGCCCCATCTTATTCAGGCTTCGCGCAAAGGCGGGGCCAATGCCGTGAATCTTACTCAAGTCGTCTTTCTGTGCATTCTTTGCCGCTTTCGTCTGTTCGATCTGTAGGCTCAGCTGACTCCCATTCTGATTGGTCCGGCGAGGCGCCACGGTTTCCTTATCGGCTTTGGTCTGGGCTGGGGCCTGGACTTTGGCCGGACGTTTCAGAAGGCGGGTTTGCTCCTCTTGCTTTTCTTCTGCCAGTTTCACTTGACTGGTCGGTTGTTGTTGCGTTTCAAGTTTCTGAACATGGCGCTGCAAGGCATGAATCTGTGCGTCTCGCTCATGCAGGAGTTGTTCATCGAGCTGGAGCCGGGCTTGGAGTGTGTCGTGTACTGCGAGTTGATTTTGTAACGTGACAATCTGCGTTTCGTGTTGCGTGAGGGCACTGGCATATTTCGTCTCCCACTCAGCCAGTGAGGCATCCTGTTCCTTCAGCTGTTGTTGAAAATGTTCGAGTGTCTCGATGCGCCGGTCTCGTTCGGCCAGTTGGCTGTCGAGTCGGTGCAATGAGGCTCGATGCTCGGCCTCTCGATCGGAGAGTTGCACTTCCAGCCAATGGACCCGCCCTTGGGCCGGTTCGAGTTCCTTCAGGCGCGCGCGCAGCAGATCGGCTTCTGAAACGCCAGCTTCCAGCTCGACGATGCGACGTTGAAGATGATGCCGTTCTTGCTCGTTCGACGCGAGCGTTTGCTGGGCAGCTTGACTCAGTAAGATGCAATTGCTGAACTTCTTCCGCCTGTGCAGCCGCGGCAACCGAGTCGGATTCGCTCGCGCGTCGGCGAGTAGCGGCGTCTTCCGCTTCCAGGACCGTCAGCTTCTGTGAGCGAAGGGACAGCTCTTCTTGAAGCGCCAGAAGGCGGTCGTTCCGTGCTGCCAGTTCTTGCTGGGTAGATTGGCTGAGCCCTTCCGATTCGATCATCTTGCTTTCGAGAAGCTGCATCGCAGCGGTTTGAACGTTCAGTTCATATTGCGCCTTTCCCAGCATCTGTTCTTTGAGGCGTAGGGTGGCAGTGACGTCCGTGAACTGCTGTGTGAGTAGGCTGGCGGACAGATTTCGCAGCAGCCATCCAACCACGACGCCGATGCCCCCCGCAATAAGAAGACAGCCGAAAATCTGGCCGATGAGCGTGATCATAGGTCACCAGTTCCTTTTATTCGCAATTCAATACGACGGTTGCGTTGCAACCCAGCCCGCGTCTTCGCCACCGACAGTGGTCGTGAGTCGCCATAGCCGACGGCGGTGAACTGATTGGTCAAGCCGTGACTGATAAAGTAGTGCCGCACGGCTTCAGCGCGGCGGCGGCTGAGTTGAAGATTATAGTCCGGCGAACCGTACTTGTCCGTATGGCCGCCTATTTCAATAGCTGTATTAGGAGCACGACGCAAGATCGTAATCAGCTGGTCCAGTGTCGCTCGACTGCGAGGAAGCATCGTCATGGCATTCGACTCAAATTCGATGGATCCTTGCGTGAGGGTCTCATCTAATTTCTTCTGGAGCGTAGGGGAAGGAGCCGTGAGCTGAGCCGCGAGGATATGATCTTCCAGCTTAAGTCCTGTTTGCGTCAGAGGGGTGACGTCTTGCAGCATGGTGGCCTTGGCGCGATCGCTGTCGACTCGACCGCTGAGAACAAGCGACCGCCCATCGATGATGACGGAACCTCGTTCCATCATGTGCCCTAAGATGGGAAGGATCTTGGGGACATTGTTGACCCACGCTGCAGGTCCCACGTTCGGGTCCACGGCCAACTCATCGACAACCCGGTCAGGCGTTGCTCCATACAGTTCATGGGCTCGCTGAAGGATTGCGGTTTTGATAGCCTCATTGGGGAGCGAGCCACGGAGGGTCAGGGTTCCCTTCTCTATACGCGCATGAAAGCTGGCAGGAGTGAGGGAGCTTGAGTCTGTCGATGTCGGAAGATGGCGCGGAATACAGACCGCAGCAATAAAAGTAAGCGCGATAGCGCCTGCGCCTAGAATCGCTCTCCGCATCATGAATCAACTCTCGAGCGGAAGGTAGCTGAAAGTCCTGTGACCCTACCATACTGCACGAGTTCATACCAGACAGTATTTATGAGCCAAACTCGCACAATCGAAGCGCTTACTTATATGAGCACACGTAAGATCCTCGCTTAACCTCAACCTTTACATTAGCCTGATTCATGGGTGATCCGTGGGCTCTCCATTCCCCTTGTAAGGTGTACCTTCATTTGCTATTCTTGCCCGCCTTCCGAGTCTCATAATATCTCGCGATCGTCTTTAAAGGAGTTTTTATGGCCGGCATTAAGCGGGCATTAATCAGCGTATCGGACAAGACCGGCGTGGTGGAGATGGCGAAAGGGCTTGCGGCTCTTGGGGCTGAGGTTCTCTCGACCGGAGGAACGGCAAAGGCCTTGCGCGAAGCAGGGGTGAAGGTGACCGATGTGGCGGCGTACACAGGTTCACCGGAAATTCTCGATGGCCGTGTCAAGACACTGCACCCCAAGATTCATGGTGGCCTACTGGGACGCCGTTCGCTCCCTGCCCATGTCGCGCAGATGGAACAGCATGGAATTGGACCCATCGACGTGGTCGTGGTCAACCTCTATCCCTTTGAGGCGACTATTGCGAAACCCCACTGTCCTTTTGAAGAAGCCATTGAAAATATCGATATCGGCGGGCCGTCGATGCTGCGTTCCGCAGCCAAAAACCACGAAGATGTTCTGGTAGTCGTCGATCCGACGGATTATCAGCGCGTACTTGATGCGGCGAAGACAGGGACGGCGTCGCGCGAGTTACGGCGCGAGTTGGCAATGAAGGTATTTCAACATACGGCACGCTACGACAGTCTGATTGCCGGGTACCTTGAAAAGCAGGCGCAAGGCAGCGAGGTCAAGTTTCCCCAGATATTGTCCTTGCAGTTCGAACGGGCAGAGACGCTCCGCTATGGTGAAAATCCGCATCAGCAAGGGGCATTCTATCGAGAGCTGCATTCGTCCGAGCCGTCGGTCTCCCGCGGAAAAATCCTGCACGGCAAGGCGATGTCGTACAACAATTTCCTCGATGCCAATTCGGCGCTCGAACTGGCAAAAGAATATGACGAGATCGCCGTGGCGATTATCAAGCACAATAATCCCTGCGGTGTGGCATTGGGTGCGACGCCTCTCGAAGCCTATGTGAAAGCCCGTGAGACCGATCCTGTCTCAGCGTTCGGCGGCGTCATTGCATTCAATCGGCCTGTGGATTTGGCCGCTGCAAAAGAAATTACCGCCACGTTTGTCGAAGTGGTTATTGCGCCGGGATTTGCAGACGATGCGCTCGCAGAGTTAAAACGCAAGAAGGATCTGCGTTTGCTGGATGTCGGGCCGCTCACGAAGGTGAAGCAAGAAGGCTTCGATCTCAAGAAGTTGGTGGGCGGATTGATCGTACAGGATCGGGATCTCGGTGTTTTGACCGATTTGAGAGCGCTGCAACGTACCGACCATGCGGAAACCGACGGACGAGGAATATGCGGCCTGCGCCTTTGCCTGGAAGGTCTGCAAACACGTAAAGTCGAACGCGATCATCTATGCAAAGCCGGGGCAGACGGTGGGAATCGGCGCTGGCCAGATGAGCCGGGTCGATTCCGTAAAGCTTGCGGTGATGAAGGCCCAGATGCCGATTAAAGGGTGTGTGATGGCGTCGGACGCGTTCTTCCCGTTCCGGGATGGATTGGATGCGGCGATTCAAGCTGGCATCACCACGGTCATTCAGCCTGGCGGTTCGATTCGCGATGCCGAAATTATCAAAGCCGCAGATGAGCAGGGGGTGGCGATGATCTTAACAGGCATGCGCCACTTCCGCCATTAACGGATGGTGAAACGACTCTCCAGCGTCGTTTTCGGCAGGGCAAAATCCTCAACGTGGCCCATCGGGGAAGGAGCTGCTCTGCAGCTCGGGGCGGGCGGGTGAGGATGTTACGTCTCCGGTTTTACCTTCGCCTGCGGCTTTGCTGGAAAGCCTGTTTGAACATCCTCCGAAGAAAAACTTCAAGCTGAAGGCTATCCTGTGAAAATTCTCGTCGTGGGCAGCGGGGGACGCGAGCACGCCATGGTGTGGAAGCTCGCGCAAAGTCCCCGCATGCCGACGCTCTACTGCGCGCCGGGCAATGCGGGGATCGAATCGCTGGCGACCTGCGTCCCGATCAAAGCCGATGACATTGTCGGACTCAAAGCGTTTGTGCAGTCTGAGAAGATTGACCTGACAGTCGTGGGACCGGAAGCCCCGCTTGCATTGGGTATCGTCGACGAGTTTCGCAAGGCGAAGCTTAAAATATTTGGACCAACGAAGGGGGCTGCGCGTATCGAAGCCAGCAAAGTCTTCTCCAAAGAGATCATGGTCAGCGCAAAGATTGTCACAGCGCAAGCGCAAAGTTTCGACCGATTGGCCTCGGCGTTGGCCTATCTCGATCAGCATGAGCTTCCTGTCGTGATAAAAGCCGACGGACTCGCACAGGGAAAGGGTGTCGTGGTCGCGAGATCGCGTGAGGAGGCGAAACAGGCCATCCGCGATTCGATGGAACATGCGGTATTCGGTCAGGCCGGTCAGCGCGTATTGATCGAACAGTTTTTAGACGGCGAGGAACTGACGGTCATGGCGTTCACGGATGGCCGGACGGTGGTGCCGATGCTGCCGGCGCAAGATCATAAACGAGTTGGGGATGGCGATACAGGGCTCAATACCGGGGGCATGGGTGCCTATTGTCCTGCGCCGCTTGGCACCACGGCGCTGCGGGAGCAGGTCACTCGGCAGGTTCTCTATCCTGCCGTCGAAGCCTTGTCACGTATGGGTTGTCCGTTTCAGGGCGTCCTCTATGCCGGCCTTATGGTTGTGCAGGGGACGCCATTCGTTTTGGAGTTCAATGCGCGCATGGGAGACCCGGAAACGCAGGTTGTACTCCCGCTACTCAAGACTGATTTCCTGGAAGTGATCGAAGCGATAATCGAACATCGGCTCGACCAAATTACTGTTGACTGGCATAATGAAACCGCAGTGTGTGTCGTTATGGCTTCGGGAGGCTATCCTGGGACCTATCAGACTGATCGTGTAATTCATGGATTACCGACCGAGACCGATCCAACGACTATGGTGTTTCATGCAGGGACAAGACGCATAGGCGCCAATGTGGTTACGGCCGGAGGCCGGGTGCTGGGAATCACGGGACGCGGAAAAACCCTGGCTTCCGCACAAACGGAAGCCTATCGCGCGACTAAGTCGATTGCATTTGAAGGCGCTCACTATCGGACGGACATTGCGCATCGTGCATTTTCACGCCACGCGTAGCGCTGCAAGGGATTAATGGTTCCTGCCATGGCAAGCCCGCATTATTCACGAGGGTTCGTGACGAAACCGCCGAGACGCCAGGCGAGACGGGCGCGCGGAGCCGTGAGGGAGGAAGACATACTTGAAACAGTATGTTGACCGACCGAGCGGCGAGCCCGCCCGCCGTCAGGCTTGTCGTAGCGGCGTATCGGCAGTTGCAGTAGAAGCCTTCGTGAATTATGCGGGCTAGGATCGAGCCCTATGGTGCTTCCACCGTTCCCGTACTTGCTGAGCTGGTGCGTCGCGTACTCGGAGAGAGCGGGCTGATCGCTCTGCCGACGGAGAGTTTCTATGGGCTTGCCGCAGCTCCGTTCGACGAGCAGGCGCTCGCTCGATTGTGGCAGGTCAAGGGTCGATCGGAGGGAAAACCGATTCTTGTGCTGATCGGAGACGAGTCTCAGTTGGGGCCGCTGATTCGAAGCATCCCACCTGTGGGCCGCCTGCTGATGAAGGCTTTCTGGCCAGGGCCTCTTACCATTGTTTTTCCCGCAGCGGTTGGCCTATCCGATGCAGTGACAGCTGGGACTGGCTCGGTCGGCGTTCGTTGTAGCCCTTGGGAACCGTTGGCCAATCTTTTGCGTCGGGTCGGGCCGATGACCGGTACCAGTGCGAATCGTGAAGGTCAACTACCGCCCAGGACAGCTAAAGAAGTCCAAGACAGTCTCGGGGACGTGCTGGATCTCATCGTCGATGCTGGTCCGACCCCCGGCGGGCAACCGTCCACGGTCATCGACGTACGAGGACCGATCCGAATTGTTCGCAATGGAGCGATCGAACGAGATGTCATCGCGGCACAGTTGGCCGTTCATGGCCTACGTCTCGATGACGCCGATAGGTAATGATGGCAATTGTATCGTTCACATTGAAAGGAGAATGCCGATGACTCGAACAGTGATGGTGCGAAACCTTGTTGCTGTGGCCGCCATAATGATGGTCTCAGTGGGTCTGTCCGGGTGCGATTACTGGCCTCCGGCGCTCCAAACACAAATCGAACAACTCCGCTCCGAGCTGCAGAGCATGACAGCGGAAAAAGCGCAACTGCAGAATCAGTATGCTTCCTTTGCAAAGGTGAAGGACGATCTACAGGCACAAGTGGATGACCTCTCACGGTCGAATCGCGATAAATCGACCATGATCAACAGTTTGCAGAATAGTTTGACGGCGGCACAAGAGCGACTGGCGAAGTCGGGGAAAGTCGCAATGCCAAAACTCGCAACGGCGAAATCTGGGGCGGCGAAACCCTCGGCTAAAATCAAGCAGAAGGCTCAGGCTAAGAAAAAAGCATCGGCTAAAACCGCCGGCGTACGCTAGCGCGTTTCGTCTCTGCCGACTATTTCGTGGTGGAAGACGCTGGTGTGCTGGTCGCTGTGCTTGAGGTTGCGCTCGATGGGGCGCTTACCGGCGCTGGTGCGGGGGCAGACGCTGGAGCGGAAGGAGTCGCAGTATCCGCAGACGTCGCCTGGTCGGATGTGGTTGATGCCGTCTCTTTCTTCTCCCCGGTCGTTGGTGTCGGTGCTTCACTGCCTGAAGATGGCTTCATCTTATCGGAGTAGTCCGTTACGTACCATCCGCTGCCTTTGAACATGATCGCAGGCGATGATATAAGCCGCTGTACGTGCTTCCCGCATCGCGGGCAGGCGGTGAGCGGATCGTCCTTCATGCTTTGTTTGATTTCAAATCTATCTGCGCAGCTTTCACACTGGTATTCATAGATAGGCACGTTTAATTCCTCCAACTAGCCCGGAATCTGGTTCATTTGGTTTGTTTTGTTTATCTGGTTGATTTCGTTTAACCAAACAAACGAGACAAACCAAATAGACCAAATAACGATCTTCTTCTGCTAGGTCAGCTGCTTGAACGCCTGGTCAAGGCGATCCATTCCACGGACAATCGTTTCCATGCTGGTCGCGTACGATAGTCGAATATGTTGGGTGCTCCCAAACGGCTCACCGGGAACGACGGCGACCTTGAATTCCTGCAACAGATAGTTTGCGAGATCGGTCGGAGTTGCAATCTTCCCCTTTGGGCTTTGTCGTCCAAGCAACCCGCTCACATTGGGAAACGCATAAAATGCCCCCGTAGGCATTCGGCAATGAACACCTGGCATTGCGTTCAGGCGCTCGACCATGACACGTCGCCGCCGATCGAACTCTGTCACCATCATTTTCGTAAAGACACCGCCTTCGCGCAAGGCTACGACGGCAGCCTTTTGCGAAATAGAACAGGGGTTGGACGTACTTTGGCTCTGAATGTTCGCCATGGCGGTCAAGAGGTCTTTGGGGCCGGCCGCGTAGCCGATCCGCCAGCCGGTCATCGCATAGGCTTTGGAGACACCGTTGATGATCACGGTATGGGCGGCGACTTCCGGTCCTAACGAGGCAATACTCGTGTGTGTGGCGCCATCGTAGAGGATTTGTTCATAAATCTCGTCTGAAATCAGAAGGAGATCTCGACTGAGGGCCAACGCTGCAAGATGTTCGAGCGTCGCCCGATTATAGGTTGCTCCAGTTGGATTGCCCGGGCTATTGATGATAATGGCTTTGGTGCGTGGACTGATGAGCCGTTCCAATTCATGGGCATCGATGGCGTATCCATCCTCTTCACGGGTCGGCAGAAAAACCGGCGTGGCGTCGTTCAGGAGCGTTTGGTCTGCATAGGAGACCCAATAGGGAACGGGAATGATGACTTCGTCGCCTGCTTCAAGAAGCGCTTCGGCAAGGTTGTAGAGCGAATGTTTGGCTCCGCATGAAACCAGCACTTGGGATTTTTCGTACCGAAGTCCCTGCTCCGCTTGCAGTTTGTCGATGATGGCTTGGCGTAATTCATCGATGCCGGATGAAGGCGTGTATTTGGTGAAACCCGCACGGATGGCAGCCTCTGCTGCAGCTTTGACCGGTTCGGGGGTATCGAAATCCGGTTCTCCTGACGAGAAGTCGGCGACATCGATTCCGCGTGCGGCCATCGCTTTTGCAGTTGCGGCCATTGCCAAGGTGGGGGAGGGGACGATTCGTCCAGCTCGTGCAGCCAGCTTCATGTTTTCAAACTCCTGATCCGTTCTTGCAGTTGCCGCGCGATTTCAGGATGCAGAAATTCCGTAAGCGCGCCACCGTGGGTGGCCACGTCTTTAATGATCGTTGAGGATAAATAGGAATATTCTTCACTGGGCATTAAGAACACGGTCTCAACCTGTTTGGCGATTTTTCGATTGATGAGAGCCATCTGAAACTCATGTTCGAAATCCGAGATCGCCCGTAGGCCACGGATAATCGCATGGGCGCCGTATCGTTGAACGTAGTCCACGAGTAATCCATCGAAGTGGGTCACTTCGACCTGTTTCATCTCTTTCATCACGATCCGGAGCTGCTCCAGCCGTTCAGTCAGGGTAAAGAGCGGATGCTTGGATGGATTGGGTGCGACGGCGACAACCACTTTATCGAACACGCGCAAGCTTCGGGTGATGATGTCAGTGTGTCCATGAGTAATGGGATCGAAGGTTCCTGGATAGATGCCAATTTTCATGATGCGGTGGACTCAGAGGAGGACACACCATAGAGATAGAGCGCCGTATCGCCATACTGGTATCGCCGCACAAGCGTGGCATGGCCGATCGTTGAGGGCAATTCGGCATGAGCGTCATGTTCGATAATCACAGTGGCACGCTCCGACAACAGCCCTGGCCTCCAAACATGAATCATGGCATCTAACTCATTCAGATCGGCATAGGGCGGATCGGCAAACAGTACGTCATACGGGCCGCCCCACCGGTCTTTGTGATCGAGGAAGGAGGCAGTCCGTTCTGTCCAAACCTGAGATCGGTCGAGCAACTGACAGGTCATGAGATTTTTCCGTAACAGCTGCACGGCCTTGGGGTCTGATTCGACAAAGGTGACGGCTGAGGCTCCGCGACTCAATGCTTCGATCCCGACAGCTCCCGTACCTGCATATAAATCAAGAAAGCGACTTCCTGATATCTGGGTTCCAAGAATTGAAAAAAGAGCCCCGCGAACCTTATCGGATGTGGGACGCAGTGCATTCCCTTCCGGCCCACTCAAGCGGCGGCCCCGGTGGGATCCGGCAATAACACGCATAGATTTAAGGTAACTACTCAGGCATTCAAGCTGAAGGCTATACATGATCTCGCAAGGTACGGATCAAGCCATTCAACACTTTCTCAGTTTATACGACCTTGGGTTCAAGCAGAGATGAATCCTCGTTGCGCAAGAAGCCGCCCTTTCAAAGCCTTCAGCCTATCTACCTGAGTCGTTACGATTTAAGGCGAGAGACGTTTAGGAGCATGTGACTCTAACATAGCGTTTTTGAAGGGGTCAAGGTGAGTGCTGTCAAAACGAGATGTAGTGTCGGGCAATAAAGACGGCGTGGGGACAAGAAAGAGGCTAGGAAGGTTGGATCAAGAAGAATGGAAGTATTTTGACGACCTTGGAGCCAGAGACTATAATGCGCCTGTCGATATGATGATCTAAGTGCAGAAGAGACAAGGTATCAGGCAGGATTGTCGGCCATCCGTGGCGATCGAAACGGCCGACTCGTCTTGACAGAAACAGCAATGGTTTATGCTAGCGAGTCGCCACTTCCTGGGGCTTGCGAGCGGCCAAGCTCTTTCGCCGATTATTTGAAATGGTGCGATCGATGATTGCGCCGCAGTTGATACATTTCCAAGCATAGAAAATTAAGAAGAAGTCGGAAAACCGCTCGAGCATCATGAGGCCTTTACACTTCGGACATTCCATCAAATCCTCCCAGGTTGCGGTGTACTGCTGCAGGCGTTCCAAAGCAAGTACTGAACCAATATGTCGCTATACGTAATTTCAACAGTTTAGAGGTACGTATTTGTTTGGAATGGGCAACTAAGGGGGCTATCGCTAGTACAAAAACGTTCAGAGTGTCATTTATTTGTCCTGGGAGGGTAAATGGCCGGCAATAAAGGAGGACAAGGCATTTCGCACTGGCCTGAAGCGGAACGGCCGCGCGAACGACTGCTGATACAGGGCCCTCAAGCGCTTACCAATGCCCAACTTCTGGCGATTCTCCTTCGCGTCGGCCGCCAAGGGTCTTCTGCTGTGCAAGTCGGAATGGATATCCTGGATCGGCTTGGAGATATCGCCGGACTTGCACAATGCGGAATCGAAGAGCTCTGTGCGATCCCAGGTGTAGGGGAGGCCAAAGCGGCACAACTGAAAGCTGCCCTTGAATTGGGGAAACGCGCCCTCGCTGCTCCGCTGACCAAAGGAACCAAAGTCACATCCAGCCGTGATCTCTTCACCCATTACCATCCAACCTTGCGTGATCTGCGTCACGAAATCTTCAAAGTCATTTTACTGGATGCCAAGCATGCCATCATGCGTGACACCACGGTATCGGAAGGCAGCTTAACGCTCAGCATTGTCCATCCACGTGAAGTCTTTACGCTCGCAGTAAGGGAGTCTGCCGCGGCAGTAATCTTCTTGCACAACCATCCCAGTGGCGATCCAACGCCTAGCCAAGAAGATCGCATTCTAACGGCGCGTTTGGTATCAGCCGGGGAAGTCCTGGGTATTCGGGTTCTGGACCATCTCGTCGTCGGCGATGGACGCTATGTCAGCTTTGCCGATCAAGGTTGGCTGACAAACCATGGCGCCGACGCATGACAGAAAGGGGAGCCGAAGCGATCCAACAAATCTGATTCATTTAGTTTATTTAGTTTTTGTTTAACCAAACAAACCAGACAAACCAAATAGATCAAATGAACAAAAAGGAGGGCCCCATGAGCGAACTACAGAGGGAGTCACTCAGAAATGTGGCGTTGATTTCCAGTACCGGCGCCGGGAAAACTTCGTTGGCTGAAGCCATGCTTTTTACCACCGGCACTGTTCCCCACCTCGGGGCGATCGCACAAGGTACGACTGTCTCAGACTTCGAGCCGGAAGAATTGCACCGGCGCAGTTCCGTCAGTACCAGTCTCCTCCGTTGTTTCTGGAATCACACCACTATCAACCTCCTCGACCCTCCTGGCGCATTGAGCCTGATCGGGGAGGCGACTATGGCCTTGCGAGCGGTAGACGCCGTAATCCTGGTGGTAGGCGCCTCATCGGGAATTCGGAGCGAACTCGTCAGAGTCTGGTCTCGCGTCACCGCACTCGGCTTACCCTGTCTGCTGTTTCTCAACGAACTGGATAAAGACGGCGCCTCCCTCGATGAAGTTCTCGCGATGTGTCAACACAATCTTGGGATTATGCCATTGCCGATGTCATTGCCCTATCGCAGCGGCAGTCAGTTCGCCGGCGTGCTGGACCTTGTTCAGCAACGCCTCATCACTTCGCGCAAGGAGACTCCTGTGGTTCAGCAGTTGCCGGTTCCGGAGAATGAGCGGGAGGCGGTGGGTAATGCGCGGAAACGAGTTCATGAGGGGGTGGCTGAGCGTGATGACCGATTATTGGAACAATATCTCACAATGGGGGAATTGACGCAGGAGGAGTTGATTGATGGAATGCGCCTTGGTGTCCAGACCGGCAAGATTGTTCCCCTCTACAGCGGTTCCGCCATCGACAATATCGGGATCGTTCCGCTCCTCAATGCAATCGTCGACATCTTGCCATCTCCGATGGACCGGGCGACGAGGGCCCCGTTGGAAGGGCTGCATCCGGCTACAAGCGAAGCAGTAACCCGCCGGGCCGTTCGAGAAGACCCATTGTCAGGAATCGTCTTTAAAACGTTAATAGACCCGTTTGTCGGGCGACTGTCTTTTCTGCGAGTGTTATCGGGGGTTCTTCACTCAGACTCCACAATCTTCAACAGTTCTCGGAACAGCAAAGAAAAAAGCGGGCATCTGTACGCTGTGTTGGGCAAGAAACATACAGCCCTGTCTACTGCCGGCGCAGGGGACATCGTGGCAATCGGGAAACTCAAAGATACGCAAACCGGCGACACGCTCTGCGACGAACAGGCACCCATCTGTTATCAGAAAACGATTCTTCCACGCCCTGTGCTGTCCTTTGCAATCGAGCCGAAGTCCAGTGCCGACATCGAAAAAATCAGTCTTGGGCTTCATAAGTTGATCGAAGAAGATCCTACCCTCGAATTCTCGCGGCATACCGACACGAAGGAAATGGTATTGAGCGGAATGGGCCAGTGGCACATCGATCTTGCGCTCGAAAAGTTACACCGCAAGTACGGTGCCGAAGTGGTGCTGCATATGCCGAAGATCCCATATCGCGAAACGATTCGCAGCACGGCACAGGCGCAGGGGAAATATAAGAAGCAAACCGGCGGACATGGCCAGTACGGCGATTGTTGGCTGGAACTCGCGCCTCTTCCGCGCGGGGAGGGATTCCGCTTTGAGAATAAAGTTGTCGGTGGAGCCATTCCACGAAACTTTATCCCCGCCGTAGAGAAAGGTGTAGTCGAAGCCATGCACCACGGAAGCTTGGCGGGGTTTCCTGTCGTAGATTGCCGGGTTGCCGTGTACGATGGGTCGTACCATGCGGTCGATTCATCTGAGATGGCGTTTAAGGTTGCGTCGTCGATGGGGTTCAAGAAGGCATTGGAAGCGGCTCATCCCCTCCTATTAGAACCGATCATGACGGTGGAGGTAGAGGCGCCGGCAGATCATATTGGAGGTGTGATCGGGGACTTGAATGCGCGCCGCGGGCGAATTCTTCACGTGGAGGCACGAGACCATACGGAGCAGATCACAGTGCATGTTCCAATGGCAGAGATGCTCACCTATGCCACGACACTGAACTCACTCACGGCAGGCCGCGGGACTTATACAATGGAATTTTGGCGATACGATGAAGTGCCACGTGAGCTCGCGGTTCGAATCGTTGAGACGCATAAGGTGGAGACGCATGCGGCAGCGCATTGAACGACTCTGGTTGATCTAGTTTGTTTAGTTGGTCTCGTTTGTCTGGTTGAACGAACTAACCGGATGACACCAAATAAACCGAACAAACCAGATCAGACCAGACAAACCAGGCTAGATCGGTCGATTTGAGCACCACATAGAATGCGCGAGTTTCTCTCAGCACGCGGAGCAAAATTGTTTCGCCACGCCGGAGTTTTGAAATTGTGCTGCTGAATTCCCCGACTGATCCCACATCGGCACGATTCACTTCTTTGATGAAATCACCTTCCTGAAGGCCTTCCGATTGGGCGAGGCTTCCGGGCTCCACTTTGCTGATGATCACGCCGCGTTTTTCCTCCAGTTTGAATTTATTGGCAAGATCAGGCGTCAGATTTTGCACGTCGAATCCCAGCTTGACTTCAGCGCGTCCTTGAGGGAGCGAGGCGATCACGGCCTGCTCAGGGCGTTCTCTGAGGGAGACGTCGAGCACCAACCGCTGCTGATCTCGGACGATCTCAACTTTCGCCGTCGAGCCGGGAAGCAATCCTGCTACGACGCGAGAGAGGCGGTTCGGCGTGTCGATCACGGTGCCGTCGATACGGGACACAATGTCGCCGGGTTTGATGCCGGCTGCTGCAGCCGGATCCCTGTCGAAGACTTCATTGACCAGCACCCCTTCGCCTTCTTTGACGCCGAACTTGCGTGCCAGCTCCGCCGTGAGCGGTTGGATGCCGACGCCCAGCCAGCCCCGTGTGACCCGTCCCTGCATCAGCAATTGATGAATCACCTGTTTGGCCATGTTGGAAGGGATCGCAAACCCGATCCCTTGAGCGAAGTTAATGATGGCGGTATTGATGCCGATGATCTCCCCGCGCAAATTGAAGAGCGGGCCGCCCGAATTGCCGGGATTGATCGAGGCGTCCGTCTGAATGAAATTTTCATAGCGCGAGAGATTGATGTTTTCCCGGCCGATCCCGCTGACGACGCCGAGTGTGACTGTCCGATCGAGTCCGAAAGGATTCCCCACCGCGAGTACCCATTGGCCGACTCGCACGGTCGATGAATCTCCGAATCTTGCGCTTGGGAGTGGATGGTCGGCGGTCACCTTGAGGAGGGCGATGTCGGTATCGAGATCCTTTCCGACAACCTGTGCAATCAGCTTCGACTTATCAGAAAAGCGGACTTCGATTTCCGTTACGTCGCCGATCACGTGGTTGTTCGTGATGATGTATCCGTCAGGATCGATAACGACGCCGGAACCCGATCCGGAAGCATTGGGAGCCCGTTCCTGCGAAAGCTCACGCCCTCGTCCTGATCCGGACAGAGGTATGAGATTTACCACCGACGGTTTTGCCGATTCAGCGAGGTCTGTAATAACAGTTTGCATTTCTTCCAACATGCGGAGGCCCGGTGAGTCGTTGGATTTGAATGTGGTGGGCTCAGCGGCGGCAGCATGGGGATCGAACCAGGCGAAGAATGCAAAGCTGATGAGGATTGGGACCATG
Organism: uncultured Nitrospiraceae bacterium; assembly: GCA_963781915.1. Lineage (GTDB taxonomy): Bacteria > Nitrospirota > Nitrospiria > Nitrospirales > Nitrospiraceae > Palsa-1315. The sequence continues at coordinate 13,178 of CAWAIH010000005.1, read as the reverse complement.
CGAGTCATTCAGTACCTCATCAAGCGTTTCTAGTTTCTCGTTCCAGGTTTCATATTGTGATGCAAGCTCTGAAAATTTGAAACTAGAAACTTGCAACCTGAAACGCTTAGTTAGGCCGTCTTGGCGCTCCGAGCTTGGGTAAATTCTGAGGCAAACAGCACGAGATCCTCATGCAATCCGATCACGACCAGGACATCGTCGATGCGAAGCACCAGGGCATTGTCTGGTGGTACCAGAAATGGTCCTCGCAGGACCGTGACGAGACAAACCGATGCAGGCAATGCCATCTCAACGAATGTCTTTCCAACAATCGGCGATCCTTGGACGATTTGGAACCGTTCGATGGCCGCTGCGCGAAGACTCAAATCCTGTTGTAGGGTGAGGAGCTCGTGGTGGATCGTTTCCAGTTTGATCTCACGTATTTGGCTGTCGACGCCGAGCAGCCTTCGTTTAAAGTGCTGCACGCGGTCGCTGGCCTGGCCGAGGAATTCTGCCAATTGATCTGAAGACACAGCTGACTCATGGCTGAATGGTGGGCGCTTGGCACAGAGCGCAGCAATCTGACGTCCGAGTTCGCCATGAACCTGTTCGATCTGGTTGAGTATGCTCGACGCCTGGCTGTGCAACCGAAAGACTTGGGCCTTTCGGTTGGCACGTTCGGCAATGGCAAGGATGGTTTCATGGATCGCGCTGCCGGTAATCGACAGTTCTTGTTGGATGCGCCCGAGCAGTTCGAGGGACATAAATCAAAAATCTCTCATGTCTGATAAGAACGATTATGTAAACTCATTGGTCAGAACCGTACTGACCCTCCGTTACACCCCACACTACCCTCGTGGCTCACAGATTTCAACGGACCGGTGTGTATTGGACTGGAATCCCGACGAGGATTACTACGATGCCAAGATTTCAAGTATCCTAGTGGCCGAAGAGCCCATGCTATGTCAGTACTGAGAAATACCATCATTTCTCTACGCCCGCCTTGCGATTTGCCCGTTCCCTTCTTACAAAGAGCCTCCCTGCGAGGCCTCTATGCCCTTCGTCCCTTGCGCCGCTTCCCTGTGCAATGTCTTGTCTTGTACCACTGACCTGAGGCAGTAATGAGCTGGGCAAACGGCCACGACAGATGTAAGTCCTGTAGCACCAATGTACATAATCACAAAGCCAGAGGACTCTGCGGATCCTGTTACCATGCTGCTGCGGAGAAGCGGCACAAATCGCACGTCACGCGGAGAATAGGAAGTCAGCTACCAGCTCCTATTACCAAAGAAGATTTAGAACAGAAGTACAAATCCGGCCTAATCTGTACGGATGGCTGTCTTGCTAAACCGGTTGGCCCAGTCAAGTTCCGCGTCACGATTGGTCAGAAAGAACCAGAATTATTGGAGAGGGTTACGAGTCGTGCAAGCCAACCGGACTATATTGTTGCAAGGTGCTATCAATTCAACGTGTTGAGACTTCCGGTCGCTCTAGCCAAATCTACTCGCGCCGCATTGAGTTGGAAGAGGGCATCGACCAGATTTTGTCTCGCTCGGGTTACGGCAGTCAATGCATTGGTGAGCTCAAAATGGCTTGACGCGGTAATGATGGTATAGCGCTCACGGGCCAGTTCAAGCTCCTTTGATGCCGAACGCATTCCAGCCTGCGAGATGCTGACTTGTTCCTTCGCGGCAACCATGGCAGCGGTTGCGCCATGCACCTCCATTTTCACCTGGTTCAAGATGGATTGAAGCCGAAGCGCTTCCTGCCGTAATTGACTGCGCGTCTCGGCGATGCGTCCTTCGCGCTGCCCTCCATCAAAAATCGGAATCTGCAGTAGCAGCGCCATGTTGTAGGTGTCTAAGGTGTTACCCCATCGATTCCCGATCTGACCGTAATCCCCCTGTGCCACAAGTGACGGCAGCCGCTCCCCTGTGATGGAGGAATAGGTTAGTTCGGTGGCCCGCACGCGTGTCACCTGAGCCGCAACTTCAGGGCGCTGTTTCAACGCATCTTCGACGGCGGCCTGAACGGCTGACGAGCTGGCCACGTCAGGACGAAACTCATCGGTCAGTGTCAGCGGTGTTTCATAAGGAAGCGCCAGCAGATTGAGGAGGTTCAACTTGGCGCTCTCCATAGCATATTGCGAGACAGAAGTCTGTTGTCTCTCGCTGGCAAGTTGCGCCTCGAGCCGTGCGATGTCGAGACTCGTCGCGACGCCCATACGCTGGCGCTGTTTGATAAGCCCCAACAGATCATTCATCACTTGTTGATTGGCCTCATGCATCTTCACCATGCCCATGGCCTTTAGGCCCTCCATATAGGTGAGAGCCACGCTGGCCATCGTATCAAACTTTTTGCTCTCTGCCTCGGCCTCGCTGACCTGGAGCAATTCGCGTGAGGCGCGCCAGCGTTGAATCAAACTGACACTCAATAGGTTTTGCGTCGCGCTGATTCGCGCATCGAAAATGCTGAAGGGATCGCTCCTGGTAGGACTGAGTCCGAAGGTGCCCCGAAATACTGTCTGATTGCTTTGCCGGACAGTGGAGGAAAGGTTGGGCAACATCGCTCCCAACTGCGTTTGCACTTGCCCGCGGGCCGCTTCGATTCGTTCCCGATAGAGGCGCACATCGGGGTTGTTGTCCACCGCCGCCGTCAGCGCACCCTGCAAGGTCAAGTACAATGGTAGAAGCGGAGCCGGCGGCGAGTCCAGCCTGCTCTCTCCTCCTCGATCAGCACCCTCAGCTTGAAAAAGAGGTCCCAGACATACGGTGGAAATAAGCGCAACAGAAAGCAGTGAATATATATTGAAAATCAATTGCTTATTCACCGCTCTCTAATGCTTTCCTTAACCGATTTGAGAAGCGGGCTTAGCAGATATTCGATCACGCGGCGCTGGCCAGTCTTGATCTCCACTGTGACTGCCATACCTGGGGACAGATTGACCTCTCTCCCCTCCACTTGGATGGTGGACCGATCCATGCTCACTCTGGCGGGATAGATCAACCCCACCTTTTCAATTGGCACGGCATCGTCGGACATGCTTAATACTTTCCCTGGAATGATACCGTAGAGAGTAAAGGGAAACGTCTCGACCTTGATCTCGACGATCTGTCCGTTTTTCACAAACCCCACATCTTTATTTTCAACCTGCGCCTCGACCTCAACCGGATGATCCTGCGGAATCAAGACCAGCAGTTCCTGTGCAGGGGTGACAACGCCGCCCACCGTGTGGACCGCCAATTGCTGCACCACTCCGTCGATGGGTGCCGTTAGGCGTTGAAAGTCCGCCTTCTGTCCCGCTTTGGTCACGTCCTGCACCAGTGACGCCACCTTGGTCTCAGTCATCGAGAGTTCCGCTTGTTTGGTTTGCTGGAACTCAGATAGGAGAACCCAATAGTTTTTTCTGGCTTCAGCGAGTGCGGCATGATCTTGTACGAGCTTCTTGCGCTGCCCGGCCAATTCCTGCGTCTTGTCGATCCGTTGCCCCTCGGCCTGTAGGAAATCCATCTTTGTAACCGCCCCATGGGAGAGAAGCTTCTTGTATGTGTTCGCCCGTTCAGCCTCCATGGGGACCGTTGCTTCCAATCTGAGAATATTCTCGCGCGTCTGATCGAGTCCTGCCTTGCGCTGTTCGATCAGATGTCGTGCTGAGGCGACTCTGGCCTCGAACTCGGCTAGCTGATCACGAAGGAGTTGTCCTTGCAGCAGCACGTACTGGGAGTCCCCATCAGGAGGGGCGTCGAAGGTTGGATTGCCCGCAATGAGGGCGCGAAGCCTCGCGGCTTCGACCTTGGCAGCTCGATATTCATTAGAAGCCCGATCGTGATCGGCCCGGTTCAACGTCGGATCCAGATCGATCAACACGTCGCCCTTCCTGACCAGCTGCCCATTCTGCACATGAATCGCAGTAATTACACCAGCTTCATAGGGTTGAATCACCTTCGAATAGCCGCTCGGAATGATCTTACCCCGAGCCGTCGCGACGATATCGATCCACCCGAATGTCGCCCAGAGCACCCCGGCGGTGAAGACTGCCAGAATGGTCCAGAGGATCGATCGGCCAATGGGCGAAGGGGGCGCCTGTTGAATTTCCAGCACAGCCGGCAGGAATTCTGTCGAGTGCCCCATCGGCACAGCACCAAGCGGGCGATCGTGCGCGGTCGCCAAGGCCGTCCGCCAGACTGTCAAATGCCGTGAGAGTGCACCAAATGCCATGTGACCTCAGTTGGTCGATCGTCAGAGGGGGTCAGGAACCGCGCCATCTGCGCCGCCGGAAGGGTTCCTGACCCCTTTTCAGCCTCATTACCTCTCCCCTGTTACTTTGCTACCTTTCCCCGTTCAGACAATTCACCATTAAATATTTCTCATTCAATACTCAACCTGCATAACTCATCCTTAAATAGTCCCCATTCCATATTCATAATTACACATTCAACATTACAAATTATTCCCCCTCTATCCCAAGTTCCCCCTCCCCTGTCACCTTGCAGCCCATTCCAATTCCGACAATTCCCCATTCATCATTCCACATTTTCAATTCGTCTTACCCCGTACCCCTCATGCCTTGAATACTCCTTCCCCCTCCCGTGTTGCCGTCGCGTAGCCATCCTGATGCGAATGCAGCCGCGCATAGAACCCTTTCAGACGCAGCAACTCCTCGTGCGAGCCGTTCTCGACAATCTCACCCTTTTCCACCACGTAAATCCGATGCGCCGGCCGCACCGTACTCAGCCGATGGGCGATGATGAAGACCGTGCGCCCTCGACTGATCTGCGCCATATTCTGCTGAATAATGGCCTCAGATTCATAGTCCAACGCACTCGTGGCTTCATCGAAGATCAGAATGCGTGGGTTTGCGACCAACGCTCTGGCAATCGCGATCCGTTGGCGTTGCCCGCCCGAGAGCGAACAACCGTGCTCTCCCACCATCGTGTCGTAGCCCTCCGGCAACTCTAGAATGAATTCGTGCGCGCCGGCCAGCCTGGCTGCCCGGATCACCTGCTCCATGGCCAACCCCGGATCAGTCAGGGCGATGTTGTCGCGCACGGAGCAATTGAAGAGAAAGTTTTCTTGGAGCACCACCCCCACCTGCATGCGGAGCCATGCGGGGTCCACCTGCGCGAGGTCCACCCCGTCCACCAGAATACGTCCACCTGCCGGCACATAGAGCCGTTGAATCAACTTGGCAATGGTACTCTTGCCGGACCCGGATCGCCCGACCAGCCCGATGACCTGGCCAGGCATCACCGCGAACGACACCTTGCGCAGCACGTCGGAGCCATCCGGACGATAGCGAAATGTCACATCGTCAAACACCACCTGCCCCGCCACTTGCGGCAATGTCGTGCGATTCGGACTGTAGGCAGGTTCCGGCTGCGTATTCAGGATATCCCCCAACCGTTGCACCGAGATACCGACTTGTTGCAACTCCTGCCATAAATTCACAAGACGCAACATCGGCCCAGTCACTTGTGCCGAGAGCATCGTGAAGGCAATCAACTGCCCGATGGTCAAATCTCCTTCGATCACGCGATAGGCCCCCAGCCACAGGACGATGACTGTCGTAACCTTTTGGATGAGCGTCGCGGTCTGGCCTGCCACCATCATCAAGCTGGTGGCACGGAAACTCGCCCGCACATAGCCGGCCAGTTGTTCTTCCCATTTGCGCAACAGCGGCGGCTCGACGGCCATGGCCTTCACCGTTTGAATGCCGCTGATCGCTTCTACGAGAAATGACTGATTGTCTGCCCCGCGATTGAATTTTTCGTGGAGCCTGGCGCGGATCGCCGGCGTAATTGCGATCGACAACAGGGCATAGAGCGGTAACGAGCCCATCACGACGAGCGTGAGGATGGGACTGTAGAACCACATAACGGTAAGAAACACCACGGTAAAGAGGACATCGAGAACGACCGTCACGGAATGGCTCGTCAAGAACTGGCGGATATGCTCCAGCTCACGTACCCGGGCGACCGTATCGCCCACCCGTCTCGCCTCGAAATAGGCCAAGGGAAGTGCCAGCACATGGCGGAACAACTGCGCGCCCAGAGCGACATCGATCCGGTTCGTCGTATGGGAAAAGAGATAGGTCCGCAACCCACCCAAGATTGTATCGAACAGCGCCAGAGCAATCATGCCGATCGCTAGCACATAGAGCGTGGTAAGCCCCTTGTGGACCAATACCTTGTCGATAATGACTTGCGTGAAGAGTGGTGTTAGTAGTGCAAAGAGCTGCAGGAAGAACGACGCGATCAGCACTTCGCCTAGGAACTTGCGATATTGGACAATGGCAGGGATGAACCAGCTGAAATCAAATTTGAGATCTTGTGGCCGCAGGTTGGCGCGCTTGGTAAAGAGCAAGAGCTGCCCGCTCCAAGCCATTTCAAATTGCGCACGTGTAAGGACGAGTGGATGCCCTTCCTCCGGATCCTGAATCAGCGCCTTGTTTCCGTCGATTTTGGCAAGCACCACATACTGCCCGTTCTTTCGCTTGGCCATGGCGGGAAGGGGCGTTCCAGAGAGCTTGGCCCACTCGGTCTTAATCGAGCCGGCCTTGAGCCCAAGATGTTTGGCGGCCCGGAGAAGATCGGTATCGGAGAGTGGTTTTCCAGACTCGGAAAACTGATGGCGCAACTGAGCGCCATCAGCCGGCAGATCATAGAACCGGGCCAGAATAAGGAGGCAATTCAGTCCGGTATCAATGGGTGGCGCCAGAATCTTCTCTGTATCATCCTTAGCCTCCGGTGGAACCAGCTCTGGAAAATGACGCATGAGAGTTCTCTAACAGCCTAACAGGGGAACGAACGAGGCCACAGTCTCTTTCGGGCAACCGTGGTAAGGAATCCATGTGGCATATTTCGGCAGAGTATACTGGAAGCCATCTCACGGAAGCTACAGGGGGATAACGGTGTCAGGAACCTTTCACACAATGGTTCCTGACACCGTTTCGTTTCACAGTAAACTACTGCCAGCTCGCCGCCACGACCGCCCCCACCTCATCAGGCTTTGCCGCGAGCCCTTGATCCCAGGTCATTCCGTTATCGGAAGAGAACCCAGCCATTGTCTCGATCAATTGGTTTACCTGAGAACTGAGAAGCGTCTGCCCCCCGGCCTGGATCGTTTCCACTTGATTGCTGGACCCGCCGAACCAGTTCTGTACCGTCACCTGATCGGCCGTACCGTACACCGCAATGCGCAAGTCGTTCGCCTGGCGGCTCAGCATCAGATCGAACGGATTGATCCCGGCGCCGAAAGCCAGGGTATCAGCGCTCCCTGCGGAATCCGCCACCAGATCCTGCCCGCCACCTTGATTGAAGAGGTACGTATCGTTGCCGGCCCCGCCGGCAAGGATGTCGTTTCCGTGAGAGCCGATGATGATATTGTCGCCTGCACTACCAGTGACATTCGCTGAACTGCCTAGCCCCGTCATATCGACGTTCTCGAAGTTCTTCTGTATTAGGGTATCAGTCACACCGCCGATCGAGACCACCTGATCGATCGCTGAGGTTAAATCGACGACGACCACGTGGTCGCCAGGAACTACACCCCTCAGCACGAGCGTGTCGTTGTCCGCCCCGCCGTCAGCCACATCGACGTTGCCCGCGGTGACCAGCATAACGATCGTGTCATTGCCGTTGTCGCCATTGACGGTGTCCTGACCCGTGCCGCCGTCCAAGAAGTCGTCCCCGCCGTCTCCGAACAGTCGATCCGCACCTTCGCCGCCGTAGAGGGTGTCATTCCCGGCTACGCCGGTGGGGTCAACCGCATCGAAATACTTGTCGCCTGCCAACACATCGTCGCCGTTGCCGCCGATGAGAATGTCGTCCCCGCCGACGCCGAGCAGGATGTCGTTTCCGCCAAGTCCATAGATCGTGTTGTCAAAGAGGCTGCCGAAGACCTGGTCGCGGAACTCCGTGCCGATCACGTTCTCGATCGATTCGAGGTCATCGATGCCGGAATTGTTGGTGAAAACTCCATCGTTTGGGAAATAATCTCCAGCCACAATCCCGAAATCGGGAAGCTGGGTCCCAGTCCAGAAGGGGAGGAGAGCACTGTCCAGAGTGGTACCTGAGATCGTGTCGCCGCCGGTCAGCATCAACGAGTAGGGTGCAGAAAAACCGTTGCCAGGGAGGACAGCCGGCGGTGGTGGTGAGATCACGTCAAAACCGGCGACGGCACCGCGCAGAAGGACATACACTCCGGTGGAAGAGTCGGCATATGAAACTGTATCAATTCCAGTCCCACCGTTCAGGTAGTCGCGGTCCGTGCCGCCGGAGAGAAAGTCGTTCCCGCCGCCCGCGTTCAGGATGTCCTCGTCCGCGTCGTCGGAGAGGCCGTGGCTCCTGCCGATCAGAATCTCGTTCGCATCCGTCCCAGTAACCGTATTGCCGAGTATCGAATCAGTATCTTGCGTATCCACGGTTACCTTCGCAAATTCACTCAAGGTCGTGCCATCGAACGCTTTATAGTCAAAAGATCCGTCCGATCCGTCTGGCTGTACATTGTCCGTATAGAGCACATTCCCGAGCGATAGCACCGCACTATCGTTTGGTGCAGGGTTCGTCACGATTCCGATGCTGAGCGGGTTGCCCTCCGCATCCGTATCGTTGGCGAGCAGTGCGAAAGCCTGGAATCAGAATGCCGGTGCCTTGCGCGATATTGGTCAGAACGATGTCCGGGTTCGCCACCGGGATGGCGTTATTGGCAAAGTCATACCCGCTGCCCGTCCCGCCACTGCCCGGGTTCGTGATGGGAATGCCCGCTGCCCCAAGGGTTTGCACATAGCCGTCCGGCACCACTTCGAAAACGGGTTTGCCCACATCGTCTAGGCTCAGGCCCGAGAAGACGAAGCTGCCGTTACCGGCCGTGGTGGTGGTCGTGTCACCACCGGTCAGCGTGCCGCTGTCGTCCTCGTCGATGAAGATCGTCACCCCCGCCAGGACGCCGGTGTCCTCCGAATCGAGAACGCCATTGCCGTTGCCATCGATGAACTTGGTGCCGGTGATCGAGAAGTCCTGGAAGTTGGCAAAGTCATACCCGCTGCCCGTCCCGCCACTGCCCGGGTTCGTGATGGGAATGCCCGCTGCCCCAAGGGTTTGCACATAGCCGTCCGGCACCACTTCGAAAACGGGTTTGCCCACATCGTCTAGGCTCAGGCCCGAGAAGACGAAGCTGCCGTTACCGGCCGTGGTGGTGGTCGTGTCACCACCGGTCAGCGTGCCGCTGTCGTCCTCGTCGATGAAGATCGTCACCCCCGCCAGGACGCCGGTGTCCTCCGAATCGAGAACGCCATTGCCGTTGCCATCGATGAACTTGGTGCCGGTGATCGAGAAGTCCTGGAAGTTGGCAAAGTCATACCCGCTGCCCGTCCCGCCACTGCCCGGGTTCGTGATGGGAATGCCCGCTGCCCCAAGGGTTTGCACATAGCCGTCCGGCACCACTTCGAAAACGGGTTTGCCCACATCGTCTAGGCTCAGGCCCGAGAAGACGAAGCTGCCGTTACCGGCCGTGGTGGTGGTCGTGTCACCACCGGTCAGCGTGCCGCTGTCGTCCTCGTCGATGAAGATCGTCACCCCCGCCAGGACGCCGGTGTCCTCCGAATCGAGAACGCCATTGCCGTTGCCATCGATGAACTTGGTGCCGGTGATCGAGAAGTCCTGGAAGTTGGCAAAGTCATACCCGCTGCCCGTCCCGCCACTGCCCGGGTTCGTGATGGGAATGCCCGCTGCCCCAAGGGTTTGCACATAGCCGTCCGGCACCACTTCGAAAACGGGTTTGCCCACATCGTCTAGGCTCAGGCCCGAGAAGACGAAGCTGCCGTTACCGGCCGTGGTGGTGGTCGTGTCACCACCGGTCAGCGTGCCGCTGTCGTCCTCGTCGATGAAGATCGTCACCCCCGCCAGGACGCCGGTGTCCTCCGAATCGAGAACGCCATTGCCGTTGCCATCGATGAACTTGGTGCCGGTGATCGAGAAGTCCTGGAAGTTGGCAAAGTCATACCCGCTGCCCGTCCCGCCACTGCCCGGGTTCGTGATGGGAATGCCCGCTGCCCCAAGGGTTTGCACATAGCCGTCCGGCACCACTTCGAAAACGGGTTTGCCCACATCGTCTAGGCTCAGGCCCGAGAAGACGAAGCTGCCGTTACCGGCCGTGGTGGTGGTCGTGTCACCACCGGTCAGCGTGCCGCTGTCGTCCTCGTCGATGAAGATCGTCACCCCCGCCAGGACGCCGGTGTCCTCCGAATCGAGAACGCCATTGCCGTTGCCATCGATGAACTTGGTGCCGGTGATCGAGAAGTCCTGGAAGTTGGCAAAGTCATACCCGCTGCCCGTCCCGCCACTGCCCGGGTTCGTGATGGGAATGCCCGCTGCCCCAAGGGTTTGCACATAGCCGTCCGGCACCACTTCGAAAACGGGTTTGCCCACATCGTCTAGGCTCAGGCCCGAGAAGACGAAGCTGCCGTTACCGGCCGTGGTGGTGGTCGTGTCACCACCGGTCAGCGTGCCGCTGTCGTCCTCGTCGATGAAGATCGTCACCCCCGCCAGGACGCCGGTGTCCTCCGAATCGAGAACGCCATTGCCGTTGCCATCGATGAACTTGGTGCCGGTGATCGAGAAGTCCTGGAAGTTGGCAAAGTCATACCCGCTGCCCGTCCCGCCACTGCCCGGGTTCGTGATGGGAATGCCCGCTGCCCCAAGGGTTTGCACATAGCCGTCCGGCACCACTTCGAAAACGGGTTTGCCCACATCGTCTAGGCTCAGGCCCGAGAAGACGAAGCTGCCGTTACCGGCCGTGGTGGTGGTCGTGTCACCACCGGTCAGCGTGCCGCTGTCGTCCTCGTCGATGAAGATCGTCACCCCCGCCAGGACGCCGGTGTCCTCCGAATCGAGAACGCCATTGCCGTTGCCATCGATGAACTTGGTGCCGGTGATCGAGAAGTCCTGGAAGTTGGCAAAGTCATACCCGCTGCCCGTCCCGCCACTGCCCGGGTTCGTGATGGGAATGCCCGCTGCCCCAAGGGTTTGCACATAGCCGTCCGGCACCACTTCGAAAACGGGTTTGCCCACATCGTCTAGGCTCAGGCCCGAGAAGACGAAGCTGCCGTTACCGGCCGTGGTGGTGGTCGTGTCACCACCGGTCAGCGTGCCGCTGTCGTCCTCGTCGATGAAGATCGTCACCCCCGCCAGGACGCCGGTGTCCTCCGAATCGAGAACGCCATTGCCGTTGCCATCGATGAACTTGGTGCCGGTGATCGAGAAGTCCTGGAAGTTGGCAAAGTCATACCCGCTGCCCGTCCCGCCACTGCCCGGGTTCGTGATGGGAATGCCCGCTGCCCCAAGGGTTTGCACATAGCCGTCCGGCACCACTTCGAAAACGGGTTTGCCCACATCGTCTAGGCTCAGGCCCGAGAAGACGAAGCTGCCGTTACCGGCCGTGGTGGTGGTCGTGTCACCACCGGTCAGCGTGCCGCTGTCGTCCTCGTCGATGAAGATCGTCACCCCCGCCAGGACGCCGGTGTCCTCCGAATCGAGAACGCCATTGCCGTTGCCATCGATGAACTTGGTGCCGGTGATCGAGAAGTCCTGGAAGTTGGCAAAGTCATACCCGCTGCCCGTCCCGCCACTGCCCGGGTTCGTGATGGGAATGCCCGCTGCCCCAAGGGTTTGCACATAGCCGTCCGGCACCACTTCGAAAACGGGTTTGCCCACATCGTCTAGGCTCAGGCCCGAGAAGACGAAGCTGCCGTTACCGGCCGTGGTGGTGGTCGTGTCACCACCGGTCAGCGTGCCGCTGTCGTCCTCGTCGATGAAGATCGTCACCCCCGCCAGGACGCCGGTGTCCTCCGAATCGAGAACGCCATTGCCGTTGCCATCGATGAACTTGGTGCCGGTGATCGAGAAGTCCTGGAAGTTGGCAAAGTCATACCCGCTGCCCGTCCCGCCACTGCCCGGGTTCGTGATGGGAATGCCCGCTGCCCCAAGGGTTTGCACATAGCCGTCCGGCACCACTTCGAAAACGGGTTTGCCCACATCGTCTAGGCTCAGGCCCGAGAAGACGAAGCTGCCGTTACCGGCCGTGGTGGTGGTCGTGTCACCACCGGTCAGCGTGCCGCTGTCGTCCTCGTCGATGAAGATCGTCACCCCCGCCAGGACGCCGGTGTCCTCCGAATCGAGAACGCCATTGCCGTTGCCATCGATGAACTTGGTGCCGGTGATCGAGAAGTCCTGGAAGTTGGCAAAGTCATACCCGCTGCCCGTCCCGCCACTGCCCGGGTTCGTGATGGGAATGCCCGCTGCCCCAAGGGTTTGCACATAGCCGTCCGGCACCACTTCGAAAACGGGTTTGCCCACATCGTCTAGGCTCAGGCCCGAGAAGACGAAGCTGCCGTTACCGGCCGTGGTGGTGGTCGTGTCACCACCGGTCAGCGTGCCGCTGTCGTCCTCGTCGATGAAGATCGTCACCCCCGCCAGGACGCCGGTGTCCTCCGAATCGAGAACGCCATTGCCGTTGCCATCGATGAACTTGGTGCCGGTGATCGAGAAGTCCTGGAAGTTGGCAAAGTCATACCCGCTGCCCGTCCCGCCACTGCCCGGGTTCGTGATGGGAATGCCCGCTGCCCCAAGGGTTTGCACATAGCCGTCCGGCACCACTTCGAAAACGGGTTTGCCCACATCGTCTAGGCTCAGGCCCGAGAAGACGAAGCTGCCGTTACCGGCCGTGGTGGTGGTCGTGTCACCACCGGTCAGCGTGCCGCTGTCGTCCTCGTCGATGAAGATCGTCACCCCCGCCAGGACGCCGGTGTCCTCCGAATCGAGAACGCCATTGCCGTTGCCATCGATGAACTTGGTGCCGGTGATCGAGAAGTCCTGGAAGTTGGCAAAGTCATACCCGCTGCCCGTCCCGCCACTGCCCGGGTTCGTGATGGGAATGCCCGCTGCCCCAAGGGTTTGCACATAGCCGTCCGGCACCACTTCGAAAACGGGTTTGCCCACATCGTCTAGGCTCAGGCCCGAGAAGACGAAGCTGCCGTTACCGGCCGTGGTGGTGGTCGTGTCACCACCGGTCAGCGTGCCGCTGTCGTCCTCGTCGATGAAGATCGTCACCCCCGCCAGGACGCCGGTGTCCTCCGAATCGAGAACGCCATTGCCGTTGCCATCGATGAACTTGGTGCCGGTGATCGAGAAGTCCTGGAAGTT
>CAWAIH010000004.1:0-9788 GCA_963781915.1 uncultured Nitrospiraceae bacterium | reverse complement strand
GCTCCGGCGATTTCTTCGGCAAGGCGGCGAGTTCCGCTTTCAATCGATCGGCCCTGGCGGCGCTCATCGGATGCGTCGAGAGCCATTCCATTCGGCCTTCGTCTTTTTCCGAGAGCCGTTCGAAAAACGTGATCATGCCGGCGGGATCGATCTTCGCCCGCTGAAGCAACTGCAATCCCTTCAGATCGGCCTCAGTCTCTTGCTCTCTGCCGAACTTGAGGGTGAACAGCTCGACGCCAAGTTGCTTCATCATCCCGATGAGGCCCTGTTGATTGCCGAACACAATGGCCGCCACCGTCATGATCCCGAGACTTTTCACGATCCGTTCAAGCCCATGCCGCTGCAGCACATGGTTCAACTCATGGCTCAGTACGCCTGCCACTTCTTCGCCGCTCTCCGCCTTTTTCATCAGCCCGGTGAATACCACCACATATCCGCCAGGCAGCGCAAAGGCGTTGACGACATCGCTCTTCACCACGGTCACTTCGAACTTGTAGGGACTATCCGGGATCTGAGCAATCATACGTTGGGTCATTTCTCCCAGCGCTGTAACCGCTGGACCCTCTTTCATCACTTCCTGATGGCTGAGAAAGTCCCGATAGGCCGATTCGCCCAGCTTTTGTTCCCACTCCACTGGAATCCGGCTCACGGCAATTTCAACGAGCAGATCGGACTGGAACCAGAGTCCCAGCACCGTGACCAGAAGCACCCCGCCGACTAGACTCCAGGCAAACCTGCTCCTATGGCGCACCTGACGGACGCGTTCTGCCGCTTGTTCAAAAGAATGACTCAGCTGATCCGGCGCCGCTTGGCGGAAAGCGCGAATCACATCGGGGTTCTTTAGGTAGAGTGTCCGTTCTCCTTTTTGCCCCGCCCATTTCACGACCAGCTGGTCATGGTCGAGGCCGCCTGCCGAGACGGTGAGGCTTGAAAAAGGAACGGATTCCGGCTGGCCATCGACGGTATCAAGTGCAAAAGTAACCGTGAGTCCCTGCTCCTCGATTTGAACAAGACAAGGCGCGCCGGCAGCGGGAAACTCGTCGCCGAAACAGAGGGCATTGGGACTGATAGCGTGGTAACCGAGGGTAAGGCGGCTCAACGTGGCCGTAACGCGATCTGTAGTCTTGTCATTAATCCGAGTCCATACCATTCTTGTGTATCCTTTTATCCCTGTGACCCACATACCCACTCTATCGCCATTGCCTCACCACCCCCTTACTCGGAGACCGGAATGAACTGCCTGATCCACGCTCCGAAACTTCCGGGGTTCCGGCTTTGAATGAACACGAGTCCCGGCCCTCGGAACCGACAGACAAATCCTTCGCCTGAGGTGAAGCTGGCGACCCAGCCGGAGGTGGCTTTTTCGATGTTGTACGAGGTCGTGGAAGACCAGGCCACGAGGTGGCTATTGTCCACGATGTATTCCTGATTGGGCTTCAACTCGATCTTGTGAATGGCCCCGAAGCTATTCAGCACGAGCGTTCCCTTGCCGCTAATATTCAGAATGAAGAAACCCTCTCCACCCAGCAGTCCACGGCTCAGGCTCTGCATTTTGTTTTCGATGACGATCCCGTCGGCACCCGCAAGGAAGCCGTCTTTCTGCACCATATAGTCGTTCACGCCATCGAGTTCCAAGATGACAATCTCGCCCGGCACCGTTGGGGCCAGCAATGCTTCGCCGGGGCCGCGGCTGGCACGCAGCGTCTGGAAGAAGAACTTCTCCCCGGTCAGAAACTTTCGCGACAGGGCTCCGAGAAAGCCGCCTTCCATCTTGCTTTCGATGTCGATGGTCGGCGAACAAGCCACCATTGCGCCGGACTCGGCCTTGATGTTCTCACCAGCCGCCAATTCCACCCGCACCATCGGAAAGGCCCCTGGGTATAAGATTTCGCTTTTCATGTCGTCACATCCTCCATCTATTCAACTGGCTCTCACACCACCCAGCCATAGGCTTTGTAGCTCGGCTCCGGTCCTTCTTCCAGATAGCTCATCCTCAGTTGCCCCAGAACATCTTTCCGCAATTCATTCCGCTTTGCCTTGGCATCGACCGCAAACACGCGCGCCGCGTTCAGTCCGAAGATCTGCTCCTTCACCTGGCGTGTGAGCGGCTGATACCGGTGCTGCTCGATCAGCCGATCCGGAATCTGGAACCGCCGAAAGGCTTCGATCTGCCATTGTGGCGAACCATACCAAATCGAGTCTGTCCCCCAGAGCACATGATCGGCGCCAAATGCGGCAATGATCTGCCCAAGCAGATGCGCGCAGACCGCCGGATGGGTCGTGACGAGTTGCGCAAAGGTGGAACCGAGTTCCATGTAGATATTCTTGATCCCAGGCTGCGCCTGCTTCATGCGGCAGAACTCGGTAGTCCAGGGAATTTCCCCGGTCTTCGCAAACACCGCATCCACTGTCGAGGCGCTCTTCAGCCCCGAGTGATAGACCAGAAAATCGATATCAGGAAAATCTCTTGCGGCCTTGATCAAATCCTTGGGGTGGTTGTAGTCCGGCATCGGCCCAAGGGGAAGGCCTTTGTGAACGCAGACACGTTTCACATTGAGCTTGCGCGCCTGCTCCAACATCGGATAGGCGATCTTTTCATCGTCCATCCACCAGCCACGATCGAATCCCTTTGGACAGGAGCCGGTGTAACACTTCCACGCATCGACCTTGAGCGTCTCCGCTTGCATCGCCATGAAGTCCAAATCGGCTTTCCCCAGCTGGGGCGTGGCCAATCCATGCGCAAGCATACGTTGGGACTGCGCCAGGCGGTTGATTTCGTCGCGGATGTGCGCCATTTCACTCGGCGGCACGACCGCTTCTTGCGGATAGGGTCCCGGCGGCGTGCTGATAAGGCCGATGGTGGTTTCGCTGTCGAGGAACAGTTCTTTCACAAAGTTTTCCCACGAAAGATCGTCGATGGTGCCTCGATCGCTCGCAAGCTTCGGGTTGAGACCCGATTCTCTTATCCATCGCCGGAGCGACAACAGCCCCTGTTTGGACACCGCTCCCTTTCGATTGTTTTCCGCATCGTCCGGATCGAAATGCGAACCGACGTAGTGTGTCTGCACATCGAAGATAAAATAGGGCGCGCCCTGCTGCTCGGCAAAGGCTGCCGTTTCAAACAGTTCGATCTCTCCAATGTCAAAGAACTTCCCAAAGATCGAGTTCATGGCCAGTAACGCGGCTGCCATCCCGCCGGTCGTCTTGAGAAAGTCTCGACGCGTGAGACCTCGTCGAGCTGAGCTCCGTTCCACAATCGCGGTGGCAAGCTGTTCGGCACGAGCCTGCGCTGCAGTCTGGCAGAAGGGAGCGAACTCTTCGTTCGAGACGATCTGGGTCGGAATGGCGGATTGAAATGTGGTTCCTTTCCTCGCCGAGGGAAGGTGTGGAAATGGTCTGGATGAGGACGCCATGGTACCTATTCTTGTGAATGGTGTGCGGTGATTCTGTGGAATACAGCCGGCAGTGTCAAGCAACCAGCGTGGGCGAAGTAGTCAGAAGTCTTTGGCCAGCCCGCATTATTCATGAAGGTTCGTCGCGAAAGCGTGCAGACGCGAAGCGAGACGGGCACTCGGAGCCGTGAAGCCCTGAGGCATACTCGTGCAGTATGCGAAGGGCTGAATGGCGAGACTACTCGTCGTAGCCGCGTATCCGCGCTTGTAGCAGAAGCTTCATGAATACTGCGGGCTGGGAAGGAGTTGGTGGATTACTCGGGCTGGGGTGCTGACGGGGTGCGGCTGCTCTCGATCGCAACCGATTGAGTCTTAGGAATCGCTGCAACGACATCGTGCAGGGGATCGCCTTCTTGATCTTTGCCGTCTTGCCCGACACTATACATCACACCCTTCTGCTGATCGACCAGCATAGGAAGACCGGTAAAGGGATCGTAGTGAGCTTGTCCTGCTTTTGCGAGGCGCGCGAGGACATTGCCCTCTTGTGCCCCTCGCCTGATCCAAACTTGCAGGCTCGCCAGGCGAAGCCGTGCGTCGGTCTCCACCATACGCCCAACATAGGGATCCCATGAAGGGAGCGGCTCAACTCCGAGAATGTGCTCGATCGGGTTCGCCACGTAGTCCACCACGCTGACCGCGGAAGTCCGAAGAAAGCTGGAGGGTTTCGGCAAGCTGGTATAGCGCCCTTCCGCCACCGCTTTGCTCGCTCCCTCGTAATAGTCCGCATAGGCATTGGCTCGCTGCTGAAAAGGAAGAGGCATCGCCGCCGCCAAGGCGACGTATAGGGGATGATCGCCTGTCTTGTCGTTCTTCAAACTCGTCGTTGCAGCCTTCGTCGCCCATAGAAGATGGCTCTGCATAGGCCATCGAAGGGACAGCTCAACCTGATCGAGGGGTCGAACCATCTTGCCAAGTCGGCTGAGCGCTGCCCCATCGAGGTCTTGATGGGACAAGAGCCCTGACGCGATTGTGACGTCGTCCTGAACTGCCATTGCTGCCAACATCTTCACCATCAAGGTCTTCGACTGCCCCAGCGCAACGCGCCACGCTGCCATATCGGTCTCCAGCCGTTCGATGCCAATGCTGGGATCCTGTGCGAACCCTTCTGCTAGGTACAGCCGGTGGGCCAACAGAATATGGGCACAGTTCGGACTCATGATTTGTCCGTATCCCACATCTTCAAACGGCATCGACAACCACCGCTGGTAGCGCTTGAGAGCGATCGCTTCTTGACCCGCCCACGATCGTGCTGCTACAGCCTGCAACCTCAGCTGTGCCACCGGGTCGGCATTGGTAAACCATCCACGAGCCGCGTTGGTGGAGCTCCCTGTCGTTGCCCCTTTCCCCTCATCACCGGCCATGCAGGCGCTCGCGGTCTCGCGATCGCTCCCTTCCGCCTTGCGCTCGTAACCAGCTTGGAGCGGATCCTGCTCCTGAGAAGCATCGAAGCCGAGCAGCAAGAAATACCCGTTTTTTCTTGAATCCGTGAGCGCCGGGGGAGGACTCGTTGTCAGGTCGCGATAGACCGACGACGGAGGAGCTTCCATCACTTTCCATGCCAATCCGACCGCCCCGATACCGACCGTCACGAGCACAACGCAGGAAAAAGCCAACCCCGCACACAACAGGACAATCGATCGCGTCGTCGAAAAACAGGATCCGATAAACGACGAGAGACCGATACGAACCCTCGCCACTCGCGAAGTAAACCGAGGGCGCGACCTGGGCGGCGCCGAACGATCCTGTGTACGAAACTGGCTTGTTTCTCCCGTTGAATCAAAAAGAACATCCACCGCTGACGCGGCGACCGAAAGTGCCGGTTCTGACTTCGAGTAAGCGGATTCAACGCCGGGATCCTGCCATGGCACAGAAGACGGCGCGGGATCATTCACAAACGTGATCGATTCACTCGCCCGAACCCACTCCGGTCTCGTATCTTCCTGAGGAGCAATTGTTTCCAGGATAGGTGCGACCGCTTCAACGACACGATTCGCCTCCGAAGGAACCGATTCCCATCCACCACTATGCGATAGCTCGGTGACCGCATCAGACGGTTTCTCAACCTGCGGTAACGGAGCCGGTGGAACGATTGGGGCCTCCCCCTTCTCCTTATCCCAATTTCGCTTCTTTTCAGACGGGCGCTGGGGCTGAACCTCGACTTCGCCAGTGCTCCAATGCGACGTTGCGTCCATCGCGGCAGCGGATGCAGTTACCGCATCACTCGGCGCTGCGGAGAGCGGAGGAGCCTCGGTGACCGGCGACAATGCGATGAGGCTTTCATGACGCTCCGTGGAAACTGGTTCGGACGCAGTCAGTACCTCCGGGATTCCGACTGAAAGTGACGGCTCCGGAGCAGAGACCTCCGGTCCCGGCGCCACGGACTGCGGCTCCATAAAAGATGGGAGCGAAACCGGTTCAGATTCACGAGCTGGTTCGACCGGCTCTGACAATGGAGGCTCAAGAAAGTCGACCCTGAAGGAGCTTGGATCGTCGCTCGAAAAAATCGCTGGCTCATCTGGCTGCGAGGGCTCTTCCAAAAGAAGATCCGATGACAACGGCTCAGGATCGTTGAATGCGACGAGCAGTTCAGGAGTTGATGTACTGGGTGGGGAAGAGAACTCTGGTTCTGGCACTGATTCTGGTTGAACTGATTCGAATTCCCTTGCATCCTGTAAACTCGTACCCAGCCCGGAAAGTGCGACGGGCGAACTCGGCGACAACGTTCCTGCAGCAACCTTCCATGCGCCGTCGAAGACGGTATTCCATGAAAATGGGACCGTGGGCGAGGAGTCAGAGGGAGACGGGGTCGAGACTTCTGGCTCTGGAAGTGCTGAGGGAATCGTTGACGGCTCCGCCGTAAAGATCGACTCACTCGCCTCCGTTAAATCTGGTCCGGGGGCGGGACTCGACAATTGCTCTATTACAAGTTCAGGCTGAGATGCTCCCTCTGATTGAGCCAACGGAGCCGGCGATGGAGCTAATTCTTCAATCCTGGTCGTGGAGTTCTCTACCTGCTCCCAGGGCATGGGAGCAGACAATCCCGTTGATTCGACGGATGAGGTGATGGTTTCCTCAACCTCCGCTACGCCCTCCTCATCCCCCATCTCATCATCGCGGTCCCCACTCGACGGAGATTGCGGCTCGATCACTGCCAATGGCAATATTTCTTGATCGAGGAGATTTGCCTCTTGGGTTGGTCCGGTAGGTTCGGACGGCGGAACCTCCAATTCCTGTAGGGCCAAACTGACCGGCGCCTGCTCTATCACAACGTTGGAAACATCCAGCGATTCGAAGACGGGATTCGACAAAGTGGGGGAGGAAGACTCCTGACTCGTGGGAGCCCCGTCAAATTGCTCCCACGGCATCACATCAGAAGGGCTAGATGTTTCAGCGGTGGCAACGGCTTCATCCTGGGGTTGCGATGCATGAACTTCCGGTGACGCCACGGCGGCAGAAGCCGACGGATAAGGCGCAAGAAGTTCACCTGTCTGTATGTCGAAGAGCGAGGCAAGCTGACAGGCCACAGCACTGGCCGGCGCAAGCTCTCTTACCTTGGCATAGAGCTGAGACGGTTTCTTGGGATTTTCAGAGTCTGCATCCTCGATGAGAATGTCGATGGCCTTGCCCAATTCAGCCACTGCTGCCACAGCATCTCCCTTTTCCTCGTACACATGGGCTAAGAGTTCGAGGAATGGGACGCAACGAGGTCCGGCAGCCAAGTATTCTCGCAATAAGGATTCGGCCAACCAGAGGTCTTGTCGCCCGATCGCCTCATTGGCAAGGGACTCGAACGCTTGACGAGCCGTGACAAGACTGCCAAGTCGTAGATGCAGCGTGGCAAAGAGCCGGCGCGCTTCCATGTTGCGAGGATCGAGTGCGAGCAGCTCTTTCAACGCGGTGGACGACCGGCCATACTTGCCGGTGTTCATGTTGGTCACGGCTTCCTCGAGAAGTGCGCTTTTCTTGCTATAGCCGACAACCCCCTGCTTGTGTGAGCGGGAGGGAGTCTTTTTGTCAGTTTTTTGAGGGGGTTTCTTATCGGTCCGCACGTTATAACCTTAGCAGATCATCGAGATATGCGAGGCGGCTCCGCTAGCCACTTTGCACCAGAATTCGCTTCCGTTCTGTTTTCACAATCTTGAGGGGGGCAAACCAGACAGAGACCTGCAAGCCTGGTGCCATTTCGATCTTCTGGGTCGATGTAAATGTCCTTTATTGTTAATATGTTGGATGAACCACCCCCCCTCCTTTCCCCAATCATTTTTCAAAAATGAACAAGCCCGTCAAGAACCGACGCGAGAGAGCCTTCACTCGAAGCGGCTAGGGCGAGGTATGATTCGAAGTTCGAAATTCTGGGTTTGAAGTTCTGGAAACCTAGAACTTCGGACCTCGAACCGTCGTCCATCGCACCCGTCACGCTTGAGTTAGACATCGGTGGTTGCAGCAGTCGCACATGCCTCCGACGCGCCGTCTGGTTGTGCCGATGACAAGCCATATGGTACCGTTCATTATCCCTATTTTCGCGCTCGACACGGTTCGGGGATGATCGGTCTCTCCGTATATGTCAGTTGTAAATTATGGCTTTTTTCTCTGTCGGACAATTACGGTGGATCAGGCAGGCCTCTCTTATCTGTCTGCTGGCCGCACTGAGTGGATTACTGCTCCCTCTATCTCTGCGGGCTGAATCAGGAGGAAACTCCTCCGGACGCGTCTCCCTCGACTTCAATGATGTCGAACTCTCTGTTTTTGTTCGCTTCATCAGCGAGTTGACCGGTAAGAACTTTGTCTTGGACGATGTCGTTAAGAAGGCCGGGGGGAAAATCAGCGTGTACTCCCCTACCAAAGTCACGCACGAGCAAGCCTACAGCATGTTCGTGGCGGCACTCGAGGTCAGTCGTCTGGCTGTCATCACCAAAGGGGGTGTTCATCAAATCGTGGCGATGGGGGATCTGCCTCCGGAGCGAGGGGCATTCGTCTACAAACTCAAACATGCCAATGCGACCGACCTTGCCGCCATTCTGACCAATCTCGTCGCCCGGTCCCAGACCGTGGCACAGACGGCGCCGGGCACACGACCACTATTTAGGCCCCTAAGTGAATTCGAGGCCCCCGTCCAAGTCTTTGCGGACAAGGCCACGAACTCGATCATCGTCAGTTCGACTAAAAGCGCCTACACCAAGTTGCAGTCCGTTATTCGAGACTTGGATACGCGCCGGAAGCAGGTTTATGTCGAAGCCGTCATCTTGGAGGTGGCGGTCGATCGGCTCAGACAGATCGGGACCGACCCGGTTACGGTCGTGGGTGCGGGCAAGAGCGGTTCAGTTCAAGGCATTGCAGGGTTTAATACCGCACCTGAAAATTTGTCAACCATCGCGACGGCCATTGTGGGCGGTGCAACTGGAGGAGCGGTGACGGTGCTCAATACCATCAACGTGCGTGCGTTCTTGCAGCTGTTGATGAGCCTAACGGACACGAATATCATCTCGACTCCCCAAGTGCTCGCTGCAGATAACCAAAAGGCCAAGATCGTCGTGGGTGAAAATCGTCCGTTCCCCACCGGCCAGGCTCAGGGAATCACTGGTGGCACCCTCGTCACGATCGAGCGAAAAGATGTCGGCGTCACACTGGAAATTACTCCGCAGGTCCTGGAGAACGGCCTGATACGACTAGAAATCAAGCAGGAGATCACTGCGATTGCGGAGAATGTCGCACAAACGATCGGGAGTGGGACGTCCAGCGTCCCGGTCGGCCCCACCACGACCAAACGGTCGATGGAGACGACCACCATCGCGAAAGATCAACAGACGCTCGTCATCGGCGGGCTCGTACGGGATGACCTTGTCCTCAACGAAAAGAAGATCCCTTTCCTCGGGGATATCCCGTTCATAGGTTGGCTCTTCAAATCCGAGAGCCGAGCGTCAGTGAAGCTTAACCTGCTCGTATTCCTGACCCCAACCATAGTTAGTGACGAGGTGGACGTGGTGGAGTTGAATGCCCGTAAATCAGCGGAATTGGGGACACTGCAGCGTGAAAACCGGATTGAGGAACCCACGAAACTCAAGCAAGAAGTCTTAGAAAAACTCGAACGCCCGAATGGAACTCCCCACCCCCTTCCGAATACAGGAGATCCATCCACTCCGCTCCAGCCACCCGTGCGACCTGAGTAATCTCCGAGCAAGAGCGTCGGTCAACGCTGCTTTCGCGCGAGTCACACACGTCTTGCCGTTCTCGCTCATGAATCAGCGGGCCAAGGTGGCGTGAGCACACCATGGCATCAGCCAACAAACATACATAGCCACTATGAAAATTGGTCGGCCAGGGGTATGGGGTGAGTGA
>CAWAIH010000003.1:0-18142 GCA_963781915.1 uncultured Nitrospiraceae bacterium | reverse complement strand
TTCGGATAGGCTGAATAGGGTTCGGCTTTGCGGAGGTCGTAGTCGACGCCCGAGCCGCGGAGCGTCGGCCCACTCAGGCCGAAACTCACGGCGTCTTCCGCCGAGATGATGGCCACTCCCTTGGTCCGTCCAACCCAAATCCGGTTTGTCTCCAGGAAGATCACATACTCGTCGATTTTTGGCGGGAAGTAGTCCAGGAACTGCTTCAGCTTATCGAGCAGTGAGGGCGTGAAGTCACGCTCGACGCCGCCGATGCGATACCAACTGGTCGTGAGGCGCGCACCGCAGAGTTCGTCGAACCAGTCCATCAAAATTTCCCGATCACGGAAACAATAGAAAAAGACGGTCATGGCTCCAATATCGAGCGCCTGGGTGCCGAGCCAAAACTGATGGCCGACGATCCGTTGGACTTCCGCCACAATCGTGCGCAGATACTCGGCACGGTCCGGCACGGTGATATTCATGAGTTTTTCGACCGCGCGGCAGTACGCAAAGTTGTTATACATCGCACAGACATAGTCGAGTCTGTCCGTATGGGGAATAAATTGGTGATAGGTGCCGTCCTCCGCGAGCTTCTCTACGCCGCGATGCAGGAAACCCAGCACAGGGGTAGACTTGACGAGGCGTTCTCCTTCCAATTCAAGGATCACTTTCAGCACCCCATGGGTGGCGGGATGCTGGGGGCCCATGTTGAGCAGGAGCTCCTCCGAGCGCAGGGTCGGGAGAGTCTCGCTCCCCGGATGGGCCGGATCGAGCTTGTAGACAGTTGTTCGTTGATCCTCAAAGGCCATTGTCTGTCCTACCGGGCTGTTTCGTCCAGGAACTCGAATGTGTCGCGCCAGCCCTTCCCGCGGAGCGGAAAATCTTTTCGCAACGGATAGCCTTCGGTATAATCATCCGGCAGGAGGATTCGGCGAAGATCCGGATGATTTCGGAAGCGGATTCCCATCATGTCGTAGACTTCGCGCTCCATGAAGTCCGCGCCCTTCCAGAGATCCGTTAGGGAATCCACGATGCAATCCGACTCCGGTACCCTGGTCTTGAGCCGGATGCGGTGACGTTTCCGGATCGAATAGAACTCGTACACGACTTCAAACCGTTCTTCGTCGTCGGGCCAGTCGACCGAACTCACGTGCACGATGTAGTCGAAGTCCATAGCCGGGTCGTCGTGAAGGAATTGCGCGATCTCATGGAGCCGACCCCGCATCACGGTTACCGCAAGCTCTCCGCGCCATTCGACGGCTTTGATGAGGCCGGTGGCAAAATCGTCTTGGAGCCGGCTGGCCAGTTCCTGTAATGACATCGATTGAGACCTATACTTTAAGGCTGGGGTTGACCTGATCCGGCTGTTTTAGAAACACGCGTTTCAGCATGATTCGTTCTTGTAGCTTGAGGATGCCGTCGAAGAGCGCTTCCGGTGTTGGAGGGCAACCAGGCACATAGATATCGACCGGCACAAAGCGGTCGACCCCTTGGACGACGCTATAACTGTCGTAGATATTTCCTGAGGTTGCGCAAGATCCCATGGCAATGACATATTTTGGTTCAGGCATCTGATCGTATAGTTTTCGGATGACGGGGGCCATCCGTCGACAGACGGTGCCGGCCACAATCATCAAATCGGACTGGCGCGGTGAGGCCCGGAACACACCGGCGCCATAGCGGTCCATATCGTACCGTGACGAGACGGCGGCAATCATTTCAATCGCGCAGCAGGCTAGGCCGAATGTCATGGGCCATAGTGACCCCTTGCGAGCCCAATTGACGGCCTTCTCCACTGTCGTGGTGACGATGTCCGGTGTGCCATCCTTATCATGACGACCGATTTGGATCAGTCCCATTCCAGGGCTCCCTTGCGCCAAGCATAGACATAGGCCACCAGAAATAATCCGATGAAGACCAGCATTTCAATCAACCCGATTAACGCGATCTTGGTGAAGACTACGGCCCAAGGATACAGGAAGATGACCTCGATATCGAAAATAACGAAGAGCATCGCAAAAATATAATATCGAACCGGGAAGGGCATCCGAGCATCCGAGAATGGCTCAGATCCGCATTCATAGACTGAGAGCTTCTCCGGTTCAGGGTATTTCGGCTGGAGTAAAGAACTGACGACCAGCGTCCATATGCCGAACACGAGCGCTAAGACAATGAAAAACATAATCGGAAAGTATCTGGTCAGATACTCAAGAAGTAACTCAGAGCCGCTCATAGGGCTAACCTTTCAACAGCTTGAGATGCAAGGATCGTTGGAGTTTAGACTTTGGATTACGGGGATAGCAAGCGTTCATAAGACCTGTAGAACCGACCCGAAAGTCCTAGGCTCTGTTTCGTTGAGATGCGTTACCATTGCGGCTTATTTATGAGGGGTTCTTCACGCTATTGGGCGGGGTAGGCGCCATGCGATCGGATGGCATACGCAGATGGGAGGGTGATACTTGGTCAATTTGATCCCATTCAGGCTCTAAGGCCGAGAAGGCCTTGGCTTTCTTACGTCGATGAATCTGAGTCTCGATGCGAGAGCGGCCTTGGCGTTGGGCATTGCGGGTCGGGGACTTGTCGGGCAGCATGCTATTGATTTCCCTTCTGCGAGAAGTCGCTTTTCGAATCACCATACCATCGGCTGAATTGGCGGGTCAATGTGGACAAGGCCTCAATATTCTTGACAATGCAGGACTATTTGCTATGGTTGCTGACAGTAATACGTGCCCTACATGAAGGACAACCACCATGGTTAACTATTCAATGAAATGTCTCATCTCTCTCATGGTTTGGATCTTGGCCGCGCCACTCATTCCTCTGGCCTGGGGGGCAGAGGAATTCAACTCGGTCCGATTCGGCGATCCAGCTTTGGCCTATTCATCCGGCTCCATCCAGCGATCGACTCCCCAAGATGGATTCGTGAATGTGATCACCGGTGACAATCAGACCACTGGGGATCACATGATTTTGGGCAGCAGGGATATTCTATACCTCCGATTGAAGAATCCCGGCGATGTCGCACCCGGAGATCCTTTCACGATCTACAGACGATCGCACAAGGTATTCCATCCCATTACTGGTCAGTACATGGGGCATTTGGTCAATCGTCTCGCTGTGGTTGAGGTGATTGACGTTGACAAGAATCTGACCACTGTTCAGATCATACGGGCCTATGGGCCTGTATCGCCGGGTGATCCGGTGATGAAGTTCGTGCCTCCGAGCGACGAGGGAGCAGCAGCTGATCACCCTTCCGCCGGCGATGTAGAGGGAAGGGTTGTGGAGTTTCAATCCAACATGGGAATTATGAATCTTGTGGCGCAAAGAAATGTCGTTTACCTGGACCGGGGACGGGAAGATGGGATCAGGCCTGGGGATCGAATGGACGTGATTCGATCAGGAGGGAACCTTCCTCGACGGGTCGTGGGCGAATTGAAAATCCTGTCCATAGAAGATCGAACGGCTACGGCGTTGATCACAAAATCGATCTCCCGCATTCTGAAGGGCGATCAATTCAGAATGCAGGTTCATGCCTCTGCTCCTGAGGCTATGCCGATTTCTCAACTATCCCAGGAGTCTCTGAATGCCTCCCCTGCGGTGGTTTCTGCCCCAAGCAAGTTTCAGGTTCAGAATGCCGCAGGCGAAACCCGAATCAGTCTCGGTGATTTGATGAAGCAGCTTCGGTTTGAGTCGGGCGAAGCTACGATCAAGTCCGAGGGCTATCAGGTGCTCGATGAACTGATTGCGTATCTGCGGACCACTGCCGGCGATCGGCTGATTCGAGTCGAGGGCCATGCAGATAACATGGAAATCGGTCCTTCCCTGAAATCGACCTACCAGACGAACTGGGATCTGTCCAAAGCTCGGGCTGGGATCGTCCTCCGTTACTTGATTGAGAAGGGCGGGATCGATTCGGTGAAGCTGTCGTCGGTTGGCTATGGCGATACGAAGCCAATAGCCGGCAATGCGACTGAAGTGGGTCGGCAGAGGAACCGACGTGTTGATATCGTGCTCTATTCGCCCGAGTCACCCAGTGACCAGTCTGGGCCGGCGGCGAAGCCGATTGAGACCGGCGCTAACGGCTACAGCTTGTCCCGCCTCAGCTCAGCGGAAAGCGGAGATCCGACCCTCGCAGCGGATCAGACGATCTCAGCAGTCCCAACTGGTTCGTCCAAGGTAAAGCCCCCATCCGCCTCCGATGATCCAGCTTCGGCAACGATTCCGCCATCAGGGGGCCAGGGCAGTTCAGATCAGAAACCCACTGCTCCGGTCGTTCCCCCACAGTAAATCTATCGAGTATCGTGCGAGGGTTGACGATTCCACGTCAACCCTCATCGATTCCCTCTCGAAACATTTCCGTTGTTTTTCCCTCGTTGTCCCCTCATTTCCCGTGCTGCTACAATGCCGCATGATTTCGTCACTGATAGCCCCCCCACGTACAGAGCCAGAGGTTCTGTTTGCAGATATCATTGTCCCGCGGCATCTGGCAGGCCCGTTCACCTACATCGTGCCCTTGTCGCTCCGAGCCACACTACGGATTGGACATCGAGTGCTCGTGCCTTTCGGACGGTCGGTTCTCCAAGGAGCTGTAATCGCCCTCTCCCAAGTTCTTCCTCAGGGCCTTGATCGGACACGCCTCAAGGAAATTTGCTCGTTGCTCTCGGAGGGGGCTGCAACAGATGTGTCCTCGAACCTATTCCAGCTCTCACGGCAAGTGGCCGAACAGTATGTCGCGCCATGGGGACAATGTCTTCGGCTGGTGTTGCCTCCGGCGTCCAAACCGCGGGCGGAGGTTAGCCACTATGAACTGACAGAACTAGGGCGAGTCGCACTTTCGACTCGAGGGCTTTGCTCGGTGAAGGCGCGGGCACTTCTCACGCGTCTTGGGAAAAAACCGTCAGGACTCCGCCGGTCATCCCGCAGCCCAGGCCCTGCCGACTTATTGCACGATCTCAAGGCCCGTGGATGGGTAGCAGAGATCCAGGCCTTGCCATTAGCCACGATGGCGCCATTCATCCAACCAAACAGACCGGCTAACCAGGACGATTCAGACATCTCCGCATCGTTGACTCCTGACCCAGCAATGTCTTGGGCGGAGCCACTGTTCGAGGCGCTAAAAGGCCCAGGATCCAAGCGGGTTCTCGTGCAGGCTCCCTGGTCCGACCGATTGAAGCTGTTGCAACGGGCGATTCGCCTAGTGCTTGACCGTAGACAAACGGTCCTCATCATTGTTGGCGAAACAGAACGAGCCCAATGGGTTGCCGGGTTGATCCGTAATGATGAGGCGGGCATCTCCCCGGTCTGTTTCCATAGTGGTCTTTCAGACCAGCTGAAATCCGAGATGTGGGATCAGATTCATCGGCAGGCAGTTCGTGTGATCGTGGGAACCCGGTCGACCGTTTTTCTTCCATTGACAGCAATTGGGGTGATTTGGGTCGAAGGAGAGGACGATGCAGCGCTCAAAGAACCGCAAGAACCACGCTACCATGCCCGGGAAGTGGCTTGGTTGAGGGCGCAGGGCGAACAGGCGGTGCTGGTGCTGAGTTCGCCACATCCCTCGCTTGAAACCAAAGCAGCGGTGGAACAACGTGGAATCCTTGTACGTAACATCATGCCGTCCGATGCCCGCCCGAACGTACAGGTCGTTGAGTTACGTGATTATAGTCGCGGTACAGTGCTGAGCCAGCCGCTTGTTCAGGCTATCGGGCAGGCGATCGGTCGCCGGGCGGGTGTCCTGTTGTTTCTCAACCGGAAGGGCTATGCCGGCGCCCTCATCTGTCTGGACTGTGGCCAGGTTCCCCGCTGTCCCACCTGCCACGTAGCGTTGATGTATTCTCGGCAAGCAGCTCGCCTGTCCTGTTCCTACTGCGGAGACACTGTCTCTATCCCCGAGACCTGCGGCTCCTGTTCCGGACCTCGCATGCAGTTGATTGGGGAAGGCACAGAACGGGTAGAAGAAGATGCGAAGCGCTTGTTTCCTCAAGCATCAGTGATTCGGCTCGATGGAGATACCATGCGGCGACCAGCGCAAGCGGAAGCTCTCTGGCGGAGGATCGAGCAGGGGCGGTGGGATATCATCGTCGGAACGCAATTGCTGCTGCGGCACGGGCCTCTTCCAACGATGGGCCTGGTTGGGATTGTGCAGGCGGACGCAGGGCTCAGTGTGCCGGATTTCCGATCCGCCGAACGTACCTATCATATGCTCCTCGACGCGGTTAGTCTCGCCGATCCGGCAGGAGTCGGCGGTCAGGTTATCCTGCAGACCGGTCTGTCATCCCATCATGCGATTCAGGCTGTGGCGAAAAATGACGAATCGGTCTTTTTCTTGGAAGAACTGTCTCAGCGGGCTGCATTGGGATATCCGCCGTCGGTGAATCTGATTGCTCTCCTCGCATCGGGAACCAACGAAAAAATGGTTCGCGATGCTGCCATGGCCTGGGTAGCTCGACTTACCGCCCGCTCTTCACCGTCCGTGGCCGGACAGGCGGTCTTGGCAAAGGTCTCTACAACGGATCAATCGATCGGTCGATCCGACCGTCTTACTGTCTTGGGACCGGTCCCTTCTCCGGTGCCGAGGCTCAGAGGACGGTATCGGTGGCAAATCCTCGTGAAATCGTCCGAACGGGAAGCGGGCCTCGAAGCGGTACGTATGACAGTCAAGGAGATGGAACGGACTTACCTGCGCCGAGCCATCAAGTTCGATGTCGACGTCGATCCGATCGAGATGTGGTAGGGGCTCCTTCTTTTTTATGAGCCTGATTATGATGTTGGAGGATAGTTGTCGGTTGCATCGACTGATGAGACAGTGCTGGGCTGACGAGCTCGCTTGAAGAACCCATAGGAAAATGTGATCCAAAAAACAGCAGAGACGAGCCCCATAAGAACCGCTGAGAGCATCGTTCCCAACTGTTCATCGGTCGGCTCTGTCGTAATCGAACGGAATTGAACCATCGTGACAATGGGCCAGGCAAGACTCTCCAGGCCGAGCAACAGGGTAGCCCAAGCCCAGACCAATCCAATCGTGCGCCCCTGCCAGATCAGAATTCCTGTGACAACGCCACCAATGAGAAACACTCCCCAGACTGGAAGCGAGTCCCACGCCAGCCAAGCACCTGCCGCCACGACGAGGCTGCCAAGCAGGGCATTGAGTTGGGGGCTCCACCAGGCAGTGACCATACAGGGCGTCGTTCTCCGTGGGCGATATGAGGGTTATGCGAGGGCTAGTGTGAGTTCTAAGGGTGGGTTTGTCAATCGAGGTATCCGTCGGCTAGCCTGCCAGTTGAAAGCTCCCCGCAGCACCGCGCGATTACAGCAGAAGCCTCATGAATCATGCGGGCCAGGACTGCTGCTTCGCCCGACAGCCTGAAAGAGTTGCGTGCGTTCCTCACCGGTGAGCGGTTTCCACGCTCCAGATACCAATCCATCAAGCGTCACATGCATGATCCTGACACGATGCAGGTTGAGCACCCGATAACCCAAAACTTGGCACATGCGTCGAATCTGTCGATTGCGACCTTCGGTGAGGATGATGCGGAATCGTGCGGGACTGAGGCGCTCAATCCGGCAGGGTCTAGTCGGACGGTCGAGAATGTCAACCCCTTGAGCCATGCGATCGATGAATGACTGATCGAAGGAATGATCGACAGAGACCTCGTATTCCCGTTCATGCCCATGCTCGGTTCGTAGTATCTCATTCACGATGTCCCCGTCGTTCGTGAGAAGAATGAGGCCGGATGAGTCCTTGTCGAGTCGGCCGATTGGAAAGATTCGCTCTGGATGGCCGATCTCCGCGATGATGTTACGGGGCACATGCGACTCGCTGGTCGTTGTCACACCCACTGGTTTGTAATACTTGATATAGAGGGAGGCCGTCCCCCAGGGAATTACCTGTCCGTCTCGCGCAATGACGTCATCAGGACCGACCTGATCTCCTAAGCAGGCCACCCGTTGATTGATGGCTACGCGACCGGCCTCAATCAGGCGATCGGCCTCCCGGCGAGAACAGATACCGTGGTGTGTGAAAAATTTATTGATACGAAGCATGTCGGTCACGGGGCGGCACGCCGTTGGCAGGCTTTTTCAGCATCCTGTTAGTAGACGCGGCGGCCCACTTTGATCCGGCCCAGCATACGGTAGATCAATCGGGCGATACAAAACTGAGGAGCGACAAACCCTTCAATCGGGGCAATCTCGCTGATATCCATACCGAGAATACCAGGTCCATTGGCTAAGGCAGTGATGAGATTCAGAGTATCGTACCACCCCAATCCACCGGGCTCGGGAGTGCCAAGCGCGGGGATCAGCGAGGCATCAAGTCCGTCACAATCGAAAGTCAAATAGACCGGCCCGCGACAGGCCTTCACGACATCGGGAACCCAGCGAGAGGCCTTGCCTTCGTAGAGGCCGGATGGGTCAAGGATCTCGGCGGCAAAGAACGTGGCGATCCGATCGGTGCTCTCAATGCGATCGATTTCCTCTGGAGAAATGGATCGAATGCCGACTTGAACTAACGGCAACCCGTCGTCGACCACGCGGGCCATCACGCTGGCGTGGCTGTAGGGGTTCCCTTGATAGGCCTTTCGCAAGTCGCCGTGCGCATCGATTTGCACCACGCACAGATCCGGATAGCGACGAGCATGGGCCCGGATGGCCCCAAGCGCTCCGGTATGTTCCCCTGTCAAAGTAACGATGAAGCGCCCAGTTCCAACGTGAGGAGTGACAAACGCGTCGATTGCATCTACCGCTTGCCGATCGACTTTGCCGTCCAGGCCGAGTGAGCGGATGGTGGCAACCCCGCCCCATTCCCGATAGGGCTCACACCGGAGCGTTTCGTCGTATAACTCGACTTGTTGAGATGCCTCGATGATGGCTGACGGGCCCCGATCGGAGCCCGTCACATAGCTGGAGGTATGTTCATAGGGTGCGGGCAGGACATAGACACCTGCCTGATCGGGATGGCACCAGGGCTCATCGAGACCGAGGAAGTTCTGGTCGGCGCCTTCCCATCCGGTGGGAAGTGTCATGGGCGTATACTCACGCTGCTGGGCTATCGACGCCGCTTCGGAATATTTTCCTCTGGGATGAACACGGCCAATGCGATCACCGTCGTCCAGCGGTTGGGTTTCCCAATGGCGGACTGGGTGATGTTTTGGGTCCGAACAATCTTGCCGGCCATTTTGAAGACTTGTTCCCGTTCTTTCCACGCGATGTCCGGATCGAATTCGACGCCAAGTGTCGTGGCCAACATCTGCGCCGCCAAGTCTTCCGTATACTCACCAGTCTCTTCATCGGTTTCACCATGCGCATGGTGTTCGGACAGATACCCGTAGGTTCGCCGATCGGTTGGGACCGCTAACCCAATTGATGCGGAGGCCAGGCGATTTCGCTCATTCGTTTCTGACCGCGCCATGACACAGAACGTGATTTCACCGGGATTCAATAACTTCTCGCCCCGCGCACGCGGAATAATTTTGCAATTCGGTGGAAGAATCGACGACACCGTGACGAGGTTGCAATAGGCGACGCCGGCGCTACGCAAGGCTTGCTCGAAAGAGGCCAGCTTTTCTTTGTGGACTCCGACGCCTCGCGTTAAAAACATCTGCGTAGGTACCATCGTTTCTTCTCCTTAGTTCGTCCAAACCAATCGGGTGACGGGCGCTTTGTTAGCTGAAATGCACGCCCACGGTAAACTTCCTACAAGCACAGGGTCGCTGTTGTACCAAGATTGGCGCCGCTTCGCAATATCCTACGACGTTTTTTTCTCTAGCCCGCATAATTCACGAGAGTTCGTGACGAAACCGCCGAGACGCCACGCGAGACGGGCGCGCGGAGCCGTGAAGGAATGAGGCGTACTTGGAACAGTATGTTGACTGACTGAGCGGCGAACCCGCCCGCCGTCAGGCTTGCCGTAGCGGCATATCGGCGGTTGCAGGGGAAGCTTTCGTGAATAATGCGGGCTAGGCTGAGGCGGAAAAAGTTGGCCAGATTTCCGGAAGGTTACGCTCAGATGAAGGCTGCGATCGAAAGAGCCCGATATTTGCTTAACCGTGACCTCAGCCTATTTCACGCGCTGTAGCTTGTTGCCGAACGGACTTTTGAACATCCTGCGGAAGCGTGGATGAAAAATTCTGGCTAGGTTCCGGCAGGCGGTTTGAGGTTTAGCACCAGCATGCGGGGCTCGGTCATCTCCATGATCGCGGCCTGAACCCCTTCACGCCCAACTCCGGAGTCCTTTACGCCCCCATATGGCATGTGGTCGGCACGAAATGTCGGAATTTCGTTTGCCAGCACAGCCCCAACCTCAAGATGGCGAAAGGCGTGAAAGATTTTATTCACATCCTGGGTGAACACTCCAGCTTGGAGTCCATAGTCAGACTGGTTAAGGGCCGTGATCGCTTCGCCGAAGTGTCGGTACGAGGTCACTGTTACCACCGGCCCAAATGCCTCCTGACACGAGACTTTCATCGTCGGCGTAACATGTGAGAGCACAGTCGCCTCCATCACCGAGCCCATGCGTTTGCCTCCAAGAAGCACCCGCGCCCCTTGCGATACGGCCTCCCCAATCCAGGATTCGAGGCGGTGAGTTGCGGCTGGATCGATGAGCGGTCCGACCACTGTCGAATCGTCGCTCGGATCGCCGGCCTTCAGCCGCGCAACTTGTAACAGGAGCTTCGTGGTGAAGAGGTCCACGATGGAATGATGGACAAAGATTCGCTGTACGGAGATACAGGTCTGACCGGCATACCCAAATCCGCCGACCGCACAGCGCTGCGCAGCAAACTCCAGATCGGCGTCTGGTTCCACAATCACGCCCGCGTTTCCGCCGAGTTCCAATACCACCTTCTTTTTTCCACATTTGGCTTTCAACATCCATCCCACGGCGGCGCTGCCAGTAAAGCTTAGGAGTTTGAATCGAGGATCGACGACAAGCTGTTCCGCCAGCTTGTTGTCACAGGGCATGATGTTAAGTACGCCAGGAGGAAGTCCGGCCTCCAGAACTACTTCGCCCAAGAGTAATGCGGTGAGGGGTGTCTGTGGCGCCGGCTTGATGAGAATGGAATTGCCGGCGGCCAGAGCCGGTGCGACCTTATGAGCCACAAGATTCAGAGGGAAATTGAAAGGGGTGATTCCGAGCACCGGACCGATTGGAACCCGACGGAGAATGCCGAGATGGGAATCCGTCCCCGGCGTCCAGTCGAGAGGGATCACCTCGCCCGGAATACGTTTCGCCTCTTCAGCCGCGATGGTAAATGTCTGTACGGCCCGATTGACTTCTCGCTTCGCGTCGGTAATCGGCTTGCCGGCTTCAGCCGTCATCAGGCGGGCAAACTCCTCACGTCGGTCATAGAGCCCGCCAGCGATTTTTTGTAACGCATGGTAGCGGGCGTGTGACGGCAAGGCCTTCATCGCGACGGCGGCATCGACCGTCGATTGAATTGCAGCCTCGGCGTCGGCGGAACTCGCGTTCGACACCTCGGCGAGCAGCTTCCCTGTAAACGGATTGTTCACGGGGACAAGGGTCTCCCCGTGCCGCCACTGACCTCCAATTAAAAATGGACGTGGTTCCTGCACGAGAGGCGCCCCGCGGGTAGTAAAAGCTTAGTCGGCGGACTTAACCGACGCCGTAGGGATCGGTTCAGGATCGGCAGCCTGTTGGGCGATACCGGCCTTGGCAACCAAATCCTCTGTGCCCCAATCACGAATTGCTTCGATCGTAAAGGCCTCATAGGTGGAGACGCCGTGGCACGTCGGGCAATCCGGCATCGGCACCTTGCGATAGAAGACTTCTGACAAACAGGACATGCACATCCAATAGGGTGGTTCCCCCTCGCGTTGCGGAACAGACCAAAATGATTGTGTTACAGACATAGATAATCCTTAGTGAATGATGAATGGACTGTTCTGTGCCACTGCCGTTGCCTCATGAGGATCGGTTGGCTCTCCCTAGGATCGTGGGGCAGAGGCCAACATGCGATCAATCTCCTCGGCAAACTCGCTGAACGGGACTGCGCCGGGAATCGCAACCGCCGGCTCTTTCTCAGTAGGCCCACCAACGGTTCGAATCAGAATAAAACCAGGGGTGCCATGAAAGCCCCATCGGGTCGCCTCTTGACGATCCTGGAAAATTGACTCCAGATACTGCCGCTCGTCGAAACACTTGGCAAACACCGTCTGGTCCAAGCCCATTGCCTTCGCGTACCCTTTGAACAATCCCGAGTCTAAGCGGCTTCGTTCGCTGAAGAGTCGATCGTGCATCGGCCAATATCGACCCTGGGCTCCGGCACAGCGCGCCGCGACCGCAGCGTCGACTCCGACCCCTCGATCCGCTCGAGGATAGTCGCGATACACAAACCGCACTTTGCCTGTATCGATATATTTAGCCTGCAATCGAGGCAAGGTTTCCTGAAAGAATTTCGCGCAATATCCGCATGTGAAGTCGGAATACTCGATCAAGGTGATCGGTGCATCCGCGCTCCCTCTGATTCGTCCGTCATCCGTGACCGATCCCGCGCCAGCCTGAGTTGGCTGTGCGATAGACAGCAACGCCACCACTACGGCTGTGCGAAAAATATACGTGCCGATCATGTTCTGACCGCGCGTTTCGCTTTTAGGCGCTCCAGCAACCCGACCATGAGGAGAGGCCAGACAGTCGTGGCGTCACTTAACACTTCGGCAAAGCGCCCCCCTGCTTCCGGCGGAACAAACTTCCCCCAGGAGAGGCCTTCTTGATAGGTACAGCCGCTCAACCCACCCAAATGGTCTGGTTCCGGACAGATGCGTACCCCATATTGGAATCGAGGTGGCTCTACATGGAGACCGAGCCTCGTATTGCTGATCTCAATGTAGGGGCCGACCTGTTGGGCCCAATTACGAGGCACCCCCCCCCCGATCGTAAAGATCCCTCGCCGCTTGGCAGAGATGACATGGCTCGCGTAACTGTTGAGATCGAGATAGGGATTGAACGAAGGATAGGAACGAAGAATCGTACGCAGCACATCAAGATCACTCCCCCCCTGTAACTGCGTATGAGCCTGACCGAGATCCCGACTCATCGCCCAGGTTCCAAGATCCAGCCCCATCTCGGAATCGGTAAAGGCAGGGATGAAGACCGGGACTTTTTTCACATAGGCACTTTTGAGAATGCCCGTTCCGTCGTATTCTTCCGCGAGCGTCCTTCCCAACTCACGGGTGAGGATCTCGGAGGACAGAGTCTGATCCTGATTCATCCGTTTCATCGTGCGGGCAACGACTTGCTCCACATAGTTGAGGTTGGATTCCATCTCCAGCGTATCGTAGACCCGGTTATAGCCCTTCGCAAACAACTCTTGATCAGACATGGACGAATGGTGCCGATAGTGTGTTTTACCAACTGACTCACTCAGTCCATGGGCGATCAATGCTCCGGTCGAGACGACACATTGCACCATCCCATGATCGATCATTGCGCTGATGATCTTGCCCATCTTAGCAATGGTCATTGCCCCTGACAGGGTCAACACAACGGAGCAGTCAGGGTCTTCAATCATCGTCCACAGCACTTCGTAGGCCTCACCCAGTCTGCGGCCCCCAAAGGCTGTTTTGCGCATTGCGGTCAGCAGGCCATCGAAGGACTCAATCTGTTCCGGGTCGAGAGGCTCGAGCGCTTCGAGGCCGTCTTTCGCCCCATCGTGGAATTCGCGTACACCCATGAAAAATCTACCTACCATAAGAAGTGAATGGACAAACGGCGTATTCTTTATACACAACCAACAATAGAGGCGTCAACGAAGTTGCATCCCGATAAATCCCTCACCGCATTCTGGTCCATGAGGACGTGGGTCTTATTCATCGAGCCACCACAATTGACGAGAAGTTGACGGCGGAGTGTGGTCGATAGGATCCGCAACGATTGGATGCGGATCAAGCAACCGCGATGATGTGCGCGTTCAGATGCGCGGCCCGTAACCCTGATACCAACGTAAGAATATATACTGATACATGTATCCCTGTGCAGGACGATCCAATATTGCTGGCCATGCAAGCGGATTCTAATCACACGTGATCATTGACGCGGCGTGCGTGGTGCGAACGAGCTTGGTGTGGTGGTCCCAACGGGATTTGAACCCGTGTTTAAGCCTTGAGAGGGCTCCGTCCTAGGCCAGGCTAGACGATGGGACCAGATCATCAATGACGAGGGGTGACCGGGCACAGTAGCACAAGGGCTTTTCACATTTCAATTCTTAATAACGATTCTGATCAACATTTAAGCCTCTACACCGATGGTTCGGTCACGACTTGACAGAGACGGTGGTATAGCCTACCTTGCGGAAAGTATAGGCGGCGGGCCTCTGGAAGAGGAAATTCTTCGGTCGTCGGCCGCTGCTTCCCAGCGGAAAACTCATGGTGGAATATGAACAACTCTCTTCAAGTTAAAGCGGTTGGCATCACAGACTCTCCAGAATTGATCGACATTGAGAAGCCTGAACAGGGCCTTGAGTTACACGTCGGTTCAAATGTGTTTCGAAACACGAACGGTGTCGTCAAGCTTCAAGGCAAGGAGCAGTTGGTGGTAGAAACGCAACCTCAGCCTTTGGCGTTGCTCCTGACGATGGACCTGTACGATGATCAGGGAACCCGCATCGGCCATATCCGCCGAAATGCGCTCTCGGCACATAGCGCGAGCCGCTTCATCATCAACGTAAAGGCCAGCAGCGAGGCAATTCAGGACGAGAATCCTTCAGTCACCGTAGCAGATCGAACAACTGGACATACGGTGTTCGAAGCCTGCCTTATGCAGAAAAGAAAAATTCGCATAGTTGTGGGGAATTTCTATACCCATAAAGGCGAATTAGTCACCGTCAGCCCACACTACTGCCGCATCGGCAGCGGCCTCACCATTTTTGGCGATGTAGTGGAAAGCCGCGGCAGCACGGCGATAATCGGTTCCCAATAAACGCCAGCTGTTACTCATGCGTATCCGTTCCCTGGTCTTCCCCGCTTCTGGCGGCTACCAATTTCGCCTTTTCCTGGAAGGACATCTCATCGCGCAGAAAGATTTCAGCGTGATGCAGATGCCGCCCCATCAAACCTCGTAACACTCGGTTTCGCTCCGACGTTCCCCCTCTCCGGATAAGCTCTTCTCCCATACGCCACTCTTGTGATAGAACAGCCCGCGACACCCAGCTTGCACATTTCTCATCCACAGAGGAGTCATCGCCCTATCGTGTCTGAACCGACTGGCGCTTCAAACTTTATCCGTGGCATTGTGACCGCCGATCACGAAGCCGGCAAACATGGCGGTCGAGTCGTTACGCGCTTTCCACCTGAACCGAATGGCTATCTCCATATCGGCCATGCGAAATCTATCTGCCTGAACTTTGGCTTGGCACACGATACTCCGGGTGGCATCTGCCATCTGCGATTCGACGATACCAATCCAACTACCGAAGATCTTGAGTACGTCCAGGCCATTCAGGACGATGTTCGATGGTTGGGGTTCGACTGGCAGGACAAGATGTTTTTTGCCTCGGATTACTTCGAGCAGCTGTACGATATTGCCGTCCAGCTGATCCGTAAGGGCAAAGCCTACGTCGACACGTTGACGGCTGAAGAGATGCGTGCCTATCGTGGCACACTGACTCTGCCGGGCAAGAACAGCCCCTCCCGTGACCGTTCGATTGAGGAGAATCTTGACATTTTTCGAGCCATGCGAGCTGGGGAGTTTGCCGACGGCACCCACGTCCTTCGTGCCAAGATCGACATGGCATCCCCCAATATCAACCTGCGAGATCCGACCCTGTATCGCATCAGACACGCGACGCATTATCGGACAGGGAGCACCTGGTGCCTGTACCCGGCCTACGACTATGCGCATCCCCTCTCGGACGCGATCGAGGGGATCACCCACTCCATCTGCACCCTGGAATTTGAAGATCATCGGCCTCTCTACAATTGGGTCGTCGAGCAGGCTGAAGTGCCGCACCAGCCGCAGCAAATTGAGTTTGCTCGCTTGAACCTCACCTATACCGTCTTGAGCAAAAGGAAACTGCTCGAGTCGGTGGAAAAGAAGCTGGTGAGTGGATGGGATGACCCACGACTGCCGACGATCAAAGGACTGCGCCGCCGCGGGTACACCCCGGAAGCGATTCGGGCCTTCTGCGACCATATCGGCGTCGCCAAGCGCGAGGCCATCGTCGAGATGCAGCTGCTCGAGCATTTTATTCGCGAAGACCTGAACAGGCGCGTCCCCCGAGTGATGGCCGTGTTGCGTCCACTCAAAATCATCCTTGATAACTATCCTGAGGACCAGTCCGAAGAATTGGAAGCCGTCAACAATCCGGAGGATTCGTCTGCAGGGACAAGGAAAGTTCCCTTCTCACGCGTCCTCTATGTTGAGCAGGACGACTTCCGTGAAGATCCGCCTAAACAATTTTTCCGGCTCGCCCCGGGACGAGAAGTGCGGCTCCGGTACGCGTACATTATTAAATGTGTCGGAGTGACGAAGGATCCGCAGACCGGCGAGGTCACTGAACTCCATTGCACTTACGACCCCACGACAAAGAGCGGCGCTTCACAGGAACAGCGCAAGGTCAAGGCTACCATCCATTGGGTCTCTGCGGCCCATGCTGTGAAAGCGGAAGTCCGTCTCTACAACCCCCTCTTGGTGATGGATCTCACGAAGATGCCGCCAGCCCACGATTGGACGACCTATATCAACCCCAACTCATTGGAGCAAATCACGGGTTGCCTGGTTGAGCCCAGTTTGCGGCAGACAGTGCCAGGCGCACGGTACCAATTCGAGCGCTTGGGATACTTCTGTACCGATTCTGATTCAGCCTCCGGCGCACTGATATTTAACCGTACGGTGTCGCTTAAAGATGCCTGGGCCAAGATCGAAAAGGCTCAGCCACCTCGGTAACAAGTCGACAATTTCCCCGTAATAGCAGAACTCTCCGGAGCTTCGCTCTTTTTCCGTCCTGTTGAAGCCTCCTTACTGACTCAGTATCCCTCAGGGGATACACGGCCTTCACCGATTACTGCAAGCCGCCGCGACACATGAGACCTGCCCGAGTTGGTTCCTGACCGATTTTCAAACTCAGCATAGTATAATGTCGGGCATGATCTGTCCCCTCTGTCACCAACCCAGCATCTGGGAAGGCAATCCCTGGCGCCCCTTTTGCTCGGAACGATGTCAGTTGACCGACCTCGGCGCCTGGGCAACGGAACGGTATCGCATTCCCGGCTCCACGCTCACAATGGACACCTCGCTCCCGGACTCGTTGGAGGGAGACGATGATACAGAGGCACAGCAAGACGATGAAGCTCAATAGTCCATGAACAGATCCTCCCCCCTTCCCACAGCGCCAGCTGGTACGCACCACCTAATAATTCCATTGGCTGCACCCGATAAATAATATCTGCGCGAGCTGCTGATTGGCGCCGGCATTATTGACACCGTTTTGGGGTTGGCAAGCCCAGGGTATCTTGCTATGGTCACGGTCGAATCAGGCCTTTTAACAAAGGAACATGAGCCATGCTGTTGACCCAAGGCTACGCCGCGATGACCGCTAAGGCTGCCCTGC
This sequence comes from uncultured Nitrospiraceae bacterium, assembly GCA_963781915.1. GTDB lineage: Bacteria > Nitrospirota > Nitrospiria > Nitrospirales > Nitrospiraceae > Palsa-1315. Next base: position 599 of record CAWAIH010000003.1, on the reverse strand, counting down.
GACCCTTTTCATTCGAGCGGCGTGAGGTCGGCCCTCACGATGTGCTCATGACCATCACCCACTGTGGCATCTGCCACTCGGATATCCATCAAGCCCGTGACGAATGGGGCGGATCGATTTTCCCCATGGTGCCCGGCCATGAAATCGTCGGCATCGTGGTGCAAATCGGGTCTGCGGTGAAAAAGTTTAAGACAAATGACCGCGTTGGCGTCGGCTGCTTCGTCGATTCCTGCCGAACCTGCCCCGCCTGCCGTGAAGGATCAGAGCAATATTGCGATGCCGGCATGCTTCTCACCTATAGTGGCCGTGACAAAGACGGCCTGCCTACTCAGGGCGGTTACTCCACGCAGATTGTCGTGGATGAGGATTACGTGCTGCGGATTCCCTCAGCCCTGTCGCCTGCCGGAGCAGCTCCACTTTTATGCGCGGGAATTACGACCTACTCCCCGCTTCGCCATTGGGGCGTAGGGAAATATCACAAACTGGCGGTAGTGGGACTTGGTGGATTGGGTCAGATGGCTGTGAAGATTGCCACGGCGATGGGCACAGAAGTCACGGTCCTGGAGTACATCCGAACGGAAGCGACATGATGCGATGCG
>CAWAIH010000002.1:0-34350 GCA_963781915.1 uncultured Nitrospiraceae bacterium | reverse complement strand
AGTCGCCGGTAGGAAGGGCGACAGTCCCCTCGCTTTCCAGACTGCCTAGGCTATGGATGCTGGCGACCACACAAATTTCTGATCTGAACATTGGCCGAACCGTCGGCGAAGGCCATTACGATTCTTGTCTTGCAGGATACGCGATGAGGTGGCTGTCTACAAAGCAGATTCACAAAACCAGCGGTACCACTGACTGAACCGGGATCCACACCTGGCCCACATTATTCATGAGCATTTCTACTGCAATGTCTGCCTGGCGCCGCACGCAGACAGCCGATCCGCTACGCTGACACGTGAAGCGTCGTTGGGGCGTGGAGTTGCTGGTTTCTCGTTTCAGGTTTCAAGTTCGAACTCGGAATATCACCAATCCGAAATGAATAACTTGGAACTAGTAACATGAAACAGAAACCAGAGTCTTGCAACTTGAAACGCTTGAACAAGATACGCGCGATCGTCTCGTCATGCTCGAGGGCCGCCCTGAATGTCACGCGGCTACTTGGCCCTTTGCGACGAGCTGCTGGAATTCTCGTGATCTCATGTGCTCAATGCGGCCGTCCAAAGTGGAAATATAGGCAGGAGCATCCCATATCATTCCGGTATGCGACGAGGTCCCGGGTAGCCGTTTATACAAACTTCCGTTGAGCTGTGTACGCTGAAGCAGGTAGGTATAGTATCTTTGTAGCGCCTGTTTGTTGGGCCTATAATTCGGCGCATCCGCCCAAAAATCGCTCAACAGCCCTTGATACGCGATGTCGGGGATGTCGTACATCGCTCGCCCGCACACCTTTACCGGTACATCAGCCATGAGCGCGGACAAGCCCACCGTGCTGTTCACCACGACCACACCACGAGTGTGCTTGAAGGCCGTCGGCAAGTGGAGATCATGTACATAACATAGCCGTTCTTTTATACCGTGGTAGTCCGCTAGCTGCGCACAGAGAGCGGTATAGTCGCGATAGGCCCGATCCATAGGATGATGTTTGATGACCAGATAGGCCTCTGATTCGGCATTCTTCGCAAAATCCGATACCACATTTCGGATAAAGGCCTCGACATCTGCGTAGTCGGAATGCATGTGTATCTGTGAATCGTGGTAGACCTGCAAGGGCACAAGGAAGAAACGACCGGAGTACTCATTCTCCAATCGGCCCCGAATCACTCGTTCTTTCACATGGTAATAACACTTGCGCCAGAGGCCTCGCAGCCATGGAAAGGCTTCCCGGACGGCGAGACGGCGATGATGCTGGTAATGGGGGAAGAGTGGTCGCAACAGGGAACTGGCTATGTAGTACAGCAGGGCCCAGAGCGCGGCATGCCAGAATACCTTGCCGACTTGGAGCGGCTTGGCAACGTCGTCCCCCGATTGTTTCAGATAAAAATCGGCCGATCGTGGCAGGCTCGAGTAATCATTAGCCCCTGACTGCTCCAATGTGATGTAGTTCGGGCGCAGATACCCTTCTTCAAATACTCCCAACTCAATGCCCAAACGTTCGGTCTGTTGCCGCACATATCTATGGATAGGCCGGCAATCCCCGCACATAAGGACGACGTCGATTTTCCATTCGGTCAGAATCTGCGACAGGTACTCCGGCCAATCTTCCATCCGACCCCGATAGGTCTCCGACCGTCGGGGATAAAACAGCCAATCTCCACCATTGAAATTGATCTTGCTGACCCGGGCGCCGCTCTCTTCCAAATCACGACCCAGTCGTCTGAAAAATGGCCCCAACGGGCCCTGCAAAAGCAGCACATGCTTGCCGGAGAATGATTTGATGCCCTGCTTCACCATAGTGGTGCACAGAATAGTATGGAGCGGGCATCTTAACTATTCCTCAGGAGGGGGGGGACTACCCCGAAATGGTAGGGTACGAGTAGCTGTTGCACATCCTGCAGATACCATTAACTATCTAATTGTTACTCCCTGCGATATACACATCAATGACATCTTTCGATTTGAGGCCATTACCGGTCGCTCCAGGCGGCAGAACCAACCGACAGGAAGACTCGTTGCCGCCTCGTGCCACCCCAAACCAAAAATCTGCTCAGTTACGTCACTAGGTGCAGCTCGCAAAAGCCGTTCAAGGCAGTGGCTATGAACGACGCGACTTTGTCTGAGATCTTCGACGAAATATGGCACAGGTTGTTATTTGATAAAGGCTTGGGGAAAATGAGCGGTGCGGGTAGGATCGCAGCAAAACAGTGCCCGGTTTCTAACAATGTTCGGCAGGAAACAGACCATGACAGTAGGTACCGATCGAGGAGGGACTTATGAAGACTATTGATCTTATCGCGGGCGCGCGGCCTAATTTCATGAAAATTGCACCGATCATCGATGCGATAAAGGAGACGCAGTCGCGCGGAAGTTCACTCCGCTATCGCCTGATTCATACAGGCCAGCATTACGACAAGGCCATGTCTGGAGGATTTTTCGAGCAACTCGGCATTCCGGAGCCGGATGCCAATCTGGAGGTCGGCTCTGGCACACAGGCGGAACAGACTGCCGCGATTATGGTGCGCTATGAAAAGGTGTTGCTGGACCAGAAAAGCGATCTCTGTCTGGTCGTGGGGGATGTGACGTCGACAATGGCCTGTTCCATTGCCGCCCGAAAGCTGGGAGTCCCTGTAGCCCATGTCGAAGGCGGAATCAGGTCCGGCGATTGGACCATGCCGGAAGAGATCAATCGTGTCGTGACGGATTCGATCACGAATTGGTTTTTTACCACCAGCGAAACGGCCAACGACAACCTGCGCCGTGCCGGAGTGACAAACGACCGCATATTCTTCGCCGGCAATACGATGATCGATACGCTGCTGAAGCAGATGCCCCATCTGCAGCCACCGACATTTTGGGCGGAGCTGGGATTACAGCCGGGAAAATATTTCGTGGTGACCCTGCATCGCCCGGCGAATGTGGATGGGGAGCAGCAGTTACTACAATTGCTTCAGGCCATCGCCGCCGGTACCGGTGGCCTGCCGGTGGTGTTTCCGGTACACCCGCGTACAGCCAAGAATTTACGTGAACTGCAAGGGCAGATTCCTGGCATGCACTATGTCGATCCGCAGAGCTACTTGGAATTCAACTATCTGGTGAAACATGCGAAAGGCGTGATCACCGATTCCGGAGGCATTACCGAGGAGACGACTGTGATGGGTGTGCCCTGCCTCACGCTGCGTGACAACACTGAACGACCGGAAACGGTCTCCGTGGGCACCAACGAGCTGATCGGCACCAATCCGGCAAATCTTGGACCGGCGCTTCGTCGGCTTATGGATGGCTGCTGGAAGAAAGGCGCGATTCCTGAAAAATGGGATGGTCAGGCGGCGGTAAGAATCGTGGCCGAGTTAGAGCGACTGCTCTCCGTGGCTGGAGTCGCGCGTACCGGCAATACCAGTGCCGCCGCTTCTCCCAATCTCAAAATCGTTGCATAGATCTACGGAGCAAAACATGAAGCAGATTCTGCGGAACTTCGAGACCGGAACTATTGAAGTGGCCGAACTTCCCTCGCCCTCCGCCTGGACGGGCAGCTGTCGTTCCACACCCTCTATACGCTGGTCTCCGCCGGAGCCAGTCCCCTTTAAATTTCAAATCGCAACTGCCAGGCGCGGGCTGTCTTGTCTTTCTCCTTCCTCACACCAACTAAAATCATATAAACCAAACACACGAGACAGACCAGATAAACCAAGCCCCTGCCAGGTTCTTTCATCCATTGCCGGATGAGCCATACTGTGTCTTGACCAACATGGAGATGATCTTTGTAATTCGCTCAGTCACCTCAGATTGGGACGTATCGAAATCCACTCCGAAATCAGAATCCTTAACCCATTTCACGGTGGCGCGATCGATCAGTAACGGATCCGGATCTCCCGGAATAAAAATTTGCAGTGTGATCACCGCCCCGATTGAGACCGATGCATTCCCGGTAATGTAACTCCCGCTCAGCGACAGATCCTTGATGATGCCTTCGCCAACAATACCGCCCCCGAGGTACCGCACTGGCACCAATCGCTTGATCCGTTGATTCTTCCGCACGAAAAAGCCGGCCATTCAGTCTCCTTCAGAGGGGTAGGGGTCGAGCTTCACTCGGTTCTCTTCTTGTCAGAAAGAGTGTAGCGAACTTCGTGGGATCAGACAAGTGTTCGGTTATCCAGACTCATTCAATAGTCCACCGGTAAAAATTCGATCCACCGGCTGGAATCCAACAAGACCTCAGAACCGATCCCTCTTCCCACGGATATCCATATTGGATATACCCTTGAGCAATCTCTGAAGTGTCTTGATGGGGCCGTGGCCAGAGCGGGAAGCAAGTCCGTCGTAAGCTAATGAGAGAGAAAAAAAGAAGGTTGGTTGCGGGGGAAGGATTTGAACCTTCGACCTTTGGGTTATGAGCCCAACGAGCTACCGGGCTGCTCCACCCCGCGCGCGATGCTAACAAAGGGCTCAACGGCAAGTCAAGCAAACCCGCGCAACCGAGCTAACTACTGAGGTATTTAGGCTGACGGCTCCTGGCACAGGCTGAAGGTTGGAATTCGAAGTTTCGAACACTTCAGCCTGAACACCTTCAGCCTATCTACCTTCCAAGTAGTGACCAGCCAAGTTGCTTTCGCGCACCTGCAATGCTAAAGCGGTACCATGCGAATTGTATTCATGGGTACGCCCGATTTTGCCGCGACTTCGCTTGAAGCCTTGTTGAAGTCTGACGATTCCGTTGTCGGCATTGTCACCCAACCGGATCGCCCGAAAGGACGCGGGCAAATCCTCACACCATCGCCGGTAAAACTTCTGGCCCAGCGAGAGAAGATTCCCTTGCTACAACCGCTCAAGATGAAAGATCCAGAATTTCTTCAGGCTTTGGCCTCCTGGAGGCCTGACTTAATAGCAGTTGCGGCGTTCGGGCGCATCTTGCCTCCGGCGATTCTCTCGCTTCCTTCTCGCGGCTGTATTAATGTGCATGGTTCACTTCTTCCAAAATATCGCGGCGCTGGTCCCATCCAGTGGGCCATCATCAACGGCGAGACAGAAACAGGGATTACAACCATGCTGATGGATGAGGGGATGGATACAGGCGCCATGTTGCTCCAAGAGGCCATCTCCATTACCACCGACGATACGGCAGGCAGCCTTTCGCCACGTTTAGCCGAGCTGGGAGGTAGACTGCTGGTCGAAACGATTGTCCGACTCAAAGCCGGCACTCTTGTACCGCAGCCGCAAGATTCTTCACAGGCAACCCTCGCGCCACTGCTGAAAAAAGAAGATGGCGTAATCGATTGGGCCTTGCCGGCCACGGTTCTTGCCAACCGGGTCCGTGGGCTCTCTCCCTGGCCTGGAGCTTACACACCCGTGGCAGGTGGCGACCGTTGGACGATCTGGCGAGCTCTGGCACTCCCAGATTCTGTGACGAGTCCCCCTGGGGTGGTCGTCGCCATTACGAACGAGACGATTCATGTTGCCACCGGGGAGGGAGTCCTTGCTGTGATGGAGTTACAACCGGCTAATGGCCGCCGCATGGCCGTATCTCAATACTTGGCAGGCCATCCCATTCTTGTTGGGTTTCAACTCGGAGGGTAGACTCTTTCCTAGCCAGCAGGCTTGTTCATTTGGTTTGTTTGGTTTGTCTAGTTTATTTGGTTGAGCCAGACTAACCAGAAAACCAGATGAACCAAATAGACGAAATAAACCAAACAGACCGTGTTTATCCCCTATGACTTTTGGCCCTCGATCGTTATTTACCACCCAGACCGCGCCATCGGCACGTACAATCGCCCTTTCGCTGTTGATGGAGTCCTCCAAAAGCGAGGAGGGGGTCGATGTCTTGTTAGATCGTGCGCTTGCACGATGCTCGTTCGATAGCAGGGAACGAGCTCTTACGGTGGAACTCACGTATGGCGTCTTGCGGCATCTTGCGACCATCGATTGGCGGCTTGAGCCGGTTCTAGACAAGCCACTGCTTCGCCTTCCCGTCGCCGTCCAGATGACGATCAGGCTTGGCGCTTACCAACTCCTGTTTCTCGATCGTATCCCGCCGTCTGCCGCAGTCAACGAATCCGTCAACCTGGCCAGGGCCTTTGCCGGCACAGTCGGCAGGGATTGGAGCGGACTCGTCAATGCGGTATTGCGCGGGTTGCTGCGCCATCCCCCTCACCCCTGGCCCAGCATGGATCATCACGCCGCGCAAGCCCTCGCCGTGCGGTACTCGGTTCCAGGATGGCTCAGCCGTCGATGGGTGGAACGTCTAGGCCTGGCCTCTGCGGAAGTTGCCTGCAAGGAGGTCAGTGTCGCGCCCCCACTGACACTTCGGGTAAACCGGTTGATCACGACCAGGGAAGCACTCCTCGAAAGCTTTTCACAAATGGGTATTGCAGCCAAGCCGACCGATGTAAGTCCCTTCGGCATTCAGATCGAAGAAGGAGGCTCTGTACCCTCACTCCCCGGGTTTCACGAGGGCGCTTTCTATGTGGAAGATGAGGCGGCGCAACTGATTCCTCCCCTGCTTGACCCTCAGCCAGGCGACATCGCCCTCGATGCTTGCGCGGCGCCTGGAGGGAAATCGACTCATCTGGCCGATCTGATGCAGAACAAGGGAACGATCTACGCTATCGATCGAAAAGACGCCCGCTTAGATCTTCTGCGAAGCAATTGCCAGCGACTCAGAGTCCAGAATGTCGTGCCGATCATCGGCGATATTCGAGAACCACATGAGTGGGTTTCCATGATCGAGATCGCAGGGTCTCCCGCCGCAAGGAAAACCAGAGTAGGTGAGCCTTCTATTGATCGGATTTTGGTGGATGCGCCCTGCAGTGGGCTCGGTGTGTTACGGCGACACCCGGAAGCGAAATGGCGGAAAGATGAGCAGGCGCTCCCTCGACATCAGACACTCCAATGTCAGATCCTCGAAGCGGTGGCCCCATGCTTGCGGCCCGGCGGGGTGCTGGTCTATAGTACGTGCTCGACAGAACCGGAAGAAAGTGAAGATGTTATCGAGCGATTCTGTCGTGCCCATGTGGAGTTCCAGCGTGAGTCTGTCCGTCCCTGGCTCCCGACCGCGGCTCAGGGGTTTGTCACCGAACAAGGCGCGCTCTCGACCATGCCTAACCGCTTTTCGATGGATGGATTTTACGCCGCTCGACTGAGGAAAACTCTGTGATGCCACGCGCCACTCTTATTGCACCATCGATCTTAGCTGCTGACTTTGCCAGGCTGGCCGAGGAAGTGGCAGCCGTGGAACGAGCTGGAGCTGATTTCCTGCACATCGATGTCATGGACGGGCATTTTGTCCCCAATTTGACCATCGGTCCTCCGATCGTGGCAGCCCTCAGAAAAGTCACCAAGCTGCCGCTCGACGTCCACCTCATGATCACCAACGCCGACGCCTTTATCGCTGAGTTCGCCGAGGCCGGAGCGGACTATCTCACAGTTCACGTGGAAGCTTGCCCGCATCTCCACCGCACGGTGCAATCGATCAAAGAACATGGTGTCAAGGCAGGTGTGACCCTCAATCCGGCCACTTCGCTCAGTACGATCGAGGAAATTCTCCCCGATGTCGATTTGGTTCTCATCATGTCGGTCAATCCTGGGTTCGGCGGTCAAACCTTTATCGCCTCCTGCCTGAAAAAAACTGCCTCGGCCCGCGCCATGCTCGATCGGATCGGAAGCCCTGCGTTGCTCGAAGTGGACGGCGGCGTCAAGATCGACAATGCAGCGCAGGTATTGGCTGCGGGAGCCGACGTACTGGTCGCTGGGTCGGCCATTTTTTCTAGTCGTGACTATGCTGCGACAATTGCTGCGATGCGCGCAGCCGGCCACCCTTCTTCCACGACGCCGCAGCGCGTCTCCGCTCACCGATAGGCCGCGCGGGTGGACATCTCTTCCCTCATCGATAGCCTCCATCCTCTCGAAGTCAAAGTCCTATCGACTTTTGGAGCGAATCATTCCGCCATCATCCAGACAGAACAGCTCATACAGTCCACTAAGTTAGAACCATCGCAGCTCAGTATGGCGGTCGAATGGTTGCTCGCCAAGTCATTGCTGGCGGTGGAAACGGAAACTGTGACGCCGATCGTTTCGCTTACCAAAATCGGCGAACTCTATTTTGAAAAATACTCGCCGATCGAGCGGGTGCTGTCTGCCGCTCGCGATGCGGCTAAAACCGGCAAGCGCTTGACCATTCAGGACATCCAATCCCGGGAAGGACTCGAACCGTCGGACGTGAGCGGCGCGATCGGACGGCTCAAGAAAGAGGGAGCGCTCCTCATCATCCAAGGCGGCTGTATCGAATCAACCGGACGACCGAGCCAGACAGCGGAAACAATGAGGGGATTGCTGCAACAGCTGCATGGAGCGCCGCGTGGGCTGCAGGCATTCCCTGAAGCACAACGGCAGGTCATTCACGATCACGCCGTCAAACGTGGGAATGCACGAGAACCGTTCCGCATCGATGATCGGGTGGCCAGAGCGCTCAAGCTTTCCATAACCGGCGCCGAAGCTGCCCAGCAACTCGCTCGGCAGGGGACCGCGGAAGAGGTCTCCCAACTGACGCCAGAACTGTTGAAAGACGGAAGCTGGCGGATGAAACGCTTCCGCAAGTATACGATCAGTCTTCGCGCGCCACGAATTGCGCCGGGCAAACGCCATCCCTATCGCGAGTTTCTCGATACGGTGAAGTCAAAACTCGTGAGCATGGGATTCCAGGAAATGCGGGGCCCGCTCGTGGAGACAGAATTCTGGAACATGGATGCCCTCTTCATGCCGCAGTTCCATCCGGCACGTGACATCCATGACGTATACTTCGTCAAAGAACCGACCCATGCTTCGGCAATTGAGGAGCCGTTCTTGTCTCAGGTTGCGCAGGCGCACCAGACTGGCGGCGCAACCGGCTCAAGCGGTTGGAACTATCCCTTCGATACGGAACGTGCGCGACGGCTGGTCTTGCGAAGCCAGGGGACAGCCGTCTCGGCCCATACATTGGCGGCACAACCTGCCGTGCCTGGAAAATACTTTTCCATCGCCCGCTGTTTCCGTTACGATCAAGTCGATGCGACTCACGCGACAGATTTCTTCCAGGTGGAAGGGATCGTGCTCGGCGAAGACATCAACTTTCGCACGCTACTCGGCCTGCTGAATCTCTTTGCCCGTGAAGTGGCGCAGGCCAAGGAAGTCAAATTTCTCCCGGCCTACTTCCCCTTTACCGAGCCATCGGTGGAACTGCACGTGCGCCATCCGAAGCTCGGATGGATGGAGCTGGGCGGAGCCGGGTTGTTCCGACCGGAAGTGACCCTTCCCTTGGGCGTGACCGTTCCGGTGATCGCATGGGGGCTTGGACTCGATCGCATGGCGATGGTGGCGCTCGGCATTCATGATATTCGTGAGTTGTTCACCGACAATCTTGATCTGATTCGCTCCACTAGAGGAACCTTCTAGGTTTCATATGCCCACGATTACTATTTTCAAACAGGATCTCGAGGGATTGCTCACCAGGCCAGGAGAACCTCGACAATCGCTCACGATAGAGCAGCTTGAAGAGTCGTTGATGCTCGTAAAGGGTGAGCTGAAGGGACAGAGCCCCGACACGGGAGAGCTGCGCATTGAGTTGCAAGACAGTAACCGTCCCGACCTTTGGTGTTGCGAAGGGATTGCACGGCAGATTCGTGTGAAGCGGCAGGGCTCTCTGCCGAGGTACGATTTTCTCACGACTAAATCAAAATCGCCAAAGCAACTGAACGTGGCTCCCGGCCTGGAAAAGATCAGGCCCTACGTGGCAGCTTGCGCTGCAACCGGCTACCCTGTGACCCAGGAGGGCCTGGCACAGCTGATCCAGACGCAAGAGAAACTCGCCGAGATGTTCGGACGTAAACGTAAGACTGTTTCGATCGGGGTCTATCGGCTCGCGGCGATCGAGTTTCCTGTCATCTATGATTTGGTAAAGCCCGACGCGGTCACGTTCACGCCCCTGGGAATGGATACGGTCATGACGCTCGGAGAGATGCTGCTCGTCCATCCCAAGGGGCTGGAGTTCGGCGGGATTCTCGCAGGACACGATCGTCTACCCGTCCTCCGCGATGCAAAGAGTCAGGCACTCTCATTCCCGCCGATCATCAATAGCCGGGAAGCCGGAGAAGTGCGGGTGGGAGATGATGCTCTCTTTGTCGAGGTGACCGGCACGGACCTCGCGATGGTCGTCCTGACCCTCAATATCTTCGCGGCAAATCTGGCGGATCGTGGTGCGGTTATTGAGCCGATCGAAATACGATATCCCTATAAGACGGTTCTCGGCATGGCGATTATGACTCCGCAAGATCTGGGGAGGTCACGGAAGCTTCCCGTCAGCACGATCGAACAGGCGCTTGGGCAAGCGCTCGGCGCCCAGGAAGTGGTGAAGGCCCTCACGGACTACGGTTATGAAGCGACGGCGAAAGGCAAATATGTGACGGTAACGCCTCCGTTCTATCGGCAAGACCTCATGCACGCCATGGACGTGGTCGAAGATGTTGCGATCAGCCGTGGGTATGGAGAATTTTTGCCGGTGATGCCCTCGCAATTTACGGTCGGGGGATTGTCGCGCGTCGAAGAGGTCTCCGACCGTGCAAGAGCCCTCATGGTCGGCATGGGTTTCCAGGAAATCATTTCCAATATTCTCGGTTCACCCAAGGATCTCCGCGATGCAATGCGCCTGGAAGGGACTGAATGGGGACAACTGGTCGAGGTGGACAATGTGATGTCTCAGAACTTCTCCGCACTTCGCCAATGGATGCTTCCGTCGTTACTTCGCGTGGAGGCTGCATCGAACCGGGCATTTTATCCCCATCGGCTATTCGAGGCAGGCGAAGTCGCACGTCCAGATTTCACCCAGTCCCTTGGGTCGCATACTGTCACAGTGCTCGGCGGAATGATCGCCCATGCCGATGCGCACTTCTCCGAGGCTCACTCCTGCCTGGAAACGCTGTTTTATTATGTGAACCAAGCCTACAGCCTAGAACCGATCCAGCATCCGTCATTTCTCGCTGGACGAGTGGGGAGTATTGTATCTGAGGGGAAACAAGTCGGTGTAATCGGAGAGCTGCACCCAGAAGTTCTCGAACGATGGCAGATCGCTGTTCCGGCGGTGGCGTTCGAAATCGATCTGACAGAACTTGCGGGACGCTGAAAAAGTCCGTGGGCAGGAAGAAGGCTGAGGTTCAGGCTAAGGCTGAGACAAAAAGAGTCTGATCTTTGCTCAACCTTAACCTCATCCTACTTCACTCGCTGCGATCGCGCTTACGCCCCGGCTGGGACGAGATGCTGCTTGGCGAGACCGACCAACTGCTCAAATCCCGTGGCATCCTTGATGGCCATATCGGATAAGACCTTCCGGTCTAAGAGAATATTGGCCCTCTTCAGGGCGTTGATGAACTTGCCATAGGTCAGTCCATGCGCCCGAACTGCCGCGTTGATGCGCGCGATCCACAACACCCGAAAGTCCCGTTTGCGATTTTTCCGTCCTGTATAGGCGTACGCCTGACCCTTATCGACTGATTCTGTTGCGGTCCGGAACAGCCGGCTCTTCCCTCCATACTGTCCCTTCGCTAGCTTCAACCGTTTCTTCCGCCGATGCCGTGTTTTGGGGCCACCTTTTGCGCGAGGCATGAGTCAGTACTCCTTTTAGTTAACGCGATTGATACAGCCCGATTTAATTATAGGGCAGTAAACGGTCCAGTGCCTGAGTTTTTGTTTTATCCACGAGAGCCGTGCCGCTTAATCGGCGCTTCCGATCCTGCGTCTTGCTGGTAAGGATATGGCGTTTCCCCGCCTTTCGCCGGACCAATTTCCCGGAGCCGGTGCGGGTAAATCGCTTCTTGGCTCCACTATGGGTTTTCATTTTCCTATTCTTCATGTCGGTGCTTCCTTGGGTTAATACTATTCTGACCGATTGTGCTACTTGGGCGCCACGATCATGATCAGGCTTCGCCCTTCCATGCGAGGGGCATATTCAATCGTGCCGATCTCCCCCAACTCTGCGATGACCGTATTCATAAGCGTTCGGCCCATCTCCTGATTGGCCATCTCACGTCCGCGGTACGTCAAGAGAACTTTGGTCTTGTTACCATCGGCCAAAAATCCCTTAATCTGTCGAATCTTGATCTCCAAGTCATGCTTGTCTGTCCGAGGTCGCAACTTAATTTCCTTCACCTGTGTCGACTTTTGATGACGCCGGTTCTGGTGGTCTTTTTTACTTAGCTCAAACTTGTATTTCCCGTAGTCCATAATGCGGCATACGGGAGGCACTGACGTCGGTGCGACCTCGACAAGGTCGTAGCCATTTTCTTGTGCCTGTTTGAACGCATCCGCCGTGAGGAGAATGCCAAGCTGTTCGCTCTCCGGACCGATCACCCGGACTTCACGCACCCTGATTTCCCGGTTAACTCGTAGTTTGGGGACGATAATACACCTCTTATTGTGTCAATGAATGTTGCTGCCCTGCAGGCTTGAGGTCCGCACGGAGGAGGTCGAGCGCTCCCGCAACGGTCATACTGCCGAGGTTAGCTCCACTCCGGCCTCGTATGGCCAATGTCCCGCTCTGCACTTCTCTGTCGCCGACCACAAACATAAATGGAACCTTGGCCTTCTCCGCTTCTCGGATTTTGAGCCCGATTTTTTCATTTCGAAGATCAGCCTCAGCGCGGAACCCTGCAGCCTTGAGTTGGGCCACAACCTCGGCAACGTAAGGCCGCTGGTTATCCGTGATGGACATGACCGTTGCCTGAACCGGGGCAAGCCAGGTCGGGAAGGCGCCGCCGAAGTGCTCAATCAGAATGCCAAAGAACCGTTCGATCGATCCCATTAGAGCCCGGTGGATCATGATCGGCTGGTGCACTTTGCCGTCTTCTCCAATATAGCCCAATTCGAACCGTTCGGGATTATTGAAATCGACTTGGATAGTCGAACATTGCCAGGAACGCCCCAGGGCATCTTTAATCTTGATGTCGATCTTGGGTCCATAGAAGACGCCTTCGCCCGGATCGATCTGATAGGCAACTGCTCGTCCCTTCAAGGCTGATTCGAGTGCGTTCGTGGCTTGAGCCCACCGCTCTTCCGATCCGACAGACTTTTCAGGCTTGGTGGAGAGATACACTTCAAATTCGGTGAACCCGAAAGTGCCGAGAATAAAAAATGTGAAGTCTAGAACCTTGCTGACTTCTGTGTTCAATCTGATCCGGACGGCAGAACAGATGCGCATCATCCTGTGTGAAGCCGCGAACCCGCAACAGACCATGAAGGACACCTGTCCGTTCATACCGGTAGACCGTCCCCAGTTCGCCATAGCGGATGGGGAGGTCTCGGTAACTGCGCAGATGCGACTTGTAGATCATGATATGGAACGGGCAATTCATCGGCTTGAGCTGGTATTCGCTGTTTTCAACCTTCATGGGAGCGAACATGTTGTCGCGGTAATAGTCGACGTGGCCGCTGGTTTTCCAGAGGTCCAACCGGGCGATATGAGGGGAGTACACCAGTTCGTACCCATTTTGGATATGCTGATCTCGCCAAAAGTTCTCAATCAATAACCGGATCGTCGCGCCCTTCGGATGCCAGAGCACCAGGCCCGGGCCGATCTCATCCTGGGTCGAGATCAAATCGAGTTCCTTGCCGACCTTTCGATGGTCTCGCCGCTTAATCTCTTCTAGCCGTGCAAGATGCGCATCAAGTTCCGCCTGGGTGGGGAAGGAGGTTCCATAGATCCGCTGCAGCATGGGATTGCGTTCGTCGCCTCGCCAATAGGCTCCTGCCGTGTTCAGGAGCTTAAATACCCCAACATGACCTGTCGTCGGCAGATGCGGGCCGCGGCAGAGGTCTGTGAATTCCCCCTGACTATACACTGAGATGGTCTGGCCATCGGCTAGGCCTTGGATCAACTCAACCTTGTAGACTTCCCCACGTTCTTGGAAAAACCTCACCGCCTCATTCTTCGATAATTCTGCCCGTTTAACAGAAAGAGCTCGCTTAACGATGTCTTTCGCCTTCGCTTCGATTTTTTCGAGGTCTTCAGGAGTGAATGGCCGCTCAAAGGCAAAGTCGTAAAAGAACCCGTCTTCGAGAGCCGGGCCGATCGTCAGCTGTGCGGTGGGGAAGACCTCTTTGACAGCCTGAGCCATAATGTGAGTGCTGCTATGGCGGTACACCTCACGGCCTTCAGCACTGTCAAACTGCAGTGGGATCACCTCGGCATCGTCCGTCAAAACACTCGATAGATCTACGGGCCGGCCATTCACCTTTGCTGCGAGGATGTCCGGGCCAAGCGTCAGACCAAGAGCCGACAGGGCAAACCCAACGGTCTGGCCCGCGGGAATATCACGACTGCTGCCGTTTTTGAGCGTAACTTTCATGACGTCCACTCAATGCCCAAGCACAAGAAACAACAAGAGCACCCCGCCTGCGAAAGGCAAACGGATACTCTCAGCTAGGTGGTAGGCGCGGACGGTCTTGAACCGTCGACCTCTACCGTGTCAAGGTAGCGCTCTCCCCCTGAGCTACGCGCCCATCGATCTGGATGCGCATGCTAATATAGCCCTGCCCAAGGTGTCAAGAAACAGCCTTTCCCAGCTCTTCTGCTGCAATCGCTGATGTTCAGGCTAGAGACACGGGATTAGAGGCAGGGAGGGGCGGTTGCAGAAATGTCTTCCCTCTACCACGCCCCTAGCCTGGCTTCATCTCCTGCGGCGACTGACTCGTTACACGATCTTTAACGTATCGAAGTTGACCCCTGCTGGAGCAGGCGGTGTCTTCAGTTTCATGTTTTCCAACGCCTTAACGACCAGATCAGCGACCACGAAATTGCGATACCATTTCCGGTTAGCCGGCACGATATACCAGGGCGCATGATGGGTGCTTGTGGCAGCCATCATATCCTCGAACGCATCCATATAGTTCTTCCATAGTTTCCGTTCTTCGAGATCACCTTCGTTGAATTTCCAGCGTTTCTCCGGATCGCGAATGCGTTCCTCCAGCCGTTCTTTCTGTTCAACCTTCGAGATGTACAGAAAAAACTTCAGAATAGTCGTGCCGCTTTCATAGAGCAGCTCTTCGAATTCTTTGATCTGATCAAACCGCTGCTTCACTACCTTGTCCGATACCCATCCGTGGACGCGAGTAATAAGCACGTCCTCGTAATGTGAACGGTTGAAGATGCCAATCTGGCCCTTGGACGGCGCCTTCTGATGTACGCGCCACAGAAAATCATGACCCAGCTCCTCCGACGATGGAGCTTTAAAGGACACGACTTTACAGCCCTGCGGATTCACACCGGACATCACGCTCTTGATCGTCCCATCCTTTCCGCTGGTGTCCATTCCCTGCAAGATGATGAGCAGCGATCGAGTCCCATTGGCATAGAGCCGTTCTTGGAGTTCGCCTAGCCGTCCGGTCAATTCTGCCGTCATCGCCTTGGCCTTCTCCTTGCCCTGATCCGTTTTCTTGTACTCCCCGGTATCGTCAGGATCGTACCGATCCAAGTTGAGTTGTGAGTCCGGCTTGACGCAATACTCTTTCATGATCGGTGCATCCTCCACATTCTCAGGCTCATATCGAGGCAGACTCTACTTCATTCGTTCCAGCTTAACAGCCGAGGATAACAACGAATGAGCCGATTGACGCTAGCCCGCTTAGGGCAGAATCGGCGCGTCGTGGGCGCAGCGAAAACCCACATTCGGATCATGTTCGGTGGGATCGCCCTTCGTCCGAAACGACGCGCGCAGCCGATAGGGGCTGTTGATATACGAGCCGCCCCGTTGCACCTTCGTGGTGCCCTCGGTGGGCCCATGGGGATTGCTGGTGGGGATCGGCCGGTAGACGGCTTCGTCGTACCAGTCGGCCACCCATTCATACAGATTACCGGCCAGATCGTGGACCCCGTACGGGCTCATGCCCTTGTCGCGATTGCCGATCGGGGACACCGTGTCGGCCCCTTCCTTCAACCCAAAGACCGCGTGGAGAGGCGTCGGCGGCTCGTTCCCCCAGGGATAGACGCGGCCATCCGTCCCCCGCGCCGCCTTCTCCCACTCCGCTTCGGTCGGCAACCGTTTCCCCGCCCACAGACAATACCCCGTCGCCTCCAGCCAGTTCACCCAGCGGACGGGGTGGTCGGCACGGACCACCGGCGTCTCCCGGTCCGCAAAGCCCCACGGGGGTTCGCTCTGAATCGCCGACACAAACTTCGCAAACTGCCCGTTCGTCACTTCAAAGGTATCCAGATAAAAACTGTCAAGAAAGACGCGATGGACCGGCTGCTCATCGTCATCGCCCTGCTCGCTCCCCATCGGAAACTCCCCGGCAGGCACCAGCACCATGGGCGCCCCATCCTTCCCGGTCATCGTGGCCGGAAGCTTCGGGAGGGCCCGGGCCTTCGACGCCGGACCGCCGTTGGTCGGAGGATGCGTCTTCTTCAGAGATTTGGCGTCACTCTCGGCCCCATGGGGTTTGGGAGCCGCCGGGGCTACCTCCGGCTCCGGCTTCACGGAAGACGGCTCAGTGGCCCCTGCAAGCCCGCTGGTGAGCCAGGCTACAACTAAACCCATGCACAGTAGAGCATGAACCCGGTACCGCACCGGCCTCATCGACGATTTCCACTTCCTCATGTGAGCAGGGTA
The DNA here is from genome assembly GCA_963781915.1 of uncultured Nitrospiraceae bacterium. Classification (GTDB taxonomy): domain Bacteria; phylum Nitrospirota; class Nitrospiria; order Nitrospirales; family Nitrospiraceae; genus Palsa-1315. Next base: position 17,736 of record CAWAIH010000002.1, on the reverse strand, counting down.
CCGAAACGGGCGAGGAGAAATCCAGAGGGAAGAGACGAGGGCTAGTCTAGACAGGGTTATTCACGAATACTGCTGCAATCGCCGATGACTGACTCAAGCGAGGCGTACAACGGTTCGAGGTCCGAAGTTCGAGGTTTCCAGAACTTCGGGCTTCGAATCACACCTCTCGCGGGTCTCACTCTTCGTGCTTGTCACGCGCGACTCCGCCACGGACCATCACGAATAGTGCGGGCCGCACTACTCGATGGTTCGCCTGAGGGTTTTCAGCTTCCCGCGCTTTGTCTTACTCTCCAACCGCCGTTGCTTCGAACCTTTCGTCGGCTTCGTGGCTCTACGCTTCCTGCGAGGGATCGCCACACTCTGAATGAGCTCGGTCAGCCGAGTGAGCGCATCCTCTCGATTCTGCTCCTGGCTTCGATACTGCTGGGCTTTGATGGTGATCACGCCCCCCTCTGAGATGCGATGATCTTTCAATTTCAGTAATTCTTCCTTATAAAATGGCGGCAATGACGAGGCAGCTATATCGAACTGCAAATGAATCGCGGACGAGACTTTGTTCACATTCTGTCCGCCGGCCCCCTGCGACCGCATCGCATGAATGTCGATTTCGGAGTCGGGGATGGTGACGTGTGATGAAATTTGCAGCATCGAAATTGCGGATGTTGAAAAAGACATGCGGGGCGGCTCGGTGATCCCTTTACTCACGCATCCCCCACCATGAAGCTGTGGTCGATGGACGCGCGCAGCTGTGATCAACCCGGCTACCCCTTCGCGCCGAATGAGCCAACTATAGCTTATTGCCCTTCCTCAGGGTAGATCAACTCGGGAAGGCCTGAGAGGGGAGCTTACTGTAATTCTGGCAAGCGATCGATAATTCTCAACCGGACCTCTTCTCCTACCTGCATTTGCACCATCTTGGTCGTCAGGCTTTCACGAACCCGATGGGCATCCTCCATCTTAAATTGAATCTGCCCGCCACATCGCTCAACGAGGTGAAAGAGCAACAAGTTTGTGATGTGCTGCAATTCTTCGTCACTCGTGTGCGAACTCATGTTCAAGATCTTGGACATCGGAAAGGCCCCAACTTAATTATCAAGCCAGCCTTATTTATCGCCGAGTCCTCGCTGTTCCACAATGCCCCAAAGGGAGGGGGCGCCTTGCCTCTACAAAGAGGGCCTTCCTTGCCCGTCACATAGAGAGTCACGCTCAATTACATCAGCATTACAATGGCTTATAGTGGCAGGTAAGGAATGGCTACTGGCGACCAACGGTAATTTAATCAGGCCACGACGAACTTCCGTTGTCTGCAGTATTACTTTGAAGAGGGAGATTCAGCGACTCAAGACTTTGAGTCCTGATATTCTTCGTGCCAGGCCATCTGGATCGCTTCGAGGATTTTCTCGTTTGATTTCTTGGGATCATCCTTGAAGTCGTGGAGCGCCACGATCCAGGCATGCATGTCGGTAAATCGAACGGTAAGCGGGTCTGTCTCCGGATGTTCTTCGACTAAACGGATCGCAATATCCTCAGTATCCTGCCATTTTAGATCCATATCCACTCCTCATGTTCCGTCGTAAGTCGACCATACATCGGTACGGGATCGTCGCTACGTAACCTCAGAGACCTTTTTCCCCTGCAGCCCCTTCGTAAGCGAATCATTCAAGAGTGCGACGGTCAGCGACTTTGCGGCCTGTTCGAGGTCCGCCATGCGTGCACGGATGGCGCGCGGATCTGTGCCGTCTTTGGCAGCGGCCAGCGCCGCCAGCGCGGTACGAGTGGCGGCAATGTTGTCGGAAGCGATGAGATGGCCTCCCTCCAGGATGGATTTCTCCGTCGTTGTAATCATTGCACCGGCATCCATTCGCGCTTCGATCAATTTGCGGGCAGAGACATCATCCGCAGCAAACTTGAATGAATCTTCGATCATTCGCTCTACTTCATTGTCCGACAAACCGTAGGACGGCTTGACCTCGATAGACTGGCTTTGTCCCGTCCGCATGTCTTTCGCCAGTACGTTGAGAATGCCGTTTGCGTCAATCAAGAACGTGACTTCGATACGTGGCACACCAGCGGGCAAGGGCGGCACCTTGAGTCTGAATCGCGCCAAGCTTCGATTGTCTTTCGCGAGCTCGCGCTCGCCTTGAAGAATATGAATGTCCACACCGGTCTGGCCGTCGACGTAGGTCGTGAACATCTCTTTTGAGCCGGCTGGAATGGTCGTATTCCGCCGGATCACGCTGCTCATCACACCACCCATGGTTTCAATGCCAAGGGAGAGGGGCGTCACGTCAAGCAGTAATAGATCGGTCGTTCCACCACTGAGAATATCAGCCTGCACGGCCGCACCGAGTGCCACAACTTCGTCTGGATTCAATTCACAGTGCGGGGGCTTCCCAAACAACTCCTGGACACGCTGCCGAACGAACGGCATACGAGTCGAGCCTCCGACAAGGACCACCTCATCAATGTCATTTGGAGTGAGGCCGGCGTCTTTCAGGGCGAGACGGCAGGGACCGAGTGTACGCTCCACCAGTTCGATGGTAAGGGATTCAAGTTGCTCGCGGGTGAGATCATTCGAGTATCGGCCTTTGCCCTCCGGCAGGTCGAGAGTGGCCGTGGTCTTCAGCTCATCAGAGAGTCTGATCTTTGTCCGTTCGGCTTCCAAGCGGACGGCCTGCATATAGTCGGGATAGGCATGGAGATCGAGGCCATGTCGTTCACGAATTTCTTCCATGAACAGATCGGCGATCAGACGGTCGAAATCGTCCCCGCCCAGATGCGTATCGCCGTTGGTGGCCAAAACTTCGAAAATCCCGTCCTTGAGCTTCAGAATCGAAATGTCGAAGGTGCCGCCACCAAGGTCATAGACGGCGATCGTGCCCTGAGTCTTCTGTTGGAGCCCATAGGCCAGCGAGGCGGCTGTCGGTTCGTTGATGATCCGCAGCACCTCAAGGCCGGCAATCATCCCGGCGTCTTTGGTGGCTTGCCGCTGGCTGTCGTTGAAATAGGCGGGAACGGTGATGACGGCCTTGGTAATGCTCTCGCCTAGGTGCGTTTCGGCCCTGAGCTTCAGCTCTTTGAGAATCATGGCTGAAATCTGCGGCGGCGAATAAGTTTTCTCGCCGAGTTTGAACCGGATCACGCCGCCCTGCTCCGTTAATGTGTAGGGGAAGTACGTCAGTTCGCCCTGTACGTCCTCCAGACTCTTTCCCATAAATCGCTTCACGGAATAGACCGTGCGGGCGGGATTGCGAGTCAGATGCTCTTTGGCGGGGTCGCCGACGATGAGTCCGTTATCGGTCACGGCAACGACGGAGGGCAGCATATTACGCTCGTTCCGCCCCGCGATCACGCGCGGTGTTCCCTTGTCCATATAGGCGACCAATGAATTGGTCGTGCCGAGATCGATTCCGACGATACGGGCCATAGCGGTGATTATCCGATAGTTGAGACGAGATCGCTCACGATGTTCTTGACGTAGGTGCGGTTGGACAGATTTTCGCGCATCCGTTTTAGTATCTGGTCGCGCTCGGTCCTTGTCTGGCTGGTCGCTTCACCGCGATCTTGGAGTGCGTCCCACTGAACAAAGAGCCGATGTAAGGAGGCCTCCATGTCCCGTTGCCGCTGTTCGAGCATATCCCGTTCCGATTCGAGCTTCTTACGGAGTGCCGACTCGGTTTCTGACGTCCGTCCGGCAGCTCTGTACTCATTCAACGTATCTTGCAGTTCAAGAATCTCTTCAAAGAGGTCTGCGGGAGGAGAATTGCGAATTTGTTTCACTGATCCGGCTTCCAGATCGAGTAGATACTCCGCCCGTTCGATTGGGTCACGGAGCGTCCGATACGCGGTGTTCAACATTGCTGAATTGCCGAGGCTGATGGTCTGTTCTTCCGCGCTCTTGTTCTGAAAAAAATCCGGGTGGAACGCACGGCTCAGTTCATAAAACTTGGTTTCCAGTTGACCCGGATCGATCGTGAGGCGGCGGGGGAAGCCCATGCAGGTGAAGTAATCGAGTTCTTTTGAAACTGGCTGAACCTTGACACATCGGTCACAGAAATATTCACCGGACATTTCGGACTGGCAATGCCAGCACATGCTGCGAGCCATCTGCAGCTCACGAGGACTTGCGTTGTGGGTGTGTTGATGATCCATCCCGTTACCTCTTCTGACAAGACGGGCATGGCAGCCTGCCATGCCCGTGGACGGTCGCGATGCTCGATTGACACTCGTTATGCCGAGAAAGACTCTCCGCAACCACAGGTCTTGTCGGCATTCGGATTGACGAATTTGAAGTTTCCGCCCATCAGGTCTTTTTGGAAATCCAACTGTGTGCCTTGAAGATAGATTGCGCTCTTGGCATCGACAATGACCTTCACCCCGTCGAAGTCATGGATCTGGTCATGCGGTCCAATCTTTTCATCGAAGTTGATCGTGTAACTGAGGCCTGAGCAGCCACCGCCCTTCACACCGAGACGAAGCCCCCCTTCAGTGAGGCCCTGCACGTTGATGAGGCGTTTTACTTCTTTCAATGCCGCCTCACTGAGCGTAATCACCGAAGCTTGGAGTTCTGCGTTCGTTGTGTCCATAGCGCACCCCTCCATTTTTTTTGATCTCGTTACTTCGCGTCGGCCAGCGCCCCGTCGGCTTTCTTCTGGTAGTCCGCGAGGGCGGCCTTGATCGCATCCTCGGCGAGCACGGAGCAATGGATCTTGACAGGCGGAAGGTTCAGTTCCTGTACGATATCGGTGTTCTTAATCTTTTGAGCTTCGTCGATCGTCTTACCCTTTAACCATTCAGTGGCAAGGCTCGAACTGGCGATGGCGGACCCACAGCCGAATGTTTTGAACTTTGCATCCACGATCGTATCGTTCTGCACCTTGATCTGAAGTTTCATGACGTCACCGCACTCAGGGGCTCCGACCATGCCGGTGCCGACCCCTTCCTCGTCCTTCTTGAAACTTCCCATGTTGCGGGGGTTATTGAAATGATCGACGACTTTATCACTGTAGGCCATGGTTCCCTCCAAAATTTATAATTTACAATTGTAAATTCCCAATTGCCGCTAGTGAGCAGCCCATTGGACTGATTTCAAATCGACGCCTTCTTTTGCCATCTCGTATAGCGGAGACATCTCGCGTAACTTTGTAACGATCTCAATAACCTTCTTGATCGTGTAGTCAATCTCATCGTCCTGGTTGAACCGGCCCAGGCCGAACCGGATCGAGGAATGCGCCAGCTCCGTCCCGACCCCCAACGCGCGAAGCACATATGAGGGTTCCAATGTGGCCGAGGTACAGGCCGAACCGGAAGAGAGAGCGATATCCTTCATGCCCATCAGTAGCGACTCCCCTTCCACATAGGCAAAGGAGATATTGAGGTTACCGGGAAGCCGGTTGGTCGGATGACCGTTCAGATAGCTTTCTTCGAGGGCCTTCATGATACTGGCCTCTAGCCGATCGCGCATCGCAATCAACCGTGCGGTATCCTTAACCATCTCCTGCTCGCAGAGCTCGCAAGCCTTGCCGAATCCCACAATTAAGGGCACCGGAAGCGTGCCGGAGCGCATACCGCGCTCATGTCCGCCACCGTCCATTTGCGACGCGATACGAACCCGCGGATTCTTCTTTCTCACGTAGAGCGCCCCAACCCCCTTGGGTCCGTACATCTTATGAGCGGAGAAGGACATCAGATCGATGCCCATATCCTGCACATCAACCGGGATCTTACCGACGCCTTGCGTCGCATCGCAGTGGAAGAGAATGCCCTTTTCCTTGGCAATTTTACCGATCTCTTTGACGGGATTGATCGTGCCGATTTCATTGTTCGCCAGCATAATGGAGATGAGGATCGTCTTTTCTGTAATGGCGTTCCGCACATCCTCGGGATTCACCATCCCGAATTTATCGACGGGGAGATAGGTGACTGCCGCTTTGCCCTTACCCTCCAACACCTTAACGGTATCGAGCACGGCGCGGTGTTCTGTGGAAGAGGTAATAATATGGTTGCCCTTCTCCCCGTACATTTCCAGCACGCCCTTGATCGCAAGATTGTCCGATTCAGTGGCGCCGCTCGTGAAGACGATCTCTTTCGGGTCGGCCTTGATCAGTTTTGCGATCTGCTTCCTCGCCTGTTCGACAGCTTCTTCTGCGGCCCAACCGAACGCATGGTTGCGGCTGGCCGCATTTCCAAATTTCTCGACGAAGTAAGGGAGCATGGTGTCCAATACGCGTGGATCCATGGGCGTCGTGGAATGGTTGTCCAAGAAAATCGGCAGTTTCATCGTTCAACTCCTTGTGCCGCAGGGGACTGAATGGTAATGAGGGGTGTGCCACCCATCATGTCTTGCAAGGTCATGTTATTAAGCAATTGGGCAATGCTATCCTGGACTTTCAAGAGCGGTGTGCGGATATGGCAGTTTTCCCGCTGCATGCATAACTCTCCATCCTTCTCGTGCGAACAATCAGTGATACCCAAGGGGCCCTCGATGCTTTCGAGAATTTGCGCAATCGTAATTTGGTGCGTGCGTCGGGCCAACAGGTATCCGCCCTTGGGGCCATTGTGGCTCTCGATCAATGCGTGCTTGGCAAGGGTCTGGAGCACTTTGGCCAGCAACTCAAGAGGGATGTTGTATTCTTCCGCGATTTCTTTTGTGTTCACCACGCGCCCAGGCGTTACATCGCCGAACTGGACAACAGCGATGTGCTGAAGGGCCATGAGGGCATAATCCGCTTTTTTCGAAATCTTCAACATTGCTATTGCCGATCACTAAGGTCGGAGACTATAATGGTCTCCGATCAATAAGGTCGGATTAAGAGTACCACACGGGTTTCGAAGCTGTCAACAGCGTGAAATAAAAATACGCCTGAGTTCGGTTGAGAGTTGAGAAAGGAACGGATATATGGGCGGAACCAATCCCTATATTGAAAAAATTGATTACGAGCTTCCTCGGAAAGCTTATACCGTCACCTTTATCGCCCCTGGCGGTGTGGTAACGAAGGTTGAGGTCGATCCAACTAAGATTCCCTACGGCCCAACGGGGCTTCCCGGGAGCCTTCTGGATGTGGCGATGGGCAATGGAGTTGCGCTGGAACATGTCTGCGGGGGAGTCTGTGCCTGCTCGACCTGCCATGTCATTGTAAAACAGGGGCTGGAGAGCTGTAACGAAGGCACGGACGATGAGTTCGATCAGCTAGAAGAAGCGCCGATCACCACATTGCAGTCACGGCTCGGTTGCCAATGTGTGCCGAATGGCACGAAGGATATTGTGGTCGAAATCCCGGCGGTCAATAAGAATCTCGTCAAGGAAGGCCACTGAGGAACACAGATCACTGGTCAAGTGTCATTTGTCAATCGTGAGCGAGAACGGACCGGGTCGATTTCTTTCCAGTGGCCATTGACCAATGCCATTCTTCAGTCATACGTCTCGGTCTTCACCTCCTTGCGGTCATATCCCGCCTCCACAAAATAGGTTCGTAGCGGTCGCGCAAAGCCTTTCGTGCCGCACAGCATCGGAATCACTTTCGGCACTCCCTCAATCAACGGTCTGAGCATGGAGAGCGTGAGGTCGATACCCTGCTGTTCCCCTCCAGCAGCCACCAATGGAAGATAGCGAAACCCTGGATGGATCACTGCCAGAGTGAGCAGTTCCTGATGAAAGAACAGCTCTTCCTCCGCAGGGGCAACGGCAATGAGGAGAATGGTCGCTATCTGTCGCTGCGCATAGAGGTGCTTCAACATGCAGCGGATCGGAACGAGGCCGGTGTAACGGGCGACGAGTAAGAGATCACGGTCAAGTTGCTGCGGAAGCGTGAAGTTTCCATAGGGGCCTGAGAGCATAACCTCATCGCCAGGCTTGAGGGTGTAGAGATATCCAGATCCCAAGCCCCTCATGACACGATCGAACACCAATGTAAGTTCGCCTGAGGCTGTACTCGGCGCGGCAAGTGAATAGGCCCGGTTGAGCGGAGGCTTGGGGCCGACAGGTAGCTTCAACGAAACCCACTGACCGGGCTGGAACGGAATTTTCCGTGTTCGTGGAAGCAGGACGAGTTGGCGAACATGGGGGGTCAAATCGGTGACCGAGAGCACCGTGGCTGGCTGCGTGAGTTCCGCCATAACGATCCCCCTCCTGCTCTCTTATCAGAAGACTGGCACAGATGAAAGAGCCATGAGTCGGCCGATTCTGTACAACAGTTTTCCCTGCATGCTATAGAGATACAGATATTCGACTGAACTCACGGGGATCCAGTATGACACAAGTCCGTGTGCGCTTCGCGCCTAGCCCGACCGGATTTCTCCATATTGGAGGGGTCCGCACAGCGCTATTTAATTGGCTCTTTGCCCGCCAACAGAAGGGCGTTTTCATTCTCCGCATTGAGGATACAGATCAGAGTCGGTCGACAGACGAATCGATCCAGGCCATCATCGAAGGCATGAAATGGGTGGGGCTTGATTGGGATGAAGGCCCATTTCGTCAAACCGAGCGGATGGATCTCTACGGCAGTCATGCGAAGCAACTTCTTGAAAATGGCCATGCCTATTGGTGTGCCTGCAAAGCGGAAGAGCTTGACGCGCGGCGGAAGGAAGCCGAGTCCAAGGGACTGTCGCCGAAATACGACGGCCGTTGCCGCGATCGTGGCCTCACAAATCCGGACGGCGATGCGGCCCTACGCTTTAAGGCTCCGCAAGAGGGAGAGACCGTGGTCGACGATCTGATCAAGGGCAAGATTGTCTTCGACAATACTGTGCAGGATGATCTGATCATCCTCCGCTCGAACGGCTATCCGACGTACAATTTCTCAGTGGTGGTTGATGATGCGCTGATGCGGATCACCCATGTGGTGCGGGGAGACGACCACCTGACTAACACGCCACGACAGATTCCGATCTTCCAAGCGCTTGGGTTTTCAGCCCCTCGGTTCGGGCATCTGCCGATGATTCTCGGCTCGGACAAAGCCCGTCTTTCGAAGCGGCATGGAGCCACCTCGATCATGGCCTATAAAGATATGGGATACCTGCCGGATGCAATGGTGAATTATCTCGTCCGGCTTGGCTGGTCACACGGAGACCAGGAACTCTTCACCCGCCAGGAGCTGATCGAGAAATTTTCCTGGAAGAACGTCCAAACCTCCGCAGCCGTGTTTAATCCTGAGAAACTCCTCTGGGTGAACGCAGAATACATCAAGATCAGTCCACCGACCGAGGTTGCTCAGGCGCTGGTGCCCCTGTTGGAAGCAGCAGGGTTGTCAGATGATGTCCGGGCTGTCTCGGCTGGCTGGCTCGCGCAACTCATCGTCCTCGTGAAGGAACGGGCGAAGACGCTCGTGGAGATGGTCGAATGGGTCAGGCCATACTTTGGCCGATCCGTGACATTCGACGAAGAGGCGGCGAAGAAGTTGTTGACGCCCGCCATCGCGCCGATCCTCGGCAAATTGCTCGCTCGCTTCGAGGTCTTCCCTGCCTTCTCAAAACAGCAGTGGGAAGAGGCCTTCAAGCAGCTGGTTGAGGAAGAAGGAATAAAGATGGGGCAGCTGGCCCAACCGGTTCGCGTGGCCTTGACCGGTCGTACAGCCAGCCCTGGTCTCTTCGACGTGATGGAAGTGTTGGGACAAGACCGAACGTTGTCTAGGCTCCGCAAGGGAATCGAACGGGCCTCCCATGTCTGAGGCAGTTCTTGTCTCTAAACTAGCGCCGATCTTGACGAAGCCGCAACCTGTATATTACTGTGGGCGTCGGTTGGGGGATCGTCTAGCGGTAGGACGTCAGTCTCTGGATCTGACTACCTAGGTTCGATTCCTAGTCCCCCAGCCAATAATAATTCCACGCCGTCACCATCAGATCGCTGTCTCGGTTCCGTACCGAGCTGGGGGATCGTCTAGCGGTAGGACGCCGGCCTTTGGAGCCGGCTACCTAGGTTCGATTCCTAGTCCCCCAGCCACTTTCCTCCGACCGCTCCGTTGCTATCTCAGTGATCCCAGATCGATGACAAACCGAAACCGTACATCCCCCTTCAGTATCCGCTCATAGGCTTCGTTCACTTGTTGGATCGGAATCACTTCAACATCGGATTCAATGTGGTGCGTGGCGCAGAAGTCGAGCATTTCTTGGGTTTCTCGGATACCCCCGATCACCGACCCGGCGATGCGGCGGCGATGCAAAATGAGCGGAAAGGGTTCCAGCAGAGTTGGTTTGTCCGGCACGCCTACGAGGATCATGGTGCCGTCGGTTTTGAGCAGGTTCACATAATCGTTATAGTTGTGGGGGGCTGATACGGTATCAAGGATAAAATCAAAGCGCCGCTGCAGTCTGGTAAACGTTTCGGGCTGTGAAGTGAGCGCGAAGTCGAAGGCGCCCAATCGCATCGCATCATGTCGCTTCCGTTCGGATGTACTCAGGACCGTGACTTCTGTGCCCATCGCCGTGGCAATCTTCACAGCCATATGACCCAATCCACCAAGTCCCACTACCGCCAGTTTGTGATATTTCCCTACGCCCCAATGGCGAAGCGGGGAGTAGGTTGTAATTCCCGCGCATAAAAGTGGAGCTGCTCCGGCAGGCGACAGGGCTGAGGGAATCCGCAGCACGTAATCCTCATCCACGACAATCTGCGTGGAGTAACCGCCCTGAGTAGGCAGGCCGTCTTTGTCACGGCCACTATAGGTGAGAAGCATGCCGGCATCGCAATATTGCTCTGATCCTTCACGGCAGGCGGGGCAGGTTCGGCAGGAATCGACGAAGCAGCCGACGCCAACGCGGTCATTTGTCTTAAACTTTTTCACCGCAGACCCGATTTGCACCACGATGCCGACGATTTCATGGCCGGGCACCATGGGGAAAATCGATCCGCCCCATTCGTCACGGGCTTGATGGATATCCGAGTGGCAGATGCCACAGTGGGTGATGGTCATGAGCACATCCTGAGGGCCGACCTCACGCCGCTCGAATGAAAAGGGTCGCAGGGCAGCCTTAGCGGTCATCGCGGCGTAGCCTTGGGTCAACAGCATGGCTCATGTTCCTTTGTTAAAAGGCCTGATTCGACCGTGACCATAGCAAGATACCCTGGGCTTGCCAACCCCAAAACGGTGTCAATAATGCCGGCGCCAATCAGCAGCTCGCGCAGATATTATTTATCGGGTGCAGCCAATGGAATTATTAGGTGGTGCGTACCAGCTGGCGCTGTGGGAAGGGGGGAGGATCTGTTCATGGACTATTGAGCTTCATCGTCTTGCTGTGCCTCTGTATCATCGTCTCCCTCCAACGAGTCCGGGAGCGAGGTGTCCATTGTGAGCGTGGAGCCGGGAATGCGATACCGTTCCGTTGCCCAGGCGCCGAGGTCGGTCAACTGACATCGTTCCGAGCAAAAGGGGCGCCAGGGATTGCCTTCCCAGATGCTGGGTTGGTGACAGAGGGGACAGATCATGCCCGACATTATACTATGCTGAGTTTGAAAATCGGTCAGGAACCAACTCGGGCAGGTCTCATGTGTCGCGGCGGCTTGCAGTAATCGGTGAAGGCCGTGTATCCCCTGAGGGATACTGAGTCAGTAAGGAGGCTTCAACAGGACGGAAAAAGAGCGAAGCTCCGGAGAGTTCTGCTATTACGGGGAAATTGTCGACTTGTTACCGAGGTGGCTGAGCCTTTTCGATCTTGGCCCAGGCATCTTTAAGCGACACCGTACGGTTAAATATCAGAGCGCCGGAGGCTGAATCAGAATCGGTACAGAAGTATCCCAAGCGCTCGAATTGGTACCGTGCGCCTGGCACTGTCTGCCGCAAACTGGGCTCAACCAGGCAACCCGTGATTTGCTCCAATGAGTTGGGGTTGATATAGGTCGTCCAATCGTGGGCTGGCGGCATCTTCGTGAGATCCATCACCAAGAGGGGGTTGTAGAGACGGACTTCCGCTTTCACAGCATGGGCCGCAGAGACCCAATGGATGGTAGCCTTGACCTTGCGCTGTTCCTGTGAAGCGCCGCTCTTTGTCGTGGGGTCGTAAGTGCAATGGAGTTCAGTGACCTCGCCGGTCTGCGGATCCTTCGTCACTCCGACACATTTAATAATGTACGCGTACCGGAGCCGCACTTCTCGTCCCGGGGCGAGCCGGAAAAATTGTTTAGGCGGATCTTCACGGAAGTCGTCCTGCTCAACATAGAGGACGCGTGAGAAGGGAACTTTCCTTGTCCCTGCAGACGAATCCTCCGGATTGTTGACGGCTTCCAATTCTTCGGACTGGTCCTCAGGATAGTTATCAAGGATGATTTTGAGTGGACGCAACACGGCCATCACTCGGGGGGCATGCTTGTTCAGGTCTTCGCGAATAAAGTGCTCGAGCAGCTGCATCTCGACGATGGCCTCGCGCTTGGCGACGCCGATATGGTCGCAGAAGGCCCGAATCGCTTCCGGGGTGTACCCGCGGCGGCGCAGTCCTTTGATCGTCGGCAGTCGTGGGTCATCCCATCCACTCACCAGCTTCTTTTCCACCGACTCGAGCAGTTTCCTTTTGCTCAAGACGGTATAGGTGAGGTTCAAGCGAGCAAACTCAATTTGCTGCGGCTGGTGCGGCACTTCAGCCTGCTCGACGACCCAATTGTAGAGAGGCCGATGATCTTCAAATTCCAGGGTGCAGATGGAGTGGGTGATCCCCTCGATCGCGTCCGAGAGGGGATGCGCATAGTCGTAGGCCGGGTACAGGCACCAGGTGCTCCCTGTCCGATAATGCGTCGCGTGTCTGATGCGATAAAGGGTCGGATCTCGCAGGTTGATATTGGGGGATGCCATATCGATCTTGGCACGAAGGACGTGGGTGCCGTCGGCAAACTCCCCGGCTCGCATGGCTCGAAAAATGTCAAGATTCTCCTCAATCGAACGGTCACGGGAGGGGCTGTTCTTTCCCGGCAGAGTCAGTGTGCCGCGATAGGCACGCATCTCTTCAGCCGTCAACGTGTCGACGTAGGCTTTGCCCTTACGGATCAGCCGGACGGCAATATCGTACAGCTGCTCGAAGTAATCCGAGGCAAAAAACATCTTGTCCTGCCAGTCGAACCCCAACCATCGAACATCGTCCTGAATGGCCTGGACGTACTCAAGATCTTCGGTGGTTGGATTGGTATCGTCGAATCGCAGATGGCAGATGCCACCCGGAGTATCGTGTGCCAAGCCAAAGTTCAGGCAGATAGATTTCGCATGGCCGATATGGAGATAGCCATTCGGTTCAGGTGGAAAACGCGTAACGACTCGACCGCCATGTTTGCCGGCTTCGTGATCGGCGGTCACAATGCCGCGGATAAAGTTTGAAGCGCCAGTCGGTTCAGACACGATAGGGCGATGACTCCTCTGTGGATGAGAAATGTGCCAGCTGGGTGTCGCGGGCTGTTCTATCACAAGAGTGGCGTATGGGAGAAGAGCTTATCCGGAGAGGGGGAACGTCGGAGCAAAACCGAATGTCACGAGGTTTGGTGAGTCGGCATCTGCATCACGCTGAAATCTTTCTGCGCGATGAGATGTGCCTTCCAGGAAAAGGCGAAATTGGTAGCGTCCAGAAGCGGGGAAGACCAGTGAACGGATACGTGTGAGTGACAGCTGACGTTTATTGGGAACCGATTATCGCCGTGCTGCCGCGGCTTTCCACTACATCGCCAAAAATGGTGAGGCCGCTGCCGATGCGGCAGTAGTGTGGGCTGACGGTGACTAATTCGCCTTTATGGGTATAGAAATTCCCCACAACTATGCGAATTTTTCTTTTCTGCATAAGGCAGGCTTCGAACACCGTATGTCCAGTTGTTCGATCTGCTACGGTGACTGAAGGATTCTCGTCCTGAATTGCCTCGCTGCTGGCCTTTACGTTGATGATGAAGCGGCTCGCGCTATGTGCCGAGAGCGCATTTCGACGGATATGGCCGATGCGGGTTCCCTGATCATCGTACAGGTCCATCGTCAGGAGCAACGCCAAAGGCTGAGGTTGCGTTTCTACCACCAACTGCTCCTTGCCTTGAAGCTTGACGACACCGTTCGTGTTTCGAAACACATTTGAACCGACGTGTAACTCAAGGCCCTGTTCAGGCTTCTCAATGTCGATCAATTCCGGAGAGTCTGTGATGCCGACCGCTTTAACTTGAAGAGAGTTGTTCATATTCCACCATGAGTTTTCCGCTGGGAAGCAGTGGCCGACGACCGAAGAATTTCCTCTTCCAGAGGCCCGCCGCCTATACTTTCCGCAAGGTAGGCTATACCACCGTCTCTGTCAAGTCGTGACCGAACCATCGGTGTAGAGGCTTAAATATTGATCAGAATCGTTATTAAGAATTGAAATGTGAAAAGCCCTTGTGCTACTGTGCCAGGTCTCCCCTCGTCATTGATGATCTGGTCCCATCGTCTAGCCTGGCCTAGGACGGAGCCCTCTCAAGGCTTAAACACGGGTTCAAATCCCGTTGGGACCACCACACCAAGCTCGTTCGCACCACGCACGCCGCGTCAATGATCACGTGTGATTAGAATCCGCTTGCATGACCAGCAATATTGGATCGTCCTGCACAGGAGTTACATGTATTAGTATATATTCTTACGTTGGTATCAGGGTTACGGGCCGCGCATCTGAACGCGCACATCATCGCGGTTGCTGGATCCGCATCCAATCGTTGCGGATCCTATCGACCACACTCCGCCGTCAACTTCTCGTCAATTGTGGTGGCTCGATGAATAAGACCCACGTCCTCATGGACCAGAATGCGGTAAGGGATTTATCGGGATGCAACTTCGTTGACGCCTCTATTGTTGGTTGTGTATAAAGAATACGCCGTTTGTCCATTCACTTCTTATGGTAGGTAGACTTTCCATGGGTGTACGCGAATTCCACGATGGGGCGAAAGACGGCCTCGAAGCGCTCGAGCCTCTCGACCCGGAACAGATTGAGTCCTTCGATGGCCTGCTGACCGCAATGCGCAAGACTGCCTTTGGGGGCCGCAGACTGGGTGAAGCCTATGAAGTGCTGTGGACGATGATTGAAGACCCTGACTGTTCCGTTGTGTTGACGCTGTCAGGGGCAATGACCATTGCTAAGATGGGAAAGATCATCAGCGCAATGATCGATCATGGGATGGTGCAATGTGTCGTCTCGACCGGGGCATTGATCGCCCATGGACTGAGTGAGTCGGTGGGTAAAACACACTATCGGCACCATTCGTCCATGTCTGATCAAGAGTTGTTCGAGAAGGGCTACAATCGGGTCTACGATACGCTGGAGATGGAGTCCAACCTCAACTACGTGGAACAAGTCGTTGCCCAAACGATGAAGCGGATGGATCAAGACCAGCCGCTTTGCTCTGAGATCCTCACTCGTGAGCTGGGAAAGACGCTCGCGGAAGAATACGACGGAGCCGGCATTCTCAAAAGTGCCTATATAAAAAAAGTCCCGGTCTTCATCCCTGCCTTTACTGATTCCGAGATGGGGCTGGATCTTGGAACCTGGGCGATGAGCCGGGATCTCGATCAGGCTCGTGCGCAGGTACAGGAGGGTGGTGATCTTGATGTGCTGCGTACGATTCTTCGTTCCTATCCTTCGTTCAATCCCTACCTCGATCTCAACAGCTACGCGAGCCATGTCATCTCTGCCAAGCGGCGCGGGATCTTTACGATCGGGGGGGGGTGCCTCGTAATTGGGCCCAACAGGTCGGCCCCTACATTGAGATCAGCAATACGAGGCTCGGTCTCCATGTAGAGCCACCTCGATTCCAATATGGGGTACGCATCTGTCCGGAACCAGACCATTTGGGTGGGTTGAGCGGCTGTACCTATCAAGAAGGCCTCTCCTGGGGGAAGTTTGTTCCACCGGAAGCAGGTGGACGCTTTGCCGAAGTGCTAAGTGACGCCACGGCTGTCTGGCCTCTCCTCATGGTCGGGTTGCTGGAGCGCCTAAAAGGGAAGCGCGCACTCAGAACATGATGGGCACGTATATCTTTCGCACAGCCGCAGCGGTGTTGTTGCTGTTTATCGCGCAACCTGCTCAGGCTGGCGCGGGATCGGTCACGGATGACGGACGAATCAGAGGGAGCGCGGACGCACCGATCACCCTGATCGAGTATTCCGACTTCACCTGTGGATATTGCGCGAAGTTCTTTCAAGAAACCTTACCCCGGTTGCAGGCTAAATATATCGATACGGGCAAAGTTCGGTTTGTGTATCGCGACTATCCTCGAGCGGATCGGGGGGTCGGAGTCGACGCTGCGGTTGCGGCGCGCTGTGCCGGAGCCCAGAGTCGATATTGGCCGATGCACGATCGGCTCTTCAGCGAACGAAGCCGCTTAGACTCGGGATCGTTCAAAGGTTACGCGAAAGCGATGGGCTTGGACCAGGCGGTGTTTGCCAAGTGTTTCGACGAGCGGCAGTATCTGGAGTCAATTTTCCAGGATCGTCAAGAGGCGACCCGATGGGGCTTTCATGGCACCCCTGGTTTTATTCTGATTCGAACCGTTGGTGGGCCTACTGAGAAAGAGCCGGCGGTTGCGATTCCCGGCGCAGTCCCGTTCAGCGAGTTTGCCGAGGAGATTGATCGCATGTTGGCCTCTGCCCCACGATCCTAGGGAGAGCCAACCGATCCTCATGAGGCAACGGCAGTGGCACAGAACAGTCCATTCATCATTCACTAAGGATTATCTATGTCTGTAACGCAATCATTTTGGTCTGTTCCGCAACGCGAGGGGGAACCACCCTATTGGATGTGCATGTCCTGTTTGTCAGAAGTCTTCTATCGCAAGGTGCCGATGCCGGATTGCCCGACGTGCCACGGCGTCTCCACCTATGAGGCCTTTACGATCGAAGCAATTCGTGATTGGGGCACAGAGGATTTGGTTGCCAAGGCCGGTATCGCCCAACAGGCTGCCGATCCTGAACCGATCCCCACGGCGTCGGTTAAGTCTGCCGACTAAGCTTTTACTACCCGCGGGGCGCCTCTCGTGCAGGAACCACGTCCATTTTTGATTGGAGGTCAGTGGCGGCACGGGGAGACCCTTGTTCCCGTGAACAATCCGTTTACAGGGAAGCTGCTCGCCGAGGTCTCGAACGCGAGTTCCGCCGACGCCGAGGCTGCAATTCAATCGACGGTCGATGCCGCCGTCGCGATGAAGGCCTTGCCGTCACACGCCCGCTACCATGCGTTACAAAAAATCGCTGGCGGGCTCTATGACCGACGTGAGGAGTTTGCCCGCCTGATGACGGCTGAAGCCGGCAAGCCGATTACCGACGCGAAGCGAGAAGTCAATCGGGCCGTACAGACATTTACCATCGCGGCTGAAGAGGCGAAACGTATTCCGGGCGAGGTGATCCCTCTCGACTGGACGCCGGGGACGGATTCCCATCTCGGCATTCTCCGTCGGGTTCCGATCGGTCCTATGCTCGGAATCACCCCTTTCAATTTCCCACTGAATCTTGTGGCTCATAAGGTCGCACCGGCTCTGGCCGCCGGCAATTCCATTCTCATCAAGCCGGCGCCACAGACACCCCTCACCGCATTACTCTTGGGCGAAGTAGTTCTGGAGGCCGGACTTCCTCCTGGCGCACTTAACATCATGCCCTGTGACAACAAGCTGGCGGAACAGCTTGTCGTCGATCCTCGATTCAAACTCCTAAGCTTTACTGGCAGCGCCGCCGTGGGATGGATGTTGAAAGCCAAATGTGGAAAAAAGAAGGTGGTATTGGAGCTCGGCGGAAACGCGGGCGTGATTGTGGAACCAGACGCCGATCTGGA
>CAWAIH010000001.1:0-10843 GCA_963781915.1 uncultured Nitrospiraceae bacterium | reverse complement strand
GATGTGTAAACCGCGCTCAAGCGAGATGGGCGAGACTGGTAGGAAAAGCGCGTTTCTCGTCTATCCTGCGCCTCCCCCGACTCAGTAAGGTTCTCGACATAGACAAATGAGAATACGGCGTCTGTCTTCCGTAATTAGGAGGCGGACGCCGTTCTATTTCTCGCTTGTGAAGACCATCCAGGTTAGCACTCGGGGCTCTTCCTGACGAATGAGAATTTGACAGAGCATCCCCGGTGTATTTATAGCAGTAATGTCACTACACACTAGGAGGTGGATCTATGCAGATCGGTCTACGTGAAGCCAACCAGCAGTTCTCTCGGCTCATGAAGGCGGTCCGAGGAGGGAAGGAAGTATTGCTGACAGAGCGGGGAAGACCGCTGGCTGTGGTGAAACCCATTCGTGGTGGTGACGAGACGGAATCCATCATTCAGAGACTCGAAACCGCTGGGTTCTTGCATCCTGCATCCAGGCGCGGCGCCCTCCCTCCGTGTGGGCATCGATCGGTGCGTGGCATGCCGGTCTCTCAGACGGTTTGTGAGGGAAGGGGCGACCGGTGACGGCGGCCCGCTGGGCCTATTTCGACACCAGCGTATTAGTGAAACGATACGTGAAAGAGGCTGGGTCATCTGCGTCGAGAAAACTACTCCAACGGTGCCAGTTTCTTTCTTCTGCCCTGGCTCCGGTCGAAGCCCTATCCGCACTCAGCCGCAGACGGACAACCGGCGAGATAACCCAGCGGGATTTTCTCGCCATCCGGTCGAGACTTCACAAAGACAGGGATTACTGGGAACTGGTCGAAGTGGGGCCGATCGTGCTGAGCCAAGTCGAAGAGCTAGTCCAGAGGACGGGGCTCAGAACCCTCGATGCCTTGCATGTCGCATCGGCACTCACATTCCAAGCTGCTCAGGCCTAACCATTCCCTTCGTCACCGCCGATGTCAGACAGCGGGATGCCGCAGAATCGCTTGCTCTCAACCTCATCTGGATCGAATAAAGATCTCCTCAAGCGTAAGGAGTAAGGAGTTAGCTCGCTCGCTCACGCTCCCGGGAATGGCACCCGTGTCGGTCCTACTGCGCCCGTCGAGCGAGTCCTTGTTCCTCTCCTAACCCTCTCTTTAGGGGAGCGGCCAAGGCTGCCCTTCACTGCGCGCAGCATTCTCACCCGCCCAACCCCGAGCGCGCCGAGACGCGCTCTTGCCCCAAGCGAGCACATTCTTATCGTGCGCGTTCTGCGAGCAAGGAGGGCACCTGGCCGCTCCCCTCACAATGCTCCGAACGTCCGCTCAAAGAACTGCTTGGTGAGTGTCATATGCTGCTCGATATCTGATTGCAAATCGCGAGCGCCGGCTCGCCAATCGTCTCTCGTGTAACCGATGCGGCGGGCAAGACTGACAAACTCTTCCGAATCGGAAGGAGGGAGCACAAGATCCTTGGTGTTTCCCCTGACCATGCGCAATCCGTCGACTAACATCCGGATGAAGATGTAGGCTTTCCGGAGGCCTGCGCCATCGGCGCGTGCGACCAACCCCGCATTGACCAGAGCGGCGAGTGCCTGCAGGGTATTCGGTGTACGCAGGCTTGGGTGGTCGTGGCCATGCATCACTTGCAGGTATTGCGCGGCATATTCGATGTCGATGAGTCCTCCCGCGCTATACTTCACATTGACCTTTCCAGGCGAGACCAGTTGTTTGAGCTGTTGCCTTCTGAGTTCCAGTGCCGCGGGAATGTCCCAGGGAGCGTCTCCGTAGACGAAGGAGTCTCGGTGTGTTTCCAGTCGATGGCCCAGTGCGGAGTTTCCGGCGATATGCCGTAATTTGATCAAGGCTTGCCGCTCGAACGGCGCGGCAAGGCCGGTTGGACTGTAGTAGCGACAGACCTCCTCGAACGCATTGGCCAGCGAGCCCTTGCCTCCGTGCGGTCGAAGCCGGACATCGATGCGAAAGATGCCTTCTTGCTTGGCTTCGATCCATCCCAGGAGTTCTTGTGCCAGCCGTTCAAAGTATTCGCTGTTCTCAATTCCATCCTTTCCGCTTGTTTTGCCCGATCCACCGTAGACGAATAGGACCTCAATGTCCGAAGCGTAGCCAAGCTCTCTCGCTCCGAATTTTCCCAGGCCCAGAACGGCAAAGGGGCAGGGTTTCTTGTTGGCGAGCTGTGGGCGTCCGTAGGATTTCTCCAGTTTGGCGCTGCAATCCACGATGCTCCGTTCCATGATGACTTCTGCCAGTTCCGTGAGCGCCAGCGAAAAGTCAGGGAAATTGCTCGAGGGCTCGACGATATGTTTGATGTCGATCCGGAACATCTCACGATCTTTAAACCGGTTCAAGGCGTCCTTTTGCGCTTCGTCTGTTTTGGCTCGCATGACCAGACGTCCGAGCTCTTTTCGGAGGGTCGCCTGCGGTTTGATCAGGGGTGCATCCCGGTATTCTGTGAGCAGCGGAAGGAGGTTGTCGTGCTGGCGTCTGAGAAAGTCCTCCCACAAGAAATCGCTGGCGCCGAGCAGTTGTGCGAGCAGCGGAAACGTTTTTTTATCGCTGACGAAGTCGAGCGCCTGGCTCTTGCCGTTCTTGCTCTGGTCTTTCACGATGAGATCCAGGAATTGGTCGAACGATGCCAGTGCCTTAGCCGGGTCGGAAGCCCAAGTCAAGGCATGCGTGAATTGTTTGATGAGCACGGCGGTCAGCCGCAGTTGCTGCTGATCGGCGGAGTCGAGCAGTTTCTGCCCATCGCGATTCCTGACAAAGAAACGATCGTGCAGCTTGTTGCCGTCGCATTCGATCTGGGCCTTAGTAATGTAAATATTGCGCATGGCCAGGGCATTCGCAAGCGCATAGAGGAAGGCCGGAGTATCATCCGATCGGATGTCCATGATCGTGTCTGTCGGGGATTGGCTATTGTCGAAGGTAATCTGCACCGTATCGAGCAAGCCGGTAAAGGCACTCCGCTGCTTGTCCAATCGCTCGACAAGCCGGCGGTTGACATATTGACGCGCCGCTTCAAACTGACCGGCATCCAGCAGTTGCACGGTCTCGCTGATTGTCTGTCTGAGGACATTGTGTTGCGGCGAGGTAAAACCTGTGCGGTCTATGGGATGCACCAGGAAGACATCGACGATTTTCTTGCGGCTGAGGCCGGGCCGGCCTTTAGGTCTGCCGGCCGTCGAGGGAGCCTTTCGGCGCGGTGAGGGAGCGGGCGTGGCCCCCATAAATGTATAGATCCGTCCTTCTTCGATATTGAGCCCGAAGGCCGAGAGCACACCGCAGATGGCGGCGAATTCCGAGAAGTAATCGTAGGCGACGATGCTGATTTCAGATCGCCCCGCTTGTTTGTCGAGCACCGATAATTCGCAGGGGTGGTCCGGCGTGAGACGACTGGCAAGCTGAATATGGTGCGCGATGGCGTCCGGTTGGAACCGTTCGAAGTACTCGTGGTCCATCCGAGACACGAAATCCTGAACGACTTCATCATCGACATCAGGACAGAGGAGGGCCAGGGTCTTGATGATCGGCTTGCGTGATCCAGGCCCATCCGTCATGGCCCGGAGTATAGCCGAAGAGAGGTTCGTTGTGCGAGCGCCAAGGTATGAGTATAATGCCTGTCTATGCCAGCTCGTTTCAAGAAGCAAGTGCCGCGCAATTATACCGCTCCTATGCTCGAGCGGGTTGTTCGACCAGATCCAACCCCTATCCTATTAGCGGCCGGGCTGGAACCAGCCCAGGTTGAAGCAATTCTTCAACCCTACGGACTCCAGCGCATTAAAGATGCCGACGCGAATCTGCAGTCGATGGCGGGCGATCCACATCAGCGGCGTCAGCTGGCAGTCATTCTGCCCGCGTTGCTTGAAGCCATTGGGAGGACCGCTGACCCGGATCTGGCCTTGAACCAATGGGAACGCTGGCTCGCGAGCGGAATCAGCCGGTCGTCGCTGTTGGAGTACCTGGGCAGCGCTCCCCGCATGCTGGACCTGGTGTGCGCGATCTTCGGGAACAGTAACTCGCTCGCCTTCACCCTCGTCCACGATCCGCTGCTGTTGTATTGGCTGGCCCAACAGAATGTGTTGTCCACCGCGCCGACCAAGGCGAGAATGGAACGTACGGTTCGGCAAAGTCTGGGGAGTGTCGTCGCCAATGAACTCAAGTTGGACGCGCTCAGACGATTTCGTCGTCGAGAGATGCTGCGCATCGGCGTGCGCGATCTTCTTCGCTTGGCGGATGTCGAGGAAACCACCGCCTCCCTCTCGGATCTGGCTTCAGTCCTGATCGATTCCGCCTATCGCATTGTGGATGCCGGTCTACGAGCCCAGTACGGCATTCCCATGCACCAGAATCGGCAGGGGCGGTGGGTGGAGACCGGTTTCACAGTCATTGGGATGGGGAAGCTTGGTGGACATGAACTTAACTATAGCTCCGACGTGGATGTGCTTTATGTCTGTGAATCCCATGAGGGCGAAACCAGGCAGGTTGCGTCAGGGCGCGTGAAGGCGAAGGGTCCTGCGCCGCGCGGGCTGTCCAATGAAGAATACTTTGAAATTCTCGCGCGGGAGCTGACGAAGGCGCTGACCGAACAGACCCATGAAGGGTACCTCTATCGCGTGGACCTCCGCTTGCGGGCAGAAGGTTCGGTGGGGCAGCTCACTCGCTCGCTCGATGAGTATGATAAATATTATCGAACGAGAGGACAAGTGTGGGAACGGTTGGCTTTGCTGAAAGCCTGGCCCATTGCCGGGTCACAGGAGGTCGGGAGATCGTTCATCAAGCTGGTGCGGCCCTTTGTGCTGGCACCCTCATCGAAACGACTGGATGTCGAACAGGGGCTCGCGATTGTGGAGGGGGTCCGATCGGTCAAGGAGCGGATCGATGCGAAGATGGCGGAACGCGGGCAAGAGCAGCGCAACGTGAAGCTGGGCGGCGGAGGCATCCGCGAGATTGAGTTTTTTGTCCAAACGATCCAAGTGCTTGCCGGTCGTCGATTGCCAGGGATCTTGGATCGAGGGACCATCGGATCGTTAGCGCGACTTCACAACGCTGGCATCCTTTCAGCGAAACAGCAGAGCGGCCTCACCCGCGCCTATCAGTTTCTTCGGGACGTCGAACATAAACTGCAGATGGTGCACGATCTGCAAACACACGCATTGCCGGATCGACAGGATAAACTCGAACGTTGTGCGATCCGGATGGGCTACACGGGGGCGAGTCGATCGGCCGCGCTTAAGCAATTTCAAGCCGACCATGCTGCTCATAGGACCGTCGTGCATGACATATTTCTGTCGTTCTTCGACACGCCGAAAACTTCGGCGCTGCTCAAAAAAACCTTGCGGCTGATCGGACGAGAGCCGGCGAAATAGTCCAATGCTCTTTCAATTCTTCGGCAGCACCACGATCCTGAGCCAGAAGTCCTCAATCGTTTTTACCACAGTGATGAACCGGTCCAAATCCAGCGGCTTGACAATGTAGCAGTTCGCGTGGAGGTTGTAGCTCTCCAAGACGTCTCTTTCATCCTCCGATGTCGTGAGAATGACCACGGGGATGCGTTTAAGATTCTCGTCGGTTTTGATCTCAGCTAACACCTTTCGTCCGTCTTTCTTGGGAAGGTTGAGGTCGAGCAGGATGAGATCCGGTCGTGGAGCGCCTGCGTGCTGCCCTTGCCGGCGCAGCAACGACAAGGCTTCTATACCGGTTTTGACGACCGTAAGCTTGTTGGGCAGAGTGGCCTCTTTGAGGGCCTCAAGCGTCAGACCGACATCGCCGGGATTGTCTTCCACTAAGAGTATCTGCACTGGTCTGACATTCTTGGACGTGTGCATACAAGGTCTCCTTGCGTGAAAATCGTCCGTGACGGATGATCCCTACGGATCGATTCAAGCATCACGATCATGCCGGCTCTAGCCGATTATCGGCAGAGTGAAATGAAACGTTGCTCCTCGGCCTGTCTGGGATACTACCCAGATTCGTCCGCCATGGCGTTCAACAATCTTTTTGCATATCGCCAGACCGATGCCGGTGCCGGGATATTCTTCTCGATTGTGCAATCGCTGAAAAATGACAAAGATTCGCTCGGCATACTCGGGGTCCAGCCCGACGCCATTGTCGCGGACCGAAAACAACCATTCAGTGGGCCGGCGTTCAGCCGACACATGAACCTGTGGAGGCTCCTTCCCGTGGAACTTGATGGCATTGCCGATCAGGTTCTGAAAGAGCTGTCCCAGTTGTACCCTGTCCGCCATCACTGTGGGGAGGGGGTCGCGGGTTACGACCGCCCGGCTCTCCTCGACCGCAACCCGTATATCGCTCAGCACCTCTTCCAGCACGCTATTGCAATCCACCTCTTCAAACACTTTGTCCTGCACGGTCACACGTGAGTACGCCAGGAGGTCATTGATCAGCCATTGCATGCGGTTGGCTCCATCTACGGCATACCTGATGAACTCGTCGGCATCGGAATCGAGTTTGCCTTTGTAACGCCTCGCCAAGAGCTGTGTATAACTGGCGACCATCCGTAGCGGCTCCTTCAGGTCGTGCGAGGCTACATACGCAAACTGCTGCAAATCGGCGTTGGAGCGAGCCAGCTCAGCGATGGACTCTTCCAAGGCTTTCCGCGACAGAGCCAGATCGCGGTTATCGCGAACCAGTCTCCATGACGCCCACACGCCGAATCCGGCCAACGGCGTGACGAGCAGGAGCCCCACGCCGACGACGGTCCACATGAGCCGGTTGATCGGAGCCTGGACATGCTCACGGTCCAATCGAACCAACACGGTCCAGTCGAATCCCGGAAAGTTGCTGTAACCTTGTGTCCTGGCAAAGCCGGTCACCACAGGAATCTGCCGGCGCTGGTGCAGTTCCTCAACAAAACCGGGCTTCTCACGATTCTCGGCGGCTCTTCTTGCGGAAAGCAGCTCCACCTTCGGCAGACTGCTGTTCATACCGCTCATTTGGCTCTTTTCGATGATCACCGCTCCTTGACGGTCCAGCAGCAACCAGTCGTGAGTGTCTTCTCCATTTGGGAGTTTCCCTTCCTCCTCAAGAATGGCCCGGAGATTTTCAATCGGAACCCGGGTCGTCACCACTCCGCGAAAGTCTCCTTGTGGCCCATAGATGGGAGCCGAGAAGCCCACAGCCATCATGCCCTCTGACTCTGGTGAAACCCGGGCTCCCTCCAGATAGACCCGCCCTGTTTGTCTCACCATCGTAAACCAATCCGGCTGCTTGAAACCCACGCGACCATCTGCCGCACGCTCTGTCTCTATCATTCCACCTGTCTCCGGCCCGGTAAACAACTGAGTCGCCACAACGATTCGACCGGCTGCATCGGACACCCCGACCCAGGAGTAGTACCAGTACAGCTTCTTATACTGCAGTAACCTCTGTGTCTTCTCCTCCTGTTTGCCCTCGAAGAGAATTCTGTCATTTGCAAACACCTGGATATCGATGAACCGCTCAAACAACACGCGATCCAGTGTGTTTGCGACCCTGGCCGCGGTCCTGCCGAGATCTGTCCCCCTCTCCTGGACCAGCACAGCTCTCAAAGAAGTCAATGTATAGAGTCCCACCCCAACTGCGATCGCAAAAGACAAGAGCAATGCCAGGGGAAGCACGGTTCCTGACCACCAGGGTCTATCAAGCAGCAGTTGTGCCTTATGTGTCAACTGTCCTACTTCCTCTTTCTCTATCTCTGGAAAATGTAGCCCTGCAACCTGAAATCATCTGATAGAAGCCTTCACTGATAACAGAGAGGGATATTTCGTGACAAGCGCCCGGCAGAGACGATGTAGATGCCCCTGTCTGATCGTGTTTCAAGGAAGGGGACGCAAAGAGAATGCGGGCAATATCCGCAGGGTTGTTCTCCGCCAGGGAAGGGTGACATACCAACAAGAGCAGAATCGATGCAAAGATAGCAGGCTCCGAGATTCGAGACAATAGTCAGCCTATCGGTATTTCAATCAGCACCATCTCCAGCTCGACAACGTATGTGTGGAACGGAGGGGGCGGCTTTCTGATAGGATGTCGGAGACATGAGCGAAGGCTCTGTGATTCAATGTATCGATTTAAAGAGTGTGATGGTCTATGGAACAGATTGAAACAAACTATCGAGCCCTCTTGGCCGTCGCGGTGGTGCTCAATTCTCAGCGGGATACGCATAGCCTATGGGAAGCGATCACCGCTGAGATCACGAAAGTGATTCCCTGGGCACGGGCATCTGTCACCCTATACGATCGTGAGGCCGATGGGTTCAGGTTTTATGTCATGGCCACGACGATGGCACAGGTGGTGCTGCAACGTGATACGGTGATTCCTCGTATCGGAAGCGGGATGGGGTGGGTTTACGATCATAAAACTGTACGCATCCGTCCTGACCTGAAGAGGGATCAAGTCTTCCTTGAAGACAAATGGTACGTTGATGAAGGCCTCGGACGCATCATCAATCTCCCTCTACTCGTGAGAGACAAGTGTCTAGGCATTCTCAATATTGGCAGCATAGAGTCGGGCGCTCCCGATCCAGGGGATCTCGAGTTCTTGACGCAAGTAGCGATGCAGGTCGCCTATGCGATCGATCATGTCCAAGCGTACGAACAGATCGATCGTCTGCGGGACCAACTGGCCAAAGAAAAAGACTACCTCGTCGAAGAACTGAGGCTTAGGCAGGATACCGACTCATTGATAGGAAAGAGCCTTGCCTTTCGGCATGCGATAGACCTTGCTCACGACGTGGCGCCTACTCCGACAACCGTGTTCATTACGGGTGAAACGGGCACGGGCAAGGAACTGATTGCACAAGCGATCCATGATTGGAGCCCGCGGCACTCGAAACCCATGGTGCGGGTGAACTGCGCTGCCTTCCCGGCTGGGTTGGTCGAAAGCGAACTCTTTGGCCATGAACGAGGGGCGTTCACCGGGGCGGACCGGGCCCGCGAAGGCCGATTTGAGCTGGCCCATGGTGGAACTCTCTTCCTGGATGAAATTGGTGAAATGCCTTTGGAGACACAGGCCAAGTTGCTACGAGTCTTGCAAGATGGCCTGATCGATCGCCTGGGTGGGACACAGCCCGTTCGTGTTGATGTTCGCGTGATAGCCGCTACCAATCGCAACTTGCCTGCCGCCGTCAAAGACGGTACATTTCGCGCTGATCTCTTTTATCGTCTGAATGTCTTTCCTCTTAGCGTCCCTCCACTCAGGAATCGCCCGGAGGATATCCCCCTATTGGCACGACATTTCCTGAAACAGTACTGCGTGAAGCTCGGCCGTTCGTGCAAGGATATTGACCAGGAATCTCTAGAACGGTTGATTCGCTACACCTGGCCTGGCAACGTCCGTGAACTGGAAAATGTGATCGAGCGCGCACTGATCCTCTCTCGTGAACCTGTGTTGCGGATCGACGACCATGTCTTGGGATCACAGGCCTCATCGGTTCCTACCCAGCCACCGGCTGACCTCAAAGAACTCGAACGCCGGCACATTCTGCAGACCCTCACCCTGACAAATTGGCACATTGCAGGTCCCGATGGCGCGGCTGTGCGCTTGGGAATCCCTCCCAGCACGTTGCGCAGCCGGATGAAGCAGTTTGGGATGAAGCGACCCCCTTCTTAGTTGAAGAACCAGAACATCCGTCCCGCATAATCTCGCTAAACCCTCTCGGAAGGAGCAGGACGCGATCGGTCGCGCGCTGATCTCGCGAGTCGACGCGATCCATCGTGCGCGACCTGCTGATTTCTTCACATGGTTTTACAGGGAACCGTAAGGAGGCCCAACATTCCAATTAGTTGTGACCGAGCGGTTGAAAAGAGTTAGACCGGCACGGCCTGTGCATTACTGACAGGCTGAATGCATGATTAATGTTTCAGGAAAGGAGAAACACCATGACGATGATCGATGCAGTGTTGCTCAATGGTTCGCAGTACATCATTTCGCTTGGAATCTTGGCCATAGCGTGGGGATGGTTGCAGAGACGTCACTCTTGAGCCAATTTCAGCGGCGCGCTGGCGGGAGGATTGCAATCTTCTGATATCATCCACCAGCGCGCCCAGCACGTCTGGACTTATGTAGTCATTTCTTGAAAATGGCAAGATTCGAGGCGGTGGCTGACGAAATTCGCCGATATCATCTGGGAAAAGAAAAGAAGGATACACACATGGACCATAATGTAATTTTGGCAACAATCTACGGTCCTCCCGTCACTGTGGGGCTGGTGCTGGTGATCATGTGGGGCATGAGCAACGCGGGATCGAATCGTAAAGCATACGGCCAAGACGAGAGTGAGCAAATTCATTCACGTGAGGTTTGACGAAGACAAAGAAACCGGATGGTGCATGGTCGAAGAGGGAGAGTCAGTGTTCGCTTGGATCAACGGCTGAGGCTTTTCGGCGCAAGGCCGCCTCACTTTTAGGTTCAGGCCGCAGCCACTACTACGGCCTGGTTCATGGAGAGAGGAGCACTCGCCGCGTTCAATCACGCGTGAGGCATTCTTCATCCTGGGTTCATCGACGATTCCTTTCAAGGAACTGCTTCGTCGCTCTCATGTGCGACTCGATAGATCCTTAACGTTTCTCCGGACCTTTCCAATGGCTGGCTGAAATTACTCAATATCTCAATCGGCGTAGCGCAGATCACGATCACTGGCCAGGGAAAGATACGGTTCTCCCCATTGATGCGGGCTCTCAAGATTCCAATCCTCCTCGATATCAATCGGCCTAAACCGTAAGCCGTAAATCCCTCCATAGACCAGATGAGTCAGCCCCGCGCCAGAGTCTTCGACGAGCTGAGCATAGGCCGCGCACGTGGGTATTTGTTCGTCATCACTCCAGCCTGTGACCCAGTACCATTCTCCGGTAGGATTTCTGTCATAGATTC